>NZ_PDZJ01000002.1:0-1349355 GCF_002735685.1 Janthinobacterium sp. BJB301 | reverse complement strand
GTTATGCCTGATGACCATAGCAAGTTGGTCCCACCCCTTCCCATCCCGAACAGGACCGTGAAACAACTTTGCGCCGATGATAGTGCTGCAACCAGTGTGAAAGTAGGTTATCGTCAGGCTTGTTATTTGAAGCAACAGCCCAGGCTGTTATTTCTTGAGAAAAACCCGATCAGCAATGGTCGGGTTTTTTTTCGTCTGGACATTGACGGGGCAACCCAACAGCAAAGGCTGGGGTCAGACCCCCATCCCGCGTTGGCGCCGAATCTGGCGTTGGCGGTGTGGAGGGTCTGACCCCGGGTGTTCGGTGGTTCAGCAGGCGTAAAAAAGGCAGCGCTATGCGCTGCCTTTGTCATGTATCACAACCATTAAAAATGGTAAGCGACTTTGACGTTCAGGTAATTGACGCCGCTATTTGGTTTCTTGTAGCCGCCGTTCGAGAAATGCTGGATCTTCGCAGCGACTTCCCATTTGTTATTGAAGACATAGCCGACGCCGATATGGTCGCCGAACTGGAAGTGGGTCGACAGGCGGTCATCATCGTTGTTGTACAGTTTCGACAGCATGTGCACGCCGATGCCGGCTTCCGCATAAAAACCCAGCTTATTCGTATTTTCAAAACGGAAAACGGGGGTAAAGCCCAGGTCCCACAGTTTTTGATGCTGGCCAGGGACATTCTGATAGCTCTTGGCATCCCAGCCGCCAATGCTGGCATCCCAGTAACCGCTCAGCTGCGTGCCATTCGATACGAACCAGGCCGTATCCCAGTTCGAGGTCACGCCGGCGCGTACCATTTGTACCTTCACGCCCTTGGCATATTCGCCGTAGACGGAGTCGATCAGTTTGCCGTCGGCAGCAAAGCCGGCATTGGCCGCCATCAGCGCGGTCACGGCGGCGATGGATTTGAGGAGATTCTTCTTGAAGAACATAGAGGCTTTCATCGTAAAATTGGCCGATAGGCTGTTGTCTTGTTTGCGCAGACGCAAGCTTGCTTTGCCTGCCGCTTTCGCCACTTGTTGATCTCAGGGGTTCAATTGACATTCTCTACAAAAATCGCATTTCTCGGTATCGGTCTGATGGGGGATCCGATGGTCCGGCGCCTGCTGCACGTTGGATATTCTGTCACAATTTGGAATCGCACGCACAGCAAGGCCCAAGTCCTGCGTGCGGCAGGCGCGCAGCCCGCCGTTTCCGTGGCTGAGGCGGTCAATGGCGCGGACGTGGTCATCTCGATGCTGGAAGCCGGTCCCATCGTGGCGCAGGTGCTGCAGGACGCGTTGCCGGCCCTGGCAACTGGGGCGCTATGGATAGACATGAGTTCCACCAAGCAATCAGAAGCCCAGCAATTTCATGCCATCTTGCACGCGGCAGGCCATGCCTTCATCGATGCGCCCGTGTCGGGCGGCGTCGGTGGGGCCCAGGCAGGCAACCTGGCCATCATGGCTGGCGCCAGCACCGGCGATTATGCGCGCGTGGAGCATATCTTGACGGCCATGGGGCGCCCGACCCTGGTGGGACCGGCCGGCAGTGGCCAGGTCGCCAAGTTGTGCAATCAGCTGATCGTCGGCGCCACCCTGAATATCGTGGCCGAGGCGCTGTTGCTGGCACAGGCGGCCGGCGCCGATGCGAGCGCTGTACGGGCAGCGATCCGTGGCGGTTTTGCCGAAAGCAAGATTTTAGAGGTGCATGGCCAGCGCATGCTGGAGCGCAATTTTGTTGCTGGCGGCCAAGTGAAGAGCCAGGTCAAGGATATGCACAATATCCTCGCGGCGGCCGAGGCTGCACACGTCACCTTGCCGGTGACGCAACTGGTGACGCAGCGCTATGAAAGCATCGCCGCCACCTACCCGACGGCGGACCATGCGGCAGCCTTGCTGGCCCTGGAAGCGTTGAATCCGGGGCAGCGCCTGGGCACCGGTCCGGATAAGCTGGGATAAATCAAGCGATGGGCAGGCTCGCTTCGGCCAGCTTGACCCAGAAACTGGCACCGATGGGCAGCAGCTTGTCGTTAAAGTCGTAGCTGCCATTGTGCAAGACGCACGGACCCAGGCCATGGCCACCATCGCGGTGCTCGCCATCGCCATTGCCGATGAAGATGTAGCAGCCGGCCTTTTCTTGCAGGAAGAAAGCAAAATCTTCCGCGCCCATGGTCGGCTCGACATTCGCGTTGACCTTGTCCGCGCCCACCACGCTTTGCATGACTTCGACGGCAAACGCCGTTTCTTTCGCGTGGTTGACCAGCGGCGGATAGTTGCGCTTGAAGTGAAAGTCGACCTCCGCGCCAAAGGCGGCGGCCGTGTGCACGGCGATTTCTCGCATGCGCTCTTCGATCAAGTCCAGCACGGGCGTGGTGAAGGTGCGCACGGTGCCGACCAGGCTGGCGTCATCGGGAATCACATTGGTGGCGCTGCCCGCATGGATTTGCGTGATCGACAGCACGGCCGTGTCGAGCGGGCTCTTGTTGCGCGTGATGACGGTTTGCCAGCTTTGCGCGATTTGCACGGCCACCATGACGGGGTCGATGCCCTTGTGGGGCTGGGCCGCATGGGCGCCCTTGCCTTTGACGGTGACGTGGAATTCATTGCTTGACGCCATCATTGGCCCCTCTACCACGCTCAGGGTGCCCGTTTCGGCGCCCGGCCAGTTGTGCATGCCGTAGATGGCATCCATGGGGAAGCGGGTAAACAAGCCGTCTTCAATCATTTCGCGCGCGCCGGCGCCGCCTTCCTCTGCTGGCTGGAAGACGAGGTAGACCGTGCCATCGAAGTTGCGGTGTTGCGCCAGGTAATGGGCGGCGCCCAGCAGCATGGCCGTGTGGCCGTCATGGCCGCAGGCGTGCATCTTGCCCGGATGGCGTGAAGCATGCTCGAAGGTATTCATTTCCTGCATCGGCAAGGCATCCATATCGGCGCGCAAGCCGATGGCGCGTGTCGAAGTACCATTTTTGATGATGCCGACCACGCCAGTGCGGCCCAGGCCGCGTACCACGGGAATGCCCCATTCCGTCAGTCTGGCGGCGACCACGTCCGAGGTGCGCTGTTCTTCGTAGCACAGCTCGGGATGCGCGTGCAGGTCGCGGCGGATACCTTGCAGCTCGGATTGAAACGCCAAGATCGGATCAACTAGTTTCATGGGACTCTCCTGTGGATGCTGGCACGCAGCAATGTATGGCGCGCCGGACCGCGCTCGTTTGATCAAAAACAGGCGCGGCTAATAGTGCATTGTAGCCCTTGTTTGCCGGGTAAATCCAGCGCACGGACGTGCTTGCCACGGCGCCAACAGCAAGCGCGCGGAATGGTTTACAGTATCGCCTTCCCCCAACGTTTTCGGATTGCCCCATGACCACCACCCAAGTGCGCGCCGCCTGCCCGCTCGATTGCCCCGATACCTGCGCCTTGCTGGTCACCGTGACCGATGGGGTGGCCACCGCCGTCAAGGGCGATCCCGACCATCCGACCACGGCTGGCGTGCTGTGCACGAAGGTGTCGCGCTTCACGGAGCGTACCTACCATGCGGACCGGCTGCTGCATCCGCTGCGCCGCGTGGGCAAGAAGGGGGAAGGCAAGTTCGAGCGCATCAGCTGGGAAGAGGCATTGCAGATCATCGCGGCGCGCTTGAAACCGATCGCCGCGCGCGATCCGCAGGCGATCTTGCCGTACAGCTACTGTGGCACCATGGGCCTGGTGCAGGGCGAATCGATGTCGTCGCGCTTCTTCAACCAGCTCGGCGCTTCCCTGCTGGACCGCACCATTTGTGCCTCGGCCGGTGCCACCGGTTACCGCTACACGGTGGGCGCCAGCATCGGCACGGACATGGAGCAGTTCCAGAACGCGAAATTGATCATTATCTGGGGCGGCAACCCGATCGCCTCGAACTTGCACTTCTGGATGCGCGCGCAAGAGGCCAAGCGCAATGGCGCCACCTTGATCGCCATCGACCCCTACCGTTCGCTGACGGCCGAAAAGTGCCACCAGCATGTCGCCTTGCTGCCGGGGACCGATGCGGCCCTGGCGCTGGGCTTGATGCATGTGCTGATCACCGAAGACCTGATCGACCATGACTATATCGCGCAGTACACGATCGGCTATGCTGAACTGAAACAGCGGGCCCTGGAATGGCCACCCGAGCGCGTGGCCGAGGTGTGCGGCATCACAGCCACTGAAGTGGTGGAACTGGCGCGCCTGTACGGCCAGGCATGCCGCTCTGGCGAGGGCGCCGCCATCCGTGCCAACTACGGCGTGCAGCGCGTGCATGGCGGCGGCATGGCCGTGCGCAATATCGC
The DNA here is from genome assembly GCF_002735685.1 of Janthinobacterium sp. BJB301. Lineage (NCBI taxonomy): Bacteria > Pseudomonadati > Pseudomonadota > Betaproteobacteria > Burkholderiales > Oxalobacteraceae > Janthinobacterium > Janthinobacterium sp. BJB301. The sequence continues at coordinate 1,345,076 of NZ_PDZJ01000002.1, read as the reverse complement.
CTGCCTGCCCGCGCTGACGGGCGCCTGGCGCCATCCGGCCGGCGGCATGCAACTGTCGAGCTCGGGTTCCTTCCCCGTCAACCGCAAGGCCCTGCAGCGCCCGGATTTATTGAAAGGCACGCCGCGCACCATCAACATGAGCACCATCGGCGACGATTTATTGAAAGCAAGTTCCGCCGAGTTCGGTCCGCAAGTGGAGGCCGTGATCGTCTACAACTCGAATCCCCTGGCGGTGGCGCCCGATTCCTCGAAAGTGGCGCAGGGATTTGCCCGCGAGGATTTGTTTACGGTCGTGCTCGAACACTTCCAGACCGATACCGTCGATTACGCCGACATCGTGCTGCCCGCCACCACGCAGCTGGAACACGTCGATGCGCATTCCACCTACGGCCACCTGTACATGATGGCGAACAATGCGGCCGTCGCGCCGCTGGGCGAAGCGAAAGCGAATACGGAAATCTTCCGCTTGCTGGCACAGCACATGGGCTTTGATGACCCGTGCTTCCAGGAAAGCGACGATGCGCTGGCGGCCAAGGCGTTCGATGCGACGGATGCGCGCGCCGTGCATTTCGACTGGGAATCGCTGAAACGCACGGGCTGGCAAAAGCTCGCCATGGCCGAGGCGCCATTTGCCGAGGGCGGTTTCCCCACGCCATCGGGCAAGTGCGAGTTCTATTCCAGCGCCATGGCGCAGGCGGGACTCGATCCCTTGCCGGCGTATATCGCACCGCACGAATCGCAAGCCAGCAATCCTGCACTGGCGGCCCGTTATCCGCTGGCCATGATTTCCCCGCCGGCACGCAATTTCCTCAATTCCACGTTCGTCAACGTCAAAAGCCTGCGCGCGGCCGAAGGCGAGCCGCACCTCGATATCCATCCTGACGATTGCGCCGCACGCGGCATCGCGGCCGGCGACATGGTGCGCATCTTCAATGACCGCGGCAGTTTTATGGCCAAGGCCAGGGTGACTGACAAGGCGAGACGGGGCCTGGTCGTGGGCTTGTCCGTGTGGTGGAAGAAACTCGCCAGCGACGGCAAGAATGCCAATGAAGTGACCAGCCAGCGCTTGACGGACATGGGCCGCGCGCCGACCTTCTACGATACGCTGGTCGAAGTGGAAAAGGCTGCCTGAGCATGGCGCGCTGGCCGGCCCGCTTGCTTGTCGGCACGGTGTGCCTGCTGCTGGGCGGCTGCACGCAGCTGCGCTACTACACGCAAGCGGCGCAGGGGCAATATGCCTTGTGGTCGGGCGCGCGGCCCATCGGCGACTGGCTCGACGACCCGGCCACCGAGCCGCGCCTGAAAGTGCGTCTGGCCAAGGCGCAGCAAATTCGCCGCTTTGCCGTCAGCGAGCTGGACTTGCCCGACAATGGCAGCTACAAGAATTACGCCTCCCTGCGGCGCCCGTTCGTGCTGTGGAACGTGGTGGCCACGCCGGAACTGTCGCTGCAGCCGCTGCAATGGTGTTTTCCCATTGCCGGCTGCGTCAATTACCGCGGCTATTACAGCAAGGAGGAGGCGCTCGCGTATGCCGACGAACTGCGGGCCCAGCATTACGACGTGCAGGTGGGCGGCGTGCCCGCGTATTCCACCCTGGGCTGGTTCGACGATCCCCTGCTGTCGACCTTTATCAATTACAACGATGCGGAGCTGGCGCGCCTGATCTTCCATGAACTGGCGCACCAGGTGGTGTACGTGCCCGGTGATTCGGCCTTCAACGAGTCGTTTGCCAGTGCCGTGGAAGAGGCGGGCGTGCAGCGCTGGCTGGCGCGCGAGGGCAACGACGCCATGCGCGCGGCGTACGCCCAGTACGCGGCGCGGCGCCAGGATTTCCTCGCCCTGCTGCTGAAATACCGGGGTGAACTGGAGTCAGTGTATGCGAGCGACGCCAGCGATGCGGACAAGCGGGCGCGCAAGGCGCAGGTGTTTGCGGCATTGCAAGACGCGTATCAGGTCGTGAAGACAAACTGGGGTGGTTTTGCCGGTTACGACCGCTGGTTCGAGCAGCCATTGAGCAATGCGCACCTGGCATCCGTGTCTACCTACAATGAATTTTTGCCTGCCTTCAAAAAATTGCTGGAAGAAAAAAAGAACTTTCGTGCTTTTTATGCTGCAGTGCACACAATGGCCCAGATCAAGAAGCCTGAGCGCAGGCAGGCGCTGGAACAATTGTCCAGCCCCTGACCCGTAAAGATTGTCTCGCACGTCAGGGCAAACGATCCTGCAACAGTGTATTTGGCATGTTGCATTGCAGCATAAAATACCCCTAGAGTTGCCGCTCGAATACTGTTGAAAGCGCTTGCATGGAAGCCCGGCGCCCGATAGCATCGCATTAGTAGCATAGAGCAATTGCTCGTCAGAATGCTCAAACTGACTGCCGGACGACAGAATCCGCAGCAATGATCCGCGCCGGCAGGGTGCGCCGGCTCCCCCACGATTATTCGAGACAAGAGGCACAGGATGGACAAAATTTGGCTGAAGTCGTACCCGCCTGGCGTACCTGCCGACATCAATCCTGATCAATATCGTTCGCTGGTACATTTGCTGGAAGAAGCGTTTCAAAAATATGCGGATCGCAATGCCTATGTCTGCATGGACAAATTTCTCACCTATGCCGAACTCGACACCTATTCGCGCCAGCTGGGTGCCTGGCTGCAAAGCCGTGGCCTGAAGAAGGGCGCGCGTGTCGCTCTGATGATGCCAAACGTGCTGCAGTATCCGGTGGCCATTGCCGCCGTCCTGCGCGCCGGCTACACGGTGGTCAACGTCAATCCGCTATATACGCCGCGCGAACTCGAGCATCAGCTCAACGATTCGGGCAGCGAAGCCATCATCGTGCTGGAAAACTTTGCCCATACGCTAGAGCAAGTGCTGGGCAAGACGGCCGTCAAGCACATCGTCGTCGCCAGCATGGGCGAAATGCTGGGCGGCTTGAAGGGCATGATCGTCAATTTTGTCGTGCGCAACGTCAAGAAGATGGTGCCCGCGTACTCCTTGCCGAACGCCATGCGTTTCAAGCAGGCGCTGGCGCTGGGCAGCCGCATGAAACTCACGCCTGTCGAGCTGAGCATCAATGACGCTGCCTTCCTGCAATACACAGGCGGCACGACGGGCGTGTCGAAAGGCGCGACCTTGAGCCACCGCAATGTGATCGCCAACGTGCTGCAGAGCGAAGCGTGGTCGGGCGCGGCGCTCGACCAGAACAGCAAGGAGCAGCTGATCATCGTCTGCGCCTTGCCGCTGTACCATATCTTTGCCCTGACGGCGTGCGCCATGTGGGGCACGCGCGTGGGCGCGCTGAATATCCTGATCCCGAACCCGCGCGATATCCCCGGCCTGATCAAGGAGCTGGGCAAGTACAAATTCAACCTGCTGCCAGCGGTCAATACGCTGTATAACGCGCTGGTGAACCACGCCGATTTCGCCAAGCTTGATTTCTCGGGCTTGAAGATCGCCAATGGCGGCGGCATGGCAGTGCAGCAAGCCGTCAACGACAAGTGGCTGCAAGTGACGGGCGTGTCCATCATCGAAGGTTATGGCCTGTCGGAAACGTCGCCTGTCGCTACCTGCAACCGCGCCGACAGCACGGCGTTCTCCGGCACCATCGGCTTGCCGATTCCGTCGACCGATATCGCCATCCTCGACGATGACGGCAAGGAAGTGCCGCTGGGGCAGACGGGCGAAATCGCCATCCGCGGCCCGCAAGTGATGAGCGGCTACTGGAACCGTCCCGATGAAACGGCCAAGGTCATGACGCCCGATGGATACTTTAAATCCGGTGACGTGGGCATCATGGATGAGCGCGGCTACGTGAAGATCGTCGACCGCAAGAAAGACATGATCCTCGTCTCCGGCTTCAATGTGTATCCGAATGAAGTGGAAGCCGTCATCGCGGCCCATCCGGGCGTACTCGAGTGCGCCTGCGTGGGCGTGCCGGACGAACACTCGGGCGAGGCCGTGAAAGTATTTGTCGTGCGTAAGGATCCGAACCTGACCCAGGCAGTGCTGGCCGCGTATTGCAAGGAACAATTCACAGGCTACAAGCGGCCGAAATACATCGAGTTCCGCGATGAGCTGCCGAAGACCAACGTCGGCAAGATTTTGCGTCGCGCCCTGCGTGACGAAACGAAGATAGCAACATAAACAGTGTGGGATGTGCCAGGAGGCGCATCCCTTTTACAGATAAAGATGAGGCGAGATGGACAAGATTTGGTTGAAGTCGTACCCGGACAGCGTTCCCGCAGAGATTGATTGCACGCAATACCGTTCCGTCACGCATTTGCTGGAAGAGTCGTTCCAGAAATATGCGGACCGCAACGCCTTCGTGTGCATGGATAAATTCCTTACCTATCGCGAGCTCGACAAGCTGTCGCTGCAGATGGGAGCCTGGCTGCAAAGCAAGGGCCTGAAGACGGGCGCGCGCGTGGCGATCATGCTGCCGAACGTGCTGCAGTATCCGGTGGCGATGGCGGCGATCCTGCGCGCCGGCTATACGGTGGTCAATGTCAATCCGCTGTACACGCCGCGTGAATTGCAGCATCAGCTGGTCGATTCGGGCAGCGAAGCGATCATCGTGCTGGAAAACTTCGCCACCACGGTCGAGCAGGTGCTGCCGCATACCCAGGTCAAGCATGTGATCGTCGCCACCATGGGCGACATGCTGGGTGGACTAAAAGGCACGATTGTCAACTTCGTCGTGCGCAAGATCAAGAAAATGGTGCCCGCGTTTTCCTTGCCGGGCGCCATCAGCTTCAACAAGATGCTGGCCGAAGGCGCACGCCTGAGCCTGACGCCGGTGCAGCAGGGGCATGACGATATCGTCTTCCTGCAATACACGGGCGGCACGACGGGCGTGTCGAAAGGCGCGATGTTGTTGCACCGTAACGTGATCGCCAACGTGCTGCAAAACGAGGCGTGGATTTCACCCGTGATGACCAAGGAAATGCGCGCCACCTCGATGGGATTCATGTGCGCCTTGCCCCTGTATCACATCTATTCGCTGACGGTCAGCGCCCTCATGGGCATGCGCGTGGGCGGCTTGAACGTATTGATTCCCAACCCGCGCGACATCCCCGGTTTCGTCAAGGAATTGTCCAAGCACAAGATCGTCGTTTTCCCGGCCGTCAATACCTTGTACAACGCGCTGCTAAACAATGCCGACTTCGCCAAGCTCGACTTCTCCAGCTACAAAGTGTGCAATGGCGGTGGCATGGCCTTGCAGCGCAACGTGGCCGAGCGCTGGCTGAAGCTGACGGGCTGCCCGCTGATCGAAGGCTATGGCATGTCGGAAACTTCACCCGTGGTGACGGGTAACCGCGTCGATATCACGGAATTTACGGGCACCATCGGCTTGCCTTTCCCTTCGACGGAAGTGGCGATCCTGAACGACGATGGCGTGGAAGTGCCGCTGGGCGAGCCGGGCGAGATCGCCGTGCGCGGCCCGCAAGTGATGGCGGGCTACTGGCAGCGTCCGGACGAGACGGCCAAGTCGATGACGGCCGACGGTTTCTTCAAGACGGGCGACGTGGGTGTCATGGATGAGCGTGGCTATGTGAAGATCGTGGACCGCAAGAAAGACATGATCATTGTGTCCGGCTTCAATGTGTATCCGAACGAGGTGGAAGACGTGGTCGCTTCGTGCCCGGGCGTGCTCGAGTGCGCATGCATCGGCGTGCCGGATGCCAACGCGGGCGAAGCTGTGAAAGTGTTTGTCGTGCGCAAGGATCCAAACCTGACGGTGGAACAGATCCGCGAGCATTGCAAGCATGAATTGACGGCCTACAAGAAACCGAAATACATCGAGTTCCGCGATGAGTTGCCGAAGACCAATGTCGGCAAGATCTTGCGCCGTCAGTTGCGCGATGAAAAGAAGGTTGCCTAGGCTTCAGCTTTGCAAGCCAGCCCTGCCGTCGCGCACGACAAAGCTGGCCAGTGTCGCGATGGCAGAGGTGCTGTCGCGCACGTTCTCCAGGCCCTGGAACAGGGTCGTGGTTTTCTCCGGCGTGATTTCCATCCACATATAGCCGCGCTTGTCGCTGCGTCCGTAACGGATGTGCGGGTTCATCGCCACGTACTGCTGCGTCCGTGCCTGCGGGCGGGAACTCGAGGTGATGGAGGTACCGCAAAACTCCGTGGCCAGGACGGGATTGTCCTTGCCGGTGGGCCGCATGGCATTGCGGCTCAGTTCCGTGGCATAAAAAGTGTGCACGTCGCCCGACAGCACCAGCGGGTTGCTGGCCTTGCTGCTGCGCAAGGCGTCGAGCAGGTGCTGGCGCGCCAGCGGATAGCCGTCCCAGCCATCGGTCCAGATGCGTTCGTCGCCGGGCCGCAGGATGGGCACCTGGCTCGATTGCGCCATCAGGGTTTGCTGGGCCAGGATATTCCAGCGCGCGGGAGAATCATCGAGGCCGGCTTGCAGCCAGCGCTGCTGTTCCTCGCCCAGCATGGTGCGCTGCGGTTTCAGCAGGTCGGGACAGTTGCGCGTAGTAACGGAATTGGAGCCGCCGCGACCCGGCCTGGCGCACGCGTGATAGGCGCGGTATTGCCGGTCATCCAGCACGTGAAAGCGCGCCAGCCTGCCCCAGTCATAGCGCTGGTAGATGCGCATGTCGACGAAGCCCCGCCGTCCCAGCGGTAGCAGCCGTAGCGGCATGTGTTCATAAAACGCCTGGTAGGCGGCCGCGCGGCGCTGCAAAAAGGTGGGCGTGAGCAACTCGTCGCGGTCATTGCCGTAATCGTTGGCCACTTCATGGTCGTCCCAGGTGACGATCCATGGCGCGGCCAGGTGCGCGCCCTGCAAATCGCGGTCGCTCTTGTATTGCGCGTAGCGGGCGCGGTAGTCGTCCAGGCTGAAACTTTCATGCGTGCGCACGGCCCGGCTCGGATGCTGCAACTGGTACGGACCCCATTCATAGATGTAATCGCCGAGGAAGGCCACCAGGTCGGGCGCGGCCGCGGCGATGTGCCGGTGCGCCGCATACGCGCCGAATTCCCAGTGCTGGCACGAGGCGACGGCCAGTTTCAGCGAGGCGGGCAGGGTATCGGCGGCGGGCGCCGTGCGCGTGCGGCCCACGGGGCTGACGGCGTCGCCCAGCATGAAGCGGTACCAATACCAGCGCCCGGGTGTCAAACCGCCCACGTCGACGTGCACGCTATGCGCGAGGGCGGGTGTGGCCGTGGCCTGGCCCTTGGCGGCGATGCGGCGAAAACCTTCATCGTCAGCCACTTCCCAGCGCACGTTCAGGGCGATGGCGGGCGTGGCGGCCGCGTGCAGCGGGTCGTAGCAGATGCGTGTCCACAGCACGACGGCGTCCGGCAAGGGCGAACCGGAAGCGACACCGAGCGCAAACGGGTAGCCGGCGCCATTCAGGCGCGTGGCGGCGCCCGCACTGGAACCGGACAGCACGCTGCCAGCGGCGGCCAGCGCACCGATGCGCGCGGCGCTCTGCAGAAAGATGCGGCGCTGGCTATCCATGCCGTCTGAAAATAAAACGTGGGATTAATGTAACAGCGACAATCAAGGCGACAGCAAGGTCTCGATGGGCGGCACCTTGCGCGGCTTGCGGTCGGAGTCCGTCGCCACGTAGATCAGGGTTGCTTCCGTGACTTTCACGATGCATGCCTGCAGGCGGTTGCGCTCGGCATACACCTCGACATTGACGGTGATCGAGGTATTGCCAACCTTGACGATGTCGGCGTAGAAGGAGAGCAGATCGCCGACGAAGACGGGGTTTTTGAAGACGAAGGAATTGACGGCAATGGTGGCGACGCGGCCGTTGGCACGCCGCGTGGCCGGCAAGGAACCGGCGATATCGACCTGCGCCATGATCCAGCCGCCGAACACGTCGCCGTACACATTGGCGTCCGACGGCGCGGGCATCATGCGCAATTCCGGCATTTTTCCGGCGGGCAGGCCGGAGGCGAGGCAGTTGTCGGGGCGGTCGGGGGAGGTGCTCATCTTTTATTCTCATGAAAGGCTACAATTGCCCCGATTGAACCATAAAAAGCCGACCTTCGCCATGCGCCGTTCCCAGACTCCCCCTCCTCCCCGCTCGCCAGCTTCCGCCAGCCACAGCGATTTCGCCACCATCAAGACCTTGCTGCCGTATCTGTGGGTCTACAAATGGCGGGTGTTGCTGGCGCTGCTATGTCTGGTGGGCGCCAAGCTGGCCAACGTGGGCGTGCCCCTGATCCTGAAAAAACTCGTCGACGCCATGACGATCACGGCGGCCCATCCGCAGGCGCTGCTGGTGCTGCCCGTCGGCTTGCTGGTGGCATATGGCTTGCTGCGCCTGTCGACCACCCTGTTTACGGAATTGCGAGAATTCCTGTTTGCGCGGGTCACGCAACGGGCCGTGCGCACCATCGCGCTGCAAGTATTCCGCCACCTGCATGCGCTGTCCCTGCGCTTTCACTTGAACCGCCAGACGGGCGGCATGACGCGCGACATCGAACGGGGCACGCGCAGCGTCGGCTCGCTCATTTCCTATACCTTGTTCAACATCTTGCCGACCCTGGTGGAAATCACCCTCGTGCTCGGCTACCTGGTCTTGCATTACGACATCTGGTTCACCGTCATCACGGCCGTGGCGCTGGTGTCCTATATCGCGTTTACCGTGCTGGTGACGAACTGGCGCACGCATTTCCGCCGCACCATGAACGACCTCGATTCAAAAGCCAATACCAAGGCCATCGATTCGCTGATCAACTATGAAACCGTGAAATACTTCGGCAACGAGGATTACGAAGCGAAGCGCTACGACGAAGGCTTGCAGCGCTATGAATCGGCGGCCGTGAAATCGCAGACTTCCCTGTCCCTGCTCAATACGGGCCAGTCCTTGATCATCGCCACGGCTGTCACCTTGATTTTATGGCGCGCCACGGTGGGCGTGATCGCCGGCACGATGACCCTGGGCGACCTGGTGCTGGTGAATGCCTTCATGATCCAGCTGTATATTCCCCTCAATTTTTTAGGGGTCATCTACCGCGAAATCAAGCAAAGCCTGGCCGACATGGAACGCCTGTTTTCCTTGCTGAACGAAAACCGCGAAATTGCCGACACGCCGGAAGCCAAGCCGCTCGTCACGCGGGGCGCAGCCGTGCGTTTTGACCATGTGAATTTCAGCTACGAAGCCAAGCGGCAAATCCTGTTCGACGTGGATTTCCAGATCCCCGCCGGTACCACCACGGCTGTGGTGGGGCATAGCGGCTCGGGCAAGTCGACCCTGTCGCGCTTGCTGTTCCGCTTCTATGAAGTCGATGGCGGCGGCATCACCATCGATGGCCAGGACTTGCGCGGCATCACCCAGGATTCCCTGCGCGCGGCCATCGGCATCGTGCCGCAGGACACGGTGCTGTTCAACGACACCATCGAATACAACATCGCCTACGGCAAGCCGGGCGCCAGCAAGGATGCCATCGTGGCGGCCGCCAAAGCGGCATCGATCCATGATTTTATTGAAAGCTTGCCAGATGGCTACAACTCCATGGTGGGCGAGCGGGGCTTGAAACTGTCGGGCGGCGAAAAGCAGCGCGTGGCGATTGCCCGCACCTTGCTGAAAGACCCGGCTATTTTGATCTTCGATGAAGCCACCTCGGCGCTTGATTCCAAGGCCGAGCAGGCCATCCAGGCGCAGCTGAAGGACATCGCCAGGAACCGTACCACCCTGGTCATTGCGCACCGTTTGTCGACGGTGGCCGACGCCCAGCAAATCCTGGTGCTCGACCATGGCCGCATCGTCGAGCGGGGCACGCATCCGCAATTGCTGGCCGCGAATGGCTTGTATGCGCAGATGTGGCAACGCCAGCAGGCGAATATGGACGATGAGGCGCAAGAAGAGGAGTTGGCGGGGCTGGCGCCGGCAAAATAAATCGGGAAGGGAAAATCAGTAGGAAAAATGCTACAGCCGCGCTGATTCAGGCGCGCGTATAGCGCCTATTTGAGGGCAATCGCAGAAAACGGCTAGTCCGGCGCTGAAAATGAAATAAAATTAATTCCATTGGTGGCGTCTGCACCACAGTTGTTTCGTTCGGAGTACATCCGGTTTGTCCGCCCAGGAGAATTTATGAAATTGACCAAAATCATCGCCACGCTGCTCAGCGTCGGCGTCATCAGCAGCATGTCGCCAGTCCAGGCTCAGGAATTGACCGGCACCTTGGCCAAGATCAAGAAAGCCGGTTCCGTCACCCTCGGTGTGCGCGACGGCTCCGTTCCCTTCTCCTATCTCGATGACAAACAGCAATACCAGGGTTATTCGATCGACCTGTGCATGAAAGTCGTCACGGCCCTGCAAAAGCACCTGGGCCTGAGCGAACTGAAAGTGGTGATGAGCCCCGTGACGTCGGCCAACCGCATCCCGCTGATGGCCAACGGCACCATCGACCTCGAATGCGGTTCGACGACGAACAACCTGGAGCGCCAGCAGCAGGTGGCATTCGCCCCTACCATGTTCGTCATCGGCAACCGCGTGCTGTCGAAAAAATCCTCAAACATCAAGACGCTGGAAGACTTGCGCGGCAAGACGCTGGTCGCCACGGCCGGCACGTCGACCATCAAGCAGATGACCATCCTGAACAAGGAAAAAAACCTGGGCATGACGATTGCCGTCGGCAAGGACCATCCTGAATCGTTCCTGATGCTGGAAACGGGCCGCGCGGTGGCCGAAGCCAACGACGATATCCTGCTGGCGTCGCAAGTGGCCAACTCGAAAAACCCGAACGACTACGAAATCACCAAGGAAGCGCTGTCCGTCGAGCCGTACGGCATCATGCTGCGCAAGGGCGATCCGGCCTTCAAGAAAGTGGTCGACGATGCGCTGATCCGCCTGTACAAGAGCGACGACATCAACCGCATTTACGCGAAATGGTTTACCTCGCCCATCCCGCCGAAAAACATCAACCTGAAATTCCCCATGCCGCCGCAATTGAAGGCCGTGTTTACCAATCCGACCGACTCCGGTGACCCGGCCGCCTATGCGGCCGTGCCCGAAGCGCAGAAGACTTCGGACAAACGGAAAAAGTAACAAGAGTGCGTAACAAATCGGGGGGCGCAAGCCTCCCGATTTATTTGCGGGACGGACGGCCGGCTGGCCGCTGTCCTCGGGCTGCATGGGAAGGATGATCATGAATTACAACTGGAATTGGCGCATTTTCTGGGAGATTTCTCCCGATGGCGTGGGCACGTATATGGACACCCTGTGGTCCGGCCTGATCTGGACGCTGGCCACGGCCGGTACGGCCTGGATCATGGCCCTGATCCTGGGCCTGGTGATCGGCACCGTCCGCACCTTGCCGAACAAATGGCTGGTGGGCGTGGCCAATGCCTACGTCGAATTGTTCCGCAACGTGCCGCTGCTGGTGCAGATGTTCCTCTGGTATTTCGTCATGCCGGAACTGCTGCCGCCCGATCTGGGCGCCTGGGTCAAGTCGCTGCCAAATGCGCCGTTCGTCACGGCCGTGCTGTGCCTGGGATTCTTTACTTCCTCGCGCGTGGCCGTGCAGGTAACAACGGGCATCGAGGCGCTGCCGCGCGGGCAGAAACTGGCCGGCACGGCGCTGGGCCTGACCCTGCCGCAAACCTACCGCTTCATTTTGCTGCCGATGGCCGCGCGCGTCATCATGCCACCGCTGACCAGCGAATTTTTGAACATCATCAAGAACAGTTCCGTGGCACTGACCATCGGCCTGATCGAACTGACGGCCAGCGCGCGCGCCATCCAGGAATTCTCGTTCCAGGTATTCGAAGCGTTTTCGGCCGCCACCATCATCTACGTCGTCGTCAACCTGCTGGTGGTGGTGCTGATGCACCTGATCGAAAAAAAGGTCGCCATCCCGGGCTTCATCGTCGCCGGCGCCAAGACGGGAGGACATTGATATGTTCGGTAACTTCGACTTTGATGTCATCTCCCGTTCGTGGGTCTACCTGTTCCAGACCGGCATGGTGTTTACCCTGAAACTGACGGCGCTGTCCATGGTGGGCGGCATCGTGCTGGGCACCCTGCTGGCGCTGATGCGCCTGTCCGGCAGTCGCCTCATTTCGGGCGTGGCGTCGACCTACGTCAACCTGATACGCTCGATCCCGCTGGTGCTGGTGATTTTCTGGTTCTATTTCCTGGTGCCGTACATCGCCGCCTGGGTTATCGGCGCGAACGAGCCCGTGAAAGTGGGCGCGTTTTCCTCCGCGCTGATCACCTTCATCATGTTCGAGGCGGCATACTATTGCGAGATCATGCGCAGCGGCATACAGTCGATCCCGCGCGGCCAGGTGTGGGCCGGCCAGGCACTGGGTATGAACTACTCGCAGACCATGGCCTTCATCGTGCTGCCGCAAGCCTTCCGTAACATGATTCCCGTGCTGCTGACGCAAACCATCGTGCTGTTCCAGGACGTGTCGCTCGTGTACGTGCTGTCGATCCCCGATTTCGTCGGCGCCGCCTCGAAGATCGCCCAGCGCGACGGCCGCCTGGTGGAGATGTATGTGTTTGTCGCCGTCGTGTACTTCGTGCTGTGCTATGCCTTGTCGTTCCTGGTAAAACGCCTGCAGAAACGCGTCGCCATCATTCGCTAACCGAAAAAGAAAGAACAAGATGATTGAACTCAATAACGTCAGCAAATGGTATGGCCAGTTCCAGGTACTGACCGACTGTACCACCAACGTTACCAAGGGCGACGTGATGGTCATTTGCGGCCCGTCTGGCTCCGGCAAGTCGACCCTGATCAAGACGGTCAATGGCCTCGAACCGATCCAGCAGGGCCAGATCATCGTCGATGGCATCACCGTCAACAATCCGAAAACGAATTTGTCGAAACTGCGCGCGCGCATCGGCATGGTGTTCCAGAATTTCGAGCTGTTCCCGCATTTGTCGATCCGCGAAAACCTCACCATCGGCCAGATCAAGGTGCTGGGCCGCAGCGCCGACGAAGCCAATGCCAAGGGCTTGCAATACCTGGACCGCGTGGGCCTGCTGTCGCAGCAGGACAAGTTCCCCGGCCAGTTGTCCGGTGGCCAGCAGCAGCGCGTGGCGATCGCCCGCGCGCTGTCGATGGACCCCATCGCCATGCTGTTCGACGAGCCGACTTCGGCGCTCGACCCGGAGATGATCAACGAAGTGCTCGACGTGATGGTGGGGCTGGCGCAGGAAGGCATGACGATGATGGTCGTCACCCATGAAATGGGCTTTGCAAAAAGAGTCGCCAACCGCATCGTCTTCATGGACCAGGGCAAGATCATCGAGGATTGCAGCAAGGATGACTTCTTCAACACGACGCGCTCGGACCGCGCGCGCGATTTCCTCGCCAAGATCATCCACTAATTTTCCATCACTTTGAAGTTGAGTACGAATGCCTGACATGAAACAAATAGCCGGCGCCATGCTGGCGCTGGGCCTGCTTGCCCATGCCCACGCGGCAGACAGGATCGCCGTCGACATCGCCCTGCGCGACGCCACCCTGATCGACGTTGCCGCCGGTAGCACCATCAGCGGCAAGACCGTGCTGCTCAAGGGCGACAGCATCGTCGCCGTCGTCGATGACGCGCAGCTGCGCAGCTACGCGCCGAAGCAGACCATCCGCCTGCCCGGCAAATACCTGATGCCGGGCCTGTGGGACACGCACGTGCATTTTGGCGGCGGCCCCGAGCTGATCGACGAGAACAAGCAGCTGCTGCCTTTGTACCTGGCGCATGGCATCACCACGGTGCGCGATTGCTCGGGCGACTTGCCCGACACGGTGCTGGCGTGGCGCCGGCAGATCAATGCGGGCCAGCTGCAAGGCCCGACGATTTTTACCTCTGGCGCGAAACTGGAAGGCATCAAGCCGCTGTGGAAGGGCACCATCGAAGTGGGCACGCCGCAGGAAGTCACGCGCGCGTTGGATGGCCTGCAGGCGCAGCAAGTGGACTTCGTGAAGATCACGGAAAATACCCTGAAACCGGAGCTGTACCTGGAAGCGCTGCGCCAGGCGCGCGAACGGGGCATGCGCACTTCGGGCCATATCCCCGTGCAGCTGACATTGGGGCAGATGGCCGATGCGGGCCTGGGCACGATCGAACATCAATCGTATTTGCTGCGCGCCACCACGCCGCGCGAGCAGGAGTTGACGGCCAAGGTGGCCGCCGGCGCGATGACGGGCAAGGAAGCCATGCGCGAGAGCTTGCAAAGCTACGACGAGCCGACGGCGCGCAAGGCCTTCAGCTATCTGGCTGCGCGCGGCACGGCCATCGTGCCGACCCTGTGGGGTTCGCGCGTGACGGCCTACCTGGACCGTGAAGACCACACGCACGATCCGGCCCTGCAATACATCGGCAAGGGCTTGCGCGCCACCTACGACTGGCGCGTGCAGCGCGCCGCCAAGGATGGCCCGGAAGCCATCGCCCAGCGCCATGCGCAGTTCGAGCAATCGGCCAAGCTGCTGCCGATTTTGCAGCAGCAGGGCATGAGCATCATCGCCGGCACCGATGCGGGATTCTTGAATTCCTTCGACTATCCTGGCCAGGCCCTGCACGATGAAATCGGCCTGTACGTGCAGTATGGACTGACGCCGCAGCAAGCCTTGCAATCGGCCGTCATCAACGGACCCCGCTTCCTGGGCAAGCTGAATCGCTACGGCAGCGTGGCGGCCGGCAAGGCGGCCGACCTGCTGGTGCTCGACGCGAACCCGCTGCAGGACATCGGCGCCACGCGCCAGATCCGCCTGGTGGTCAGCCGCGGTCACGTGTACGACCGCGCCGCGCTGGACCGGATGCTGGCCGATATTCGCGCCTGGGTGGCCAAACAGGAGACGGCGCCGGCCAAGTCCTGATGTTCTTCGTTCTGATGCCGCAAGCGGCCGGGTGATACCGGCCGTTTTGTTGTCAGGCAGGCAGCAGGCGCAGGCGTCCATTGACTGCGAAGCCGCCCCGCGGCTGGTAAAATGGCGCTATCCGCAATGACCGCCTGAGAGCAGCCGCCATGTCCACACTCGATCACACCCCAGCCGCCGTTCCATCTTCCATCACCATCACCCGTCCTGACGACTGGCATTTGCACCTGCGCGATGGCGCCGTCATGGCCAGCGTGCTGCCGCACAGCGCGCGCCAGTTCGGCCGCGCCATCGTCATGCCGAACCTGAAACCGCCCGTCACCACCACGGCCGATGCTAGCGCCTACCGCGAGCGCATCCTGGCCGCCGTGCCGGAGGGCGTGAACTTCGATCCGCTGATGGTGCTGTACCTGACGAACAACACCTCGCCCGACGAAATCCGCCGCGCGCAAGATAGCGGCATCGTGCAGGCCGTCAAATTGTATCCGGCTGGCGCCACGACGAATTCAGACCTGGGCGTGACGGATTTGAAGAATTGCTACAAGGTGCTCGAAGTGATGCAGGAAGTGGGCATGCCCTTCCTCGTGCACGGCGAAGTGACGGACCCGGAAATCGACATTTTCGACCGCGAAGCCGTCTTCATCGAGCGCGTGATGCGTCCGCTGCGCAGCGCCTTCCCGGCCCTGTCCGTCGTGTTCGAGCACATCACCACCAAGGATGCGGCGCAGTACGTGGCCGAAGCGGAAGGCCCGATCGCCGCCACCATCACGGCGCACCATCTGCTGTACAACCGCAACGAGATTTTCAAGGGCGGCATCCGTCCCCATTACTACTGTCTGCCTATCCTCAAGCGCGAAGAGCATCGCCTGGCCCTGATGACGGCCGCCGCCAGCGGCGACGAGCGCTTCTTCCTCGGCACCGATTCGGCGCCGCATGCGCAAGGCGCCAAGGAAATGGCCTGCGGCTGCGCCGGCTGCTACACGGCCCTGCACGCGATGGAAATGTATGCGGAAGCGTTCGAACGGGCCGGTGCACTCGACAAGCTGGAAGCGTTTGCCAGCTTCCACGGCCCGACTTTCTATGGCGTGCCGCGCAACACGGACACCATTACCCTGAAGCGCGAAAGCTGGACCTTGCCGGCGTCGCTGCCGCTGGGCGACAGCCACGTGATTCCGCTCAATGCGGGCGAGCAGATCAACTGGAAAATGGTGTAATCACTCCATGCTGCCATCGATAGACTGGAGCCGCCCCTGGTTTGCCACGGTGCTGCCGGCGCGACGGCAGCTGGACCTGCAGCGCGACACGGTCATTGCCGCGCTGAACGGACGGGCGCGGGCGCTGGACTTGCGCAATCCGTCCGGCTTGCCGCTGGCCTTCGTGCCACAAGCGGACCTGCCCGAAGGCGTGGCCTACGAGGAGTTCATCGGCGCGACGGGCGGCGTGCCCACGCGCGACAATCTGCACGATTTTTTCAACGCGCTCGTGTGGCTCACCTTCCCCCTCATCAAGCGGCAATTGAACGCGCTGCAGGCGGCGCAGATCGCCATGTCCGGCGTCGGCAAATCGCGCGGTCCCGCGCGCGATGGCGCGACGATTTTTGACGAAAATTCCGCCTTGCTGGTGCTGCGCGACAGCGATGCGGGGCGCATGCTGGAAGCGGCGTTACGCGGGCACGACTGGCGTAGCGCGTTTATCGCGCAGCGCGACAGGTTTGGCGCGGGCGGCGACGCCGATATCTGGCTGTTCGGCCACGCGCTGATGGAAAAACTGGTGGCGCCGCGCAAGGCCATCACGGCGCACACGCGCGTGATCTTCGCCGGCGACGCCTACTTTGCGCTCGACGATGCGGCACGGCGCGCCTGGCTCGACGAGCGGGTGGCGCAAGACCTGGCGCAACAAGGCCTCACCACGGCGGACTTCACGCCGCTGCCCGTGCTCGGTTTGCCCGGCTGGTGCGAAGGCCAGGACGACGACTTTTACAATGACGCGGCGGTGTTCCGCCCGAAGCGCAAGGTGGCTGGCGCAGAAAGAGATCAATAGCATGGAAAATACCGTCCGCTGGGGCATCCTCGGCACCGGAAAGATCGCCCGCGCGATGGCCAATGGCTTGCGCGATGCGCCCGGTGCGCAACTGGTGGCGGTCGCTTCGCGCAGCGAGGCTGGCGCACAGGCGTTCGGCGCCGAATTCGGCATCGCGCACTGCCACGGCTCCTACCAGGCGCTGGCCGACGACGCGGGTGTGGACGTGATCTACATCGCCACGCCGCACACCTTGCATGCGGAAAATGCCCTGATGTGCCTGGCCGCCGGCAAGCACGTCGTGTGCGAAAAACCATTCACCATGAACGCGCGCGAAGCGCAGGCCGTGGTCAACATGGCGCGCGACAAAAAACTGTTCTTGATGGAAGCCATGTGGAGCCGTTTCCTGCCCGCCGTGCAGGAAGCGCAGCGCATCATCGCCAGCGGCGAAATCGGCGTGCTGCAGCAGGTGCAGGCCGACATCGGCTTTGTCGCCAATTTCCCGCCCGAGCACCGCATGTTCAATCCCGCACTCGGCGGCGGTGCACTGCTCGACGTGGGTATCTACCCGCTGTCGATGGCAGCCTTCTTCCTCGGCCCCGTATCGCAGGTGCAGGCGCTGGCCGAGCTGTGCGCCACCGGCGTCGATGAGCAGGTGGTGTTTTCGCTGCGCCACGCGGGCGGCGGCACCTCGTCCTGCGCCTGCAGCCTGCGCGCGCAAACGCCGACGGAAATGACCATTTCCGGAAGCCTGGGCCGCATCCGCCTGCCCAACCGTTTTTACAAGCCCGATCATCTGATCGTCGAAACGATGGATGGCGAACGCCGCGTCATCGCCGCGCCGCACCTGGGCAATGGCTACGCGCACGAGGCCATCGAAGCGATGCGCTGCATCCGCGCCGGCCTGCTGGAAAGCCCTGTCATGCCGCACGCCGACAGCGTGGCGCTGATGCACAACCTTGACACCATGCGCGGCCAGATCGGCCTCGTCTACAGCGCCGATCAGGCGTCATCAGGAACTCCATGACATTGCACTCATCCCGTCCCAGCCTGAAAACCGTCCTCATCGCCAGCGGCGTCGTCCTGACCCTGGCGATGGGCGTGCGCCACGGTCTGGGCTTCTGGATGCAGCCGATCTCGCAAGCCAATGGCTGGACGCGCGAAACGTATTCGCTGGCGCTGGCCATGCAAAACCTGATGTGGGGCGTCTTCGGCCCGTTCGCCGGCATGGCGGCCGACCGTTTCGGCACCATGCGCGTCGTCATCATCGGTGCCATCAGCTACATGGCGGGCCTCGTGTGGATGGCGCTCGTGACGCAGCCGACCCTGTTCATCGTCGGCTCGGGCATCCTCATCGGCCTGGCGCTGGCCTGCACGGCCTTTGGCGCCATCAGCGGCATCATCGGCCGCAGCGCGCCGCCCGAGCAGCGCTCATGGGCCTTCGGCATTTCGTCGGCGGCCGGCTCGTTCGGCCAGTTCCTCATGATGCCGGTCGAGCAGCAACTGATTTCCGCCGTGGGCTGGCAAAACGCCTTTTATGTGCTGGCCGCGCTGGTGCTGCTGGCGATGATCCCGATGGCCTTCTATCTGCGCGAGCCGCCCGTCTCGCATGCCAGCGGCCCGCAGCAAAGCGTTGGCGCCGCCTTCAGCGAAGCCATCGCCAGCCGCTCGTTCTGGCTGCTGCTGGCAGGGTATTTTGTCTGCGGTTTCCAGCTGGTCTTCATCGGCGTGCACTTGCCGGCCTACCTGAAGGATCAGGGCCTGATGAATCCGAACATCGCCGTCACGGCGCTGGCGCTGATCGGCCTGTTCAACATCGTCGGCTCCTACTACGCGGGAAAATTCGGTGGGAAGATCGCCAAGCGCTATCTGCTGTCGGCCATCTACGTGACGCGCGCCGTGGTCATCACCGTGTTCCTGCTGGCGCCATTGTCGGCGTGGTCCGTGTACCTGTTCGCCGCCGGCATGGGCGTGCTGTGGCTGTCGACCGTGCCGCTGACGAACGGCATCATCGCCGGGATCTTCGGCGTGAAGCACTTGTCGATGCTGGCCGGGATGGTGTTCTTCTCGCACCAGGTGGGCAGTTTCCTCGGTGCGTGGCTGGGAGGCTATCTGTACGAGCACCAGGGCAGTTACCACGTCGTGTGGATGATCACCATCGGCCTGGGCTTGCTGGCCGCGCTGATCAACCTGCCCATCGACGAGCGCGCCGTCAAGCGCGCGGCGGTGGCCGCATAATGGGCAGCTGGCGCACATGGCTGTGGCGCCTGTTGGGCGCCGCGCTGCTGGCCATCGTCTTCCTGGCCTATCTCCGGCCCGACTTCATGCTCGACCTGGCGAACCGCTTCTGGATGTGCATGTAGGCTGCGCGGGCGCAAGGTAGCTTGCGAAAAGCCGGATTATGCTGGAAGTCGGATTACGCTACGCTAATCCGACCTACCCGACCTGCCGCCGCATATGTGCGTAGGTCGGATTAGGCCGCAAGGCCGTAATCCGACAACATCGGGAACCAGGAAAAGCCATAGCGATTAGGCCGCAAGGCCGTAATCCGACAACATCGGGAACCAGGAAAAGCCATAGCGATTAGGCCGCAAGGCCGTAATCCGACAACACCCATGAAACTATGCGATACCGACGCGCATTCCAGCCAGGCGGCAGCTTTTTCTTCACGGTGGTGACGGCACACCGCCGGCCCGTCTTTGCGTCGGCAACTGCCGTGGATTTACTGCGGGATGCATTCCGCGCCGTACGCCATAAGCGGCCATTCGATATCGACGCCATCGTCATCCTGCCCGATCATCTGCACTGCATCTGGACCTTGCCAGATAGTGATGCTGATTTCATGACGCGCTGGAGGCTGATCAAGACATGGTTCAGCAAGCACAGCGATCTTGAAAATGTCTGGCAGCAGCGGTATTGGGAACACGTCTTGCGCGATGCGCGAGACTTTGCCAAGCATGTCGATTACATCCATTACAACCCTGTCAAGCATGGGCTTGTGAGCAAGGTCATGGATTGGCCGCATTCCAGTTTTCACCGTTACGTGGCGTTGGGATGGTGTGCCGCGGATTGGGGCGGGGATGGTGTGGACGTGGCCGGTGTTGGGCGGGAGTGAACGAAGCCAACAATGTTGTCGGATTACGGCCTGCGGCCTAATCCGACCTACCGTTTGCGTATGTGCGTAATCCGACAATACCCGATTTACACCTTCAGGAATTCCTCTTTCCCACCCAGCCAGCGCGCCAAATGCGCTTCCACGGTGGTTGCGGCAGCCGCCGTGGTGGCATGCAGCAGGTCGTGCGCCACGTCGCGCGCCTGATCGACCAGCCATTGATCCGTTTCCAGGTCGGCGAAGCGCAGCATGGCCTGGCCGGACTGGCGCGCGCCAAGGAATTCGCCGGGGCCGCGGATTTCCAGGTCGCGGCGGGCGATTTCAAAACCGTCTGTCGTTTCGCGCATGGTCATCAAACGCTGGCGCGCCACGCCGCCCAGGGGACCCTGATACAGCAGCAGGCAGACGCTGGCCGCCGAGCCGCGTCCCACGCGGCCGCGCAGCTGGTGCAGCTGCGACAGGCCAAAACGCTCGGCGTGCTCGATCACCATCAGCGAGGCGTTCGGCACGTCGACGCCCACTTCGATGACGGTGGTGGCCACCAGCACGTGGATATGGCCGGCAATGAAGGCGTCCATCACCTCCTGCTTTTCCGCCGGTTTCAAACGTCCGTGCACGAGGCCCACCTGCAGCGCGGGCAAGGCTTCGGCCAGCATCATGTAGGTGTCGGTGGCTGTCTGCAGCTGCAGTGCTTCCGATTCTTCGATCAGGGGGCAGACCCAGTACACCTGCCGGCCCTCCAGCGCGGCCGCATACACGCGGGCGATGACTTCGTCGCGCCGGTTCTGGTCGATGGCGCGCGTGACGATGGGACTGCGTCCGGGCGGCAGCTCGTCGATCACCGACACTTCCAGGTCGGCGTAATAGGTCATGGCCAGGGTGCGCGGGATGGGCGTGGCCGACATCATCAACTGGTGCGGCACGGCCGCGCTGTCGCCCTTGTTGCGCAGGGTCAGGCGCTGACCCACGCCGAAGCGGTGCTGCTCGTCAACGATGACCAGGCCAAGTTTGGCAAACAGCACGTTATCCTGGATCAGCGCATGCGTGCCGATCACCAGCTGCGCTTCGCCCGATTCGATCAGGGCCAGCGCCGCCGTCTTTTCCTTTTTCTTCAGGCTGCCTGTCAGCCAGGCCACCTTGACGCCCAGCGGCTCCATCCAGGCGGCGATCTTGCGGAAGTGCTGTTCGGCCAGAATCTCCGTGGGCGCCATCAGCGCTGCCTGGTAGCCGCTGTCGATGGCTTGCGTAGCGGACAACGCCGCCACCACCGTCTTGCCGCTGCCGACGTCCCCTTGCAGCAGGCGCTGCATCGGATACGGCTGGCGCAGGTCGGCGCGGATTTCATCGAGCACGCGGGCCTGTGCGCCCGTCAGCTTGAAGGGCAGGGCGGCGCCAAAGGCAGCCGACAGCGCGCCGACGATGGGCAGGGAGGCGGCGCCTTTCGAGCGGCGCGCGCGCTGGGCGCGTTTCAGCGACAGCTGCTGCGCCAGCAGCTCATCGAACTTCATGCGCACCCAGGCCGGGTGCGAGCGGTCCATCAGCGCGCTTTCATCGATGTCCTGCGGCGGATAGTGCAGCAGGTGCACGGCGGCCCGGAACGGCGACAGCTGCATGTCGCGCAGCAGATGATCGGGCAAGGTATCTTGCCAGTCGATGCGGCGCATGGCGTCGGCGATTTCGCGCCGCAAGACGTGCTGCGACAGCCCTTCGCCGGACGGATACACGGGCGTCAGGGCAGTGGGCAGCGGTGCGCCTTCGTTGACCACCTTGTACGTCGGGTGCACCATCTCGGCGCCGAAGAAGCCGTGTTTGAGTTCGGCGCGCGCGCGTACCCGCGTGCCTTCGGCCAGCTGCTTGACCTGGCTGCCGTAGAAATTCATGAAGCGCAGCAGCAAATTGCCCGTTTCGTCGGCGATCGTCACCAGCAATTGCTTGCGCGGCTTGAAATTGACTTCGCACTTGGTGACGACGCCTTCCACTTGCCACGACTCGCCGCCGCGCAGGCAGGCGTCGCGTATCGTGTAGACCTTGGTTTCGTCCTCGTAGCGCATCGGCAGGTGCAGCACCAGGTCCATATCCGTGCGCAAGCCCAGTTTGGCCAGCCGGCTTTCCGTGCTGACCACTTTTTTGACGGCTTTCGGCTTCGCGGCCGGCTTGGCTGCGGGAGGAAGATCGGGCTTGGGTTCGGACATATCGGAGATTTTTGTGCCGCTAGCGTAAAATAGAGGGTTGTCCGGCACACCCTGTGCGTACCGCAGTTGTAAATTGTTGCGGCGGATTATTGTAATGCCTGTATAGGCGCACAGTATAGTGCCAGATGTTCCATTGCGCACTCCTAATCATTTTTGATGTACTTTTGAAGCAAAACGCATGTATTCGCTTTCCGATTTCGATTTTAATTTGCCGCAAGAAAACATTGCGCAAACTCCGTTGGCCGAGCGCAGCGCCTCGCGCCTGTTGCATCTGGACGGCGACGCTCTGGTCGACCGTCAATTCGCCGACATCGTCGGGCTGTTGCAAGCGGGCGACCTGCTGGTGATGAACGATACGCGCGTGCTCAAAGCGCGCTTCTTTGGCGTCAAGGAAAGCGGCGGCAAGATCGAGGCGCTCGTCGAGCGCGTGCTCGATGACCGCACCGTGCTGGCCCAGGTGCGCGCGTCGAAGTCGCCGCCGCCCGGCTGCCGCATCCGCCTGGCCGATGCCTTCGATGTGACGGTGGGCCAGCGCGCCGGCGAGTTCTTCACCCTGCATTTCGAGGCCGACGTGTTCGAGCTGATCGAGGCGCATGGCCGGCTGCCGCTGCCGCCGTATATCGAGCACGATGCGGACGAATTCGACGAGACGCGCTACCAGACCGTGTTCAACAAGGTCCCCGGCGCCGTCGCCGCACCGACGGCCGGCCTGCATTTCGACCAGGCCCTGCTTGATCAATTGAAGGCCAAGGGCGTCAATTTTGCCTATGTGACCTTGCACGTGGGCGCCGGCACCTTCCAGCCCGTGCGCACGGAAGTGCTGGCCGAGCACAAGATGCATACCGAGTGGTACACCATGCCGCAGGAAACCGTCGACGCCGTGCGCGCCGCCCAACTTGCCGGGCGCGACGTGGTCGCCGTCGGCACGACCAGCCTGCGCGCGCTGGAGTCGGCCTCGCAAAGCGGCCAGCTGGTGGCGGGCAGCGCCGATACGGCACTGTTCATCACGCCCGGCTATGCGTTCAAGACGGTGACGCGCCTGATCACCAACTTCCATTTGCCGAAGTCGACCCTGCTGATGCTGGTGTCGGCCTTTGCCGGCTATGAGCCGATCCGCAGCGCCTACGCGCATGCGATCGCGCAGAATTACCGTTTCTTCAGCTATGGCGACGCGATGCTGCTCACCACGCAATCGCGCGCTGCGCTGAACCTTGATACTCCCGTGAAAGACTGACATGCTGGAATTTACATTACTCAAGACCGACACGAGCGGCCTGACCAAAGCACGCCGCGGCACCTTGAAACTCAACCATGGCGTCGTGCAGACGCCGATCTTCATGCCAGTGGGCACTTACGGCTCCGTGAAAGCCATGTCGCCGCTGGAACTCAACGAGATCGACGCGCAGATCATCCTGGGCAACACGTTTCACCTGTGGTTGCGTCCTGGCAACACTGTCATGGAGAAATTTGGCGGCTTGCATGGCTTCATGGGCTGGAACAAGCCGATCCTGACGGATTCGGGCGGCTTCCAGGTGTTTTCGCTGGGCGCCATGCGCAAGATCACGGAAGAGGGTGTGCATTTCAATTCGCCGATCAACGGCGATAAACTGTTCCTCTCGCCGGAAGTGTCGATGCAGGTGCAGCGCGTCCTGAATTCCGACATCGTCATGCAGTTCGACGAATGCACGCCGTACGAAATCCAGGGCCGCCCGGCCACCATCGAGGAAGCGGCCAAGTCCATGCGCATGTCGCTGCGCTGGGCGCAGCGCTCGAAGGACGAGTTCCACCGCGGTGAAAACCCGAATGCGCTGTTCGGCATCGTGCAGGGCGGCATGTTCGAGATGCTGCGCGACGAGTCGCTGGCCAAGCTGGAAGAGATCGATTTCCCCGGCATCGCCATCGGCGGCCTGTCCGTCGGCGAACCGAAGGAAGACATGATGCGCATGCTGGCCCACGTGGGTCCGCGCCTGCCGGCCAACAAGCCGCATTACCTGATGGGCGTGGGCACGCCGGAAGACCTGGTGGCGGGCGTGTCGAACGGTATCGACATGTTCGATTGCGTCATGCCGACGCGTAACGCCCGCAATGGCTGGCTGTTCACCCGTTTTGGTGACATCAAGATCAAGAACGCCAAGTACAAGGAAGACCAGGCGCCGCTTGACGAGACCTGCAGCTGCTATGCCTGCCGCAATTTCTCGCGTGCCTACCTGCACCATTTGCACCGCTCCAAAGAAATCCTCGGCGCGCGCCTCAATACCATCCACAACCTGCATTATTATCTGGACTTGATGCGCCAGATGCGCGAGGCGCTGGACGAAGACCGTTTCCACGCGTTTACCCTGCAATTCCATGCGGAACGCGCACGCGGAACTTAAGAAAAGCTTAGCTTGATGGCTGGCGGCAGCATGGCCGGAAGTTTTGTGTATTGGTGCTTGGACTGGGGCGATAAAGCATTGCATAATGCTTTTTTAGCCCCATTTAAAGTTGCCATGGCTGCAATTCGGGTTATGACGTATAGCCAATGCTAGAATACAGCGCTATTTTTTCAAACTGATTAGAACTGGAGTCACCGTGTTTTTCATTTCCAACGCTTATGCGCAAGCCCCAACCGAAGCCCTGGGCCTCGGCGGCAACCTGACCAGCTTCCTGCCGCTGGTATTGATGTTCGTGGTCATGTATTTCCTGATGATCCGCCCACAGCAAAAACGCGCCAAAGAACAACGGGCGATGATGGACGCGCTGGCCAAGGGTGACGAAGTCGTCACCGCCGGCGGCATGCTGGGCCGTGTTGTCAAGGTAGTGGACGCTTACGTCACCATCGAAGTGGCGACCGGCACCGAAGTCACGGTGCAAAAGAGCTCCATTACCACCTTGCTGCCTAAAGGCACCCTGAAGGCACTGTAATTCCTCGCTGTCATTGCTTCGGCAATGATAGACCCGGGGCGGCTATCGGCCGCCCCTCGGGACGCCTCCGACGCTCAACACTGAACGCTGAATCACTATGAATCGCTATCCTGCCTGGAAATACATCATCATCGTCGTCGCCTTATTGCTGGGCGCACTCTATACGGCGCCCAATTATTTCGGTGAATCACCGGCGCTGCAAGTAACCAGCGGCAAGTCGACCGTCAAAGTGACGGGCGATCTGATGACGCAAGTCGAGCAAATATTGACGAAAGAGAACGTCAAGTCGGAAGGTGTCACCATGGATGGCGCCGGCAACCTGGCCTCCGTGCGCGTGCGTTTTGCCGATCCCGATACCCAGTTCAAGGCAAAGCTGGTGCTGGAAAAGGATCTCAATCCTGATTCCACCGATCCCGCGTTCATCGTGACGGTCAATCTGCAAGCCAATACGCCGATGTGGATGCAGAAACTGCATGCCTTGCCCATGTTCCTGGGCCTGGACTTGCGCGGTGGCGTGCACTTCCTCATGCAGGTCGATGCGAAAGCCGTACTGAACAAGAAAGTCCAGGGAGTCCAGTCCGCCGCGCGTAGCGTGTTGCGCGACAAGAATATCCGCCACGCCGGCATCGAGCGCGTGGGCGACAGCGTGCAGATCAACTTCCGCGATGCCGAGACGCGCCTGAAGGCAAAGAATGTATTGTCCGACCAGATGACGGAGCTGGCGTTCGCCGATGCGGGCGAAGGCAGCGACCTGAAACTGAACATCACCTTGAAGCCGGCGGCCCTGAAGGCAACCATCGACGAAGGCGTGAAACAGAATATCTCGACCCTGTCCAAGCGCGTCAACGAGCTGGGCGTGGCCGAGCCGCTGATCCAGCAACAAGGTCCTGACCGCATCGTGGTGCAATTGCCTGGCGTGCAGGACGTGGCCCGCGCAAAAGCCATCATCGGCCGCACGGCGACCCTGGAAGTGCGCCTGGTCGATGAAACCATCGTGCCTGGCACCGAACTGTCGAGCGCTATTCCATTCAACTCGGAACTGTTTACGGTTGGCAAGGGTGTTCCTGTCGTACTGGCGAAAGACGTGATCCTGACGGGCGACTATATCTCCAGCGCCACGGCCAGCTTCGACCAGAACCAGCAGGCGGCCGTGTCGATCGACCTGAACGGCGACGGCGGCCGCAAGATGCGCGAAGCGACGCGCGAACGCGTGGGCAAGCGCATGGCCATCGTGCTGTTTGAAAAGGGCAAGCCTGAAGTGCTGTCGGTCGCCACCATCCAGCAGGAACTCGGTTCGCGCTTCCAGATCACCGGCATGGGCGGCGCGGAAAACGCGAATGAACTGGCGCTGCTGCTGCGCTCGGGCGCCCTGTCCGCACCGATGACCGTCATCGAAGAACGCACGATCGGACCGCAGCTGGGCGCGGAAAACATCGCCAAGGGCTTCCACTCGACCCTGTACGGCTTCATCGCCATCGCCATCTTCATGATCGCCTACTACATGCTGTTCGGCGCCTTCAGCGTGCTGGCCCTGGCCGCCAACCTGCTGTTGCTGATCGCTTTGCTGTCGATGATCCAGGTGACCCTGACCTTGCCAGGTATCGCCGCGATCGCGCTGGCGCTGGGTATGGCGATTGACGCCAACGTGCTGATCAATGAACGTATCCGCGAAGAGCTGCGCGCAGGCAATACGCCGCAAGCGGCGATCGCTGCCGGCTTCGACCGCGCCTGGGCCACGATTCTCGACTCGAACGTGACCACCCTGATCGTCGGCCTGGCACTGCTGGCCTTCGGCAGCGGTCCCGTGCGCGGCTTCGCTGTTGTGCATTGCCTGGGTATTCTGACCTCGATGTTCTCCTCCGTGTTCGTGTCGCGCGGCGTGGTCAACCTCTGGTATGGCCGCAAGAAAAAGCTGACGACCTTGTCGATCGGCACGGTGTGGGTGCCGGGCACCAGCAAATAAGCGACGGCCCAGCCTTACCCAATAGCGTCAACAGCGATAGCGTCCGGTGGCACAGCCGCCGGACGCACAGAATAGAACTCAGAGGATTTCATGGAATTTTTCCGGATTAAAAAAGATATTCCCTTCATGCGCCATGCGTTGATTTTCAACGTGATTTCGGCGGTGACCTTCCTTGCCGCCGTCTTCTTCCTGGTGCACAAGGGCTTGCACCTGTCCGTGGAATTCAAGGGCGGCACCCTGATGGAGGTGAAGTACCCGAAGGCGGCCAACCTTGAAGGCATACGCGGCACCCTGATCGGCATGGGCTACGAAGAGCCGGGCGTGACCAGCTTCGATACGGCGCGCGACGTCATGATCCGCCTGCCGGTGGAAAATGGCGTCAGCGCCGCGAACACCTCGCAGCGCGTGTTTGAAGCCTTGTGCAAGGCCGAGCAAGGTACGACCAAGGGCATCGATACCGTCACCGAAAAGGGTGAACACGTCATCAAGAGCGCCTGTATGGACGCGGCCGGCAGCGAAGCGGTCGTCTTGCAGAAAGTCGAATTCGTCGGCCCGCAAGTGGGCGAGGAACTGGCGCAGAATGGCTTGAACGCGCTGGTGATGGTGATTCTGGGCGTGATGATCTACCTGGCCATCCGCTTCGAGTGGAAATACGCTGTCTCGGCCATTATCGCCAACTTGCATGACGTGGTGATCATCCTGGGCTTCTTCGCCTTCTTCCAGTGGGAATTCTCGCTGACGGTACTGGCGGCGATCCTGGCGGTGCTCGGCTACTCGGTCAACGAATCGGTGGTGATCTTTGACCGTATCCGCGAAAACTTCCGCAAGCAGCGCAAGGCAACCGTGCATGAAGTGATCGACAGCGCGATCACCAGCACCATTTCGCGTACCATCATCACCCACGGCTCGACCCAGATGATGGTGCTGTCGATGCTGGTCTTCGGCGGCCAGACCCTGCACCATTTCGCACTGGCGCTGACCATCGGTATCTGCTTCGGTATTTACTCGTCCGTGTTCGTCGCGGCCTCGATCGCCATGTGGCTGGGCGTCAAGCGCGAAGACTTGATCAAGCCGGTCAAGGAAAAAGACGAAACCGACGGCGCCGTGGTGTAAGCGCAGGTTTTTTTGCAGGTCGAATGAAGAACGATCACCGTTTGCGGTGATCGTTTTTTTTATGGCGGATGATGATGAAGCGTTTTTTATGGGCAGGTGTGATGGCGGGCGTGACGGCGTTGGCCGGCGCCGCCGATTTCAGCCGCGGTGGCAGTGACAGCATCGCCATGCGCGGCCCGATTGCCGAGGGCGACGTGGACAAGCTGCGGCTGCTGGCCGCGCCGGGTATGACGCTGTTGCGTGTGAATAGCGACGCCGGCGATCCGCTGGCGGCGATGCAGCTGGGTCGCCTGGTGAGCCAGCTGCGGCTCGATATCGCCATCGACACCGTGTGCGCGGGCAGCTGCGCGCTATATGTCTTCCCGGCCGCGCGCCGCAAGCACATTCCGGCCGATGCCGTGCTGGCGCTGCAGGAATCGGCCTTCCTGCGCGCGCAGGCGAACCGGGCGAACATGCGGCGCAGCCTGGTTGAAGCGGGCGTGGCGGCCGAGGACCTGGACAGCGAAACAGCGGCACTGGCGGCCCAGTTGGCGCAGACGGCGGCGCTGGAGGCGGCATTTTCCGCGGAGCTGGGCATTGCCCCCGCCTTTTACCGCGACTTCCGGCAAGTGGCAATGCAGGCCGATAGCGTGCGCCTGCGCTTTCCCGACCAGGAGGCGGCCGTCTACTGGTGGCCGGCCGCCGCCCGGCTGCAGCGCTGCTACGGCATCGCCGGTGTGGACGAGGGGACGCGCGCGACGCGCCTGGCGCCCGATGGCTATCTGTACGTGCCGGCCCTGTCGGCCCTCGTCATGGGCGACCAGGGCTTGCAGGCCTGTCCATGAGCCGCAGCGGCCGTCTGTTCCTGTTGATGGACGCGATGCGCGCCAGGCGCGTGCCCGTCACGGCGGCCCAGTTGGCGCAGCAGCTGGGTGTTTCCGAGCGCACGATCTACCGCGATATCCAGACCCTGGCCGAATTGGGCGCACCCTTGCAGGGCGAAGCCGGCATCGGCTATGTGCTGCGCCGCGGCGCCTTCCTGCCGCCGCTGATGTTCGGCGCCGATGAACTGGAAGCGCTGGTGCTGGGCGCGCGCTGGGTGCGCCGGCAGGGCGATGCGGGCCTGGCGCAGGCGGCCAGCAATGCCCTGGCCAAGATCGCGGCCGCCTCGCCGCGCGATTTGCGCGACAGCATGGCCGAGACCAGCCTGTGGGTGCCGCTGGGGCGTCCCGCCGACGGCACGCAGCCGGCCGACCGTTACGTGCAGCCCGTGCGCGAGGCGATCCGCTACGAACAGAAGCTCACGCTTGCCTATCAGGATGAGCATGGCAGCGCCACCTCGCGCACAGTGTGGCCGTTTGCCCTGGCCTTTTTCGAAGGCAAGCGCCTGCTGGCTGCCTGGTGCGAGCTGCGCGGCGACTACCGGCATTTCCGCATCGACCGCATCGCCAGCGTGCAGCAGCATGAGGCGCGCTATCCCACGCGGCGCCACGTGCTGCTGGAGGCCTGGCGCAAGGCGCATGATATCGATCCTGAATCCTGATTTGCGCTCCTGACAAAAACTGTCAGTGCCTGGGCCTACGATGGTGGCTTCTTCACTCACCGGAGCCATCTATCATGCGCCTGTACCACCACCCCATGTCCTCGAATGCCCGCCGTGCCCTGATGACGGCGATCCACCTCGGCTTGCCTCTGGAACTGGCGGAAGTCGACCTGATGAATGCGGACGACCGCCGCCGCCTGGCCGAGCTGAACCCGAACGGCAAGGTGCCCGTGCTGGCCGATGGCGCTTTCCTGCTGTGGGAATCGTGCGCCATCATGCAATACCTGGCCGAGCAGGTGCCGGGCCAGACGATTTATCCGCCGGCGCCGCAAGCCCGCGCCGACGTCAACCGCTGGCTGTTCTGGGCCGCGCAGCACTTCGCGCCTGCCATCAGCGTGCTGGCCTGGGAACGGGCCTGGAAAGGCATGACGGGCAATGGTCCGGCGGACCCGCTGGAAGAGGCGCGCGGCGAGCGCGACCTGCATGAATGCGCCGTGGTGCTGGATGCGCATCTGGCGGGGCGCAGCTGGGTCAGCGGAGATGATGTGACCCTGGCCGATTTCGCCGTGGCCGCGCCGCTGATGTACAGCGAGGCCGTGCGGCTGCCGCTGGCGCAGTATCAGCACATCCAGGCGTGGTTTGCCCGCGTGCGGCAGCTGCGCGCCTGGCAGGAAACGGAGGTGGAGCTGTTGCCGGGCTAATGTGCGCGCTAAGTGTGCCAGCGCACGGAGCTGGTGCGGCACAGCGCATAAGATAGGGCTGTCTCTTTCAGGACATCCCTAGCTTTGGACTTTACCCGCTTTCGAGCGGGTTTTTTTTGTCCGGCGTTTGAAGGTGGCTTGATAATTTGATACTTGCTGCACATATGGGGCCTATCCCACTGCCAGCAGGTAAGTCATGTTCATGCCACGCCATCCGCAACCCCTGTTGAGTACCAAGGCGGTTGCCACGCAAGTCGCCCAGCAAAAGCAGGGAACGCCGGCCATGGACAAGCATGTGCTGATCGTCGATACGCCCAAGCCGGCGGCACCTCCGCCAGCGAGCAAGAAGAAGCCTGCAGGCTAGTTACTTAGTGCACCAGCACCTTCAGCAGCGACTGCACTTCATCGTCCGATTCTTCCATGATGCTCGACAAGGTCGCATCGTCGCCGATCACGCAATCGATGCTGCCGGCAGCCCGGGCGGCGCGCACGGCGATGGCGGCCGGGCTTTCGTTGAGGGGCGAAGAGACGGGCGCCAGGTCATTCGCCAGCAACAGGGTGTCGCCCAGCGATTCGGGGGGGATGGCGCGCAGGCCTTCCCACAGCGCATCGATGGCCCCCATCACCGCTTCCGGCACCTTCAGTTTGGTCAGGACGCCATGGCCGATGGCCTGTTCGCCATGTTCGACCCAGTCCTCCGGTTCGCCGTCGAGGATGCCGGGGAATTCGGCCGCGCGCGACAGCAGATAAAACCCGCCCACTTCATGCATGATGCCGGCAAACAGGGCCGTATCAGGGTCCACCCTGGTGACGCGGCGGGCCAGCACTTGCGACAGGGCCGCCACGTGGGCCGTATGTTCCCACAGCTGGTTGGCCTTCGCTTGCAGCACGGGATCGGTAATGGTGCTGCCCAGCTGGCGCACGATCAGCGATGCCACCACCGACTGCAGGGTGCGTACGCCGAGCCGCTGCACGGCGTTGCGCACGCTGGTGATTTCATTGCCGGAACGGTTGAACGCCACGGAATTGGCGATGGCCACCGTGCGCGCGGCCAGCAGCGGGTCGGCCTGCACCAGCTTGGCGGCGGCCTCGATATGGCAGTCGGGATCGGCCAGCGCCTCTTGCAGCTTGAGCGAAGCGTCCACATTGGCAGGAAAGGTCAGCTCGCCACGAGCGGCTTGTGCGGCGATGCTTTTAAAGGCGTCGAGTCTGTTCATTGAAAAAATTATACTCGCAATATTTCCGTGCGGAACTTTTTAACCGTGATCTTTTCGCAAACAGCCGAGCAAAAGGCAAGCAAAGCCCCGTAAACGGAAAAAGGCATGCTCCTATATGGGGGGCATGCCTTTTTTCTAACGACAGCGTTCGTCACGGCGCTGGACACGACCATCGCGAGCGGATGGGATTTGTGGCTAAGAAGCGCAACCGTACTTTAGCACGGGGGCGCCGAGCCGGTGAGCATCGCAGGCCGCAAAGCGCACCGCGCAGCAGGTTTTGTTACGCGTTGTTAGAGAGATTCGCTGAAGATGGCGTCGCAGCCTTCAACGAGTTCATCGCTGTCTTCCAGCTCATCCGTCAAACCCAAGTCGAACAATTCCTCGACGGCGTTCATGAAGCTGTTGTGCTTGGTGGCGCCGATCAGGCGGTAGATTTCGCCGTCTTCGTTGCGCACGCCGATGATCAGTTTTTCCTGGCGCACCAGTTCCGGCGTGCTGGCGTTGAGCAGCAGGTTGCCGATGATGTGTTTATCGAAATGAGCGGGTTTTTTGCCTTCGAGCAGTGAGGTTTTCAACTTGGTTTCCTTTGTCTTGTTTGAATGTCTGTGCTTGGTGAATGGTCAGCCGTGGCCGTTGGCGATGGCGTGTTTCAAGCCCGCCAGGGTGGTTTCCAGCCGCATGAAATCGTCTTCGGTATAGCCGTCGAACAGGCGCTGGCCCTGCCTTGTCAGTTTGGGGAACACGTCATGGAACACCTGTTCACCCTCGCAGCTCAGGCGCACATAATAGGAACGCTTGTCGCGTGGACAACGTTCGCGTATCACCAGCCCCTTCTGTTCCAGCCGGTCCACCACGCCCGTCAAGGTACCCTTGGTAATCAGGGTTTTCTGGCCCAGTTCCTTGTAGGACATGCCGCAGGTGTTGCCGAGCGTGGCAATGATGTCGAATTGAGCATGCGTCAAGCCGTACTGGCGCACGAAGTCGCTAGAAAACCGCTCGAAGCCTTGCATGCATTCGGCCAGCAGCCGGATACTTTTTAAATATCGTTCACCCATGGGGGTGATTATATCCTTCCGCCCCGCTTTTTTCCGCCGCGTCAGGATGCGTCCTTGCATGAGGGGCTGGAGGGGGCGGAAGTCCGGTATCATGTGGGCAACTCAGCCCTTGCCCCTGGCCCGCCTCGCCGATGTCCTTCGCTAATCTTTCCCGTATCGGCCTCGACAAACCGCTGCGTTTGCTGCTGGTCCATGCCGGCGATGCCGAGTCGATCACCTGGTCCGGCCTGGTGCAGCCGCTGCGCCTGTGCGCGCGGGCGCTGGGGCCGGACGCCCTGCAACTGGAGGTGCGCACGCCGGAACAGGTGGCTGCGCAGGGCGGCAACTGGCATATCGCGCTGCTGGTGGCAGATGAAACGGAAGTGCCGCTGCGCGCCGAGCTGTGCCGGGCCGTGATCGAGCGCTGCCGCTCGGCGCCATTCTGGGGCGGCGTGGGCGCGGCCGTGCTGTGGCTGGCCGACGCGGGCGTCATGGATGGCGTGCGCATCGCCTTGCCGTGGGCCCTGTACGCGGATGCGGAAGCCAAGGCGGAACGGGCCATCCTGACGCCGCACCTGTTCGATATCGACGGCCCGCACATCACGTGTTGCGGCGGCGCTGCCAGCATCGACTTTTCGCTGACCCTGATCGAAACCATCTTTGGCGCCGACGTGCAGGCGCTCGTCAAGGAAGCGTTGTGCGTGGACAAGGTGCGCGGCAAGGAAGAGCGCCAGCGCGTGGCCCTGCAGGCGCGCTTCGGCGTGCTGCAGCCGAAATTGTCCGAAGCGGTGACCTTGATGGAGGCCAATATCGAGGAACCGCTGTCGACCGACGACATTGCCAGCCTGGTGGGCCTGTCACGGCGCCAGCTCGAGCGGCTGTTCAAGCAATACCTGGGCAGCCTGCCGTCGCGTTACTACCTGGAATTGCGCCTGCAGCGCTCACGGCAACTATTGCTCGATACACATTATTCCATCGTGCAAGTAGGCCTGATGTGCGGCTTTTCTTCCGGCTCGCACTTTTCCACGGCCTTTGGCACCCTGTTTGGCAATACCCCGCGCGAAGAGCGGCAAAGAAAGCTCATGCCTCCGGCTTGATTCAGGCAAGCCCGTCGGTGATGAATTGTGAAAATCCTTGTCGCAGATTCAAAAGAGTTTTAGCATCCCGCTTTTTATAATGCAGTACACACGTAGCTGTCGTAGCTGCGGAGTACCTAACATATTGATGGGGAAATGCTATGAATGCCAAGCTTGATTCGACCGTAACGGCTCGTCCAGTCACCCGGGAAACCTTTGACCAGGTCCTCGTTCCTACCTACGCTCCCGCTGCCATGGTACCCGTGCGCGGTTCCGGACTGGACCTGTGGGACCAGTCAGGCAAGCATTACCTCGATTTCACCTCCGGCATCGCCGTCAACAGCCTGGGCCACTGCCATCCGGCCCTGGTCGACGTGCTGACCAAGCAAATCAATAATTTGTGGCATTTGGGCAACGGCTATACCAACGAGCCTGTCCTGCGCCTGGCGCTGGCCCTGACGGAAGCGACCTTCGCCGACCGCGCCTTCTTCTGCAACTCGGGTGCGGAAGCCAACGAAGCGGCCCTGAAACTGGCGCGCAAGTACGCCCACACCAAGTTTGGCGCGCACAAGTCGCGCATCATCTCGTGCTTCAGCTCCTTCCACGGCCGTACCCTGTTTACGGTCTCCGTCGGCGGCCAGGCCAAGTACACGGAAGGCTTCGAGCCGCTGCCGCCATCGATCGACCATATCGCCTACAACGACATCGAAGCGGCGCGCGCCGCCATCGGCGATGACGTGTGCGCCGTGATCGTCGAGCCGGTACAAGGCGAAGGCGGCGTGGTGCCGGGTAATCCGGAATTCCTCAAGGAATTGCGCGCCCTGTGCGACAAGACGGGCGCCCTGTTGATTTTCGACGAAGTCCAGTGCGGCATGGGTCGCACTGGCGCGTTGTTCGCCTACATGGGCTACGGCGTCACGCCGGACATCCTGACGGCCGCCAAGGCGCTGGGCAACGGCTACCCGATCGGCGCGATGCTGACCACGAATGAACTGGCGCAGACCCTGGCCGTCGGCACCCATGGCACCACCTACGGCGGCAACCCGCTGGCCGCCACCGTGGCCTTGACCGTGCTGGAAACGATCAACACGCCGGCGTTCCTGGCCCGTGTGAAGGAGGCGAGCGTCAACACCATCGCCATGCTGCAAGGCTTGATCACGGATTACCCGCAAGTGTTCTCCGCCGTGCGCGGCAGCGGTTTGCTGCTGGGCCTGGTAGTCACCGATGCCTACAAAGGCCGCGCGAAAGACATCCAGAAAGCGGCCGAAGCGCAAGGCTTGATGGTGCTGATCGCCGGCATGGACGTGGTGCGCCTGGCGCCGGCCCTGATCGTCTCGGACGAGCAGATTGCCGAAGCGGGCCGTCTGCTGCGCGTGGCCATCGACGGCATGCTGAAAGCCTGAGGCTAGCCTCGCTCCCTGTTTGATCACCGGCCCGCCGCTTTGCTGCGGGCCGGCTTGGTTCTACCCCAGCATCGTCAGCATTGAAGGAGTACCCATGTATGTTGTCCGTCCGGTAGAAATTGCGGATATTGCAGCCCTCGAAGCGCTGGCCGCGGTAACCATGCCGGGTGTCCATACCCTGCCGAAGACGCGCGAAAAAATCGCCGCCTCCGTCGAGCGCTCCATCGCCTCGTTTGCCGCCCATGTCGACATCCCCAGCGAAGAGTCGTATCTCTTCGTGCTTGAATCCCTGCTCGACAAGAGCATCGCCGGCACGGCCGCCATCTTTGCCTCGGCCGGCTCGAACGGCACCTATTTTTCCTTCCGCAACGACGTCATCCAGCAAGTCTCGCGGGACCTGAACATCAGCCACAGCGTCCATGCGCTGACCCTGTGTTCCGAGTTGACGGCGTACTCGCAGCTGTCCGGCTTCTATGTGCGCAACATGGAGCAGGCGGGCCTGGAAGCGGCCCTGCTGTCGCGCGCGCGGCTGCTGTTCGCCGTGCTGGCGCCGCACCGCTTCGGCGACCGCTTCTTCGTGCCGCTGGCCGGCATCACGGACGCCAACGGCCAGTCGCCGTTCTGGGATGCGCTGGGCCGCAAGTTCTTCCAGATGGATTTCCTCGATGCCGAAAAAGTCATCGGCGGCGCGCGCAACCGCACCCTGATCGTCGAACTGATGCCGCACTACCCTGTCTATGTGCCGTTGCTGCCCGGCGATGCGCAGGCGGCCATGGGCCAGATCCACCCGAGCGGCGAACTGGCTTTCAATTTGCTGACGGAAGAAGGTTTTGAAGCCGACGATTACATCGACATCTTCGATGGCGGCCCGATCCTGCAGGCGCACAAGCATGCGCTGCGTTCGTTTACGGGCTCACTGACACGCCGCGTCGTCGCTGGCGTCACGCCCAGCCGCACGGGCCTGAAAGTCAATTATGCGGTCGCTTCCGGCGCCGAGCGCAATTTCCGCGCCGTCACCTTTGCCTGCGATGCGCTCGAAGCGCAGGACAGCGTCGGCTTGCCGGCCGATCTGCTCGAGGCGCTGGCCGTGGCCGAAGGCGACAGCGTCATTTGCGTGCGTATCTAAGGGAGTTAATTTTATGCTAGTAGTACGCGCCATCAACGCCAATGACCTCGATGCCCTGTATGGCCTGGCCAGCCAGGTCGGCACCGGCATGACCACCCTCAAGCCGGACATGAAAATGCTGGGCGACCGCCTGGCCATCGCCTGCGCCTCGTTCGCCGAAACCATTCCGCCCGAAAAACGCGACTACATGTTCGTCATGGAGGATACGGATACGGGCCGCCTGGCCGGCGTGTGCGCCATCAAGGGCGCCGTGGGCCTGGAAGAACCGTTCTATAACTACCGCATCGGTACCCTGGTCCATTCCAGCCGCGAGCTCGATGTGTTTACGCGCATGGAGACGCTGTACCTGTCGAACGACCTGACGGGCAGCACGGAACTGTGCTCGCTGTTTTTGCACCCCGATTACCGCAGCGGCAACAATGGCAAGCTGCTGTCGAAAAGCCGTTTCCTGTTCATCGCCCAGTTCCCGCAGCTGTTCACGGAAAAGCTGATCGCGGAAATGCGCGGCTACCAGGCGCCGGACGGCAGTTCGCCGTTCTACGAGGGCCTGGGCCGCCACTTCTTCAAGATGGATTTCCACCACGTCGACGACTTGACGAGCCTCGGTAAAAAATCGTTCATCGCCGAACTGATGCCGCGCCAGCCCATGTACGTGGCCTACCTGCCAGACGAGGCGCAGGAAGTCATCGGCAAGGTGCATCTGAGCACAGCGCCCGCGCGCCGCCTGCTGGAACAGGAAGGCTTGCACTTCGAAGGCTATGTCGACATTTTCGACGCCGGTCCCGTGCTGCAGGCGCGCGTGTCCGAACTGCGCGCCATGCGCGACAGCATGCCGGCCGTGCTCGACGCCGAGGCAGCGCCTGAAGTGTGCGGCGACGTTGCCCAGGCCGAGCCTTACCTGGTGTCGAACACCGACCTGAAAGATTTCCGCATGATCGTCACCAGCGCCAATCCGCACAGCGGCAAGATCGCGCTCGACGACGATGAACTGCATCTGCTGCGCTGCCATCACGGCGACACCGTGCGCACCTTGTCACTCAACCCGAGGAAGCATCCCCATGTCTAAATCGTCCAACGTTAATTCATCTACCGCAGCATCGAACTTCATCAACGGCGCCTGGCTGCCAGGCACGGGCCGCGAACTGCTCACCATCGATCCGTCGAACGGCAAGCAGACCTGGGCCAGCCTGGAAGCGACGGAGCGGGAAGTCGAACAGGCTTGCCAGGCCGCCCGCGCCGCCTTTGAAGCGTGGGCCGACACCCCCGTCGAC
The DNA here is from genome assembly GCF_002735685.1 of Janthinobacterium sp. BJB301. Lineage (NCBI taxonomy): Bacteria > Pseudomonadati > Pseudomonadota > Betaproteobacteria > Burkholderiales > Oxalobacteraceae > Janthinobacterium > Janthinobacterium sp. BJB301. Next base: position 1,307,627 of record NZ_PDZJ01000002.1, on the reverse strand, counting down.
GAACGCATCGCCATCTGCGTGCGCTTTCGCGAACTGCTGAAGGAGCATGCGGAAGCGCTGGCGCTGCTGATCTCGGAAGAAGTGGGCAAGCCGTTGTGGGAGTCGCGCACGGAAGTGGCCACCATGGCCAACAAGATCGATATCTCGGTGCAGTCGTACAACGCGCGCACGGGCATCACGCAAAGCAAGATCGCCGATGGCGACGCCGTGCTGCGCCACCGTCCGCATGGCGTCTTCGGCGTCTTCGGCCCTTACAATTTCCCTGGCCACCTGCCGAATGGCCATATCGTGCCGGCCCTGATCGCCGGTAACACCATCGTCTTCAAGCCCAGCGAGTATGCGCCGCGCACGGCCATCAAAACCGTGCAGCTGTGGCAGCAGGCCGGCTTGCCAAATGGCGTGGTCAACCTCGTCAACGGCGGGCGCGACACGGGCGTGGCGCTGGGCGCCAATCCCCACCTCGACGGTGTGCTGTTTACGGGTTCCTGCCAGACGGGCATCAGCCTGCACCGCCAGTTCGGCGGCCAGCCGGGCAAGATGCTGGCGCTGGAAATGGGCGGCAACAATGCCCTGGTCGTATGGGACGTCAAGGATGTCGACGCGGCCGTGCACCACGCGATCTTCTCCGCCTTTGTCTCGGCCGGCCAGCGCTGCACGTGCGCGCGCCGCCTGGTGGTGCAGGACAATGCTGCGGGGTCTGCCTTCGTCGCGCGCCTGGTGGAAGTAGCCGCGAAACTGGGTATCGGCGCCTCCGACGCGCAGCCGCAGCCGTTCATGGGTCCCGTGGTATCGAGTGCCGTGGCCGCGCGCCTGGTGCAGGCGCAGGCGGACATGGTCGCCAAGGGCGGCGCCACCTTGCTGCAGATGCGCCAGCTCAACCCGCAGGCGGGTTTTGTGACGGCAGGTATCGTCGACGTTACCGCTGCTACCGGCATCCCCGACGAAGAATGGTTCGGCCCCCTGCTGCAGGTGATCCGCGTGGCCGATTTCGATGCGGCCCTGAAGGTTGCCAACGCCACCGAATTCGGCCTGGCCGCGGCGCTCCTGTCGGACGATCCGGCCCTGTGGCAAACGTTCCAGACGCGCGCGCGCGCCGGCATCATCAACTGGAACCGTCCGACCACGGGCGCGGCCAGCACGGCGCCGTTCGGCGGCATCGGCAAGTCGGGCAACCACCGTCCGAGCGCCTATTACGCGGCAGATTACTGCGCCTACCCGGTCGCTTCGATCGAGAACAGCGCGCTGGAAATGCCGGCCAAGCTGTCGCCCGGCCTGAGTTTTTAAATTTTAAGGACATGCCTTCCATGCACAGCACGCGCGAATACAATTTTGACGGCCTGGTCGGGCCATCGCATAACTATGCCGGACTTTCGTTCGGCAACGTGGCCTCGTTCAGCAATGTGAAAAGCGCTTCGAATCCGAAGCAGGCCGCCTTGCAGGGCCTGGCCAAGATGCGCGCCCTGGCCGCGCGCGGCTTTGCGCAAGCCTTGCTGCCGCCGCAGGACCGGCCGAATTTCCGCCTGCTGCGCGCTATCGGTTTCACGGGCACGGACGCTGAAGTGCTGGCGAGTGCGTACAAGGAGTCGCCCGTGATCCTGGCCTGCGCGTATTCCGCCTCGCCCATGTGGACGGCGAACGCCGCCACGGTCAGCCCGTCGGCGGACACGCAGGATGGCCGCGTGCATTTCACGGCCGCCAACCTGAATAACAAGCTGCACCGCGCCTTCGAGCACGCGCAGTCGGCGCGCAGCCTGCGCGCCATTTTCAGCGACGACAAGCACTTCGCCGTGCACGATGCGCTGCCGTCGACGCCGGCCTTTGGCGACGAGGGCGCGGCCAACCACACGCGTTTGGGCGCAAGCCACGGCGCGCCATCCGTTGAATTGTTCGTGTATGGTCGGGTGGAGTTCGATCCTTCCGCGCCATCGCCGAAGCGCTATCCCGCGCGCCAGACCCTGGAAGCGTCGCAAGCCGTGGCGCGCCTGCATGGCCTCGATGCGAAACGCGTCGTGTACGTGCAGCAGAACCCGGACGTGATCGACCAGGGCGTGTTCCATAACGACGTCATCGCCGTCGGCAATGGCAATGTGCTGTTCTATCACGAGCAGGCGTTTGCCGATGAAGAGGCAAGCCTGTCGCAGCTGCGCCGCGCCGTCGCCGCCACGGGCGCGCAACTGGATGCGCTGCGCGTGGACACGGGCCAGGTGCCGATCCAGGATGCCGTGACCAGCTATCTGTTCAACAGCCAGTTGCTGACGAAAGAGGGCGGCAAGATGGCGCTGGTGATACCGCAGGAATGCCAGGAAAACCGCGCCGTGTCGCGCTACCTGGAAGGCTTGGTGGCCAGCGGTGGACCCATCGATGAACTGATACATTTCGACCTGCGCCAGAGCATGCGCAACGGCGGCGGGCCCGCCTGCCTGCGTTTGCGCGTGGCCCTGACGGAAACCGAGGCGCGCGCCATGCACCAGGGCGTAATCATGACGGAAACGCTGTACCATCGGTTGGTGCAGTGGGTGGAAAAACACTACCGCGACCATCTGGAGCCGGGCGACCTGGCCGATCCGCAACTGGCGCTGGAAGTGCATGCGGCGCTTGAAGAATTGACGATCATCCTCAACTTACCTGGATTGTACGACTTGTAGGCGATAGAAAAACACACAGAAAATCCGAGACAGACTATCCGCAACACAGAATTGGACGGGCGACCCCCGTCTCTTGACACCGCTGCCGCCCAGCCACAAGCCCGAACGACAGCGTTGGACATTCACATTACCGTAATGGAGATGCAAGATGAATCACACGCCACAAGATTTGCGTACACAAACGCTGGAGTTGATTAACGCGGCTGGCAATGCAGGCAAGGCGGCAGCGCCTGTCGTGCAGCTGGTGCAGGCATGGCTCGACTCGCTCGACGCCGAAGACCTGGCCGATATCGCGCCCGACAGCCTGGCACCCGTGCTGGTTGACGGCTTCACGCAAGCGGCCAAGCGCACCGGCAGCGGCTGCCAGATCGCCACCCTGCGTTATGCGGATGGCCGTGGCGGCATGGCGAGCGCCTTGCTGATCCTGAACGAAGACATGCCTTACCTGGTCGACTCCATCGTCATGGCCATGCGCCGCCAGCACCTGGCAGTGCGCGGCGTGATGAACACCGTGCTGCCCGTGCGCCGCGCCGCTGACGGCAGCGTCGAAGCGGTGCGCCAGCCGGGCGACCCGCTTGAATCGTATGTGCTGGTGCTGCTCGACGAAGAGCTGGCGCCGGAAGCCCTGGCTGCGCTGGTCGCTGCCCTGGAGACGGTCGCGCGTGACGCCGCGGTGGTGCGCCGCGATAGCGCCGCCATGAGCGAGCGCCTGGCCGCTGTCGCCACGACTGCCGCCCAGCATGGCGAAGAAGGCGCGGAAGTTGCCGCCTTCCTGGAATGGGCACGCAGCGGCGGCTTTGAAGTGTTCGGCTACGCCTACTACCGCGTCAAGCCGGGCGTGCGCGAACTCGAACGCGACATCCCGAGCCGCGTCGGCGTGCTGCAGGATACGGCGCACCCCGTCTACGGCACCTGCCTGGCGAATATCCCGGGCGACTTCGATACCCTGGCCAAGCGCGACTCGGCGCTGTCCATCGTCAAGGCCGACGTGGCAGGCACTTTGCACCGGGACCAGCAGCTCGACTTCATCGGCGTGCGCGACATGGATGCGCAAGGCGCGATCCTGGGCGAGCATTGCTTCGTCGGCCTGTTCACCCGCGCCGGCAATTCCACTCCGCTGGCGGCACTGCCGTTTGCGCGCGGCCGCGTGGCCAAGGTACTGAGCCTGGCCGGCGTGCGCCAGCAAGGCTTCCGTGCCGAGAAATTCCGCGAAATCCTCGAATCCCTGCCGCGCACGGAAGCGCTGGAAGCGGACCTCGACTGGCTGGCGCAAGTGTGCGGCGCCGTCGTCTCGCTGTACAAGCAGCCGCGCACCAAGGTCTTCGCGCGCCGCGACGTGTACGCGCGCCACCTGAACGTGCTGGTCTATCTGCCGCGCGAGCGCTACAGCGCCAGCGTGGCATCGAGCCTGGCAAAGGCCCTGCAAGCCAGTTCCGGCGCCACGCATGTGAGCATGCAGACCCTGGTGGCCGACGGCCCGCTGGCGCGCGTCTACCTGATCGCGCACGCCGCGCGCTACCCGCTGGACCTGGAAACGGACATCGAACAGCCGCTCCTGAGCGTGCTCGATGGCTGGCATAACGGCTTTGCCGCCGTGGCCGACGCCGTGCCCGACGTGGCCCTGCGCACCAGCCTGCGTAAACTCTGCGCTACCTTGCCGCTCGATTACGTGGCCGCCACCGCGCCGGCCGTCGCCTTCCGCGACCTCGACACCATCCTGCGCAACACCGATCCGGCGCACGTGGCCGTGCGCATCGAAACGGGCGCCGTTACGACGATCCGTTTGTACTCGGCCAACAAGGTGCCGCCGCTGTCGACCATCCTGCCGGCCCTGCACAATGCCGGCGTGGCCATCGACCGCGAACAGGCGTATTCGGTTTCGCTGTCCGACGGCACGCGCTATTTCGTCACCAGCCTGACGGTCGATGCCGCCAGCGCGGCGAAACTGGCGCAGCCATCCGTCGTCGCCGTGGCGCAGGAACTGTTTGCCGCACTGTTCAACGACACGGCTGAAGATGGCCGCCTGAATGGCCTCGTCATCGAAGGCGGCTTGTCGACGCGCGAAGTGCAACTGGTGCGCGCCTACACCAGTTACTGGCGCCAGACGGGCAGCCGCTTCTCGGTGCGCTACATTGCCGAAAGCCTGCGCAAGCAGCCGGCCCAGGTCAAAGCCTTGGTAGAAGCCTTCCTGCAGCGCTTCGATCCGGCGCTGTCCGACGCGCAGCACGCGGCCGCCCTGGAAAGCATCGCCGCCATCAAGGCCGGCCTGCCCTCCGTGAACCATGCCGATACCGAGGAAATCCTCGGCGCGCTGGCCGACCTGATGGCCGCCACCCTGCGCACCAGCTACTTCCAGAACAATCAAGCCGGCGACAAGATCATCTTCAAGTTCGACACCAGCAGCCTGGCGCTGGTGCCGGAACCGCGTCCTTACCGCGAGATTTTCGTCTTCTCGCGCCGCTTTGAAGGCGTGCACCTGCGCGGCGGCCCCGTCGCCCGTGGCGGCTTGCGCTGGTCCGACCGCATGGAAGACTACCGCACCGAAGTGCTGGGCCTCGTCAAGGCCCAGATGGTCAAAAACGCCGTCATCGTGCCGGCCGGCGCGAAGGGTGGTTTTGTCTGCAAGATGATGCCGAAGGACGCCGTGCGCGAAACCATCGCGGCGGAAGGCGAAGCCGTCTACCGCCTGTTCATTTCCAGCCTGCTGGAAGTGACGGACAACCGCTCGCTGGGCAATATCGTCCCGCCAGTCGATACCGTGTGCTTCGATGAAGCCGATCCTTACCTGGTGGTTGCTGCCGACAAGGGCACGGCCACGTTCTCGGACATCGCCAACGGCATCGCCGTGCAGCGCGGCTTCTGGCTCGGCGACGCGTTCGCCTCGGGCGGCTCGAACGGCTACGACCACAAGAAGCTGGGCATCACCGCCAAGGGCGCATTCGAAGCCGTGAAGCGCCACTTCTATGAAATGGACCACGACCTCAATACCACCCCGATCACCATGGTCGGCGTGGGCGACATGTCGGGCGACGTGTTCGGCAACGGCGTATTGCTGTCGCGCCAGCTGAAACTGGTGGCCGCATTCGACCACCGCCACATCTTCCTCGACCCGACACCGGATGTCGCCGTCTCGTTCGAAGAGCGCGCGCGACTGTTCGCCTTGCCGCGCTCCTCGTGGGACGACTACAACAAGGACTTGATCTCGGCAGGCGGCGGCGTGTATCCGCGTTCAAGCCGCACCATCGAGCTGTCGCCGCAGATCCGCGCCGCGCTCGATATTCAAGAGACCTCGCTGGCGCCGGAAGAACTGATGCACCGCATCCTGAAGTCGCCCGTGGACCTGTTCTACAACGGCGGCATCGGCACCTACATCAAGGCTTCCACGGAGACGCACGCGCAAGTGAAGGACCGCGCGAATGACCATATCCGCGTCAGCGGCAATGAGCTGCGCGTGAAGGTCGTGGCCGAAGGGGGGAATCTGGGTGCGACGCAGGCCGGCCGCATCGAATTCGCGCTGGCGGGCGGACGCATCTTTACCGATGCGATCGACAACTCGGCCGGCGTGGATTGCTCGGACCATGAAGTGAACGTGAAAATCTGGCTGGACGTGGAAGTCAATGCGGGCAAGCTGACGGAAGAGGAGCGCAATCGCGAGCTGTATGCGATGACGGACGACGTCGAGCGCCTGGTCTTGCGCGACAACACGCAGCAGACGCATTTGCTGGTACGCGAGTTGCAGGCGCAAAGCGAAAGCGCCGTGCAGGATGGCTATGCCGCCCTGATCGCCAGCCTGGAAGAAGAGGGCGCCCTGTCGCGCGAGCTGGAGCAGCTGCCATCGGTGGCCGAACTGGCACGCCGCAAGCTCGATAACCGTGGCCTGACCACGCCGGAACTGGCGGTGGTGATCGCCAACGTGAAGAACCGCTTCAAGCGCATCCTGTCCGCGCTGCCGTTGACGGATGAAACGTGGGCCGAGCCGGTGCTCAAGCCTTACTTCCCATCCTTGCTGGTGGAAACCCGTTCGGCGCTCGACCACCCGCTGGCCAACGCCATCCTGGCAACCGTGCTGGCCAATGAAGTGATCAACCGCTGCGGCCCGCTGATGATCCGCAACCTGGCGGCGGAGCATGGCGTGGACGAGTCGGCCGTGATCCTGGCCTGGGGCCAGGCCTGGGTGGCGCTGAACCTGGCGCCCGTGTTCGACGCGCTCGACGCCGATGCGCTGACGGTGCCGCGCGACGTGTCGATCAAGGTCGACGCGCAAACGCGCGTGCTGCAGCAAACGATGATCGCCGGTGTCCTCTCCGTGCCGGCCGAGCAATTGCGCGGCGCCGGCCTGGCCGAACTCACGCGCCTGTTTGGTGCGGAATCGAAGCGCGAGCTGCTGCAAGCCGTCGGCATCAAGTCGGAAGCGGCGCTGGTGCCGGGCCTGACGCCGGCCTTCGTCCAGGCGTGGGATGCGGTCGATGCGCTGGAAGTCGTCGCCGGCTTCCTGTTCCCGGCCCTGTCCGTGCCGCGTCCTGCGGCGATGGACCTGGCCGCCTTCCTGCAAGTGGGCCTGGCCCTGCGCAGCCAGGCGGGCATCGACACCCTGGAACGCGGCCTGAAGCTGGCCGCGCAAGGCAAGTCGCAGGAACAGTTGCGCAACTACGCGCAGCAAGCCCTGCGCCGCACGCAACAGCGTCTGCTGACGCAGGTGCTGGCGCGCGCCGAGCAAGGCAATGCCGGCCAGGCCGTCGATGCCGTGACGGGCGCGCTTGGCCTGTCGGCCTATGTGGCGGCGACGGAACTGGAGCAAGCCATGCTGGACGTGTGGACCTTGTCGGAAGCCGTGAATAAAATCACGGCGGAATCCACAGCGGAAGCGGCGGTGTAATGACGCAAGAAGTACGACAAGCTGGACAGGGCGCTGGCGGCTTGCCGCCGGCCGTGCAGGCGCTGGCGCAGGCCGATTTCAGCGGCGTGGCGCAGTTGTTCGCCAACGCCGGTTTTACGGTGGCCTTGCCGGCGCCCGGCATGCTGCAGGTCGTCAAGCCGGGAGAAGGGCGCGCCAGCGTGGCCGTCTCGGTGGGCGTGCATGGCGACGAAACGGGGCCGATCGAAGTGCTGGCGCATCTGCTCGACGCGCTGTCGCGCGATGCGTCGACGCTGGCCGTCGACCTGCTTGTCTGCGTGGGCAATGTCGATGCGATCCGGGCCGGCAAGCGTTTCATCGACGCCGACCTGAATCGCATGTTCCGCCCCGTGCGGGGGAGCCTGGCGCAAGCGGCGGAAAGCGCGCGCGCCGATGAAATGATCGCCGCCACGGCAGCGTTCTTTGAAGCGGCCGGTCCCGTGCGCTGGCACCTGGATTTGCACACGGCCATCCGGCCTTCCGTGTACCCCACGTTTGCCATCGTACCCGACCTGGTGGCCGACGACGCCAAGGCGCAGCTGATAGCCTGGCTGGGCCAGGCGTCCATCGGCGCCATCATCATGAATCCGCAATCGGCCGGCACCTACAGTTATTATTCGGCCGAGCATTTCGGCGCGGCCGCCAGCACGGTGGAACTGGGCCGCGTAGGCACCCTGGGGCAGAACGATCTGTCTCTGTTCGACGACGTGTCGCGGGCGCTGGACGGCTTGCTGCGCGGCTTGCCTGCGCAACCGGTCAAGGCAGCGCCGCACGTGTTCAAGGTGGCGCAGGAAATCATCAAGCACAGCGATGAGTTCCGCATGGCGTTTGACCGCAGCACGCAAAATTTCACGTCCCTGCCGCAGCATGCCGTGATCGCCAGCGATGGCGAGCAGGTGTACACGGTGCAGCATGCGGAAGAACTGGTGGTGTTTCCGAACCCGGACGTGCGCGTGGGCTTGCGCGCGGGGCTGATGGTGGTGCGCGTCTCTTGATTGTCCAGTAATCGTCTAGCCTCACAGGCGCCAGCCGGGGAAACCCGCCTGGCGTTTTTTTATGGGAAAAATGCCGCACGGAAATAATTATCCATTAGGCAATCAGTTGATTTAAAATATTTACCCTTTGCAATTTTTTGGACCGATCATGTTGAAACGCCTGCTGACAGCCCTGCTGTGCCTGACCCTTTCCAGCCTGACGGCTGCCGCCCCCGCCGAAGAGAAGGCAGCCGCACCGGAAATGACGGCCGAGCAATTCCTTGCCCAGTTGCACCTGCAGCGCGGCAAGATCACTTTGCCAGGCGGCATCGCCACCCTGGATTTGCCCGCCAGCTTCCGTTATTTGTCGCCGGCGGACGCCGAGCGCGTGCTGGTCGATGCCTGGGGTAATCCGCCAGGCATGGAATCGCTGGGCATGATCGTGCCGGCCAAGACCAGCGTGCTCGAGCGCGACAGCTGGGGCGTGGTGGTGACGTATGAAAAGGAAGGGCATATCAAGGATGACGATGCGGACAGCATCAAGTACGACGAATTGCTCAAGGATATGCAGGCGTCCGTGCTGGAAAACAATGCGGAGCGCAAGAAGCAGGGTTATCCCGGCATCCATCTGATGGGCTGGGCGGAAAAACCCAGCTATGCCAAGGATACGCACAAGCTGTACTGGGCCAAGGATTTGATGGTCGATGGCGGCGAGCATTCGCTGAACTACAACGTGCGCGTGCTGGGCCGCGAAGGCGTGCTGAACCTGAACGCGATTGCCAGCATGCAGCAGATCGAGGCGATCAAGAAAGAGATGCAGCAAGTGACGGCGTTCACGGAATTCACCGATGGTAACCGCTACACGGATTTCGACAGCAAGACGGACAAGGTGGCTGAATATGGCCTGGCGGCGCTGGTGGCCGGCGGCGTGGCCAGCAAGCTGGGCTTGTTTGGCAAGCTGCTGGCGCTGCTGCTGGCCTTCAAGAAAGTGTTGCTGCTGGCGCTGGTGGGCGGCGGCGCGGCCATCGTCAAGTTTTTGGGCGGCAAGCGCAAGGAAAAGCAGGCGCCGCAGGCCGAACCTGCGGAACAGCCCGGCCATGCGCCGGATGGCAAGGTGAATCTGGAAAAGTAGAACGAACTGAGCTGATCCGTGCGTCGGCGCACATGCGCGCGCTGCCGGATAACAGCGCCTCGGGTACACTGGCTCATCGTTCACTATCAGGAGTTCGCCATGTCCGTGTCCATGTATCAGGCAACCATTCCCGTCTTCATCCGCGGCTTGCGGGTCGTTTCGGCCCTGCTGGAAAAAGCGCAAGCCCATGTGGAGGAGGATGGCATCGTGCCCGAGATTCTACTGGGCGCGCAGCTGGCGCCCGACATGCTGGACTTGGCGGCGCAGGTGCAGCGCGCCAGCGATACGTCGAAGATGTCGGTCGAACGCCTGAGCGGCGTGCCGGCGCCGAAGTTCGAGGATAACGAGGCATCGTTCGAGCAGCTGCAAGAGCGCATCGCCAACACCATCGCCTATATCGACAGCGTGAATGCGGGCCAGATGGCGGGCAGCGCGCAGAAGGAAGTCGTGCTGAACTGGACGGACGAGGGAACGACATTCTCGGGCGACAATTACCTGCTCAGCTTTGCCTTGCCGAACTTCTATTTCCACGTTTCCATGGTCCACGCCATCCTGAGAAACAATGGCGTGGCCGTGGGCAAGCTTGACTACCTTGGCCCTTACGATTGACAGGCCTGAAAAACCGTCGCGAGCGGCGATGATTTGTGGCCGAGAAGCGCAACTGTGCTGAAGCACAGTGAGCATCGCAGGCCGCAAAGCGCGACGCGCAGCAGGTTTTTTATCGCTGTGGCTGCTGTTGGACCTGGTTTTGCACAGCATTGCCCAGCATGCCGCCGCCGATCACGCCGGCTACCGTCGCCAGTGCCTTGCCGCGGCCGCCACCGACCTGATTGCCGATCAAGCCGCCGATGACGGCGCCCGTGCCTATGCCCACGTAGTTGGGTTGTGCCGGTGCTGGCGCAGGCACTGGCTGCGGCTGGCGTACGGGTTCGCGGTAGGCTGTCTCGCTGTAGCCATCGTCATTGTAGGCAGGACGCGATTGCGCCACTTGCGTATGGTGCACGACGCGCTTGCGCACGACAGGCGCCGGAGCTGGTGCCGGAGCCGCTTGCGCGACGACAGGCGCGGCTACCGGTGCAGTCACGGGAGCAGTCGCGGGCGCTGCCAGGGCTGCGGCGCTGGCAGGCGTCATGGCGGCCACGTCGGCAGGCACGTTCGCCCGCGAATTGGGCAGGATGCCGGCGATGGACGCTGCGCCCACCAGGCACAGGACCGTCACGGAAATGGCGGCGCCGGCCATCAAAGGGTGGATGCGGCTGGCGGTAGTCGTCGTGTTCATGTGTTCTCCTGGGGTGGCACTGCGGGTGTTATTGATGTGTCCAGATTAACGGTCTCCTCGCCGCAAGGCTAGACGGTGCGCTGTATCAAACGTAAGCAGGTGTAAGGCCCCGATCGCCAAAGCGCAGTAGAATCGGTGCTTCCCCTTTTCCGGAGTCCGCCATGAGCCAGCTATTCACGCCGTATGCACTGGGGCCGCTGCAGGTGGCCAACCGCATCGCCATCGCGCCCATGTGCCAGTACTCGGCCGACAACGGCAACGCCACCGACTGGCACATGATCCACCTGGGCCACCTGGCCCTGTCCGGTGCGGGCTTGCTGATGACGGAAGCGACGGCCGTCTCGCCCGAGGGACGCATTTCGGCCGAAGACCTGGGCCTGTGGTCGGACGCGAACCAGGCGGCGCTGGCCAAGGTGGTGCAGGCGATCCGCCGCCACTCTCCGATTCCATTGGTGGTGCAGCTGGGCCATGCGGGACGCAAGGCGTCGAGCCGCGCGCCCTGGCAGGGCGGCGCCTGCGTGCACTTGGCCGAGGGCGGCTGGCAAACGGTGGCGCCGTCGGCCATCGCCCACGCACCCGGCGAAACCGTGCCGATCGCCCTCGATGAAATGGGTTTGTTGCAAATCAAGGGCGCCTTTGTCGCGGCCGCCCAGCGCGTGCATGCGCTGGGCATCGAGGGTATCGAACTGCATGCGGCGCATGGTTATCTGCTGCACCAGTTCCTCTCGCCGCTGGCCAACCACCGCACGGATGCATATGGCGGCAGCCTGGAAAACCGCATGCGTTTTCCGCTGGAAGTGTATGAAGCCGTGCGCGCCGCCGTGCCCGACAGCGTGGCCGTGGGCGTGCGCCTTTCCGCCACCGACTGGGTCGATGGCGGCTGGGAAATCGGGCAAAGCGTGCGCTTCGCGCAGGAACTCAAGCAGCTGGGCGCCGACTTCATCCACGTCTCCAGCGGTGGCATTTCGCCCCAGCAGCAAATTCCCGTGAGTCCCGGCTACCAGGTGGCGTTTGCCGAGCGCATCAAGCGCGACAGCGGCTTGCCCACCATCAGCGTGGGCTTGATTACGGAAGCGCAGCAGGCGGAAGACATCATCGCCAACGGCCAGTCCGACATGGTGGCGCTGGCGCGCGCCATCCTGTTCGATCCGCGCTGGCCCTGGCACGCGGCGGCCCAGCTGGGCGCGCAAGTGTCGGCGCCACCGCAGTACTGGCGCTCGCAGCCGCGTGAATTCAAACACCTGTTCGGCGACACGACCCTGGGCCAGCGCTGACCCGGCTGTCTCTGCTACACTGACGCTTCTCCCCATTTCTCCAGGACGCTTCGACATGCGCCATTGATACTGCCGTGCTGTGCACGGCCTCGCCCATCCCGCCACAGCGCCTTGCGCCGCGCGGGTTCGCCAGCCCTGTCTGCACGTACAAGGAGTATCCATGCCCGCATTACTACAACTCGACCGTCTTTCCCTTGTGCTGCCCGATGGCCGCACCCTGTTTTCCGATTTGCAATTTTCCTTTGCCCCGCAACGTATCGGCCTCGTCGGTGATAACGGTGTGGGCAAGAGCGTGCTGGCGCGTCTGCTGGCGGGCCAGGCGCAGCCGTCTTCCGGCGCCGCGCGCTGTGACGGCAGCGTGCATTACGTGGCGCAGGAACTCGATCCGCAGCACTATCCCACCGTGGCGGCCCTCGCTGGCGTGACCAGCTTGCTGGCGGCGCTGGCGCGCATCGCGCAAGGCAGCGTCGACGAAGCCGATTATGCCCTCGTGGGCGAACGCTGGGATGCGCACGCCCGCCTGCGCCAGGCGCTCGATGCGCTCGATTTGCGCCATGTGGATGCCGATACGCCAACGGCCAGCCTGAGCGGTGGCGAGCGCCAGCGCATCGCCCTGCAAGGCGCCTGGCTGTCGCAGGCGGACTGGCTGGTGCTCGATGAGCCGAGCAACCACCTTGACGCCCATCAACGCGCCCGCCTGGTGGCGCAGATGGCGCGCTGGACGGGCGGCTTGTTGCTGGTCAGCCATGACCGCGGCTTGTTGGCGCACGTCGATGCCATCGTCGAGCTGTCGCCGCAGGGCTTGCACAGCTACGGCGGCAATTACGCGATGTATGCGCTGCAGCGCGCGCAGGAACAAGCGGGGTTTGCGGCGGCCTTGCAGGCGGAAAAGGCCGGCGCCAGGCGCGAACAGCGCGAGGCGCAGCAACAGGCCGAACGCCAGCAGCGCCGTGTCGGACGTGGCGAGCGCGAGGGCCGCGAAGGCAATCAAAGCAAGCTCCTGCTCGACGCGCGCAAGGAGAAAAGCCAGGATAGCCAGGGCAGGCTGCGCGTGCGCGCGCAAGAGGCGCAGCAGGCGCGCCAGCAAAGGGTGATGGACGCCAGCGCCCGCTGCGCGCCCGAGACCGAACGGTTGCTGCTGGCACCCGAGAGTGCCGTGCCGAACGGCAAGCTGCTGCTGGAGCTGCGCGAATTGGTCTTGCCGCATGGCCAGGCGCACGCCATCAACCTGGTACTGAACGGGCCGCGCCGCCTGGCCGTGACGGGCGACAATGGCAGCGGCAAGTCGACCCTGCTGCGCGTGATCGCCGGACAGCTGGCGCCCGCCAGCGGCGAACTGCGCTGCCATGCCAGGGTAGCCTGGCTGGACCAGCATGCGGGACTGCAGGACGGCGAGTGGAGCGCCGTGCGGCGCTTGCAGGAACGCCATAGCAGCATGCCGGAAGGCGAGCTGCGCACGCGGCTGGCGCTGCTGGGCATTGCCGGCGCGCGCGCCACCATGCCCAGCCGTTTGCTCAGCGGCGGCGAGCGCATGAAGGTGGCGCTGGCGGCCGAGCTGTATGCGCAGGCGCCGCCGCAACTGTTGCTGCTTGACGAGCCTGACAACCATCTGGACCTGGCCAGCCTGCAGGCGCTGGAGCAGATGCTGCTGCAATATCAGGGCGCGTTACTTGTGGTTTCGCACGACCAGGCATTTCTGGATGCGATAAACCTTGACCCGGAGGGCTTGACATTGCACAAGTGATAATTTAATGAAAAAAGTCACGCTCGATGCCTGTAGAGCATGCTTCATGAACCGATGCTGAATTTTGTTTGATTGTCGGTATAATCCACTGAATAACCGGGCCTATTTGTGAACTAAAACTGCTGGTTCACCAATATGATGACGTTTAATCTGGCACTGTTGTCGGTCACAGCCGCGCTGCCAGGGCGTCATCCTCCGTGCCCTGCCGTGCATGAATTTTGGTTTCGCTTATATTGTTTTCTTGGAGAAATAGCATGTCGTTTTACGAAAAACTCAAAGCCCTCAACATCGAACTGCCAGTCGTTGCCGCACCAGCTGCCGCCTACGTGATGCATGCCCGCACGGGCAACACCGTCTTCCTGTCCGGCCACCTGGCCAAGAAGGATGGCAAGGTCTGGGTGGGGCAGTTGGGCAAGGATGTCACGACGGAAGAAGGCAAGATCGCCGCACGCGGCATCGCCATCGAACTGATCGCCACCTTGCAAGACGCATGCGGCGGCGACTTGAACAAGGTCAAGCGCATCGTCAAGGTCATGAGCCTGGTCAATTCCACTTCCGCATTCACGGAACAGCACCTGGTGACGAATGGCGCCTCGGAACTGTTCGTCGAAGTCTTCGGCGACAGCGGCAAGCACGCCCGCTCCGCCTTCGGCGTGGCGCAAATCCCGCTGGGCGCTTGCGTCGAGATCGAGCTGATCGCCGAACTGGCCTGATCATCTGAACATGCCGGCGCCTGTCGCCGGCTCGCCTTTTCCTCCTTTCCAGCAAGAGCGGAACCGCCATTGGGGTGGAGGGATCGGTGTATTCAAGAAAAAAACGGAGACACGTAATGAAAACGAGTGAACAAGGCTTGCACCGCGGCCTGGGCGAGCGGCAGATCCGCCTGATGGCGCTGGGTGCCGCGATTGGCGTGGGCCTGTTTTTGGGTTCCGGCAACGCCATCAAGATGGCTGGCCCCGGCATCATGCTGTCGTACATCATCGGTGGCGCGGTCATCTTCATGATCATGCGCGCGCTGGGCGAAATGGCCGTGCACAATCCCGTGGCCGGCTCCTTCAGCCGCTATGCCCAGGATTACCTGGGCCCCCTGCAAGGCTATCTGACGGGCTGGAATTACTGGTTCCTGTGGCTGGTCACCTGCGTGGCGGAAATCACCGCCGTCGCCATCTACATGGGCATCTGGTTCCCCGACGTGCCGCGCTGGATCTGGGCCCTGGCGGCCTTGGGCTCCATGGGCGCCATCAACCTGCTGGCCGTGAAAGCCTACGGCGAGTTCGAGTTCTGGTTCGCCCTGATCAAGGTGGTCACCATCATCCTGATGATCATCGGCGGCACGGGCATGATCGTCTTCGGCCTCGGCAACGACGGCGTGGCCATCGGTATCTCGAACCTGTGGACGCATGGCGGCTTCTTCCCGAATGGCGCGCAGGGCGTGCTGATGTCGCTGCAGATGGTGATGTTTGCCTACCTGGGCGTGGAAATGATCGGCCTGACGGCTGGCGAAGCGGCGAACCCGAAGAAATCGATTCCCGACGCCATCAATTCCGTGTTCTGGCGCATCCTGATTTTCTATGTCGGCGCGCTGTTCGTCATCCTGTCGATCTATCCATGGAATGAAATCGGCACCACCGGCAGCCCCTTCGTGATGACGTTCGAACGCCTGGGCATCAAGACGGCCGCCGGCATCATCAACTTCGTCGTGCTGACGGCGGCTTTGTCGTCGTGCAATGGCGGCATCTTCAGCACGGGCCGCATGCTGTACAACCTGGCGCTGCAAGGCCAGGCGCCCAAGGCGTTTGCGGAAACCACGGCCAGCGGCGTGCCGCGCCGCGCCATTCTGGTGTCCGTCGTGGCGCTGCTGATCGGCGTGCTGCTGAACTACATGGTGCCGGAAAAAGTGTTTATTTGGGTCACCTCGATTTCCACCTTCGGCGCCGTCTGGACCTGGGGCGTGATCCTCGTCACGCAGATCCAGTTCCGCAAGACCTTGACGCCGCTGGAAATCAAGAACCTGGCCTTCCGCATGCCGTTCGCGCCTTACGGTTCCTGGATTTCGCTGGCTTTCCTGGCGCTGGTGATCGGTTTGATGGCGTATTTCCCCGATACGCGCATCGCCCTGATGGTCGGACCAGCCTGGCTGATCCTGCTGACGGTGCTGTACTACGTACTGGGCCTGGCGCCGAAAGAGCGGCGCGATGACGTGCCGCAAGGCTACGAGGCGGGCTGGCCGCCGGCCGATGCGCCACAGGGCAAGAAGTAATCCGGCTCGGCTGAGCTGAACCGAAAGCGCGCCCCTGCTCCAGCAGCGGCGCGCTTTTTCTTTCATATTGGCAATTCCATGTTCCCCTAGCGCCAGTGCGCGTTTTGCGGCGCACGCCTGGCGTTGTTTCCTTGCATCAAACTTCTGTTTAGCTGAGCCGATGAAAGCCCTATAATCGCTTAGTTTTGAAAATGGACGCGATCTTTCCGGTTTTTTGCCAGGTAGGGCCGGAGCGCCGTTTTTAAGTGTTTTTACCCGTCATGTTTCGAACGACACCTGACAAAACCGTAGCGAGCGGATGCGAGTTGTGGCTAAGAAGCGCAGCTGTGCGAATGCACAGTGAGCATCGCAGGCCGCAAATCACGACGCGCAGTAGGTTTTGGCAGGTGTTCAAGTGCATGCCTCATAAAGGAATGCTAGTGAGCCAAACCCTGGTCCAGAAACTTTGCCGCACCAAGCCGATCGATACCACGGTCGAATATGGTGAAGGCCTCAGCAGCAGTGGCTTGAGCCGGTCCATCGGCCTGTTTTCCCTCACCATGATCGGCGTGGGCGCCACCATCGGCACGGGCATTTTCTTTACCATGGTCGAAGCCGTCCCCAAGGCGGGCCCATCGGTCGTCCTGTCTTTCCTGATCGCCGCCATCACGGCCGGCTTGACGGCCTTGTGCTATGCGGAATTGTCGTTCCGCATACCCGCCTCCGGCTCCTCGTATTCGTTTGCCTATGCCACCGTGGGCGAGTTTCTTGCCTTCATCATGGCCGCCTGTCTGCTGCTCGAATACGGATTGGCGGGCAGTGCCGTGGCCATCGGCTGGTCGTCCTACCTGAATAATTTCCTGGAAAACGCTTTCGGCTGGCACATCCCCGAGATGCTGCGCACGCCGATGATCGTTTCCGGCCCGCATGGCATGGAGTTTCATGCCGGCCACATCAACTTGCCGCCGATCTTTTTGATCTGCATGTGCGGCTTTTTGCTGCTGCGCGGCGCCAAGGAATCGGCCCTGATGAATGCCATCATGGTCATCATCAAGCTGGCGATCCTCGTATTTTTCATCGTCATCGCGTTTTCCGGCTTTAACGCCGACAATTTCTTCCCCTTCTTCAATGCCGACAACAGCAAGGGCTTTGCCGGCATGACGGGCGTCACAGCCGCGGCCGGTACTGTCTTCTTCTCCTTCATCGGCCTCGATACGGTGGCGACGGCGGGGGATGAAGTGAAAAATCCCACGCGCAATGTGCCGCGCGGCATTCTCGGCGCCTTGCTCATCGTCACCGTGTTTTATTTGCTGGTGGCCGTGGCCGCCCTCGGTGCACAGCAGGCGAAATTGTTCGAAGGCCAGGAAGCGGGCTTGGCGGTGATCCTGCAAAACGTCACGGGCAAGACCTGGCCCGCGCTGGTGCTATCGGCCGGCGCCGTCATTTCCGTCTTCAGCGTGACCCTGGTGACGATCTACGGCCAGACGCGCATCCTGTTTGCCGTCAGCCGCGACGGCCTGATCCCGAAATCGTTCCAGAAAATCCACCCGCGCACCCTGGTGCCGGTCAGCAATACCATCATCGTCTGCCTGGTGGTGGCCGTGGTAGCCGGTTCCGTCGATGCCACGTACTTGTGGGACATGGTCAGCATCGGTACCCTGACAGCCTTCATGGTGGTCTCGATCGCCGTGCCCGTGCTGCGCCACAAGCAGGGCGCCAACCGCATCGAAGGCTTCAGCGTGCCGTTCGGCCCGTACGTGATTCCTGGCCTGAGCATCCTGGCTTGCCTGTACATCATGCGCGATTTGCCGCATACGACGTTTGTCGTGTTCAGCGTGTGGATGGCGGTGACGGTGGCCATTTACTTCCTGTACAGCATGCGGCATTCGCATCTGGGCAAGAAGGCCCGCTAATGCAGTCTGTTCCATCCAAAACCGCCGTGCTTGCCGGCGGTTTTTTTTATTTCTAACCGGAATTTACATGATGAAAATAACTGATTTGGCCGTTTGCGGCTTGCTGGCAAGCAGTCTTCTGGGCAACACGGCACAGGCCGCCCCTGCAACGGAGCCGGCATTGCGCGATTACCGCGCCGTGGCCCTGTCCGCGAATGGCCAGCGCATCGCCGCCATCGAATCGAGCAAGGCGGGCGAGCAGCCGCAGCGCCCGCATGCGGCCATCGTCGTGCGCGACGCCGCCAACGGCGCCATCGTGCAGCAATTCGATCCGTGTGCCGTGTGTTCCTACGACAAGCCAAGCTGGTCGCCCGATGGCCGGCAGCTGGCTTTCGTTGGCTACGACGCCAAGGCGGGCACGGCGCAGCTGTACCTGGCCACCCTGTCGCAGGCGCAGGCGCGTGTGTTGACCACTATCAAGGGCGTGGCCAGCACGGTGCGCTGGTCGCCGGATGGCAAGCAGCTGGCTCTGCTGGCCACGGTGGGCGCGCGCAAGCTGGCCGGCGCCGTGGAGGCTGGCGTGCGCCAGGTGGGCGAAGTGGGCAGCGAAGACGATGCCCAGCGCATCGCCGTCGTGCCGGCCAGCGGTGGCGAGGCGCGTCTGCTGTCGCCAAGCGACACCTATGTGTATGAATACAGCTGGACGCCCGATGGCCGCGGCTTTGTTGCCACCAGCGCGCAAGGCAATGGCGACAGCAACTGGTGGGTCGCCAAGCTCAGCCATATTGATGCGGCCACGGGCGCCCTGCGCGTGATCGCGTCCCCAGCCATGCAGCTGAACCTGCCTTCCGTCTCGCCGGACGGCAAGACGGTGGTCTTCATCGGCGGCCTGATGAGCGATTTCGGCTCCATCGGCGGCGATCTCTACACCGTGCCGCTGGCCGGCGGCACGCCGCGCAATCTCACACCCGACTATCGCGGCACCTTCAATGGCGTCGTCTGGCGCGGCGCCGGCTTGCTGGCAACGGCCCTGATCGATTCGCAACTGGCGCTGGTGCCCGTCGATGCGCAAAGCGGCCCGGCCCGGCCGGTGATGCTTGGTGAACTCAGCAGCAGCGGCAGCGATGGCCGCTTGTCGTTCAGCGCCGACGGCCAGTACGCTGCCGCTTCCCAGGAAGACTTTACGCACGCCAGCTATCTGGTGGCGGGACCGGTGGACCAGCTGAAAAAGATTACGCGCGACAATGACGGTTTTGCGCCGCAGCTGACGGTGCAGAACGTGGGCTGGAACAACGAGCAATACAAGGTGCAAGGCTGGCTGCTGGGGCCGTTGAAGACGGACACAGGCAAGCGCTACCCGATGATCGTCAACGTGCATGGTGGCCCCGGTGCGGCTGCCTCGCCCCGTTACGTGGGGGCGAGCACCCTGATCCATGAATTGACGCAAAAGGGCTATTTCGTCTTCCTGCCCAATCCGCGTGGCAGTTTTGGCCAGGGCCAGGCATTTACGCGCGCCAATATGGCCGACTTCGGCGGCGGCGACTGGCGCGACATCCTGGCCGGCATCGATACGGTGCAAAAAGTGGCGCCTGTCGATGGCCAGCGCCTGGGCCTGATCGGCCATTCGTATGGCGGTTTCATGACCATGTGGGGCGTCACGCACAGCGACCGCTTCAAGGCGGCCGTGGCTGGTGCGGGCGTGTCGAACTGGATCAGCTATTACGGCCAGAACGGCATCAATCAGTGGATGATCCCGTTCTTTGGCGCTTCCGCCTATGACAAGCCGGAGGTCTACCGCCGTGCCTCGCCCATCGAATCGATCAAGGCGGCGAAGACGCCGACCCTCATCTACGTGGGCGAGCGCGACGTGGAAACGCCGGCGGCCCAGTCGCTGGAATTCTGGCACGGCTTGCGCGCCATGGGCGTACCGTCCAGCCTGTTCATCTACGATGGCGAAGGGCACTCCTTCCGCAAGCCCGAGCACCAGCGCGACTTGCAGAAACGTACTATCGGCTGGTTTGAGCGCTATCTGAAATAGATCCCGGGGATTTAGCGCGGTGTCACAATATGCACGATCGCCGCGCTATGTATCACGATCTTGTCGGCATCTGCTTGCAACAGACGGATGCGCCGCTGCACCAGCGGCCAACCCGACCAGGCCACGTCGCTGACGGGCGGCGCGGCAGGGGGAGCCAGCGGCGCGCTGATCGTCGCCTGGTTGTCGAGCTGCTCCAGCGCGCGCGACAGGGTCAAACACACTTGCGTATGGCTGTGGCTGAGCAAGGCGTTGACGGGCGCGACAGGCAGCTGGCTGGCGTGGCGTCCGAGGATGGAGCGCAGGGCCGCCACGTGGGCCACCAGCAAGTAATTTTGCACGATGAACAGGTTGATGTCTTCCACGGCCCGCTGCTTGCTGGCCGGTTCGTCGAGCATGCGCACCAGCGCCGAGCTGAGCGCGGCCAAGCTGTCCATCAAGCGCTTGCGTTCGATGCGGTAGGCGAAATCATCGAAACATTTTCCCTGCAGCAGCGCGAAGCTGGCCTGCATATAGCTGAGGTTTACATTGAGCACCTGGCGCACCAGGCGCGGCAGACTCTGGTATTCCCAGTTGGCCAGCACAAAGCTGAACACGGTGGCAACGGCTGCGCCGATCAGGGTATCGATCAGGCGTTCGCTGACGAGGTTCGGGTTGCTGGGCGCCACCAGGTGCATTTGCAGCAGGATCATCAGGCTCACGGCGATGGCCGTGTAGCGGTAGCGCAAATAGATGAAGGTGGGCGTGGCCACGATGGAGAGGAACAAAATGGCCATCAGCACGATATTGCTGTGCACGAAGCGGATCACGATAGCCGTGATCACGCAGCCGATGATGGTGCCGATGATGCGGTCAGCGCGGCGCTGGCGCGTCATGCTGAACGTGGGGCGCAGGATGATGACGATGGTGAGCACAATCCAGTAGCTGTGGGCCGCATACGGCAGCCAGTGTCCGATCAGCAAGCCTACCGAGATCGCCATCGATACGCGCAGGGCGAAGCGGAACACGGGCGACTCCAGGCGCAGATTCGACAGCAGGGTTTTCAGTTCATATTTCTGCTGCGACAAGAATGGCGCCATGTCCGCGCCGCTCCAGAACGGTACGTTGTCGTAGACTTTCTGGCTGGCCAGGTGCAATTCCGCGATCATTTTCAGAATGGCGCGGATCTTGTTGCGCTGCGCGCGCAGGGTGGCCAGCGCTTCCTGCGCATTTTCTCCCTTTGCCTGCA
This sequence comes from Janthinobacterium sp. BJB301, assembly GCF_002735685.1. Lineage (NCBI taxonomy): Bacteria > Pseudomonadati > Pseudomonadota > Betaproteobacteria > Burkholderiales > Oxalobacteraceae > Janthinobacterium > Janthinobacterium sp. BJB301. The sequence continues at coordinate 1,286,291 of NZ_PDZJ01000002.1, read as the reverse complement.
GGCGGGCAATTTCTCCTTCGATGTCGGCCCATTCCTTGTCGTAACTGATCTGCGCATACGAGGCGCGCTTGCGCGTGACGGCGTAGGCTACGGCTTCGATGTCGCGCGCCGCCTTGTACGCCAGGTCGTGCAAGGATTTCAGCACGTCGGAGTCGGCCAGGTGCTGGCGCAGCAGCGCGTAATCCGTGTGCGTGGAAAGGATCAGTTCATATAGATCGAGCATGCATACGTGCACCTGCACGACGATGGCATCCTTGCTGTTCTTGTGGCTGCGCAAAATCAGGTCGCGGGACGCTTGCTGGCGGTCGGCTAGGATGCTTTGATGGCGCACCAGCTTGTTGAACTGCTCCGTCAGATTGAAACGCGTGTCGTAGAAATCGGCCTTGATATCGATGTAGGCGGCCAGTTCGAACAGGGCTTCGGCCAGCACTTGCTGCTTGATGCGGTGGCGCAAGACCCAGGCGATGGCCATGGCGTAGGTCAGATAGATGAGGCCACCGAGCATGAACAGTCCCGCGTGGTGGAACGATTGCTGCCACGTCATCTGGTGCTCCATCGACATGGTCATGATGAACAGGGCGGCCAGTTGCAAGGGCATGGATTTCTTGCCGTACACCACCATCATGCTGGCAAGGAAACTGACGAGCACGAGCACCGTCATCAACAGCCACTGCACGGGCCCGCACAGGCTGATCAATAAGGTGACGGCGCTGCACAGCAGTACCGAGGCCAGCATTTCGTTGAACTTGTGGCGCAGCGGGCTGGGCATGTCCATCAGGGTCGTGCACAGGGCGCCGATGCATACCGTCATGGCGGTGGCGCTATCGCTGATTTCCTGGGTCAGCAAGGCCAGGCCGACGAGACCGATGGCCACGCGCAAGCCCAGATAAAAATAATGGCTGTAAATAAAGGTGCGCAGGTTCAGTGCGTAGTGCATGGGATTACCTTGTGGGTAGGGCACAGAAAGAGGCGCCGCACCGGGGTCTCCGATGCGGCGCCAGGATGTTGCAGTTGCTACAGCCCGGATTTACATCAGGGCGATCACTGGGTAGCGCCGCCATTCCGGCTCGGCAAAGCGCTGGCAGTGTGCAAAGATGAAGTTCAGCACGGCTTCCTGATTGCTCAGCAAGGCGGGATTGGCAGCTTTCCAGTCAGCAAACTTGGCCGCCAGCGCCGGTTCATCGCGCAGCAGTTCGGATGCCATGTCTTCGAAGACGTAATCGGAAAACGCTTCTTTCTTCTCCAGCACGCTATTGAAGAAACCCCAGCGGAAGAAGCTGTCGTGCGCCTGCGGCTCCAGCGTTTCCACGGCGTAGCGGGCGTTGTCCTGGTCCAGGCTGACGACATAATCGCCCGCTTGCACGGTGAACTGGCCCGTGCGCGCTTCGAGTTCTACATGGTCGTGGAACATGTGGCCTTCGTAAGCCGTGGCGCGCGTGCCGACGGAGGCGATGTGGTAGTAGCGGGCCGTTAGCGTCTGTTCGGCGGTGATGCGGCTCATTTCGACGCCGTTCCAGCGCAGCCGTTCGATCACTTCGCGCCACGCTTGCGGCACGATATAGGCTTTCGGCGCGGCCACGGTGACGTCCGCATCGAAGCGGTTGTAGTAGGCGATATCGCGTTCCCACGGCTGCGAGCGGTCGTAGGACAGACGCTGGTAGTCACCCAGCAGACTCGGCGTGTATTGCGCCGCATAGCCCTTGAAGGGGAAGGTCGACGGCTGTTCTTCGTTCATGGCCCAGTGGATCGGCCATGCGGCTTGCGTGCGTCCCGCCGCCTTCGCTTGCGCGCGCAGCTGCTTGATCTGTTCGCCATGTTCGATGGTAAACGCCATGGTGATGTCGAGCAGGGCGCGCATGGAAGCGTAGCGGTCGGCAAACGGTTTCAGCATGTGCGTTTCCGGCATGAAACCGATGACGTGGTGCAAGGCCGCAAAGCCGGTCGAGAAACGGGGCACTTCGAGGAATTCGGCAATGCCGTGGTCGGGACTGTCCTTGACGGGATTCACGTACGGGCAGGTGGGCCAGCCAGCGTTTTCCATCTGCGCAAAGATGTGCGGCAGCATGGTGTCTTGCAGGAAGGGGCCGAGGCCGTTGCCCAGCTTATCCGTCTGCGTGTGGATCAGGGTCATCGTGTACGGGTAGTCGGCGCCGTTCGACGTGTGCGTGTCGACCATCACGTCCGGGTCCCAGCTGGCCAGCAGGCGGTTGAACACTTGCGCGTTCAGGCTGTCGCACTTGATGAAGTCGCGGTTCAGGTCCAGGTGGCGGCTATTGCCGCGGAAACCGAATTGCTCCGGGCCATCCTGATTCACGCGCGATGTATTGGCGCGGTTCAGGCTGCCATCGACGTTGTAGATCGGAATGAACAGCAAGACGGTGCTGCCCAGCGCCGCCAGGCGTTCCGGCTGCGTGCAGAGGTCGCGCACGATGGCCATGCAGGCGTCGATGCCTTCCGGTTCGCCCGGGTGGATGCCGTTGTTGTTGAAGAACACCGTGCGGCCTGCACGCTTGATCTGCTCGCGGTCAAACACGCCGTCCGCGCTGACGACGCCAGCGTGGATGGGCACACCCGAGTCGGACAGGCCGATCTGTTCGAAGTGCAGCACTTGCGGATAGCGTGCGGCGAGATCTTGATAGAAGGTGATGCATTCCAGCCAGGTCGTGGTCTGGTTGTGGTTACCGAGTTCGTAGGTCGTGCGCAAGTCTGGTGGCATAGCGGTCTGAGTCTGGGAGGGGGAAGGCGCGCTGGGTAAGTACGCCCGCTAGGGGCCAATTGTAGCACCGGCGCTCCTGCCTTGAGGCGCCGCGGGGGCTTGTTGCCGTACTTGTGTTATGAATACGTTTCACGCACGAGGGGAGGCGGCATGGGCAAGGCAGCGATGGCGGCGCTGGTGTGGGGGATATGCCTGGCGGCGCAGGCGGCGCCGTTGCGCCTGCCGGCGGGCAAGGAACCTGTGGCGCAGGGCGGGTCTGTCACGGCTGCCGCGCAGGGCGCGCTGATACGCTACCGGGGCTGGCTACTGGCCGTCGATGGGGCCGTGCCGGAAGAACGGCCTGACATCGTGCTGACGTCGGCGCAGGCGCGCCACGCGCCGCTGCTGCGGATCGGCGCCACGCAGCGCAGCCTGCCCCTGTGGTCGGCCTTCGAGCTCGTCAAGGGAAGCGCGCGCCTGCGCATCACGGCGCTGCCGGGGCCGGATGAGCTTTCCGCGCTACTGCTGGACTTTGGCGATGGCGACTACCGCATCGTGGTTCCCGCCGCCGGCATCGCGCGGCCAGCTTATCCGCTGCTGGCGCAGCGCTTTCCCGGCGCCGACCTGGCCTTGCTGCTGCAGGATGGCCGGCGGGTCATGCTGCCGTTGGGAAGTGGCAGGGCGCAAGTGTTTGGCGAAGAGCAAGCGGTACCTTACCGCTTTACCAAAGTAAAACGTTAGGCGAAAAAAAGCCACTCCCGCAGGAGTGGCTCAGGCTAAAGCGCCCGTTGCCGGGTTATTGCTTCTTGTTATTCAGCGCCCATTTCTTTCAGCAGGTTGTCTGCGTGGTCGATGTGTTTCATGTTCCACAGCATGTAGCGCAGGTCGACCTGGATCGAACGGGTGTTGGCCTTGTTGTAGTCCCAATCGGAAATGATCGAGTCCAAGGTGCCGTCGAAGGCCAGGCCGATGAATTCGCCTTTCGAATTCAGGGCAGCCGAACCGGAGTTACCGCCGGTGATGTCCAGGGTGGCCAGGTAGTCGACCGGCACGGTTTTCAGCTTGGGATCGACGAATTTGCCGAAGTCCTTGGCTTTGATCGCGGCCAGTTGATTCGCCGGTGCATTGAACTCGCCCTGGCCCGTGGCTTTGGCAACGACGCCATTGACGGTCGTGAAGGCAGACCAGGTGGTGCCGTCGGCGCCGTGGTCACGGCCGGCTACTTTGCCGAACGTGACGCGCAGGGTGCTGTTGGCGTCAGGATAGACGGCTTGGCCTTTGCTCTTCATGAAGGCAATCTTTGCTTTCATGTAGTTGGCGTAGGCTTGCTGGATCTTGCCTGCCAGTTCTTCGTCTTCCGCTTCGTTTTTCAGCGAATCCGGATACATGGCGACGGCTGCCTGGATGAAGCTGTCCTTGCTGGCCTGGAATTCGGCTGGCGTGCGTTTCAGCCACGCTGCGCGTTCTTCCTTGTCGGCCAGCTTGCTGCCCGCATACAGTTTGTCCAGGGCGGCGGACAGGTCGGCTTGCGACATGCCGTCTTTGATGCCGATGGCGGCGTCGAAGCTGGCGCGGCGTTGTGCTGCCGGTTGCGCGGCGTACTTGGTCAGGCTGTTCAATACCAGCGCCTTGTCGACTTTTTCATCGTAGGTGCGCTCGACCGACGTGATGCTCGACGACAGACGTGGCAAATCGCGCGTCTGGTAGCCGGACTTGCGTTCCGTGTCAGCCTTGGTGCCTTCGTTCGACAGGCGGTACAGGCTGCGTGCCGTGTTCAGCAGGCGTGGCTGTGCGTAGCTCAGGAAGAAATCGCGCTTGGTGTCGGCATCGCGCTCGGCGATCAGCTTTTCCACTTGCTCGATGTCGCCGGCAAATTCCGCCTTGCGGGCAGCATTCGCGTTGACCCAGGTTTTCAGGGCTTCGTGTTCCGTCGTCTTGCGCGCAAGGAAGTCGCTGCCCGCGTAGGAATCCAGCATGCCTTGGCGGTTCTTGTAGTAATTGTTCACGCCAGCAACCTGGCCCGCGTATTTCAGGGCAACATCCTTGTTGTCCTTGGTTTCGCGCGCGATGATGGCCAGGGTTTCGCCCGACGCTTTCACGAAGGCCGGGTAGTTCCAGTCAAACGTGTACGCCACTTCCGATGGCAGGCGGTGGCGGTTGGTGCGGCCAGGGTAGCCCAGGACCATCACGAAATCGCCTTCTTTCAAGCCATCCTTGGCCAGTTTCAGCACGTGTTTTGGCTGGTAAGGCACGTTGTCCTTGCTGAAGTCGGCAGCTTTGCCGTCTTTGCTGACATAGGCGCGGTAGAAACCGTAGTCGCCCGTGTGGCGTGGCCACATCCAGTTGTCGGTGTCGCCGCCGAACTTGCCGACGCCTGCCGGAGGCGCGTGCACCAGGCGCACGTCGCGGATTTCCAGTTGCTTGATCAGGTAGAACTCCAGGCCGCCGTAGTAGGCGGACACGGTGCAGCGGAAGCCGGCTTCTTTTTCGCATTCGGCCACCAGTTTCTTCTGGTTTTTCTCAATCGCGTCGATGCGTGCCTTGCCTTTCAGCTTGGCCACGTCGGCGGTGATGATCTTGTCGCTGACATTGGTCACGGCCGAGGTCACGAAGATGCGGCTGCCTGGGGCGGCCGGCAATTCTTCAGCAAACGTCTTGGCCAGGAAACCGTTGGCCAGCAAATCGCGCTCTTTGGTCGAATTGACCGCCACGCTGTTGTAGACGCAATGGTGGTTGGTGGCAACCAGGCCTTGCGGGGAGACGAACGAAGCCGAGCAACCGCCCAGGCTGACGATGGCGCCCATGGGGAATTCGGTCAGTTTGGTCAGGTTGGTCGGATCGAGTTTCAGTCCGGCCGCTTTCAGTTCCTTGGCCACTTGTGGCAGCTGTTGGGGCATCCACATGCCTTCGTCGGCGTGTGCGAAGTTGCTCAGGATGGCGAGCGCGATTAAAGATTTTTTCATTCGAGTTCTAGTCTTTTACATGAAGGGAAGTCGGAACCAACGTGTACCCAGTGTTTTTTCTCAGCGGGCGACCTAGAGTATCCGTATCGAACTCGCACTAGTCAATCACATTTTCCCGAGGGCATGTTTGTAGTTGCTTGTAAAAATTGCACTATTTTCGCCGTTGCAGGGGCAGGAGTGGGCTGTGAACGGGCATTTTCTCGTGCCGCGGCTGTGGTATTGTCCATACAATTGTCTTGCCGGCAATAAAAAATGGCCGGGCGCTTGCGCGGCCCGGCCACTTGCTGATGCGCTGCCATGTGTCTGCTTAGCGTATTTTGCCGCGGCGCAAAAGATTCACGATGCCCAGCAGGATCACGGCGCCCAGGAACGAGACCAGCAGAGAAGCCAGGCTGAAATTGTCGCTATTGATGGTGCCCGTGCCGAACAGGGGGGCCAGCAGCCAGCCGCCGAGGAAGGCGCCGACGATGCCGACGACGATATTGAGGAAGATGCCCTGTTGCGCATTCGTTTTCATGACCATGCTGGCCAGCCAGCCGATGACGCCGCCAATAACGATCCAGATAATGAAATTCATGTAGTCCTCCGCGCGGTGGATAAGTGGGTGTGCCATGTCAGAACAACATCATGCCAATGGATAGTGATGCCGCACGATAGAAAAGTCCAGCGGATTCGCGCTGCGCATGCAAAAGCCCGCCTGGCTGCGGGCAGCGAGGCGGGCTTGTCATGTGGCAAGGCCGTGTTTAGTCGGCCTTGATGGCTTCCACCTGGATGGCCAGCTTGACTTCCGGCGAGAACGCCGGCATGCCGTAGTTCAGGCCAAAGTCGCTGCGCTTGAATTCCGCCGTGGCATCGGCGCCGCACACTTCGCGCTTGTAGCGCGGATGCATGATGCACTTGAACTTGCTCACGTTCAGCTTGACGGGCTTGGTTACGCCCAGCAGCGTCAGTTCGCCATCGACTTCCACCAGCTGGTCGCCGTCGAACTTGAGCGATTTGCTCTTGTAGGTGATTTGCGGGAATTTTTCGACGTTGAACATGTCCGCTTTTTTCGCGTGCGTGTTCATGGCGTCGAGGCCGAAATCGATCGAATCGGCGTCGATGACGAGGTCCAGGCTGCCCGTCTTGGCGGCGCGGTCCAGGGTGACCGTACCCTTGGTCTTGTTGAACTTGCCGCGCCACACGGACATGCCCATGTGATCGGCTTCAAAGCTGGGGAAAGTGTGCGTCGGGTCGAGGTTGTAGGTGTCGGTAGCGGCCATGGCCGAACCGGCGCCGGCGGCTGCCAGCACGGCGATCATCAAGTGCTTCAATTTCATTGAATTCCTAACTAAGTTAAACAACAGATTTTTGGGCGGTGATCTGATATGTAACGCCTGAAAAATGTTCAGGGCCAGGCGCCTTGCCGAAGGCAGTACGAATAGTACGACGAGGCAAGAGCAACGCAGCCATGGACGTTTTCTCAGGTGTTACTGCGCAGCGACGTGGAACTTGATGGTGACCTCGTCGGCAACCATGCTCGTGTCTTTCCACTCGCCTTCGCCGATGTTGTAGGTCAGGCGCTTGATCGGCAGGGCGCCGTCGAAGGCATATTTGCCGCCATCGGCTTTGACCGTCAGGGGGAAGGTCACGTCGGTGGTCTTGCCTTTGATGCTCAGCTTGCCGCTGACCGTCAGCTTGCCCGCGCCGGCGGCCTTGATGCTGCTTGAAACGAAGGTGGCTTTCGGGAACTGGGCCGCGTTAAACCATTCTTTCTTGGCCACTTCCTTGTTGTATTCCGGATCGCCGATATCGATGCTGGCCGTTTCGATTTCCACCGAGGCTTTCGAGGCGTCCGGCGTGGCCGGGTTGTAATCGATGGCGATATTGAATTTCTTGAACTTTGCTTCCACGGGCACGTTCATTTGCTTGAACACGGCCGACACGCTGGTCTTGGCGGGATCGACTTTCAGCAGGGTGGCGGCGGTGGCGGCCACGGACAGGCCCAGCAGGGAAGCGAGGACGATGCGTTGGGTGGTTTTCATCTTATTTTTCCTGGAGTTTCAGTGAGCAAGGGTGAAGTCGGTGTTATGGCAGCATGCGTTTAAGTACGCCGTCTTTGTCGATAAATTGATGCTTCAGCGCCGCCAGCACGTGGGCGGCCACGGCGGCGGCCATCGTCATGTTCAGAACATAATGAATCTCTTTTAAAAGTGGCTTAAGTTCCGGGTTCGGCGCCATGATGACGGGCAGCTGGAACAGGCCCAGGTAGACCACGGGTACGCCGGCGGCCAGCGTGTACAGGTAGCCGGAAACGGGCACGGCGAAGATCAGGATGTACAACAGCACATGCATGGCGTCGGCTGCCTTCTTTTGCCAGGCAACCATGCTGGCAGGGTGCGGCGGCGGCACATTGGCCTTGCGCCACAGCAGGCGGATGGCGGCGATGGCCAGCACGGTCACGCCCAGCCATTTATGCCACGAGAAATATTTGAGCTTGGTGGGCGTCAGGCCGGGAATATCGACCATGACCAGGCCCATGATGAAGGCGCTGATGATCAGCAGGGCGGTCAGCCAGTGCAGGATGATGGCGGTGGTGGTGTAGCGTTGCATCGACGGCTTTCTTGAAAGTAGTACGTATTAGGACTAATTCGGCCTAATATACCAAAGAAAAGCAATTTACGCTGCGTGCTGGAGATTCTACAAGAAAGATTGCCGGAAAAACCGCGGGGCGGGCAGCATTTGTGTGCTGGCCGCCCCGCGGGAGTGGGATCGCATGATCCCCATGTGGAAACTGCTTAGATGGCTTTGGCCAATTGCGCCGCGATGCCGATGTAGTTACCCGGCGTCATGGTCAAGAGCACGTCCTTGGCATCTTGCGGAATGGCCAGGCCATTGACGAAGGTTTGCAGCGCTTCTTTCGAGATGCCCTTGCCGCGCGTCAGCTCTTTCAGCTGCTCGTACGGGTTTTCGATGCCATAGCGGCGCATCACGGTTTGTACGGGCTCGGCCAGCACTTCCCACGTCGCGTCCAGGTCTTGCGCCAGGCGCGCGTGGTTCACTTCCAGCTTGTTCAAGCCGCGCAGGCAGCTGTCATAGGCCAGCAGGGTGTAGCCCAGGCCCACGCCGATATTGCGCAGCACGGTCGAATCCGTCAAGTCGCGCTGCATGCGCGAGACGGGCAGTTTTTCCGACAGGTGTTTCAGGACGGCGTTGGCCAGGCCCAGGTTGCCTTCCGAGTTTTCGAAGTCGATCGGGTTGACCTTGTGCGGCATGGTCGACGAACCGATTTCGCCCGCTTTCAGTTTTTGCTTGAAGTAGCCCAGCGACACGTAGGTCCAGATGTCGCGGTTCAGGTCCAGCAGGATTGTGTTGGCGCGCGCGAAGGCGTCGAACAGTTCAGCCATGTAGTCGTGCGGCTCGATCTGGATGGTGTACGGATTGAAGACCAGGCCCAGGCGCTGTTCGATGACGGCCTTCGAAAATGCCGGCCAGTCGAAGCCAGGGTAGGCCGACAGGTGGGCATTGTAGTTGCCGACGGCACCATTCATCTTGCCGAGGATTTCCACTTGCTCGATGCGTTTCACGGCGCGCTGCAAGCGGGCCACGACGTTGGCAAATTCCTTGCCCAGGGTAGTCGGGCTGGCCGTCTGGCCGTGCGTGCGCGACAGCATCGGCACGTCGGCGTTGTCGTGCGCGATCTGCGTCAGCTTGGCCACCAGGCCGTTCAATGCCGGCAGCATCACGCCATCGCGGGCGGCTTTCAGCATCATGCCGTGCGAGGTGTTGTTGATATCTTCCGAGGTGCAGGCGAAATGGATGAATTCCGACGCCGCCACCAGTTCCGGCACGTCCGCCACTTGTTCCTTCAGCCAGTATTCGACAGCCTTGACGTCATGGTTGGTGACCGCTTCGATGGCCTTGATGCGGGCCGCGTCGGCTTCCGAGAAATCGCTCGCCATCTTGTCGAGCAGGGCGCTCGCTTCTGCCGAGAACGGCTTGATTTCAGCGAAACCGGCTTGCGACAGCGCTTGCAGCCAGGAGATTTCCACTTTCACGCGGTGGTGCATGAAACCGGCTTCGGACAGGATCGGGCGCAGCAGATCGGTCTTGCTGGCGTAGCGGCCATCGAGCGGAGACAGGGCCGACAGCGTGGAATACGGAGTAGTAGAAGTCATGAGAGCGGACGCAAGTTAAAGAAACGGTTGGCGTGTGGCGCGCGGGGAGGGCAGGGCTATTGCAATACAGCAACACTGACGGCGCCACAGTAAAGGGCGATTTTACCACCGCTGGCCGCTGGTCAGCCGTCCGTCGGCCGTCGGCGTATCGCAATTTGGCCGAATCCGGCCCCGATGCGGCGTGCCTGCCACACACTGGGGGCCGCCGGGCGCGTGCTGCCAAACACTGCTGCCGCCGATGCTATACTGCTTGCTGCTCTTTTACCTTAAAGTACCTATGAAACTGATCGGTTCCCTCGCCAGCCCGTATGTCCGCAAAGCCCGTATCGTGCTGGCGGAAAAAAAGCTCGACTATGTCTTCGAGCTGGAAAACGTGTGGGTGCCGGAAACCCGCATCGCCCAGGCCAATCCCCTGGGCAAAGTGCCTTGCCTGGTGATGGAGGATGGCAGCACGCTGATCGATTCGAAAGTCATCGTCGAATACCTCGACACGCTCACGCCCGTGTGCAAGCTGCTGCCGGCCGGCGGCAATGGCCGCGAGCGGGCCGATATCAAGAATTGGGAAGCACTGGCCGACGGCATCCTCGACGCTGGCGTGCTGGTGCGCCTGGAGCGCACGCAGCGCCCGCCCGAGCAGCAAAGCGCGGCCTGGATCGCGCGCCAGCTGGAAAAAGTCACCCTGGGCCTGGCGGCGCTGGAAGCACGCCTGGGCGAGAGCGCGTATTGCGCCGGCAAGAACTACACCCTGGCCGACGTGGCCGTGGGCTGCACCCTGGGCTGGCTCAGCTTCCGCTTCCCGGAAATCGACTGGCGCGCGGACCATCCTGCGCTGGCCCGCCTGTTCGACAAACTGTCCGAGCGGCAGTCGTTCAAGGATACCGTGCCGCAGTGAGCGTACGATGACCGGTACCGATTCGAAGGCGCAGCAGCGCCTGCAGATGGCCGATATCGCGCGCCTGGCCGGCGTGTCGACGTCCACCGTGTCGCGCGCCCTGAGCGGCAGTTCGCTGGTCAATGAAGAAACGCGCGCGCGCGTCATCGCGCTGGCCCGTTCGCTCAAGTACTCCATCAATATCGGCGCGCAAAACCTGCGCCTGAAACAGAACCGCACGGTGGGCGTGGTGGTGCCGTATGACGCGGCCACGCGCCAGCACCTGTCCGATCCTTTCTTTCTGAGCATGCTGGGCAGCCTGGCCGATGCGCTGACGGAGCAGGGCTTCGACATGCTCATTTCGCGCGTGGATGCGGAAACGCTCGATGCGGCCGCCCAGTCCTTCGATAGCGGCCGCGTGATCGGCATCATCCTGATCGGCCAGTGGCGCCACCATGAACAACTGAACCAGCTGGCCGCGCGCCAGGTGCCCATCGTCGTGTGGGGCGCGCAATTGCCGCAGCAGCTGTATTGCACCGTTGGCGGCGACAACGTCGCCGGCGGCAGGCTGGCCACGGAGCATTTGCTGGCGGCGGGACGCCGTCGCATCGCCTTCTTTGGCGACGCCAAGCTGCCCGAAGTGGCGCAGCGCCACCAGGGCTATGCGCAGGCGCTGGCCACGCACGGACTGGCGCCCGATCCGCAACTGTACGTGGCCGGCTCCTTCCTGCCGCAGGGCGGCGCGACGGACGTGCAGGAACTGCTGGATCGCCAGCTCCCCTTCGACGCCATCTTTGCCTGCAGCGACTTGCTGGCCATGAGCGCCATCAGCGCCTTGCGCGCGCGTGGCGTGGCCGTGCCGGAACAGGTGGCCGTGGTCGGCTACGACGATATCGAACTGGCCGCGTATTTCCACCCGCCGCTGACCACCGTGCGCCAGCCGATCCGCGCCGCCGGGCGCGCGCTGGTGGCCTCGCTGCTGGCGCTGGTCGATGGCGCGCCTGCGCCATCCCGGCAATTGCCAACTGAGCTGATCGTACGCGCCTCGGGCCGGTAAAGCGTGGTTGCAACCGATTGCAATAATTTCAAAATTTCCCACTATTTTTCATGCTGCATGGCAGCATGAAAAACCCTGCCCTCGTATCAATTTCCGCCTGCTTCCCTCTTTACTGCCCGTAGCGTTCCCTTAAAAACAACATAAATTCCATGTTGCAGTGCTCGATTGCAATCGATTGCAATAAATTCTTATTCGTTGAATAATGACGTACCGGCTCAGCCAGCGCGCCACGCATGCGGCGGCCAGGACTCATAACAAGCGGATACCTCGATGTATCGGCATACAACACTGGAGACAAGATGAAGACACGTACTGCTCAACGCGGCTGCATGGCCGCAGCCATCGCCCTGGCCCTGCTGCAATGGGGCGCCGCCCAGGCCCAATCGGCCGGCGACTCCGCCAGCGCCGCCCCCGCCGATGGCCTGAACCTGGAACGCATCGTGGTCACCGGCACCACCGGCGGCACGTCCAAAATGAAATCGAGTAATTCCGTCAGCAGCATGGAACTCGACACCATCCTGCACAACGCGCCGACCAGCGCCGCCGAAGTCCTGCGCTCGGTGCCGGGCTTGCGGGCCGAGTCCTCGGGCGGCGAAGGCAATGCCAACATCACCGTGCGCGGCCTGCCCATTTCCGCCGGCGGCGCGCGCTATGTGCAGATCCAGGAGGACGGCTTGCCGGTGCTGCAGTTCGGCGACTTCAACTTCACCACGCCCGACAGCTTCGTCAAGATCGATTCCACTCTCGACCACCTGGAAGTGGTGCGCGGCGGTTCGGCCTCCACCCTGGCCACTAACTCGCCGGGCGGCATCATCAATTTCATCAGCAAGAATGGCATCGAGAAGGGCGGCAGCGTGGCGCTCAGCCGGGGCCTGGGCTACGACCAGACGCGCGTGGATTTCGATTACGGCGCGCCGGTTTCCGAGCGCACGCGCTTCTTCATCGGCGGCTCCTGGCGCACGGGCGAAGGCATCCGCCATAGTGGCGTCAACAGCGAAAAGGGCGGCCAGATCCGCGGCAATGTCACGCATGAATTCGACAGCGGCTTCGTGCGCCTGTCGTTCAAGCACCTCGACGACCAGTCGCCCACGGCCTTGCCGGTGCCGGTCAGCGTGCGCAATGGCCGCATTACGGAAGTCGCCGGCATCGACCCGCGCAAGGCCAGTTTCTATTCGCCGTACTGGGTGCCCGACATGGTGCTGAACAAGGATAACCAGCGCGTGGCCACCCGCGTCAACGACGGTCTGCACGTCAAGAGCGACACCGTGGGACTGGAAGCATCGTTCAAGCTGGGACAGGGCTGGAGCGTGAGCGAAAACTTCCGCTACGCCGACAATTCGGGCCGCTTCATCGGCGTCTTCCCGTCGAATAACGGCAGCGACGGCAGCTACGTGTTTGCCAGCGGCCCGAATCGGGGCCAGCCCTACACGGGGCGCGCGTTTTCCGCCGTGGTGTTCAACACCTCGATCGACGACGCCAGCAATACCCTGAGCGACACCAAGCTGGCCAGGACGTTTGTGCTCGACAGCGGCAAGCTGACCACCACGGCCGGCCTGTACCTGTCGCAGCAAAAGCTGGGCCTGACCTGGAATTTCAATGAATACCTGCTGCAGGCCACGGGCGACCAGCCGGCGCTGCTGCAAACGGCGAGCAGCACGCCCGGCTACATCGGCCCGGCCTTCGGCGCCTGCTGTTCGCGCGCCGTCGACATGGAGTACCGCACGACTTCGCCCTACGTAAACCTGGCCTGGGAAAGCGGCGCGCTGAACCTCGACGGCGGCCTGCGGCGCGACCGCCAGCACGCCAGTGGCACGGCCAACCAGGCCACCGGCGCGCAAGCCTATCTGCCGTCGACGGTGCAGCAGGTCGACTACACCCTGGGCCATACTTCGTACTCGCTGGGCGCGAACTACAAGCTGCAAGCCAACCTGGCCGTGTTTGCCCGCGTCAGCGAAGGCGTGGCCTTCAATGCCGACCGCATCCTGTTCGGCACGCCCCTGGATGGCAGCGTGCCGGTGGCGATCAACACCGTGCGCCAGCTCGAAGGCGGCGTGAAATGGCGGCGGGGGCCCCTGAGCACCTTCGTCACCGTGTTCCAGGCCAAGACGAAGGAAAGCAATTACGAGGCGACGACGCAGCTGCGCACGGCCAACAGCTATGAAGCGAAGGGTGTGGAACTGGAAGCGGCCTACAGCGCCGGCGACTTCCGCATCAATGGCGGATTGACGTTCACGGATGCCGAGATCACGGGCACGGCCGCGGCCGACGTGGCGCTGATCGGCAATACGCCGCGGCGCCAGGCGCGTGTCGTGTACCAGCTCGCGCCCACCTATGAGTGGGGACCTGCCACCGTGGGCGCCAGCCTGGTCGGCACGGGCAAGTCGTGGGGCGATGATGCGCACACGATCACCTTGCCCGCCTACCAGGTGCTCAACGCTTTCGTCAATTACCAGCTTACGCCGCAGATGCAGGTGGCGCTGACGGCGAACAATTTGCTCAACAAGATCGGCTATACGGAAGTCGAGGGCGATGGCCACGCGGCCCGCTCGATCACGGGGCGCGCCGTCAAGGTCAGCCTGAAATACGCATTTTAAGCAAGGATAGGATTCATGATGTCGATACGTAGCCCCCTGGCGCGCCTGCTGGCGCCGCTCCCCTCGCACTTGCGCGACGATGCGGCGCGCCGCTATGCGCGCCAGGAGGCGGTCCTGCTCGACCGCCTGGGCAGCCTGTATGGCCAGCGGCCGGACTTCCTGCCCTGGCTGGGCGACTTGATGGAAAGCGTGGGACGGCTGTACGCGGCGCGCGCGCCGGCGCTGCTGCGGCAGGATGCGCAGCGCGAAGCGCAGCCGGACTGGTTTGCCAGCCAGTCCATGCTGGGCTACAGCGCCTACGTGCAGCGCTTCGGCGGCAGCCTGCAGGGCGTGGCCGCGCGCATTGCCCATCTGCGCGAGCTGGGCGTGACGTATCTGCATTTGCTGCCGTTCTTGCGGCCGCGTGCCGGCGAAAGCGATGGCGGCTTTGCCGTCGCCAGCTTCGAGGAAGTCGACCCTGCGCTGGGCAGCAATGCCGACTTGCTGGCGTTGACGGCGCAGCTGCGCGCGGCCGGTATCAGCCTGTGCTCGGACCTCATCCTCAACCATGTGGCCGACGACCATGCGTGGGCGCTGGGCGCCAAGGCGGGCGATCCGCTGCTGCGCGATTTTTTCCATACTTATCCCGACCGCGTGCAGCCGGACCGTTACGAGCGCACCGTTGGCCAGGTCTTCCCGCAGGCGGCACCGGGCAATTTCACCTTCGTGCCGGAGCTCCAGCGCTGGGTCTGGACCACGTTTTATCCCTATCAGTGGGACTTGAACTACGCCAATCCGGCCGTCTTCGCGGCCATGGCCGGCGCCATGCTGGGCCTGGCCAACAAGGGCATCGAGGTGTTCCGCCTCGACTCGACGGCCTTCCTGTGGAAGCGCGAAGGCACGGATTGCATGAACCAGCCCGAAGCCCACAGCCTGCTGCAAGCCTTGCGCGCCATCGCCGCCATCGTCGCGCCTGGCGTGCTGCTCAAGGCCGAAGCCATCGTGCCCACCCCCAAGCTGCCCGCCTACTTTGGGAGCGATAGCGCGCCCGAATGCCATATCGCTTATCACAGCAGCCTGATGGCCGCCGGCTGGGGCGCGCTGGCGGAGGAAAGCACGGACTTGCTGCGGCAGGTGATCGCCGCCACGCCGCCGCTGCCGCCGGCCGCAAGCTGGCTCAGTTATGTGCGCTGCCATGACGACATCGGCTGGAACGTGTTGCTCAATGAAGCGGGCGCGGACGGGCCGGCGCGCCTGGCGCGCATTGCGCAGTTCTTTGCGGGTGCGCCCGGCAGCTATGCGCGCGGCGCCGCCTTCCAGAGCAGCAGCGCCGACAAGGCGCATGGCAGCAACGGCATGGCCGCCTCGCTGGCCGGCCTGCAAAGCGCCACCACGGTGCAGGAGCAGGAATACGCGTTGCGGCGCCTGCTGCTGCTGCATGGCCTGGCATTGAGCTTTGGCGCCTTGCCGGTGCTGTACATGGGCGATGAACTGGGCATGACCAACGACGACAGCTACACGCAGCGCGCCGACCGGGCGATGGACAGCCGCTGGCTGCAGCGTCCCGCGTTCGACGACAGCTTGCTGGCATGGCGCCACGATGGCGTGAGCGCCAGCGGCCGGCTGTACCTGGCACTGCGCCAGCTGATCGACGCGCGCGGGCGCTTGCCGGCATTGGCCGCCGCTGCGCCGCGCAGCGTGCTGCCCGCCGACACGCCGGCCGTGCTGGCGCTGCTGCGCGGCGACGCGTTTCTCAACCTGAGCAATTTCAGCGGCGCCAGCCAGCGTTTCACCTTGCCCGCGGGCGAATGGCGCAACAGCCTCGATGGCAGCGTGCTGGCCGGCACCGTGGGCCTGCAGCCATGGCATATGCTGTGGCTGGAAAGGGAACCAGCATGAGCGACACCACCGCGCACCGTCCGCATCTGTCGTTCTGGCAGATCGTCAACATGAATGTGGGTTTTTTCGGCATCCAGTTCAGCTTTGGTCTGCAGCAAAGCAGCATGAGCCCCATCTACAAATACCTGGGCGCCGACGAAGCGAGCCTGCCGTACCTGTGGCTGGCCGGTCCCATGACGGGGCTGCTCGTGCAACCGCTGATCGGCGCCATGAGCGACCGCACGGTGACGCGCTGGGGCCGCCGCACGCCGTACTTCCTGATCGGCGCCATCCTGTGCAGCCTGGGCCTGCTGGCCATGCCGTTCAGTCCCACCCTGTGGATGGCCGCCAGCCTGCTGTGGATACTCGACGCGGCCAACAATGTGACGATGGAGCCGTACCGCGCCTTTGTCAGCGACAAGCTCGACAAGAAGCAGCACTCGCTGGGTTTTCTCACGCAAAGCGCGTTTACGGGACTGGGGCAAACGCTGGCCTACCTGACGCCGTCGCTGCTGGTCATGCTGGGCATGAACAAGGATGCCGTCAATGGCAGCCATATCCCGCACATCGTCATCGCCGCCTTCCTGATCGGCGCCGTCTTTTCCCTCGCCTCGGTGCTGTGGACCCTGAAGACGACGCCGGAAAACCCCCTCACGGCGGCCGAGCTGGCGGCCATCCGCAGCCGCCCGCCGGGTTGGCGCCACACGCTGGCCGATATCGGCGCGGCCCTGCGCGACATGCCGCCGACGATGAAGCAGCTGGCCATCGTCAACCTGTTCCAGTGGTACGCCATGTTCTGCTACTGGCAGTACATTGCGCTGTCGCTGGCGGCGACCCTGTTTCACACGACGGATCCGGCATCGCAAGGCTTTCGCGACGCGGGCCTGCTGAACGGGCAGGTGGGCGCCTTCTATAATTTCGTCGCCTTTGTCGCTGCCTTTGCGCTGGTGCCGTTCACGCGCCGCTTCGGCCCCAAGCGCATGCACAGCCTGTGCCTGTGCGCGGCCGGCGTGGGCATGCTGAGCATCCCGCTGATCCACAGCCCGGCGCTGCTGTTGCTGCCCATGCTGGGCGTGGGCCTGGCCTGGGCCAGCATCATGGGCAATCCCTATATCATGCTGGCCGGCTGCATTCCGCCCGAGCGCACGGGCGTCTACATGGGCATCTTCAACATGTTCATCGTCATCCCGATGATCATCCAGATCTTCACCCTGCCGCTGTATTACCGCAGCTGGCTGGGCGGCAATCCGGAGAACGTCATCCGGCTGGCCGGCGCCCTGTTGCTGTGCGCGGCGGTGGCGGTGCTGTTCGTCAAATTGAACGGGCGCCAGGGCGCTGGACGGCTCTAAGTACAGGCGTAAAAAAACCGGCAATTGCCGGTTTTTCTTGTTCCACCAACGATGTTACGACACCTGACAAAACCGTAGCGAGCGGAAGGAAGAGGTGGCCGAGAAGCGCAACCGTACTCTAGTACGGTGAGCATCGCAGGCCGCCTATGCCGACGCGCAGTAGGTTTTGGCAGGTGTCCTCATTACTCTTCAACAGCCATCTGACTTTGCAGGTAATTCTGGATGCCGATCTTGGCGATCAGGTCGATCTGCGTTTCGAGCCAGTCGATATGCTCTTCCGTGTCTTCCAGGATCATCAGGAACAGGTCGCGCGAGACGTAGTCGCCCGCTTTTTCGCTGATGGCGATGCCTTCCTTGACGGTGGCGTGCGCGGCGCGCTCCAGCTTCAAGTCGCATTCCAGCATTTCCGGCGTGTTCTCGCCGATCAGCAGCTTGTGCAGCGCTTGCAGGTTCGGCAGGCCGTCGAGCATCAGGATGCGGTCGATCAGCTTGTCGGCGTGTTTCATTTCGCCGATCGATTCTTCGTATTCTTTCTTGCCCAGCTTTTCCAGGCCCCAGTGCTTGTACATGCGCGCATGCAGGAAGTACTGGTTGATGGCCGACAGTTCGTTGGTGAGCTGTGCGTTGAGCATGCGGATGACTTCTTTATCGCCCTTCATGGGATTTCCTTTGTTCTGTAGTGCGTTCGATGATGAAACCGGAGGCTGCTGGCGTTCACTGCCGGGTGGCTCGGGCTGCCTGGTGGCGCGCAGGTTGCCGGTTTCGCTATGCCCGCATGATAGCGCAAAATATGGGCAATTTCGGGCGGTAAACGGCATTTTTCCGTCTTTTTAACGTAAATATCGTGCGAATAAAACCCATTCTCAAATGGATTGCCACATTTTTCCGTTTTTTATTTGTAAGGAAAATGAAGGCCATTCTCATTCGCGTTCCCTATGCTGTTTTGCTGCCGCTGGCGCGCGTGCATGGCCGCGCTGAAAAGGCGGGAAATGTTGGTCCGTTCTTGCTTTTGTGTCTTCTTGGCCGCTGCCGGCGATGCGATAATCAGGCAGCGATGTTTACTGAAAAAGGATAGCAAGATGATGCTGCATATACCCGGCGTGCTGACGCCGGAACAGGTCACGCATTTTCGCCAGCGCCTGGCGCAGACGGACTGGGTCGACGGGCGCGCCAGCGTCGGGGCGCAAGGCGCGCAAGTCAAGCGCAACCGCCAGCTGGCCGAGGGTTCGCCGCTGGCGCTGGAACTGGGCGAGATCGTCAGCCGCGCGCTGATGGCCAATCCGCTGTTCTTTGCCGCCGTGCTGCCGCTGCGCATCCTGCCGCCATTCTTCAACAGCTATGCGGGTGGCGAGCACTATGGCCTGCATATCGACGGCGCCATCCGTACGCCGAAAAACGGCATGCAGTCGATGCGCGCCGACGTCTCGTCGACCGTCTTCCTGAGCGAGCCGGACGAGTACGAAGGCGGCGAGCTGGTGGTGGTCGATGCGTATGGCACGCACGAAGTGAAACTGCCGGCCGGCGACGTGATCGTGTATCCGTCGAGCAGCGTGCATCAGGTGCTGCCCGTCACCAGCGGCGAGCGCATCTGCTCCTTCCTGTGGACGCAAAGCATGGTGCGCGAAGACTGGAAACGCAGCATGCTGTTCGAGCTCGATCAGAACATCCAGAGCGTGCGCGCAGAGCACGGTGATTCACCGGCGACGGTGGGCTTGACGGGGCATTATCATAATTTGCTCAGGATGTGGGCGGAGATGTAAAAAGGGTCAGTCGCTGCGCGAGCGGAATGGGCCCCATTGGGGCCCATTCCGCCCTCGGGGCTGACCCCCAAAAAAAAGTCTGCCTGGCCCGGGGATGTAGGCTGGCAGACTGAAACAAGCAAATCGCTTGACTAAAAACAGGGCGCAAAAAAGCAAGCAGGGCACGTGGTGCGGTGCTTGCGGGCTGGCAGCGGCGCAAGGGCCGCCGGAAGGCTAGCTCAGTTGGAAGGTCAGCGGTACTAGAACGTAGACAGGTACGGGCTTGCCGTTTTCGATCATCGGCTTGAACAGCGCGCGCTGGGCGGCCTGGCGGCCCGCTTCATCGAGGTTGTTGTAGCCGGTCGATTTCTGGATCAGGATTTGCTCGGGCAAGCCCTTTTCATTGATCAGGATGCGCAGCACCACGGTGCCGCTTTCACCCAGGCGGCGCGACAGATTCGGGTAGATCAGTTGCGGTGCCTTGATGTATTCGACGCTGCTGACGGTGCGCGGCGTTGACGGCGCTGGTGGCGTCGGCGACGGTGTCGATGGCGCTGTCGGCGCGGCGGTGGCAACGGGTGCCGCTTCGGCGCGCGTCGGCTGCGGCGGCGTGATCGTCGGCTCGCTCGGTGCCACGGCGATCAGCGGCAGCGGCGGGATCACGGCGCGCGGCACGGGAGCGCTCAATTCCACGGTTTTCGGTACGGATGGCGCCGGCGGCTTGGGCGGCGCCGGCGGGGCGATGATGCTGATGGTGGTGATGGTCGGCATGGCCGCCGTGACGACTTTGCTCAGCAAGCCGCTCTGGATCGCGTAGAACCCGGCCAGATGCAGGACGACGATGGCCATCAGCGGCGCGAATTTGTTGCGCTTCTTGTCGAAGTCGGCAAATTGCTGCACGGCCTGCACCGTTACGGGCGGGGGCATCATCGTCATGGCGTTTATCGCTTTCTTTAGTTTGTCAGTACAGCTCGCATCAATACGGTTTCTTGCAGCGCCACCGTGGCGTTCAGGTGATCGTTCAGCACTTCCCGCGCGCAGGTGTGGCATTTGCCGCAGCAGGTGGCCACGCCCAGGTCGCGGCGCAGTTCGGCCATGCTGGACAGGCCAAGATCGACGGCTTGACGGATTTCACGATCAGATATGTTGTTGCAGACACATACAATCATTGATACACCTTCTGGCTGGAGGATGAACAGACACTAGTGCTGGGAAGCATTGTTGCTAGTGTTTTAATGAGAATCATTATCATTACGTTTCATTGTCGCGCAAAGTGGGGGACAATGCAAGCGATTTTGATCAAGTGTGCGGCACTTGGCAGCCTGGCGCCGCAGCTTGATATGCGATTCGCGCGCATGACGCAGCCCTTGATGGGGGCGGCTCTCCGGGCTAAATAAAAACTATTCGCATTCATGTTTATAATGCTGGTATTGTCTCGGACGGTTGCCGTCTGGACAGATGGAATGGCCGCTTGTCGGTAATGCGCAACAGTGGCGTTTTACCTCACAAACCTGGAACCAGCGCAAGGCGCCCCGCGCCGCAGCCGGTATCAGGTGTTCTTAATTTGAACGGAATTTGCTCATGACTCTAGTTCCACCCATGATGACGCTCGATGCGCTGGCAGTCGGCCAGAGCGGCACGGTGTTGCATATCACGCCCCACACGGCAGGACAGACGGAGGACGGCGTCGACCTGCCCCGTCGCCTGATGGAGCTGGGATTCGTTCCCGGCGAACGTATCCGCATGCTCAAGCGCGGCATTCCCGGTGGCGATCCGCTGGCCATCAAGGTGGGCAATGCCACGTTCGCACTGCGCCGCTTCGAAGCGGCGCTGATTACGATTCAACCGCTGCTTCAACCGGAATGACCATGGGTGCTGTCGAAACTATCGTGGATGCGGGCGTGCACAAGCCGCCGCATCAGCCACAAATTGCCTTGCTGGGCAATCCGAACTGCGGCAAGACGGCCCTGTTCAACCGTTTGACGGGCGCGCGCCAGAAAGTGGCGAACTACGCCGGCGTGACCATCGAGCGCAAGGAAGGCCATTTCACCTCGCCAGCCGGCAAACCCGTGCGCGTGCTCGATCTGCCGGGCGCCTACAGCCTGTCCGCCACCACGCCCGATGAAGCCATCACGCGCGACGTGGTGGGCGGCCTGCGCCGCGGTGACCCGCGTCCGGACGCCATCATCTGCGTCGTCGACGCCACCAATCTGCGCCTGAACCTGCGCCTGGTGCTGGAAGTCAAGCGTCTGGGCTTGCCCATGCTGCTGGCGCTGAACATGACGGACGTGGCGCGCAAGCGCGGCATGCTGATCGACACGGCCAAACTGTCGCAGGAACTGGGCATGCCCGTGGTGGAAACCGTGGCGGTGCAGCACGATGGCGAAAAAGCCTTGCTGAACGCCATTGATGCCATGCTGCCGCTGCCGGTCGTGGAAGCGAAACCGCTGGCGGCCATCGATGCCGTCACCGTCGAAGAAACCCAGCGCGAAGTGCGCCGCATCCTGGCCGCCGTCAGCAATGACACGAGCGACAAGGGCAACCTGACGGAAAAGATCGACGACGTGGTGCTGCATCCCATCGTCGGCCCCATCATCCTGGCCGTGCTGATGTTCCTGATTTTCCAGGCCGTGTTTGCCTGGGCCGCCACGCCGATGGAAATGATCACCGATGGCGTGGGCCACCTGGGCGCCGTGCTGACGGCGAACATGCCTGACGGTCACCTGAAAAGCTTGCTGGTGGAAGGCATCATCGGCGGCGTCGGCAGCGTGCTGGTGTTCCTGCCGCAGATCCTGATCCTGTTCTTCTTCATCCTGGCGCTGGAAGACTGCGGCTATCTGCCGCGCGCCGCGTTCCTGCTGGACCGCCTGATGGGCGGCGTGGGCCTGTCCGGCCGCGCCTTCATCCCGCTGCTGTCGAGCTTTGCCTGCGCCATCCCCGGCGTGATGGCGGCGCGCACCATCCAGAACCCGCGCGACCGTCTGGTTACCATCATGATCGCGCCGCTGATGACGTGTTCGGCGCGCCTGCCCGTGTATGCGCTGATCATCGCCGCCTTCATCCCGGAACGCCAGGTGTGGGGCTATCTGAGCCTGCAAGGCCTGGTGCTGTTTGTCCTGTACTTCGCCGGCATCATCTCGGCCATGGCCGTGGCCTGGGTCATGAAGCGCGGCATGGGCGTGCGCGGCAACCAGCCGCTGATGCTGGAACTGCCTGCCTATCACTGGCCGCATTTGCGCAACCTGGCCGTCAGCCTGTGGGAGCGCGCGAAGATCTTCCTGACGCGCGTCGGTACCATCATCCTGAGCCTGATGATCATCCTGTGGTTCCTCAGTACCTTCCCCGGCCCGCCGGATAACGCCATCCACCCGCCGATCTACTACAGCCTGGCCGGCATCCTGGGCCGCGGCCTGGAAGTGATCTTCGCGCCCATCGGTTTCAACTGGCAGATCTGCATCGCGCTGGTGCCGGGCATGGCGGCGCGCGAAGTGGCCGTCGGCGCCCTGGGCACCGTGTACGCGCTGTCGCAAACGGGCGATGCGCTGGCGACCACGCTGGAACCGCTGATCGCGCATTCGTGGTCGATGGCCACCGCGCTTTCCTTGCTGGCCTGGTATGTGTTTGCGCCGCAGTGCCTGTCGACCCTCTCCGTGGTGAAACGCGAGACGGGTGGCTGGCGCTATCCGCTGCTGATGGCCGGCTACATGTTCGCCCTGGCGTATGCCGCCTCGTTCATCACGTACCGCGTCGCCCTGATGCTGGGCGCTTAGGAGAAAACCATGTGGCAAACCCTCATCGTCGCCCTGATCGTCGCAGCCGCGCTGCTGCATTTTTCGACCAAGTACCTGCCGGCGGGCGTGCGCCGCGCCATCGTGCGCGGCCTGGTGCGCTGCGGCCTCGATGAGGCGAAGCTGTCGACCTTCTTCAAGGTGGCGCCGGGCTGCGGCAGCGGCTGCGGTTCCTGCGGTTCCTGCGACAGCCCGCCGCCACCGTCAAACACGCCGCCGGCCGACGGCAGCAGCAAGCGCGTGATCCTGATGCAGGTGCAGCGCTAGGGCTTGTATTTCAGTGTAGCCACGGGCCCGCCCGTGGGCTACACTGGGCTTTCCGCATGGCAAGGAGTGGCAATGGCGATACTGTTGATCTTCATGTTTTTGTTTGCGGTCGCCACCTGGCTGCTGGCCAGCCGGCGCGGCCGCCACGGTGGACTCTGGTTCGGCATCGGCCTGTTCCTCGGACCGTTTGCCTTGCTGGCGGTGGCAGCCTTGCCGCCCGTGCCGGCGCGCTGACCTTGTACTATTAAAACCCGCAAGCGCGGGTTTTTTTACGCCTGCCCGCCCGCGTGGCGCAGCCGGTACTGGCGCGGCGAGCAGGCCATGACGCGCTTGAAGGCGTGGCTGAAGGCGCTGTCGGAATCGTAGCCCAGTGCCTGTGCGATCAAGGTGATGGGTGCGCTGCCGCCCTTCAGGCGCCGCGTGGCCAGACGCATGCGCCAGCGCAGCAGGTAGTCGAGCGGCGTTACGCCCACCCGCTTCTTGAAGTGCAAGGCAAAGGCGGAGCGCGACTGCCCTGCGACGGCGGCCAGCTGCGACAAGGTCCAGCGCCGCGCCGGTTGCGCGTGCATGGCCTCGATGGCGGCGCGCAGCCGTGGATCGGCCAGCGCGAACAGCCAGCCCACCGGGTGCGAGGCCTGCGCTTCAAGATACTGGCGCAGCATTTGCAACAGCATCATGTGACCAAGGTGGCGCGTCATCAGCGCCGCGCCGGGCGCCGTCGCCTGCAGTTCCTGTGCCAGCCGTTGCAAGGCCCAGTGCAGCACGCTGGCCTGGTCCGTATCGCCGCGCACGTGCAGCAGCGGCGGCAGGCAGTCGAGCAGGATGGCCGCTTCGTCGCCAAAGTGGAAGCGTCCGCCGATGAGGAAGAAATCGTGCTGCGGCGCGCCGTGGCGGGCCACGCCCTGTTGCGTGTGCCGGTACACTTCCAGCGCTGGCGCGGCCGGCAAGCCGGGCGTGCTGGCCAGGGTGAACGCGCGTCCCGGCGCCAGCAGGAAGCAGTCGCCCGTCTGCAGATGCATGGGAGCGTCGATGCCCGCGACCGTCAGCCAGCAAGCGCCTTCGATCACGGCGTTGAACTTGATGCCGTCCGGCGGCGGAAAGTCGATGGCCCAGTCGCCGCCCGCCTTCAGGCCGGCAAAGTAGGAGCTGCGCGTATCAAACAGCGAGAGTACATCGGAGAGCAAATCCATGGTGGCGGCAATTCTGGACGATGGCGATAGTATTGAAGATTTTACGCCATTCACCGTCCAGAACAGCTCGCGCAAAATAAGCATGTTGCCAGCCATCCCGCGCTGGCCACCCACATGCAGAGGCAGACATGACACACGGCGATCACAGGCAAATTCCCCTTCATTCCGGCTTCGGCGCGGCCACGACCGCCAGCGAGGTGCTGGCCGGCCGCGACCTGTCCGGCGTGCAGGCCATCGTCACGGGCGGCGCGTCGGGCCTGGGGCTGGAAACGGTGCGCGTGCTGGCTGGCGCCGGCGCCAGGGTGCTGGTGCCGACGCGCGACCAGCATCAGGCGCAAGCGGCCTTGAATGGCATGGCTGGCGTGGAGGTCGCGGCGCTCGACCTGCTCGATCCGCAATCGATCGACGCATTCGCGGCCGCCTTCCTTGCCACCGGCCGCGCCCTGCATCTGCTGGTGAACGGCGCCGGCATCATGGCCACGCCCTTGCTGCGCGATGCGCGCGGCTACGAGGCGCAGTTCGCGACGAATCACCTGGGGCATTTCCAGCTGACGGCGCGCCTGTGGCCCGTCTTGCGGCAGGCGCAGGGTGCGCGCGTGGTGTGCGTGTCGTCGCTGGGACACCGGCAGGCGGGCGTTGACCTGGATGACCCGCATTTTCTGCGCCAGCCGTACGACAAATGGCGCGCGTATACGCAGTCGAAAAGCGCCAATGCGCTGTTTTCCGTGGAACTGGACCGTCGCGGTGCGGCGCACGGCGTGCGCGCCTACTCGCTGCATCCGGGCGCCATCCTGACGCCGCTGGTGCGCCACCTGGACTTCGACGACTTGCGCCGCGTGGGTGCGCTCGATGAGGATGGCAAGGTGAATCCGCCGCCGCAGTCGGGTTTCAAGAATGTGGCGCAGGGAGCGGCCACCACCGTCTGGTGCGCCACCAGCGCGCAGCTTGAGGGCATGGGCGGCGTGTATTGCGAGGATGGCGATATCGCCCCCTTGGTGGAGGACGACAGCATGGGGCCGGGCGTGCGGCGCTGGGCCATCGATCCCGGGCAGGCGCGCCGGCTATGGACGCTGAGCGAACAGATGACGGGCGTGCGCTTCGATTGCGACGCGGCATAAAAAATGCCGGGCAAGGCCCGGCATGTGCAGGAGGGGGGGCGTGGCGTTACGCCTTGCCCGCCAGTTTCTCCACCACGGGCACCAGCGCGGCCGGGCGGCAGCCGAAGGCGGCCAGGCGGCCTTGCGCGTGTGGCGCCAGGTCCAGGTCGTAGGGCAAACGGCCCGCCACCAGCCACAGTTTATCGTGCGGCAGGGCGTCGACGAGGCGGCGCTGGCCGCCGACGAACATGGCGTTATACGTTTGCAGCAGGATCTGCTGCGCGCCTTGCGCAAAGGCGATGGCCTCGTTGACTTCGTCGTCCAGCGCCTCGGCCGACAAGGCGTACTCGCGCACGTCCAGGCCCGCTTCCAGCAGCGCCGGCAGCATCGAGCTGCGTGCTTCCTTGTTGCGGCCCAGCGCCACTTCGTCGATTTCGCTGCGCGAGCGCACTTCCACCGTCAGCAGGGTCACGGGCAGGCTGGCGTCGAGCGGGCGGTAGTCGCCCTGCACGCGCAAGGCGGCCTTTTGCAGCAGCTGCGACAGGGCCATGGCGGCCGGCTGCATCAGCGCCGGCGGCGTGACGGGGCGGGTACGCCAGTCGCGCACGGCGCGGTTGCGCTTGAGTTCAGCCACGCGGGCACAAGCGGCATCGATGCGGGAGAGCGCGATGTCGCCGCGCTCCACGGCGGCGATGACGGCGTCGATGGCGGCCGTCTGCTGCGCTTCGCGGTGCGAGATGAGGACGATGTCGGCGCCTGCCTGCAGGGTGGCGATGGCGCCCTGGGCGATGCCGATGCCGTCGGCGATGGCCGCCATTTCCAGGCAGTCGGTGATGACGACGCCCTTGTAGCCCATTTCACCGCGCAGCAGGTCCGTCAGCACGCCTTTCGACAGGGTCGCCGGTACGCTGGTGTCGGCCTCGAAGGCGGGGAAGACCACGTGCGCCGTCATGATGGCGTCGACGCCGCCGGCAATCGCGGCGCGGAAGGGCGCCAGCTCCACGGCGCGCAGGCGTTCCTTGTCGTGCGGGACCAGCGCCATGGCGTAGTGCGTATCGATGGCCGTGTCGCCGTGGCCGGGGAAATGCTTGGCGGTGACGGCCACGCCGCTGGCGCGCTGGCCGCGCATGGCCGCCATGCCGTAGTCGATGACGGTGGCGGCATCCTCGCCATACGCGCGCACGCCGATGACGGGGTTGTTGCGGTTGTTGTTTACGTCCAGCACGGGGGCGAGCAGCATGTTGATGCCCACCTGGCGCATTTCATCGCCGCTGATCTGGTTCATGCGTTCGCAGTCGTCGATGGAGCCGGCCGCCTGGAAGGCCATCGCGGCGGGAATCGGCGTGACGCCCTGCTCGATGCGCATGACCATGCCGCCTTCCTGGTCGATGGAGATCAGCAGCGGAATGTCGGACACTTCCGCATTGATCTCCTGCAGCTCGCGGCACAGGGCGGACACTTGCGCGGGCGTGTGCACGTTGCGGCGGAACAGGATCACGCCGCCCACCTTCTTGCCGCGTATCAAGGTCTTGATATGCTCGTCCGCCTGCAGGGCGTCGAAACCCACCATGAACAACTGTCCTACTTTCTCGCGCAAACCCTGCTCCATGCTGCAACTCCTCCGGTATGTATTGTGACGACGGCATACGTATTCTGGCACCGTGGTGGCGCATCGTGGCGGTCACCGGACAAGCTGCCTTGGTTTTGTACTTGTTTTGGTATTGTATTGGATTTGGGTTTTTGCGCAAGTGGTTATTAAGTGGTATTGCTCCACTTGCGCAATGCCGGCTTTAATCCAGGCGCTGGAACGATGCCGATTGCGCCATGGGCCAGTACAGGCCGAATACGGGCGGCAGTTGCGGCAGCTGGCTCGGGTCGAGCAGCTGGCCCGCTTCCAGGAAGGGCAGCAGGGCCGACGCCAGTTTCACCTGGTTCGGCGAGATGCGGCGCACCAGGTGGTGCGGACGCAGTTCCTGCGGATGCGCGAGGCCGGCGGCGGCGATCAGTTCAGCCAGCGCCTTCATGGTGTTCTGGTGGAAGTGCGCCACGCGGGCGATCTTGTCGGATACCACCAGCGCGCGCTGGCGCTGCGGGTCTTGCGTGGCCACGCCCGTGGGGCAGCGGTCCGTGTGGCAGCTTTGCGACTGGATGCAGCCCAGTGCGAACATGAAGCCGCGCGCCGAATTGCACCAGTCGGCGCCCAGCGCCAGCAGGCGGGCGATGTCGAAGGCCGTGATGATCTTGCCCGAGCAGCCGATCTTGATCCGCTCGCGCAGGTTGGCGCCCACCAGGGTGTTATGCACGAGCACCAGCGCTTCCTGCAGCGGCGTGCCCACGTGGTCCGTGAATTCCAGGGGCGCCGCGCCCGTGCCGCCTTCGCTGCCGTCGACGACGATGAAGTCGGGCGTGATGCCCGTTTCCAGCATGGCTTTGACGATGGCGAAAAATTCCCACGGGTGGCCGATGGCCAGCTTGAAGCCCGTCGGCTTGCCGCCGGAGAGCGTGCGCAGGCGGTCGATGAAGTGCAGCATTTCCAGCGGCGTGGAAAAGGCGCTGTGCGCGGCCGGCGAGACGCAGTCTTCGCCCACCATCACGCCGCGCGTGGTGGCGATCTCGATGGTCACTTTCGGCCCGGGCAGCACGCCGCCGTGGCCCGGCTTGGCGCCCTGCGACATTTTCAGCTCGATCATTTTCACCTGCTCCGAGCTGGCGTTGGCGATGAAGCGTTCCTCGGAAAACGTGCCGTCCTGGTTGCGGCAGCCGAAGTAGCCGGAGCCGATTTCCCACACCAGGTCGCCGCCGTTTTCGCGGTGATAAGGACTGATGCTGCCTTCACCCGTGTCGTGCATGAAGCCGCCGCTGCGCGCGCCGCCGTTCAGGGCCAGGATGGCATTGGCCGACAGGGCGCCAAAGCTCATCGCCGAGATATTGAAGACGCTGGCCGAATACGGTTTGGCACGCGGGCAGTCCGGATGGTTGCCGATCTCGATGCGGAAATCGTGGCCCGTCACCTTGGCGGGGGCGATGGAATGGTTGATCCATTCATAGCCTGCTTCATATACGTCGAGCTGGGTGCCGAACGGGCGCTTGTCCGTCTGCTCCTTGGCGCGCTGGTAGACGATGCTGCGCTGGCTGCGCGAGAACGGCGTCGCTTCGCTGTCGCTTTCCAGGAAATACTGGCGGATTTCGGGGCGGATGCTCTCGAAGAAAAAACGGAAGTGGGCGAGGATGGGGTAGTTGCGGCGCAGGGCGCGTTTCGTTTGCAGCAGGTCGCTGATGCCGACCAGGGTCAGCGCACCGGCCAGCACGGGCAGCCAGTAATGATCATAGTAAAACAGGGACAGGACAAAGATGGCTGCCGTCGCAATGAAGGTCAGGTAGCGAAATGGTACTAGGTGCATGGGCACTCCGGGGAAGTCAGACTGATAACTGATGAGTCTACCTTCGATTCACGGAACGT
The DNA here is from genome assembly GCF_002735685.1 of Janthinobacterium sp. BJB301. NCBI lineage: Bacteria > Pseudomonadati > Pseudomonadota > Betaproteobacteria > Burkholderiales > Oxalobacteraceae > Janthinobacterium > Janthinobacterium sp. BJB301. Next base: position 1,257,207 of record NZ_PDZJ01000002.1, on the reverse strand, counting down.
GCTGGTGGGAAAGAACGCGGCGCCCGGTGGACGCCGCGTGAGGATCACCGCTGTGCGGCGCGGATGCGCTCGACCCGTTCGGCGCTGGCCGGATGGCTCGACAGGTACGGCGTACCCTCGTCCAGCTTGCCCAGGGCGACAAACACTTGCGCCAGGTGTTCCAGGGGTATGCCGTTCTGGCGCAGCATGGCGATCGCGTAGTCGTCCGCGTCGCGTTCGACATCGCGCGAATACTTCAAGTCCAGCAGCAGCGGCGGCAGGGTGGCCACCACCGTCGACACGTCGCCGAACAGCAGCGCCGCGCCGGCGCCCACGGCCGAGGTCTGGATGATGCGCCGCGTCAGGTGGCGCTGCTGCAGGTGCCCCAGCTCGTGCGCCAGCACGCCCATGATGGCCTGGTCGTCCGGCAGCAGTGCGATCATCTCGTCCGTCAGCACGATGTCGCCGGACGGCAGGGCAAACGCGTTCGGGCCGATCTTGCTCTTGCGAAACACGATGCGGTGCGCGGGCGTGCTGTCGCCGGGCGTGGCCAGGCGCGCGAACTGGGCCCGCAACGCTTGCTGGCGCGCGCCATCGAGCTGGCTGGGCGCGAATACATGGCGGTCCAGCATGTCGAGCACGCCCTGGCCCAGCTGCCGTTCGACCGACTGCGGCAGGGCATACGCGATGCCCTTGGCCGCCAGCGGCAGCAGGTATTGATAGCTGAGCCACAGGGCCACGATGGTCGCCACGGTGGCCAGCAGGGCACCGCGCCAGCTTTGCTGCAGCCGCACCACCCAGCCGTCGCGGTGGCCCGTATCGTGCAGCAGGCTGTTGAAGGCCGCCTGGTCGGCGATTTCCAGGTAGGCACCATCGGCAAAACTGACCTTGCGCACGGCGTGGCTGCTGCGTTCGGACACGTGCAGCTCGTCCAGCGGGCAGCTGCGCTCGATGTCGCCGGCCAGCACGGCCATGCCATCGCGCACGCTGAGCGTGACGTGGTACAGGCGCGAGGTCTGGCCGTCGAAATAGCGCGCGGGCACGGGGGCCGCGCCCGGCGCGTCGTGATCGAGCGTCATGCTACAGCGACAGGTCGAAGTCCAGCAGGTCGACCATGCCTTCGCCCGTGGCCGACACTTGCTGGCCTGTGGCGGCGACAAACTCGTCCAGGCTGCCATGCACCAGCATGGAGGTCGCTTCCAGGCGGTATTTCAGCCAGCGCACATGGGCGAATGGCGTAAACAGGCCCAGGGTGACGACGATGCCCAGCAGGTTGCTCAGCATGACGAAGGTGGTGCGGCCCCATGTCAGCTGCGACTGGAACTGGTGCTGCTGCAAGCGCGTATGGTTCCAGATCAGGTTCTGGATCATGGTCAGGAACAGCGGCAGCACGGTGAATGCCCACAGGTACAAGGCGCCGATGGCAAACAGCAGACTGCCAACCTTGGTCTTGTCATTCGCATTGGCCGCAAACGAGGCGAACACGCTGCCGAAGACGACGAAAATCAGTACCAGCAAGCCGCCCAGCAGCAGCGCGAAGAACAGCAAATAGGTTTTGTAGAAGCTGCCGACCGTGGCGTCAAAGCTGAAATGGGTGGCGCCGAAACGGCTTTGCGTGTGCTGGAAGCGCTTCAGGCGCTGGTGCAGGAAAGGCGTCATCAGGCCGCCCGTGAAGGTGTTCAGGATGGGCAGCCACAGGAAGTACTTGTAGGCTTCCCTGGCGCTGCCGCCAAAGCCGAAGCGGATGCCGCGGTAGCTGGTGTTGTACAGCTTGAATTGCAGGCTTTTCCAGACCAGCCAGGGCAGGATGGCGGCCAGCAGCACGAACATCAGCAAGCCGACGACGGGCGAGACCTGGAAGGCGATGTTGTAGCCGGCGATCAGCACCACGGCGGCGATGCGGCCTTTCAGGATGGCCACGGCGTTGCCGTGGTATTCGAAGCTGCCGCCCGCCAAGTGGGTGCTGGAATAGAAATAGCGGTTGCGGCGCACCTTGGCCCAGGCGGAATAAATGCCCAGGGTGACGATGCTCAGCAGCAGGTTGACGATCCAGATACGGAAGTATTCGCTGCCGGTGGCGCTGAAGGTGATGGCTTCTTGTCGGGGAGGAGTGTTGTTTGCGTCGAAATCCACAGGGGTTTCCTTACTTATTGGAAACAAAACAAGATAAGGGAATATTGAAAAGTTATCAATTGAAAATACTGTTTTTCGCAATTTTTTCGCCGATCCGCTTGTGCCGACCCGATCCGGCCGTCCCGGCTATACTGGAACTCAACCATCGCCTAACGGGAAAACCATGATCGTCGTCCACCATCTGAACAACTCGCGCTCGCAGCGCGTGCTCTGGCTGCTCGAGGAACTGGGCCTCGACTATGAGGTCAAGCGCTACCAGCGCGACCCGAAGACCATGCTGGCGCCCGCCTCGCTGAAGGCCGTGCATCCGCTGGGCAAGTCGCCCGTGATCACGGACGGCGCCAACACCATCGCCGAATCGGGCGCCATCATCGACTACCTGGTCGAGCGCTACGGCAATGGCCGCTTGATCCCGGCGGCCGGCACGCCGGACAAGCTGCGCTGGACCTACTGGCTGCATTTCGCGGAAGGCTCGGCCATGCCGCCGCTGCTGATGAAGCTGGTGTTCGACAAGGTCGAATCGTCGCCGATGCCGTTTTTCGTCAAGCCCATCGCGCGCGGCATCGCCGGCAAGGTCAAGAGCAGCTTCATCCTGCCCAATATCAACAGCCAGCTGGCCTACATGGAAGCGGAGCTGGAGAAAACCAAATGGTTTGCCGGCAATGAATTCACGGCGGCCGACATCCAGATGAGCTTTCCGCTGGAAGCGGCGGCCATGCGCGGCGGACTCGACGAGCGCCTGCCGAAGCTGACGGCCTTCCTGCAGCGCATTCATGCGCGGCCGGCCTACCAGCGCGCGCTGGAGCGTGGCGGACCCTACGATTTCGCCAAATAAGCGGCATTCAAGCCCGATGTGCAGGGAACCATACGGTAAAATGCCCGATTCAACCAGTATCCACTTACCGCATGGCCAGACTCCTCGCTATCGACGGCTTGAATATCGTACGCCGCGTCTACGAAGCCAGTCCTGAACCCGACTCCGACCTGAAGGCGGAGATCGCGCTGCGCCATGCGCTGTCGTCGTTCCGCACCCTCATCAACGACCACGAGCCGACGCACATCCTGCCGGCCTTCGACTTCGGCGGCCCGACCTGGCGCCACGCCCTGTATGCCGGCTACCGCGAAGGGCGCCAGCCCATGCCGCAGGTGCTGCGCGACGCCTTGCCCGGCTTTTACGCCACGCTGGCCAGCTTCGGCATGCACGTGGTCAGCATTCCCGAGGTCGAAGCCGATGACGTGATCGGCACGGCCGTCATGCGCTGGCTGCACGAGGGGCGCGGCGCGGCCGTCATCGCCACCACCGACAAGGATTTGCACGGCCTGATCGCCCACGGCGCGCTGGTATGGGATCACTTCAAGGGTGTCTGGCACGACCACGCCTGGGTCGAGAAAAAGTTCGGCGTGCCGCCGGAACTGCTGCCCGACCTGCTGGCGCTGATGGGCGACGTCACCGACAGCATCCCCGGCGTGTCGAAGATCGGCCTGAAGACGGGCGCGAAACTGTTGCGCGCCTACGGCAATATCGACGCCGTGATGGCTGGCGCGGGGATTTTGCCCGGCGCGCTGGGCGAAAGCCTGCGAAAAGAGCGGGAAATACTGTATCTTTCAAGAAAGTTAGTGGCGCTGAAAACGGATGTCACGTTAGGCGTGACCTGGAACAAGCTCGTGTGGGAAAAATAGAGCTCTTTTGGCCAGAACACGGAAAAAATCAAGCAAGGGAAGTAATCATGATGTTAAAGACAGTCCTGATCGATAGCAGCGCCGTGGCGCGCGGCCTGCTGAACACGGTCCTGACCGATGGCGGCTACGATGTCTGCGGGCAGACGCATACCAGCGCGCTGGGGCTGGCGCTGCTGGTCAAGCACCACCCGCATTTCGTGTGCATCGCGCGCGAGCAGGTGGAAGATGGGACCAATGTGGTGCAAACCATCCGCGCCCAGTATCCGAAGACGCTCATTTTCATGGTCTCGGGCGGCATCGATGCCGCTTCGCTGCAGGCGGCCCACGCCATGGGCGTGTCGGGCTTCATCGTGAAACCCTTCATGGCCGACACGGTCCTGAAAACCGTGCGCAACACGGTGATTGCCATGGTGCGCAAGCAGCAAGCCCTGGCCGCTGCCGCGCAGGGCAACTCCTAACTACCGGCCAAACCGGTGGCGCTGGCGATGATGCCGCCACCGAGGCACACGTCGCCGTCATACAGCACGGCCGACTGGCCGGGCGTGACGGCCCATTGCGCCTGGTCAAACGCCAGGCTGAAGTGTTCATTCCCATCCGGCAGCAGCTGGCAAGCCACGTCGGCCTGGCGGTAGCGCGTCTTGGCGCTCAAGGCGCCCGCTTGCGGCGCCACACCGGCAACCCAGCTGGCCTGGTCGGCCGTCAGGGATGGCGACAGCAGCCACGGGTGGTCATGACCTTGCACCACCCACAGGGTGTTGTTGGCGATATCCTTGCGCGCCACATACCAGGCGTCGCTGCTGCCGTCCGCGTTCTGGTACGACTTCACGCCGCCGATGCCGATGCCCTTGCGCTGGCCCAGGGTATAAAAACTCAGTCCCACGTGTTCGCCCACGGTTTTGCCATCGGCCGTCTTCATGGGGCCCGGCTTGTAGGACAGGTAGCGGTTCAAAAATTCGCGGAACGGGCGTTCGCCAATAAAACAGATGCCCGTCGAATCCTTCTTCTGCGCGTTCGGCAGGGCCAGTTTCTCGGCGATCTGGCGCACTTGCGTCTTCGGGATTTCACCGAGCGGGAACAAGGTCTTCGACAACTGCGCCTGGTTCAGGCGGTGCAGGAAGTAGCTTTGGTCCTTGCTGGCGTCGACGGCTTTCAGCAGCTCGTAGCGGCCCGCATCGGTGGGCGCCTGGCGCACGCGCGCATAGTGGCCGGTGGCGATCAGGTCGGCGCCCAGGGTCATGGCATGGTCGAGGAATGCCTTGAACTTGATTTCGGCGTTGCACAGCACGTCCGGGTTCGGCGTGCGGCCGGCCTGGTATTCGCGCAGGAAATCGGCGAACACGCGGTCCTTGTATTCGGAGGCGAAATTGACGGCTTCGATATCGACGCCGATGACGTCGGCCACGCTGGCCGCGTCGATCCAGTCCTGGCGCGTGGAGCAGTATTCCGAATCGTCGTCATCTTCCCAGTTTTTCATGAACAGGCCGATGACTTCATAGCCTTGTTCCTTCAGCATCCATGCCGCGACCGAGGAATCGACCCCGCCCGACATGCCGATAACGACTTTCTTCTTGCTCATCTTGCTTTCCAGTTACTTTTAATAATATTGCTATGCGCTATTGAAAACGGACGCATGCGTGTGCAGCAGGGCCAGCGGAGCGCGCCGGCCGGCCAGGTATTCGTCCACGCACTGCAGCACCAGCGGGCTGCGGTGGCGTTCCTGGCACGCCGCCAGCTCGTCGCGCGTCATCCACAGGGTGCGGATGATGCCTTCGTCCAGCGGGCGGTCATGCTCGGCGCCGGCCGTTCCGCAAAAGGTGAAGCGCAGATAGGTCACGTCCTCGCCCGTGCGCAGTGACTGATAGCGCGACATGTACATGCCGACCAGTGCCGTGGGGATGAAATCGTAGGCCGCTTCTTCCAGCGTTTCGCGGATCACCGCCTGCTCCAGCGACTCGAACGGATCGAGATGACCGGCCGGCTGGTTGAGCTTGATGCCTTCGCTGGTCTCTTCTTCAATCAGTAAAAACAGGCCGTCGCGCTCGACGATGGCGGCAACGGTGACAGAGGGTTTCCAGATTCTCGGCATGATTCCATCCTTGAAAGAGCCGACATTTTATCTTGTTCTGCGCGCGCGGTTTGAAGCCGGCCTTCTGTTGCGCGGACATATTGATAAATGACAACGTTTTAGCAAATAGCGGTGGGAGGTACTTACGTCTTTCCCGGGGAGCGCACTAGCATGGGGGCATTGGCGGCAAGATGGCAGGAAACGCCCGCTAATATAGGCTTTCCCTGTGGTCAAAACAAGCGCGCACACGTGCTCGACTGTGGTGAGATTGACACACCTTTCCCACAATATGGTCGCCGCGCCGCATGGTGAAACGAATCGTGGGATGCTGGTCAAATTAGTGTCGTACGACTAAAAGTTGCTGGTTCACAAACGTTTAACGCGCTGCTTTCCGTGTTAGATTCTAGTCAGTTTATCAATTAGCGGAGGCATCATGAGGATAGGCATACCGGCCGAAACACGGCCTGGTGAAACGCGGGTGGCAGCAACGCCCGAGACAGTCAAGAAGCTGGCAGCCAAGCATCAGATCGTCGTGCAGTCGGGAGCGGGCCTGCAAGCCTCGATTCCCGATGACGCGTATGCCGCCGCCGGCGCGCAGATCGGCACCGCCCAGGAAGCCTATGGCTGCGCCATCGTGCTCAAGGTGCGCGCGCCCGATGCCGATGAACGGGCCCTGATGGCCAGCGGCACGGTGCTGATCGGCATGTTGAACCCGTTTGACGCGGACAATATCGCCGCCATGGCCACGGCCGGCCTGTCCGCCTTCGCGCTGGAAGCCGTGCCGCGCATCACGCGCGCGCAGTCGATGGACGTGCTGTCGTCGCAGGCGAACATCGCCGGCTACAAGGCCGTGCTGGTGGCCGCGAATACCTATCAGCGCTTCATGCCGATGCTGATGACGGCGGCCGGCACCGTCAAGGCGGCCCGCGTGCTGATCATGGGCGTGGGCGTGGCAGGGCTGCAGGCGATCGCCACGGCCAAGCGCCTGGGCGCCGTCATCGAGGCGTCCGACGTGCGCCCGCCCGTCAAGGAACAAGTGGAGTCGCTGGGCGCCAAGTTCCTCGACGTGCCTTTCCTCACCGATGAAGAAAAAGAGATCGCCAAGGGTTCGGGCGGCTATGCGCGCGCCATGCCGGCCGACTGGATGCGCCGCCAGGCCGAACTGGTGCACGAACGGGCGAAACTGGCCGACATCATCATCACCACGGCGCTGATCCCCGGCCGCGCCGCGCCCGTGCTCATTTCCGAAGAAACGGTAAAGGCCATGAAACCGGGCTCCGTCATCGTCGACCTGGCCGTGGAGCAGGGCGGCAACTGCCCCCTGTCCGAACTGGGCAAGACCGTGCTGAAACACGGCGTCTACATCGTGGGCGAACCGAACCTGGCGACCCTGGTGGCGGCCGATGCCTCGGCCCTGTATGCGCGCAACGTGCTGGACTTCTTGAAGCTCATCATCGACAAGGACGACCAATTGCTGATCGACCGCGAGGATGAAATCATCAAGGCCAGCCTGGTGTGTGCAGGCAGTGAAATCTTACGTAAATAACGCGGCGCCGGAGAGAACAACATCATGGAAATCAGTCACACCATCATTAACCTGATCATCTTCGTGCTGGCCATTTATGTCGGCTACCACGTCGTCTGGACCGTCACGCCGGCATTGCATACGCCGCTGATGGCCGTCACCAATGCCATTTCCGCCATCATCATCGTCGGCGCCATGCTGGCGGCCGGCCTGACGCAAGGCCCGCTGGCGCAGGCGGCCGGTACCCTGGCCGTGGCGCTGGCCGCCGTCAACGTGTTTGGCGGCTTCCTCGTCACGCAGCGCATGCTCGAGATGTTCCGTAAAAAAGAACCGAAAGCCAAGCAAGGAGCAAAAGAATGAGTCATGCCATGAGCTTCGTCACCATGAACCTGGTGACGATGATGTACCTGATCGCCTCGGTGTGCTTCATCCAGGCATTGAAAGGCCTGTCCTCGCCCTCGACGGCGCGCCGCGGCAATGCCTTCGGCATGAGCGGCATGGCCATTGCCGCGGTCACCACCGTGGCGCTGATCCTGAAACTGAAGGAACAGCAAGCGGGCGGCATGGGCCTGACCCTCGTCATCATCGGCATCGTCACGGGCGGCGCCATCGGCGCCTACCTGGCGAAAACCGTGGAAATGACGAAGATGCCGGAACTGGTGGCGGCCATGCATTCGCTGATCGGCCTGGCCGCCGTGTGCATCGCCGTGGCGGCCGTGTCCGAGCCATGGGCATTCAATATAGCCGAGCATGGACAGGCGCTGCCCATCGGTAACCGCTTCGAGCTGTTCATCGGCACATTTGTCGGCGCCATCACGTTCTCCGGTTCGGTGATCGCCTTCGGCAAGCTGTCGGGCAAATACAAGTTCCGCCTGTTCCAGGGCGCGCCCGTCAGCTTCAAGGGCCAGCACATGCTCAACCTGGCGCTGGCGCTGGTGATGATAGGGCTGGGCCTGGTGTTCTGCTTCGCCGACGGGGTGGAGCCGGCCTGGACGCCGTTCATCGTCATGGCCGTCATCGCCTTTGCGCTGGGCGTGCTGATCATCATCCCCATCGGCGGCGCCGACATGCCGGTGGTGGTGTCGATGCTCAACAGCTACTCGGGCTGGGCCGCGGCCGGCATCGGTTTTTCGCTGAATAACTCGATGCTGATCATCGCCGGTTCGCTCGTGGGATCCTCGGGCGCGATCCTGTCGTACATCATGTGCAAGGCCATGAACCGTTCGTTCTTCAATGTCATCCTGGGCGGCTTCGGCGGCGATGCGCCAGCCGCTGGCGTGGCGGGCGCGCAGGAACAGCGTCCCGTGAAATCGGGTTCGGCCGACGATGCCGCCTTCATCATGGGCAATGCGGAAACCGTCATCATCGTGCCCGGCTACGGCCTGGCCGTGGCGCGCGCGCAGCACTCGCTGAAAGAACTGGTGGAGAAGCTCACGCACAAGGGCATCACCGTCAAGTATGCGATCCACCCGGTGGCGGGGCGCATGCCGGGCCACATGAACGTGCTGCTGGCCGAGGCGGAAGTGCCCTACGACCAGGTCTTCGAGATGGAAGACATCAATGGCGAATTCGGCCAGACGGACGTGGTGCTGGTGCTGGGCGCGAACGACGTGGTCAACCCGGCGGCGAAAGATCCGAAATCGCCGATCGCCGGCATGCCGATCCTGGAAGCGTATAAAGCCAAGAGCATCATCGTCAACAAGCGCTCGATGGCGTCCGGCTATGCGGGCCTGGACAACGACCTGTTCTACCAGCCGAACACGATGATGGTGTTTGGCGACGCGAAAAAGGTGATCGAGGATATGTTGAAAGCCATCGAGTAAACGCCGCTTGCAGCGACCGTACGGCCCGCCTTGCGCGGGCCGTTTTTATTGGCTGGCCGCTGCCGCGACGACCTGGTTGCGTCCCTGGTGCTTGGCGACATACAGGGCCTTGTCGGCATCCGATATGGCCGCGTCCAGGCTGGCTCCCTGCACCAGCGGCGCCACGCCGATGCTGATGGTGACGTGCAGCGCGCCGCCGTCGGGCAGCACGGTGACCGCCGCCGCCACAGCGGCGCGGATGCGTTCGGCCACCTGGTGTGCCTGCTGCAGGCTGGCGTCGGGGAAGAGCAGGCCGAACTCCTCGCCACCGAGGCGCGCCGCCACGTCGGTGATGCGTCCCGTGTCGCGCAGCGCCTGCGCCACCGTGCGCAGCACGGCGTCGCCCACGGCATGGCCATAGCGGTCGTTGATCTTCTTGAAGTGGTCGAGGTCGGCCACGCCCACGCTCAGGGCGGCGCCGCTGCGCGCCGCGCGCGCCATCGCCTGCTCGGCCTGCGCTTCATAGGCGCGCCGGTTGGGCAGCGACGTCAGCGCATCGTGCAGCGCCTGCTGTTCCAGCTGCGCCAGCAGGCTGGCGTTCTTTGCCGCCAGTTCGCGCCGTTCGCGCACGTCGAGCAAAAAGGCGCCGAAATAGCGCATGCCGTCGACCACGCCCAGGTCCAGCGCCTTCATTTCGATGGGGATCATTTGCGTGTCGCGGTGGCGGATGGCGAATTCGCGTATCTTGCCCAGCACGCTGGAAGTGCGCGAGCTGCGGATGTAGTTGATCACGTGGTTGTCGTGCTGCGCGCCGACGGCGTCGGGCAGCAGGCCGTTCAGGGTCTGGCCCAGCAATTCACCGCTGGCATAGCCCGACAGTGCCTGCATGGCGCCATTGATATAGCGGATGCGGCACTGCTCGTCGATGATGATGACGGCGTCGAGGGCGTCTTCCAGCAGGCGGGAAAACAGGACTTCGGGAAGAGCGGCAGGCGGTGCTGCGGGCAAAGCATCTGTCATGGAACGGTCGCCAAAAGCCAGGTGACAGCCATTGTCGCATCCGCGGGCCGTTTACTCCATGCCGGATCGCCCGCCTGTTTCTTTTTCGCCCGTGCTCTTTCCTTATTGTTAAGACTCAGCGGCGGCCGTACATCATCAGCTCGGCCAGGCTCTTGCGCGCCGGGCTGAAGGCGTCCAGCAAGCCCAGCGACAGGCCCAGCAAGCCTTGCGTGGGTGCGCTGCCCGTGAAGATGCGCGCCATGGTGTCGGTGACGCGCACGGTCAGCCCCCGGTCGGCCTGGCGCAGGCTGGCGTAGCGTTCCAGTCCGGCCGGGCTGCTGTCCTGCCCCAGCACGCGGGCCAGCACGGCGGCGTCGCGCAAGCCCAGGTTCAGGCCTTGTCCCGCCACCGGGTGCAGGGTTTGCGCCGCATTGCCGATGGCGACCGTGCGCGGCGTGCCGCCTCCCTGCGCGTTCAGGCCCAGCGGATAGGCCAGGCGCGACGTCGTGTGGGTAAAGCGTCCCAGGCGGCTGCCGAAGGCGGCGCCCAGGCGGGCCAGGAAGGCAGCGTCGTCCAGGGCCAGCAATTGTTCGGCGCGCGTGGGCGGCACGCACCATACCAGCGCGTAGCCGTCGTCCTGCGGCAACAGGGCCAGCGGGCCTTCGTCGGTGAAGCGCTCATACGCGCGGTGCGCGATGGGGGCACTTGTGCGCACATGGGCAATGATGGCGCTTTGGCCATAATCGCGGCTGACGGCGCGTTCCTGCTGCTGTCCGAACAGGCCGCCCTCGGCTTGCACCAGCAGGCTGGCGCGCAAGCTCGACGCCGCGCCGTCCTGTTCCAGCTGCACGGCCACGCCATCGGCATCCTCGGCACTGCCCGTGACCAGCGTCGGGCGCAGGCTGGCCACGCCCAGGCGCTCGCATACGTCGGCCAGCGCGCTGACGACGGCGCCGTAACGGGCCACATAGCCGAGCGCCTCGACGCCATGCTCGCTGCGGTCCATCAGGCTGCGCCCGAACTGGCCGCGGCGCGAGACGTGAATCTGGTGGATCGGTGTCGCCTCCACGGGCCAGGCGCCCGCTTCTTCGAGAATCTGGCGGCTGCCGTGCGACAGGGCGATGGTGCGCGGGTCGCGCCTGGCTTGCTCGATGGATTTGGCGTCGAGCAGGGCGATGCCGGCGGCGCGGCTGCCGCGCTGCACCAGCAGGGCGGCCAGCGCCATGCCGACGGGGCCGGCGCCGCAGATGGCGAGATCGAAAGTGGACGGTGTATGCATGCGGCGGCGTTAATCCTGTGACATCAGTTGTTCGATTTCAGCGACGCTCTTGGGCGCCGTGCTGAAGACTTCATGGCCTTGCGGCGTGACCAGCACATCGTCTTCGATGCGGATGCCGGTGTGCCAGAACTGTTCCGGCACGCCCGCGCCGGGGCGCACATAGATGCCCGGTTCCACCGTCAGCACCATGCCCGCTTCCAGCGCGCGCCACGGCTTGCCCGGAGCACCCGTGTCGCGGTAGGCGCCCACGTCGTGCACGTCCATGCCCAGCCAGTGGCTGGTGCCGTGCATGTAGAAGGGCATATACGCCTTGTCGGCGATGACGTCCTGCGCGCTGCCGTTTTTCTGCCGGTCCAGCAAACCCAGGTCCAGCATGCCCTGCGCCAGCACCTGCACGGCCGCCTCGTGGATGGCGCTGTGCGGCAAGCCGGGGCGCACCATGTCCAGCGACGCCTGTTGCGCCGCCAGCACCAGTTCATACAGCGCCCGCTGCGGGCCGCTGAAACGGCCGTTGACGGGCCAGGTGCGCGTGATGTCGGAGGCATAGCCATCGAGTTCGCAGCCGGCGTCGATCAGTACCAGCTGGCCGTCCTGCAGCACGGCATTGTTGGCGCTGTAATGCAGGATGCAGGCGTTGCCGCCGCCCGCCACGATGGAGGAATACGCGGGGAACTGCGCGCCGCTGCGGCGAAATTCGTACAGCAGCTCCGCTTCCAGCGCGTATTCGTGCATGCCGGGCCGTGTGGCGCGCATGGCGCGCACGTGGGCGGCGCTGGAAATGGCGGCCGCGCGGCGCATCAGGCCTTGTTCTTCCGGGTCTTTCAGCAGGCGCATGGCGTCGAGCATGCCATTGATGTCATGCGCGATGGCGGGCGCCGTGACGCCGCTGCGGGCCTTTTGCCGCACGTTGTGCCGCCAGACCTTGACTTGCGCATCGAGGCTGCCGCCCAGCGCGTAGTAAATGGCGGGGACGTCGGCCAGCAGGCGCGTCATTTCCACGTCGAGTTCCTCGATGGGGAAGGCGCTGTCAAAACCGAAGCTGGCGCGCGCCGCCTCGGGGCCGTGGCGGAAACCGTCCCAGATTTCGCGTTCGGTGTTTTTTGCGCGGCAAAACAGGATGGCGCGCGCCGGCGCCGTGGCGCTGGCGGCCACCAGGGCCACGGCGCTATCGGGTTCCGTAAAGCCGCTCAGGTAATAGAAATAGCTGTCGTGGCGATACGGATAGTCGCAATCGCTGTTGCGCGGCACTTCGGGCGCCGTGGCGAGGATGGCCACGCTGCCCGGCAGCATCTGCGCCAGCAGCGCCGCGCGCCGTGCCGCGTAGTTGGCCATCATGCCGCCGGCGCCTTCGCTGCCACGCCATTGAGCACGTCGAGCTGCGCCGGCGTGCCCACATTCGTCCACTCGCCCGGATAGACTTCGCCGCCCACGCGGCCCTGGTCCGCGTACCGGCGCAGCAAATCGCCCAGTTTGGCGTGGCTGCCGGGCGCGATGCCGTCGAACATCTCAGGACGGTACACGCCGATATTGGCGAAGGTCCACTTGGTGTCGTCCGTATTGTTGATCGCGAACAAGGTCAAGCCGAAGTCGCCCTTTGGGTGGAAGTCGGGATTGGGCACCAGGTAAGTCCAGGCGATGTCGCGCTGGTCGGCCGGATACGGCGTGCCCAGCACATCCTTGTCGGCCAGCACGTCGAGTACTTGCTTGAAATCAAAGTAGGGGCAATAGATGTCGCCTGAAATGGCGAGAAATGGCTCCTCGCCCAGCAAGTGGCGCGCCTGGGCGATGCCGCCCGCCGTTTCCAGCGGCGTGGTCTCGGGCGAGTACGCGATGCGCGCGCCGTACGCGCTGCCGTCGCCCAGGGTTTCCTCGATCAGGTGGCCCAGGTGAGAATGGTTGATGACGATGTCCGTGATGCCGGCGCGCACCAGGTTCAGCACATGCCAGACGATCAGCGGACGGCCGCGTACTTTCAACAGCGGTTTGGGACAGGTATCGGTAAGCGGACGCATCCGTTCACCGCGGCCTGCGGCAAAGATCATGGCTTTCATGGGGATTCGTTTTCAGTATCGGTAAGTCGGCTGCGCGGGTATGCCGCGCAGCGGGAAAGTGCCTAAAATGTATAGCCGACCTGCGGCGTCTTGTTTTCGAGGGCGTCCAATAAACGCACCAGCGGCTTGAGTTCCGTATAGCGGTTGGATGTCTTGCGCACGTAGTCGAGCACGGTTGGCAGGTCGCCCATGTACAGATCCTTGCCGTCGCGGTAATTCAGGCGCGCGAACAGGCCGAGGATTTTCAGGTGGCGCTGCAGGGCCGTGAATTCGAAATCGCGGTAGAAGGCGTCGATATCGGGATTGACTGGCAAGCCCAGCTGCTTGGCGCGCTGCCAGTAGCGGATCACCCAGTCGAGCACCAGTTCTTCATCCCACTGGATATACGCGTCGCGCAGCAGCGAGGCGATGTCGTAGGTGACAGGGCCGAAGACGGCATCCTGGAAGTCGAGGATGCCGGGATTGGGGATGGAACCATCGTTGATGTGCATCAAATTGCGCGAATGGTAGTCGCGGTGCATGAACACTTGCTGCTGCGACAAGATATTCGCCGTGATCGCTTCGAAAACCTTGTCCAGCTGGGTCTGTTGCACATCCGTCAAGGTGGCGCCCAGGTGTTTGCCGATAAACCATTCCGGGAACAGATTCATTTCGCGCAGGATGAAGGCGCGGTCGAATTCGGGCAAGACATCGGGCTGGCTGGCCAGCTGGATTTTCATCAGCGACTCGAGCGCTTCGGCGTACAGCACGCTGGCGTTATCGTGGTTCAGGGCGTCGAGATAGGTGGTCGTGCCCAGGTCGGAGAGCAGCAGGAAGCCATTCTCCAGGTCTTGCGCGATGATCTCGGGCACGGACACGCCGGCGCCTTTCAGCAAGCCGGCCACCTTGACAAAGGCGGGCACGTTTTCACGCTCGGGCGGCGCATCCATGGCAATCAGTGTGCTTCCTGGCAATGTTGCATTGCCTGGCAGCACATCGAGACGGTAGTAGCGGCGGAAGCTGGCATCGCTGGAAGCGGGACGGGCGGATTCGGGCGCGACGAGGTTAAGCGAGGTCAACCAGGCTTTCAACAGGGTCAGGCGAGCGTCGGCGGAGGCCGGCGCGGTGGAGGAATTGGGGGAGAATGACATTAAGCGGCCTGTGGAATCGGGTTGATGGTGCAGATTCCCATATAATAAGGGATTCAAATCAAAAAATCGCCTGTCATGGTGCTTGCCCCTTCCAATTCATGAGCTGGTTTTCGGCCTCCCCCCCTTCGCAGCGCTGGGCTTTCGCCATCAGCGCGCTCGTCGCCGCCACGACGGTGCCTGTCCACGCCCAGAAAGCGCCGCGCCCGGTTCATGTGGAAGATCCCGACGCGCCCACCGTCATGACGGCGAACAGCATGAACGGACGCCCCGAAAGGGAGATCAATCTCGATAAAAATGTCGTGATTGAACGCGGAAAAACCACAAAAATGACGGCAGATACAGCTTGTTACAAACAAGTTGAAGATCAGTTCGACGCCGAGGGCCATATCAAGATGTGGCGTTTCGGCGATTACTACACGGGCGACGTCTTGAAGCTGAACATGGAGACCGGCAAGGGTTTCCTGCTCAATCCGACGTACCGCTTCGAAGTGGGCGGCGGCCAGGGCAAGGCCGAGCGCGTCGACTTCATCAACCCCGACGAAGCCACTGTCATCGACGGTACTTACAGTACCTGCGAAGGGCCGAATCCGGACTGGTACCTGAAATCGAGCACCTTGAACCTCGATACGGGCCGCGACGTGGGCACCGGCAGCAAGACCATCATCTATTTCAAGGACGTGCCGATCCTGGGCACGCCTGGCATTTCGTTTTCGCTGTCGGGTGCGCGCCGCTCGGGCTGGCTGGCGCCCACGCCGGGCTTTGCCTCGAAGAACGGTTTCGAGCTGCTGATGCCGTATTACGTGAACATCGCGCCGAACCGCGACCTGACCCTGTTCCCGCGCTACATACAGCGGCGCGGCATCCAGCTCGGTGCGACGGGCCGCTACATGGGCGAGACGGATGCAGGCCTGTACCAGGGCGAAACGTCGTTTGAGTTCTTGCCTAACGACAAGCAGACCAAGACCAACCGCTACATGATCAAGTCCAAGCATGAGCAGGCGCTGGCCAAGGGCTGGAGTTACAGCTGGGATCTGCGCGAGGCGTCCGACAATAATTACCCGAACGATTTTTCGAAAACCGTCGCCACCGCCACCGAGCGCCAGTTGCTGCGCGAATTGCGCACCGATTACCGCACCGAGGACTGGAGCCTGACTGCGCGCGTGCAGAATTACCAGGTGCTGCAGGATCCCGATGCGGTCAACAATCCCAGCCTGACCGTTACGCGCCCGTATGACCGCTTGCCGGCGGTGAACTTCCACGCTGGCAAATACGACGTCTGGGGCGGCTTCGACTGGACCTTCGACGCGGAAGCGACGCGCTTCGCCCACCCGACCCTAGTGCAGGGGTCGCGCCTCGTGGCCGTGCCGCAGGTGAGTTTCCCCATCCTGCGCCCTGGCTACTTCGTCACGCCCAAGCTGATGCTCAATGCCAGCGCGTATCAGCTCGATAACGACGCCAAGACCAAGGCGCAGTTTGCGGATACGTCGTTTACGCGCGCCGTGCCAACCTTCTCGGTCGACAGCGGCCTGGTGTTTGAACGCGACACGAATCTGTTTGGCGCCAAGGGCGGCACGCAAACCCTGGAGCCGCGCCTGTTCTACGTCTACACGCCGTACCGCGACCAGTCGAAGTTTCCGACGTTCGATACGGCCGCTGGCACGTTCAACCTGACACAGATCTTCACGGAAAACCGTTTTGTCGGCAGCGACCGCATCGGCGATGCCAACCAGGTCACGGCCGCCCTGGTATCGCGTTTCCTGCAGTCCGATGGAACGGAACGCATGCGCCTGACCTTCGGTCAGCGTTTCTATTTTGCCGACCAGCGCGTGCAACTCGATTCGAGCACACCCGTCAACCAGTCGCGTTCGGATATCCTGCTGGCAGCAACGGGCCGCGTGTCCGAGACTTGGACCGCCGACAGCCTGGTGCAGTACAATCCCAGCGACCGTCAGCTGGTCAGCTACAACTACGCCT
This sequence comes from Janthinobacterium sp. BJB301, assembly GCF_002735685.1. NCBI lineage: Bacteria > Pseudomonadati > Pseudomonadota > Betaproteobacteria > Burkholderiales > Oxalobacteraceae > Janthinobacterium > Janthinobacterium sp. BJB301. The sequence goes on along the minus strand of NZ_PDZJ01000002.1, from coordinate 1,240,590 downwards.
TGCAATATCAGCCCGGTGCCAAGAAGGTATTGAATTTTGGCAATCGTTTCCAGCGTGGAGATGCTGGTTGGCGCAATGTTGAAGTGTCGACCCAATGGCCGTTGACGGACCGCCTGTATGGCGTGGGCCGCATCAGTTACTCCGTGAAGGATCGCAGCATGCTGGAAAGCCTGGTCGGCCTGGAATACAAGGGCGACTGCTGGGTGTTCCGCATGGGCGCGCAGCGTTTCGTGACGACGAACAAGACTGTCTCGACGCCGATCTTCTTCCAGCTGGAATTGACGGGCTTGTCGAATGGCCTGGGTCTGGGCGCGAATGGCCTGGAAACTTTTACAAAAACCATCCCCGGTTACCAGACACTGAGCCAGCCACTCCGTTAAGATAGGCACCGTTGCCGCCGCCGGTGTTCCCGGCGCCGGCACAAACCGGTTTTTTTATTCACCTGAACTCATGAGCGCTCTACACATTATGCGTAATGCCAGTATGCACCAACTCAAAATTGCAACGGTCTTGTTGTGCGCCATTTCCGGCGCCACGACCAGTAGTGTCTGGGCGCAACAGGCTGCGCCAGCGCCTGCCGCCAAGCCCGCTGCCGCGGCGCCGGTCAAGGGGTTTACGCCACCGGCCTCGAGCAGCGGCCAGACCATCGATTCCATCGCCGTCGTCGTCAATGACGAGGTGATTACGCGCAATGAAGTGGCGGCCCGTATCAAGAGCGTGGAGCAGCGCATGAAGGCGCAGAACGTGCCCTTGCCCGATCCTGCCGACCTGCGTCGTCAATTGCTCGAGCGCATGATTGTTGAACGCGCACAAATGCAGCTGGCCAAGGAAATGGGCGTGCGCGTGGATGACCTGACCCTGGACCGCGCAATTGGCCGTATTGCTGAACAGCAAAAAATGACGGTGCAAGAGCTGCGCAACCAGATGGAAAAAGAAGGCACGCCGTTTGCGACCTTCCGCGAAGAAATCCGCGATGAAATCATCATGCAGCGCCTGCGCGAGCATGAAGTCGACGCCAAGATCCAGATTTCCGATTCCGAAGTGGATAATTTCCTGGAAGCGGAAAAAGCGGCCGCCAGCGAACAGGTGGAACTGAACCTGGCGCAGATTCTCGTGCGCATTCCGGAAAATTCCAGCCCCGAACAGATCGCCGCACGCCGCGCGCGCGCCGAAGAAGTCAGCCGCCAGCTGCGCACGGGCGCCGATTTCGCCAAGATGGCCGCCACCTATTCCGACGCCAGCGATGCGCTGAGCGGCGGCGATATCGGCTGGCGCCATAGCGACCGCGTGCCGCCCCTGTTCACGGAACAGTTGCTGAAATTGAAGCCGGGCCAGATCACGCCTATCATCAAGAGCAATACGGGCTTCCACATCCTCAAGCTGGTGGACCGCCGCAGTGCTGCCGAGGCGCAAGCCGTCGCCGCCGTGCAGCAGACGCATGCCCGCCATATCTTGTTGAAAATAACGCCGACCTTGTCGGCGGCCGAAGCCAAGCGCAAATTGTCGGAATTGAAAGAGCGTCTCGATAACAAGGCCGCCAAGTTCGAAGACCTGGCCCGCTTGTTCTCGAACGACGGTTCGGCCGCCAAGGGCGGCGACCTGGGCTGGCTGTATCCAGGCGATACCGTACCGGAATTCGAAACGGCGATGAATGCGCTGAAACCGGGCGAAGTGAGCGAGCCGATCGAATCGAGCTTTGGCTTCCACCTGATCGAAGTGCTGGAACGCAAGAGTGATGACGTCTCGAAAGAGAAGCAGCGCGCCGCTGCGCGCAATGCCTTGCGCGAACGCAAGCTGGAAGAAGCGACGGAAAACTGGGCGCGCGAAGTGCGCGACCGTGCCTACGTCGAATTCCGCGCGGACGACCAGTAATGCGGCTGATTCATTGCGCATGAGTAACTTGCCCCTTGCACGCCGGCCTGCCATCGCCATTACCTGTGGCGAGCCGGCCGGTGTCGGCCCGGAAATCTCCATACGCGCGGCCTGGGCCATGCGCAATGAAGTCAACTGCATCCTGCTGGGCGACGCCGCCTTCCTGGCGCTGACGGCCAGCCTGATCGATCCGGACATCCGCCTGGCGGCGCTGTCGCTGCAAGCCGTGCGCAACAGCGGCCTGCCCCAGTTCGGGTCTGGCCGCCTGGCCGTGATCGATATTCCCACTGTTAACAATGTCATTCCTGGCGTACTCGACAAGGAAAACGGACGTTCCGTGCTCGCGACCCTGGACGCGGCCGTGGAAGGTGTCCAGGCCGGCTGGTTTGGCGCCATGGTCACGGCGCCCTTGCAAAAAAGTACGATCAACGATGCCGGCGTGGCCTTTTCCGGCCACACGGAATACCTGGCGGAAAAAACCGGCACGCCGCAAGTGGTGATGATGCTGGCCGGCGAACCCGGCCATGGCGAACCGACCCTGCGCGTGGCGCTGGCCACCACGCATCTGCCATTGAAGGACGTGTCCGCTGCCATTACCATGGACAGCCTGGCCGTCACCCTGGATATCATCCAGGCCGACTTGCAACAGAAATTCGGCATCGCCGCGCCGCGCATCCTGGTCACCGGCCTGAACCCGCACGCGGGCGAGGGCGGGTATCTGGGACGCGAGGAAATCGATGTCATCGCCCCGGCGATTGCCGCGGCGCAAGCGCGCGGCATCGATGCGCGCGGGCCGTATCCGGCCGACACCTTGTTCCAGCAAAAGTACCTGGCCGATGCCGATTGCGTGCTGGCCATGTACCACGACCAGGGCTTGCCCGTGCTGAAATACGCGACCTTCGGGCGCGGCATCAATATCACCCTGGGCTTGCCGTTGATCCGCACCTCGGTCGACCACGGCACGGCGCTGGACCTGGCCGCGCAAGGGCTGGGGCTGGCCGATTGCCACAGCATGGAGCAAGCCCTGCAAACGGCGCTCGACATGCTGCGCGCCAGCAGCCGCGCCTGATCGCCCACCGGTTTTACCCCGCTACACTGCCCCTAGAATAGAAAAACAGAATATGAAACACGTTGCCCGCAAACGCTTTGGCCAGAACTTCCTGCATGACCGCTTCGTCCTCGACGACATCACGGCCGCCATCGGGCCGCAGCCGGACGATGCCATGGTCGAGATCGGCCCCGGCCTGGGCGCCATGACGGAGCAGCTGCTGCGCCATTTGAAGCAGATGCACGTGGTGGAACTGGACCGCGACCTGATCGTGCGCCTGGAAAAGACGTTCAATCCGGCCAAGCTGACGATCCACTCGGGCGACGCGCTGAAATTCGATTTCGCGCAAATCCCCGTGCCGGCCGGCCAGAAGCTGCGCATCGTGGGTAACTTGCCGTACAACATTTCGAGCCCGCTGCTGTTCCACCTGGCGGACTTCGCACCGCTGGTACAGGACCAGCATTTCATGCTGCAAAAGGAAGTCGTCGAGCGCATGGTGGCCGAGCCGGGCAGCAAGGCATATGGCCGCCTGTCCGTGATGCTGCAATGGCGCTATGACATGTCGCTGCTGTTCATCGTGCCGCCGACGGCCTTCGATCCGCCGCCGAAAGTGGAATCGGCCATCGTGCGCATGATCCCCGTGGCCGAGCGCCTGGCGTGCGACCAGGCCACCCTGGAAGCCGTGGTCATGAAGGCGTTCTCGCAGCGCCGCAAGGTGATCCGCAACTGTCTGGCCGGGATGTTTACGGAAGAGCAGATCAAGGCGGCCGGCATCGATCCGACCCTGCGTCCGGAAACCGTGGGCCTGGAGCAATACGTGGCTTTGGCGAATTTGCTGAAGGCGCCGGCCTAAGCCCCCGGTTTAACTCAAAACCACTGGTCGACCTGCTGCAAATCCTGTCTCAGGGCGGAAAAGCAGTCGTCGACATGGTGGTTGCGGCTGATTTCATTGCGCCGCATCAAGGCGATCTTGCGCTTGCACGTGGGCTGGCGCAGGGGCGCCACGTGCAGGTCCTCGTCGTTGAGGAAGGTCGTATACAGGCTGGGCATGATGCCGACGGCGATGCCGGCGCGCACCACGCCATACAGCGACTCGCTGTGGATCATCTGATACAGGCTCGACGGACTCAAGCCATGCTGGCGCAGCGCGCTCGAAGCGAACTCCCAGATGCTGCCCTTGGTAAACACGACGATTTCCTGCCCCGCCAGCTGTTCCCAGCGCACTTCCTTGAGCGGCGCCAGCGCATGGCGTCCCGCCGTCACCAGCACCAGTTCGTCTTCGAACAGGCCCACGCTTTCCAGCGACACGGAACCGGGCACTTCGATACCCACGCAAAAGTCCAGCTGGCCAGAATGCAGGGCGTGCAGCAAGCCGTCGTTGGGCATGTCCGACAGGACGATTTCCACTTCGTCGCCATGCTGCTCGCAGTAGCGCGCCACCACGACGGCTGTCATCGCCATGGCCGACGGGATCGCGCCGATGCGGATGCGGTGCCGGCCGCTGCCGATGGCGCGCTGGATATCGGCAAAAGTATTGCTCGCCGTATTTAATAAATGCGTGGCGTAGTCGAGCGCCAGTTTGCCTTCGCGCGTCAGTTCCAGCTGGTGGGTTGTGCGGTTAAACAACTTTTTCCCCAGTTGATTTTCCAGCAGCTTGATCGAGGCGCTGAGGGCTGGCTGGGTCACGCACAATTCCTGTGCAGCCTTGCTGAAGCTGTTTACCCGGGCTAAGGTGGAAAACGCTTGTAAATGTCGTAAGGAAATCTTCTTGCTCAACTCATGCATGGGTTTGCTTATTAGAAAAAGTAATGGATTTATAAAAATAAACAAATTTTCTTATCCCGCAATTTACCATATTCTGGACTGGTCTTTACTTGTCTTGAAGGCAACAATCTTCAGAGAAGCGCTTGCCAGGCGGCGCCGGTACTCGCGCTAGCACGCCATGCAAGGGACGCATCAATAAAATAATTCCAAAAAACTCAGGGTTTATTCTTTTTAGGGTGGCGGCGATGAACAAATGGATGACGGGAACGATGGTAGTGGGTGGCTTGCTGGCGGCGCAGGGCGCGGCGCAGGCGCAAAGCAGCGTGCAAGTGTATGGCTTGCTGTCGGCCGGTATCGGCTATGTGTCGGATGAGGGCAAGGGCAGCCGCACGCATGCGCTGAGCGGCACGAATCAGAATCCCCGCATCGGTTTTCGCGGCCAGGAAGACCTGGGCAACGGCACCAAGGCCATCTTCGTGCTGGAAAACGGTTTTAACGTCATGACGGGCACGGCGTCGCAAAGCGGCCGCCTGTTTGGCCGTCAGTCGTATGTGGGTTTGTCCAGCAATGACAAGGGTACGCTCACCCTGGGGCGCCAGTACGAAGCCGTCAAGGACCTGCTGGGTCCGGTCGTCATTGCCAGCAATGGCGTGCATATCGGCGACAACGATAATGGCTACAACAACCTGCGCGTGCAAAATGCCGTCAAGTATGTCAGCCCGAACATCAGCAACCTGTCGTTCACGGGCTTGTACGGCTTCAGCGAAAACCCGGAAGATTCCAACCGCAACCGCGTCTACAGCATGGGTGCCGGCTACAAGGTCGATGCCTTCAGCTGGGCCGTCGCCTACACCAAGATGGACCACCCGAACAGCCCCGATGCGCCGAATGGCGCCATCGGTAATGACTATGGCAGCTCCTTGTTGATCTTCAACAAGAGTGCCGTCAAGGGCGCGGGCGTGGACAGCCAGGCCATCGCCGGCACGGGAGGCTTTTATAATGTGGGCAAGACCAAGTTTGGCGCGTTGTACACCAACGTGCGCTACCACTACCTGGATCAAAGCAATCTGACCTTGCAAAACGTGGACTTGAACGTGAACCACAAGCTGACGGAAGCGCTGAACCTGGGCGCGTCGTATTTCTTTACCACCGGTAAATATGACGTGATCAACAAGACGCCGAAATGGCATCAGGTCAACTTCCAAGCCGATTACTTCCTGTCCAAGCGCACCGATGTCGCCATCACCTGGAGCTACCAGAAAGCGGCCGGCGACGCGACGTTCGCCCGCGTGTTCGGTTTCGGCGCCTCGGGCGGCAAGACGCAAAGCGTGCTGATCGTTGGCATGCGACATTATTTCTGAGTCTGATTCATCTTTACAGGCGCTGTCCCCCAGCGCCGTCCCCTGAAAGGAAGCATCTTGAAAAAGCACCTCATGTTGGCGTTGAGCCTAGGCTTGCTGGCTAACGCCGCCCACGCGGAAAAACGCGAGCTGGTCATTTCGGCCTATCCGATTGCCCAGCCCTTGTTCATGAAGTATGTGTACGAGCCGTTCAAGGCCAAATGCGGTTGCGATATCAAGGTGGAAACGGGGAATAACGCGGACCGTATCGCCAAGCTGGTAGTGCACAGCAAGAACCCGGTGATCGACCTGGTGCTGCTGTCCGATTCCGGCATGCTGGAAGCGGCGCAAAAGGGCGTCATCCAGCCCATGGATTACTCCAAGCTGAGCAATTACAAAGCCCTGTACGACGTGGCGAAGAACCCGATCGGCGGCAATTTCGCCGTCGGCTACACGCTGTACTCGGTCGGCCTGGTGTACCGCAGCGACAAGATCGCCCCGCTGACGTCCTGGAAGGACCTGTGGCGCCCTGAACTGAAGGGCCGCGTGGCCTTCCCCGACGTGAGTACCACGCAGGGCCCCCTGATGCTGCGCATGGCCGATGCGGCCTGGGGCGGCAAGACGGACGACTACGCCACCGGCTTTGCCAAGATCGTCGGCATGAAGGGCAACGTCGTCACGTTCTCGAAAAACAGCGCGCAGCTGGCGGCCCTGTTCGCCCAGGATGAAATCTGGGCCGCGCCCGTGGCGCGCTTTACCTGGTCGCAAATGCTCAAGACGGGCCTGCCCCTGAAATGGAGCATCCCGGCCGAAGGCCAGGCTGCCGGCATGAACGTGATGGGCATCGTCGCCGGTTCGAAGAATGCGGACCTGGCGTACCAGCTGATGGATTTCTGGCTGTCCAAGGAAGTGCAGACGCAGCTGGCCACCAACCTGGTCGACTCGCCCGTCAACAAGGACGTGCGCCTGTCGGTGGCGGCCGCGCAATTCAATACCTATGGCGCCGACCAGATCAATTCGCTGAAATTCGTCAAGCCGGAAACCATCCTCAAGCAGCGCACGAACTGGATGACGCAGTGGAACAAGGCCATGAGCAAATAGTGGTGACGAGGAGAAAACACCATGTTTGCTGATCCAAAAAAGCGCCTGGGACTGCTGCTGGTCCTGCCGGCGCTGATCTTTATCGTTGTCTGCTTCCTGCTGCCCGTGCTGGCCTTGCTGGTCGACGCCTTCCGTGTCGGTGACGGCATGCAGTGGGGCTTCGACCGCTTCATCGAATTCTTCTCGCAGGAATTCAACCGCACCATCTTCTGGCGCACCCTGCGCATTGCCGCGCTGGTGACGCTGGCGTCGATCATCCTCGGCTACCCGGCCGCGCAAGCCGTGGCACGCGTGTCGCCGAAGTGGCGCGGGCTGGTGGTGGGCATGATGATCCTGCCGCTGATGGTCTCGCCGATCGCGCGTACCTATGCCTGGATCGTATTGCTGGGCCGTAACGGCGCCGTCAACGCGGCACTCGTCAACATGGGCTTGACGGAAGAGCCGCTGCGTTTGCTGTTCAGCGAATTCGCCGTGTTTGTCGGCCTGCTGCAACTGCTGCTGCCACTGATGCTGATGTCGCTGGCGGGCGCGCTGGAAAACCTGCCGCGCGACGTGGAACCGGCTGCCGCCACCCTGGGTGCCAATCCATGGCAAGTGTTTTGCAAGGTCACCCTGCCGCTGACGCAGGAAGGCCTGGTCGTCGGCGGCACCCTGGTGTTTACGGGCTGCGTGACGGCCTATGTGACACCAGCACTGCTGGGCGGCACCAAGGTGCTGATGCTGGAAACCCTGCTGTACCAGAAGGTCAGCGTGGAGAGCGACTTCGGCGCGGCGAATGTCATCGCCGTCATTCTCGTCTGCATGACTTTGCTGGTGAATGCCGGCCTTAAACGTATTTCCTCGAGCCGGAGTTCCGTATGAAAGAAAGCCTGTTTTCACGTGCCGTTTTATGGCTGGTATTCCTGTTCCTGCTGGGGCCATTCGCCATCGTCGTACTGGCCGGCTTTAGCGGCGGCGAGACGCTGGCGTTCCCGCCCGAGTCGTACTCGCTGCGCTGGATCATCGAAGTGTGGTCGGCGCCCGAGTTCCGCCGCGCCTTCCAGACCAGCCTGGAAATCGGCCTGATCGCCACCGTCATCGCGCTGCTGCTGGGCATACCCGTCGCGTATGCGTTTTCGCGCATGCCGCCGCCGGGAATCGGCGCCATCCGTCAGATACTGACGTCGCCGCTGATCATTCCCGCCATCCTCGTCGGCCTGGGCTTGCTGCACCACCTGGTGCTGACGATCAACGCGCCCGTGTATGTGGGCCTGCTGATTGGCCATATCGCGCTGCTGATTCCGTATTCGGTGCGCGTGGTGTACGCCAGCCTGGTGAATTTGCGCGTGGATATCGAGGATGCGGCCATTACGCTGGGCGCATCGCGCCTGCGGGCGTTCTTCATGATCGTGCTGCCGAATATCCGCAACGCCGTGATCGCCGCCTTCTTCCTCGCCTTCGTCACTTCGTTCAACCAGGTGCCCGTCTCGCTGTTCCTGACGGGCCCTGGCATCAGCACCTTGCCGATCGAGATGCTGGGCCATATGGAAAACAGTTTCGATCCGTCGATCGCTGCCCTGTCGACCTTGCTGGTCTTGTTCACCATGGCCTTCGTGATGGTGACCGAGAAGGTGCTGGGCATTTCTAAATACATGTAAGAGGCAACACACCATGAGTTATCTGGAACTGCACAAGCTGAACCTCGGCTACGCCAAGAACACGACATCCGTGAAAGACCTGGACTTGCACGTCGAGCAGGGCGAACTGATTTCCCTGCTGGGCCCCAGCGGCTGCGGCAAGACCACCACCATGCGCGCCATCGCCGGCCTGATGCCGCTGCAGTCGGGCCGCATCGTGCTCGACGGCCGCGAAATCGGCAAGCTGGCGCCGAACAAGCGCAATATCGGCATGGTCTTCCAGTCGTATGCGCTGTTTCCGCACCTGAACGTGTATGACAATATCGCTTTCGGTTTGCGCCTGCGCAAGGTCGCGCCGGCCCTGCTGAAAACGAAGGTGGAAGCCGTGATCGCCGCCGTCGGCCTGACGGGATTTGAAACGCGCTTGCCGGCGCAGATGTCCGGTGGCCAGCAGCAGCGCGTGGCGCTGGCGCGCGCCATCGTCGTCGAACCGGCCCTGCTGCTGCTGGACGAACCGCTGTCGAACCTGGACGCCAAGCTGCGCGTGCAGATGCGCGCCGAGTTGCGCCGCATCCAGCGCGAACTGGGCATCACCATGCTGTACGTGACGCATGACCAGGAAGAAGCGCTGGCCCTGTCCGACCGCATCGTCGTCATGAACGGCGGACGCATCGAGCAGCTGGCCGCGCCGGAAGCCGTCTTCAATACGCCGTCGACACGCTTCGTTGCCAACTTCATGGGCTTCGAGAACCTGTTCGACTACCGCGACGGCGCGCTGCACCATGCGGGCGCCAGCCTGCCGTACACGTCTCCCGTTGCTGCCGGTACCACGGTGCTGGGCTGGCGTCCGGATAAGGTGCGCGTGTGCGCGGCCGACGACGCGGCCGGTCAATACCCGGGTACCGTGCTGGCACGGGGCTTCCTGGGCGACACCGTCGAATACCTGCTGCAAACGCCGCTGGGCCAGGTCAAGGGCATTTGCGCGGCCGGCGGCGCCGCCTGGCGCGAGGGCACGGCCGTGTCCTTCGTGCTGCCGTCCGACAGCGCCCTGTGGCTGGGCGCCTGATTTCTGAATGGAAACCATCATGACCCAAGCCTTGAAAAAGATCTGGCTCGATACCGATCCCGGTTTCGACGACTGGTTGACGATGCTGCTCCTGGGCAGCAATCCCGGTATTGAGTGGCTGGGCGTAAGCGTGGTGGCGGGCAATGCGCCCGTCGACATCACTTACGACAACGCCTTGCGCATCAAGGCCCATGATGGCTTGACGGTGCCCATCTACCGCGGCTGCGAAGAGCCGCTGGCCGGCGTCATCGAAACGGCGCAGCGCATCCTCGGCGACAGCGGCATGCCCACCACTGGCGAGATCCTGCCGCCCGGCGCGGCCAGTGACGCTGCCGGCCACGCCGTCGACGCCCTGATCGCCGCCGTGCGCGCCCATCCCGGCCAGATCACCATCATGGCGATCGCGCCGATGACCAACCTGGCCACGGCCTTGAGCCGCGCGCCCGACATCGCGGAAAAAATCGTTGAAATCATCCTGATGGGCGGCTCGACCGACCAGGGCAACCACACGGCGGCGGCGGAATTCAATATCTATGCGGACCCGGAAGCGGCCGCCCAGGTCTTCCAGGCCGGCATCCCGCTGCGCATGTTCGGCTTGAACCTGTGCCGCCAGCTGCTGGTCACTAAACTGGAGGTGGCGCAGCTGCGCGCCATCGGCACGCCGCGCGCGCAGCGGCTGGCCGGCTACCTGGAAGCGTATGTGCGTATCCGCAGCGCCGACGGTTCCGTGCCCATGCCGATGTACGACCCGGTGGTGGCCCTGTACCTGGAAGCGCCGCAGCTGTTCCAGTTCCAGAGCGCCCACGTGGCCATCGAATTGACGGGCGAACTGACGCGCGGCATGACGGTGTGCGAGTTCCGCGTGCCGCGCCGCGCGCCCATCAACACGCAGGTGGCGATGCTGGCCGATGGTCCGGCCGCCATTGAACTGCTGATGCAGCGCCTGGCCGGCATTCTCGCCTGATCCACTTCATTACGAAACGAGTTTCATGTCTAATTCCCCCCTGAGCATTGAACAGTTTTTACGCGCCATGCCGAAAGTGGAGCTGCATTGCCACCTGTTTGGCACGGTGCGCCAGGCTACTTTCCGCGCGCTGGCCGCCAAGACGGGCAATGTCGTCACCCCCGAGGACATCGACGCGTTCTATACGCGCGGCGACAAGCCCGTCGGCGTGCTGCGCGTGCTGCGCGCGCTCGACGCGCACCTGATCGTCTCGCCGACCGACCTGTATTGCCTCGCCTACGAATACCTGGAAGACGTGCATGGCCATGGCGTGCGCTATGCGGAGTTCTTCTGGAACCCCACCGGCACCGTGCGCGTGTCGGGCATCCGCTATGACGCGGCGCAAGACGCCATCGTGGCCGCCATCCGCGATGCGCAGCGCGATTTCGGCGTGATCGGCCGTTTGATTCCCAGCATTGACCGCGAAGCCGCTCCCGCGGAAGCCGTGCAGATGGTGGAATGGATGAAGGCGCACCGCGCGCCGGAAGTCATCGGCATCGGCATCGACTACCGCGAAAACGACCGCCCGCCCGAGCTCTTCATCGAAGCCTACCGCGCCGCGCGCGAGGCCGGCTTCAAGTGCACGGCGCACGCGGGCGAATTCGGCATGCCGTGGATGAACGTGGCGACGGCCATCGACGAATTACAGGTGGACCGGGTCGACCATGGCTACACGATTGTCGACAATCCGGAACTGGCGCAGCGCTGCGTGGAACGGGGCCTCGTGTTTACCGTGGTGCCGACCAATTCGTATTACCTGCGCACCCTGGCGCCCGAGCGCTGGGCATTGGACCACCCGATCCGCGCCATGGCCAAGCTGGGCTTGAAACTGCACCCAAACACGGACGACCCGACCCTGCACCACGTGACGCCGACGGGCGCCTGGATGATGATGCGCGAATTCGGCTTCGGCCTGGACGACATGCGCGGCTTCATGTTGAATGGCCTCGACGCGGCCTGGATCGATGAATCCACGCGGCGCGACTGGCGCGCGGAATTCACGCGCGAATTCGACGCGCTGCGCATGCGCGTCGTCGACGCTTCTTAAGCCGAGGCGGGCGGTGGCGCCAGCAGCGAGGGAAACGCCCGCTGCGGACACGCCTGCCGCTCGCACACCTTGCAGCCCGTGCCGATGGGCGTGGCGCTGGTCGGGTCGTGCAAATCGAGTCCCTTCGAATAGATCAATCGGTGCGCCTGCGAGATGTCGCAGCCCAGCGCCACGGCAAAGGTCTTGCCCGGTGCCCGGAAGCCCGGCGACGCCGTGCTGACCTGGCGTGCTATCCATAGGTATGTGCAGCCGTCCGGCATGCTGGCCACCTGCGTCAGCACTTGCCCCGGATGGCTGAAGGCGTCGTACACGATCCATAGCGGACACGTGCCGCCCACCCTGGAAAAATGGAAGTCCGTGGCCGACTGGCGCTTCGAGACATTGCCGGCGCGGTCGACGCGCACGAAGAAGAACGGCAGTCCCGCCGCATCGGGGCGCTGCATGGTGCTCAGGCGGTGGCACACGGCTTCGAAGCCCACGCCGAACTGGTGCGCCAGACGCTCGATATCGTAGGCGCGCGCTTCCGCCGCCTGCAAGAAGCGCTGGTAGGGCATCAACAGGGCGCCGGCGAAATAGTTCGAGAACGCCAGGCGCGCGCTCGTTTGCGCGGCCGCACCGGAGAATCCTGCCGCCAGCACCAGGGCATCGATCAGCTCGCTGTGCTCGAGCAAGCTGATTTGCGCCGCCATCTGGAAGGCGCGCTGTCCGCCCGTCAGGGTGTCGGGTAGCCACAATATCTGTTGCTGGGCGTCGTAGCGGTGCTTGCGCACCATGCCCGCGTCGCCATCGGACAGTTGCACCTTGACGCCGTGGCGCTCCAGCAAGCGGCCTTGCAGCGCATCGAGCGTGCGCAGGGCGGGATCGAATTCCCCGGCCACCAGCTCCGCCGCCCGGTCCAGTTCATCGATGTAGTTCTGCCGCCGGTTCAGGTATTCGCGCACTTCCTCGTCCGTGGAAGGGGCCGCCGAACTGGCGCCGCGGCTGCCGTCGTCGAGACGCGCAGCCAGGGTATCGGCCCGTTCCGCCATGACCCGGTAGCGCCGCTGCAAGAGCAAAATCGAGCGCGCCAGCTCCGGCATGTTCTCCACCAGCATCTTGAGTTCCGCCATCGACGTGGGCGGCGCATCGGGCAATTCGCCGAACACGTCGCGCACGTCGGCCACCAGGCTGGCGCTGTCGTGTTCGGAAAAGATTTGCGGATCGACGCCCAGCACGGTGCCGATGCGCAATAAAATCGGCACCGTCAGCGGACGCTGGTTGCGTTCCATCTGGTTCAGGTAGCTGGGTGAAATGCCCAGGGACTTGGCCAGCGCCACCTGCGTCATGCGCCGTTCCTCGCGCAGCCGCTGCAGGCGCACGCCCATGAAAACCTTTGCCATCGCGTTTCCTCTTCCCCGGTTTGTGGAATCTGCAAATTTACAACATTTGCAGATTAACAGATTCAGCTTTGCATTATCTCGCATTTTCACGCCTTGTTTGTGGCGGCTATTGTGCGAATAATGCAAACAGACCTATACCCACACCAGGAGACTTCGAGTGACCACGCAAAACGCTATTCCAACTGTTCCCCTCTTGATCAACGGCGAGTGGGTTGAATCCCAAACCACCGTCTGGCGCGACGTCGTCAACCCGGCCACGCAGGAAGTACTGGCCAAGGTACCGTTCGCCACGCCGGAGGAAGTCAACGCTGCCATCGCCTCGGCCCAGCGGGCCTTCAAAACCTGGCGCAAGACGCCGATCGGCGCGCGTGCGCGCATCTTTCTGAAACTGCAGCAGCTGATCCGCGAAAACATGGCCGACCTGGCCGCCACCTTGACGATGGAACAGGGCAAGACCCTGCTCGATGCGGAAGGCGACGTCTTCCGCGGCCTGGAAGTGGTGGAACATGCGGCCAATATCGGCACCCTGCAAATGGGCGAATACGCGCAAAACGTGGCCGGCGGCGTCGATACCTACAGCGTGATGCAGCCGCTGGGCGTGTGCGCCGGCATTACCCCGTTCAATTTCCCCGCCATGATCCCGCTGTGGATGTTCCCGATGGCGATTGCCTGCGGCAATACCTTCGTGCTGAAACCATCGGAGCAAGATCCGCTCGTGACGGAAAAGCTCGTGCGCCTGGCCTTGCAGGCGGGTATTCCGGCTGGCGTGCTGAACGTCATTCACGGCGGCGAAGACGTGGTCAACGCCCTGTGCGACCACCCGGACATCAAGGCGATTTCCTTCGTCGGTTCCAGCAAGGTGGGCACGCATGTGTACCAGCGCGCCAGCCTGAACGGCAAGCGCGCGCAATGCATGATGGGCGCCAAGAACCACGCCGTCGTCTTGCCGGATGCAAATAAAGAACAGACCCTGAACCAGCTGCTGGGTGCGGGTTTCGGCGCCGCCGGCCAGCGCTGCATGGCGGCATCGGTGGCCGTGCTGGTGGGCGAAGCGCGTGAATGGCTGCCGGAATTGTCGGCCAAGGCGCAAACCCTGACGGTCGGTGCAGGCAAGGACAATCCGGACCTGGGCCCCGTCATCTCGTGCGCGGCGAAAGAGCGCGTCTTCAGCCTGGTCGCCAAGGGTATCGAACAGGGCGCCGTGCTGACCCTCGATGGCCGCGACGTCAAGGTCGATGGCTATCCGAACGGTAACTTCGTCGGTCCGACGATTCTGTCCGGCGTGAAACCGGGCATGGTCGTGTATGACCAGGAAATCTTTGGCCCCGTATTGATCGTCGTCGAAGTCGACACGCTCGATGAAGCGATTGCCCTGGTAAACGCAAATCCGAACGGCAACGGCACGGCGCTGTTTACGCAAAGCGGCGCGGCCGCGCGCTACTTCCAGGAAGAAATCGACGTGGGGCAAGTTGGCATCAACGTGCCCATCCCCGTGCCCGTTCCCCTGTTCAGCTTTACGGGTTCGCGCGGCTCGAAACTGGGCGATTTGGGCCCGTTCGGCAAGCAGGTGGTGCTGTTCTACACGCAGACGCAAACGATCACCCAGCGCTGGTTCACGGACGCGGCCTCGGTGGGCAAGGTCAATACCACCATCAGCCTGAAATAAGGAGCTGGCATGGACTTTGAACTGAGCGACGAGCAGCGCGAGTTCCAGCAGGCGGCGCGCGCGTTTGCCGAAGGCGAACTGGCGCCGCACGCGGCCCATTGGGACGCGGAATCGATTTTTCCCGTGGAAACCATCGCCAAGGCGGGCGAGATGGGCTTTTGCGGCCTGTACACGCCGCAGCGCTGGGGCGGCCTTGGCCTCTCCCGCCAGGATGCGGCCATCGTGTTTGAAGAGCTGGCCGGTGGCTGCACCTCGACCACGGCCTATATCACCATCCACAACATGGCTACCTGGATGCTGTCGCGCTGGGGACAGGAAGCCCTGTGCGACGAATGGGTGCCGGCCCTGGCCGCCGGCCAGAAACTGGCCAGCTATTGCCTGACGGAACCGCAGTCGGGCTCCGACGCGGCCTCCCTGCGCACCAAGGCTCGCAGGGTGAACGACGAGGAGGGCGATTTTTATGTTCTCGACGGCACGAAAGCGTTTATCTCGGGTGCGGGCCAGACGGACATGCTGATCGTCATGGCGAGAACCGGCGGCGAGGGCGCGGCCGGTATTTCCGCCTTTGCCGTGCCGGCCAATCTGCCCGGCATCGTGTATGGCAAGAAGGAAGAAAAGATGGGCTGGAACAGCCAGCCCACGCGCATCATCAGCTTTGACCAGGTGAAAGTGCCAGCAGCGAACTTGCTGGGCGCGGAAGGCGAAGGCTTTGCCATTGCCATGAAGGGCATCGATGGCGGGCGCATCAATATCGCCGTGTGCTCGGTGGGCACGGCGCAGGCGGCCCTCACGCGGGCGCAGGCGTACATGAAGGAGCGCACGCAGTTCGGCCGCGAGCTGGCGCAATTCCAGGCCTTGCAATTCAAGCTGGCCGACATGCTGACGGAACTGGTGGCGGCGCGCCAGATGGTGCGTCTGGCGGCGTGGAAACTGGACCAGGAAAGTCCCGACGCCACGGCATATTGCGCCATGGCAAAACGTTTCGCCACGGATGTGGGTTTTAATGTTGCCAACGATGCGCTGCAATTGCATGGCGGCTATGGCTACATCCGCGAGTACCCGCTCGAGCGCCATGTGCGCGATACGCGGGTGCACCAGATCCTGGAAGGGACGAATGAAATCATGCGCCTGATCGTCGCGCGAGCGATTTTGAAAGACGGCGCCACGGAGAATCTGCGATGACCAAAGTGTATACAAATTTGCTGCTGGAACGCCATGGCCATACGGCCCTGGTGACGCTCGACAACCCGCCCGCCCATACGTGGACCCAGGCCAGCCTGAACGCGATGACGCAACTGGTGGCCGACCTGAATGCCGACCCGGACGTGTACGCTCTCGTGATCACGGGCGGCGGCGCCAAGTTCTTCTCTGCCGGTGCCGATCTGAAGGTGTTTGCCGATGGCAACAAGGACAAGGCGTTCGCCATGGCCGCCGCGTTTGGCGAAGCTTTTGAGGCGTTGTCCGCGTTTCGCGGCGTCAGCATTGCCGCCATCAATGGCTATGCCATGGGCGGCGGACTCGAATGTGCGCTGGCCTGCGACATCCGTATTGCTGAAGAACATGCGCAGATGGCTTTGCCGGAAGCGTCCGTCGGCTTGCTGCCGTGCGCGGGCGGCACGCAGCACTTGCCGTGGCTGGTAGGCGAAGGCTGGGCCAAGCGCATGATTTTATGTGGCGAACGGGTCGATGCGGCCAAGGCGCTGGCTATCGGCCTGGTCGAGGAAGTCGTGCCAACCGGCAAGGCTGCCGCCACAGCGCTGGCCCTGGCCGCCAAGGTGGCCCGTCAAAGCCCCAGCAGCGTGACGGCGTGCAAGACCCTGATCCAGGGCGCGCGCAGCCATCCGCTGGTCAACTCCCTGCCCGATGAACGCACCCTGTTCCTGGGCCTGTTCGATACGCAAGACCAGAAAGAAGGCGTGCAAGCGTTCCTGGAAAAACGTCCGGCGGAGTGGAAGAATGGCTGAAAGTACCCTGATTGAAACTGTGAAAATCGAGGAACGCGACTGTCCCGGCGGCATGAAGCTGGGCGTCATCACCCTCGATGCGCCAAAGTCCTTGCATGCATTGAACCTGGACATGATCCGCGCCATCGATGGCGCTCTCGTGCGCTGGGCCAGCGACGCTGCCATTGCCTGCGTGGTGCTGCAATCGTCGACCGACAAGGCTTTCTGCGCGGGCGGCGACGTGCGCAGCCTGCGCACGGCCATCGTCGAGCAGCCGGGCGTCGTGCCTAACCCGCAGGCGCTGGCCTTCTTTGCCGAGGAATACCGGCTCGACCACCGCATCCATACCTATGCAAAGCCGCTGATGGTGTGGGGCGGCGGCATCGTCATGGGGGGCGGCCTGGGCCTGATGGCCGGCGCCAGCCACCGCGTGGTGACGGAAAGCACGCGCATCGCCATGCCGGAAATCACCATTGGCCTGTTTCCCGACGTGGGCGGCAGCTGGTTCCTGGGCCGCATGCCGGGACGCAGCGGCCTGTTCCTGGGCTTGACGGGCGCGCCATTGAACGCGGCCGATGCCCTGTTTGCGGGTCTCGGCGACTATTTCCTGCGCCAGGAAGAGCGGGCCATGGTGCTCGACGCGCTGGCACTGGCGCAATGGCAAGCCAGCCCGCAGGAGAACAGCGAACAGCTGGACCGCTTGCTGCGCGGCTTTTCGGCGCCAACGACGGTGTTGCCCGTCTCGGAAGTGCGCGCCAACTTCGACGCCATCGCCGCGCTGACGCAAGCGCCCACCTTGCCTGAAGTGGTGGCCGCCATTGCCGCGTATGACGGCGATTCGGCGTGGCTGCAAAAGGCGGCCCACTCGCTGGACAAGGGCGCGCCCACTTCGGCCGCTTTGGTGTGGGCCATGCGCGAACGCACGCGGCATCTGAGCCTGGCGCAGGTGTTCCAGCTGGAATTGATCGTTGCCGTGCAATGCTGCGCCCATGCCGATTTCCGCGAAGGCGTGCGCGCCTTGCTGATCGACAAGGACAACGCGCCGCAGTGGCAGCCGGCAAGCCTGGCCGACATCAGCGCAGCGCATCTGGACGAGTATTTTGCGGCGCCGTGGACACAGCATCCATTGGCGGATCTACATTAAATAAAAGAATAACTGGAGACTTTCACCATGCAACATATCGCTTTTATCGGCCTGGGCAACATGGGCGCGCCGATGGCCCGCAATCTGGTGGCCGCCGGCTTCCACGTGTCCGTGTTCGACCTGGCGCCAGCGGCAGTGGCTTCGCTGGTCGAGGCGGGCGCCACGGCGGCGGCGTCCGCCAGCGCGGCCGTGCAGACGGCCGACGCCGTCATTACCATGCTGCCAGCCAACAAGCACGTGCAGGAGCTGTACCTGGCGGCCGGTGGCGTGCTGGACTCGGCCAAGCCGGGCGCCTTGTTCATCGATTGCAGCACCATCGCCGCCGATGTGGCGCGCCAGGTGGCGCAGGCGGCCAGCGAACGGGGCTTTGCCATGATCGATGCGCCCGTCTCGGGCGGCACGGCGGGCGCGGCGGCCGGTACCCTGACCTTCATCGTCGGTGGCAGCGAAGCGGCCTTGCAGCAGGCGCGGCCTTTGCTGGAAAAGATGGGCAAGAATATCTTCCATGCGGGCGAGGCGGGTGCGGGCCAGGTGGCGAAGATTTGCAACAACATGCTGCTGGGTATTTTGATGGCCGGTACGGCCGAGGCACTGAACCTGGGCGTGGCGCATGGCCTGGATCCGAAAGTGTTGTCCGACATCATGGCCAAGAGTTCGGGTCGCAACTGGACCCTGGAAGTGTACAACCCGTGGCCGGGAGTCATGGACGGCACGCCCGCTTCGCGCAATTACACGGGCGGCTTCGGCACGGCGCTGATGCTGAAAGACCTGGGCCTGGCGCAGCAGTCGGCCTTGTCGGCGAATGCGCCCACGCCCCTGGGCGGTCTGGTGCGCCAGCTGTATCAGATGCATGCGCAAGCCGGTTATGCGCAGCAGGATTTCTCCAGCATCGTGCAAATGCTGCAGCCGGGCTTGAACATGCCTGCCTGAGGAATTTTGGACAAAAAAAAGCCCGCTGGTAAAAGCGGGCTAAATCCAATTCTTGGAAGAGTTGGAGGAGACAGATGCATTATGCTGCATCGCCACATATAACTCCAATTTATATTTTGAATATCAAATATAGATTTTCATGATATCTCTTCCCGGTAGCCGCCTGGCGGCTACCGTTACCGCAACTTAGGCCGGATTGCAGGCGACTTTTACCGATGTCACATTCGCTTCGCCCATGGTGCCGCCGCCTGTGCCCGGCTGTACAACGCACAGCAGACCCTTCGGCTGCACGGAGACGCTGACGCCATAGGTATCGCCATAGGCGACGGAGCCGGCCATGGTAAAGGTCGTGGCGTCCTTGACCACTGTTGTTGTGGTACTACCGTTAATCAGCACCAGACCGTCCACCGTCAGGCCGGAAATCGTGCCACCCACTGTATATCTGTTTTGCGCGCAAGCAACAGCGGCGCTGATAGTGAGGTAATGACCAGCCGAACCGGAGCCACCGCTGATGCTGCAAGTCATGTGCGCCGGTTGCTGCTGGATGGTGATGTTGTAGTCGGTACCATAGTCGATGCGCTTGGCAAAGGTAAACGCTGTTTTCCCCGCAGGAATCGGCAGGGAGTCGCCGCTATTGACCAGGATCAGTCCTTCATTGTTCAAGCCTGAGATCGTGCCGCTGACATCATACGAGGCCTTGCCGCCGCAAGCGGCCAGTCCCAAGGTCAGCAGCAGTGCGGCGATAGGGCGCAAGCAGGATAACTTCATGTATTTCTCCAAAAATAGGTGACGGATCGCAAGGATTACTGCGGCTTGCAGTCAAGTGTGGCTGCGGTCGTGGCGGCAGATCCCATCTTGCCGACCGTATCGCTGCCATCGGCACTGCTGGAACCCTGGAAGCGGCACGTCAGGCCCGTTGGCTGAGCCAGTATGGAAATGCCGTACGAGGCGCCGTCATCAACGCTTTTGAATTCGTAGGTGGTGGCGCCAGCCAGCAGGGTGGTGCCGTTGGGTCCCATCACCAGGCGCAAACCATCCGCGGTCAGGCCCGTGACCGTGCCGCTCAGCGGGTAGGCGTTGGTCTGGCAGTTCACCTGGGCCGTGGTCACGGAGTAGCTCGATGCCTTGCCGACGCCATTGATAATGGTGCAAACGGCACCCTTGGGCTGTTGTGCGATAGTGATATTGTAGCGGTCATCGTTCTTGACCAGCTTGGTGAAAACAAAGCTGGCCTGGCCCGCAGGAATCGGCAAGCTTTCCCCGTCATTCAGGAGAATCAGGCCATCTTTGGCCAGGCCGACGACTTGGCCTTGCAGATACAGGTTGCCGCCGCTGCCACCGCAGGCTGCCAGTGTGACGGCGCAAGCCGCCGCCAGCATCGAGCGCAGGTACAAATTTTTCATACATTCTCCAAAACGAATTAGGTTGGGTAGCGCAACGCGGACGCTGGCGCCGCATTGGAATGGCGCCTATTTTAGTCTATCTGGCAAGCTGAATGATCTTGCCTTGTATCACCCTGTAACAATTTTTCGCCGGGAAGCGCTGGCCCGGCCCCATTTCATGGAGGCGCAGCCATGCCGGCGGCGGCGATCAATGCGACAATAGAGGCAGGCTGCGCACTGTGGCGTGGCATCCACCGTGAATCCCATGTCCCTTGCCCCTGTAAAACCTGCCGTGCCGCCCAAGGCCATCCTGTTCGACCTCGACGATACCTTGTGGCCCATCGCGCCCGTGATTGCCGCCGCGGAAACCCTGCTGCACGACTGGCTGGCCACGCATGCGCCCAAGGTGGCGCAGCAGTTTTCCATCGAGGTGCTGCGCCAGCACCGCCTGGCCATGCTCCATGAACAACCGCATTTCCATGGCAACCTGATCGAGTTGCGCCGCGCCGGCTTGCTGGCCGCCTTCGAGGCGGCCGGCGAGGATCCTGTCCTGGTCGATGGCGCCATCGCGCAGTTCCTGGCTGCGCGCCATCGCGTCCAGCCGTATGACGACGTCTTGCCTGGCCTTGCCTGGATGGGCCAACGCATGCTGGTCGGCTCGATTTCGAATGGCAATGCGGACCTTGAAATTATCGGCCTGGCACAGCATTTTAAAGTCTCCATCGCCGCCAGCGATTTCGGCGTGGCCAAGCCTGACGCGAGCATCTTCCTGGCCGCTTGCGCCGCGCTGGGCGTGGCGCCGCATGAGGCCGTGTATGTGGGCGACGACCTGTATTTCGACGTCACGGGAGCGCAAGGAGCGGGTATGCGCGCCGTGTGGATGAACCGCAAGGGCAGCGACGCGCATCTGGCCGCCGGCGTGCAGCCCGACGCCATCTGCGCCAACTTCGATGAATTGCTGCTGTGGCTGCAGGGGCAACTGGAAGATTGATCGCCGCGGGGCGGGCGAACGTGCATAATAGGCGCTGTTGATGCACGTTCGGCCGCTTTCGTTACCGCTTGCTTAACAACATACTTGCTTAAATAAAACACCATGCAACTCGATACACGTGCCCAAACACTGCTGAAAGCCCTGGTCGAGCGATATATCGCCGACGGCCTGCCGGTCGGTTCGCGCGCCTTGTCGAAAATTTCCGGCCTGGACCTGTCGCCGGCCACGATCCGCAACATCATGGCCGACCTGGAAGAACTCGGTTATGTGTCCAGCCCTCACACCTCGGCCGGACGCATCCCCACGCCGCGCGGCTACCGCATCTTTGTCGATACCTTGCTGACCGTCCGGCACCTGGACGAGCATCTGGTGGAGTCGCGCATGCGCCTGCAGACGCCGCAACCGCAAAAAACCATCGCCAACGCGGCGCAGATGCTGTCATCGCTGTCGCAGTTTGCCGGCGTCGTGCTCACTCCGCGCCGCGAATCCGTATTCCAGCAAATCGAATTCCTGCGCCTGTCCGAAAAACGCATCCTGCTCGTCATCGTCGCCCCCGGCGGCGACGTGCAGAACCGTTTATTGCTGACGGAGGCCGACTATACGCCGGCGCAACTGGTGCAATCGGCCAATTACATCAACCAGAATTATGGCGGCCTGTCATTCGATGCCGTGCGCGTGCGCCTGCAGGGTGAATTGCGCCAGTTGCGCGACGATATGGGCAGCCTGATGCAGGCGGCCGTGGAAGCGGGCAGCGAAGCGATGGCCGACCATAGCGATGACATGGTGATTTCCGGCGAGCGCAACTTGCTCAGCGTGAGCGATCTGTCATCGAATATGCATTCGCTGCGCCAGATGTTCGACATGTTCGAGCAAAAAACGGGTTTGATGCAGCTGCTCGACGTATCGAGCAAGGCGACGGGCGTGCAGATATTCATCGGCGGCGAATCGAACCTGGTGCCGATGGATGAGATGAGCGTGGTGACGGCGCCGTATGAAGTCAACGGCAAGATCGTGGGCACGCTGGGAGTGATCGGACCGACGCGCATGGCCTACGAGCGCGTCATCCCGATTGTCGATATCACGGCCAAGTTGCTGTCAAGCGCGCTCAGCCATCATTGATCGTAATGCCTGGCGCGCCAGCCGCCCCGTGGGAGCGGCCAGCTGTGGTCAGGCGGTTTTGTGCGGGCAAGCCGTCTTGATGCAGTTGCCGTAGATGGCCAAGGCGTGTTCGGCGATCTTGAAGCCGCGCTCTTCGGCTACCTTTTGCTGGCGCACTTCGATGTCTTCGTCGAAGAATTCTTCGACCCGGCCACAGTCGAGGCACACCAGGTGGTCGTGGTGGGAACCTTCGTTGAGCTCGAAAATCGCCTTGCCGGTTTCAAAATGGTTGCGGTTGAGCAAGCCTGCCTGTTCGAATTGCGTCAGGACGCGGTAGACAGTTGCCAAGCCGACATCCATATTGTCGGCCAGCAGAATCTTGTAGACGTCTTCCGCGGTCAGGTGGCGTACCGGGCTACTCTGGAAGATATCGAGTATCTTCAGCCGTGGCAGGGTGGCTTTCAGGCCGCTTGCCTTGAGATCACTAGGATTGTTACTCATGTTTGTTGCTCGTATGTGGGTCAGGTGCTTTATCATATAGCGTTTTAGCGGGGAGTGCCAAAATATGCATTTTTTGGCAGGCCGGCCACTCCTGGCGTTTTGTTCATCAAATTGAGGTCATTTATGCGCGTAACACCGGCTGTATTGCCATCTCTCTGGCACCGTATTTCATTTCGAGCACCAGTCGTGGCAGGCATGGTCTGTGTCGCGCTGGCCATGTCCGGCTGCGCCAGCCGTGGCATCCTTGGCGAAAAGCCGGCAGCTGCTCAAAAAGAAGGCAAGGAACTGGTCCCCGAACAGGGCGCACAAACGACCACCATTACGCCGCTGCAAAAATTCATGTGGTTTTTCTCGCCCTATCGTCCTGACATTCAACAAGGCAACTTTGTCTCCGAAGAGATGCTGGGCCAGTTGAAAGTGGGCATGACGCGCGACCAGGTGCGTTTCGTCCTCGGCACCTCGCTGCTGACCGATATCTTCCATGCCGACCGCTGGGATTATCCATTCCGCCTGGCCCGGGGCAGTGGCGAAACCACCAGCAGCCGCGTGGTCGTGTACTTCGGCAAGGATGGCAAGGTTGAACGTTTCGAAGGCGGCAACTTGCCGACGGAGAAAGAATACATCGACCGTATCGCCGGCCCGTCGCCGTTCGCCAAGGTTGCCAAGGCCGACGTGCCTGCCGCCGCCGTGCCGTCTCCCGTGGCGCCAAGCGCCGTGCCGGTGCCGGCCGATGCCGCGCCCGCCATTCCTGTGAGTAAGCCTGAAGTTGCGCCTGCACCTGCCGCCGAGCCTGCACCTGCACCTGCTGCCGAACCCACCAAATAAGTTGCTGTAAGAGAATAAAATGACTGAACTGAAAATTGCCATCGCTGGCGCCAGCGGCCGCATGGGCCATATCCTGATCGAAGCGGTCAGCAATGCGCCCGACGCCGTGCTGGCCGGCGCCCTCGACCGCGCTGGATCGCCTTCCGTCGGCCAGGATGCTGCCGCCTTTCTCGGCAAGCCTGCCGGCGTGCTGATCGCATCCGATCTGGCCACCGGCCTGGCCGGCGCCGATTACCTGATCGACTTCACGCGTCCCGAAGGCACTTTGCAGCACCTGGTGTATTGCGCCGAGCACGGCATCAAGATGATCATCGGCACCACGGGTTTCGATGATGCGGGCAAGGCCGCCATTGCCGCCGCCGCTGAAAAGACGGCCATCATGTTCGCGCCGAACATGAGCGTGGGCGTGAACGTCACCATGAAGCTGCTGGAACTGGCCGCGAAAAGCCTGTCCGAAGGCTACGATATCGAGATCATCGAAGCCCATCACCGCTTCAAGGTCGATGCGCCATCGGGCACGGCCCTGCAAATGGGTGAAGTGGTGGCCGGCGCCCTGGGCCGCGACCTGAAGGAATGCGCCGTGTACGGCCGCGAAGGCGTGACGGGCGAACGCGACCCGTCGACCATCGGCTTTGCCACCATCCGCGGCGGCGATATCGTCGGCGATCATACGGTGCTGTTTGCGGGCATCGGCGAGCGCATCGAGATCAGCCACAAGTCGAGCAGCCGCGTCACCTACGCCCATGGCGCCCTGCGCGCCGCGCGTTTCCTGGCCGACAAGCCGACCGGCCTGTTCGACATGCAGGATGTGCTGTCGCTGAAGAACTGAGGAAGACCATGGCCACTGCCATCCTGAATGGAAAAGACATCACCGACGCAGCGAGCTTTCACGCGCAATGCGTGCAAGCCTTCGGTTTCCCCGAGTTCTACGGCAACAGCATGGACGCCTGGGTTGATTGCCTCAGCTATCTGCGCGATGACGAAAACATGACGCAGTTCCGTTTGAAACCGAACGAAGTGCTCGACATTGTTGTGCAGGATGCGGAAGCAATGAAGGCGCAAGTGCCGGACTTGCTGGAAGAAATCACGTTCTGTATCGCCGGCATCAATGAGCGCTATGACGATTATGGCGAGAAGCCGGCGTTGAAGCTGGTATTGAAGTAGGTCGGATTAGCGCGCAAGCGCGTAATCCGACATACCCAACATTTACACGACCTTGCGTTCGCGCAAACCGTCGATCTGGCCGCCATCGAGGCCCAGCCACTGCTGCAGCACCTCGTCCGTATGCTGCCCCAGCAATGGCGGCGGCAAGCGGTATTGCACCGGCGAGTGGGACAGGCGCACGGGATTGGCCACCAGCGCCACCGTGCCCGCCGTGGGATGCGGCATGTCCACTTTCAAGCCACGCGCCACCACTTGCGGGTCGGCAAAGACCTGGTCGATGCGGTTGACGGGACCGCACGGCACGGCTTGCGCCTCGAAGGCGCTGATCCACTCGGCCGTCGTGCGCATGACCGTGGTCTGGCGCATCAGGGGGATCAAGATCGCCCGGTGTGCCACGCGCTGCGGATTGGTGGCGAAGCGTTCGTCCTGCGCCCATTCCGGGTGGCCGGCGACGGCGCAAAAGCGCGAAAATTGGCCATCGTTGCCGATCGCCAAAATCATGTCGCCGTCGGCCGTGGGGAAGTCCTGGTAAGGCACGATGTTCGGATGGGCATTGCCCATGCGCTGCGGCACCTTGCCGCCGCACAGGTAATTGGCCGCCTGGTTGCCCAGCGCGGCCACTTGCACGTCGAGCAAGGCCAGGTCGATATGCTGGCCCTGGCCCGAGCGTTCGCGTTCGGCCAGCGCCGCCTGCACGGCGATCGTGGCGTACAGGCCAGTCAGGATGTCCGTCTGTGCCACGCCCACTTTTTGCGGACCCGCGCCCGGCTGGCCGTCGGGTACGCCCGTGATGCTCATCAAGCCGCCCATGCCCTGGATCAGGAAGTCATAGCCGGCGCGCGCCGCGTACGGCCCATCCTGGCCAAAGCCCGTGATGGAGCAGTAGACGAGGCGCGGGTTGAGTGCCAGCAAGCTGGCCGCATCGAGGCCGTATTGCTTCAAACCATCGAGCTTGAAATTTTCCAGCAGCACGTCCGCTTCGGCCGCCAGCTGGCGCACCAGGGCTTGCCCTTCCGGCGCGGCCAGGTCGATGCACAAGGAACGCTTGTTGCGGTTGGCGCACTGGAAATAGGCGGCCTCGGCGGTGTCGCGGCCATCTGCATCTTTCAGGTATGGCGGGCCCCAGGAGCGCGTGTCGTCGCCGCGGCCCGGCTGTTCAACCTTGACGACGTCGGCGCCCAGGTCTGCCAGCATTTGCCCGGCCCACGGGCCGGCCAGCACGCGCGACAGGTCCAGCACGCGCAATCCGGTCAGCGGCGCGGGCCGCAGGGTGGAAGCCAAGGCGTCCATTAGTTGAACGCGGCGATGCCGGTGATGGCGCGGCCGATGATCAGCGCGTGCACATCGTGCGTGCCTTCATAGGTGTTGACCACTTCCAGGTTGACCAGGTGGCGGATGACGCCGAACTCGTCGGAAATACCGTTGCCACCCATCATGTCGCGCGCCACGCGGGCAATATCGAGCGCCTTGCCGCAGCTGTTGCGCTTCATGATCGAGGTGATTTCCACGGCGGGCGAGCCTTCATCCTTCATGCGGCCCAGGCGCAGGCAGCCTTGCAAGCCCATGGTGATTTCCGTCAGCATGTCGGCCAGTTTCTTTTGTACCAGCTGGTTCGCTGCCAACGGGCGGCCGAATTGCTGGCGGTCCATCGTGTACTGGCGCGCCTTCAGGTAGCAGTCTTCGGCCGCGCCCAGCGCACCCCAGGCGATGCCGTAGCGGGCGCTGTTCAGGCAGGTGAACGGGCCTTTCAGGCCGCGCACGTCGGGGAAGGCATTTTCTTCCGGGCAAAACACTTCATCCATGACGATTTCACCGGTGATGCTGGTGCGCAAGCCGACCTTGCCGTGGATTTCCGGCGCCGACAGGCCTTTCCAGCCTTTTTCCAGCACGAAGCCGCGGATCGCGCCTTCATCGTCCTTGGCCCAGACGACGAACACGTCGGCGATGGGGCTGTTGGTGATCCACATCTTGGCGCCGGAGAGACTATAGCCGCCCGGTACCTTGCGCGCGCGCGTGACCATGCTGCCGGGATCGGAACCGTGGTTCGGTTCCGTCAGGCCGAAGCAGCCGATGAATTCGCCCGTCGCCAGTTTCGGCAGGTATTTTTGTTTGGTTTCCTCGTTGCCGAAGGCATTGATCGGCACCATCACCAGCGACGATTGCACGCTCATCATCGAGCGGTAGCCGGAGTCGACGCGCTCGACTTCGCGCGCGGCCAGGCCGTAGCAAACATAGTTCAGGCCGGCCCCGCCGTATTCTTCGGGAATGGTCGTGCCCAGCAAGCCCAGCTCTCCCATTTCGCGGAAGATGGCGGCATCCGTGCGGCCATGGCGGAACGATTCGAGGACCCTGGGCACCAGGCTGCCCTGGCAATAGTCGCGGGCCGCTTCCAGTACGGCGCGTTCGTCGCCCGTCAGTTGTTCTTCCAGCAGCAGGGGGGAATTCCAGTCGAATACGGTTTTGCTCATCACAGGCCTCGCAGGTGAGCGCCGGTGATCGGCGCAAGATTGAATATGACTCATGGTAGATTTTTGCCTAGCCTTGCGCAAACGATTTTTTCGCACCCAGACATGCGTGCTGCGCATATCTTGCGGCATACTAGGGGCCTTTCACCGGCCGGATACCCCCATGTCACGCAAAATTCCCATGCTGCAAGCCCTGAACTGCTTCGAGGCGGCTGCGCGGCACCAGAGCTACACGCATGCGGCGCGCGAACTGTCGCTGACGCAAAGCGCCGTGTCGCGGCAGATTTCATCCTTGGAAACTTTTCTTGGCGTGCAATTGTTTCAGCGCACGCGCCATGGCGTGTTGCTGACCAGCGCCGGCGCCGCGTATGCGCGGCAGATCGCGGCCCGTCTCGACGGCCTGGAGCGCGACACGCTCGACACCATGGCGCGCCAGGGCGGCGGCGGCGCCTTGCAGCTGGCTTCGGTACCCACGTTTGCCACGCGCTGGCTGATGCCGCGGCTGTCTTCGCTGGCGCAACTGCACCCGGATATCGTCGTGCATATTGATGCCTATACAAAACCGTTCATGTTTGCCGATACGGAATACGACGGCGCCCTGTACGCGGGCACGCCCGAGCAATTGGCGCGCTGGCCCGGGACGCGCGCCACCTTGCTCATGCATGAAGAAATCGTGCCCGTTGCCAGTCCGCGCCTGCTGGCGGCGCGCAGCGCCTGGCAGCCGCAGGATTTGCTGGAACTGACCTTGCTGCAACAAAGTACGCGCCCGGGCGCCTGGCGCCAGTGGTTTGACGCCATGCAGGTCGAGGGAGAGGGGCGCGATGGAGCGCACTATGGCGCCCGTTATGAACTGTTTTCCATGCTGGCCATGGCGGCCGTGCAGGGGCAGGGCGTGGTCTTGCTGCCACGCATGCTGGTCGAAGCGGAGCTGGCGCGTGGCGAATTGCGCATCGCATGCGAGCGCCCACTGCGCGGCCAGCGGGCGTATTACCTGATCACGCCTGAAACGGCGCATGAAAAGACGGCCCTGCAGCAATTGCGCGCATGGCTGCAGGGTGAAGCCGCCTAAACGACCTTGCCGGTATCGAAATGGGGATTGTCGATCAGGCCGATCTGGTTGCCGAACGGGTCGAGCAATTCCACCGTGCGGATGCCGTCGCCCACGTCCGTGATCGGGTGGTGCAGACTGCCGCCCAGTGCCACGATGCGCTCGACTTCCTGCTCGATGCCGTCCACACCCCAGTACGTCACGCTGCCTTGCGTGCCAGGCTGGCCGTCTGGCAGCAAGCCCAGCTCGAAGCCGCCGATGGCGAAGCCGACATAGAACGGCTGGTCGAAGTAGGGCGTGGTATTGAATACCTGGCTGTACCAGGCCTTGGCCTTGTCCAGGTCGGGGACGGGATAGGTGACGGTGCGCAAGCCCTTGATCATGTTCTGCTCCTGGTAAATGAAGAATAACGCCATCATGCCACCGGCGAGCGCGTGGCGATTGTAAAAATGGAAGGTTTCAATGGTGGCGGTGCATAAGCCACGCCTCGGGCGAGCTGCGGGCGAAATCCTGGAAATCGTGGATCAGGTGCGACTGGTCGAAATAGCCAAATTGCAAGGCGACTTGCGCCCAGTCCGGCTGTCCCGCCAGGCTTGTCAGACCCTGGCTGGCGGCGCGAAAGCGGCAGATACGGGCAAACAGCTTCGGGCTGATGCCCACTTGCTGGCGAAATTGCAGCGCCAGGTGCTGGCGCGACACGCCCAGCTGTCGCGCCAGGCCATCCACGCGCACCTGGCCGCATGCTGCCTCGATGGCCGCGATGGCATGTTCGGCCGCACCCGCCTGGCGCCGTGGCGGCGCGGTACGCAGGCGCAGTAGCAGATATTCTTGCAAAATGGAAACTCTTTGCGCATTGGACAAGGGCTCGCTCCACAGGGCGTCACCCAGGCGCGCCGCCAGTTCGCGGCCCCACAGCTGTTGCAATCCCGTGCGGCCATCGTTGAGTTCGCACAAGGGCAGCTGGAAGAAGCGGGCCGCCGCGCCCGGCTTGAAGCGGGCCGCCACCGTCTGCACCAGGCCCTGGCTGACGACGGCGATCGGTGCCGTCATCATGCCGACGGCAAAGCTGGCATCCTGCTGGTCCTGGCACAGGATGTCGATGCAATTGTCGGGCAAGACTTGGTGCGTCAGGGGCGTGGCGCCCGTCTGCACGCGGCACGTCCAGACGCAGTCCAGCCAGGGCCGCAGGGCGGGGATGGGCGGATATTCCTGGTAGACGATCATGGCCGGACTTGATGCAAAGAGCAAGATTGCATATATATTACACAGCATATTACACGGCATAATTGCGCGCCGGCCAAAATATGCGAGACCGGGCCGCCAGCGCGCCGCGCTATCGGGCGGCGACAACCAGTATAATGCTCGGTTCATATCCACTATTGGCCGCACATCATGCAAGATAAATATAGTCCCGCCGACGTCGAACAAGCCGCCCAATCGCACTGGAAGGCGATCGACGCCTATAAAGCCGTCGAACACGACCCGCGTTTCCCAAAAGGCAAGTATTTTGCCTGCTCGATGCTGCCTTACCCTTCGGGCAAGCTGCACATGGGTCACGTGCGCAACTATACGATCAATGACGTGATGTACCGCTACCTGCGCATGAATGGCTACAACGTGCTCATGCCGATGGGCTGGGATGCCTTCGGCATGCCGGCGGAAAACGCGGCCATGGCCAACAACGTGCCGCCCGCGCAATGGACGTACTCGAACATCGCCCACATGAAGCAGCAGATGGAATCGATGGGCCTGGCCATCGACTGGTCGCGCGAAATGACCGCCTGCAAGCCCGAATACTATAAATGGAACCAGTGGATGTTCCTCAAGATGCTGGAAAAAGGCATCATCTACAAGAAGACCGGTACCGTGAACTGGGATCCGATCGACCAGACCGTGCTGGCCAACGAGCAAGTCGTCGACGGCCGCGGCTGGCGTTCGGGCGCGCTGATCGAAAAGCGCGAAATCCCCATGTACTACGCGCGCATCACCGATTACGCGGAAGAATTGCTGGCCTATGTGGATGACAAGCTGCCGGGCTGGCCCGAGCGCGTGCGCACCATGCAGACCAACTGGATCGGCAAGTCGACGGGCGTGCGCTTCGCCTTCCCGCATGAGATCAAGGACGCGAATGGCGCCCTGATCGGCGACGGCAAGCTGTATGTGTTTACCACGCGTCCGGACACCGTCATGGGCGTGACCTTCTGCGCCGTGGCCGCCGAGCACCCGCTGGCCATCCACGCCGCGCAAAGCAATCCTGCGCTGGCCGCTTTCAACGCCGAATGCAAGCTCGGTTCCGTGATCGAAGCGGATATGGCAACGATGGAGAAGAAGGGCATGCCGACCGGCCTGTTCGTCACCCATCCGCTGACGGGCGCGCAGGTGGAAGTCTGGGTCGGCAACTACGTGCTGATCACCTACGGCGATGGCGCCGTGATGGGCGTGCCGGCGCACGACGAGCGCGATTTCGGCTTTGCCAAGAAATACGACCTGCCGATCAAGCAAGTCATCGAAGTCAAGGGCCAGGAATTTTCGACGGACGCG
This sequence comes from Janthinobacterium sp. BJB301, assembly GCF_002735685.1. Taxonomy (NCBI): domain Bacteria; kingdom Pseudomonadati; phylum Pseudomonadota; class Betaproteobacteria; order Burkholderiales; family Oxalobacteraceae; genus Janthinobacterium; species Janthinobacterium sp. BJB301. Next base: position 1,209,655 of record NZ_PDZJ01000002.1, on the reverse strand, counting down.
TGGCAGGAATCGTATGGCAGCAAGGATGGCGTCTGCGTCGCCTCCGGCAAATACGACGGCCTGCATTTCGCTTCCGCCGTCGATGCGGTGGCCGCCGACCTGGCAGAGCTGGGCCTGGGCGAAAAGAAAACCACGTTCCGCCTGCGCGACTGGGGCATCTCGCGCCAGCGCTACTGGGGCACGCCGATCCCGATGATCCATTGCGCCGATTGCGGCGTGGTGCCGGTGCCGGAAAAAGACTTGCCGGTGGTGCTGCCGGAAGACTGCGTGCCGGACGGCACGGGCAACCCGCTGAACAAATACGAAGCTTTCCTCAAGTGCGACTGCCCGCAGTGCGGCAAGCCGGCGCGCCGCGAGACGGACACCATGGATACCTTCGTCGATTCGTCGTGGTACTACATGCGCTATACCTCGCCAGGCAGCAATGACGCCATGGTCGACGCGCGCAATGACTACTGGATGCCGATGGACCAGTACATCGGTGGCATCGAACACGCCGTCATGCATTTGCTGTACGCGCGCTTCTGGACCAAGATCATGCGCGACTTCGGCCTGGTCAAGTTCGACGAGCCGTTCGTCAACCTGCTGACGCAAGGCATGGTGCTCAACGAAACGTATTTCCGCAAGGACGCGGTGGGCAAGACTACCTGGTTCAACCCGGACGACGTGCGCCTGTCCCTCGATGACAAGGGCCGTCCGCAAAGCGCCGTCCTGGTGGCCGACGGCCAGCCTGTGGAAATCGGCGGCACGGAAAAAATGTCGAAGTCGAAGAACAACGGCATCGACCCGCAAGCGCAGATCGAGCAGTACGGCGCCGACACGGCCCGCCTGTTCACCATGTTCGCCTCGCCGCCGGAACAGACGCTGGAATGGTCGGGCAGCGGCGTCGAAGGCGCGAACCGCTTCCTGCGCCGCGTGTGGAACTTCGGCTACGCCCAGTCGGCCACGATCCAGGCCGCACTGGCTGGCGGCGCCGCACCTGCCACGGGCGACGCGCAGAAAAACCTGCGCCGCGAATTGCACAAGCTGCTGCAGCAAGCCGATTACGACTTGAAGCGCATCCAGTACAACACCGTGGTGTCGGCCTGCATGAAGATGCTCAACACCCTGGAATCGGCCAAGCTCGATGACAGCGCGCAGTCGAAAGCGCTGATCGCCGAAGGCTTCTCCATCTTCCTGCGCCTGCTCAATCCCGTCGCGCCGCACATCACCCACGTGCTGTGGCAGGAACTGGGCTACGCCGGCGTGCACGGCGACCTGTTGAACGTCGCCTGGCCGCAGGTCGACCCGCAGGCATTGGAACAGTCCGAGATCGAGATGATGATCCAGGTGAACGGCAAGCTGCGCGGCTCGATCACGGTGTCCAAGGATGCGGACAAGGCCAGTATCGAAGCGGCCGCGCTGGCCTGCGAAAGTGTGCAGAAGTACGTCGAGACCACGCCGAAGAAGATCATCGTCGTGCCAGGCAAGTTAATCAGCATCGTGGTGTAATCATGACGACTTCCTCTCAAGTATCGCTGTTGGGCCGCCGTGCCGTGCTGGCTTTGGGCCTGACTGTTTTGCTGTCGGCCTGCGGCTTTCACTTGCGCGGCTCGAACGGCAGTTTCATGCTGCCGTTCGCGACGATGTACATCGGCTTGCCCGACACGTCGCCGCTGGCGATCGGCCTGAAACGCTATATCCGCGCCATTGGCAGCACGGAGGTGGTGAACACCAAGGATGGCGCCGATGCCGTCCTTGAAGTGCTCAACGACCCGGAGAGGAATCGTACCAAGACCATTTTGTCGCTGAACCCTAACGGCCGCGTGCAAGAGTACCAACTCGGCTACTCGATCAATTTCCGCGTGGTGGACAAGGCCGGCAACCAGTTGCTGGCACCGACGACCATCAGCCTGGTGCGCCCGATTACCTTCGACGAATCGCAGGTACTGGCCAAGGAAACGGAAGAGGCGGCGCTGTACCGCGACATGCGCAACGACCTGGTGCAGCAGATTATGCGCCGCCTGGCCGCCATCAAGCCGGTGCTGCCGGCCATGTCGGTGGCGCCAGTGACGCCAGTGACGCCCGTCGCGCCGCAGCAGTAACGGGGACGCCATGCAATTGCGGATAGACGCGCTCGATGGGCATGTGGCCAAGCCGCTGGCGCAGCTGTATGTGATCACCAGCGACGAACACTTGCTGGCGCTGGAAGCGGCCGACAAGATCCGCCGCGCGGCGCGTGCGCAGGGGTACTCCGAGCGCGACGTGCTGACGGTGGAGCGCAGCTTCAAGTGGGGAGAACTGCTGGCCGCGAACCAGGAGCTGTCGCTGTTCGGCGACAAGAAAATGATCGAGCTGCGCATCCCCACCGGCAAGCCGGGCAAGGATGGCGGAGCGGCGCTGCAAAGCTACGCGAAAAATCTCAGTCCAGACAACCTGACCCTGATCACCTTGCCCAAGCTGGATTGGGCGACGCAAAAAGCGGCCTGGGTCGCCAGCCTGCAGCAGGCGGCCGTGTATATCGACATTCCGAATGTGGAACGGGCGCAGTTGCCTGCCTGGATATCCCAGCGCCTGGCGGCGCAGGGGCAAAGCGCCGAACGGGCCAGCATCGACTTCATCGCCGAACGGGTGGAAGGCAATTTGCTGGCGGCGCACCAGGAAATCCAGAAACTGGGCTTGCTGCATGCCGCGGGCAAGCTGACGTACGAGCAAGTGCAGGACGCGGTGCTGAACGTGGCCCGCTACGATGTCTTCAAGCTGTCCGAAGCCATGCTGGCCGGCGACCCGGCGCGCCTGGTGCGCATGCTCGAAGGCTTGAAAGGCGAGGGCGAGGCGCTGCCGCTGGTCTTGTGGGCCGTCTCCGAAGAAATCCGCACGCTGTTAAAATTGAAGGCCGGCATGGCGCAAGGGCGTCCATTGGGCGCGCTGCTGAAGGAATACCGTATCTGGGGGCCGCGCGAGCGGATGATGGAACCGGCCCTGCGGCGCATTTCGCTACCCGTGCTGGAAGCGGCGCTGCAGCAGGCGGCGCAGGTGGACAAGATGATCAAGGGCTTGCGCGCCAAGGGCTACGCGGGCGATGCCTGGGATGCCATGCTGCAGCTGGGTCTGAAGATCGCCCGAGGCTAGTTTTTTACTATATGGATACGAGCATGGACATCACAGAATATATGCAGGACGTGGGCACGCGCGCGCGCGCCGCCTCGCGCGCCATGGCGCGTGCCGACAGCGCCACGCGCAACCGTGCCTTGAGCCTGATCGCCGCCGCCATCGTGCGCGATGCCGATCTGCTGCGCGCGGCCAACCAGCGCGACCTCGATGCGGCGGCCGCCGCCGGCCTGGCGCCGGCCATGCTCGACCGGCTGACCCTGTCCGACTCTGCCATTGCCACCATGGTCGAAGGCTTGACGCAGATCGTGTCGCTGGCCGACCCGATCGGCGAAATCTCGAACATGAAATTCCGCCCGACGGGCATCCAGGTTGGGCAGATGCGCGTGCCGCTGGGCGTCATCGGCATCATCTATGAAGCCCGTCCGAACGTGACGGTGGATGCGGCCGGCCTGTGCATCAAGAGCGGCAACGCGACGATCTTGCGCGGCGGCTCGGAAGCGATACACTGCAACCGCGCGCTGGCCAAGCTGGTGGCCGAGGGCTTGCAGGGTGCCGGCCTGCCGGCCGATGCCGTGCAAGTCATCGACACCACCGACCGCGCCGCCGTCGGCGCTCTCATCACTATGCCGCAGTACGTGGATGTCATCGTGCCGCGCGGCGGCAAGGGCCTGATCGCGCGCCTGATGAGCGAGGCTACCGTGCCGATGATCAAGCACCTCGATGGCATCTGCCACGTCTACATCGACGCCAAGGCCGATATCAGGAAGGCGATCGATATCGGCTTCAACGCGAAGTGCCACCGCTACGGCACCTGCAACACCATGGAAACCCTGCTGGTGTCGCGCGCCATCGCCGCTACCGTGCTGCCGCAGCTGGCCGAACTGTACCTGACCAAGCAGGTGGAACTGCGCGCCGATCCGGAAAGCCATGCGATCCTGGCTGCCGCCGCTTATCCGCACCTGGTGCCCGCCACCGAGGAAGACTGGTCCACCGAATACCTGGCGGCGATCCTGTCGGTGAAAGTGGTCGACGGCATCGACGAAGCGATGGACCACATCAACCAGTATTCGTCCAAGCATACGGAATCGATCATCACGGAAGACTACAGCGATGCGCTGCGCTTCCTGCGCGAAGTCGATTCCGCCTCGGTGATGGTGAACGCGTCGACGCGTTTCGCCGACGGCTTCGAATATGGCCTGGGCGCCGAGATCGGCATCTCGAACGACAAGCTGCATGCGCGCGGCCCGGTGGGACTGGAAGGTTTGACCTCGCTCAAGTACGTGGTCTTTGGCCACGGCGAAGTACGTAAATAGTCTCTTTCGCGGGCTGCCCACAAGGCGGCCCGTGCTCTCGTTTCTCTCCACCTCCGACACTGGAAACCCCATGCTCTTTCTCTGGACCAAAGCCTTCCACATCATCTTCGTCATGTCCTGGTTTGCCGGCCTGTTTTACTTGCCGCGCATCTTCGTGAACCTGGCGATGGAGACGGAAACGGTAGCCACCGAGCGCCTGCTGCTGATGGCGCGCAAGCTGTACCGTTTCATGTCGCTGCTGGCGCTGCCGGCCATGGTGCTGGGGTTGGCCTTGATGTGGATGCTGTACGGTGGCGGCGAGGGCCGCATGAAGATGCCGGGCTGGATGCACGCCAAGCTGACGTTCGTGGTGCTGCTGCTCGGCTATCACCATGCCTGCGGTTCCATCCTGCGCAAGTTTGAAAAAGGTCTCAACAAGCGCAGCCACACCTGGTTCCGCTGGTTTAATGAAGTGCCGGTGGTGATGCTGCTGGCCGTCGTCGTGCTGGTCGTGGTCAAGCCTTTCTAAGGGAGTCGAGATGAGTGCAAGTCAGAGCAAAGTCGTGCAGTATTTCTTCGCCCCCCACTCGCCATGGACCTATCTGGGTCATGCGCGCCTGATGGCCATCGCCGCGAAGACGGGGGCCCAGATCGACGTGCGCCCTTTTGACCTGGGCAAGGTCTTCAGTGTCTCGGGCGGCCTGCCGCTGGCCAAGCGCGCACCGCAGCGCCAGGCGTACCGCCTGGCAGAATTGGCGCGCTGGTCGGCTTTTTTGCAGGTGCCCTTGACCTTGCAGCCAAAGTTCTTCCCCGTGTCGCCTGAAGCTTCTGCCAAGCTGATCATCGCCACGCGCCTGGCGCACGGCGTGGAAGCATCGCTGAACCTGGCGCACGCCATCATGCGCGGCCTGTGGGCTGAAGAGCGCAACATCGGCGACGAGGAAACCCTGGTGCAGATCGCGCTGGATGCCGGTTTCGATGGCCGCCAGCTGCTGAAAACGTCGGAAACGGCCAGCGTGCAGGCCGAATACGATGCCAATACGGAAGCGGCCACCGCCGCCAGCGTCTTCGGTTCGCCGTGGTATATCGTCGATGGCGAAGGATACTGGGGCCAGGACCGCCTCGATTTTGTCGAACGGGCGCTGGAGAAGTTGTAGGTCGGATTAGCGCTGCGCGCGTAATCCGACAGGTTTTGAAATTTTTAGTTAATTGTTTTTCAACGGATAAAAGGTACACCATGGCTTCATATTTTTGCCCATGCCCGCGCGGCATGGAAGCGGCGCTGGCCGAGGAACTGGGCGAGATCGCACAGGATAGTGCGACCATGAAGGTCCACAACCAGGTACCGGGCGGCGTACACTGCTCCGGCGACCTGCTGGACTCCTATCGCATCAACCTGCATTCGCGCATCGCCTCGCGCGTGCTGATGCGCATGGCCCATTCCGGCTACAAGACGGAAAACGATATCTATGACCTGACCCTGGCGCAATCCTGGGAAGACTGGTTCGGCGTGCACCACACGATCCGCGTCGACGTCACGGCTGTCAAATCGCCGCTGCGCAGCCTGGAATTCACGACCTTGAAAATCAAGGATGCGATCTGCGACCGCTTCCGCGACCAGTTCAACGAGCGCCCATCGGTCAATACCAAGACGCCGGACATGCGCATCGTCGGCTTCCTCGACGCACACACGTTTACCGTCTACCTCGACACCTCGGGCGAGGCCTTGTTCAAGCGCGGCTGGCGCGAAGAGACGGGCGACGCGCCGCTGCGCGAAAACCTGGCCGCCGGCCTGCTGCGCGTGTCGGGCTGGAAGCCCGGCATGGTGCTGTTCGACCCGATGTGCGGTTCCGGCACCATCCTGGCCGAAGCGGCGCAGATGCTGCAGGGGATTCCACCGGGCGCCTCGCGCCAGTTCGCGTTTGAAAACTTCCACGACTTCGATCCGGCGCCGTGGAATGCCATGAAAAACGCCATCAAGGTCAATCCGCTGCCAGCCGAACCGACCATTTTCGGCAGCGACATCTCGGGCGACATGGTCGCCATGACGCGCCACAACCTGCGCTGCGCCGGCGTGCGCTTCGACGTGCCCTTGAAACAGATCGAGGCGCAGGAAGTCAAGCCGCCAAGCGAGGTGCCGGGCATCATGCTGACCAATCCGCCGTACGGCGAGCGTATCGGCGTGCGTGGCGACAGCACCATCCCGGAAGATGAATTGTCGACTTCCTTCTATTCAGCCATGGGCACGACCCTGAAGCAGCGTTTCGCCGGCTGGACCGTGTTCCTGTTCACGGCCGACCTGGGCCTGCCCAAGCTGCTGCGTTTGAAGGAAGCGCGCAAGACGCCTTTCTTCAATGGCGCGCTGGAATGCCGTCTGTTCCGCTTTGACATGGTTGCAGGCTACAACCGCCGTGAAGAAGCCAAGCCCAAACCACAGCAGTAAGCGTTCACCGTAAGACACCCGCAGTAACCCCGCGCGCGGACTGAAATCGGTCCGCGCGCCACTTTGGACCCGCCATGTTTCCCACCCCTCCGGCCGATGTGCCGCCCGACCCGGTTACCCCCGTTCCGCCTCCCACGCCGAGCCACATGGCGCCGCTGAGCCGCGGTGCGCTGGCGATGATGCTGGCCGGGCTGTCGATGCTGGGCCCCCTGTCGATCGACACGTATCTGCCCGCGTTTGGCGCGATCCAGGGTTCGCTGCAGGCCTCGCCGCTGGAAGTGCAGCAGTCGCTGACGTTCTACATGCTGGCCTTTGCCGGCATGGTGCTGTGGCATGGCGCGATCTCGGATACCTTCGGCCGGCGCAACGTCATTCTCGTGTCCCTGCTGATGTTTGCCATCGGCTCGCTCGGCTGCGCTTCGGCGCACACGGTGCACTATCTGTGGTTCTTCCGCATCATGCAGGGCGTCTCCGCCGGCGCCGGCGTGGTGATCAGCCGCGCCATCATCCGCGACCTGTATGCCGATGCGGCGGCGGCGCGGCTGCTGTCGCTGGTGACGATGATCTTTTCCATCGCCCCGGCCGTGGCGCCGATTCTCGGCGGCTGGATCGTCATCTGGTTCGACTGGCGCTCGATCTTCCTGTTCCTCGCCTTTTACACGGTGGTGCTGCTGGCGTTCTGCTACTGGCGCCTGCCCGAAACCCTGCCTTTGGCCAAGCGCCAGCCGTTCAATCCCCGTTTCCTTGCATCGAGCTATGGCCAGATCCTGCGCTCGCCCCTGTTCCACATCAAGGCCGGCATCGTCGCCCTCAATTTCGCGGGCCTGTTCCTGTTCATCACGGCCGCGCCGGAAATGCTGCCCAGGCAGCTGGGCCTGGGGCCATCGCAATTCGGCTGGCTGTTCATTCCCTGCGTGAGCGGCATCTTCATGGGCGCCGCGGCGGCCAACCGCATCGCTGGCAAGGTCACGTTCGCGCGCCAGATCGGCATCGGCTTTGCCTTCCTGCTGTGCGCCGCCAGCGTCAATGTCGTGTATCACCTGTTCCTGCCGCCATCCTTGCCCTGGTCGGTGCTGCCCCTGTTCTTCTACACTTTCGGCATGTCGCTGGTGGGACCCGGCGCGACCCTGCTGGCGCTCGATCTGTTCCCGCATATCCGCGGCACGGTGGCCTCGTGCCAGTCGTTTGCCAGCACCATGCTCGGCGCCGTGGTGGCCGGCGTGATCTCGCCGCTGCTGTCCGGTTCCGTGCTGTGGCTGGCCTCGGGCCAACTGGCGTTTACGGGCCTGGCGCTGGCGCTGTGGCTGATATCGCGGCGCTTCCGCCACCGTTTGCTAGGTTCCTTCAAGGCATAAGTTTCCACTGTAGAACGCTAGATTTATTTCAACTTAATTTTCTATATTGCAAGTAATATCCGGCGCTTATGATAAGATGAGTTCTTTCCCGGCATCCTCTCAGGCAATAGATTTTTTGGTTACAGGAGTGGAGGATTCCTCTGAACGTGGCCGCGCTTCGCTGCTGAGCGCTCATCCTTTTCGAACCGGCAATGCCTGATACGATGCATCAATCTGATCAAGATATTCGCAATCGCCTGCTGATTGCCCGCCTGCCGGCCATGCCGCAGATCCTCCTCAAGCTGATCGCCCACCTGCAGGCCGACGATGCCGGCATGCCGGAGCTGGCCGCCCTGATTGCCAAGGATGCGGGCATGACCAGCAAGATCCTCGGCGTGGCCAACAGCTCGGCCTATCATCGCCAGAGCAAGGTCGTCAGCCTGGAGCAATCGCTCGTCTCGCTGGGCACGGACATGATCAAGACGCTGGTCATCAGCGAATCCGTCTTCCAGACCTTCAACAGCTTCCCCCATTCAGGCAGCACGGATTTGCGCGCCTTCTGGAAAAGTTCGCTGTCGGCCGCCGTCATGGCGCGCGCGCTGGCCAAGGCAATGGCCTATCCGCATGTCGAGGAAGCGTATCTGGCAGGATTGCTGCACAACGTGGGCCGCCTGGCCTTGCTGGCCACGGCGCCGAAGGAATACGCCTTCAATTTCACGGCGCGCGACGATGCCGCCCTGTGCGCGGTGGAGCAGCGCACCTTGCAGATCACGCATGCCGAAGCGGGCGCCTGGCTGATCGAGCGCTGGCATCTCGATTCCTTCCTGGCCGACAGCGTGCTGTATCACCATGAACCGCTGGCGCGCCTGGAAGCGAGCCATCCCCTGATCCGCATCGTGCGCCTGGCGCATCTGCTGTGCAGCCATGCCGACGATGCGGACGAGGCCGAGTCCATCACGCAGGCGGCAAGCCTGTGCGCGCTGGATGTCGAAGTACTGGAAGACCTGGCCGGCAGCGTCGCGCGCCAGGTGGAGCAGGCCGCGCAGCACCTGGGCATCGACCTGGCCGGCGCGGATGATATCGCCACGCCGCCCGCGTATGCGCCGCCGTCCGTCGATCCGGTGCAGCAGCGCCTGTCCGACGAAGTGCGCAACATGGTGCTGGTGTCCGAAGTGGGGCAGACTTTCGCCCGCCAACAGGGCGAGAGCAGCCTGCTGGAAGCCATCACGCGCTCGGCGCGCATCCTGTTCGATTTCGACACCGCCATCATCCTGCTGCAAAACCCCACCGGCCATGCGCTGGTGGGCGTGGCGGCGGGCGAGCATCAGCAGCGCCTGGCAGGGTTCTCGATCCCGCTGGCCAAGGGCGGCCCGCTGGCCGCTTCGGCGCTGGAGTGCCAGTTGGCGTTCCTGAAACGCGACATGCCGGCGCTGGGCATCGTCGAGGAGCAGCTGTTCCGCATTCTCGGTACCGACAGCCTGGTCTGCGTGCCTTTGGTGGCGGGCCAGCGCAGCCTGGGCGTGCTGATTGGCGGCGTGGCGGCGTGGCAGATTCCCGCTTGCCAGAAGCGCGAGGGTTTCCTGCGCGCGTATGCCAACCAGGCCGCCACGGCGCTGGAAACGGCCATCAGCGCGCGCGGTCTGGCGCGCCGCCAGCTCGATCACGTGGCCGAGGAATACCGCGCCGCGTCGCGCCGCGTCGTGCATGAAGTGAATAACCCGCTGTCCATCATCAAGAATTACCTGAGCGTGCTCGATCACAAGCTGGAGAAGCAGGAGCCGGTCACGGGCGAGATGTCGATCCTGAACGAGGAAATCGACCGGGTCGGCCAGTTGATCAGCGGCCTGGCCGATCTGCAGCCGGTGGCGGCCAGTGGCGTCACCGATTGCGCGCGCGTGGTCGACGACGTGCTGCGCCTGTTCCGCGCCACAGATTTCCTGCCGTCGAAGATCGAAGTGGTCACGCGCATGCAGGACGCGCCATGCGAGGTGGAGGCCGATGCCGACACGCTCAAGCAAATCCTGCTCAACCTGCTGAAAAACGCCGTCGAAGCCCTGCCCGATGGCGGGCGCATCGAAGTGTCTAACCGTGGCCACGTCAACCGCGACCGCCGCCTGTACCTGGAGCTGTGCGTCAGCGACAATGGCGCCGGCCTGTCTCCCGACGTGCTGGCCAATCTGTTTTCCCCTGTGCGCAGCAGCAAGGAAGGGGCGCATCACGGCCTGGGTTTGTCCATCGTGCATGACCTGGTCACGCGCCTGCATGGCATGATCGGCTGCCGCAGCAGCAAGTCCGGCACCTCGTTTGAAATCTTACTGCCCATTCCCTTGCCGACGAGCGCTGCAGCCGCGCTGCCCGCGCCGGGCAATACCGCCTTGTCTTCGTAACGTCCATGAACTCCTCCGCCATTCCGTTTGACCTGGAAAACAGCCCGCGCATCCTGCTGGTCGACGACGAGCCCCGTTTGCTCGCTTCCCTCCACGAACTGCTGAAGGACCGCGGCTACCAGCTGCACACGGCCACCTGCGGCAGCGAAGCGCTGGCGCAGTTGTCGAAACTGCGCTTCGACCTGATCCTGCTCGATCTGCGCCTGCCCGACATGAGCGGCCATGAAATCATGGACCATATCAACCGGCGCGGCATCGAGGGCGACGTGATCGTCATGAGCGGCGACGTCGGCATCGAGGCGGCCATCGGCGCCCTGAAGCGTGGCGCCTACGATTATCTGCGCAAGCCGTACAGCCGCGAGGAGCTGCTCAAGACGGTGGAGAATGCGCTGCAAAAGCGCAAGCTGGCGCTGGAGAACGAGCGCATCGCGCTGCAGCTGGAAAACTCGGAAAAGATGTACCGCTACCTGGTCGACAGCTCGCCCGACATCATCTATACCCTGAACCACGAAGGCCGCATCACCTTCATCAACGACAGGGTGCACCAGTTGCTGGGCTTTAGCCGCGAAGAGCTGATCGGCAGCCATTATTCCATCCTCGTGCACGATGAAGACCAGGAGCGGGCGCGCTATGCCTTCAATGAGCGCCGCCTCGACGAGCGGGCCTCGCGCAATGTGGAACTGCGCCTGAAGTGCCATAGCGGCAGCGGCAGCGACCGTACCTTCAACAACACGCTGATGACGATTCCGCTCAATTCGATCGGAATGCACAGCCACGATCAGGAAGCGAAAAAGCAGGAGTACTTCGGCACCTACGGCGTGGCGCGCGACATCACCGACCGCAAGCGTGCAGAGGAAGTCATCTCCTACCAGGCCTACCACGACATCCTGACGGACCTGCCGAACCGCATGCTGTTCAAGGACCGCCTGGGCCTGGCCGTGATCCAGGCGCGGCGCAAGCTGACGGAACTGGCCGTGATGTTCATCGATCTCGATCGTTTTAAACTGGTCAACGATACCCTGGGCCATGTGAAGGGCGACGAACTGCTGCAGCAGGTGGCGCTGCGCCTGAAGGATTGTTTGCGCCGCGGCGATACCCTGGCGCGCCAGGGCGGCGACGAATTCACCATCGTGCTGCCGGAACTGCGCGACCGCCAGGATGCGCGCCTGATCGCCGACAAATTCCTCGAATGCCTGCACCAGCCGTTCGACCTCGATGGCAACCAGGTGCATATCTCGGCTTCGATCGGCATCGCCATCTATCCGGGCGACGGCGAGACCATCGACGAGCTGCTGCGCCACGCCGACATCGCCATGTACCAGGTCAAGGCACTGGGCAAGAATGGCCACAGTTTTTATCACGAGTCCATGCTCGACGTGTCGCACCAGAAGATCGCCCTCGAGCAGAGCCTGCGCAAGGCGCTGGAGCTGAACCAGCTGGAGATGTATTACCAGCCGCAGGTGGACGTGATGACGGGCCGCATCGTTGGCGCCGAAGGCCTGATGCGCTGGAACCACCCGCAGCGGGGCTTGCTGACGGCCGGCGAATTTTTGCCGTTCGCCGAGGAAAACGGCTTGATGCTGCCGATCTCGGACTGGATGCTGGGCGCCCTGTGCCGCGACCTGGTGCAGTGGAACACGGCCGGCGGCGAAGCCGTGCGCCTGTCGCTCAATTTGTCGCCGCAATACCTGGACCGAGGCGACTTTTTCGAGAAGATGCGTGGCGCGCTGACGCGCTATGGCATCGCGCCGGAAAAGATCGAAGTGGAAATCACGGAAAACATCTGCATCCGCAACCCGCAGTATGCGATCGAGCAGTTGAACAAGCTGTGCCAGCTGGGCGTGTCGGTCGCCATCGACGATTTCGGCACCGGCTATTCCTCGTTGTCGTACCTGCACCGCTTCCCCATCCACACGATCAAGATCGACCAGTCGTTTGTGAAGGAAATCCACGACGAGCACGGACACTACCCCGTCATCCTGGCCATCATCTCGATCGCGCGCGGCCTGGGTTTGCACCTGATCGCCGAGGGTGTGGAAACGGAAGGGCAGGCGCGCTACCTGCAGGACAAGGGCTGCACCACGATGCAGGGCTATCTGTACCACCGGCCCATTTCGCTGGGCAGTTTCATCGGCGTGCTGCAGGAACAGAACCGCCTGATCGCTGATGCCGCCCCCGCGTTGTCCCAGACGCTGGTCATCGAGGCTTGACCGTGCCGCTTGCCGCCCCCCGCTACACGGCTGCTCATTACACGGCTGACTACCTGCGCCTGAAAGGACTGGCCGAGAAGGGCAATGCGAACGCCCAGCACAGCCTGGGTTTCATGCATTTCAATGGCCAGGGGATCGAACAAAGCTATGCGCTTGCCTTGCACTGGTATGGCCTGGCCGCCGCGCAGGGGCTCGAGCACGCGCAATACAACCTGGGCGTGATGTGCCAGAAGGGGCAGGGCGTGCCACAGGATTTTGTGCAGGCGGCGCACTGGTACCAGCAGGCGGCCGAGCAGGGCTACGCGGCGGCGCAGTACAACCTGGGATGGCTGTATGCCAAGGGCCAGGGGCTCGCGCAAGATAGCGGACTAGCCATGCTGTGGTTCAGCCGCGCGGCGGAACAGGGCGACGCGGGCGCGCAGAATAATCTGGGCATGATGTATGACAATGGCAAGGGCGTGCCGCAGGATTTCGTGCAAGCCATCGCCTGGTACCGCAAGGCGGCCGATCAGGGTTATGCGCGCGCGCAGTTCAACCTGGGCCTGCGCTACGACAATGGCCAGGGCGTGCGCCAGGACCGCCAGCAAGCGACGGCCTGGATGCGCAAGGCGGCCGAGCAAGGCTATGCGCCGGCCCAGTTCAACCTGGCGCTGCGCTATGAAAATGGCGACGTGCTGCCGCAGGACAGCAGGCAGGCGATCACCTGGTACCGGCGCGCGGCCGAGCAGGGCCACGCCAGTTCGCAGTTCAATCTGGGACTGATCTACGACAATGGCCAGGGCGTGCCCTGCGATAAGCAGGCGGCACTCGAGTGGTACGTGAAGGCGGCTGGCCAGGGGCACGCAGCGGCCCAGCACAACCTGGGCCTGCACCATGAGCATGGCGCGCAGGACTATACCCAGGCACAAGTATTCTACCGCCAGGCGGCAGGGCAGGGCTTTCCCGCCGCGCAGTACCAGCTGGGACTGTTGCATGAGCACGGGCAGGGCATGCCTGCCGATGCGCAGGAAGCCATCTTCTGGTATCGCAAGGCGGCCGACCAGGGACATGTGCGGGCGCAGTTCGACCTGGGTTTGCGTTATGAACATGGCCAGGGCGTGCCGCAGGATCTGTCGCTGGCGCTGGAGTGGTACCGCCGCGCCGCCGAGCAGGATTACGCGCCGGCGCAATACATGCAGGGCGTGTTGCACGACCGCGACGATGGTCCTGCGCCCGACAGCCAGCTGGCCTGCGCCTGTTATTGCCGTGCCGCCGCGCAGGGCCACAGCCTGGCCCAGTTTGCGCTGGGGCTGCGGCATGATAATGGCCAGGACGTGCCGCAGGATTATGCCGCCGCCTGGGACTGGTATGCGCTGGCCGCGCGCCAGGGCCATGCGCGGGCACAAATGAATCTGGGCCTGATGGCGGCCAGCGGCCAGGGTGGCCCGCTCGATTTGCAACAGGCCTACATCTGGCTGTCGATGGCGGCGGCGGCCGGCGTGTCCGGCGCGGAAAAATCCTTGCGCCAGACGGCGGCGCGCATGCGCGAGACGGATCTGGCGCGGGTGCGCGAACAGCTGGCGGCGATAGCAGGCTGAACGCCGGCGTTAGCGTGCGCGGATACAACAGCCGGTGCTGTATAGTCCTTTCCCTTCGCCATCTGTGGCGCCCCTTGTTTCCCCCTGGACGCTAAAATTGCTGCGGTATTTGCAGTTTTGATGTGCTAAGGTTCCAGAAGAAGGTGGTCTGTATATTCTTTAGAAAAGGAAAACCATGCGCCTGAACCCTTTCCCTGGCCGTCCGGCCGCCATCCTGTGTGCGCTGGCGTTGCTGTCGTCCGGCGCGGGCGCCGCCGGTCCCCTGGATGCCCTTAGCAACCAGGATGCCAGCAATGGCTTGAAAGCGGCACTGGAAGCCGGTTCGGCCGCTGCCGTTGCCAAGCTGGGCATCGAAAATGGCTTCCTGAACAATGACAAGGTCAAGATCAAGTTGCCCGGTATCCTGGAACAAGCCAAGCCCTTGCTGAAAATGACGGGCCGCGGCCAGCAGCTGGACGATCTGGTGGTGGCGATGAACCGTGCCGCCGAGTCGGCCGTGCCCATGGCCAAGCCCTTGCTGCTCGACGCGGTCAAATCGATGAGCGTGAGCGATGCGAAAAACATCCTGTCCGGTGGCGATACTTCCGTGACGGATTTCTTCCGCCAGAAGACTTCGGCACCGCTGGCCGTCAAATTCCTGCCCATCGTGAAATCCGTTACCGACCGTTCCGGCCTGGCCAGCAAGTACAACAGTACCATGAGCCAGATCGGCAAGACGGGACTGGTGCCGCAGCAGCAATCGACGGTGGAAGGCTATGTCACGGACCGCGCGCTTGACGGCCTGTACCTGATGATCGGCGAGGAAGAAAAAGCCATCCGCAGCAATCCGCTTGCGTATGGCAGCAAGATTATCGGCAAAGTGTTTGGCAGTTTGAAGTGATGGTTCCAGCGTGCCGCACGGCTCCAGGCGGCGTTTGCGCTGAATAGACAGGTGTGGCGCAAGGGAAACAAGTTAAGCATTTGCTACAAGAAAACAATGTTAAAATTCTGCGACATACATTCCTGAGGCATGCTTAAGCAACGATCTGCTGCCCGGGAGTGCCCAGCTTTAGTGGCGAACTGATGCGTGGCATTGCAACCTGCCCGTCGGTTGGCCTTTTTTCGTTTCATTCACGTTTCCCCAAGCTCATTGATTTTCTGAATACATTCTCAGGAATTCCAGGTGCAGGATATTTTAGGTAGCCGGATTTGTTAAGCGTACTCAGAAAATCAATCAAATATACCTGGTGTGGCTGTCTGGTGCTTGGCGCGCCTTCGGTGATGGCCGCGACCCCGAATCATGGTGGCCAATCCGGGTATATCAATATGCCCAGCGCCGTGGTGGAAACGGACGGCACTTTCAGCGTCGGCTACAGCTACGACAGCCCGTATGGCCAGTTATGGGCCACGGCAAATATCCTGCCTTTCCTGCAAGTGACGGGGCGTTATGTGTCGATCACGGGCATCCCTGGTTTTACCAACGTGCCCGGTGAATATGGCAGTGGCTACGGTCGCTACAAGGATAAAGTCGTCGACGGTAAATTGCGCCTGTGGACGGAAACGGAGTGGATGCCATCTGTCGCCGTCGGCATGACGGATCTGTTCGGCACCGAGCTGTTCAAGGGGCAATATGTCGTTGCCACCAAGACATTTGGCGCCAGCAAGAATATCGAAGCGAGCCTGGGCTATGCGCACAAGCGCCCGGACGGCGTGTTTGCTGGCGCGCGCTGGACCCCGACTGCGCTGCCGCGCTGGTCGGTGGTGGCGGAATACGATACAACCAATTATCTGCGCGACTTCCGCGCCAGCGAAACGAGTGCGGGCAAGCGCCGCAAGGGCGCTTCCGTGGGCCTGGAGTACCGCTGGGGCTGGCTTGCCCTGCAAGCAGCACGCAGCCGCGACCAGTTCAGCGTGAACGCCTTTATCAGCATTCCGTTTGGCGAGCGCGAGTTCATTCCCAAGGTGTATGAGCCACCGTATTTCGTAGACGACAAGAATCCGCCACCGCTGCCGAGCAAGGAAGCATGGCACCGCGACCCCGTCTATGGCGCCGACCTGGTCAATGCCCTGGTAAAGCAGGACTACAAGAACATCCGTGTCGAGCAAGAAGGCAATGTCCTCAGCCTGAGCCTGACCAACAGCCGTATTTCAAACATGGGCCGCGCCGTTGGCCGTGCCGCGCGCACGGCTGTCGCCTTCACGCCGAAGGGCGTGACGACCTTGCGCATCACGTATACCAAGCTGGACCAGCCAATCGCTACCTACGAATTCTTTGACTTGCCAAAACTGAACGACTATTTGGCAGGCAAGATCGACCGCAAGGCCTTCCTCGACGTCGTGCTGCTGCGCTATCCGGAGAAAAGCGATGTCATCCGGGACGATCAGCAAGGCTGGCTGCAGGAATTCCTCGACAAGCCGGCGCCCGTCGCTGCCGCTGCGCCGGCACCTGCTCTCGCACCCGCGCCCGCGCCGGTACTTGCCGCGGCTCCCGCAACTGCAGTTGCGCCAGCGGCACCTTCCCCCGCCATTCCCGCGCCGGCTTCCACCAAGGCTGCCAACGTCATCAAGGACGACGGCAAGCTGGCCGTCGGCGTTGGCGTCGATGGCGACGTGGTGCAAATCAAATCGCTGGACCGGGAGGCGAACCGTTTCAAGATCGCTCCCAAGGTGGGCTTCTTCTTCAATGACCCGAGCGGCGCCTTCCGCTATTCGATTTCGGCCGTGGCCAACTATGACCGCCGCCTGGGTGACGGCCTGTACCTGAATAGCGCCGCCAGCCTGCAGTTGCTGGAAACGGTATCGGGCGTCAAGCAGCCATCGAACAGCAATTTGCCGCACGTGCGTACGGATGTGGCGGAATACTTGCGCGGCGGGCGTTTTTCGTTGAGCCGCGTCTTGCTGAACAAATACAACAATCCCGCCGAGCGCGTGTATACCCGCATGTCGGCCGGCCTGTATGAAGACATGTTCCGTGGCGTTGGCGGCCAGGTGCTATATCTGCCGAAGGATAGCCGCTGGGCGGCCGACGTGGCTGTCGATGCCTTGCAGCAGCGTGGTTACAAGGGCTTGCTCGATTCACGCGACTACAAGACGGTGACGGCGATTGGCTCCCTGCATTACCGCTTGCCGCACGATATTACCGTGACGGCGCGCGCCGGCCGCTTCCTGGCCAAAGACACAGGCGTGCGCATGGAATTCAAGCGCCGCTTCCAGTCCGGCATCGAAGTCGGCGCCTGGTACACGCATACGAATGGCAACGACATCACCAGCCCTGGCACGCCGTCGAAGCCGTACCAGGACCGTGGCATCTTCCTGTCCGTGCCGCTGAACAGCATGTTGCCGATGGACACGCAATCGACGGCCGGCTTTGCCATTGCGCCATGGACGCGCGACGTGGGGCAGATGGTGGCTTCGCCTGGCGACCTGTACGACATGTTCGAGCGCCCGCGCGCCGACATGCACAGCTACGATGGCCTGGGCAACTTTGCCGAGCGCCCGGACGAACAGCACCTGCCTGCCGTCAATCCGCCAGACCGGCCGTTTGTCAGCCCGTGGCCCGCCATGCGCGCGCGCCTGGAGCAATCCGCATCCGCTACGCCGAGTGCTCCTGAATGGCTCAAGGCGACGGCGTTGGTCGGCGGCGTGGTGGTGGCTTCCGCGCTGGCCGACAAACCCGTCGACCGTTTCGTCAAGAAACATGAAGATTCCAAGGTCTACCGCAATTGGGACAAGCTGGGCAAAGCCATGCCCTACGCGGTCGTCGGTGGCGCTGCCGCTGCTTTCGCCTTGGGCGATGAGCGCATGCAAAATACGGGACTCATTTCCCTGCAATCGGTTGCCGCGGCAACGGGCGTGGCGGTGGCTGGCAAATATGCGTTTGGCCGCGCCCGTCCTGAGGAAGACCTCGGCGCGTGGAGCCGCGTCGGCAGCAGCAATTCCCGCTCGAATTCCTCGTTTCCATCCGCGCATGCCGCGATCGGCTTTGCTGCCGTGACGCCGTTTGCCAAGGAATACGATGCGCCATGGCTGTACAGCGTGGCCGCCGTGGGTTCCGCCGGCCGCGTGTTTGGTCGCAAGCACTGGGTGTCCGACACGGTCGCCGGCGGCATTATCGGCTACGCCATGGGCAGCTGGCTGTGGCAAGCGCAGCGCGACCAGAGCAAATCGGGCCTGTCGATCAATCCGGGACCGAAAGAAATCAGCGTGACCTGGCAGGGCAAGTATTAAGCGCGCATGGCGCTCCCTTTACTCATACAACATCATTTACCCAGACAAAGACCAGCATGAAAAAGCAACTTCGTACTCCCCCGCCTTTCGTGAAACAAGTGATTTTCTCGGCTTTCCTGCTGGGCGCAACTTCTGCCTACGCCGCAGGGCAGGACCTGGACATGGCTGATCTGCCGCGCCAGAACCCGTCTCGCGCACAGGCAAGCGAGTTAGGCGCAGGTACCCTGCCTAGTATCCGTAGCGGCCGCAGCGATCCGCGCCAGGAGAAAACTCTGGCTGCCAATAATCTCAGCAAGCAGGCTGTTACCGAAGTCAAGGCGGGCGCTTTCGAAGAGTATGTCGATGGCGTGACAGGCAAAAAGCTGAGCATTTTCGGCAAGGATCTGTTCAGCGATGTGCCGTCCACCTTTGCACCGCTCGATGGTGTCCAGGTCAACCAGGAATACGTGATCGGCACGGGCGACGAGTTGCAGGTACGCGGCTGGGGCATGGTTGACATCGACGTCAGCGCCACGGTTGACCGCAGCGGCGCGATTTTCATCCCGCGCGTCGGCTCCATCAAGGTCAGTGGCGTGCAGTACAAGGACTTGCAGGGCTACCTGAAGAAAGCCATTGGCAAGATCTATACTAATTTCGACCTGACAGCGAGCATCGCTCAAACGCGCGCCGTGCAAGTGTACGTGGTCGGCCATGCCGTTCGTCCTGGTACCTATACCTTGAATTCCATGAGCACCCTGCTCAATGCCCTGTTTACGTCGGGCGGCCCGGACGCTACCGGCAGCATGCGCAATATCCAGCTCAAGCGCGGCAAGGATACCGTCAGCACCTTCGACCTGTATGACATACTGGTCAGCGGTGACAAGAGCCGCGACGTCACCTTGCGCGACGGCGACGTGATCTATATTCCTGAGGTGGGTCCGCTGGTGGCCTTGACCGGCAACGTAAAACAGCCTGCTATTTTCGAATTGAAAGGCAATACCAGCCTGGCCGATGTATTGAGCTGGGCCGGCGGCTTCGAGTCGGCGGCTGAAACCAAGCAGATCGTGGTTGAAAAGAACATCGATAATCAATATAAAACCGTGCTGGAACTGGTAGCCGACAAAGGTGTGTCCGGCAGTCAGTTGGCCGGCATTGCCGTCAAGCCGACCGATATTCTGCGCGTGTTCGCACCAGGGGCCGTACCGGTCCAGGCACAAATCCAGAATGAATACGTGCGCGTGGCTGGCGAAGCAAAGCAGAGCGGTATTTTCCTGCTGAAAAAAGGTGAAACCCTGCGCGAGCTGATCGCCCGTGTCGGCGGCGCCAATGAAAATGGTTACCTGTACGCCACTCAGTTGAACCGTGAATCCGTACGTCGCGCCCAGCAGATCAAACTGAACCAGGTGGCTGACCGCTTTGAACGGGAGCTGGAGTCGAACGCGACACAGCGCATGGCAGCCAGCAATGACAAAGATAACGCAGCGAAGGCTGCGGCTGAAGTCGATCAGCAACGCCGCATCGCACAAAAACTGCGCAGCATCAAGGCTGAGGGCCGCATTGTTCTCGATCTGCCAGGTGTTGACACGCAAGTCAAAAATCTGCCCGATCTGCCGCTGCAGGACGGCGATTCCATTTTGATTCCGCGCCGTCCCGGCACTGTGGATGTGCTGGGTTCCGTCTTCCAGCAAAACGCCTTCGTTTATCGCCCACAACGTACGGTCAACGACTATGTTCAGCAGGCCGGAGGTATCACTGCGAATGCGGACAAATCCGAAATGTATGTGATCCGGGCCGATGGCACGGCGCAGAGTGGCCAGGGAACCGGCTGGTTCAGTGGTATTGGCGGCACGGCGCTTAATCCGGGTGACACGGTAGTGGTGCCCGAGAAAATCGAACGCAGCACGTTTATGCAGAGCCTGAAGGAATGGACTGCGATTTTCTATCAGTTTGGTTTGGGAGCAGCTGGTTTGAAAGTGTTGAAGGATTAACACGGCATCTCATCAGATACGCATAAAACCACACTTTATTTGAAAGCGAACGATGTCCGAGCATGTAGAAATTCAAAATAAGCAATATCCAGTAGTCCAGGCAGAAGACGAGGGCATTCATTTGCTCGACGTGTGTGCTGCCTTGGTACGTCAGCGCAAGCTCATCGTCATTTTCCCACTGGTGACTGGTGCATTGGCACTGACAGCCAGCTTGCTGATGACTCCGAAGTATGTCAGTACGGCTGTTATCATGCCACCGCAGCAGCAGAGTTCTACTGTTTCCGCAATGTTGGGGCAATTGGGCGGTTTAGCGAGCGCCGCAGGCAGTATCGCCGGCCTGAAAAATCCCAACGATTTATATGTGGGCATGCTGCAGAGCCGGACAATTGCAGATAATTTGATCGAACGATACAAGTTGAAAGAACGCTTCAACAAAGAATCTCTGGATGATACGCGCGACAAGTTGGCGAATGTGCGCAGCATATCTAACGGTAAAGATGGCTTGATTGGTATTTCTGTCGAAGACAGGGACCCAAAGTTTGCTGCTGATTTGGCGAATGCCTATGTGACAGAGCTGGCTGCGCTGACCAAGAACTTGGCAATCACGGAAGCTGCCAGACGCCGGGTTTTTTTTGAGAAGCAATTGAAGGCTGCCAAAGAGGAGTTAGCGAACGCCGAAGTTGCTATGCGGAAAATGCAAGAAACGACAGGCATGCTTCAATTGGAAGGGCAGGTGAAGGGACTTATTGCCAATGAAGCCCAGCTCCAAGGTACCATCGCAGCCAAAACAGTCCAATTGCAGGCCATGCGCAGTTTTGCGACCGCCAGCAACCCCGAATATATGCGCTTGCAGGAAGAGATGCGCGGGCTGCAGGGCCAGTTGGAAAAGTTGCAAAGTGGCCAAGGCAGGAGTGGTGATGTCATGATTCCTAGCGGGAAGCTTCCTGAGGTTGGCGTCGAGTATGTTCGCACATTAAGGGATGTTAAATATTATGAGACCATTTTTGAACTGCTGGCAAAACAGTATGAGTTGGCAAAAATTGATGAGGCCAAGGATTCTTCCATGATCCAGCAACTGGATTTGGCAGTGCCTGCTCAGGAAAAAATCAAGCCGAAACCTCTGCTTCTCACCTTGGCCGGCCTTATTGGCGGAGGGATATTGGCAATCTTCATCGCGATTTTACGCGATGCCTATGTGTCATCTAAGCACAATGCCAAGAATAATATTCGCTGGGCCGCGGTATCAAACGCTTGGAAAAATAATTAAACAAATGCCATGGCATGATGCCATTTAAACTGAAATAGCCTGGCATTTTAAGAAATTACAAATAAAATATTGATTACTTATGGCAGCTGCATCATTACGTAAATTGTTTTTAAAGAATGCCGTTGCAAATGTAATTGGTGGAATAGGTACGACATTATTCAATTTATTGCTGCCGGCACTTGTCGTTCGCCATTTGGGAAAATTGGAATTTTCACTTTGGAGTTTATCGCTGCAAATATTGATATATATGCAGCTCTTTGGTTTTGGGTTGCAAACCGCAATGACAAAATTCATTGCGCATGGAAATGAAATATCGGATTTGAGTGATCAGCGGAAAACCATAAAAGCTGGCTTGGTGTTGGTGTCATTTTTCAGTTTTTTTGCGGTTTTTGCAGTCGTGGTGCTTGCAGTATTTTATCCATTATTTTTCAAGAATATTCCTGAGGACTTGGTTGGTGAATTCAGAACTTGTATAGCCATACTAGGTATGTCGGCGGCGTTTCAGTTATTTGCGTTGGTCCCATCAGGCATGTTTATTGGATTGCATCGAAATATAGTGCCGGTCAGCGGACTGCTGCTGACTAGAATGTCAAGTTTATTCTTTATTTGGCTGGTATTGAGTAATGGTGGAACGCTTCTCGAAATTTCTGTCGTATTGGCATTATGCGGAGTCATGATATTACCGATCAGCTATTTCTATGCGAAGAAATGGGGCGGAGAGATTGTAAAAAATTTAGGGGCCATTGATTGGACCAGGTGCAAGGAATTATTTTATTATTGTTCTAGTTTGGCGGTGTGGAGTGTTGCAATGCTGTTTGTCAATGGCGTTGACTTGGTGATAGTCGGACATTATGACTTTGAAAAAGTGGCATCTTATTCGCTGGCAATAACTGCCATATCCATTCTGGTGGGTGTAATGCAGGCGGTCCTGAGCCCTTTGGTTGCAATTGGATCGGCTTCGTTTGCCAAAACAGACAAGCAAGTACGCTTGCCAAAGTTATTGGCGATATCGAGTGCTGGCTGCGCCATATTTCTTGTTTTTGTAATCGCACTTTTCTTCTTCTTTGGAAAAGTTCTTCTGTCCTTATGGGTAGATGTAAGCTATGTCGATGACGTTTATGTATTGCTTTCTATAATGTTATTCGCCCATGCGATAAGAAGTTTGTTGAGTCCATATTCACTTTTGCTGCTTTCTATTGCCGAACATAAAAAAGCATTCATGCCGGCCATTATAGAGGGCGTTGTTAATTTGTCCTTCAGTTTAATGCTTGCTCCATTATATGGTGTCATCGGAGTAGTATATGGGACATTAATTGGTGCAATTGCAGGAGTGGTTAGTGCGCTGATTTTTGTTGTGGATAAAACAAAAATATTATCTATTTCAAGATTGTATTTCTTTAATAGGGTAATATTTTTCCCGGCGGTAACGTTGGGCGTGTTATTTTGGCTTTGCCAAAGTTGAGGGCATTAGTCATGAATTTTATAAAATTAATTATTAAGGCTGTATTGTTTAGGCCGAAAGTTGCAAGTTTGGGTGCGGGGAGTTATGTTTATCTTCCCCGTAGATTAATAAATAAAGAATTGATTGAAATTGGTCGGAATTGCCGGATCGGTAAAGGTGTAGTGCTGGAGCCCATAACGATTAATGGCCAACAAAGATTTTCTCCTAAAATATTTTTTGGTAACGATGTTTATGTAGGTCGATACTGTCAAATGTATAGCATTGACTCCATACGCATTGAGGATGGATGTGTACTAAGTGAGTATGTCTATCTGTCAGATTCTGCGCATGGGTTTAATCCGGATGCCGGCTTGATCATGCAGCAAGATTTGGAATCGAAAGGCCCTATTCATATTGGAGAAAATACATTCATCGGATATGGCGTCTCGATCATGCCTGGTGTATCACTTGGCAGGAACTGCATTGTAGGAACGAGATCGGTCGTCACTCGGTCTTTTCCAGATTTTTCGATGATTGCAGGTAGTCCGGCAAAAATAATTAAAAAATACTGCCAAGAAAAAAAAGAATGGGTTTCTATTTGATATTTTTCTTTCCTGTAAAATGATTTGATTTTTAGGTGGGAAACCATTGTTTATGCTGCTGTCACTTGGACTTGGCGCAGATGAATGTATTGCGTCTGTAAATGATTGATGTAACATTTTTCACCGCAGGATGAAAAATTAAGAAATGCCTCGCCGTATTTTTAATTATATAAAAATGCAAGGGGGATTTGAAATGTATTTAACAAATAGTATACGGAAATATTATGAAGATTTTGATCACTGGTGGTGCTGGTTTTATCGGGTCCAACTTGGCATTGCACTTGAAAAGCATGGGGCATGAAATAACAATTTTGGATATATTGTCTCCCCAGATTCATGGCGATAATCCATCTGAAACCTCGCCTTTGTATCGCAGCATTAAGGACACTACTAATTTTGTTTTAGGGTCGGTGACCGATGTCGCCGCATGGAAAGCTGTTCTTCCAGGCCAAGACGCCATTGTGCATTTGGCAGCAGAGACAGGTACTGGCCAGTCCATGTATGAAATCAAACGTTATGTCGACGTCAATATTGGCGGTACCGGCATCATGCTTGATCTGCTGGCCAATGGGAAATATCAGGTCAAAAAAGTAGTGGTTGCATCTTCGCGTTCTATTTATGGTGAAGGAAAATATCATTCGGAAGCGTTGGGCATCATCTATCCAGGCACCCGCAAGGATGCAGACATGCAGGCCGGTCGCTTCGAGCCATTGTGCCCACAGACGGGTGCGCCTTTGACGTTGCTCGCAACAGATGAAGACTCGAAAATCCATCCATCGTCGGTATATGGCATTACCAAGCAAAACCAGGAGCAGATGGTAATGACGGTATGCAGCTCGCTGGGCATAGGCGCAACCGCATTGCGCTACCAGAATGTTTACGGCCCGGGCCAGTCGTTGAGCAATCCTTACACGGGCATCTTGTCGATCTTTTCGACGCGTATTAAGAACGGCAATGGACTGAGCATCTTCGAAGATGGCAAGGAAAGTCGCGATTTCGTGTTTATCGACGATATCGTTGCAGCCACGACTTTGGCACTGACTAAAGAAGAGGCCAATGGCGAAGTGTTCGGTATCGGCGCCGGCGTTGCAACCGATGTGCTGACCGTGGCTCAGACGCTGGTTCAGCATTATGGTATCGACGTACCGATCAAGGTCACAGGCGCGTACCGCCTTGGTGATATCCGCCACAACTATGCCGACCTGTCCAAATCGAATCGTCTGCTGGGCTTCCTGCCTAAAGTGAGTTTCAATGAAGGTATTGCCCGTTTTACCGCTTGGGTTAACGAACAAGCAATACAGGTCGATGCTTACGAGGCAAGTATTGCCGAAATGAAACAACGCGGATTGTACAAATGATGGCCAAGGTTGGCCTGGTAACGGTACTGTTCAATAGTGCACCGGTCTTGCCTGGGTTTTTTGAAAGTCTGTCCAAGCAAGATTTTAGCGATTATTGGCTGTTCATTATAGACAATAGCATTGATGAGCTTTCTTACGCGGCGGCGGAAGAAGGCATTGCAAAATATGGTATCAAGAATGTTACCTTGATACGCAATCCCAGCAATGTTGGCGTCGCAACTGGCAACAATCAGGGTATCAAACTCTCGCTGGACATGGGCTGTGAATATGTATTGTTATTAAATAATGATATTGAGTTCAAGGATGCCGGCTTGTTGAACAAGATGCTGACGCTGGCAGACCAGCGTCAGCAGAAGCTGATGGTGCCCAAGATATATTTCTTTGACTCAGGAAAAATCTGGTGTGCCGGCGGCAAGATCAATCCCTGGACTGGAACCACCTTGCATACAGGCGAGGGAGACGTGGATCAGGGACAGTACGATGTTGCTGGCTACACGAATTATGCGCCAACCTGTTTCATGTTGATTCACCGTTCCGTCTTCGATACGATCGGCGTGATGGATGATAAATATTTTGTTTACCACGACGATACTGATTTTGTGTGGCGTTCTAATCTGGCGAATTTCAGGATTTATTACTGGCCTGAAGGCGAAATATGGCACAAGGTTAGCAGTAGCACCGGTGGTTCCACATCGGCTTTCTCAATTTATTACGGAGAAAGAAATCGAATTTATTTTATTAGGAAGAATTTCGGCGCCTTGGCGAAATTGGTAGCTTTTTCTTACTATTTTTCGACTCGCCCATTAAAATGGAAATTGTTTTCAAATAAATTAAGAGGATCTTTTTTCAAGGGTGTTTTTGATGGTTTGAAAATGTAATATCACATTTTTTGTATCAGGTAAAGAGGCAGGGTTTGTCAAAAATAATTTTCTTGTTGGCCTTTTTCTCGGTATTCCAAGGTATGGTATTGCCTGGGACCGAGCAATTCGGTGTGTCGCCATTTTTGCTGGTGCAAATTCTGCTCTTTTCCTATGTTATCTGTTACTGGGGAAAATACGATTTCATTATTCCTGAAAAATGGACTAGTTTTTCTTTTTGGTTTTCTGCATTTGCTCTCATATCAATCGTTTCTGCTTTTATTCTGCCGATGGTATTCTCCGGAATGCGGGTTTACACGCCCAAAGGTGGGGTAGATGAGCAATATATGTCGCCGGGTATTCTTGTACCGTCGGCCTCTAATCTTGCCCAAGCAGTATATTTGCTTCTGTATTGGGTAAGTATACTTTTCTTTGTAATGCGCAAAGATCGGAAGTTGTTGGATGCTACCTCCAAAGCGTACCTCATGTCAGGTATCGTTGTTTGTTTTTTTTCATATTATCAATTGATAAGTATATTGTTTGGGATATATTATCCTACAGAATATTTATTGAATAATGCCACGTTTGGTATTGCCGCTGATACAAATTTTTCTTTTTTGCCACGGATTAATTCGACTTTTACCGAACCTTCATTTTATGCCATGTTTATGGCTAGTTTTGTTGTCTGGACATATATTCAATTCATCAATTCGGAAAGAGGTATAATGTCCCGTAATTGGCTGGTATTGCTGATTGCATCGCTATTTTCACTACTTATTTCAGCATCTAGCACTGGTTTTGTTGCACTTACATTATTTTTTGTCATGCATACCTTTTTCGCTATTTTTCATCGCACAGGTGGCGAAAAGGGCAGAAAAATAATATTAACCGTATCTTTGTTTTTTTCGGCCATAGCATTCCTATATTTCTTTATTCCTGGTGTGGATGTTATTCTGAATACCGTAATTTTTGATAAAGGTTCTTCTGATTCCTCATTGCATCGTCTTGCATCTGATCGTTATGCGCTTACCGTACTAAGTGAAACAAATTTCTTGGGAGCTGGCTTGGGGAGTAATCGTCCCTCCAGTTTTGTTGCTTTCCTGTTGTCGAATGTCGGAGTGCTTGGAACTTTCTGTATCCTGATTGCAGCGGGACTATTGCTTTTGCATAGCCTGCGAGAGTCTAAGCGGAGGGGGGGAGAGAAGCGTGACTTGATCGCCTGTGAAGCATCAGGTTGGGCACTTTTGGCAATGCTCATTGCTAAAATATTGGGCGGACCCGACTTGAGTTTCCCACCTATGTGGATACTAGTAGGTTATTTTATTTTATCGATCAGGCAGATCGAAATTAAAAATAAACTGTCTGCGCTTAAAAAATGATGTCAGAATATTTTTCTGATTTTTCAATGATACGGAATGAAAATATCTGTATCCTGTAGAAGTATTGTTTATTTAAATAAAATGAGTTCATTGAAAAAAAATGTTCCACTGCACCGGAATAATTTTGACTTACTACGTTTGATATTTGCAAGTATGGTGGTATTTTTTCATATCGCTATTCTGACCCAGGTGCCAAGTTTTACATGGATGACGCAGCATATCTCTTCTCTATTTGCCGTGCAGGCATTTTTCATCGTCAGTGGCTATCTGGTGACAATGAGCTATGAAAAATCACGCTCATTGTGCGATTACTGGAAGAAGAGGATACTACGCATTGCACCTGCGTATGTCTTTGTCGTGGTTGGTGCAGCGGTGTTATTATCCTTTCTTTCGACGTTATCCTTCGAGGAATATTTTTCTAGCAAAGATTTTTGGCGATATATTGCATTCAATTTGGTATTGGCGAATTTTAATGCCCCGAGTTTACCTGGTGTGTTTTTAGGTCAGTATGAATCTGCTGTGAACGTCTCTTTATGGACGATTAAGATTGAAGTTTTATTTTATGCCGTTGTTCCAGCAATTGTCTGGGCTGTACGAAAATGGGGATATAATAAAGTTCTCGGCTTAGTGTTCTTCTTTTCTTTGGCTTGGAAGATTGGTTTTTTACTCCAAGGAACAGCTACCGGTACGGAGTTTTATTTCAAGATGGCGAAACAATTGCCGGGTCAACTCTGTTTCTTTGCCGGTGGTGCCTGGTGTTTTTATAAAACGCGCGAAGGTTTTCGCCCCCCCGCATGGATGGCGCTTGCCGGCGTTCTGTTGTATTACATTCCAGATGGGTGGCTATTCGAAGTACTTTCACCTATAGCGGTGACAATGTTAGTAAGTTGGGCGGCTATTTCAATGCCTCACCTTGGAAATATTGGAAAACATGGTGACTTTTCTTTTGGTATTTATCTGTTTCATGCTCCTATCGCTCAAGTCTTCATTAGCCTCGGCCTTTTCTCTGTCTATCCAGTACGTGCCATGATTGCCTCCATTCTATGCATTGTATTTTTGGCACTTTTTTCCTGGAATTATATCGAGCAACCATTTCTACGTCATCGCAAGCAGATACCAAACCCAGCTCTGGCTTAAAAGTATTTGCTGTCGTGGAATGTAAGTTCAGAAAAATTTAAATCGGTGTTGACATGATTGGCCCACCGATATTGGTATATAAGAGATGGTAATGTCAGAAAAAAGTCCAAGTTGTTTAATAATCGCACCTGATTTCTTTGGTTATGCCAAGGAAATTCAGGCCTGTCTCACTCGTCGTGGCGTTTCATCCGTATGGTTTGACGATCGTCCTGCTACAGACACGTTGACCAAGGCGTTGATCCGGATTTCACCACGATTGCAAAGGGGTAAGGCGGAGCGCTATTTCGATGACGTGATACGCCAGGCGCAGCAGCATCCGATCACCGAGGTCTTGGTCATCAAGGGCCAGGCGCTTTCCTGCGAGGCGATACAAAGGATGAAAGCCGCATTTCCACAAGCGCGTTTCACTTTGTATTTTTGGGACAGCTACAAAAATATGTCAGCTGACAGCCGGAACAAAGTACAGTTCTTTGATCGGGCCTTCACTTTCGACCCCGTCGATGCGGGAAATGATCCCCGCCTGGAATACCGGCCGTTGTTCTATCTTGATGAATATGCGCGACTGCCAGCCGTGGAGAAAGATATCGATCTGTTCTTCTTTGGCACTGTACACTCGGACCGCTACAAGGTTCTGTCCCAGCTGGAACGCGCTTTGCCAGCTGGTGTTCGGGTAAAGAAGATTCTGTACTTTAACTCGCGTCTGGTGTATTGGGCGCGGCGCTTGTTCGATCCATCCTTTTGGGGAGCGACGGAATCCGAGTTTGTTTTCAAACCAGTGGCCAAGGCTGAGTTGCGTGCGCTGCTGGCTCGCTCACGCGCCGTCATCGATATCGAACGTCCCATCCAGTCCGGCTTGACCATGCGTACGCTGGAGACTGTTGGCGCGCACAAGAAGCTGGTGACTACCAATCCGTTTGCGCAACGCTCGGACATTTACCGGCCCAGCAACGTGCTGGTCATTGATCGTACGGGCATGAAGGTGCCCAAGGAGTTTTTCGATACGGACTTTGAGCCGTTGGGCGCAATACTGGAACAAAAATATAGCCTGGACGGCTGGCTTGATGAAGTCTTACCTTCGTCGTGCATCGTAGTAACACAACGTGGCGATGCCGCGTCTGCTGCTTGAATTTAGAATTGGCCGGACTACATGATCTTTATTAATGCACGTTTTCTCACGCAATCGATTACCGGGGTACAACGCTATGCCCTGGAAATAAGCCGCATACTGAAAAAAATCGATCCGTCGATCCGCTTCGTGGCACCGCAAAATATCAAGCATCCAGAACTGGCCAAGGAGTTGGGCGTGGAAGTGATTGGCCGGCTGACTGGCCACTTGTGGGAGCAGATCGAGCTACCACGTTTCTTGAAAAGCAATGGCTCGCCGCTGCTGTTGTCACTGGCAACCACGGCTCCGATTTTCTATGCACGCAAGATTGTTACCGTGCATGATCTGGCATTCATCCATTTTCCCGATGCTGTGTCATGGAAATTTCGCCTGTATTATAATTTTCTGATTCCGCGCGTGCTGCGTTCTTCCCTGCACGTAACCACGGTCAGTAATTTCAGCAAGAATGATATTTGCAGCACTTATCGGATCAAACCAGGCCACTTGACTGTTGTCTATAATGCTTCTTCATCCATATTTCATGCCGAGAATGCGGCTCTGGCCAAGGAAAAGGCCATTATCGCGGTTGGTTCCATCCAGCCCTATAAGAATATAGAAACGCTGGTCAAGGCATTCGATCTGTTCAAGCAGCGAGGCGGTTCGGATTATGTGCTGAAGCTGATTGGCGGCTGGAACAAGAGCGTCTTCAAAGCAACTACATTGGCGCAAATGCTGGAAGGACGCAGCGACGTCCAGTTGACCGGTTATGTTGCAGATGCTGATCTATTCAAAATGTATGGTTCCGCCACCTGCTATGTCTTTCCTTCTCGTTTCGAGGGTTTTGGTATCCCGCCGCTGGAAGCCATGGCATGTGCCTGTCCGGTCATCGCATCGACTGCGGCCAGTATTCCCGAGGTATGTCTGGACGCGGCGCTGTACTGCGATCCTGACAGCGCCGATGACATGGCAGAGAAGATGTTGCAATTGGTTAATGATAAAGCGTTGCAGGAGGAGTTGGTCAAGAAAGGGGCTGAGAATATCAAGCGCTTCAGCTGGGAGAAATCTGGCCAGGCGATGTTTGAAATAATTAAGAAATACCAATAACAGCGCCGCGTCTTTACCATTGAGAAGCATTTCAACGGCTTGGCAAGCCAGCTCCTTGCCAGCCTATGCATTTTTTTACCTTAACGGCAATACTCCCATCCGGCTTTCAATATGCCTGCCGTGACTATTCGCATTGCCATGGCATGCATACGAAAATCGTGGTCTTACCTGCCGCCAGCAATAAGCTTGGTAAATTTCGGAAAAACGACTTTAAGCAGGAAAAACAGGCAAATACAGATAGCGACAGTTGCCGTGACCGACATGAAATAAATTGCCAGTATTTTTTCAGCATGTTGTGGTTGCAGTATTTTGTACGCTATTTTTCTGATGACCGTCAGTAATGGTTCGTGCGCTGCAAAAACGAAAAAGCTGGCAGATCCCAACACTACCAAAGCATTTTTCAATGCAGTCATCTTTGCAATTTCCTTGGTCAGGTAAATAAATGCCGGGATACCGAACATGATACCGATCTTGTGAAAATAGCGATAAACATGGGTATCCGGAAATGCGCTGTTTGTTACGACAATGACGATATACAGGGGGAATATCCATTTTGCCTTTTTATCCAGCAAGAACAGGCTTTGCCGCTTGATGCCGAAGTAAGCACCCAGAATGAAGAAGAACGCTGACTCTGAAGCGTTTCCACCAAAATTGACAAACCAGACTGTCAGGAGGGTTGTCAATGATATGGCAGGAATTTTTTTCAATAACTGACTGATTAATGGTGCCAATAAAACCAGAATCATCAGGTCACGGATGAACCAGAATTGATAAGATGCCGGAAAACGGTTGATTCCAAAAATCGCGTTAATATAATCAAAAATTCCATAGTCACTTATCAGTGTCATTTTTCCGGAAAAAAATGATTCGGTTTTTGGATAGGATTGTGCCGCAGCAAATAAAAGCAGAACCAGAACGTTCCAGAACAAGAACGGTATTAGCAATGTACGGACACGCGACTGTATTTTGTTTTTATACTGATCAGTTGACCATTCTGCGCCGGAAAAAAACAGATAACCAGACATCAGGAAAAACAATGGTACGGCGCAGCGGGCCAGTTCCTGTGAAATCAGCGTTTGTACAAACTCATTGATGTGGCTCGCTCCTGCGGCCGAGGGATTCGTGGCCAGCGTGTACGCATGGATAAAAACCACGCCAACGATCAGGGGGAAGCGCAGCAACTGTAGCCGCAGGGAATCTTCATTTTTCAACATGTTTTTGCCAGAAGAGTGCAAACCGATATTTTAATTGCTAAATTATTAATTTTATGATGAAAAAATGGCCGTCATATGAGTGACGGCCATTGGTGTTGCTTAGCCCATGCAAAGTTTTAAGGCATCCTGCCATTGCGGCAAGCCGCAGAATCTGTCGATCAAGCGCTGCGACGACAGCACGGAATTTGTCGGTCGTTTGGCTGGCACCGGGTAATCCTGCGCCAATATCGGTTTGAGCCTTGGTTTCGTCGTCACCGAGGGATCCGCCATGATGGCTTCGGTGAAGCCAAACCAGGTGGTGCTGCCCTGCGCCGTCAAATGATACAGGCCAGCACGCTCTTCCCACCATGCCTGCTGATCTGTCGCCGCCAGGCTTTGCGCCACGATATGCGCAGTGGTGTCTGCAATGGTGCGGCTCCATGTTGGCGCGCCGTATTGATCGGAAACGATGCCCAGCTCTTCACGTTCTTGCGCCAGGCGGCGCATGGTCAGCAAGAAATTCTTGCCGTGCGTGCTATAGACCCAGCTGGTGCGCAGGATCAAATGAGGGATGCCGGCCGCCTGGATGGCTTGTTCGCCAGCCAGTTTACTGCTGCCGTAGACATTGACCGGGCAGGTCGGATCGGTTTCGACATACGCGCCATCCTTGCTACCATCAAAAACGTAGTCGGTGCTGTAATGGATCATTGCAGCGCCCAGTTTCTTGGCTTCTTCGGCCATGACACCGGGTGCTTCGCCATTGATGCGCAAGGCCAGTTCCGGCTCGCTTTCGGCCTTGTCGACCGCTGTATAAGCTGCCGGGTTGACGATCAGGGTCGGCTTGACGCGGCGGATGACATCGCGCACCTGGTCCAGGTCAGCAAGATTCATTTGACTGCGGTCAACGGCGATGATTTCGCCCAAGCCCTGCAGGCTGCGTTCCAGTTCGTAGCCGACCTGGCCGGTTTTTCCTGTGATTAAAATGCGGCTCATGAGGTAGATTGATTCCAGTTGGACAGATTGGTCGATAAGGATCAGGCGAAGACGTCGGCGTTCGCCAGCAGCGTGCCCACTTTGTCTTTACCAGACAGCAGTGGTTCGCCATCCAGAGGCCAGTCGATGCCGATCGCCGGATCATTCCACAGGATGCTGCGCTCAAACTCCGGTGCCCAGTAGTCTGTTGTCTTGTAGAGAAACTCGGCATGGTCGCTAGTCACCACGAAGCCATGCGCAAACCCTTCGGGAACCCACAGTTGGCGCTTATTCGCGGCCGACAAGGTAACGCCGACCCACTGGCCGAAAGTTGCGGAGCTTTTGCGCAAATCGACGGCAACGTCGAACACTTCGCCAGCGGTGACGCGCACGAGTTTTCCTTGCGCTTGCTGGATCTGGTAGTGCAGGCCGCGCAACACACCCTTTGCCGACTTGGAATGGTTGTCCTGCACGAAATCGCGCGTGACGCCAGTCAGCTCGGCGAAGCGCTTTTGATTAAAGCTTTCATAGAAAAAACCGCGATCATCGCCAAATACGGTTGGTTCGATGATCAGAACATCAGGTATTGCTGTCGTTTGAATTTGCATGGTATGAAATGAGCCGTTCAGGCTTTAGTATATTTTTTCTTCGAGGAGACGCAGCAGATACTGGCCATAGGCGTTTTTTTTCAATGGCTGCGCCAGTTGCTCCAGCTTGGCTGCATCAATATACCCCTTGCGGTAGGCGATTTCTTCTGGGCAGGCGACCTTCAAGCCTTGTCGGTTTTCAATAGTCGCGATAAATTGTCCTGCCTCCAGCAACGATTCATGTGTACCGGTATCAAGCCAGGCCATGCCACGTCCCATCAATTCCACATTGAGTTCACCGCGCTCCAGATAAACCCGATTCACATCGGTGATTTCCAGTTCGCCGCGTGCTGAGGGCGCGATACCTGCGGCAATTCCACACACTTGACTATCGTAGAAGTACAGGCCCGTGACGGCGTAGTTCGATTTTGGTTTGAGTGGTTTTTCCTCGATGCTGACAGCACGGCGCTGGTCATCGAAATCGACCACGCCATAGCGTTCCGGATCGTGTACGTGATAGGCGAACACGGTCGAGCCGCTGGTGCGTGCCGAGGCTTCGCGTAACTGCGATTCAAAGTCGTGACCGTAATAGATGTTGTCACCCAGAATCAGGGCCGATGGTGCATCGCCGACAAACTCTTTGCCAATAATGAAGGCCTGTGCCAGGCCATCCGGGCTGGGCTGAACGGCATAGGTCAGGCTGATACCCCACTGGCTGCCATCGCCCAGCAACTCCTGGAAGCGCGGTGTATCTTGTGGGGTGGAAATGATCAGGATGTCGCGTATGCCTGCCAGCATCAGGGTGGTCAGCGGATAGTAAATCATCGGCTTGTCATACACGGGCAGCAGCTGCTTCGATACGGCCATGGTGACGGGGTACAGGCGCGTGCCGGAACCGCCAGCGAGGATGATGCCCTTGCGTTCGATGGTGGTTGCCATTATTGCGGCTCCTGGGCCGTGTCGCGCGCCGCGTAGTTTTTCTCCACCCACTTCAGGTAGTCGCCCGACTGGACATCGCGTACCCAGGCCTGGTTGTCCAGGTACCACTGGACGGTCTTGCGGATGCCGGTGGCGAAGGTTTCGGCCGGCTTCCAGCCCAGTTCGCGCTCGATCTTGCGTGCATCGATGGCGTAGCGGCGGTCATGGCCTGGACGATCCTGTACATAGGTGATTTGTTCGCGATAGCTGCCGGATGTCTTCGGGTCGAGCGTGTCGAGGATATCGCACAGGGTGTGCACGACTTCCAGGTTGGCCATTTCATTCCAGCCGCCCACATTGTAGACCTCGCCCAGGCGTCCCGCCTCGAGCACGCGGCGAATCGCCGAGCAATGGTCGCCCACGTACAGCCAGTCGCGCACTTGCATGCCATCGCCATAGATAGGCAAGGCTTTGCCGGCACGGGCATTGCTGATGATGAGCGGAATCAGTTTTTCCGGGAAATGGAAGGAGCCATAGTTGTTCGAGCAGTTGGTGGTGAGTACCGGCATGCCGTAGGTATGGAAATAGGCGCGCACCAGATGATCGGACGCCGCTTTCGATGCCGAGTAGGGGCTGTTGGGCGCATATGGCGTTGTTTCCGTGAATGGCGGGTCATTCGGTCCCAGGGTGCCATACACCTCGTCGGTCGAGACGTGCAGGAAGCGGAAGCCATCCTTGGCTTCGCCTGTCAGGCAAGACCAGTAAGCGCGCGCCGCTTCGAGCAGGCTGAAAGTACCGTTGACGTTGGTCGAAATGAATTCGCCGGGGCTATGGATGGATCGATCGACATGGCTCTCTGCGGCAAAATGCACGATGGCGCGTGGCTGGTGTTCTGCCAGCAGGCGGGAGATGTGGGCGGCGTCGCAAATATCGCCGCGTACAAAGATATGCCGGGGGTCTTGCTCCAGGCTTGCCAGATTGCTGAGATTGCCAGCGTAGGTCAGTTTGTCAAAATTGATCACGGGCTCATCGTTGAGCGCCAGCCAGTCGCGTACAAAATTGGAACCGATGAAGCCGGCGCCGCCAGTCACTAAAATCATGCTGCTATCCTTTTTTCTGGAACATTGCCACAATGCCCCCTCGACAAATTGTCTTGAGCGCGAGGGCAATTAAATATTCTTAAATGCAACTACTAACTTAATAACATTACTAATATGCGCCATCTTTCTTGAAAATGACTTTAACCGTTTTTAGCAGGATGACAATGTCATTGAATAAAGACCAGTTTTTGACATACCATGCATCCAGATAAACGCGCGTATCGTAGCTGACGTCGTTCCTGCCGCTGACTTGCCATAGGCCCGTGACACCGGGTTTCGCTTCCAGGTAATAGTCTACCTGGGGGCCATAACGTTCCAGCTCCGCATCGACAACCGGACGCGGCCCGACCAGGCTCATTTCGCCTTTCAGCACATTCCATAGTTGCGGCAATTCATCAAGGCTGGTCCGGCGCAGGAAGTGGCCGATCGAGGTGATGCGCGGGTCGTTCTTCAGTTTGAAATCACGGTCCCATTCGGCACGAGCTTCAGGGTCGCGCTCCAGTAGCTCCTTGAGCAAGACGTCGGCGTCCACGGCCATGGTGCGGAACTTGTAACAGAGAAAATGCTTGCCATTCTGGCCCACGCGTTTGTGGCCGTAGAAGATGGGACGGCCCGATGCCATGACCTTGGCCGCGATCCACAGCAAGATGGGGGCGCCGATGATCAGCACGCAGATCGAGGCCGCCAGATCAAAGCAGCGTTTAATCAGTTGCAAGCCTGGCCGCGCCAGGTTGTTGCGCATGGTCAGCAGCAAGACTTCATGTGTAAAGAAATGGTTCACCTCCATACCGTACAGGGGCAAGCCGCGTACGGCAGGTACCACTTGCATATTGGCAACGCAACGGCTGACTTGCTGGATCATGCCCTGATAGGCATCGATACCGCCTTGCTCCAGGGCGACAACCGTATGCGGGTTGCCCAGCAGCTTGAGCGTTTGTTCCGGGTTCTCGCCCAGATGAATGCAGGGAACAGCTTGCTTGCTGCGGTTGACATAATGATGTTCCAGGCGGTCTTGACCTTCCGGGATCAGGAACGCAATCAGGCGATAGCCCATCAAGGCTTCCTCATCGAAGGCGCGCGCTGTTTGCAAGGCATTGTCGCCCCATCCGATGATGACCATGGGGCGTATCCAGCCGCCCGCTTTCATCAGCAAGTATTTGACCAGGCCGCGCAGCAGCAAGACACAGCATGGCACCAGCAGCCAGGTGGCCAACAGTGCCTCGCGCGAGGACTCGCGCTTGTCGAGGAAGACCAGGGCCGCGTCAATCAAGCCCATGACCATGGAAACCTTCAGGAGTTCCTTGATTTCATTCGAGTACGGACGGCGTTTGGCATGATGGCCCTTCAGCTTGAAGATCGCCAGGGTTACCACGGATAGCAGGCTGTAACTGAGCAGGCGCGAGCTATCCAGTCCGAAGCTGTTCAAGTCGCTGTCATTGAGGGTCCACTTGCCAGCAAACCAGAATGCCATGAACATGGCAACGGCATCGGCAAAGGTGAGAAAATATTTCTCTGCCCTACTGCTGCAATACCATTTCACTTCTTGTACAAAGATGCCTTCGATTGGTTTCATGATGCCTTGCTAAACCTTATAAACTTCAGTGTGAATTCTTGCGGTACCGCATGTGTGGGGATGACATATCTGCTTGGTTAAGCGCGGCCGTAGCGGTCTTCAAAGCGGACAATATCGTCTTCCCCAAGGTAGCTACCCGATTGAATTTCAATCAATTCCAGTGGTAGCTTGCCGGGGTTGGCCAAGGAATGGACGACGCCGAGCGGGATGTAGGTGGACTGGTTTTCGGTCAGCAAATATTCCTTGTCGCCATTGGTGATCTGGGCAGTGCCGGATACCACGATCCAGTGCTCGGCACGGTGGTGATGCATTTGCAATGACAGCTTGGCGCCAGGCTTGACAGTGATCCGCTTGACCTGGAAGCGGTCGCCATTACCGATGGAATCATAGGAACCCCACGGACGGAAGACTTCACGGTGCATGGTGGCCTCGGGACGCTTCCTGGCGATCAACTGCGCGACCATGGTTTTCGTCTGTTGTGCCTGATCTGCATCCATGACCAGCACGGCATCGGCGGTTTCCACAATGACGGTATTGCGCATGCCGATGGCGGTGACCAAGCGGCTAGTGCTGTGCACCAGGCAATCGTTGCAATCCTGGATCAGCACATCGCCGTTGGCGCTATTGTTACTGGTATCCTTTTCCGCCACGTCAAGGACTGCTTGCCAGGAGCCGATATCATTCCAGCCTGCATTGAGGGCGATGGTAGAAGCGTGGCTGGTGCGCTCCATGACCGCGTAGTCGACGGCGATATCGGGGCTGGCAGCGTAGGCATCCTTGTCGAGGCGAATGAAGTCGAGGTCGCTTTTCGCGGCGGTGATGGCAGCGCGGCACGCGGCCAGGACTGCGGGTTGGAACTGTGCCAGCTCTTCCAGATAGCGGCTGGCGCGGAACAGGAACATGCCGCTGTTCCAGAAGTAATCGCCGCTGGCGATATATTGTTCTGCGAGCTCCAGGGCCGGCTTTTCCACGAATTCAAGTACGCGCTGAACTTGCCCGCTTGCAGCGCCTTCGGCGCGAATATAGCCGTATCCGGTCTCTGGTCCCGTTGGCGTGATGCCGAAAGTTAACAAATTACCTGCCTCTGCAGCAGTGCGCGCCAGCGCGATGGCACGATGGAAGGCCGCGGTATCCAAGATGACGTGGTCCGATGGCAGCACCAGCAGTAACGGATCTTCGCCATTCTCCATCGCATGCAAGGCGGCTGAGGCGATCGCCGGTGCTGTATTGCGGCGCATGGGTTCAAGTAACATGCGGCTATTTTCCAGGCCGATCTCACGCACTTGCTCCGCGACAATGAAACGCGAGGATTCGTTGCATACCAGCAATGCTGGCGACACAGTGTCAATGTCAGCCAGGCGCTGCAGCGTTTGTTGCAGCATGCTGCCCTGGGTCGACAAGCGCAGAAACTGCTTTGGGAATGCCTCGCGCGAAAGCGGCCATAAACGTGTGCCGGAGCCGCCGCAAAGAATCACTGGTACGAGGGGAGTAGTCATTTATGCATCAATGTAAATTAAATATAATATTGGACAGTGTCGAATAATTGGTCAGTTGGCATATCTTGAGGCTCGTCCAGCTTGCCGTACTCTTATGTAGGGAGGTGGACATACATGCTGGAAAAAAGTCAATATTGTAAGCAGGGGCAGTATTTTAATAAATTACAAGAATCTTTGTATTTTCTCTCGACTCTATTGGGCACGCACTTTGGTTCGTCTTGTATTGTAGTTTGCCGCCCCTGTATTCTTACTAGCGCACAACGTTTTCAAGCAAAAAAGCAACAAACACGCATATGGCCGTCATGCTGAGGAGCAACACTGCACCTGCAGCGCAGTCCTTGGCAATCTTGATGCTGGGATGTAGGGAGGGGTGGAGGTGATCAATCAGATGCTCCAGTGCGGTGTTGAACAATTCCGCAGCCAGGACCAGGCCGCAATTGAGCAATAGCAGGGCCCACCACATCAAGGGCGGTTGGTACCAACAGAGTACGACGAGCACCATCAGGGCAGCCAGACACTGCAGGCGGAAGCTCGATTCCATGCGGAAGGCCGCGCCTATGCCTTGTAGGGCAAATCCCATGCGCTTGAAGAAGGGCTGGTTCTTCATGGCAACTGAAGCAATGGCGCGGGATATTTGACTGACATAAAGGCGGATCTCTCAATGAATAGATGAGGATCGCAGGCATGACCATACGATATGACATCATTCGTCCACAGCAGAAAGACTGGTGCCAATCTTTTTGATGTTTGATAAAAAGTAAAAAAGCCCGTTTTCAAATGAAAAGGGCTTTTATTGCAATAGTTGACATATTTAAGTATGTCAACTATTGCGGTACCAGGCCTTCACCTTTCGGCTCTACATCAAGCTGCAGGATGGGCCTACCTGTCGCTGCCAGGGCAGCCAGGTATTAATGGTGGGTTGGGGTGGTGTGCGCGGTGGTCGAATCCGAGCTTGCTGCACCGGCCACAACGGCAACTGCTGCGCCGATTGCGATCATGGTGCTGACGCTCAGGCCAGCAACGGTGGTGCCTGCAGCGGCGCCAGCTGCTGGTGCAGCTGCTGCTGGTGCAGGAGCCGGTGTCGATTGAGCCATTGCTTGCGCGGAAGCGAAGCACAGGATTGCAGAAGCGATCAGAATTTTCTTCATGAGATACCCTTTTAGGTTGAACAGCGGAAATGCTAGACTGTCACATGATTGTAACAACATTTTTCATGGCAGTCTGCGCAGTACAGTCTACGGTGCCGAGAATTCACTGTATTTTAGACCAATATTAAAGCTTTTTTCCTCTTAGTTCTCATGGCGTTGTTCTGCGTAAACAGAAACGATGCTTTTTGTGCATGAATGTCCTGGCTAACTGAGGTATTGACTTGTTGCTTCAAAAGTTGCCAAGTCCTTGCCATGCGGCGTAAAATTGTTGTGTTGTACACAATTCTACCGCCTTCCTCACGTACTACCTCTAGGTCCTGGTTGTGGTTATAACGCGATCCACAATTCGCACCAAGTTGCCTTGACGCCACACTCCCCATCATTTTTCGAACAAAGAAGCTGCTCAGTTGGGCAATCAAGAGGATGATTTCGTTCGGACGTGGCGGGGGGGACGGCAAGAGCAAGCAGCTGCTGCAGATTTCATCAGCGAATAAGAGCAAGCAGAGCGTAGCCCGGAAGAGTCGCTGACGAGGCGTGTCTAGTAACAATGTTTACAAAACTGTAGTGGACGGAAGGATGTTTGATCAAGAAGTGTGCCTGTCTCTCACTTACATGCGAAGAGGCCGCTTGCTTGCCGTCTGGAATCTCGGCCGTGTGGCCGCATCCCCATATATGTGATGGCAATCTGACCCATAGCCACGCCGTTCGTGTGAAATGCTGCATTTTCTATGTACGTCGGCAGAAGTGATTGTTTTGATGTGTACTTGCCAGTCTGGCAGCTATGCCGGACTTATGATGTTGCAACGGGAACGGGGCGCGCAGGAGGCTAGGCAAGTAGTGGCCATATCTCTACTAGTTCTGCAGGAAAAGCAGATATGTTGTTCA
Source organism: Janthinobacterium sp. BJB301 (assembly GCF_002735685.1). Classification (NCBI taxonomy): domain Bacteria; kingdom Pseudomonadati; phylum Pseudomonadota; class Betaproteobacteria; order Burkholderiales; family Oxalobacteraceae; genus Janthinobacterium; species Janthinobacterium sp. BJB301. Next base: position 1,169,024 of record NZ_PDZJ01000002.1, on the reverse strand, counting down.
ACCTATATAATATTGCGCGCTATCGCAATAAATTCTTGTGAGATAACTAAATTTATGAAGATTTTTATTGTTTTCTTCTCCGCATTGATATTGACGGCATGTGGTGGTGGCGGAGCAGGCAACCCTGCCCCCATCGCTCCTATTACGCCGATAGTAAATGTGCCATTGGAAGAGATGAAAATTTTGATCATTGGACAATCGATATCGTCGAATTGCAACGAATATGTTTATGGTGCTGTCGATAACGTATTTCAAATAGGTAAAGATGGATCACAGAAGGCTGCACGCGATCCGTTTGAATGGGCAGATTGCAGCAAGGGGGCGATGTGGATGCCTCTTGGAAAAAAATTGATTGAAGCAGGTATTGCTCGAAAGGTGGTATTTATGCCAATCGGGGTGGCTGGAAGTAGGGTGGAAGACTGGCAGGTAGGTGGTGCCGCGTTTGGCAAGTTAACAAATGCCATTACTTTAATGCAAGCACAAGGGTTAAGTTTTGACTTTGCATTTTGGCATCAAGGCTCATCAAACGCCGGTACGGACAAGAACGTATATGCCGAGCGTCTGCGCTCGGTATTGGACTACGTAAACAGTAAAGTAAAAATCAAGCGCTGGCTGATTGCTGTTCATTCTCGTTGCTCTGGCACATATGATAGCGGTATTGAGTCTGCCCAAATTTTAGTTGGTAATGCCCCACAACTGAATCGCTATCCAGGACCTAATACTAATTTATTAGGTAATGAATATAGATATGATACTTGCCATTTGAACCAGAAGGGGCAGGAGAAAATGGCATCGATGTGGCTTGAATCAGTAAGTGCTGTTCCTAGATAGAAGATTGGATTTAAAATGAATTCGAAGTTTAGATATTCCTTGGAGAATTTTCGGGGTGTCGCAATTATTTTTGTAATGTTTTCTCATATCGCTTCGATTCAGCAGATGGGGAGGTTTGGGGATTTCTATTATTATATTTTCGCTGATGCGACAAATTGGTTTGTTTTCATTTCTGGATATTTATTTTATTATCTTGAGGTAAATAAATTCAATTATATGAATTATTTGTCAAAGAAAGCTATGTATGTTGTATTGCCATATTTGATTCTATCGATTCTTCCAATAGCATTCTGGATATACTCTTCGCAACACATACTCTACGGTTTGACACCGATAAAATTTGTGCTTTGGTCATTGCTCTCGGGAGGTATTGCCGTCGCTCCTATGTGGTTTATACCCATGATTGTACTTTTCTTCCTGATGACACCAATTTTTAGAATTTTATCAAAGACGAAACTTATCTACGTTCTTACTGCCTGCGCTTTGATTTTTTCCATGTTTTCCTCGCGAACAACACACAATACCAATCCGTTTCTGTCTTTTTTGCATTTTCTTGGGGTTTACTTATTGGGTATCATTGCTGCAAAAGATGCTTTTGTTATTGATGGATGGAAAAATTCAACCAAGGGAAAAATTATTGCAATTTCTTTGGTTGTTTTTGTGGTGTTGGGTCTTTTGTTTCCTGGATTTAAAAGTTTGCCACCAAGTTTCTTTAGCGGTCTTGGAACCTTTAACTATATTATGGCGGGTAAGCTGGCGTTGCTGATCGCAATTTTCCTTCTCTTTGAGCGTTTCATGGAGCATAAAAATAATACTCTTGGATATTTTGCTAAGATAAGCTTCGGGTTGTTCTTCATCCACGGAATCATGGAAGCCATATTTCGCAGAGGAGCAAGAGATATTGATTTTGGTAACCAGGTTTTGAGATTTTTCGCTGAAGTTGGTGTTGTTGTTGTTGTTTCTATAGCCGTCGTTTTTGTGCTCAAGAAGATATTAAAAAAATGGAGTCGCTATGTTATCGGTTGCTAAGTCATTTACTGCGGCACTCTTGATGCTTTGCTCAACATTCACGCATGCTCGCGATATGTACATACTCGCAGTCCAGGAAAATGCTTCTGCAGTGTGTGAGGGGAAATATTTTAATGAGGTTGAGGGGATATATGAAATCGATGAAGGCGGGAACGAGATTCCCGTCGGAATGAAATCTGCCAAAGCTACTTGTGAAAATATGGGAAATATTCTTCCATTGGGAGAAGAAATACTTAAAGCGGGTATGGTAAATCGGGTTGTTTTTATGCTGGTCAATGCGACAGGATCAGATGAAAATTTAATGGATGACGAGGCGTCTAAAAAATTAAAGTCTGCGATTGATTTGGCAAATTCTAAAAAAATAAAATTCGATTTTGCTTTATGGCAAGGAGCGTTGATGGAAAATAATCCGAACGCCAATTACAGCCGTGAAGTTCAGGGCACAGTTAAATCGATAAGCCTGAGTGCAAAAGTGGAGAAATGGGTTATTGGGCTGAGTGCCCATTGTCATCGAGCCGCTGGTGATCCTACAATCTCCATACGGCAAGAACCTTTAATTAATCGTTTCCCTGGTCCTGACATTGGTACGCTTGCCGGAGAGTATCGTACGGATCAATGCAGCATCAATGATCTTGGGCAAAAAGAAATGGCAAAACTTTGGTATGCAGCGATGAAAAAAGCTGACATTGATAGCGAAAAATATCAGAGGGAATCCTTACTCTATTATTTCAAGTGATACCTTGTTGATTTAACTATGTACCGGTATTTTTTTGCATCTCATTATATGCAGAGTACTGTCAATGGGAAAAAGTGTAAGGGAACTGCGATCTGGATCGCAGTTCGGCGAAAATGCCCATTTCATTTCCCCTCATCGCCACGGACCGCAACGTTGCCAACCGGGGTGAAAGCCGCGTAAAATGCAGGCTTCGCGGGTGTAGCTCAATGGTAGAGCAGAAGCTTCCCAAGCTTACGACGAGGGTTCGATTCCCTTCACCCGCTCCATTTTTCGCTGGCGCCTGGCTTGATGCGGCGCGGCCACTTATTTCTCCATTCCCATGTCTTCTGATACCCCAGCAAACGGCCCGGCGCGGCCGATGATGTACGATCCGACCGAACACCGCATCCGCAGTTTCGTGACCCGCGCGGGACGGCTGTCTGTCGCGCAGGCGCGCGCGCTCGAGACCCTGGGGCCGCAGTTCCTCGTGCCTTTCGCCAAAGAACCGATGGATTTCGAGCAGGTGTTTGGCCGCCAGGCGCCCGTGATCCTGGAAATCGGTTTTGGCATGGGCGCGACGACCGCACATATCGCCAAAGCCATGCCGGAGAAGGATTTCATCGGTGTTGAAGTGCATACGCCCGGTGTCGGCAGCCTGTTGAAGCTGATCGGCGAAGAATCGCTGACGAATCTGCGCCTGCTGCAGCACGATGCGGTGGAAGTGCTGACGCACATGATTCCGGCCAATTCGCTGGCCGGTATCCACGTTTTCTTCCCCGATCCATGGCACAAGGCGCGCCACAACAAGCGCCGCCTGATCCAGTCTCCATTCGTCAAGCAATTGACCGATCGCCTGGCGCCGGGCGGCTATCTGCATTGCGCCACCGATTGGGAAGATTACGCAGTGCAAATGCTGGAAGTACTGGGCGCCGAGCCGCAGTTGCACAATAGCGCCGACGGCTATGCGCCGCAACCGGCGTATCGTCCCCTGACCAAGTTTGAAAACCGTGGCTTGAAGCTGGGCCATGGCGTGTGGGATCTGGTGTTCATCAAGAAATAACCTGGCGGTTTGCCCACCTGTGCCGTTTGCACGAGAACAAGCCTGCCGCGGCGACGCCGCAGGCTTTTTTTAATGCGCGCGCTATCGTGCGCTGGCTAGGCAAGGTGGGCGAATTACGGTAGTCTTATCTTTTTTGCATTGATTGATATTATGTCCAAGAAAATACTCGTGACCGGCGCATCCGGTTTCATCGGTTCGCATACCTGTGTCGAATTGCTGGCTGCCGGTTTTGATGTCGTTGCAGTGGATAATTTGTGCAATAGCGCGCGCGAAGCGATGGCGCGCGTGGAGCGCATCTCCGGCAAAAGCGTCCCCTTCTATGAGGCAGACGTGCGCGACCGTACTGCCATGGCCGCCGTCCTGCGCGAGCACACCATCGATGCCGTGATCCATTTCGCAGGCTTGAAGGCGGTGGGCGAATCCGTGGCGCAGCCGCTGATGTATATGGACAACAATGTAACGGGCACCGTGGCCCTGCTGGAAGTGCTGGCGGCGGCGAATGTGAAGCGTTTTGTATTCAGCTCGTCGGCCACCGTGTATGGCGATCCGGAAGCCTTGCCGATCCTGGAAGCGTCGCGCCTGTCCGTCACCAACCCCTACGGCCGCTCGAAGCTGATGGTCGAGCAGATCCTGGCCGATCTTGTGCATGCCGATGCACAATGGCAAGTCGGCGTGCTGCGTTACTTTAATCCGGTAGGCGCGCATGCCAGCGGCTTGATCGGCGAAGATCCAGCCGGCATTCCGAACAACCTGATGCCCTTCATCGCCCAGGTGGCCGTGGGCCGCCGGGAGCGCCTGGCCGTGTTCGGCAACGACTACGATACGCCGGATGGCACGGGTGTGCGCGACTACATCCACGTGGTCGACCTGGCGCTGGGCCATGTGGCCGCATTGAACCGCCTGTTTTCCACCGACGGTGGTTTTACCGTCAACCTGGGCACGGGCCACGGCTACAGCGTGCTCGACACCGTGCGCGCCTTCGAAGCGGCCAGCGGCCGCCAAGTCCCCTACGATATCGTGCCGCGCCGCCCCGGCGACATCGCCAGCTGCTACGCCTCGGCCGACAAGGCGAAGGAACTGCTGGGCTGGCAAGCGCAGAAAAACATCGACGACATGTGCCGCGACCACTGGCGCTGGCAGCACCAGAACCCGCAAGGCTACGCGGCGTAAACAAGCCCGGCAGATACAAAAAATCCCGCTCACACGCAAGTGTGGCGGGATTTTTTTTAGAGCGCCATCAACCCAATGGCGCATGAAAAATGTCTGGGGCTAGGCGCAAAGCCGAAGACAGTACGCTAGTACGGCGAGGCGAAGCAACAACGCCCCAGGCATTTTCTCAGGCAGCCATTAAGGATACAGGCCGCGCACTTCGCGAGCTTGCAGGACGCGTGTGCATGCCAGGATGAAGGTGGCGGTACGCATCGACACTTTCTTCTCTTGCGACACTTGCCATACCGCGTCGAACGCTTCGCGCATGATGCGGGTCAGGCGGCTGTTGATTTCTTCTTCCGTCCAGAAGAAGCTCGAGAAGTTCTGCGCCCACTCGAAGTAGCTGACGGTCACGCCGCCGGCGTTGGCCAGTACGTCCGGCACGATCAGCACGCCGCGGTCGGTCAGGATGTCGTCCGCTGCCGGCAGGGTCGGGCCGTTGGCGCCTTCCAGGATGATCTTGGCGCGGATGACTTGTGCGCGTTCGGCCGTGATCTGCTGTTCCAGCGCGGCCGGGATCAGGATGTCGCAATCGATGCCCCAGAAATCTTCGCGCGGCACGAATGCCTCGGCGCCCGGGAAGCCTTCGACGCTACCCACTTCGGCCACGTGTGCCAGCAATTGTGGGATGTTCAGGCCGCCGGCATGCACCACGGTGGTCTTGTGGTCTTGTACCGCGACCACTTTCGAGCCGGCTTCAGCGAACATGCGTGCAGCGACGCCGCCCACGTTGCCGAAACCTTGCACGATGACTTTTGCGCCTTCGAGCGACATGCCGACCTTGGCGGCCGCATCGCAACCGACGACGAAGACGCCGCGGCCCGTTGCATCGCGGCGGCCCAGGCTGCCGCCCAGCGAAATTGGCTTGCCCGTCACCACACCGGTCGACATATTGCCGCCGATCATGGCGTAGCTGTCCATCATCCATGCCATGACTTGTTCATTCGTGTTGACGTCCGGCGCTGGGATATCCTTGTTCGGTCCGATGATCATGCTGATCTCGCTCGTGTAGCGGCGGGTCAGGCGTTGCAGTTCGTTGCGCGACAGGGTCTTCGGATCGACACGGATACCACCCTTGGCGCCGCCGTATGGCACGTTGACCGCTGCATTCTTGACCGTCATCCAGGCCGACAGGGCCATCACTTCCGACAGGGTCACATCCTGGTGGAAGCGCACGCCGCCCTTGCCCGGACCGCGCGACAGATTGTGCTGCACGCGGTAGCCTTCGTAGTGGGCAATGGTGCCGTCATCGCGCTCGATAGGCACGTCGACCGTCAGGATGCGCTTTGGACGCTTCAGCGTTTCCACCCAGCGCGACAGGTTGCCCAGGTACGGCGTAACGCGGTCGATCTGCTCGAGGTAGACGCCCCATGGGCCAAGGTCTTCAGGATTCAGGTAGGAAGGAAGTGCGTGCTTGCTGGTCATGCTTGATAAGCTCCTGGACAATACGAATACGTTAGAGGCACAGCCGATATGCAGCTGCGCGCAGCGGAACCGCATCGTAGGCGATAGCCTCATGCCCCGGCCAATGCTTTGTGCGCATCCGGTTATGCATTTATTGCATAGTTGTGTTGCCAGGATTGCCAGTCAGGACTGGGTGGCCTCGGTGGCGCGTTTGCGGCGCTTGCCGCTGCGCGCCTTGCCATCCTGCGACTGCACCAGGTATTGCCACAGGCTTTCGACGATCTGCTTGCCGGGACGCAGGCTCGATGGGCGTTCGCGGTACAAACGGATTTCCAGCTCGATTTCCCAGCCTGGCGCGCCGCCATCGGCGCGCGCCAGGTGCTTGTACTTGACGTCGCGCATGACGGCCGACTCGGGCAGGAAGGCGATGCCGCGGCCTTCCAGCGCCATCATTTTCAAGCCTTCGGCCATGTCCGTTTCATAGCAGGTTTCCAGGAACAGGGGCGCCTTGGCGTCTGCCACCAGCAATTCCACCATGCGTCCCAGGTAGGCGTTGCTGGTGTAGGAGAGGAAGGGCAGCGGCTCCTTGGCGCTGCCGGGCAGGACGAAGTCAGGCACCTTGTCCTGGCCGCAGCGCGCATACGCGCGCAGGGTTTCGCGGCCCATCACCAGCATGTCGTAGCGGCCCGGGTCCAGCTGCACCGGCTGGCGCGGATGGTGATAGCACAGCAGCAGGTCGCAGCCGCCATCGACCAGTTGCAGCACGGCGTCGTGCACGTTCAGCGCCATCAGGCGGCTGTTGATCGGCGCAAAACCTTCTTCCAGTGCCGTCAGCCATTTCGGCATGAAGGTCAGCGACAAGGTGTGGGGCACGGCGAAATCGACGCTCGTTTGCGTAGCCGCACGCTTGCCGCGCAACAGGGCGCGCACGCCGTTGATCTGTCCCAGCATTTCCAGCGCCTGCTCGTAGAATACGGCGCCGGCCGGCGTCAGTCGCGTGGGATACGAGGTGCGGTCGACCAGGTCGATGCCGAGCCAGTTTTCCAGCGACTGGATGCGCCGCGAAAAGGCCGGCTGGGTGACGTGGCGCAGGGCCGCGGAACGGCTGAAATTATGCGTTTCAGCGAGCGAGATGAAGTCTTCCAGCCATTTGGTTTCCATCGCGGCAGCGTTCTCTTATCAAGGACAAGGGCAAAGTGTGGTGGTCAGGGCGTATCGGGCGATGCCGCCGGCTGATAGAGGGCGGCGGGCAGGCCGAAGAAGGACGGCGGGCCCAGGGTCGTGCCTTCGAGCGAGCCGCCCGCATTCAACGCCTTGTTGATGGCCGACAGCAAGGAGCTGCGGCTGGCCAGGTTTTGTATCAGCGCGCGCGGGCCGTTGTGGAAGGTATGCTGGGCGATATCCGCGGCGACGACAAAGATCGGCTCGCGGCGCAGGGGGAACTCCACCCACTCGCCGTCCTCGTCCTGCGCGCAGAAGGTATCGGGCAGGGTCATGTTGTCGGCGCCGGGCAGGTGCGACACCAGCACCAGGCCGAAGGCTTCCGGCACCACGTCGGCCAGGCGGCGCACGGTGAGATCGTCCTGCACCAGTAACCGTACTTGCGCTTCCACCGCGTCTTCGGCGTCGGGCTGGGCGCCGAGAATTTTCACGGCCTGATAGATCAGGTCGGACGAGAGTGCTTCCATCAAATCTTGCATCAAATCATCTCCAGGATCATGGCGACGATTTCGTCGCCATACGAGGCCAGTTTTTTCTCGCCCACGCCGCTCACGCCGCGCATCTGTTCCAGCGAGGTGGGTTTGGCCTTGGCGATTTCGCGCAGGGTGGCGTCGACAAAAATCACGTAGGCCGGCACGTTGTGCGTGCGCGCCGTCTCCACGCGCCACCAGCGCAGCTTGTCGAAAATCGCCTGCTCGCTGGTGGACAGGTCCGTCTCGACATAACCCTTCGCCACGCTGGTGCTGCGCTTGCTGGTTTTCACCGGTTTCTGGTACTGGCGCAGCTGCACCTTCTGGCCGCCCTTGAGCACGGGGCGCGAGGCGTCCGTCAGTTTCAGCGAGCTGTATTGTTCATGGTCGACCGAGACGAGGCCCAGCGCGATGGCCTGGCGCAGGATAGCTTTCCACTCCGCCTCGCCCAGGTCCGAGCCGATGCCGAAGACGGACAGTGCATCGTGGTGCCAGGTCTTGATGCGTTCCGATTCCACGCCGCGCAGCACGTCGATCACGTGGCCGCCGGCGAAGCGCTGGTCGACGCGGTAGATGGCCGACAGCAGTTTTTGCACGGGCACCGTGCCGTCGAAGGACACGGGCGGCACCAGACACGTGTCGCAATTGCCGCACGGCGAAGCCGGTTCGCCGAAGTATTCGAGCAAGCGCATGCGGCGGCAGCTCAGCGTTTCGCACAGGCCCAGCATGGCGTCGAGTTTGACGCCCAGCACGCGCTTGAAGGTGTCGTCCGCCTCGGATTCGTCGATCATGCGCCGCTGCAGCACCACGTCCTGCAAGCCGTACGCCATCCAGGCGTTGGCGGCCATGCCGTCGCGGCCCGCGCGGCCTGTTTCCTGGTAATAGCCTTCGATGCTTTTCGGCAGATCCAGATGCGCCACGAAGCGCACGTCGGGCTTGTCGATACCCATGCCGAAGGCGATGGTGGCGACCATGACGATGTTTTCTTCGCGCAGGAAGCGCGCCTGGTTGGCGCTGCGCTTGGCGTACTCCATGCCGGCGTGATACGGCAGGGCGCGGATGCCGCTCTGGTTCAGAAATTCCGCCGTTTCCTCGACTTTTTTACGCGACAGGCAGTAGACGATGCCGCAGTCGCCCGCGTGTTCCGTGTTGATGAAGTCGAGCAGCTGCTTGCGGCCATTCGCTTTTTCCACGATCTGGTAGCGGATGTTCGGACGGTCGAAGGACGAGACGAACTGGCGCGCGTCCTCCAGCTGCAAACGCAGGGCGATCTCGGCGCGCGTCTGCGGGTCGGCCGTGGCCGTGAGCGCGATGCGCGGCACGTCCGGGAACTGCTCGTGCAGCACCGACAGCTTGATGTATTCGGGGCGGAAGTCGTGGCCCCACTGGGCCACGCAATGCGCCTCGTCGATGGCGAACAGGGAGATCTTCGAGGCCTGGAACAGGTCCAGGCAGCGCTGCGTCATCAGGCGCTCGGGCGCCACGTAGACGACGTCGATGCCGCCCGTGCGCACCAGGCGCTCGATGCGGCTCGCTTCTTCGTAGGTCTGCGTGGAATTGAGGAAGGCGGCGCGCACGCCGACTTCTTCCAGCGCATCCACCTGGTCCTGCATCAGTGCGATCAGCGGCGAGACGACGACGCCGACGCCGTCGCGCAGCAGGGCGGGAATCTGGTAGCACAGCGACTTGCCGCCGCCGGTGGGCATCAGTACCAGCGCGTCGCCGCCGTGGCTGACGTGGTCGACGATGTCGGCTTGCTGGCCGCGGAAGGCCGGGTAGCCGAAAACGGTTTGCAGCAGGTGCAGCGCGCGCTGATTAAGATCTTGATTCATAGTGCCTTATTCTGCCCAAACAACCCAGCCGTAGTGGGCGCTGGCCAACACCAGCAAGCCGAACACAATGCGGTACCAGGCAAAAAACGTGAAGTCGTGCGAGCTGATATAGCGCAGCAGCCAGCGCACGCACAGGAAGGCGGAGATGAAGGCGGACACGGTGCCCAGGCCGAACAGGGGCACGTCGGTGGCCGACAGGATGTCGCGCGCTTTATACAGCGAGTAGAAGGTGGCCGCCAGCAGGGTCGGGATGGCCAGGAAGAACGAGAATTCGGTGGCCGTCTTGCGCGACAGGCCCAGCAGCATGCCGCCGATGATGGTCGAGCCGGAACGGCTGGTGCCGGGGATCAGCGCGAACGCCTGCGCGCAGCCCACTTTCAAGGCGTCGAACGGCGTCATTTCATCGACCGAGTTGACGCGCACGGTGACGGGATTGGTGCGCGCGCGGCGCTCCACCAGCAAAATTACGATGCCGCCGATGATGAATGCCATGGCGACCGGTACTGGCTTGAACAGCGCGTGCTTGATCATCTTGCCGATGGCCAGGCCGATGATGGCCAGGGGCAGGAAGGCGATGGCCACGTTCAGCACGAACTTGCGCGACTTCGCTTCGCTGCCGAAGGTGGTCAGCACGCTGCCGATGCGCTGGCGGTATTCCCAGCACACGGCCAGGATGGCGCCGGCCTGGATGGCGATCTCGAAGACATCCATGACTTCTTTCGATACATCCTTGGTAAAGTCGAGCAGGCTGCCGGCCAGGATCAGATGTCCCGTGGACGAAATCGGCAAGAATTCGGTAAAACCTTCGACCAGCCCCATGATGATGGCTTTTAACGCAAGAATGAGATCCATAGATGTATAAACGGGTATAAGTGGCAGGATGGGGTGACCGCGTGGCGCCAGCAATGTGCGCGGGGTCGAAGCTTACCATGCCGGAGGCCCGTCGAGCCGATTTGGGCGCTGGCGGGCAGCGGTTTTTTGCCGCTGCCCGCCAGGCAAGGGGAGGGTTCAGGCAGCCTGTTTTGCCGGCGCCACCAGGCGCGCGCTGGCCGCCACCAGCAGCAGGGCGGCGCCCAGCATGGCGAAGGCGATATTCAGGCTGGTGGCGTGCGCCACGAAACCGATGACGGCCGGGCCGGCCAGGATGCCCGCGTAACCGATGGTGGTGATGGCCGCCACCGCCAGGCTGGCCGGCATGGCGTGCTGCTGGCCCGCCGCCGTGAACAGGATGGGCACGATGTTCGCCGCGCCCAGGCCGATCAGCACGAAGCCGAGCATGGCCAGGCCGGCGTGCGGCGCCAGCACGGCCAGGAAGAAGCCTGCGGCTGCGCACAGGCCGCCGAAAGTAAGCACCCGCTTGCCGCCAAAGCGGCTGACCACCTTGTCGCCCGTAAACCGACCCACCGTCATGGCGATGGCGAAGGCGGCGTAGCCGAGGCCGCCCTTGGCTTCTTCCACGCCGCGCGTGGTGGTGAGGAACAGGGCGCTCCAATCGAGGATGGCGCCTTCGGCCAGGAAGACGATAAAGCACAGCAAGCCGATGAAAATGACGGCGCCATGCGGCATGACGAACAGCGGCGTCTTTTCGCCGGAGGCGGACGCCGTCGGCAGCAGATGGCCTTGCGCCGCGCCCAGCACGCCGCACAGCAGCAGCATCACCACCACGCAGGACCAGGCCGGCGTCAGGCCCAGCCACAGCAGCAGGGCCATGCAGGCCGCGCCGGCGAAGCCGCCCACGCTGAACAGGGCATGAAAGCCCGACATCATGGCGCCACCGTTGGCTTTTTCGATGATCACGGCCTGGATGTTGATGGCCACGTCAAACGTGCCCATGGCCGCGCCGAATACCAGCAGCACCAGGCCCAGCTGCAGCGGCGTGGCCGCCAGCGCCAGGCCGGGCAGCACGGCGGTCAGCAGCAGGCCGGAGCCAACGATGACCTTGCGGCAGCCAAAGCGGCTGGTGAGCATGCCCGTAAACGGCATCGCGCACAGTGAGCCGGCACCCAGGCACAGCAGCAAAATGCCGAGGGTGGCTTCATCGAGGCCCAGGCGCGACTTGGCGTAGGGAACCAGCGGGGCCCAGGCGGCCATGCCGAGGCCGGCGGCGAAGAAGACCAGGCGCGTGGCGCGTTGTTGCAGGGTGCCGGTGAGATGCATGATGGAACTTTTCAAAGGTCGAGGTGGATAAAATCAGGCGCGGGCGCGCAGCACTTGCACGCCCAGCCGTTCAAAGGCGGCCACGTGGGCAGCGTCGGCATCGGCTTCCAGCACCAGGTGCTGCAGCAAGCCCGTGGCCAGCACACCGAAGGGCGCGGCGGTGCCCAGCTTGTCGCTGGTGAGGGCCACCACCACCGCCTTGCTGGCGCCGGCAATGCTGCGCTTGAACTCGGCCTCGTCGTAGTTGAACGCCGTCACGCCCGCGTCCGCGTCGGCGCCGCAAGCGCCGAGGAAACACAGGTCGGGATGCATGCGCTCGACGGTGCGCAAGGCCTGTGGCCCCAGGCTGGCGCCGGCGCGGCGGTCGACCCTGCCGCCAGCCATGATGAGTTCGATTTCCGGGCGTTCCATCAGGGCCATGGCAATGGCTGGCGCATTGGTGACGACAGTGAGCGCCAACTCTGGCAACGCGCTGGCGATGGCCAGGTTGGTCGAGCCCGCATCGAGAAACAGCACCTGTCCCGCGCGCACGAGGGACACGGCGGCCTGTGCCAGGCGCGCCTTGCGCTCGGGCGCTTCCTGCTTGCGCTGGCTCAAGGTGCCGCCATCGGGCGCCAGCGGCAGGGCGCCGCCATACACGCGCTGGCACAGGCCGGCCGCTGCCATCTCGCGCAAGTCGCGCCGTATCGTATCTTCGGAAACGTCGAGCTGGCGCGCCAGGTCCAGCGCCAGCACCCTGCCATCGGCGTGCAATTGTCGCTGGATCAGTGCGTGGCGTTGTTTGAGGAGCAGGGTGGCGGACATGTTGAACTTATAAACGTGCAGGAATGTGCATGAATATACGTAAACGTGCAAAGTACGTCAATGTTTACTTGCTGCAGGCATCGTGCTCAGGATAGGAGCAGGCAGGGACTGCCCACGGCAGTCCTGTCACAAATGAATTTGCAAGAAAGATAAATTTACGTTTATGCTCATCGCCGATATCGTGATGCACCTTGGTGTTTGCTTGCCGAGGAATAAGGGAAACAGGCGGATGAGCGACATTAAACTTTTCAAGTTGGCCCATGGCCAAGCCCAGGAACTGCAAGGTAGCGCATCGGACCTGGAAAAACCGTTGCAAACCTTGATTGAGGCAAACCTCGATACTTTACTGAGCATCCGTTTTCTGGCGAGCGAGTATTCGACCGGAAAGACGCATGCTGGCCGCATCGATTCCCTTGGATTGGATGAGAACAATTGCCCGGTCATTCTTGAGTACAAACGGTCGGTTGGTGAAAACGTGATCAATCAAGGTTTGTACTACCTGGATTGGCTGATGGACCATCAGGCAGACTTTAAACTGCTGGTCCTCGACAAGCTAGGCAAGCAGGCATCGGAGGCCATCGATTGGAGCGCGCCGCGGGTGATTTGCATTGCGGCCGACTTTACCAAGTTTGATAGCCATGCCGTCCAGCAAATAGGCCGGACGATCGAACTTATTCGCTATCGCCGATTTGCAGAGGATCTGCTTCTTCTTGAGTCCGCAAGCGCCGGCATGGATCCCGCAACAAAGAAAGGCCCCGCCAAGCGGCAGACATCGGTGTTAGCCAGCCTGGAAACAATGGCGGCCGGGCTCGCAGATGGGGGTACGCACAAGCCGACGGGACCAGACAGGGCATTTGTGGAAATCCTGGCAGGTCTGTCGGAGTCCATGCGTCAGTTGCTGGCCTCGCTAGAGGATTACACGATGTCGTTGGGGGATGACGTTGAGCGTAAGGAGCTGCGCCTGTACTTGGCTTTCAAACGGCTGAAAAACTTTGCGACGGTGGTGATACACAAGAAGCAGTGCCTCGTGCTCTATTTGCACATCGACCCGGCGCCCGTATTGCACGTCTTGCCAAAAGCGCGTGACGTGAGCGCCATCGGGCATTGGGGGACGGGTAACCTGGAGATCAACATCAGCACGCTCGCGGAACTGGATGCTGCAAAGCCGTACATTTTTGCCGCGTATGCAGGTCGGAGTAGCGTGAAAACGTAGTCAATGGGGCCTATGCCTCTATCAGTTGTGCGGTGCTGTTGCCTGTTCCAGCTCGGCCAACCAACGGATGGCATGTTCGCGGCTGCTGCCGCACATGTCTGCCGATGGCTGCAAGCCGCCGCAAAAGGCGGGCCGCTCCGGCTGGCCAAAAATATTGCAACGGTTGTCGTCAGCCAGCTGGATGCAGCGCACGCCCGCCGGTTTTCCATCCGGCATGCCGGGAATCGGGCTGGTGATGGACGGTGCGGTGCAGCAGGCGCCACAGGAGGGGCGGCATGCCAGGGTGGCAGATGGTGACATGGGATTTCAGACGGGCGGGTGAGGAGCCGACAGTATAGCAAGCCGGCTCCCATGCGTCGCCAGGGCGCGATTAGCGCACGATGCTGACGCGCTTGCCCGACAGGGTGCGGCGGGCAGGGTCGCCATGCACGGTGATGCGGCCGGAACCGCTGGCGCGGGCATTGACTTCATGCTGGACGGTGACGTCGATGTCGCCGGAACCGTTGCTCGCCAGATAGGCAACGTCGCTGCGCAGCGACGCCAGGTTGATATCGCCCGAGCCATTCACGTTGGCATCGAGACGCTGCACGATGCCGCTGGCGCTGATGCTGCCCGAGCCATTGACGGCCACGTTGATGCGTTCGCCGCGCACGTTGCCCACCTGGATGCTGCCCGAAGCGTTCTGTACCGCGTCCGTATTGCCGCTGGCGAGGGCCGCCGCGTTGATGCTGCCGGAACCATTGTTGGCCACGTCGAAGCGTCCCACGCTACCCGACAGTTCGCTTTTCATCGAACCGCGCTGCTCCAGGCTGAAATCGTCGCCATTGAGGCCGCTGACCACCAGGCGGCCCGAGCCGGAGATGTTGATCTTCTTCAATTGTGGCGTCGTATAGATGACGTGGATGCCATTGCTGCTGCGAATATTTGTATCGCTCCAGATGCGCAGGGTATTGCCGTTCACGTCGCTGTGGATCAACGGTTGCAGATTGTTGTCCGCTTCGATCACCAGCGATGCCGCCGGGCCGACGCGCACGTCGATCTTGATATCGATGCGCTTCATGTTGTCGATGTCGAGCGCGTTGATGTTGCCGACCTGGCGCACGTCGCGGCTCACTTGCCCGTTGCCCTGGATGGCATTGCCGCCCGATTCGGCATAGCGCACTTCGCCGTCGTTGGGGTTGATGACGATGGCGCAACCGCCGAGGACAACGGCACAGCACAGGGCCAGCAAGGTACGCATGGTGTTTCCTTTATGATTGTTTTAGTTCAGGACAAGAAAAAAGCCGGCTGCCGCGCCGCGGCTGCCGTGCTGTCGATGAGAAGATAGCAAGGCGGCACGGTGGCTTGAAGGGAAATGCGATGAACTGCGCAAAATGGGGGCTGAAACGCATTCTGGCTCACCCGTTACCGAAGGTCAGGGCGGCAAAGGGCGGTGCCGCCGACCCTGGCGCGGAGGGTACAATACGGGGAGTTGGCAGCCTGGCCAAGTGTCTTGCGTGGTGGTACGGCCAGCGCTTGACCTTGACGGTAGACCGGTCTACCATTAATGACTCAAAAGTAAGTTACTTGGAAAGACACATGCAAGCCCCGATTGATACCAAGCCCCGCTGGGAGCGGCGCAAGGATGCCCGCCCGCAGGAACTGCTCGCCGCCGCCCTCGACCTGTTTGTCGAACGGGGCTTCGCATCGACGCGCCTGGAGGATGTGGCCAAGCGGGCCGGCGTGTCGAAAGGCACGCTGTACCTGTACTTTGAGAACAAGCAAGAGCTGTTCAAGGCCGTGGTGCGCGACAATATTGTGCAGTCGATCGGCGAGGCGGAAGACAGCATGGCCGCCTCGGACAGCAGCAGCGCCGAGTTGTTGCGCAAGGTGATGATGCAGTGGTGGGAAGAGTTCGGCGCCACCAAGCTGGCCGGTTTGACCAAGCTGATGCTGGCCGAAGCGAACAATTTCCCGGAACTGGCGCAGTTTTACAACGAAGAAGTCGTTACGCGCGGCAATGGGCTGATCGTCAGCCTGCTGGAACGGGGCATGCAGCGGGGCGAATTCCGCCAGGTCGATCCCGTGCTGGTCAGTACCATCCTCAGCGCGCCCGTCACCATGCTGATGATGTGGACGCATTCCTTCCTGCCGTGCGAGGTCAAGAACATCGACCCGATCGCCTATATGGATGCCTTTATCGACATGAGCTTGCGCAGTCTGCAGGTGGAGGCGCCCGGGAAAAGTTGACATGCCGAGCTTGCCTCTACCGTTCAGTTGCCCCTTTTCCAAGGTTCGCCCCCTCAAATCTGCAGATCGTCGCAAATTTCCTCCATTCCCCGTCTTTATGGTTAACATGTGCTTTCAGCCAGTTCAACGATAAAATGGCGGATTATTACTTCACTTACCGAGTCCAAAGATGAATATCGAACAAGCCCGCTTCAATATGATCGAACAGCAGATCCGTCCATGGGACGTACTGGATATCGACGTATTGGAGCTGTTGAATGTGGTCAAGCGTGAAGATTTCGTGCCGGCCACCTATAAAAACCTGGCCTTCGTCGATACCGAAATCCCACTGGGCGGCGGCGAATGCATGTTGACGCCGAAGCTGGAAGCGCGCATTTTGCAAGACGTAGCCGTCAAAAAGCATGAAAATGTGCTGGAAATCGGCACCGGCAGCGGCTACATGGCGGCTTTGCTGGCGCACAAGGCGCGTCATGTGACGAGCGTGGAAATCGTTCCCCAATTGAAAACCCTGGCCGAACAGACCCTGGCCGCCAACGGCGTGACGAACGTCACCGTGGAACTGGGCGACGGCGCGCAAGGCTGGAGCAAGGGCGCACCGTATGACGTGATCGTCGTGTCCGGCGCCCTGGCCGTGTTGCCGGAAGCACTGTTGCAACAAGTGAAAGTCGGCGGCCGCATCCTGGCCATCATCGGTGAAGCGCCGATCATGTCGGCGCACCTGATCACGCGCAGCTCGGACAAGGCTTACGACACGCGCAAGCTGTTTGAAACCAATGTCACGCCGCTGCAAGCCGTGGCACCGTCGCATTTCCAGTTCTGAGGCGACCGATTCGATGGAGCATTTGAGTGCACCGCAGCTGGCCGCCTGGCTGGCTGACCCTTCCCGCCCGCGGCCGTTTTTGCTGGATGTGCGGGAACAGTGGGAGTTCGACCTGTGCCACCTCGACGGTGCCACCCTGATGCAGATGAACTCCATTCCTGCGCGCATCGATGACCTCGATGAAGACGCCGAGATCGTCTGCATCTGCCATCACGGCATGCGCAGCATGCAAGTGGCGGCCTTCCTGGAGCGCAATGGTTTTGGCAAGATCAGTAATTTGACGGGCGGCGTGCATGCCTGGGCGCTGCAAGTCGACAGCGCGATGCCTAAATACTAAGTTATTTTGCAGTAGATGCACCCAGGCATGTTTTCCTGCATGCCTGCGGAGGCCTGTACCCCGCTCACCCGGCGGGCGCAAGGCAAGCGGTAGCAGATTTTTGATTCCATCAACTTTTGACGACTCCAACGGAGAAATGCAATGCGGAAACCCCTTATCGCCGTGCTGATGACCAGCGCCTTTGTCTCGATGACATACTCGCTGCAAGCGCAGGCGGCCGATCTCATCCAGGTGTACCAGCAGGCGCTGGCCAATGACGCGCAGTATGCGAGCGCGCGGGCGGCCCTGTCGGCCGGGATGGAGCGGGTTCCGCAGGGGCTGGCAGGCTTGCTGCCGCAAATCTCTGCCTCGGGCAGCAATACGCGCGGCAATCAGGAACAGATCGTCCAGAACAATGGCGGCAACAAGATCACTTCGCCATCCGTGAACGTGCGCACGAACAGCTACAACCTGACCCTGGCGCAGCCGCTGTTCCGCTGGGACCGCTGGGAAACCTATCAGCAAAGCAAGCTGGCGCAAGCGATTGCTGAAGCGCAATTTGCGCAAGTCCAGCAAGACCTGATCACCCGCGTGGCGCAGGCGTATTTCGACGTGCTGAGCGCGCAGGACAACCTGGGCGCCACGCAGGCGCAAAAGGTCGCCACGACGGAGCAGCTGGCATCGGCCAAGCGCAACTTCGAAGTCGGCACGCAAACGATTACCGACACGCACGAAGCGCAGGCGGCCTACGATCTGGTGGTGGCGCAGGAGTTTGCTGCCATCAATGACCTGGCCAACAAGCGCAGCGCCTTGCAAACCATCATCGGCGAGGCGCCAACGAATCTGGCGCCGATGCGCACGGGCGTGGTCATCAGCGCGCCGGAACCGGCTGTCGTCGAGCCGTGGGTATCATCCGCCGAAGAGCAGAACTATGGCGTCGTTACGGCCCAGTTCAACGTGGAATCGGCCAAGCGCGACATCGGCCGCAACCGCGCCGGCCACTACCCGACCCTGGACCTGATCGCCAACACGGGCCATAGCTACACTTCCGGTGGCGGCAATGGCAGCGGCAATAACAACAATGCCATCGGCGTGCAGTGGAGCATCCCGATCTTCAGCGGCTTTGCCGTCACCAGCAAGGTGCGCGAATCGATCGCGCTGGAAAACAAGGCCCGCAACGACCTGGAAACGGCACGCCGCACGGCATCGCAAGGCGCGCGCCAGGCCTTCCTCGGCGTTAATAGCGGCCTGGCGCAAGTCAAGGCGCTGGAAGCGGCGGAAGTGTCGAGCAAGTCGGCGCTGGAGTCGAACCAGCTCGGCTATCAAGTGGGCGTGCGCATCAATATCGACGTCTTGAATGCGCAGAAACAATTGTTCTCGACACAAAAAGACCTGTCGAAAGCCCGCTACGACACCATCATGAACGGCTTGCGCCTGAAGGCAGCAGCCGGCACCCTGAAGGAAACGGATTTGATGCCGGTGAATGCCTTGCTCGACAAGTAAGCGCGGTCTGGCTGTCAACTTCAAAAAAAACCAGCACCGACAGCGGCGCTGGTTTTTTTTCGTCTTGACGTGTTTTCACACGGTGCGGGTATTGGCGACTTGCGTCACGATCACGCCGGCCACCACCAGCCCCGCACCGGCCCAGTGCAGCGGCGAAATATGCTTGACGGCAAAGCCCAGCAAGCCGTAGCGGTCGATGGCCAGCGCGGCCAGCATTTGCCCGCCGATGACGGCTGCCATGAAGGGGCCGGACCCCATGCGTGGCGCCAGCATCAGCGCGGCCGTAATATAGAACACGCCGGCCGCGCCTCCCAGCCAGGACCAGCCCGGCCCGCGCATGGCGAGGCTGACATCGGGCGCCGGCACCCGCCAGACCAGCATCACGAGCGAAGCGAGCACTGCGCTGACGGCCAGCGAGGCGAGGGTGGCCCACAGCGGGTGGCCCAGGTTGCGGCCCAGCGCGGCATTCGCGCCCGCCTGGAAGGGGACGACGGCGCCGGCCAGCATGGCCAGCGGGGCAAATACGGTAATCCATCCATGCATGTGCGACTCCCACAGTTGAGTTGATGGGGGCATCGTATTATGCTGTGATGATTAAATCCAATTCGTAGTTTGTCATCCAACTATGCACCAAATGAATAATCTGCGCGCCGTCGATTTGAACTTGCTGGTGATCCTGGACGCGTTGCTGAGCGAGCGCCATTTGTCGCGCGCAGCCGAACGCTTGCACATGAGCCAGCCTGCCGTCAGCCATGCGCTGGCCCGCTTGCGCCACCTGCTCGGCGATCCGCTGCTGCTGCGCGGCAAGGGCGGCTTCCAGCCGACGGCGCGGGCTTTGGAATTGGCGCGGCCGCTGGCCGAAGCCTTGCAAAGCGTGCGCTCGGTGCTGGGCGGTGCCGTCTTCGAGGCGGCCACGGCGCAGCGCGTGTTTCGCCTGGCCATGTCGGATTACGGCGCGGCGTTGATCCTACCCCGCCTGTTGCGCCGTTTGCGCGTGGAAGCGCCCGGCATCGATCTGGCCGTCAGCTATGCCAGCCGCCCGGCCGTGGTGGCCGGCGTGCAGGATGGCGAGATCGACCTGGCGCTCGGTGTGTTCCCGCAACTGCCCGAGCAGCTCCATAGAGAAATTTTATTTGAGGAAACGTTCGTGTGCGCGCTCGATCCCGCCAGCCTGGCGGCCGGTGAAATGCTGAGCCTGGAAACCTATCTGGCGCGCCCGCACGTGCTGGTGGCGTCCAGCGAAGGCGGCATGGCGGCCGAAGTCGACGCGGCCCTGGCCCAGCTGGGACAGACGCGCCGCATCGCCGTGCGTGTGCCGTACTGGACGGTCGCACCGGACGTCGTGATGGGAACGGACTTGATCCTGACGGTGGCGCGGCGCGCCTTACAGGGCAGCGCGGCGCAAGGGCTGGCGTTGTACGCTGCACCGTTTACCATCGCGCCGTTTGCGTTTGAAGTGATACGACACCGCCGCACGGACGGCGATGCGGGCATCGCCTGGCTGCGCGCGGCCATTGCACAGGCCGCTGAGCCAGGCTGAGGTATTACAGGCCGCCGCCCTGGCCATTGAACTTGCGCTCGATCAATTCGATCTTGTAGCCGTCCGGGTCGGTGATGAAGGCGATGACCGTGTTGCCACCTTTCACGGGGCCCGGTTCGCGCGTGACGTTGCCGCCATTTGCGCGTGCCGCGTCGCACGCGGCGACGATGTCGTCGGCCGAGATGGCGATGTGGCCGTAGGCCGTGCCCAGCTCATAGCTGGTGGTGCCATAGTTATACGTCAGTTCCAGTTCCGCGTGGTCGGGATTCGAGCCATAGCCGACGAAGGCCAGCGTGTACTGGTATTCCGGGTTGTCGCTGGTGCGCAGCAATGTCATGCCCAGGACCTTGGTGTAAAAATCGATGGAGCGCTGCAGGTCGCCGACCCGTAACATGGTGTGCAAAATACGCATCGTAAATCCTTGATGATGATAGGGGAATGGCAGGATTTTATGCGTTTTACGGCTTTCTTGCCGAGACCGCCCCAGCTGTCCTGGTGCAGGACAGCAGCGGACGGTGACGTTAGTGCCGCTGGATTTACTCCAGATGGGCATCCAGCGTGATTTCCGTGGCCAGCAACTTGGACACGGGGCAGCCGAGCTTGGCGCGCAGGGCCGCATCCTGGAATGCTTCTTCCGTGGCGCCGGGAATGCTGGCCACCAGGGTCAGGTGCACGGCCGTGATGGCATAGCTGCCATCGATTTTTTCCAGGCTGACATCGGCCGTGGTTTTCAGGGCCGTGGCACGCAGGCCCGCTTCGCCCAGTTGACCGGACAGGGCCATGGTGAAGCAGGCCGCATGGGCCGCGCCGATCAGTTCTTCCGGATTGCTGCCGGGACCGTCTTCAAAGCGCGTGTTGAAGCCATATGCCACATTGTCGAGCGCGCCGCTTTGGGTGGAAATAAACCCTTTGCCATCCTTAAGGCCGCCACTCCAGACGGCTGATCCTGTTTTTTTCATGATGTACTCCTTGCGTGGTTCGAGCGTCCATCATGCGCGCCAGGGCTTGGCGCTTCCGTTCGTTGCGTCACACAGGGGGCGCATGCGCGGCCCACGACAGTTCGACTCAGCGCGCCTTCTTTGGTTCCAGCTGCGCGTCGGGACGGGCCTGTTTCGGTTCGGCCGGCTTGACCTTTTCCACGCCGGGCTGGGCGCGCCGATCCGTATCGACCAGGCCCTGTTCCAGGTCGCTGGCCGCCTGTTGCATGATTTTGCGCGGGCGTGCGTTTTGCGCATCGGGGGACTCGTCGCGCTCGTGCGGCAGGCGGTCGACGCCGTCATTCTTGACCTTTTCATCGGTATTGATCTTGCGTTCGCTTGGTGGGGTATGCATATGGCCTCCTGGCAGTAAAGTGAAACCAGTGTCCCGCCGCGCCAGGCCGCCTGCAAGCGGATTTGTCCATGCTGGGAGCGCTGGCGCACGCATGGACGAATCTTTTTCTGCGCTACACTGCGTGCAACACCAAGAACGCCCCTTGCGGGCACACGGCAGCCGCACTATACTGTGCATATATACAGTATCATGCGATGCCGGCGTGCGACGCGACAGCCTGGGGCGGTTTGCCACCGAATTTACTACCGAGACTCTTATGCCCGTCGATACACCCGCCGAACAGCCAGCCGCGCACTCGCCAGCCCCGGGCGAACGCTTCAACCTGGGCGCCAAGACCATCGCCCTGGTCGTGCGCCAGAATACGGATGGCATTGCCGAACCCGTGAAAAGCATCGTCGATTTCCTGCAAGTGCTGGGCCACACGGTGGTCTTTGAGGCGGAGACGGCGGCGCATCTGAACCTGGCGTTTCCCGGTGTGCGCGCCATGTCGCCGGCCGAGATCGGCGCCGCCGCCGATTGCGCCATCGTCATGGGTGGCGACGGCACCATGCTGGGCATTGCGCGCCAGCTGGCGCCATTCGACGTACCCTTGATCGGCATCAATCAAGGACGTTTGGGTTTCATGACCGATATCCCGCTCGAGCGCATGCTGCCCGTGCTGGCGCAAATTCTCGGTGGCCGCTTCAAGGCCGAACGCCGTACCTTGCTTGAAGGCAGCGTGCTGCGCGACGGCGAGTCGATTCACGTGGGCATGGCCGTCAACGATGTCGTCGTCTCGCGCGGCGCCGGTGCCGGCATGGCCGAATTGCGCGTCGAGGTCGATGGCCACTTCATGTACAACCAGCGTTCGGATGGCTTGATCATTTCCACGCCCACGGGCTCGACCGCGTATTCGCTGTCGGCCGGCGGCCCATTGCTGCACCCGACCCTGGGCGGCATCGTGCTCGTGCCGATCGCCCCGCATGCGTTGTCGAACCGTCCCATCGTCCTGCCCGACTCCAGCCAGATCGTCGTGGAAATCGTGCGCGGGCGCGATATCAGCGTCAATTTCGACATGCAGACCTTTGCCAGCCTGGTGCAGCAAGACCGCATCCTCATCCGCCGTTCGCCGCATACGATTACCTTCCTGCATCCGGAAGGGTGGAGTTACTACAACACCCTGCGTGAAAAGTTGCACTGGAATGAGTACCCGTCGGGCGAGGGCAAGCTCAGCTAACTAGTTTTCTCTACGTCAACCCGCGGTGCGCCGCCTAACCACAGAAGCCATGCTCCATACACTGTCCATCCGCGATTTTGTCATTGTCGATACCATTGAACTGGAATTTTCCGCCGGCTTCAGCGTGCTGACGGGCGAGACGGGCGCCGGCAAGTCCATCCTCATCGATGCGCTGACTCTGGCGCTGGGCGGGCGCGGCGACGCCAGCGTGGTGCGCGAAGGTGCGGCCAAGGCCGACATCACGGCCGATTTCTCCGTCAGCGAAGTGGCGCAGGCCTGGCTGGTGGCGCATGAATTCGCCAACGACGATGGCGGCGCCCTGTTGCGCCGCGTGATCGACAATGCGGGCCGCTCGAAGGCATATATCAACGGCATCCCCGCCACGGCCGCGCAGCTGCGCGAACTGGGCGACATGCTGGTCGACATCCACGGCCAGCACGCGCACCAGTCCCTGCTGAAAAGCGAAGCGCAGCGTGCCTTGCTCGATGGCCAGGCGACGGCGCGCGAAGCGGGCGCGGAACAGGATGCGCGGCAAGTGGCGGCGCTGCACAAGCGCTGGCGCGCCCTCGTGCGCCAGCGCGAAGAATTCGAAACCAACGCCGCCAACGTGCTGTACGAGCGCGAACGCCTGGAATGGCAAGTGGGAGAACTGGAAAAGCTGGCCGCCAAGCCCGGTGAATGGACGGACATCACGAACGAGCACAGCCGCCTGTCGCATGCGGCCAGCCTGCTGGAAGGGGCGCAGGAAGCCCTGTCGACTATTTCCGAGTCGGAAGACCACCCGATCGTGTCGCAACTGTCGGCCCTGAACCAGAAGCTGGGCAAGCTCGTCTCCGTCGACGCGGAATTGCAGCCGATTGTCGACCTGATCGAATCGTCGCGCATCCAGCTGCAGGAATCCGTGTATGCGCTGAACAATTACCTGGACCGGGTCGAGCTGGACCCGGAGCGCCTGCACCAGCTCGACGCTCGCATGGAAGCCATGCACAGCACGGCCCGCAAATTCCGCGTCACGCCGGAAGAATTACCCGAGGAACATGCGAAGCTGTCGGAAAAGCTGCAGCACCTGGCCGACGCTTCCGACATCGAAGGCTTGCTGCGCCAGGAAGCGAAGATCGAGGCCGAGTACCGCAGCGTGGCCGAGCGCTTGTCCGACACGCGCCGCGCCGCCGCCCTGGAACTGGGGCACGCCGTCACGCGTGCCATGCAGGAACTGAGCATGACGGGCGGCAGCTTTGAAATCGCTCTGCACCCGTGCGAGCCGGCCGCGCATGGCCTGGAGCAAGTGGAGTTTCTCGTCGCCGGTCATGCGGGTACGGCGCCCCGCTCGCTGGCGAAAGTCGCGTCCGGCGGCGAACTGGCGCGCATCGCGCTGGCCATCTCCGTCATCACCTCGCACGCCACCACCACGCCGACCCTGATCTTCGACGAGGTCGACAGCGGCATCGGCGGCGCCGTCGCCGAAGTGGTGGGACGGCTGCTGAAACGCCTGGGGCAGGGACGGCAAGTGCTGTGCGTGACCCACTTGCCGCAAGTGGCCAGCCAGGCGAATCAGCATTTCCAGGTGGCAAAAAGCACCCTGGACAATGGCAAGACGGCGTCGCGCATCGACATGCTCGACGCCAAGGCCAGGGTGGAAGAAGTGGCGCGCATGCTGGGCGGCCTGGAAATCACGGCCACCACGCGCAAGCATGCACGCGAGTTGCTGGCTATCTAGTACACCTAACCAAACCTACTGCGCGTCGTGGGTCGCGGCCTGCGATGCTCGCTGCCTCGGCGGCCCCATGCTTCGCACAGCTCCGCTTCTCGGGCCAACGGGGGCGCCGAGCCTCGCTGCCGCTCGCTACGGTTTTGTTAGGCGTTGTTAGCGTAAACCGGTCTGGCGAGAATAGCAGTTAGCCTTATGCCGTTCCTTTCCATCTTTCCCGATGTTGACGCAATGTAACTATAATGGTCGGCTAATCCATCCAACGCCTTCGAAGAGCCTTCATGTCATTTCAAACAGAACCTCCGTACACGCATGGCAGTATCGACCGCAGCGCCGTGGTGCTGGTCAACCTGGGCACGCCCGATGCGCCGACGTCGTCGGCCGTGCGGCGCTACCTGAAGCAATTTTTGTCGGATCCCCGCGTGGTGGAGATTCCCCGCATCGTCTGGTGGTTCATTTTGAACCTGATCATTTTGCCCTTCCGCTCCGGCCAGTCGGCCAAGAAATACGCGTCGATCTGGACGCGCGAAGGTTCGCCGCTGAAAGTGCATACGCAAAAGCAAGCCAAGTTGCTGGCCGGCGCCCTGGCCGAGCGGGGTCACGACGGCGTGACGGTGGCCATGGCCATGCGCTACGGTTCGCCTTCCTTGCCCGAGGTGCTGGCCAGGCTGAAAAGCGAAGGCTGCGAGCGCATCGCCATCCTGCCTGCCTATCCGCAATACTCGGGCACGACGACGGGTTCCATCTACGACGCCGTGTTTGCCCATTACGCCAACGTGCGCAATGTGCCGGAATTGCGCTTTATCAAGCAGTATCACGAGCACGACACGTATATCGACGCCTTGCGCGACTCAGTGCTGAACCACTGGGAAGCGCATGGCCGTCCGGAAAAACTGGTGATGAGTTTTCATGGCGTGCCCAAGCGCACCCTGCTGCTGGGCGATCCCTACCACTGCCAATGCCTGAAAACGGCGCGCCTGCTGGCGGAAAAGTTAAAATTAAGTAAAGAGCAATACGTGGTGACTTTCCAGTCGCGCTTTGGCAAAGCCGAATGGCTGCAGCCGTACACGGCGCCCACCCTCGTGGCGCTGGCGCAACAGGGCGTCAAGCGCGTCGACCTGCTGTGTCCCGGCTTTACCAGCGATTGCCTGGAAACGCTGGAGGAGATCGCCATGGAAGCCAAGCATGATTTTGAAACGGCCGGCGGCCAGCAGTTTCACTACATCGCTTGCTTGAACGAAACACCCGCCTGGATCGCAGGCATGGCGGAAATTGCGGAACAGCACATGATTGGCTGGCCGACGATGAAGACGGTACCGCAGCGCGAAGCGGACAGGAAAGCGGGCGAGCAGGCGCGCACGGCGGCACTGGCGCTGGGCGCGACCAACTGACAACTGCATTTTTCGCCATCTAAAAGCCGCGCTTGCGCGGCTTTGTCATGTCTGGCGCAGCCAAGGGGCTTTCCAAATAGCAACACCGCCAGTGGCGATGGCCGCGGCGGGGCTGGTAGAATGCCCGCTTTGCCATGGGAAGCCTGGAAAATCAAGGGGGCGCGCGCACGGATCGCTGGCCGAAATGGGTGGCGTTTTGTAATAAGCTGTAACATGGATCGCTGTAATCCTGGTTTTGCCACGGATACCCCTTGAAACAATAGGATATAGCCCCATCTGCCCGTTAGTGTTGTAAAGATAGTTAGACTAACTCATTTAAGTCATTGATTGTAGGAGCTTTTCAGATGCAAGATCAGGAAAACCAAGCTGTACCTAATCCGCAAGCGGACGCCGCGGCGACTGCCCCATCGACTCCCGCAGAGCCTACTTTGGAAGAGCAGCTGGCGAGTACCGAAGCGCGTCTTGCAGAGATGCACGATGCCTTCATGCGCGCCAAGGCCGATGGTGAAAATATCCGCCGCCGCGCGCAGGAAGATGTTGCTAAAGCGCATAAATTCGCAGTGGAAAGCTTTGCCGAAGCCATGGTGCCGGTGAAAGACAGCCTGGAAACGGCGCTGACGGTGGAAGCACCGACCATCGAATCGCTGAAAGAAGGCGTCGAGATGACCCTGAAGCAACTGAACGCCGCGTTCGAGCGCAACCGCCTGGTGGAAGTGTTGCCAGTGCAGGGCGAGAAGCTCGATCCGATGAAACACCAGGCTGTTGCCGTGGTGCCAGCAGAGCAGGAAGCCAATACCATTGTGTCAGTCCTGCAAAAGGGCTATATGATTGCGGACCGCCTGCTCCGTCCAGCCATTGTCACGACCGCGCAAGCAAAATAATCAGAGGGCGGCATCAAGCAAGCCTTGAAACCATGCCGCTTTGCCACATATAAGAACCATCTGAAATCTAGCAAATAAAAGGAAATAAATCATGGGTAGAATTATCGGTATCGATCTGGGAACCACGAATTCCTGCGTTTCCATCATGGAAAACGGTCAACCAAAGGTAATCGAAAACGCTGAAGGCGCACGCACGACGCCGTCGATTATTGCTTATCAAGAAGATGGCGAAATTCTCGTCGGCGCGCCAGCGAAACGCCAGGCCGTGACCAATCCGAAAAACACGCTGTACGCAGTCAAGCGTCTGATCGGTCGCAAGTTCGACGAAAAAGAAGTCCAAAAAGACATCGCGCTGATGCCGTATCAAATCATGAAAGCCGACAACGGCGATGCATGGATCGGCGTACGCGACAAAAAACTGGCGCCGCCGCAAATTTCGGCTGAAGTGCTGCGCAAGATGAAGAAAACGGCAGAAGACTACCTCGGTGAAGAAGTCACCGAAGCCGTCATCACCGTGCCTGCGTACTTCAACGATTCGCAGCGCCAAGCCACCAAGGATGCCGGCCGTATCGCTGGCCTGGACGTCAAGCGCATCATCAACGAGCCAACCGCGGCAGCGCTGGCGTTCGGCCTGGACAAGACCGAAAAAGGCGACCGTAAAATCGCCGTGTATGACTTGGGTGGCGGTACGTTCGACGTGTCGATCATCGAAATCGCAGATGTTGATGGCGAGAAACAATTTGAAGTGCTGTCGACCAACGGCGACACCTTCCTGGGCGGCGAAGACTTCGACCAGCGCGTCATCGATTACATCATCGACGAGTTCAAGAAGATCAACGGCATCGACCTGAAAAAAGATCCGATCGCCCTGCAGCGCATCAAGGCTTCGGCCGAGCGCGCGAAGATCGAATTGTCGTCGTCGCAGCAAACCGAGATCAACGAGCCGTACATCGCCATGGCGAACGGCGCACCGGTCCACTTGAACCTGAAGATGACCCGCGCCAAGCTGGAATCGCTGGTGGAAGAGCTGATCACGGCCACGATGGAACCATGCCGCATCGCTATCAAAGATGCTGGCGTGAAAGTGTCGGACATCGATGACATCATCCTGGTCGGCGGTATGACGCGTATGCCGAAGGTGCAGGAAAAAGTGAAGGAATTCTTCGGCAAGGATCCACGCAAGGACGTGAACCCGGACGAAGCCGTCGCCGTGGGCGCAGCGATTCAAGGTTCGGTCCTATCGGGCGAACGCAAGGACTTGCTGTTGCTGGACGTTACTCCTCTGTCCCTGGGTATCGAAACCCTGGGCGGCGTGATGACCAAGATGATCCACAAAAACACGACGATTCCGACCAAGTTCAGCCAGGTCTTCTCGACGGCCGACGACAACCAGCCTGCGGTGACCATCAAGGTCTTCCAGGGTGAGCGTGAAATCGCCGCCGGCAACAAGGGTCTGGGCGAATTCAATCTGGAAGGCATCCCGCCAGCATCGCGCGGCACGCCACAGATCGAAGTGACCTTCGACATCGACGCCAACGGCATCTTGCATGTCGGCGCGAAAGACAAGGCTACCGGCAAGGAAAACAAGATCACGATCAAGGCCAATTCCGGCTTGACCGAGGCTGAAATCCAGAAGATGGTGAAAGACGCCGAGTTGAACGCGGAAGAAGACAAGAAGGTCAAAGAATTGGCCGAGTCGCGCAACCAGGCCGATGCTCTGGTACACTCGACCCGGAAATCCTTGACCGAATACGGCGACAAGCTGGATGCGGGCGAGAAAGAGAAGATCGAAGCGGCGATCACCGACCTGGAAGCAAGCATCAAGGCGGGCGACAAGGCTGAGATCGACGCCAAGGTGGAAGCACTGTCGAGCGCATCGCAGAAACTGGGCGAAAAAATGTATGCCGACATGCAAGCGCAGCAAGCTGCCGGCGGCGCGGAAGGTGCACAGCAAGCTGCTGGCGCATCGGACGCAGGCGCCAAGCAAGACGACGTTGTTGACGCTGACTTCAAAGAAGTCAAAGACAGCAAGTAATTGTCTTGCGCTCCCATGAACTGGGGGCAGCCGGGCTGAACGCTACATCGCGGGATTAGCCGCGAAGACCGGCCGAGCCGAGTCGTTGCCCAGTGCAGCACTCGACTCGGCTTTTTCGTGTAATTTTTACATCAGTAGATAGACTGCAAGGTGCCGACAACATGGCAAAGCGTGATTTTTACGAGACACTCGGTGTCGCAAAAAATGCTTCGGAAGAAGAGATCAAAAAGTCTTACCGTAAACTGGCGATGAAATACCATCCGGACCGCAATCCGGATAGCAAGGAATCGGAAGAAAAGTTTAAGGAAGTCAAAGAAGCCTACGAGATGCTGACCAATCCGGAAAAGCGCGATGCGTATGACCGTTATGGTCACGCTGGCGTGGACCCGAACATGGGCGGCGGTGGCGGCTTCGGCGGCGGTGCTGGCGGCTTTGCCGACAGCTTCGGCGATATCTTCGGCGACATCTTTGGCGGTGGCGGTGGACGCAGCCGCAATGCGGGGCCACAGGTGTACCGTGGCGCCGACTTGCGCTACAACCTGGAAATTACACTGGAGCAAGCTGCTCACGGCTTCGACACGACCATCCGCGTGCCTAGCTGGGACAAGTGCGACACTTGCCACGGCAGCGGCGCCAAGCCGGGTACCTCGCCAACCACCTGCGGTACCTGCGGTGGCCACGGCCAGGTGCGTATGCAGCAAGGTTTCTTCAGCATCCAGCAAACCTGCCCGAAATGCCATGGCAGCGGCAAGGTCATCACCGACCCGTGCACGCCATGCGGCGGCGCCGGTCGCATCAAGCGCAACAAGACCCTGGAAGTGAAAATTCCAGTCGGTATCGACAACGGCATGCGTATCCGTTCGTCCGGCAACGGCGAACCGGGCACGAATGGCGGTCCGTCGGGCGACCTGTATGTGGAAATCCACATCAAGCCGCACGCCGTGTTCCAGCGCGAAGGCGACGACCTGCATTGCGAAATGCCGATCTCGTTCACCAAGGCGGCACTGGGCGGCGAAATCGAAGTGCCTACCCTGAACGGCAAAGTGTCGTTCACGATCCCGGAAGGTACCCAGTCGGGCAAGACCTTCCGCCTGAAAGGCAAGGGCATCAAGGGCGTGCGCTCCGGTTACGCGGGCGACCTGTTCTGCCACGTGGCCATCGAAACGCCGGTGAAACTGACGGAAAAACAGAAAGACCTGCTGCGCG
The DNA here is from genome assembly GCF_002735685.1 of Janthinobacterium sp. BJB301. Taxonomy (NCBI): domain Bacteria; kingdom Pseudomonadati; phylum Pseudomonadota; class Betaproteobacteria; order Burkholderiales; family Oxalobacteraceae; genus Janthinobacterium; species Janthinobacterium sp. BJB301. The sequence goes on along the minus strand of NZ_PDZJ01000002.1, from coordinate 1,138,902 downwards.
ACTTTGAAAAGTCGACGACCGAGGGCGGTGCCAAGCACAGTCCGCAAAGCAAGACCTGGAAAGACAAGGTCAAGGATTTTTTTGAGTAAGCACACGTAATACCATGCGCCGGGATGCTCACACATCCCGGCGTTTTTTTCACCACGACTGAGAAATGTGCGCGCATCGCCGGCCTATGGGCGCGATCTGCCGCCAATTCAGTCGTATGCACACAATGGGAGCGATATGACCGAACAGAAAAATGGCCCGGCCCTGGCGGAACTGCTGCAGCGTAACCGCCGCTGGGCCGACTCGATGGTGGCGAAAGACCCGAACTTCTTCAAGAACCTGGAAGCGCAAACGTCGCCCGAATACCTGTGGATCGGCTGTTCCGACAGCCGCGTGCCCGCCAACGAACTGCTGGGCATGGCGCCTGGCGACGTGTTTGTGCACCGTAATATCGCCAATGTGGTCGTGCATTCCGACCTCAATTGCCTGTCCGTCCTGCAATTTGCCGTGGACGTGCTGAAAGTCAAACATATCATCATCGTCGGCCATTACGGCTGCAAGGGCGTGCATGCGGCCATGACGGGCACGCGCATCGGCCTGGTCGACAACTGGCTGCGCCACGTCCAGGACGTGGGCCAGAAACACGAGCGCTACCTGGGCGACGTGCTGACGAGCCGCCAGCGTGGCGACCGCCTGTGCGAGCTGAACGTGGTCGAACAAGTCTTGAACGTGTGCCAGACCACCGTCGTGCAAGATGCGTGGGAACGGGGCCAGGAACTCAGCGTCCATGGCTGGGTCTATGGCTTGAAGGATGGCTTGCTGAACGACCTGGAAGTGACCGTCACGGCTGGCCACGAGCTGGCGCCGCGCATGGCGACCCGCCTGGCCCGCTACGAAGCAATAGCGTAAGCAAGCAATGCGGGCGCGGCGCTAAGGTGCCGCGCCTTCCAGGCGGCCCAGGTAGTCGGCCGCCTCCCGCACGCCCTCCTGCGCCGCCTGGCGCAGCCAGGTTCTGGCCTGGGGAATGTCCTGCGGCGTGCCCCGGCCTTCGGCCAGCGCCACGCCATAGTGGTAGCGCGCCAGCCGCGCATAGGCGGCATCGTCATTCGTATGCGCGCCGCGCCGCATCAGCGCCGTCGCCTGCGCCAGGTCCTTAGTCACGCCGATGCCCGTTTCATACAGCTGGGCCAGCCAAATCATCGAGTACACATCGTTCCAGCGCCGGATGCAATCTTCAAAGATGGCGACGGCGGCCGCATGGTCGCCCGTCTTGTCGGCCGCATAGCCGTACAAACACTTGATGCGCTTGTCGCTGTGCACATAGGCTTTGTAGCTGAGATCACTTTCACCCTGGCTATCCTGGGCGTGGATGGAAGCAGGGAACAGCAAGGCGAGCAGCAGGGCGTAGGTGGACATGGCTTTCCTGGACGATGGTTAAAGCTTGGTAGATAAGCAAGTTGCGTGCTAGCGCCATTTCCGGGCAAAGCCGGTGCTGCCGTGCCATTGCGTGACAGCCTGTGTTGCAATCTGGCGCAACGCGCCGCGCATATCCATATAGTAAATGCTTCGTTTGCAAGCAAGGCTGGCCGGCATACAGTGGACTTCCCCTGACTCTAGTCGAGTTCCCATGTCGGCCGTCCTGAAACCCGTGCAGTCCACCAGCCACTTCCGTATCGAGACTTTCGATGCGCCCCTGGGCGCGCAAGTGTTGGGGCTGGATCTGGCGCAGCCGCTGTCGCTGGGCGATTTCCAGCGCCTGCACCACGCCCATCTCGACCATCACGTGCTGGTGTTCCGCGACCAGCGCATCACGCCGCAGCAGCAAGTCGATTTCAGCCGCCGCTTCGGCCCCTTGCAAATCCACGTGCTGCGCCAGTTCCAGCTGCCCACGCAAGCGGAAGTGCTGATCATCTCGAACATCGTCGAAAACGGCCAGCCCATCGGCCTGGGCGACGCTGGCCATTTCTGGCATTCCGACTTGTCGTACAAGGAAGTGCCCAGCCTCGGCTCCATGCTGCATGCGCAAGAGTTGCCGGACGAGGGCGGCGATACCGTGTTTGCGAACATGCACCTGGCCTGGGAAAGCTTGCCGGCCGCGCTGCGCCACGCCGTGCGCGGCGCCCGTGCCGAGCACAGCTACCTGAGCCAGTATGAAGAATTGCGCCGCCGCAACCCATGGCGCCCCGCCCTGACGCAGGCGCAGATCGATGAAGTCAAACCCGTGACCCATCCCGTCGTGCGCGTGCATCCGGAAACGGGACGGCGCGCCCTGTTCGTCAGCGAACACTTCACCACGCGCATTGTCGGCTTGCCCGACGACGAAAGCCGCGCCCTGCTCGACGAACTGTTTGCCCACAGCGTGCGCCCGGAGCACCTGTATGTGCACCGCTGGCAGCCGCACGACCTGGTGTTCTGGGACAACCGTTCGCTGATGCACCTGGCGACGGGCTGTCCGCCCGACCAGCGCCGCAAGCTCTACCGCACTACCATCGAAGGCGATGCGCCGTACTGATTTTTTGACTGTTGATCTGACTCAAGGAGTGTCCATGTTGCCGATCTTTACCTTTTCCCGCCGCCTGCTCGCCACCATTGCCCTGCTGTGCATGGCCATGCCCATGGCCCGGGCCGAAGGTCAGATCCGCATCGCGGGCCAGCACGGCATCACCTTCTTGCTGCTCAATATTGCGCAGGAACAAAAGCTGATCGAAAAGCATGGCAAGCAGCAGGGCGTCGATGTGAAAGTCGAGTGGATCACCCTGTCTGGCGGCCCGGCCATCAATGACGCTTTGTTGTCCGGCAATATCGATATCGCGGGGGCTGGGCTGGGTCCGCTGTTGACCATCTGGGACCGGACGAAAGGCCGGCAGAACGTGCGCGGCGTGGCTTCGCTCGGCAATTTCCCCTACTACTTGGTCAGCAATAATCCCAAGGTGAAAACGCTGGCGGACTTGACGGACAAGGACCGCATCGCCTTGCCGGCCGTGTCAGTCTCCGTGCAGGCGTGCATCCTGCAGATGGCGGTGGCAAAGCAGTGGGGCGATAAGGAATTCGCCCGCCTCGATAAAATCACGCAAACCCTGCCGCACCCGGATGCGGCCGCCGCCATCATCGCCGGCGGCACGGAGCTGACCGGCCACTTCGGCAATTCACCGTTCCAGGAGCAGGAACTGGCGCAGAACCCGAACGCCCACATCATCCTGAACTCGTATGACGTGCAGGGCGGACCCAGCTCGTCGACCCTGCTGTATGCGACGGAAAAGTACCGCAAGGACAATCCCAAGACTTACCGCGCCTTCATCGCCGCGCTGGCGGAAGCGGCGCAGTATGCGAGCAGCAACCCGCAAGGCGCGGCCGACATCTATATCAAGGTGAATAAAAGCAAAGTGGACCGCAATCTGCTGCTGAAAATCTTTGCCAACCCGCAAGTGCAATTCAAGATCGCGCCGCAAAACACCTATGGCCTGGCGCAATTCCTGCACCGCGTGAGCGCCATCCGCAACCTGCCCGACAACTGGCGCGATTACTTCTTTGACGACCCCGCCATCACGCAGGGAGGCTGATGTGAACGCACCCGCTTTTCATCTGGTACGTCCCCCTGTCACCTTGCAGCCCTTGCTGAGCGTCAAACATGTCAGCCTGGAATACCGCACCGAGCAGCGCACCGTGCGCGCCACGCATGACGTCAGTTTCGACGTGTTCCGCGGCGACCGTTTCGTGCTGCTGGGGCCATCCGGCTGCGGCAAGTCGTCATTGCTGAAAGCCGTGGCCGGTTTCATCGCGCCGCGCGCGGGCAGCATCGCCATGCAGGGGCAGCCGATTCATAAGCCGGGGCCGGACCGTGTCGTCGTGTTCCAGGAATTCGACCAGTTGCCGCCATGGAAAACGGTGCTGGAAAACGTCATGTTCCCCTTGCTGGCCAGCAAGCGGCTGGACAAGGTGGCGGCCCGCGAGCGTGCCCATCACTGGATCGCCAAGGTGGGCCTGGCCGGCTTCGAGGATGCCCATCCGCATACCTTGTCGGGCGGCATGAAGCAGCGCGTGGCCATCGCCCGCGCCCTGGCCATGCAGCCGGAAGTGCTGCTGATGGACGAGCCGTTTGCCGCCCTCGATGCCTTGACGCGGCGCAAGATGCAGGAAGAGCTGAGCCGATTGTGGGAAGAGCTGCGCTTTACGCTTGTCTTCGTCACGCATTCGATCGAGGAGGCCTTGGTCGTGGGCAATCGCATCCTGCTGCTGTCGCCCCATCCGGGCAGGGTGCGCGCCGAGCTCAACAGCCATCAGTTCGGTCTCCACAGCGCGGGCAGCGTGGAATTCCAGGCCGCCAGCAGCCGCATCCACGGCTTGCTGTTCGATGAGGAAGTGGTTCCTGTCCCGCAAGCGGACGTGGCACACAGGGAGGCCGTATGAGCGCGCTGCTGGAACCGCCCATCCGCCAGGAGTTCGTGTATGCGGCGCCGCCGCCGGCCGGCGTTACGGTCGAGCAGCCGCTGTCGCGCTGGCAGCGTGTGAGCCAGCACGCGCTGTGGCGCAAAGCTTTCATTTTGCTCAGCCTGGCGCTGCTGTGGGAAGGCGCGGCGCGCTGGACGCAGAACGATTTATTGCTGCCCAGCTTTCTGCAGACGGCGCAGGCGTTTATCGGCGGCATCGCCAGTGGTGAATTGCTCACGCGCACAGCCGCGTCCCTGGCCGTGTTGCTGCAGGGCTATGCCGTGGGCGTGCTGGCCGCCTTCGTGCTGACCTTGCTGGCCGTGTCCAGCCGCATCGGCCGCGACGTGCTGGAAACCCTGACGGCCATGCTCAATCCCTTGCCGGCCATCGCCCTGCTGCCGCTGGCCTTGTTGTGGTTCGGCCTGGGCCGCGCCAGCCTGATCTTTGTCATCGTCCATTCCGTGATGTGGCCGCTGGCCCTGAACACGTATGCGGGCTTCCAGGGCGTGCCCGAGACCCTGCGCATGGCGGGCCGCAATTATGGCTTGAACGGCTTGCGCCTGGTGCTGCACATCCTCGTGCCGGGCGCCTTGCCGTCCATCGTCTCGGGGTTGAAGATAGGCTGGGCGTTTGCCTGGCGCACCCTGATCGCGGCCGAGCTGGTGTTCGGCACCACCTCGGGGCAAGGTGGCCTGGGCTGGTACATCTTCCAGAACCGCAACGAGCTGTACACGGACAAGGTGTTCGCCGGCCTGGCGGCCGTCATCGTCATCGGCTTGCTGGTGGAAAACATCGGCTTTCGCACTTTGGAGCGCGTCACCTTGAAACGCTGGGGCATGCAACGATAGTTATTTCAGCATGCTGCGCGCCGCCGCGATGATTTGCCGCGACAGTTGCTCCATGCGCGGCGACTGCACTTTCCACGTGTGCCAGTACAGGGCCACGTCGGCCGGGGTCTTGGGCGTGAGCATTTCCACCAGCTCGCCATCCGTGTTCGCCTTCAATAACAGCTCGGGCACCATGCCGTAGCCGAGGCCATAGCGGATGGCATTGAAGTGCGAGGTGGCGCCCGGCACGTAATGGCAGGGGTAAGCCCCTTCGGGCAGCCCCAGCGCTTCTTGCAGGAACGACGATTGCAAGGTGTCCTTGCGCGTGTAGGCGACGACGGGCGCCGTGCGCGCCGCCTTGCGCGTCAGGCCGTGCGCGAACCACTGCTGGCGAAACGCGGGCGTGGCCACCAGCCAGTAGCGCATCACGCCCAGCGGCTCGGCCGTGCAGCCGCGCATGGGTTTGGCTTCCGTGCTGATGCAGCCGATCGCCATGCCCGTCTCCAGCAAGGTGTACGTGTGGTCCTGGTCTTCCACGGTCAGGTCCAGCAGCACGCGCTCGCGTATCAGCACCTCGGACAGGGCGGGGAAGAACCAGGTGCCCATCGAATCCGCATTCAGCGCCAGCACCAGGGTCAGCGGGGCATCCTGCTGCACCGCCAGTTCCGCCTGCAAGTCCGCTTCCAGCAGCTTGGCGCGCTTCAGATACTGCATCAGGCGTTGGCCCATGCGCGTGGCGCGCGCGGGACGGCTGCGCACGATCAAGGCATTGCCCAGCTGGCTTTCCAGCGCCCGCACCCTTTGCGAAATGGCGGGCGACGTCAGATGCAGCCGCAGCGCCGCCTGCTCGAAGCTGCCCGTTTCGACGACGGCGCGGAACGCTTCCGTGTGCTTGGGATTGAGATCCATGGTCAATGCCTTACATAAGAAAAATTTATCAATACTAAATAATACTTACTTTTGATAAGGATGGGTGTGTTGCAGTGCACAATACCTCTTTGATGGAGTGCCACGCGCCAGCGTGCGGCCTCCTGGCAGCAAGGGAATACCACCATGGAAGCACAAGCGAACGGCAGCACCCCCCGCAAGCCCCAGTCTAAGCTGGCGCGCAATCTGAAATTCGGCCTGGGATTGACCCTGGGCCTGGGCATGGCCGCCACCCTGGCGGGCGGCTGGTGGCTGCGCCAAGCGTGGCAGGATTTGCCCGCCGTCGAGCACCTGGCGCAGTACAAGCCCGCCCTGCCGCTGCGCATTTTCTCCAGCGAAGGCGAGCTGCTGGCTGAATACGGTGAAGAGCGCCGTGAATTCCTGCCGTTGAAAGACATCCCGCTGCGCATGCGCCAGGCCTTGCTGGCCATCGAGGATGCGCGTTTCTACGAGCATGGCGCCGTCGATTTCTATGGTCTGACGCGCGCCACGCTCGCCAACGTCGTCACGGGCCACCACGCGCAGGGCGCCAGCACCATCACCATGCAGGTGGCGCGCGACTTCTTCCTGTCGCGTGAAAAGACCGTGCAGCGCAAGCTGACGGAGATGCTGCTCGCCTACAAGCTGGAACAGCACTACGGCAAGGACAAGCTGCTGGAACTGTATATGAACCAGATTTACCTGGGCGAGCGTTCCTACGGCTTTTCCGCCGCCTCGAATATCTATTTCGACAAGCCGCTGGCCGAGGTCAGCATCGCGGAAGCGGCCATGCTGGCCGGCTTGCCGAAGGCGCCATCGGCCTACAACCCCGTCGCCAATCCGCAGCGCGCCACCGTGCGCCAGCATTACATCCTGCAGCGCATGCGCGAACTCGGTTACATCACGCCAGCCGAATACGATGCGGCGGTGGCGGAAAAACTGGCCCTGAACAAGGACCGCAACAGCTCCGTGCACGCGGCCGCGTATGCGGTCGAGGAAGCGCGCCAGCTGATCCTGCAAAGCTATCCCGAAGGCGCCTACAGCATGGGCCTGGACGTGACGACCACCATCCGCATGGCGCCGCAGCGGGCGGCCGACAAGTCGCTGCGCGACGGGCTATTGAATGCGCAGGCGCGGCGCGGCTACCGTGGCCCGGAAGCGCGCCTGGCCGCTTCCGAAGACAGCGTGGCGCGCCAGCTGGCCGCCTACCAGGACAGCGGAGAATTGCGCGCCGCCCTCGTGCGCAAAGTGGAAACCGCCGGCAAGCGCCAGGTGACGGCGCAGCTGCGCAATGGCGACGAGATCGTGCTGGCGGCATCGGATGCGCGCCTGGGCGGCAAGCTGCAGTGGGATGGCAAGCGCGCCATCGTCGAGGGCAGCGTGATCCGCGTGATGCACGACGCGGCAAAGAAGCGCTGGCTGGTGAGCCAGTTGCCTGAGATGGAAGGCGCGCTCATTTCCGTCGAGGCGCACAGCGGCGAAATCGTCGCCATGGCGGGCGGCTTCGATTTCTACCGCAACCACTACAACCACGCCATGCAGGCCTACCGCCAGCCCGGTTCCAGCTTCAAGCCCTTCGTGTATTCGGCGGCGCTGGAAAAGGGATATTTCCCCGGCACGGCCGTGGACGATACGCAGCGCCTGCTGCTGCCGCAGGAAACGGGCGCGCGGCCCTGGCGTCCGCGCAATTACGGCAACAACTATGAAGGCTTCATCAGCGTGCGGCGTGGCCTCGTGCGCTCGAAGAACCTCGTCGCCGTCAGCCTGATGCAGGCGGCCGGTCCCGGCTACGTGCAGCACTACGCCACGCGCTTCGGTTTCGAGGGCGCGCGCAATCCCGTCTCTCTGCCGCTGGCGCTGGGCGCGGGCGCCGTCACGCCGCTGCAGCTGGCGCAGTCGTATGCCGTCTTCGCCAATGGCGGCGTGCAGATGCCGCCGAAATTGATCAAGGAAGTGCGCAGCCGCAGCGGCGAAGTGCTGTTCAGCGATGCGGCGCCACGCGCCAAGGGCGAGCCGGCGCCGGGTACGCAAGTGATCTCCACGCGCAACGCCTACGTCATGGACAGCATGCTGCGCGACGTCGTCAAGAGCGGCACGGGACGCGGTGCGCTGGCGCTGGGGCGCGGCGACGCGGCTGGCAAGACGGGCACGTCGAACAACGCGTATGACGCCTGGTTCGCCGGCTATTCCTCGGGCCTCGTGTCCGTCGTCTGGCTCGGCTACGACCAGCCGAAAAGCCTGGGCAACGCCACCGGGGGGACTTTGGCGCTGCCCGTCTGGCGCGACTACATGCAGGTGGCCGTGCAGGGCCGCCGCGAACAGGTGCTGGCGGAACCGCCTGGCCTGTCCCTGCTCGATGGCGATTACGTGTATGCGGAATACCTGGCCGGCGACTGCCTGAAGGATAACCATGCCTTTATCCACAGCAGCGTCAGCTGCGGCAGTGGCAGCCTGGGCGCCGATACGCGCCTGGCCAACGGCGAAGAGCGCGGCACCAGCGGCACGGGCCACGAAGCGCGCACCCTGAGCGAAGCGCGCGAACGCGAACAAATTCTCAAATCATTTTCGGAAGAGTAAGACCATGCTGTTATATACGATTTACCTGGTGGCGATTGTTGCCGAAGCGATGTCCGGCGCCATCATGGGCATGCGGCGCGGCATGGATTTGTTCGGCATCTGCATGATCGGCACCGTCACGGCGCTCGGTGGCGGCACCGTGCGCGACGTGCTGCTGGGGCACTATCCGCTGGGCTGGATCGCGCATCCCGAATACCTGTTGTTTACCATCGGCGCGGCTGTCGTCACGGCCTTTGTCGCGCGCTACCTGCACCACCTGCGTGCCATCTTCCTGCTGGTCGACGGACTGGGCCTGGTGGCGTTTTGCGTGATCGGCTGCGACATCGCCATGTCGGCCAAGATGCACCCGGCCATCGTCGTGCTGGCGGGGATGATCACGGGCGTCTTCGGCGGCCTGCTGCGCGATATCCTGTGCAACCAGATCCCTCTCGTGCTGCAGCGCGAAGTGTATGCCACCGTGGCCCTGTTCACGGGCAGCCTGTATGTGGGCCTGCTGTACTTCAAGGTCGACAGCTCCGTGGCGCAGCTGGCGTCCATCGGCGCCGGTTTCCTGTTCCGCTTCCTGGCCTTGCACTTCGAATGGCGCCTGCCGAATTTCAACGGCGACCGCATACGCGGTTTCGAGTAACGGCAGCGGCGTGAATATTTTCACGCGCGTTTAACCCCTTTTTCTCCGTCGCTGCGTTTCATGTTGGACACCCCAGCCAACCGGAGAAGAAGCGATGTCCAGCGCCCTCAAGATCACATTGATACTGTCCCTGCTGCTGTCGGCAGGCAGCCACGCCGCCGGCACGGCGCCGCGCAAGACCCTGGCGCCGTTTGCCAGCGAGCAGGCCTTGAGCAGCTACCTGCAGCAGTTGCAGGCGCGCCAGGCGGCACTGCAAAGGGAGCAGCAGAAACTGCAGCGCGCCACGGCGCAGTCCATGGCGGTATCAGCGCCGGCCCCTCCCGCGCCGATGGCGGCGAAAGCCGCGCCGGCAGCATCGGCAGAAGCGGCGGAATCGGTCACCAATGTGCAGACGGCGGGCGTGGACGAAGGCGGCATCGTCAAGCTGCATGGCAAGCACCTGGTGATGCTCAGGCGCGGCAAGCTGTTCACCGTGCAGGTGGGCGGCAAGGCCTTGCAGCCTGTGTCTTCGCTCGACGCGTTCGCGCCGGGCAGCGACCCGTCGGGCAGCTGGTATGACGAGATGCTGATCGACGGCGATACGGTGGTGGTGATCGGCTACAGCTACAGCCGTGGCGGCACGGAGATCGGCCTGTTCGACGTCAACGCGGACGGCAAACTGGCCTACCGCTCTACCTATCACTTGCGCTCCAACGATTATTATTCCTCGCGCAATTACGCGAGCCGCCTGGTCGGCAGCAAGCTGGTGTTCTATTCGCCCCTGTCGCTGAACTTGCGCCGTGGCGACCCGTTCAGCGGTTTTCCCGCGCTGCGCCGCTGGCGCCCCGATGCCGTGCCGTCCGACTTCAAGCGCATCGCTCCGGCCACGCGCATCTACCGCACCGATGAAGAGCCCGAGATGGGTGCCGGCCTGACCCTGCATACGGTCACCGTGTGCGACCTGGCGCAGCGCGACATGCGCTGCGAAGCGACGGCCGTGATGGGACCGCAGGGCCGCGTGTTTTATGTGTCGGGCGAATCCGTGTTCGTGTGGACCACGCGCCGCGGCAGCGACTCCGGCGTGTTCCGCATTCCCCTCGATGGCAGCGCGCCCAGCGCCCTGAAAGTGGCCGGTGCCCCCGTCGACCAGTTCTCGTTCCTGGAAAGCGTTGACGGCCATCTGAATGTCCTGCTGCGTGCCGAAGGCCAGGGCGATGGCATGTGGGATGGCGCAAAAGGGCGGGGCGACATGGCCTTGCTGCGCGTGCCATTGGCGTCGTTTTCCGATGGCCGCGACAGCGCGCCCGCCAGTAGCTACAAGGCGCTGCCCGGTGGCGGTGGCTACGGTTTGCAGAACCGCTACGTGGGACCGTATCTGCTGTATGGGAACCCCGGCAATGGCGGACGGCGCCAGGCCGATCAGGCCTGGCCGCGCCAGCCCCTGTATGCCGTGCGCTGGGCCGATGCGGGCAGCGTGCAAGCCTTGTCGCTGCCGCACGGCGTGGAGCGCATCGAGGCGCTGGGCGATGACGCCGTGGTGATCGGCGCGCAGGGACGGGATCTGCACTTCAGCAGCATCCGCCTGGGAGCGCAGGCGGCGGTTGCCGCGCGCTATATCCGCGCCGATGCGGCGCAGGGCGAGTCGCGCAGCCACGGCTTTTTCTACAAGCCGCAAGCGGCCGGCGAGGGCATGATCGGCTTGCCCATCCTGGGCGCGGACGAGCGGCCTGGCCTCAACAAGTCAGCCGCATCCGTTCTCTATCTGCGCAACAGCGGCTTGCAATTGACGGAACTGGGCGCGCTGGCGGCGCGGTCCGGCCAAACGCCGGACGATGGCTGCCGCGCGTCCTGCGTGGACTGGTACGGCAATGCGCGCCCCTTGTTCCTGCAGGGCAGGGTCTTCGCTTTGCTCGGCTATGAATTGGTGGAAGGGGCGTTCAAGGATGGACAGATCCGCGAAGTGCGCCGCATCAGCTATGCACCCATTGCGCCCGCTGCACGCTGACGGCGTAGCGAAATTGTCGCCGCCGCGTAGTTCGGCTACACTGGTTCTTATGCCCGATACCCTGATCACCGCGACGGATGAAGACCTGATGCTGCGCTACAGCGCCGGCGACCTGCCGTCGTTTCGCGAACTGTACCGGCGCCATAGCCAGGGCCTGTACCGCTTCGTGGCCTGGCGTTCGCCGCGCCGCGCGTGGGTGGACGAGATCGCGCAGGACGCGTGGGCCAGCCTGCATGCGGCGCGCGTCGGCTACCAGCCGCAGGCGGCGTTCCGCACCTATCTGTACCAGATCGCGCGCAACCGTCTGATCGACATCCTGCGCCAGCGGGAAGGACAGGAACACGACGACGTGGGCGAACTGGCGGACGAGGGCACATCGCCGCCGCAATCGCTGGAGCAGAAACAGCAGCACGCGCTGCTGCATGCCGCCATCGCCGCGCTGCCGGTGGAGCAAAAGGAAGCGCTGGTGCTGCAGCAGTTCAGCGGCATGAGCATCCTCGATATCGCCGTGGTGACGGGGGCGGAGGCGGAAACCGTCAAGAGCCGGCTGCGCTACGCCATGCAGAAATTGCGCGCGGGCTTGGACAGCGCCGCTGGCGCGGGAGGACAGGCATGAATACGCACGATACGGATCCTCAAGATCCTCAAGATCATCACGACGAAGAATTGAACGCGCTGCTGGCCAGCCTGCCGCAGCCCGCGCCTTCCAGCGCGCTCGATGCGGCCATTCTGGCGGACGCGGAAAAAGCCCTGCACAAGCCGGCAGCGGCGAACGACAGCGCCGATGGCGTGCAGCGCACCTTGCCTGCAAAGAAATCACCGGACTATCTGCAGCGCTGGCGCGTCCCGCTGGGGTTGGCCGCGGCTGTGCTGTTGACGGTGAACCTGATCGGCGTGGACTGGTTCGGCTCGAAGCCTGCGCAATTTCCCGTGGTCGGGGAGCCGGTCACGCAGGAGGTGATGTCCGAGCCGGCCGCTGCGCCCGCGACGGTATCTGCGCCACCGCCACCGCCGCCGGCACCGCGCGCCATGGCCAAGGCGGCAGCCAGGATGCCAGCGCAGGCCGAGCCAGTGCCGGCACCCGTGCCAGCGCCAGCGCCACCGGCCCCGCCGCCCCCTGCCACGGCAATGCCTCATGCGATGGAGCAGCAAGCGGCCATGCAGGCCGAGGCCAGCATGCAGCGCCAGGCACCGGTGCAGCGGGCGCTGGCCAAGCCCGCGCCCGTTGCGGCCCGCTCCGCGCCGATGCCGCCGCCCGCAAAGCTCGACGCTTCCGTATGGCTGGTGAAGATTGACGCCCTCTTGAAGGCGGGCGAAGGTGCGCTGGCGCAGGAGGAATGGGCGGCGTTCCGGCAGGCCTATCCCGACTATCCGGTGGCCGAGGAGCTGCGGCAGCGGCTGGAGAATAAGTAAAAAACGCTAGACGATCCCCTTCCTGCGTTCCCACACGGCGCTGCCCACGAAAATGGCGGCGCATACCCACATCACTGCCGGCAGCGCGTTCACGCCCACCGATTGCATCAGGACGCCCGTCAACAGGGGGCCGCCGCCGCTGGTGACACCCCAGGTGGCGTTGACGATGGCGCTGGCGCTGGTCAGCGACAGTCCCGTGAAACGCTCGCCGCAGGCCACCAGCGCCAGCATGTAGATGCCGCCCGCCGCCGCGCCCAGCAACAGCAGCAGGGTCCACCACAGCCACGGCGTGCCGACGGCGAACGGCAGCAGCGGCAGCAGCAGGCAGACGGCCACGCCGCAGCCCGCATGGACTTTGGCGCGGCCGAAGCGGTCGGCCATCCAGCCCAGCGCGAATTGCAGGCCCGTGTCGCCCACCAGCACCACGGTGGCCGACAGCAGCGCCAGGTCCGTGCCGATGCCGTGCTCCATCGCGTACAGCGGCAGCAAGCTCAATGCCAGGGTATCGAACAGGGCGAAGAAGGCGGCGCCCAGAACGATCATCGGCATGCGCGGCAGGATCAGGGTCCACTTCACGCCGTGTTCTTCCTGTTCGCGTTCCGGGCCGCTGTTCGAGATCAGCATCAAGCCCGGCACGGCCAGCAAGAACAGCAGGCCGCAGGCGGCGAAGCTCCAGCTGATCTTGTCGTTGAACAGCGCCACGAGGGCGGGGCCGATCAGCTGGAAAAAGGTAAAGCTGGTGGTGTACATGGCCACCACGCGGCCGCGCGAATTATCGGGCGCCAGGCGATTCACCCACGCTTCGCCGATGGTAAACAGCACGCCCATGGCGCCACCGAAGAGGAAGCGCAGCACGCTCCACGCCAGCAGGTGGTCGGTAAACTGCATGGCGATCGTCGCCAGCGACGCCGCCCACACGGCGCCCAGCATGGTGGCGCGCGCGCCGAAACGCCCCACCCAGCGCGAGACGAACGGCGAGGCGGCCAGGATGCCGAGGGCGCTGACGGCCGTGATCATGCCGATGATGTCCGTGCCCACGCCGCGCTGGTGCAGGGTCAGGGCGGTGAGCGGCATGGTGGCGCCCAGGCCCAGGCCGACCACGCCGATGCTCACCACGAGGGCGAAGAAATCGCGCCATGGCATGTGCTTCATGGCTGCCCCCGCAGGGTGGAAAAGGTGGTCGGTATGGCTGGAAAACGGTGTGGATGCATGGGAAAGTAAGGGACTTTGCCTGCGGCGCTGGTGTTTGGCGCCGGACGGGCATATGATGATTTTAATAAGGACAATACTGCAAAGCCGTAGTGTAGGCGATGTGTGCCGCCGCTGGCCACGTCCATCCGTGTGGCCGCCCCTGCCGGCTCTGCTGTACAGTGAAGCGAGCGGCAGCGCCGTCACGGTGCTGTCATTGGATCGTCACGCCAGCGAGGAAGCCCCATGCGCCGTCCCATCGTTCTCGTTCCCGCCTGCCAGCGCCAGCTTGGCAGCCACGTCTGGCACATGGCACAGGACAAATACCTGCACGCCGTGCTGCGCGGCGCCGGCTGCATGCCGCTGCTGCTGCCCGCCCTGGGCGCGGATGCGGACCTGGAAGCGGCGCTGCAGATCGCCGATGGCGTGATGCTGACCGGCTCGGCCTCGAACGTCGACGCGCGCCTGTATGGCGAAGATATCCTCCATCCCGACCTGCCGCAAGACCCCGCGCGCGACGCCACCACCTTGCCCCTGATCCGCGCCGCGCTGGCACGCCAGCTGCCCCTGCTCGCCATCTGCCGCGGCTTCCAGGAAGTCAACGTGGCCCTGGGCGGTGGCCTGCACCAGGCCGTGCACGCGGTGCCGGGCATGCAGGACCATCGCGAGAACGTGCTCGATCCCCTGGCGCGCCAGTACGCGCCAGCGCACCGCATCAAGTTGATGCCCGACGGCCTGCTGTCACGCCTGCTGGGCGGCGAGAGCGAAATGATGGTCAACTCCCTGCATGGCCAGGGCATCGCCCGGCTGGCCGATGGCTTGCTGGTGGAAGCCCTGGCCGACGACGGCCTGGTGGAAGCCTATACGGTGGCCAGCGCCGCCGGTTTTACGCTGGCCGTGCAATGGCACCCGGAATGGCAGGTGGAAGACAATCCGCATTCCATGCGCCTGTTCGGCGCCTTCGGCCAGGCTTGCCGCGATTACCAGGAACAGCAGCATAGAAAGACAGGATGACAGGCGCGCCGCACGCAGTACGCGGTGTTCGATCAAGACCAACGAGAGGGAAACATGGCAATACGTGAAAATTTCACCTATACGGATATGGATTTGTGGCTCAATGAAAAGCGCGTCACGGAAATCGAATGCCTGGTACCCGACCTGACGGGCGTGGCGCGCGGTAAGATCCTGCCGCGCGGGAAATTCACCCAGGAGCGCGGCATGCGCATCCCGGAAGCGGTACTCGGCATGACGGTGACGGGCAATTACCCGGTCGACGATGGCGGCTACGACCGCGCCATTTCCAGCACCGACCGCGACATGATCTTGAAGGCCGATCCCACCACCATCACCATGGTGCCGTGGGCAACCGATCCCACAGCGCAAGTCATCCACGACTGCTATTTCGCCGACGGCATGCTGGTCGATTTTGCGCCCCGCTCCGTGCTGCGGCGCGTGCTGAAACTGTATGCGGACAAGGGCTGGAAACCGGTGGTGGCGCCGGAACTGGAGTTCTACCTGACGGCGAAAAACACGGACCCGGACTTGCCCTTGAAGCCGCCCATCGGCCGCAGCGGCAGGGCCGAGACGAGCCGCCAGGTGTACAGCATCGACGCCGTCAACGAGTTCGATCCCCTGTTCGAGGATATCTACGATTACTGCGAATTGATGAACCTTGACGTCGATACGCTGATCCACGAGATCGGCGCGGGACAAATGGAAATCAACTTCCTGCACGGCGATCCGCTGGGCCTGGCCGACAAGGTGTTTTTCTTCAAGCGCACACTGCGCGAAGCGGCCTTGAAACACGATATGTACGCCACCTTCATGGCCAAGCCGATGGCCGGTGAACCGGGTTCCGCCATGCACGTGCACCAGAGCGTCGTCGATGCGAAGACGGGCCTGAACATCTTCAGCAACGAGGACGGTTCGGCCGCGCCCATCTTCAAGCATTACATCGCGGGTCTGCAGCGCTATATGCCGTCGGCCATGGCCATCGTCGCGCCCTACGTGAATTCCTACCGCCGCATCGTGCGCCATACGGCCGCGCCGATCAACATCCAGTGGGGACTGGACAACCGCACGGTGGGCTTCCGCGTGCCCGAGTCGGGCGTGCAGGACCGGCGCGTGGAAAACCGCATCATCGGCGCCGACGCCAATCCCTATCTGGCCCTGGCCGTCACGCTGGCCTGCGGCTATCTCGGCATGACGGAGCAGCTGGAAGCGACGCCGATGATGGTGGGCAGCGCCTATGACATGAAGTTCGAACTGCCGCAAGGCTTGCCCGAAGCCCTGCAGCTGCTGCGCGCGGAAGACAAGCTGCGCACGGTGCTGGGCGAGCGCTTCATCGACGTATATGCGGCCATCAAGGACCTGGAACACCAGGAGTTCATGACCGTCATCAGCCCGTGGGAGCGCGAGCATCTTCTGCTCCACGTTTAAGAAAGGATCGCAATGAGTACAACAAACAATCCGCTGGCGCCGAGCGCCGCCCTGGTCGCCTCCGTGGCGCAGAAAAACGCGGCGCCGCAGGTGTATGACACGGCCGCCATCCAAAAAATGGACTCGGCCCACTACCTGCATCCATTCACCGATTTCCAGGACCTGGCAAGCAAGGGCGCCAGGGTGATGGTGCGCGGCGACGGCGTCTACCTGTGGGATAGCCAGGGCAAGAAGATCGTCGACGGCATGTCGGGCCTGTGGTGCGTGAATGTGGGCTACGGCCGCACGTCGATCTCGCAAGCCGTGTACCGGCAGATGGAGACGCTGCCGTTCTATAACAGCTTCTTTGGCACGACCAACGTGCCGGCCGCGCAGCTGGCCGCCAAGCTGGCGCAAATCTCGCCGCCGCAGTTCCAGCACGTGTTCTTCACCAGTTCCGGCTCCGAAGGCAACGACACGAATTTGCGCATGGTGCGCCGCTACTGGGATATCCTCGGCTACAAGGAGAGGCATACCATCATCAGCCGCCACAATGCCTATCACGGCAGCACGGTGGCGGGAGCGTCGCTGGGCGGCATGGATGGCATGCATGCGCAGGGCGGCATGCCCATCCCCGGCATCGCGCATATCGGCCAGCCCAATTACCTGGAGTCGGGCCACGGCTTGAGCCCCGAGGAATTCGGTGTAAAGGCGGCTGGCTGGCTGGAAGACAAGATCCTGGAAATCGGCGCCGACAAGGTGGCCGCCTTCATCGGCGAGCCGGTGCAGGGCGCCGGCGGCGTCATCATCCCCCCATCGACCTACTGGCCGGAGATCCAGCGCATCTGCGACAAGTACGGCATTTTGCTCATCGCCGATGAAGTCATCTGCGGCTTCGGCCGCCTGGGGCGCTGGTTCGGCTCCGAACTGTTCGGCATAAAGCCCGACCTGATCACTTTTGCCAAGGGGGTCACGTCCGGCTATGTGCCGCTGGGCGGCGTGCTGGTGGGCGACAGGGTAGCCAAGGTACTGATCGAGCAGGGCGGCGAATTCACGCACGGTTTCACGTATTCCGGCCACCCCGTTGCCTGCGCGGCGGCGCTGGAAAACATCCGCATCATCGAGGAAGAGCAGCTGGTGGCGAAGGTGGCCGACGATACGGGACCGTACCTGAAGCAGTGCTTCGCCAGCCTGGGCGAACATCCGCTGGTCGGCTATGCGGACAGCTGCGGCCTGGTCGCGGGCCTGAACCTCGTGCGCAAGAAGGGCGCCACCGTGCATGACAACGAGCTGTTCGACGAGGACCAAGGCGTGGGCATGATCTGCCGCGGCCACATGTTCGACAACGGCGTCATCATGCGCGCCGTGGGCGAACGCATGATCGTCGCCCCGCCGCTGGTGATGACGCGCGCGCAGATCGATGAAATGGTGGGCTTGATACGCGTGTGCCTGGACAAGACGCATGCGGACGTGAAGGCGAAGGGCTGGGTGTAGGTTTTTTCCCCATTTTGCCGCCATCTGCGCATTTTTTGGACCGCAATGGCGGCAGTTCCGCTAAACTTCCATCCTGGCCGCTCTTTGTAGTGGCCAGTTTTTCATTTTGACACCCTCTTACCCAGAAGCCACCCACACATGACGATAGCAACACCCGCCGCGTCGGCCAGCGACGCCCCAGCGCCTTTCTTGCTGATTGATCAACTGGTCAAGGAATTCGATGGCGTGCGCGCCGTCAATGATATTTCCGTGACGATCAACAAGGGCGAGATATTCGCCCTGCTCGGCAGTTCAGGCTGCGGCAAGTCGACCCTGCTGCGCATGCTGGCCGGTTTCGAGACGCCGACGTCGGGGCGCATCGCTTTGGCGGGCAACAGCATCGTCGATGTGCCGCCGCACCAGCGCCCCATCAACATGATGTTCCAGTCGTATGCGCTGTTCCCCCATTTGTCCGTGTGGGACAACATCGCCTTCGGCCTGCGCCGCGATGGCTTGCCAAAGGCGGAAGTGGCGTCAAGGGTCGAGCAGATGCTGGCGCTGGTGCAACTGGGGCAGTATGCGAAGCGCAAGCCGCACCAGTTGTCGGGCGGGCAGCAGCAGCGCGTGGCGCTGGCGCGCAGCCTGGCCAAGCGTCCGCAATTGCTGCTGCTCGACGAGCCGCTGGGCGCGCTGGATAAAAAACTGCGCGAACGCACGCAGATGGAACTGGTCAATATCATCGAGCAGGTGGGCGTCACGTGTGTGATGGTCACGCACGACCAGGACGAGGCCATGAGCATGGCCACGCGCATCGCCGTCATGAGCGAAGGGCGCATCCTGCAGGTGGGGGCCCCCGGCGAAATCTACGAGACGCCGAACTGCCGTTTCGTGGCCGATTTCATCGGCAGCGTCAACCTGTTCGACGGCCGCATCACGGAAGATGAACCCGACCACGTGGTCATCGCCACCGCCGATGGCGAGCACTATGTTTCGCATGGCATCACGGGCAACCTGGGCATGGATGTCTCGGTGGCCGTGCGCCCCGAAAAAATCGGCATCCAGATCGAGCCACCCGCCTTGCACGAGCGCGCGTCGCCGGCGGAACACGGCTACAACTGCGCCCAGGGCGTGATCGTCGCCATGGCATATTTTGGCAATGAAACCAGCTACCACGTGCGCCTCGACAGCGGCACGGTGGTGAAAGTCTCGCGCACCAACGCGGCCCGCCACGACGCCGCGCGCCTCGAGCGCGAACAGCACGTGTGGGTGTGGTGGGATGGCGCCGACATCGTCGTGCTGACCAGCTGAGGCCATCATGACGTCCATCCTGCAATCGCTGCGCAAGCTCGTCACCCTGCGTTGGGTCACTGGGCGCAACGCCGTCATCGCCGTGCCCTCGCTGTTCCTGGCGGCAGCCTTCCTCGTGCCTTTCCTGATCGTGCTGCGTATCAGCCTGTCCGACATGGACACGGCGGGCAGTCCGTTCGGCGGCCTGCTGTCGTATGTCGACGGCATCGTCGTGCTGAAGGTCAAAATCGCCAACTACCTGTTCATCGCCGCCGATGAACTGTATCTGCTCACCTATCTCAGTTCATTGAAATACGCGGCCATCACCACCGCCATCTGCCTCTTCATCGGCTACCCGTTCGCCTACTTCATGGCGCGCGCCAGGCCATCGATCCGGCCCGTGCTGATGATGCTGGTGATGCTGCCGTTCTGGACTTCCTTCCTGCTGCGCGTGTATGCGTGGAAGGGTATCCTGGCCAACCACGGCTTGCTCAACGACCTGCTGATCGCGCTGGGCGTGGTAAGCGAACCGCTGCACATGATGAACACCTCGTTTTCGCTGGTGGTGGGCATGGTGTACGCCTATCTGCCCTTCATGATCCTGCCCCTGTACGCGAACCTGGTGAAAATGGATATGCGTTTCCTGGAGGCGGCGGCCGACCTGGGCGCCACGCCCTTGCAGGCGTTCTGGCGCATCACCGTGCCCCTGTCTAAATCGGGCATCATCGCCGGCGCCATGCTGGTGTTCATCCCGTCCGTGGGCGAATACGTGATTCCCGAGCTGCTGGGCGGCCCGGAAACCCTGATGATCGGCCGCGTGCTGTGGGATGAATATTTCACGAACAACGACTGGGCCATGGCTTCGTCGGTGACGGTGCTGGTGGTCTTGCTGATCCTCGTGCCGATGGCCATTTTTAACAAATACAAGACGGACCAGAACGCGGAGGAACGCACATGAACGGACGTAATTTCCTGCAGCGCTGGTTCGGCCATGGCTGGCTTTCTCTCGGCTATCTGTTCCTCTACCTGCCCATCATCGTGCTGATCGTCTTTTCGTTCAACAGCTCGCGCCAGGACATGGTGTGGAGCGGTTTTTCGCTGCGCTGGTACAGCGAATTGATGAGCGATACGGAAATCATCTCGGGCTTCGGTTTGTCCCTGAAGATCGCCTTCATGTCGGCCACATCGTCCGTCATCCTCGGCACGTTTGCCGCCTTCGCCTTGACCAGCTACCAGCGCTTCCGTGGCCGCACGGTGTTTTCCGCCATGGTCAGCGCGCCTTTGGTGATGCCGGAAGTGATCATCGGCCTGTCCCTGCTGCTGATGCTGGTGTCCATGCAAAAGGTCTTCGGTTTCCCCGAACGTGGCGTGCTGACCATCTGGCTGGGCCACACCCTGCTGGGCATGGCGTATGCGGCCGTGGTGGTGCAGTCGCGCCTGCAGGAGATGAGTAAATCCCTGGCCGAAGCGGCCATGGACCTGGGCTGCCGCGCGCACCAGGTATTCTTCCTCGTGACCCTGCCGAACATCACGCAGGCGCTGGCGTCGGCCTGGCTGCTGACATTTACCCTGTCGCTGGACGATGTGGTGCTGTCGGCCTTTTTGTCCGGTCCCGGTTCGACGACGATGCCGCTGGTGATCTTCTCGCGCGCGCGCCTGGGGCTCGACCCGCGCGTCAATGCCATCGCCGCGCTGACCATCCTGGTGGTGACGCTTGCCGTGATCGCGTATGCCGTGATGCTGGCGCGCGCCGACCGGAGACGGCGCAAGCAGATGTCTGTGAAATAGAAAATATTGTACTAACTAAGTGGGCAGCATTTGCTGCCCACGGTTAATGACTAATTATATTACTTAGGCATTGCACGGCAATGCTGCCGTACATGCTCGATGCGCCCACGACGAAGGCGTTCATATGCTCTTACATGAACGGCCTTTGGATAGTGACAAATCATCATCGCAATCCCCTTTCTTAGCTGGGATGGCCTCGATAAGAAAACTTGGAGCTTGCATTGCTGAAGTTTAAACACTAAACTTATACAGCTATCACATAGCAAGCAGTTCAAGAGAAAGCCAGAGTCCGTTTGACTTTCTTTTACCCAACGTGTAAAGAGCGCCAACTCTTTACACGTTTTCTTTTTGTACTCTATTTTCCTGAGTAGAGTACATATCTAATTTTTATGTATTTTTCAACTTTAATGCTTTATCAATTTTCTTGAGCATAATGTGAACTATATCGAGATCATCGCTATCTTTTATTTCGATAGAAAAATTCACTCCCGGACCGCGAATATTTAACCAAAAATCTTCTACATTGTCTGAGTCATTACTATTAATATTTTTGTGTGCATCTGACGTTTCAACTTTTTCCTGTCGACCAACTATTGGGTTAGATATTGTGACTGGAAAATTTTCCTCTTCTTCAATTACCTCATCATAGCTACTCCCGGCTGACTCACTGCCGAGGATGTTTTCTTCGTTCAGTAATCCCGAATGCTTGCCGCCTTCAAGAAAATAACGAGAAACGCGAGATGCAATTACATCAGGTACATTAAATTCTCTAATTAGCATTTTTTCAAAATGCTCAATCGGCAATTTTTGCCCCCGAAATCGCTCATAGATAGCGTTAAACAATGGTGGGGATAGAAGTGCTTTCTGCAAACACTTCATCGCGTCTTCAGCTGTATAAGACAGTTTGTAGTCTCGATAGAGCGGGCAAACGGAAAGTTTTCCATTTTTGCTATCTATTAGGCCGTATTTCACAGCCGCGCCAATTTGTGCGGCAAATGCACCGCTCACCTTTTTGCCAAGCTTTTCAGCTGCCAAGTCTTGGCTACAGCTTCCGGCAAAGCCATCAATTGCCTCTGCCAGTTGCAATGCCGAGCGCAGCGACGCGCGTGGGTAATCAATGATTTTTGCCATGCATCCTCCTAAGATGAATGTATTGTGCCTCAAGTAAATTTTAAGCGCAAGAGCTTTCTTGTTTGCTTCTAGGGGTCTTTCTAATTTTAGCTTATGAGCCTAAATTTGCTCTGTTTGCTCATTTTTTGGCATTTCTTTCGGAAATTAGGCATTTATTTGCTTTTTATGATCTGTTCTTGCAATTTTTGACTTTGAGGCATGCTTGTTACCGTGGAGGAAATTTTCTACACGCTACTTCCTTACACGGTTCGTATGGTTTGGTGACTTGTATGGTAGGTTTCTATATGTGATAACTTATAAGGAGATGCTATGCAAAATCTCAGCTGGCATGCACGGGCCGCAGCGCTCGCGATCGATGGCCGCGCCTTTATCAATGGCGAGCGCGCCGGGGCTAAGTCAGGCCAGACTTTCGACAATCTGTCGCCCATCGATGGGCGTCTCCTGGGGCAAGTGGCCCGTTGCGATGGGGCGGACGTGGATGCGGCCGTGCAGGCCGCGCGCGCCGCCTTCGAGGACCGCCGCTGGGCAGGGAAATCGCCCGCGCAGCGCAAGCGCGTGCTGATCAAGTTCGCCGACCTGGTGCAGAAGTACGGCCCCGAGCTGGCCTTGCTGGAAACCCTGGACATGGGCAAACCGATCAAGTACAGCCAGAGCGTGGACGTGGGCGCCACGGCCAACTGCCTGCGCTGGTATGGCGAGGCGATCGACAAGGTCTACGATGAAATCGCGCCGACTCCGGCCAACAGCCTGGCCCTGATCACGCGCGAACCGGTGGGCGTCGTCGCCGCCATCGTGCCGTGGAACTACCCGATGATCATGGCTGCCTGGAAGATCGCGCCGGCCCTCGCGGCAGGCAATAGCGTGATCCTCAAACCCTCCGAAAAATCCCCATTGACGGCCTTGCGCCTGGCCGACATCGCGCTGGAAGCGGGCGTGCCGGCCGGCGTTTTCAATGTGCTGCCCGGCTACGGCAATGAGGCCGGCGCCGCGCTGGCGTTGCACATGGATGTCGATTGCATCGGTTTTACGGGCTCCACGCGCACGGGAAAATTGATCGTGCAGATGGCGGGCCAGTCAAACCTGAAACGGGCGTGGACGGAATTGGGCGGCAAGTCCGCCAACATCGTTTGCGCCGATTGCCCTGACCTGGACAAGGCCGTGGCGGCCGCCGTCGGCTCCATCTTCTTCAACCAGGGCGAAAGCTGCAATGCGCCATCGCGTCTGTTCGTGGAAGAATCGATCAAGGAAGAATTCCTGGCCAAGGCATTGGCCATGCTGCCGCGCTTCCAGCCCGGCGACCCGCTCGACGAAGCCACCGTCATGGGCGCCATCGTCGACGCCACGCAGATGCAAACCGTGATGGGCTATATCGCGGCCGGCAAGAGCGAAGGCGCGCAGCTGCTGGGCGGCGGCGAGGCCGTGCGCCTTGATACGGGGGGCTACTATGTGCAGCCCACCGTCTTCGGCGTGGACGCGGGCATGACGATCGCGCGCGAAGAGATCTTCGGCCCCGTGCTGTCCGTGCTGGGCTTTACGGATATCGGCGAGGCGGTGAAACAGGCCAATGCCACGCCGTACGGCTTGCAGGCGGCCGTATGGACGTCCGACATCACCAAAGCCATCCAGACGGCGCGCGCCCTGCGCGCGGGCACCGTGCACGTCAACCAGTATGACGGCGACGACATCACCGTGCCGTTCGGCGGCTACAAGCAGTCGGGCAATGGGCGCGACAAATCATTGCACGCGCTGGACAAGTACACGGAGCTGAAGACGACGTGGATACAGGTGGGGTAGGGGTTTGCGCCTGTGGTGTTGTCGGATTACGGCCTGCGGCCTCGGCGGCCCCGCCTAATCCGACCTACCCGGCCTACGGCGCTGATGGTCTCGTAGGTCGGCTTGGCGCGCAGCGCGCAAGCCGACTTAAAACAAACTACGTCAGAAGCAGTGTTCCAGCGCCGGGAAGCTGCCATCCTTGACGGCTTTTACATAGCCGGTGACGGCGTCGTCGATGCTGGCCGCGCCTTCCATGAAGTTGCGCACGAAGCGCGCCTTGCGGCCCGGGAAGACGCCCAGCATGTCGTGCATGACGAGCACCTGGCCCGAGCAATCGGGACCGGCGCCGATACCGATCGTCGGAATCTTCAGCATGTCCGTCACTTCCTTGCCCAGCTGCGACGGCATGGCTTCCATCAGCACGATGGCGGCGCCCGCGTTTTGCAGCGTCAGCGCGTCGTTCTTCAGTTCCGCCGCGCTTTCCGTGCTCTTGCCCTGCACTTTATAGCCGCCCAGCTGGTGCACGGATTGCGGCGTCAGGCCGATGTGGGCGCAGATGGGGATGCCGCGTTCGGTGAGGAAACGGACGATCTCGGCCAGCCAGGCGCCGCCTTCGATCTTGATCATGTGCGCGCCAGCCTGCATCAGGATGACGGCGTTGGCATAGGCTGTCTCGGGCGTGCCGTAGGCGCCGAATGGCAGGTCGGCCATGATCATGGCCGACTTGCTGCCGCGCGCCACGGAAGCCGTGTGGTAGGCCAGTTCGGCCACGGTGACGGGCAGGGTGGAGTTGTGGCCATTGCAGACCATGCCGAGCGAATCGCCGATCAGCAGGATCTCCACGCCGCAGCGGTCCATCAGGGACGCAAAGCTGGCGTCATAGCAGGTCAGCATGGTGATCTTTTCGCCGGCGGCGCGCAGCGTGGCCAGGGTGTGGATGGTCACGGCCTTGTTGGCGACAGGCTTGGATGGCGCCGGCGCCGGTGTGGCGGCCTTGTCTTTTGCGGCCAGATCTGTTCCTTGCAAATAAGCGGACATAGGTATTCTCTAGAGTGAAAGGGGTGCAACGCCGCTAGTGTAGTACTTTATGCGGCCTGCTGCAGGAGCGGCATTGTAGAGGATGGGAGCGGAACGGGTCGGAGCTGGGGTCAGAGCTGACTGATGGCCTGATCGGCCACGGCCGCCAGGTAGTCCTGCGCCGGACCGAGTCCGGGCACGATGACGGCGGGCGCCAGTTGGAGCAGCGGCACCAGCACGAAGGCGCGCTCGGTGATGCGCGGATGGGGCACCGTCAGCGTGGCGCTGGCGATCCGTTCATCGCCGTACAGCAGCAAGTCCAGGTCCAGGGTGCGCGGGGCGTTGCGGTAAGGCCGCTCGCGTCCATGCGCCGCCTCGATGGCGTGCAGGGCCAGCAGCAGTTCCTCTGCCGGCAGGGTGGTCGTGATGCGCGCCACGGCGTTGATGTAGTCGTCACCGCTCGAATCGATGGGCGCCGTGCGGTAGCTGGCCGAGGCGTCCAGCAAGCTGGCGCCTGGCAGGCGCGCCAGGCGCGCGATCGCGTCCTGCACATTCGCGCGCGCGTCGCCCAGGTTGGCGCCGATGCCGATGTAAGCGGTGACCAGCGCAGGTGCGTCCATCATTCGTCGCTGCTGCTGCCGGTGGCCGAGCCGCCGCCGGTCTTGCTGCGCGCGCTGCGGCGTGGCGGGCGCTTTTTCTTGACGGCGCCCGGTGCGGCATTGGCGCTGACGAGCAGCGCTTCGCGCGTTTCCTCGTCGCCTTCATAAAAGGCCGTCCACCATTCGCCGATGTCCATGTCGATCTCGCCAGAGGCGCAGCGCAGCAGCAGGAAGTCATAGCCGGCGCGGAAGCGCAGGTGCTCGAGCAACTTGTACGGCGCCTTGCCGACCCGGCGCTCGAAGCGCGGCTGCATCGACCAGATGTCGCGCATGTCGGAACCGATCTTGCGCTGCAAGGCCAGCTTTTCCGTCTGCGAATCGAGCACGTCGTCGGCCGCCAGGTGCAGCGCGGGAATGGTCGATTCGCCGGCGGCGCGGTAGGCCGTCCATTTTTCCAGTACCTGGTGCCACAGCAGCGAAGCGAACAGGAAGCCCGGCGAGACGGTCTTGCCGGCGGCGATGCGGGCGTCCGTGGCGTCCAGCGCCAGGGTGACGAATTTTGCGCCCAGCGGCTGTTCCAGCACCACGTCGAGCAGCGGCAGCAGACCGTGATGCAAGCCTTCCTTGCGCAGCTGCTGCAGGCAGGCCAGCGCGTGGCCGCTCATCAGCAGTTTCAGCATTTCATCGAACACGCGCGGCGCGGGCACGTTGTTGATCAGCGGCGCCATGATGGGGATCGGCGCGGCCGTGTGCGGCTCGATGGTGAATTTCAGCTTGGCGGCAAAGCGCACCACGCGCAGCATGCGCACGGGATCTTCGCGGTAGCGCTCTTCCGGCTTGCCGATCATGCGCAAGGTCTTGGCGCGGATGTCTTCCACGCCGCCGTGGTAGTCCAGCACTTCCTGCGTGGCCGGGTTGTAGTACATGGCGTTGATGGTGAAGTCGCGGCGCAGCGCATCTTCGTGCTGCAAGCCGAAGGTATTGTCGCGCAGGACGCGGCCATGTTCATCCTTGGGCGCGGAGTCGGCGCCGGCGCCGCGGAAGGTCGTCACTTCCAGCAAATCCTGGCCGAACATCACGTGCACGATCTGGAAGCGCTTGCCGATGATGAAGGCGCGGCGGAACAAGCGCTTGACCTGTTCCGGCGTGGCGTTGGTGGCGATGTCGAAGTCTTTCGGCTTCACGCCCAGCAGCAGGTCGCGCACGGCGCCGCCGACGACAAAAGCCTCGAAGCCCGCTTCCTGCAGGCTGCTGGTGACGCGGATGGCATTCGACGACACCAGTTTCGGGTCGATTCCGTGTTGCGCAGGACCGAGCACGATGGGTGCCGTGGTGTCGCGCGCTGCCTCTTTTTTAACGCCGAGGATCTTGCGGATGAATTTTTTAATCATTGAATAAGTGAAGTGATGGCCAGCCGTGGAGGGATGCGTGTGCGCTCAAAGCGGTATTGGGGTTGGTCGCGACAGGGTGGGTCACGACCGACAGCAGGGGAATGTCGTTGTGCGAATCGCTGTAAAAATAGCTGCGCTCGAACTGCCCCAGTTCCTTGCCCATCTTTTCCAGCCAGGCATAGGTGTGGGTCAGCTTGCCCGCGCCCAGGGTCGGCGTGCCTACCAGCTTGCCCGTGACATTGCCTTGCGTGTCATATTCTGGCATGGCGGCCAGCAGGTGCTCGACGCCCAGCGCATCGGCGATGGGTTTGGTGATGAAATGGTTGGTGGCCGTGACGATGGCCAGCAGGTCGCCCGCGTCCTGGTGCTGTTTCAGCAGGGCCACGACTTCCGGGCGGATGGCCGGCATGACCACTTCAGCCATGAATTGCTTGTGCAGCGCTTCCAGGCGTTCGCGCGGGAATTGCGCCAGGGTGCCGAGGGAAAATTCCAGGTATTCCACCGGATCGAGCGTGCCGGCCTGGTATTGCGCGAAAAATTCGTCGTTACGGCGGGTGAATTCGGCGGCGTCCACGGCACCGATGCGTACCAGGAATTCGCCCCACTCGTGATCCGAGTCGATGGGCAGCAGGGTGTGGTCGAGGTCAAACAGGGCCAGATTCATCATTCTTTCGCTTCCGCCTGCAGCAACTCGCGCAACAATGGCAAGGTGATCGGGCGTTGGGTTTCAAGGGAGTAGAGGTCGAGAGAGTCCAGCATCGTCGACAGCGAACGCATGTCGCGCCGGAAATGGGACAGCAGATAGGGTAACACGCCGGGCGACAAGGTCAAGCCGCGGGTGGTGGCCGCCTGGGTCAGGGCGGCGATTTTTTCATCGTCCGTCAAGCCGTGGATCTGGTAGATCAGGCCCCATCCCATGCGCGTGCGCAAGTCTTCGCGCACGGGCAGCACGGCCGGCGGCACGGCGCCGCTGCACACCATGTAGGCCTTGTTGGCGCGGATTTCATTGAACAGGGCAAAGGCATCGATCTGCGCCAGCGGCGACAGTTTTTCGCAGTCGTCGAGCAGGTACAAATCCACATCAGGCGAATACACGAATTCGGACTCGATCGAGAATGGCGAAATGTAGCGCGCGCGCTCGGTGCTGGCCAGGGCCTTGAGCAGGTGGCTCTTGCCGGCGGCCAGTTCGCCCCACAGGTAGGCAAAATGTTCGCGCGAAGTGCGCGCGGCGAACTGGCGCATCAGCTGCGCCACTTCGGCATTCTGTCCCACCTCGAAGGTATCGAGGCTGTGCGCCTGGTCTGTGCCTAAATCGAGCACCAGTTGTTTCATGGCGTACGCCTTGTCCTGTTTTTCATTACTGCTTGTGCGTCGTCATCGCGTTTGTTGTTGGATTTTTATTAATTTAACATTGTAGTCGTATCGAGTGCCTGGCAGAAGCGTAGCGAGCGGCAGCGATTTGTGGCCGAGAAGCGCAACCGTACTGTAGTACGGTGAGCATCGCCGGCCGCAAAGTGCGACGCGCAGTAGCTTATGTCAGTCACCTTGTCACGCATTATAGAAGGTGCTGGACAGGTAGTGGCGTCTTAGATGCTTAAAAGCGACCATCAGGACGGCAGAAGCGGGTAAAGCGAGCAAAACGCCGACGAAACCGAACAATTGTCCGAAAGCCAATAAGGCAAAGATCACGGCCAGCGGGTTCAGACCGATGCGCTCGCCCACCAGGCGCGGCGTAAGGAAAAAGCCTTCGATGACCTGGCCGCAGCCATAGATGACCGCCACGGCGATGACGCCGCTCCAGTCGGCAAACTGCAGCAGGGCGGCGATCAGCGCCAGCATCAGGCCCAGGCCGAAACCCAGATAGGGAATGAACACCAGCAAGCCCGTGATGATGCCCACAGGCAATGCGACTTCAAAACCGGCGATGGCCAGCGCCACCGAGTAATACGTGGCCAGCACCAGCATGACGAGCAGCTGGCCGCGCAGATATTGCGCCAGCAGGGTATCGACTTCCTGCGCCATGCCCACCGTGCGGCCGACCCAGCGGCGCGGCACGGCGCCGGCGATGCGCGCCAGCATTGGATGCCAATCCAGCAACAGATAGAACAGCACCACGGGAATCAGCACCACGGTGGCCAGCCAGCCCAGCACGGCCGTGCCGCCGATACGGGCCGAAGCGAGTACCGTGCTCCAGATTTCATCGCCGCTGGTGGCCATCTGCTGGCTCAGCATGCGTTTGATGCCGGTGCCATCGAGGCGCACGCGGATGCCCAGGTCGCGCAGCTTCGGCGCCAGGAAATCGTTGGCCTTGTTCAGGAATTGCGGGATTTGCGCCTGCAGCAGCGGGATTTCCTTTTGCAGCACGGGTACGACGATCAGCACCAGCGCCGTAATGGCGAGGAAAAACAACACTACGACGACCAGCACGGCCAGCGGACGGGGCACGTAAAAATGCTTGTAATGCAGGCGCTGCAACCGGTCGACGCCGGGATTGAGCACGTAGGCGAGGATGGCGGCGGCCAGGAAGGGCGTCAGGATGGGACCGAGGCTGACGAGCAGCAGCAAAAATGCCAGCCAGACCGCGATCCAAAATGCTGTTTGCTTCTGTTCGGCGGTGATGGCGAATGGCATGTAGTTTGTGCTGTTGCGTTAAAAAAAGGCAGTTAATTACGAAATGGCGGGGCAGTTTGATAAAATAGCGACTTGATCGACCGAATTCACCCGCTGGCGTCCTGCCGCACGATGTTGAAAAACATGCTTGCGCGCGCGTGCCGGCGGGTATCCGCCTTCTATTTTACCGCCTCCGCTGCCACCACACCATGAACCAGACTTCTAATGTTTCCCTTTCCTACCGTGACGCTGGCGTCGATATCGACGCAGGCGACGCTTTAGTCGAAGCAATCAAGCCGTTTGCCAAGCGCACCCTGCGCGAAGGCGTGATGGGCGGCCTGGGCGGTTTTGGCGCCATGTTTGAAATCAGCAAGAAGTACAAGGAACCGGTACTCGTCTCGGGCACCGACGGCGTGGGCACCAAATTGCGCCTGGCGTTCGAACTGAACCGCCATGACACGGTCGGCATCGACCTGGTCGCCATGAGCGTCAACGACATTCTGGTGCAAGGCGCCGAACCGCTGTTCTTCCTCGACTACTTCGCTTGCGGCAAGCTGGACGTGGCGATCGCCACCGACGTCATCAAGGGCATCGCCCAGGGTTGCGAACAAGCGGGCTGCGCGCTGATCGGCGGCGAAACGGCGGAAATGCCGAGCATGTACCCGGCCGGCGAATACGACTTGGCAGGTTTTGCCGTCGGCGCCGTGGAAAAATCGAAAATCATCGACGGTACCAAGATCACCCCGGGCGACGTGGTGCTGGGCCTGGCCTCGTCCGGCGTGCACTCGAACGGTTACTCGCTGGTGCGCAAGATCATCGAAGTGGCGAAACCTGACCTGGAAGGCGACTTCCACGGCCGCAAGCTGGCCGACGTGCTGATGCAGCCGACGCGCATCTACGTCAAGCCGCTGCTGGCGCTGATGGATGCCATGGAAGTCAAGGGCATGGTGCACATCACCGGCGGCGGCCTGGTGGAAAACATCCCGCGCGTGCTGCAGCCTGGCCTGGTGGCCGAGCTGGACTCGAAGGCATGGACCATGCCGCCGCTGTTCACGTGGCTGCAGCAGCACGGCGGCGTGGCTGACGCCGAAATGCACCGCGTCTTCAACTGCGGCATCGGCATGACCGTCATCGTCTCGCAGGAAAACGCGGACGCCGCCATCGCGCAATTGCAGGCGGCCGGCGAAACCGTCTCGCGCATTGGCACCATCCGCGCCCGCGTGGGCGACGAGCATCAAACGATTGTCATCTAAGTCTTAATCGACATAAAAAAGGCAGGCACTCGCAAGAGGCCTGCCTTTTTTTACGTGCCTGCGCCTACCGCGCGTGCGCCGGCTTCATGCGGCCATCCGGTTGCGAACCGCCCCTGCCGATCATGGCCACGCTGACGGCCGAGACGAGGGAGGCGAACAGGATGTAGCCGACGATGTGCCACGGTTCGCCATTGCCCGTCTTCAGCAAATAGGTGGCGATGATGGGCGTCAGGCCGCTGGCGAAGATGCCGGAGAACTGGTACACGAAGGAGATGCCCGTGTAGCGCACCTTGGCGTCGAACAGGTCGCAGAACAGGGCCGCTTCCGGGCCGTACACGGCCGAATACAGCACGCCCAGCGGGATGATCACGGAACACCACAGCAGCAGCGGATTGTCGGCGTGATGCAGCATGATCCAGAAGGCGGGAATCGACGACACGCCCGTGATCAATGAACCCCAGAAAAATACCTTGGTGCGGCCGATGCGGTCCGACAGGCGGCCGAAGAATGGAATGCAGAAGCACATCACGACGGCCGACGCCATCACGCCCATCAGCGCTTCCGTGCGGTCTATCTTG
Organism: Janthinobacterium sp. BJB301; assembly: GCF_002735685.1. Taxonomy (NCBI): domain Bacteria; kingdom Pseudomonadati; phylum Pseudomonadota; class Betaproteobacteria; order Burkholderiales; family Oxalobacteraceae; genus Janthinobacterium; species Janthinobacterium sp. BJB301. The sequence goes on along the minus strand of NZ_PDZJ01000002.1, from coordinate 1,107,645 downwards.
ATGGTGTTGGTCAGATAGGTGATGGAAAACACGCCGAAGATATTGAAGAACACGCCGTCGATATAGCGCGCACCCATGCCTTTCAAGACATTGCCGGGATAGCGTTTCAACAGGTCGAAAAACGGAATCTGCGTCTCCGCATTCTTCTCCTTGACGGCCTGGAATTCCGGCGTTTCCATCACGTTCAGGCGTATCCACATGCCGATGAAGACGAGGGCCGCCGACAGGATGAAGGCCACGCGCCAGCCCCAGGACAGGAACTGCGTGTCCGTCAGGCTGTAGGACAGGATCGCCACCACGCCGGAAGCGAGGCACAGGCCGATGGCCAGGCCGATCTGCGGCAGGCTGGCGTAGAAGCCGCGCTCCTTGGGCGGCGCATATTCATACGCCATCAGCACGGCGCCGCCCCATTCGCCACCGAGGCCGATACCCTGCAGCACGCGCAGGAACAGCAGCAGGCCGGGCGCCCAGTAGCCGATGTGGTCATATGTGGGCAGCACGCCGATCAGGAAAGTGGAGATCCCCATGATCATCAGGGTCATCACCAGCATGCTCTTGCGGCCGATCTTGTCGCCGAAGTGGCCGAAGATCACGCCGCCGATGGGGCGCGACAGAAAGCCCACGGCAAAGGTACCGTAGGCCAGCATGGTCGAGACGAGCGGATCGCCGCCCGGGAAATACAGCTTGCTGAACACGATGCCGGCGACGACGCCGTATAAAAAGAAGTCGTACCACTCGATGGTGGCGCCGATCACGCTGGCCATCACGACTTTCCGTAGCTCTTTGGCCTTTTTTGGATTGTTCGTATTGTTATCCATAATATCTAGTCTCCAATCGATATCGATTATGTGTGTTTTTTTGATGCCTGGCTGATTGCCAAGTCATTGAGGGGCGGGGCCGTCTGCCCGCCGCTGGCATCCTCCCGGGTGAGGTGGCGTGGGGCGCGGACTAGGCAGCCTTGGGCAGCCGCACGGCGTCCGCCAGGATCATGTCGGACGCTTTTTCGGCGATCATGATGGTGGGCGCGTTCGTATTGCCCGAGACGATTTCCGGCATGATCGACGCGTCGACCACGCGCAGGTTCTGCATGCCGTGCACGCGCAGGCGGTCATCGACGACGGCCATGGCGTCATGTCCCATCTTGCAGGTGCCGCTCGGGTGGTAGATCGACTGGCTGAAGCGCCGCGCCGCGTCCAGCAATTCCGCATCCGTCTCGAACTGCGGGCCGGGCACGAACTCGGAAATGATGTGCGGCGCCAGCGACGGGGCGGCGGCGATTTTTCGCGCCACGCGCAGGGCCGCAATTGCCGTCTGCTGGTCGCGCGGGTCGGACAGATAATTCGGATAGATGCCCGGATAGGCGAGGGGATCGGCGGACTTGATCGACACGTGGCCACGGCTGTGCGGGCGCAGCTGGCACACGGACGACGTAAAGGCGGAAAACGGATGCGCGCCTTCGCCCGGCTTGTCGGCGCTCAGTGGCTGCATGTGGAACTGGATGTCGGGCCGCTCCACTTCGGGCGACGACCTGGTAAACACCGTCACCTGGCTGGCCGCCAAGGTCAAGGGCCCCGAGCGGGAAAACACATACTGCATGCCCACCCACAGCTTGCCCCACAGGCTGTTGACTTCATCGTTCAGGGTTTTCAGCCGCGTCTTGAAGACGAGGCGGATTTGCAGATGGTCTTGCAGGTTCTGTCCCACGCCGGGCAAGTCGTGCACCAGCGGCACGCCCACTTCCTCGAGCAGGGCGCGTGGGCCTACTCCCGAGCATTGCAGGATCTGCGGCGAGCCGATGGCGCCCGCGCATAAAATCACTTCGCCGCTGGCGCGCGCCTGGCGCAACTGGCCATCCTGCCGGAATTCGATGCCGACGGCGCGCTTGCCCTCGAACAGCACGCGCGTGATTTGCGCGCGCACTTCCACGCGCAGGTTGGCACGCTTGCGGGCAGGCCGCAAAAAGGCCTTGGCGGTGCTCCAGCGCAAGCCCTTGCTGGCCGTCTGCTGGAAGTAGCCCACGCCTTCCTGCGTGGCGCCGTTGTAGTCGGCATTGAAGGGAATGCCGCTTTCCGTGGCGCCCGCAATAAAGTGTTCCGCGATAGGACGGCGCAGGCGCAAGTCCGACACTTTCAAGGGGCCACCCACGCCGTGGTAATCGCTGGCGCCCCGTTCCTGGTCTTCCGATTTCTTGAAATAGGGCAAGATGTCGGCATAGCTCCAGCCTGCATTGCCCAGTTCGGCCCAGCGGTCGTAGTCTTCCTTCTGCCCCCGCACGTACAGCAAGCCGTTGAGCGAACTGGAGCCGCCCAAGACCTTGCCGCGCGGCCATTGCAGCTGGCGCCCGGCGATACCGGCGTCCGCTTCCGTGCGGTAGCACCAGTCCAGCCTGGGGTCGTGCATGGTCTTGAAATAGCCGACCGGCACGTGTATCCACGGATTATTGTCCTTGCCGCCTGCTTCCAGCAGCAATACCTGATTGTTGCTGTCGTGCGACAGGCGGTTGGCCAGCACGCAGCCGGCGGAACCGGCGCCGACCACGATGTAATCGTAGTGTGTTTGCAACATTGCTCTTGTCTCCTGCGTTGCGGTATCTAGCCGCCTCGATGGGCGTTTTTTGCGATACACTGGTCTTTATTGATTATTTTTGGAACATCTGGTTCCATTTATAAAAGACGTGCAGCACCGGGACAAGCGGAAACAGCCGCATACGCGAGAGGTGAAACAGAACATGCATGATGCGTTTCAAAAACGGCAGGCCGAGGCCGAAGAAGACAGCTCGGCGGGTGGCGCGGTAGCTGCCAGCACGGCGGCCAGCCATGGCGACGAGGCGCGGGGCTTGCGCGTGCTGCGCCTGATCGAGCACCTGGCCAGTGCCAGCCAGCCATTGACCTTGTCGCAGCTGGCCGCGCGCATGCAGGTGCCCAAGGCCAGCATGATGCGGCTGCTCGATACCCTGGAACAACATGGCTATGTGCTGCGCACGCCCGTGGGACGCGGCTACGTGCCCGGTGCCGCTTCCACCAACCTGGCGCTGGCCACCCTGCGCAACAATGCCCTGATCCGCGTGAGCCGCAGCATCCTGGGCAGTCTGGTGGCGGTCACGGGCGAGACGTGCAATCTGGCCATTCCCGAGGGTAATGCGATCGTCTATGTGGACCGCGTGGAAACGCAGGAACCGCTGCGCCTGCACCTGGTGCTGGGCAGCCGGGCGCCCATGCATTGCACGGCGAGTGGGAAACTATTCCTGGCGCATATGAATTTGCTGGAAAGGCGCGAGTTGCTGGCCATGCTGACCCTGCAGGCGCGCACGCCGAAAAGCATCACGGATCCCGCGCTGCTGGAACGCGAGATCGTGCGCATCGCCCGCCTGGGCATCGGCATCGACGACGAGGAATTCGTGCACGGCATGGTAGCCGTGGCCGTGCCCATCTGCGCGGCCGACGGGCGCATCGTGGCGGCCGTCGCCTGCCACGCGCCCGTGGCGAGAAAGTCCGTGGAGCAGCTGATGCAGCATGTGCCTCAACTCAAGGAGGCGGCCGTCAAGCTGCGGCCGCTATTGCTGGCGGAAAACAGCTAGGGTTTCAAGACCTTGGCCACTTTCGCCGCGCGCAGGCGGAACGCATCGGGCATGCCCGAGCCCAGCAGCGGGCGCAGATACAGGCGGAACGCATCCGTCACGTCCGTGCCGCTGGCGCTGATGAATTCGTCTTCCATAGTGCGCGTCTTGCCTGCTACCTCGGTGAGCGGCAGCAACTCGTAATCGACGGAATAAAAGCCCGTGCGCTTGATGGCGACGGAACCATCGCGATCGCCCCACATGGCGAACTGCACCGCCTTCTCGCCCACTTCGCGGGCTTCGCGTTGATCTACATCAGAGACGCAGCCGATGAAGGAGCGCTGCAGATAGCCGAAGGTATCGCCGCGCACGCGCTTGATGCCCAGTTTCGCCTTGATCTCGTCGCACAGCAGGTCGGCCAGCGCGCCCGTGCCGGACAATTGCACATTGCCGTGCGCATCGCGCTCCACTTCATTGCCCACCTGTTTGGCCAGCAGGCTGGCGATCGGTTCGCCCGAAGCGTCGTGGATGCCTTCCGAGACGGCGATCACGCAGCGGCCATGTTTTTCATACGTCGCCTTCACGTCGGCAAGAAATTGTTCCAGCACGAAGACGCGCTCGGGCAGATAGATCAGGTGCGGGCCATCGTCGGGAAACTTCTTGCCCAATGCCGAGGCGGCGGTCAGAAATCCCGCGTGGCGGCCCATCACGACGCCCACGTACACGCCGGGCAGGGCCGCGTTATCGAGGTTGGCGCCGGCGAACGCCTGCGCGACGAAACGCGCGGCAGACGGAAAGCCGGGCGTGTGGTCGCTGCCCACCAGGTCGTTGTCGATGGTTTTCGGAATGTGGATGCAGCGCAGCGGATAGCCGGCCTTGTGCGCTTCCTCGCTGACGATGCGCACCGTGTCGGACGAGTCGTTGCCGCCGATGTAAAAGAAATGTTCGATCTCGTGCGCGCGCAGCACTTCGAAGATTTGCTGGCAGTAGGCAATGTCCGGCTTGTCGCGCGTGGAGCCGAGGGCCGACGAGGGCGTGGCGGCCACCAGTTCCAGGTTATGGCTGGTTTCCTGCGTCAAATCGACGAATTCTTCGTTGACGATGCCGCGCACGCCGTGCAGCGCGCCATACACGCGCGTGACATGTTGAAAGCGCCGCGATTCGAGCACCACGCCCACCAGCGACTGGTTGATGACGGCGGTGGGGCCGCCTCCCTGGGCAACAAGAATTTTTCCAGACGGCATGGGATTTCCTCGTAAGTGGAACGGCCCTCCAGCCTACTCCTTTTTTTCCGGGGCGCTGTCTTTTCCCGTATTCCTGTCGAGGAATTGTTCCACGCGCTGCCAGAAATCCACGCGCGTGGCCGCCAAGCCCCAACGGTCGCCTTCGTCGGCGTACAACTGCCAGTCGACGCGGGGATTGTTCTGCTTGAGCTTGTCGCGCAATTGCGTGCCCTGATAGACGGGGACCTTGCTGTCGGCCCCCCCGTAGGCCAACAGCAGGGGCTGCGTCAACTTTTCGGCCTGATACATGGGGGAGTTGGCCTTGAGCAGGGCGGCATCGCGCACGGGATCGCCGATGCGTTGCGGCATGGTGTATTGTCTTGCTTCCTCGCCCATCCGGTGATCGACGCTCCAGTGCTGCGTAAACATTTTCGGCAAGTCGGTGATGCCGCCCCAGCTCACGCCGCAACGGAACAGATCGCCATCCTTGATCAAGCCCATCAGGGCGGCATACCCGCCATAGGCGCCGCCGCCGATGATGCAGATGCGCTGAGGATCGGCAATGCCTTGTGCGATGGCCCAGCGTGCGCCGTCGGCCAGGTCATCCTGCATGGCCAGCCCCCATTGTTTCCAGCCTGCTCGCAAATACTGGTCGCCACGGTCGCCGCTGCCGCGAAATTCGACTTGCAGCACGGCATAGCCGCGCGAAGCGAGAAATTGTCGCTCGCTCATCCAGTACCACAGGCTGCCACGTTCTGCTGGCGCACTGCGCACGAGTAGCAGCATCGGCAGTTTCTTGCCGCCCCCCTTGGGCAAGGTCAGCCAGGCAGGAATCTCCATGCCGTCGCGCGCTCGATATTGCATCAGATCGGTTTGCGCCATGTGCTCAGCATCGATGGCGGGACGGGCGCTGCCGATCTTTTGCAATTGCCGGGTTTGCTTGTTGTAGAGCAGGAAGGCACTGGGCTGGCGGTCCGAATATGCCGTCACGATGAGCTGCGGGCTGTCTGCCCTGGCGCTGCGTGAGATCAGGTTAATGGTCGCAGGCAATTGCGCATCGATGTCTTGCTGCACCGCCTTCCAGTCGGCGCTGAACCATTCGGTGGTGGTGGCATCATTGGTGTAGTAGACACCCAGCAGGCGTTTCTGGTCCGTGAGGATGCCGCCGTCGAAATCATAGCCCGCCAGCGTCACCAGCGGCTTGCCCGTGACGCGGCCAGCCGCCAGGTCATAGGCATACAGGGTGCGCTTGTCGGCGCCGTTGCGGCTGCTGACATACAAGGTGCCATCGGGACCGAATTCCAGCGGCGTAATGGCGTGAGGTTCGTTGTCGTAGGCATCCTGGCTGGCGATGGCACGCCAGCGTTGCTCGCCCTGTTCAAGGTAGTAGAACGTCTTGCGCCGGCCCTCGACAGCCGTAGCCAGGCGTGGTTTGCCGTGCTGGTCGAGCAGCCAGTGAAGCACGCCTTTGGCGGGGGGCGCCACCTTTTCCCATTGCTGGGTAGTGGTATCGAGGCGCAGCAAATCGAATTGTCCGACCCTCGCCGTATTCTCATTGAGCTCCTTGAACACGACGGCTTTCTGGACATAAATGACATCGGAATCCTGGGTACCGGACTGGTCCAGCAGATACACGGAGGACGGTAACTTCCTGGACGCGAAGCGCGGGTCATCCGGGATATCATCCATGGAAGCCAATTGGCGGTAATTGCTGCCATCGCGGTCGACGGCGAACATGCCCGGCGCATATTTGCGCTGGCCATCGGCCACCTGCGAGTCCCTGGTATCGAATACCAGTCGCTTGGCATTGACCCATGCCACGTTGCCGATGTCGCGGTCGCTGAAGCTGGCAACGACCTTGACTTCCTGGCTGGCTACATCGAGCACGGTCAGGCGCCGGCGCCGGTTGTCGCCCATCAGCAAGATGGCGACCGCGTTGCCGTCAGGCGACAGCGTGACACTGCTGATCTGATCTTCGTCAAAGAAGGCGGTGGCGCCGATGCGTGACGGGACGATAGCTTTGGTGCTGGCGGCTGCCGTTTGGGCGAGTGCTGGCGGCGATACGATGGCCAGCAACAGGCAGGCCATCGCGGCGCGGGTGAGTGTTGCACAGCTTGCCAAAGTAATGTTGCTGGGTGTCATTCCGCCTCCAGGAAATAGTAAATAAGATATCTATTTATGCACTATTTCTTGAAGGTATCATTGTTTGTACGTTTCAACCAGCAAGGTGCTATTCCGGCGCCCGGATATGCTCGACCAGCCCCGTGCTGCGGCGTCCCGGCGCCGGTGTCAGCCAGCTGACCAGCACGGCGGCGGCCAGGCCTGCCGGCACGCCGAAGATGCCGGCGGAGATGGGGGCGATATGAAACCATTGACCGCTGGCATTACCGCCCAACATGGTGCTGGTGTGCAGCATGTAATACAGGCATACGCCAAAGCCCGTCAGCATGCCGGCCAGCGCGCCCTGGTAGTTGGCACGTTTCCAGAACACGCCCAGCACCAGCGGCGGGAACAGGGTCGAGGCGGCCAGGGAAAACGCCACGCCCACCAGCGACAAAATGTCCGCCGGCTTTTGCGAGGCCGCATAGGCGGCGATGAAGGCCACGGCCAGCAGCAGCAATTTTGAAATCGTCACGCGCTTTTGCGTCGAAGCGCTGGGATCGACCACCTTGTAATAGATGTCGTGCGACAGGGCATTTGAAATGGCCAGCAGCAAGCCATCGGCCGTCGACAGGGCGGCAGCCAGGCCGCCGGCCGCCACCAGGCCGGAAATGACGTAAGGCAGGCCGGCGATCTCGGGCGTGGCCAGCACCAGCACGTCGGCATCGATGGATATTTCCGCCAGTTGCACGATGCCGTCGCGGTTGATGTCGACGATGCTGATCAGGGGACTGAGCTTGTCCACGTTGGCCCAGTACGACACCCAGGTGGGCAGGTTCGTGTATTGCGTGCCCACAAGAGCCGAGTAAATATCGTACTTGACCAGCACGGCCAGCGCAGGAATCGTGAGGTAGATCAACAAGATGAAGAACAGGGTCCAGAAGACGGAGACGCGCGTCTCGTGCACGGAGGGTGTGGTGTAGGATCGCATGAGGATATGCGGCAGGGCGGCCGTGCCCAGCATCATGCAAAACACGAGGGCCAGGAAATTGTTGCGCTTGATGTCGGACTGCTCCCGGTCGGCGGCGGGAAATGGCTGTGCGTGCGGAATGATCGGCTCGGCGCGCTTCTGGTTGTGCGCCTGCGCGGCCTGCCACAGCGCGCGCGCTTCATCGGGACTTTTCGGATAGGCGATCAGGTAGCGCTCCGCATTGCGGATGTCGAACAACGAGGCATTGCGCTGGCGCAAACTGTCGAGCTGGCGCTGGGCCGTCAGACGGCCTTGTTCCCAGGAGGCGGGCAAGCCGTCGATGCGCGCCTGGTAGCTGATGGCGCGCTGGCGGAAGATGGCACGCACCTCGTTTTCTTTCGGGTCCGTTTCCAGCACGTGTTCGCGCGCGCTCAGTTGCGGCAACACCTTGCCGTAGGCGATCTGCGGCACGGGATTGTCCGCATGCTTGACCGACAGCCACATGGCGGGAATCAGGAAGGCGACGAGGATGATGATGTATTGCGCCACCTGCGTCCAGGTGATGGCGCGCATGCCGCCGAGAAAGGAGCAGACGAGGATGCTGGCCAGGCCCAGGAAGATGCCGACGGAAAAATCCACGCCCGTGAAGCGCGAGGCGATCAGGCCGACGGCGTAGATCTGCGCCACCACATACGTAAACGAGACGATGATGGTGGCTGCCACGGCCACTACGCGCACGCTGGCACCCCGTTTGTCGGTACCGCTGCCATAGCGGGCGGCGAGGAAATCGGGAATCGTGTACTGGCTGAACTTGCGCAGGTAGGGGGCGATCAATAGCGCTACCAGGCAATAGCCGCCCGTCCAGCCCATGATGAAGGCCAGGCCGTCAAAGCCGTTCAGGTACAGGCCGCCGGCCAGGCTGATGAAGCTGGCCGCCGAAATCCAGTCGGCAGCCGTGGCCATGCCGTTGAACATGGCCGGTACCCTGCGCCCCGCCACATAGTATTCGGTGACGTTTGAGGTGCGGCTGATGACGCCGATGGTGGCGTACAGGGTGATGGTGACGAGCATGAACAGGTAGCCGATCCATGCGCGCGGCATGCCTTCCTGTTCCAGCACCGACAGGGCCAGCAGGAAGGCGGCGAAACCGGCCGTAAACAGCAGGTAGTAGCGGCACAGCCGCGCAAAGAAGCTGCGCTGGTCGCTCATGCGTGCTCCTCTGCATGAAAAGCCCGGTCGAGGCGCTGCATGCGCCAGGCATAGAAGGCGATGATGGCCAGGTACACCAGCGAGGCGCCCTGGGCCGCCATATAGAAGGGCAGCGGCCAGCCGAACAGATTTAAATGCAACAGTTCGCGCGCATAAAACACGGTCAGGAAGCCCGTCAGCAGCCAGACCAGCAGCAGGATGGCCGTCAGGCGCCGCGTCTTGCGCCAGTGGATATCGCGGCGCGACTGCAGCTCGGAGTTGGGCGTGCGCAACGGCACTGCGGGAGGGCTGGGCTTATCCATACGTGACCTCATCCTCTTCTGGCGCGTCCGGCAACAACAGGGCGATGCTCAGGCGCAGCAGGGTGCCCGGCAGCTTCGGCGAGTGCGCGCGCGGATTGTTAAAAATATCGACTTCGGCGCCATGCTGCTGGGCAATTTCGCGCACGATGGCCAGGCCCAGGCCGCTACCGTCGACATTGCTGCCGAGAATGCGGTAAAAGCGTTCGAAGACGTGGGCCCGCTCGGCTTGCGGTATGCCGGGGCCCGTATCTTCCACTTCCAGGATGGCCAGTTCCAGGGTGCTGCGCACGCGCACCGTGACGCTGCCGCCCGACGGCGTGTAGCGCAGGGCATTGTCGATCAGGTTGCTCAGCAGCTCGCGCAGCATCATGGCATTGCCGGAAATCATGATCGCATAGGCGGGCTGCTCGAAGCCCAAGTCGATATGCTGGGCAAACGAGGCTTGCACCCAGTCCTGTACCACGCCGCGCGCCAGTTCGCTCAGCTCGATCGGTTCGAACGCCGTGCCCGCCTGAGGCTGGTTTTCCGCGCGCGCCAGGGCCAGCAGCTGGTTGACCAGGCGCGTGGCCGCTTCCGAACTTTTCGCCAGTTGCAGCAGCGAGCGGTGGATCTCGTCGTGGTCGGTCTGGCGCAGCGCCAGCTCGGATTGCATACGCATGCCGGCCAGCGGCGTTTTCATCTGGTGCGCGGCATCGGCGATGAAGCGCTTCTGCATGTCGATCGACAACGACAGGCGCGCCAGCATCTCGTTGAGCGAACCGACCAGCGGCGTGATTTCCTCGGGTACCTGGCCCGATTCGATGGGCGATAAATCGTCAGGCGGCCGGGCACGTATGCGTTCCTGCAATTGCGCCAGCGGCGACAGGCCACGCGCCAGGGCAAACCAGACCAGGGCCAGGATCACGGGCAGGATGATGAACTGCGGCAAGATCACGCCCTTGATGATTTCATTGGCCAACTGGGCGCGTTTTTCCAGGGTTTCCGCCACCTGCACCAGCGCGCGCTGCGGCTCGTCGTTGTTGCTGGACGGAATGTCGAGATAGCTGAACGCCACGCGCACGGGCGTGCCATGGATGGTGTCGTTGCGAAACAGCACCATGCCGCTGCGGTATTTGTCGGGGTCCTGCGGCGGCGGCAAATCGCGGTCGCCGTCGAGGTATTCGCCGCGCGGACCCACCACCAGGTAATACAGGGTGTCGATATCGTCGCCGCGCAGGAAGTCGCGGCCCTTGTTGTTACTGTTCTTTTCCGGCACGCGGCGCAGCATGGCGCCGTCGGCCTGCTTGACCTGCTGCGTGAGCACGGTCACGCTGTCTTCCAGCGCATGGTCGAACGGCTGATTGGCGATGCCCTTGGCCACCAGATAGGTGATGGCGATGCTCATCGGCCACAGCAGCAGCAAGGGCGCCAGCATCCAGTCGAGGATTTCGCCGAACAGCGAATGCTCGATGGTGTCGTCCTGCTCCGTGGTGGGCGGTTCGAACCAGTCGTCGTCGTCCGCTTCGTCCGCTGGCGCCTCGCGCACCTTCACTTGCTGGCGGGTCCGCTGGCCGGGCTTGCCGATTCGCCCGCTTCGGCGTTCAGGCGCGCCGCTTCCGAGTATTTTTCCAGGCAATAGCCGAGGCCGCGCACGGTGGCGATGCGCACGCCGCCCACCTCGATCTTCTTGCGCAGGCGGTGGACATACACTTCGATGGCGTTGTTCGACACTTCTTCGCCCCATTCGCACAGGTGGTCGACCAGTTGTTCTTTCGAGACGAGGCGGCCGGTGCGGCCCAGCAGGATTTCCAGCAAGCCCAGTTCGCGCGCCGACAGGTCGAGCATCTGGTCGTTGATGTAGGCGCTGCGCCCCACCTGGTCGTAGCTGAGGGGGCCGTGCTTGATGATGGTGGCGCCGCCGCCGGCGCCGCGGCGCGTCAGGGCGCGCACTCTTGCCTCCAGTTCCGACAAGGCGAACGGCTTGGCCATATAATCATCGGCACCGAGGTCGAGGCCATTCACGCGCTGCTCGATGGAATCGGCGGCCGTCAGGATCAGCACCGGCAGCAGCGAGGCGCGCGCGCGCAGGCGGCGCAGCACTTCCAGGCCGGACATCTTGGGCAAGCCCAGGTCGAGGATCAGCAAGTCGAATTCCTGGGTGGACAGGGCCGTATCGGCCTCCTGGCCCGTCTTGACGTAGTCGATCGCATAACCGGACTGGCGCAGCGAGCGGGTCAGGCCATCGGCCAGCACGCTGTCATCTTCGGCAAGTAAAATACGCATGGTGCACTTCCTATGCTTGCGGCGGTAGAAGTTTGTATTGTGTTTCATTTTCCGCAAGGTGGCGAGTTTTTGTGAGAAACCAGGCTTGTATTGATCTGTTTCAAAACAAATCCACGTTCCGCTTGCATTGATCACTGTTTTTTTATACAGTACTGTCTGTGTAAAGAATTTAACCCACTGGCGCTATCGCAGGCTGCGGGATTCACGTGAATCCGCAACTGTAGAACGGCTGAAAGAACATATGGACGATAAAAAAGCTGTAGTACCCGCATCGGAAAAAGCCAAGGCGCTCGCCGCCGCACTGGCGCAGATCGAGAAGCAGTTTGGCAAAGGTTCGGTCATGCGCATGGATGCCAGCGCAGCGATCGAAGAAGTGCAAGTCGTGTCGACCGGTTCGCTCGGCCTCGATATCGCGCTGGGCGTGGGCGGTTTGCCGCGTGGCCGCGTGGTGGAAATCTACGGTCCGGAATCGTCAGGTAAAACCACCCTGACCCTGCAAACCATCGCTGAGATGCAAAAACTGGGCGGCACCTGCGCCTTTATCGATGCCGAGCATGCGCTGGACGTCGGTTACGCGCAAAAGCTGGGCGTGAACCTGCATGAATTGCTGATCTCGCAACCGGATACGGGCGAGCAGGCACTGGAAATCTGCGACGCCCTCGTGCGTTCGGGCAGCGTCGACCTCGTCGTCATCGACTCCGTGGCCGCACTGACGCCACGCGCCGAGATCGAAGGCGACATGGGCGATTCCCTGCCAGGCTTGCAAGCGCGCCTGATGTCGCAAGCCCTGCGCAAGCTGACCGGTTCCATCAACCGCACGAATACCCTGGTCATCTTCATCAACCAGATCCGCATGAAGATCGGCGTGATGTTCGGCAGCCCGGAAACGACCACCGGCGGCAATGCGCTGAAATTCTACGCCTCCGTGCGCCTGGATATCCGCCGCACCGGCTCGATCAAGTCCGGCGATGAAGTGATCGGCAACGAAACCAAGGTCAAGGTCGTCAAGAACAAGATCGCGCCACCGTTCAAGGAAGCGCACTTCGACATCCTGTACGGCGCCGGCACCTCGCGCGAAGGCGAAATCCTGGATTTGGGCTCGGATGCCAAGATCGTGGAAAAATCCGGTTCGTGGTACAGCTACAACGGCGAACGCATCGGCCAGGGCAAGGACAACGCCCGCGCCTTCCTGCAAGAGCGTCCGGCACTGGCCCGCGAAATCGAAAACAAGGTCCGCGCTTCGCTGGGCGTGCGCGAACTGCCGCCGCTGGCCGCTGAAAAGCCGGAAAAAGCGGATAAAGCCGCCGACAAGGCTGCCAAGGCTGCGGAAGCCAAGGCAGAGTAGGTCGGATTAGCGCGGCAAAGCCGCGCGTAATCCGACAACACCACAGACGTCAACAATGTTGTCGGATCAGACGCCAACAATGTTGTCGGATTACGGCCCAAGGGGCCTAATCCGACCTACGCGCGGCTCACCGCATAGTATGACCACGATCGCCGTCCCGCGCTGTTGCGCCGGGCGGCGATTGTGTTTGGATGGCTTGATCGTGGAATGAAAGACAAGGTGGGTGTATGGCCGCAGTACAACTAAGCCTGAAGGGCAGGGCGCTACGCTTTCTGTCGATGCGCGAACATAGCCGCATGGAATTGCGGCGCAAGCTGCAGCGCCATGCGCAGGAGGGCGATGATGTGGAAGCCTTGCTCGACAGCCTGGAGCAAGCGAACTGGCTGTCGCAGGAGCGTTTTTCCGAGTCGCTGATCCACCGCCGCTCGGCCCGCTTCGGCAATAGCCGCATCATGGCGGAATTGCAAAGCCATGGCATCGGTGGCGAGGCGCTGCAGGAACTCAAGGCGGGCTTGGCCGAAGGGGAGGTTGCGCGCGCCTGCGAGGTGTGGCGCCGCAAATTTGGCGAGGTGGCGCAGGATGCCGAGCAGCGCAACAAGCAGATGCGCTTCCTGATGCAGCGCGGCTTTTCCCAGCGTGCCGTGCAGGTGGCCTTGAAGGGACTGGAGCCCGAGGACGACTAGGTGCGCGCCGCTGACCGTCCAGCTGGCCCTGGTCTCGCTGTGTTCCATCTGCAACAGTTCAGGGCTGCCCTGTACCTTGCTTGTCAGGCAAGCTCGCTCCGGATCATTGTTTTACTGGTAAGTTCACTTTCTTTGCCATCCGCCTGGCAATCGGATGGCATATTGTTGCGCTGCATGGGGCCGGGCTTGGCCGCGCTGCCGTCGGCTGGGCCGGCGCGGCAATCTGAGGTATGTCGCGGCATCCATCGGCCATATCTATCATCACCATCCGTGATAACGGTGTGAATTTCCATGTGTATTCTTTATGCTTTGAAATGTTTTTATCGAAGCAATGAAAAATTATGTTGCGGCGCAACCAGCGCCCAGTGTGCTACACTTTTAGGGTTTTTGCGGCGCCGCAGGTGCGGTTGCTGTTCGTAGAAGCTGCGAACAGAGTGCTTTAGGCACATGGCTGCTTACTAAATTATGGCCGCGCAAGCGGCATCGGTCTTATGCCCCTGTCAACTCCCGTATCCCGGCGCGCCCTACGGCACTCCCGTGTTATCGACGTCCAAGCGTATGTGCGCGACGACGGCCTGTGGGATATTGACGCCCATATCACCGATATCAAAAGCTATGACGCGACCCTGGCCTCCGGCCCCCGTCCCGCCGGCGCCCCTCTGCATGACCTCCATTTACGCATTACCGTCGATCGCGAACTGAACATTGTCGAGGCCGAGGCTGCCTCCGATGCCGTACCCTATCCCGGTTTTTGCGATACCATCGGCCCCGCTTACAGGGCGCTGATCGGTCTGAATTTATTGAAGAATTTCCGCCGCGACTTGAAACAGCGCCTGGCGGGAATCGCTGGCTGTACCCATTTGACCGAACTGGCGCAAGTCTTGCCGACTGCGACGGTTCAGGCATTTGCCGGCGATGTCTGGTCGACCCGTGACGGTGCGAATGCTGACTTATCGCATGAAAAGCCGTTTCAACTCGACAAATGCCACGCCCTGCGCACGGATGGCGGGGCAGTTGCACAGTATTACCCGCGCTGGGTAGCCAAGCCGTGATCCCGGCGCTTTCCTGTTTTTTTTGCACCACTAACCGTATTTTTACACATCAGTATCAGAAGGGAAGCCAGCATGAAAATCCATGAGTATCAAGCCAAAGAAATCCTCCGGCAATTCGGAGTGACGGTACCACGCGGTATTCCGTGCATGTCCGTCGAAGAAGCCGTCAAGGCTGCGGAAACCCTGGGCGGCCCGGTGTGGGTTGTCAAGGCGCAGATCCACGCAGGTGGCCGCGGCAAGGGCGGCGGCGTGAAAGTGGCAAAATCGATGGAACAGGTCAAGGAATACGCTGACCAGATCATGGGCATGCAGCTGATCACGCATCAGACCAGCGCCGAAGGCCAGAAAGTCAACCGCCTGCTGGTGGAAGAAGGCGCCGACATCAAACAGGAACTGTACGTTTCGCTGGTCACCGACCGCGTCACCCAGAAAATCGTCCTGATGGCATCGTCCGAAGGCGGCATGGACATCGAAGAAGTGGCCGAGAGCCACCCAGAGAAGATCCACCACGTCACCATCGAGCCGAGCGTTGGCCTGACCGATGCCCAGGCAGACGACATCGCGACCAAAATCGGCGTGCCTGCCGGTTCCATCGTCGACGCCCGCGTCAACCTGCAAGGCCTGTACAAAGCATACTGGGAAACCGATTGCTCGCTGGCCGAAATCAATCCGCTGATCGTCACCGGCAGCGGCAAGGTCATCGCCCTGGACGCCAAGTTCAACTTTGACCCGAACGCCCTGTTCCGTCATCCGGAAATCATCGCCCTGCGCGACCTGGACGAAGAAGATCCAGCTGAAATCGAAGCGTCGAAATTCGACCTGGCCTACATCTCGCTCGACGGCAACATCGGTTGCCTGGTGAACGGCGCCGGTCTGGCCATGGCCACCATGGACACGATCAAACTGTTCGGCGGCGAGCCAGCCAACTTCCTGGACGTCGGCGGCGGCGCCACGGCAGAAAAAGTGACCGAAGCGTTCAAGATCATGCTGAAAAACCCAGGCCTGAAAGCCATCCTGGTGAACATTTTCGGCGGCATCATGCGTTGCGACGTGATCGCTGAAGGCGTTATCGCCGCAGTGAAAGCCGTCTCGCTGAACGTGCCGCTGGTCGTGCGCATGAAGGGCACCAACGAAGACCTGGGCAAAAAGATGCTGGCCGATTCCGGTCTGCCTATCATCGCAGCCGACACCATGGAAGATGCAGCCAAGAGCGTCGTTGCCGCTGCTGCCGGTCAAGCTTAATTAAGGAATCAACATGTCCATTCTGATCAATAAAGATACCAAAGTCGTTACCCAAGGGATCACCGGCAAGACCGGCCAGTTCCACACCCGCGGTTGCCGCGACTACGCGAACGGCAAAGCTGCCTTCGTGGCAGGCGTGAACCCGAAGAAAGCCGGCGAAGATTTCGAAGGCATTCCTATTTTCGCTAACGTTACCGAAGCGAAAAAAGAAACCGGCGCCAACGTTTCCGTCATCTACGTACCGCCAGCAGGCACGGCAGCGGCGATCTGGGAAGCTGTCGAAGCTGAAATGGATCTGGCCATTTGCATCACCGAAGGCATTCCTGTCCGCGACATGATGGCTTTGAAAGACCGCATGGCCAAAGCCAACAGCAAAACCTTGCTGCTGGGCCCTAACTGCCCAGGCTTGATCACGCCAGACGAAATCAAGATCGGCATCATGCCAGGCCACATCCACAAGAAGGGCCGTATCGGCGTGGTGTCGCGTTCGGGCACCCTGACCTATGAAGCAGTGGGTCAGCTGACCGCACTGGGCCTGGGCCAATCGTCGGCAGTCGGCATCGGCGGCGACCCGATCAACGGTCTGAAGCACATCGACATCATGAAGATGTTCAATGATGATCCAGATACCGACGCGGTCATCATGATCGGCGAAATCGGCGGTCCGGACGAAGCCAACGCGGCTTATTGGATCAAAGACAACATGAAAAAACCGGTCGTCGGCTTCATCGCTGGCGTGACCGCTCCTCCAGGCAAGCGCATGGGCCACGCCGGCGCGCTGATCTCGGGCGGTGCCGATACGGCACAAGCCAAGCTGGAAATCATGGAAGCATGCGGCATCACCGTGACCAAAAACCCGTCGGAAATGGCGCGTCTGCTGAAAGCCATGCTGTAATTCCAGCCTGGTCATAGCAGTACAAAAAAGGAGCTTCGGCTCCTTTTTTTTGTCCGCAAGACAGGCCGATTCCCGGCCCGGGGGGGACGGCGCTGGTCGGATACGGCCCAAATGCGTCGCTTTTCTTTCCACGTGTGCCGCCGCTGCCCGGGCGCGCCGCTGGCATGGCGCTTGCACCATGCACGGCGTGAGCAATGCACAATGGGAGGATACGATGCGCGCGCAAAGCGGATTTACCCTGATAGAACTGATGATCGTGGTGGCCATCGCCGGTATCCTGGCGGCCGTGGCCATTCCCCAATATGGCGACTACACGATGCGGGCCAAGGTCAGCAATGTGCTGGCGGCCGCTGCCCCCTTGAAAACGGCCGTGGCCCTGTGCGTGCAGGAAAACGGCGGGCTGGCCACCGCCTGCAGCACGCCCACCCAGGCCGTGCCCAGCACCATCCCCGTGTTCAGCGCCACGCGCGAAGTGGCCAGCGCCACAGTGGACAAGGGCGATATCGTGCTGACCCTGGCGGCCGACTTGGGCACGGGTATCGGTGGACAAACCGTGACGATGACCATGAAGTCGGGCACGAGCAGCCTGACCTGGTTCAATAGCACCACCGTGACGAATCCGGCGGCGAAGGAAGCGATTACCAAAAACAACATTCCCGACGTGACGCCGACGCTGTAAGTGGGGTCTGCCGCGCCAGCGTCAGACGATTTTTTGCCGGTCTGCGATCAGCGCTTCATAGGTGAGGTTTTGCAGCAGGGTGTAGTGGGTCGGTTCCAGGTCGATGAATTGCACGCCATACGTATAGATTTCCGCCACGCCGGCGGCATTCCCATTCGACGGCTTGCCCACGCTGACGTTCTGGATGCGGGCGCGCGTGTTGACGCGCATCTGGTGCTTGTTCGGTTGCACCAGCAGGGTAAAGCTCAGTGCCACGCCTTCGTCATCGGGCGTGAGCATGCTGGGCGCCTCGATCAGCGCGCCCGAGACGCTGAGGTTGACGATGAACACGGGCACGGCCGCCACATCGCGATAGCTGAGCTGCGCGGGAATTTCCACTTTCACGCGCATGGCCGTGCGCAGGCTGGTGCCCTGGATGGCGTCGGGAAAACTCAGGTGGACGTAATTGAGGGGGCGGCCGAAGATGCGCAGCACGCTGCAGGAAAACGAACAGACGGTGACGCCGGAAAACACGCGGATGGTCAGCTTGTCACCCTCGTTGAGCACGATGGAGGCGCCGTTTTCCATGGGAATCTTGACGATCAGGTACTCGTCTTTCACATAGCCGATCACGGTCGAGAAATGCTGGATGGGTTTGATGGTGCGGTGCGTGATGAACTGGATGCGTCCCCCCACCTGCAGATTCATGGCCTCGAATTCGAAGTCCTGGAGCTTGCTTTCCGCGGCGGGCTTGTTGCTTGTCATGCGATGCTCATCTTGATATGGACGACTCGCAGTATGCATGATTTCTTGATGAAAAAGCATTTATATCAATGAAATTCATATTGGCATCGAAAAATGCCATGCGCAGGTGCAGGTGCGCGGTTCAGGCTTTACAATTGCGTCAATATTGACGAACGTAAACCTTATGCAACGCAGCTACTTCTGGACCATGTTGTTCCTGATCCTGCATCAAATCGACGCTGCCTACTGGAAAGAGTGGGAGATGTTTCATGTGCCGGGCGGCGTGCAGGGTTTTCTCGTGTTTAACCTGGCGGCGATTGCCGTGGTGCTGGCCGGTTACCGGCATGTGTTGCTGAACACCCGACACGCGTCCCGCTATGCGGCAATATGCGCCGCGCTGGGCGTGGGAACGTGTCTGATCCATGCCGGCTTTGCGCTGGCGGGGCTGGAACAATTCCACTTGCCCCTGTCCGTGGCCGTCATCGCGCTATGCCTGCTGTGTGGCGCCTGGCTGCTGCGCGACCTGCGCCGCGTCAAGCTCCATCTTGCGCGCCAGGCAGCGTGATTACACCTCGGCGTGCCAGTCGCCCGATTTGCCGCCATGCTTTTCCAGCACGCGCACATTCGTCATGACCATGCTACGGTCGACAGCCTTGCACATGTCGTAGATCGTCAATAAACCGATCTGCACGGAAGTGAGCGCTTCCATTTCCACGCCCGTCTTGCCTGTGATATCGGCCTTGACGCTTAAAGGTACTGAGTGCCAGGTACGCTTGGCAGACTATGTATATAGCATCTTTTTGTTTTCCTGCCATAGATTTCTGATTCATGTATTGATGACGGCTTTTGGTCAATGCCTTGTTGGTGATCTGAAGTTGTTGCTGATGCAGTGGATTATCAGCTATTCGCAGTCGCTGCCTGGCTTATCAAGTGCGTCAACAAGTTTGCAAGTCTGCAAGTCCCATCCTTCCTGCTTATTACTTGCCACCTTCTATTCTATTGCTGTTTTTGTATTTTGCATGGATTCATGTGAAGACAGCAATGTCATTTTTTCCTATAAGACATATCTTTCGATTTTTCTCAATAACGAGCGTTTTTTTATTCGATATATTTCAGGAGTGTTGTTAGTACTTTCTGAGATGTATGAGCAATATCCCCTTCATCCATGCTGCATGGAAGGTGACCTGAATGTGGACGCCTGCGAACACCGTATGCGCCAGACGTGATGTTTTTCTATGGATGTCAACATGACTTCAATGATGAAAAATCTTCGTTTGTTTAAGTATCTTCTCGGGCTATCTTGTATTTTGGTAATTGCCGCATGCGGCGGCGGTACTGGCAGTGCGCCTGACGCACCTGTAATTATTCCCGTCACCCCCGTCACCCCCGTTCCGCCTGTCACGCCTGTCACTCCGGTGATCCCGGTTACCCCGGTCATCCCAGTCACCCCGGTCCCACCAATCATCCCAGTCATTCCCGTCACCCCCGTTATTCCTGATCCCTTGCCCGAACTACGAATTTTGGTCATCGGTCAATCGATATCGTCGAATTGCAATGAACATGTTTATCCTGCTGTGGATAATGTATTTCAGGTTGGTAAAGATGGCGTGATAAAAATCGCAAGCGATCCCTTTGAGTGGGCCGATTGTAAGAATGGATCAATGTGGATGCCGCTGGGGAAAAAGCTGATTGGAGCCGGTATCGCGCGTAAAGTGATTTTCATGCCGATCGGCGTGGGGGGAACCAAAGTGTCGGATTGGCAGGCAGGTGGCGTGGCATTTGGAAAACTCAACAGTGCAATCGGATTAATCCAGGCGCAAGAAATTAAATTTGATTTTGCGTTTTGGCACCAGGGTTCCTCGGATTTTGGTACCGGTAAGGATTTATATGTGCGACGATTGGGTGAGGTAATTGACTACGTCAATAGTAAAGTCAAGGTAAACCGCTGGATGATTGCCATTCATTCGCGTTGCGGGATGGCATATGACCGTAATATCGAGTCTGCTCAATTAGTATTTGGTAATGCTCCTCATTTGAAGCGTTATCCCGGACCAAACACTAATTTGCTGGGTGATGAGTACAGGTTTGATGCTTGTCATTTCACCGAAAAAGGACAAGAAAGAATGGCGTCGATGTGGCTCGATTCGGTGAAAGCTGCTCTTGAATGACATCTGCATGAGGGCAGCGCCCCTGTGCCCTTAGCCAGGCGATACACGCCATGGCGTTAGTGGTCCTGGCTCTTTTCATGGGAAGCGCCATGCATCTGCCTGCGTGCATCTGGCCGCCAAGCTAACGCCTTGACGGTGCTGCGTACTCAACTCGTGGCTTGCCGCTGGAGCTCACACGGCCGCTGTCCAGTCGCCCGACTTGCCGCCATGCTTTTCCAGCACGCGCACATTCGTCATGACCATGCCCCGGTCGACGGCCTTGCACATGTCGTAGATCGTCAATAAACCGATCTGCACGGAAGTGAGCGCTTCCATTTCCACGCCCGTCTTGCCCGTCGTGTCGACTTGGGCGCGGCAGTGCACGCTGTTGGCCGCTTCGTCCACTTCAAAATCGACGGTGACGCGCGTGAGGGCCAGCGGGTGGCACAGGGGAATCAGGTCGCTGGTGCGCTTGGCGCCCATGATGGCGGCGATGCGGGCGATGCCCAGCACGTCGCCTTTCTTGGCGGTGCCGGAAATAATCAATGCCAGGGTGGCGGGCTGCATGCGGATGGTGCCGGCGGCCACGGCGCTGCGGCGCGTGTCTTCCTTGCTGCCCACGTCCACCATATGGGCCTGGCCCGTGGCGTCGAAATGGGTCAGTTCCCCGGCGGGGGCTTGCTTGTCTGCTGTTGTCATGGCGTCAAAATAGGTGAGGGGTGGGGGCGCGGCACGCCGGACCACGACGTCATGCCACTGGCATGGCGCATGCTTGGTGCGTGGGAATGGGTGCCGCGAACAAGGTATGATAGCACCCGTGAATTCAAAAACTTCCCTTCCGATCGTCCTTGAAAACGCCGCTGCGGCATGGCTGCGCGGCTCACGGCGCGCATCGGTGCTGGCCATCCTCTGCTGCGCTGCGCCCTGTGCGCTGGCGCAAACCTATACCTCCGCGCCAGCGGCGCCGGTTGCCAGCGCATCCGCCAAGCCGGCCGGCAGCTGGACGCCGCTGGCCGTGCCGCCGGCGCCGAACCTGCCGAACCTGGGCGACACCTCGCGCGAAGACCTGTCGCCGGCGATGGAGCGCAAGATCGGCGAGGAAATCATGCGCGGCATCCGCGGCGATCGCGACTACCTCGACGATGCGCCCTTGCTGGAATACCTGAATACCTTCGGCAACGCCCTCGTGGCGGCGCGCCCCAGCGTGCGCGGCGAAACGAATTACGACTATTTCTTCTTTGCCGTGCGCGACCCCCAGCTGAACGCGTTTGCCTTGCCGGGCGGTTTCATCGGCGTGCACTCGGCCCTGGTGCTGGCGGCGCAAACGGAGGCGGAACTGGCTTCCGTGCTGTCGCACGAGATCGGCCACGTGGCGCAGCGCCATATCGCGCGCATGCTGGGCCAGCAGCGTCAGGATGCCCTGATGCCGCTGGCGGCCATGCTGCTGGCAGCGCTCGCTTCACGGGCGGGCGGCGACGTGGCGATGGGCGTGTTTGCCGCCGGCCAGGGCCTGGCCATCCAGCGCCAGCTCAATTTTGGCCGCGACGCCGAGCGCGAGGCGGACCGCATCGGCTTCCAGATCATGGGTGAGGCCGGTTTCGATACCACCGGCATGGTGGCCTTCTTCGGCCGCATGCAGGCGGCCAGCCGTTCGTACAGCGACCTGATGCCCGCCTACCTGCAGACCCACCCGCTGACGACGGAACGCATCGCCGACATCCAGGCGCGCATCCGCGAACAGCCCTACAAGCAGCGTGCGGACAGCCTGAGTTTTCACCTGGCCCGGGCCCGCGCCCGCGTGCTGCAGGATGAAAGCGTGCAAGGCCTGTTGAACGCCAAGGCCGTCTTCAAGACGCAGCTGGAACAGCAAAGCCGCTTCCAGGTGACGGCCGCCCACTATGGCTTGTCCTTTGTTGCCGTCAAGCAGGGCAAGCCGGCGGAGGCGCAAAAGGAACTCGATGCGGCCAATGCGGCCCTGCACCAGCCGGCCGGGCCGAATGTATTTACCTCGGGCGGCACGCAGGACCCCAATTCCCTGTTGGCGGCGATGGCGCTGGAAGTGCTGTTGATGCCGGCGCAAAAGAAGGAAGTGGCGCAACAGGCCCTGAAGGCGGCGGACGCTGCGCGCCAGCAGTTTCCCCTCTCGCGCGGCATTGCCCACCAGTATGCGGAAGCGCTGATGGCTGCCGGCAAGCTGGAGCAATCCACCCTGTATCTGCGCGACCAGGTGCAGCTCTACAAGGAAGAGCCGGAACTCTACGATTTATTGGCGAAAGCCTATGCGGATCAAGGCAAGATGACCTTGCAGCACATGGCGCTGGCCGAATCCTACGTGCTGCAGGGCGCCACCATGGCCGCGCTGGACCAGCTGACGATCGCCCGCAAGTCGACGGACGCGACCTTTTATGACCAGGCCGTGATCGATGCGCGCGAGCGGGAATTGCAGGAAAAACGCCGCGAACAGATCAAGGACCAGAAGGGCTGACTTTTATTCGGCTTGCGGCGCCTGCTGGAAGCCGAAGGTCTGCGGTACGCTGGCATAGGCCAGCGGCTGCACGGCAATCTCCTTGCCGTTATGCAATAACATCAAATTGCCTTGCGCATCTTCCAGCCAGGCCAGCAGGGCTTCGTCGCCCACCGCTTGCCCGTCGAGGCGCAGCGCAGGCAGCACCTGGGCCATGTCGCGGTCATCGACCTGCGCGACGATGTCGCCGTGGCGCAGGATCAGCGCGCCGTTATCGCACCAATACGCTTGCTCGATCTGTTCCAGCGGCGCACCCGTCTGCAAGACAAAACCGTGCTGCGGGTCGCTGCGGGCGATATACGGCGTCGCTTCCAGATTCAGATACACGCGCTGCGGGCCGTTCTGGAAAAACCAGCAACCGCGTTCGTCATGATCGTAATTGCGGTTGATAAATCCCAACAGGGCCACGTGGGCGATCTTGTCGCCTGGCAGTTGTTGCTGTTGCGCATGCTGGTCGCGCATGCGCCAGTGGCCGCGCGCGTCCAGGCCCAGCCAGCCGTAGCAGTGGGGCACGTTCGGCCATTTGGTCAGGGCCTGCTTGACGAGTTCATCCATGTGTAGCGTTTTCCGTGTGAGTGCGCGTGCCGTCAGCGTGACAGGTTTGCGGTGCCGATGGCGCCGTGTTGCCGCCTTCAAAAAAATGGATCAGGCGTTGCGGCAGCCAGCGTGTGCTTCCCGGCAACTTGCCAGCGGCAAAGCCGACGTGGCCGCCGTGGCGCGGATATTCGAGCGTGACCTGCGGCGCGGCGCTGCGCGGCAAGAAGCGCCCGGGCAGGAAGGGGTCATTTTGCGCATTCAGTACCAGGGTCGGCACGGTGATGTCGTGCAAGACGTGCTTGGCGCTGGCGCGGTGCCAGTAATCGTCGGCGTCGCGGTAGCCGTGCAAGGGCGCCGTGACGACATTGTCGAAGGCGTGCAAGTCGCGCGCGGTCAGCATGGCGTCGCGCGCGAACAGGCCGGGATACTGTTCCAGCTTGGCCAGGCATTTCGGCTTGAGCGTGTTCAGGAACATGCGCGTGTAGAGCCGGTTGGCGCCGGAGGACAGGGCCTTGCCCCCTTGCGCCAGGTCCAGCGGGGCGGACACGGCCGCCGCCGCATCGATGAAATCGGCCTGGTGCTGCGACTGGCCCAGCCAGCACAGCAGGGCATTGCCGCCCAGCGACACGCCGGCCGCGTAAAATTTTCCCGTGGCGCGCGGGCGCAGCGTGCGCATGACCCAGTCCACTTCCTGCGCGTCGCCCGAATGGTAAAAGCGCGGCGCCAGGTTCGCTTCGCCCGAGCAGCCGCGAAAATGCGGCACGGCGCCCGACCAGCCGCGCGCTGCCACCTCGGCCATCAGGGCGCGCGCGTAATGGCTGTTCGACGAGCCTTCCAGGCCGTGGAACAGCACCACGAAGGGCTGGCCCGGCTGGCCATCGACCAGGTCGACGTCGACGAAGTCGCCATCGGGCGCTTGCCAGCGTTCGCGGCGGAAGGCCACGGCAGGCTTGGCGAGGCACACGGCCGGATAAATCGTCTGCGCGTGGCCGCCAGGCAGCCAGAGCGGGGCGGTGTAGGGGGCGTTGTAGATAAGAGGCAAAGACATCAGTGCAGGATCTGCGTCCCCGCGGCGTCGGCCGGTGCGCCGCCGGGGGCGATGGAGGCGTGGTGCAGCACGATGCGCCAGCCGCGCGGCGTTTTTACATACACATTCGTCGCCAGCAGATGCGCCGGACCGCCCTCTTCCTGGGTGACGCCTTCGATCACCGTGTGCACTGAACTCATCAGATTGTGCGTTTCATGCAGCTGCGCCGGCACGATGTGCAGGCCGCCGCCGGCCAAAATGGTTTCCCACGAGGCGCGGATGGCGGCGTGGCCGATCAGGCGCGCGCCGCCCGGGTGGATGCAGACGATCTCTTCATCGTCGGCCCATAGCGCCATCAGCGCTTCGAGGTCGGCGCGGTGCAAGGCATCGTAGAACGCCGCTTCGACTTCGGCGGCGCTGCCATTGAGTTCTTTCAGACGTTTCATGACGACTCCGGCTTGATCGGTACAGCTAGCTGTGTAAATGAAAACGGCGCGCTGGGGGCGCGCCGCTGGGCAGTTTAATGATGGCCGGCGCTGGCGCCTTCCTTCAGGGTGTAGGCCGTGCCGCAGTAAGGGCACTTGGCGATACCGTCCTTGTTGAATTCCAGGAACACACGCGGATGCGACGACCACAGCGGCATGGCCGGGTTAGGGCAGTGGGCTGGCAGGTCTTTACTGTCGAGTTCGACCGCTGGCTGGGTGATTTTTGTCATCTTGTCATGCTCCGTGAGGCTGTATGGAAGGAAGTCGGCTGCTGCCAAAACCACGATTTTAACGGATTCAGGCAGACAGCAAAAATCATGGCTAAAATGGCGGCTCGATCATCTTCGGCTGCGGCGCGGGTTTTTGCGGAAATATGGCAGCTGCAGCGCCACACTGACTGGATTTGCCTTGCCGGTATCACCGTTGCGGAGCCTTTCTCCGCGCACCATTGTTGTGCAGTTACCACAATACGCCTGCAGGAGCATCGCGTGAACGCCGTCCCGGCCGCCAGCGAGGATGCCCTGCTGAAAGACGCCTGGCGCGCCGGCCTGAATCTGGGTGCGCCTACCCTGCTGGGCATCGCCGCCTGGGGCATGGTGGTGGGCGTGGCCATGGTGAAAAGCGGCCTGACTGTCGCGCAGGCGGGGGCCATGACCCTGTTTGTCTTTGCCGGTTCGGCCCAGCTCGCGTCCTTGCCGCTGCTGGCCGCGCAGGCGCCCGTGTGGGTGATCTTTGCCACGGCCCTCGTCGTCAATTTGCGTTTTGTCATCTTTTCCGTGCTGCTGGCGCCCCATTTTTCCCATCTGCCGTGGCGCCAGCGCTTTGCGCTCGGCTATGTGGCGGGCGACATCACGGTGGGCCTGTTCCTGCAGCGCTACCCCCATGAAACGCCGGACCCGGCCAAGCTGCCTTTCCTGAAAGGCTTGATCTATCCCAACTGGCTGGCCTGGCAAATCGGTTCCTTCATCGGCATCGTGCTGGGCGCTGTCGTGCCGGCCGAATGGGGGCTGGGCTTTGCCGGCACCCTGGCGATCCTGTGCGTGACGGTGCCGCTGATCCTCAGCCGCGCCGCCCTGTGCGGCGTGCTGGTGGCGGGCACGGTGGCCGTGCTGGCCTTCAGTCTGCCGTATAAGCTGGGCTTGCTGGTGGCCGTGTTGGTGGGCATGGTCAGCGCGATGGCCGTGGAAGAGTTGACAGAAAAATGGACAAAACGCCATGTTTGACGGCATAGACTGGGGCAGGGCCGACGTGTGGATCGCCATTGCCGTGCTGGTAGTGGCGACAGCCGCCACGCGCAGCACCTTCTGGCTGATCGGCCATCACATCACCATTCCGCGCCGCGTGGGCGAGATGCTGCGCTACGCGCCGGCCTGCGCGCTGGCGGCCATCATCGCGCCCGACATGCTGATGGAGGGGCAGCAAGTGCACCTTGAATTGTCCAATTTGAAACTGTTATCCGGTATTGCCGCCACGCTCTTTTTTGTGATCCGCCGCAATATGCTGCAAACCATCGTGTTTGGCATGCTGGTTTTCACGGGCTTGCGACTGTTGCACGTTTTTCAGTAAAGCAGGACAAATCGGGGATTTGCGCTGGGCATTGCGGTAAAATAGCGCACTTCCTTCCACTCGTCATCTGGATCGCCATGTCAGCTGTTCTCAACTTCATTCGTCTGCAAGATTTGATCGCCCAAAATGCACTGCAAGGCAAGCGCGTGTTTATCCGCGCCGACCTGAACGTCCCGCAAGATGACAGTGGCAAGATCACCGAAGATACGCGCATCCGCGCCTCGGTGCCGGCCATCCGCGCCGCGCTGCACGCTGGCGCCGCTGTCATGGTGACGTCGCACCTGGGCCGTCCGACGGAAGGCGAGTTCAAGCCGGCCGACAGCCTGGCGCCCGTGGCCGCCCGCTTGTCCGAACTGCTGGGCCAGGAAGTCGCATTGAAACAAAACTGGGTCGACGGTGCCGGCCTGGAATCCCTGGCTGCCGGCCAGGTCGTCCTGCTGGAAAACGTGCGCGTCAACAAGGGCGAAAAGAAAAACAGCGATGAGCTGGCGCAAAAAATGGCGACATTGTGCGATATCTACGTCAACGACGCGTTCGGCACGGCCCACCGCGCGGAAGCGTCCACGCACGGCATCGCCAAGTTCGCGCCCGTCGCCTGCGCCGGCCCGCTGCTGGCCGCCGAACTCGATGCACTGGGGAAAGCTTTGCACGCGCCCGCCCGCCCATTGCTGGCTATCGTTGCTGGTTCGAAAGTATCGAGCAAGCTGACCATCTTGAAAGCCCTGTCCGACAAAGTCGATAACCTGATCGTCGGCGGCGGCATCGCCAACACCTTCATGAAGGCCGTCGGCTTGAACGTCGGCAAGTCGCTGGTGGAAGCGGAACTCGTCGAGGAAGCCAAGGCCATCATCGAGATCATGGCCAAGCGCGGCGCGCAAGTGCCGATTCCCGTCGATGTCGTGTGCGCCAAGGAATTCTCGCCTGTGGCCGTTGCCACCGTCAAGGACGTGGCCGACGTGGCGGACGACGACATGATCCTCGATATCGGCCCGAAAACGGCGGCCCTGCTGGCACAGCAGATCGCCGCCGCCGGCACCATCGTCTGGAACGGCCCGGTCGGCGTGTTCGAATTCGACCAGTTCGGCAACGGCACCAAGACCCTGGCCCTGGCCATTGCCGATTCGAAAGCTTTCTCCATCGCTGGCGGTGGCGACACCCTGGCGGCGATTGCCAAATACGACATTACCGATAAAATCAGCTATATCTCGACGGGCGGCGGCGCTTTCCTGGAGTTCCTGGAAGGCAAGACTTTGCCCGCAGTAGAAATTCTCATGCAACGTGCTGGCTGATAAAGCCTGACTGTAGTGCAATACCAAGCGCAGCCTGACCGCTGCGCTTTTACCTTGCCGGATGCAGCATCGAGCCGGCCTTGCTCACCTTCGCTCGCGCACAAGGACTCCTATGCCACGCGGTACAAAAATCGTAGCAACAATCGGCCCTGCCTCCACCGACTTCGATATCCTGGTGAAGATGATACGTGCGGGTGTCGACGTGGTGCGCTTGAATTTTTCCCATGGCAAGGCGCAAGACCATATCGACCGCGCGGCGCTGGTGCGTCTGGCGGCGGCCGAGTGCGGGCGCGAAGTGGCCATCATGGCCGACATGCAAGGGCCGAAGATTCGCGTCGGCAAGTTTGAAAACACGCGCATCCAGCTCGAAGCGGGCGAGCGCTTCATCCTCGACGCCAAGTGGGGCGAAAACGGCGAACTGGGCAACCAGGAGCGCGTCGGCCTCGACTACAAGGCCCTGCCGCGCGATTTGCACAAGGGCGACGTGCTGCTGCTGAACGACGGCCTCATCGTGCTGATCGTCGAGCGTATCCACGGCAGCGAAATCCACACCACCGTCAAGATCGGCGGCGAGTTGTCGAACAACAAGGGCATCAACCGCCAGGGCGGCGGCCTGTCCGCGCCCGCGCTGACGGCCAAGGATATGGAAGATATCAAGACGGCCATGAGTTTCCAGGCCGACTATCTGGCCATTTCCTTCCCGAAATGCGCGACCGACATGGAAATGGCGCGCCAGCTGGCCAATATCGCCGGCGAACCGTACCACCACAAGCCGATGATGATCGCCAAGATCGAGCGCGCGGAAGCCATTCCCGCGCTGCAAGAGATTCTCGATGCGTCCGACGGCATCATGGTGGCGCGTGGCGACCTGGCCGTGGAAGTGGGCAATGCGGCCGTGCCGGCCTTGCAGAAACGCATGATCAAGATGGCGCGCGCATCGAACAAGCTGGCCATTACAGCAACGCAGATGATGGAATCGATGATCGTCAACGCCGTGCCGACCCGCGCGGAAGTGTCCGACGTGGCCAATGCCGTGCTCGATGGCACGGACGCCGTCATGACGTCGGCCGAGACGGCCTCGGGCAAGTACCCGATCGAGACGGTGGAAATGATGGCCGCCATCTGCGTGGAAGCGGAGCAGTCCGAATACAACAAGCTCGATGCCGATTTCCTCAACGTCACATTTACCCGCATCGACCAGTCGATCGCGTATGGCGCGCTGTTTACGGCCCACCATTTGCGCGTGAAAGCCATCGTGGCGCTGACGGAATCGGGTTCCACCGCCTTGTGGATGAGCCGCCACAGTATCGATACGCCGATCTATGCGCTCACGCCCAGCGTGACGACTTTGCGCAAAGCCGCGCTGTACCGCAATGTTCGGGCGTATCATCTGATGCAGAACGCCCCCAGCGCGCAAGTGCTGAAGCAGGCGGAAGAGCTGCTGGTGGCGCAGGGCATCGTCCGCAAGGGCGACATGATCGTCGTCACCTGGGGCGAGCCGATGGGCCAGGTGGGCGGCACGAATGCCTTGAAGATTGTAACAGTGGGCGAATTTGAATAAGGCCCAAGAATTCAGGCGCCGGCGCGGTTATTGACCACCGCGAAGCGCCGCAACGGTTTCTATTGTTATCTGGAGTATTACCATGTCTCTCGTATCCATGCGTCAACTGCTGGACCATGCCGCCGAAAACGGTTATGGCATTCCTGCTTTCAACGTCAATAACCTGGAGCAAGTGCAAGCCATCATGGCTGCCGCCGATGCGCTCAACAGCCCGGTGATCATGCAGGCGTCCGCTGGCGCGCGCAAGTACGCCGGTGAAGCGTTCCTGCGCCACCTGATCGACGCCGCCGTCGAAGCGTATCCGCACATCCCTGTCGTCATGCATCAGGATCACGGCCAGTCGCCGGCCGTCTGCATGGCTGCCATCCGTTCGGGCTTTACGTCCGTCATGATGGACGGTTCGCTGGAAGCGGACGGCAAGTCGGTCGCATCGTACGAATACAACGTGGAAGTGTCGCGTGAAGTGGTGAAATTCTCGCACGCCATCGGCGTGACGGTGGAAGCGGAACTGGGCGTGCTCGGTTCGCTGGAAACCATGAAGGGCGACAAGGAAGACGGCCACGGCGCCGACGGCACCATGACCCGCGAGCAACTGCTGACGGACGTGGCACAAGCGGCCGACTTCGTGCAGCGCACCCAGTGCGACGCCCTGGCGATCGCCATCGGCACCTCGCATGGCGCCTACAAATTCACGCGCAAGCCAACGGGCGACATCCTGGCCATCGACCGCATCAAGGAAATCCACGCGCGCATCCCGAACACCCACCTGGTGATGCACGGTTCCTCGTCGGTGCCGCAGGAATTGCTGGCCATCATCCGCGAATTCGGCGGCGACATGAAGGAAACCTACGGCGTGCCAGTCGAGGAAATTCAGGAAGGCATCCGTCACGGCGTGCGCAAGATCAACATCGACACCGACATCCGCCTGGCGATGACGGCCGCGATCCGCAAGTACCTGTTCGAGAACCCGTCGAAATTCGACCCGCGCGACTTCCTGAAGCCAGCCCGCACCGCCGCCGAGCAAATCGTGCGCGCGCGCATGCAGGCTTTCGGCTGCGAAGGCCAGGCGTCGAAAATCAAGGTCATCACGATGGAAAAAATGGCCGAGCGCTACAAGGCCGGCGAGCTGTCGCAAATTGTGAAGTAAAATTCTGTCTGGAACGGGCCGGATGCAATGCTCCGTGCCCGACTTTCTCGACCGGCGGGCACCCCCTGCCTGCCGGTTTCGTTTCATCCAACTATTCCCCCGCTATGAACAGCCTCTATCAGACTTCCATCCACTCCCTGCCATTGCTGGGCCACGGCAAGGTCCGCGACAACTACGCCGTTGGCGACGACAAGATCTTGATCGTCACCACGGACCGCCTGTCGGCCTTCGATGTCGTCATGAACGAGCCTATCCCCGGCAAGGGCAAGGTTCTCAACCAGATGAGCGACTTCTGGTTCGAGAAACTGGGCCATATCGTGCCGAACCACCTGACCGGCGTGGCGCCGGAATCCGTGGTGGCGCCCGAGGAAGTGGAGCAAGTCAAGGGCCGCGCCGTGGTGGCCAAGCGCTTGAAACCGATCATGGTCGAGGCAGTCGTGCGCGGCTACATCATCGGTTCGGGCTGGAAAGATTACCAGGACACGGGCAGCATCTGCGGCATCGCCTTGCCAGCCGGCCTGCAGCAAGCGGAAAAACTGCCGGAACCGATCTTCACCCCGGCGGCCAAGGCTGAACTGGGCGAGCATGATGAAAACATCAGCTTTGCTGAAATGGAAGAGCGCATCGGTGCCGACCTGGCCGCCAAGATGCGCGATGTGGCCATTGCCCTGTACAAGACGGCCGCCGAATACGCGGCCACGCGCGGCATCATCATCGCCGACACCAAGTTTGAATTCGGCCTGGACGACAATGGCGTCATGCATCTGATGGATGAAGTGCTGACGGCCGACTCGTCGCGCTTCTGGCCTGCCGATTCGTATCAGCCTGGCATTTCGCCACCGTCGTTCGACAAGCAATTCGTGCGCGACTACCTGGAAACCCTGACCTGGGGCAAGACCGCTCCGGCGCCAGCCCTGCCGGCCGACGTCATCGAAAAAACCCAGGCCAAGTATTTCGAAGCCATCGAACGCCTGACGGGCGAGAAGCTGAAGGCCTGAGATGAGCGAGCAAAATAAGCCGCTGGTCGGCGTCATCATGGGTTCGTCCTCGGACTGGGAAGTGATGCAGAACGCAGTTGCCATCCTGAAACAGTTCGGCGTGCCGTACGAAGCGCAAGTCATTTCCGCGCACCGCATGCCCGACGAAATGTATGCGTACGCGAAAAACGCGCGCGCGCGCGGCTTGCGCGCCATCATCGCCGGCGCCGGCGGCGCGGCCCACCTGCCTGGCATGGTGGCCGCGATGACCATCGTGCCGGTGCTGGGCGTGCCCGTGCCATCGAAATACTTGCGTGGCGAAGATTCCATGCTGTCCATCCTGCAAATGCCCAAGGGCGTGCCGGTCGCCACCTTCGCCATCGGCGAAGCGGGCGCGGCAAATGCGGCGCTGACGGCGGTGGCGATGCTCGCGGCCAATGACGACGCCCTGGCCGAGCGCCTGGAAGCCTTCCGCACCACGCAAACGGCCGCCGCCAAGGCCATGGTCTTGCCTGAATAATGTGTTTGAAAAATAATGAATAGTAAATCGACTTCCCCATTGCTGCCCGCCGCTCATCCACCGGCGTGGCTGGGCGTGATGGGCGGCGGCCAGCTCGGCCGCATGTTTGCCCAGGCCGCCCAGAGCATGGGCTACCAGGTAGCTGTACTGGAACCGTCCGATGCCTGCCCTGCGGGGCAGGTGGCGCAGCGCCTCGTCCATGCCGGTTATGACGATGTGGCGGGTCTCGACGCCCTGGCGGCACAATGCCTGGCCGTCACCACGGAATTCGAAAACGTGCCGGCCGACAGCCTGTCGCGCCTGGCCAACCACGTCTTCGTGGCGCCGGATGCCCACGGCGTATCGGTGGCGCAGGACCGCATCGCGGAAAAGCGTTTCTTTGTCGACTGTGCGGGCAAGTCGGGCGTGCTGCCGGCGCCGCACATGGTCATCGCCACGCAGGACGACATCGATGCCATCGACGACGACTTGTTGCCAGGCATACTGAAAACCGTGCGCATGGGCTATGACGGCAAGGGCCAGTTCCGTGTGCGCACGCGCGACGATGTGCGCGCCGCCTTCGCGGAAATGGGACAAGTAACTTGCCTGTTGGAAAAGATGCTGCCGCTGGCGTATGAAGTGTCCGTGTTGACGGCGCGTGGCGTGGACGGCGAATCGGTCGTGTATCCGATCGCCGAAAACGTGCACCGCGACGGCGTGCTGTTTACCACCACCGTGCCGGGTCCGAACGTGTCGGACGACTGTGCCGCCAAGGCGCAGCGGGCGGCGCAAGCCATGGTTGCCGAACTCGGTTATGTCGGCGTGTTGTGCATCGAATTTTTCGTGCTGGAAGATGGCAGCCTGGTGGTCAATGAAATGGCGCCGCGTCCCCACAACAGCGGACACTACACGATGGACGCTTGCGTCACCAGCCAATTCGCGCAGCAGGTGCGGGCTATGGCGCGTCTGCCGCTGGGCGACGTGCGTCAGCATTCGCCGGCCGTAATGCTCAACATCCTGGGCGACGCCTGGTTTGCCGATGGCAGCGATGTTGCCTGCGAACCGGCGTGGGACCAGGTGCTGGCGCTGCCGGGCGCCTGTTTGCACCTGTATGGCAAGGATGACCCGCGCCGTGGCCGCAAGATGGGCCATCTGACCCTGATCGCCGCCACCTTGCCGCAAGCGCAGCAGCGCCTGCATGACGCTTGCCTGATCCTGGGAATCGCGCCGTGAGCGTGCCCGCACACGACCTGGCAGCGGCTTCTGCCGTGCTGGAGGCGGGCGGCCTCGTCGCTTTCCCGACGGAAACGGTGTATGGCCTGGGCGCCGATGCGGAAAACCCGGCCGCCGTGGCGCGCATCTATGAAGCCAAGGGCCGTCCATCGGACCACCCCGTGATCGTGCACGTGGCGCCCGGCGCCGACCTGGCGCACTGGTCCGACGACATTCCCGTGGAAGCGCAGCAACTGGTGGCTGCCTTCTGGCCTGGTCCGCTGACCCTGATCGTCAAGCGCGCCGCGCATATTCCCGACGCCGTGTCCGGCGGCCAGGATACGGTGGGCTTGCGCTGCCCGTCGCATCCGGTGGCTATCGCATTGCTACGCACCTTCAAGGGCGGCAACGGCGGCCTGGCGGCACCGTCGGCGAACAAGTTCGGCAATGTCAGCCCGACCACGGCGCAGCATGTGCGCGATGAATTCGCGGCGGAACTCGATAGCGGCTTGCTGGGCCTGGTCCTCGATGGCGGGCAGAGCGACGTGGGCATCGAGTCGACCATCGTCGACCTGTCGCGCCTGGCCACGCACGGTCCCGTGCTGTTGCGTCCCGGCCATATCAGCAGCGAGCAGATCGCTGCCGTCATTGGCCGCGCACCGGCCGTGGCGGACGCAGCTGCGCCGCGCGCCTCGGGCACCCTGGAATCGCACTACGCGCCGCACACGCCTGTTGCGATGCAACACAGCGACGACGTGGGCGCCACCTTGAACCGCCTGCTCAATGACGGGCGCCGCGTGGCCCTGATCCACTACTCGGATCTGCCGCCGGCCAGCGCCAGCGTGCGCCTGGCGGCGATCCCGGAAAACTACGCATATGCGCTGTATGCCTCGCTGCGCACGATGGACCAGGTCGGTGCCGAGCTGATACTCGTTGAAGCACCGCCCACCGGCCCCGCGTGGCTGGGCGTGAATGACCGCTTGCGGCGTGCCGCGTTCGGCTCAAGTGGTATCTTGCAGCAATTCCTGTCCCCATCATAAAAAGCCCCGCAAGGGGCTTTTTCTTGATGCAGCGCAATAGCGATGCTTGCCACGAAACATAGTAAATCCTCCATAATTCAGCGGATCGCCCGGTTGTGACAGGGCACCGGCGGTGTTGTTATTCCGTTGATTTTTAAAACATATTTTCTATACAAGCCTGAGGAACGATGGCATATTAGTTGGGTAGCGAATAGCACGCCCGTTCGTTTAGAAACCAGAAAAAAGACCGAGGAGACAAAATGCATCAAACAAAATTCGCGCTGGCCGTGCTGGCTGCCGCTGTCCTGGCAGGTTGCGGCGGTGCCAGTGGCGGTGATCAAACCTTGAAAGTCAAATACACGGCGCAGGTGTCGTTCGGCGACAGCCTGTCCGACGTCGGCTCGTATGCCGTGGGTACGGTGGCGGCGAAAGGTGGCGGCAAGTTCACCATCAATGGCGACAATACCAAGATCAATCCTGAACTGACGGGCAAGAACTGGACCGAGCACCTGGCCGCGCAATTCGGCTTGGCCGCGCCATGTGCTGCCGAGACTGGGTTGGAAGGCAATGCGGCGCAGGGCTTGGCCGTTGCCCGCGTCAAGCATGCAGGCTGTTTCGGCTACGCCATGGGTGGTTCGCGCGTGACCAATCCGGTTGGCCCGAATAACAAGGCGACGGGCAGTCCGCTGGGCGCCCTGACCGTGCCCGTGGTGACGCAGATCGCTAACCACCTGGCTGTTTCCGGCGGCAAGTTCAGCGGCACGGAAGCCGTTTTCGTGATGGCAGGCGGCAATGACGTGCTGTATCAGCTGGGCGCATTGCAAACGGGCGCGACTGCCGCTGGCCAGGCTGCTGGCGCGGCCGCTGGCGCGCAGGCCTTCGCCACCAACCTGACCATGGCCCTGGCGGCCGGTGCCACCAATCCTTCCACGGCAGCGGCTGCCATCGGCGCCGCTGTCAAGACGGCCAGCGCGGCGCCTGGCGCCACGTCGGCGACCATCGTTGGTGCCGCCGTGCAAGCTGCTGTCATTGCCGGTAATACGGCCGTCGCTTCGCCTGCCGTATATGGTCCGCTGGTCGCCAAGGCACAAGCCGATGCGACGGTGACGGGCAATGCTGCCGGTGCCAAGGCTGGCGCCGATTACGCTGCGGCGAACGGCCCCGCGCTGGTTACGGCTATGGGACAGGCCGGCAAGGAACTGGTGGCACTGATCACCAATCAGATCATCGCCAAGGGCGCCAACTATGTGGTGGTCAACAACCTGCCGGACGTGGCCGGTACACCATCGGGCTTGAGCAAGGATGCCAATACCAAGGCGCTCATCAATGCCATGGTCAGCGCCTTCAATGGCGAACTCAAGGCGGGCTTGACGGGCAATGCGAAAGTCTTGCTGGTCGACGTGTTTGCCGTCAGCCATGACCAGGGCACCAATCCTGGCCCGTATGGATTGACCAACGTCAGCGAGACGGCATGCGACCTGAGCGCGCCGGGCAATATCCTGGGCAGCTCGCTGGTCTGCAATGGCTCGAACCTGAAGGCGGGCGACGTCAGCCACTACTCGTATGCCGACGATGTGCATCCTACGCCGTTCAACAACCTGTTGCTGGCCCGTTATGTGGCCAAGGACATGGTCGTGCGGGGCTGGCTGTAAGGGATGGCCGCACCGGCTGTGCCTGGGAGGCGCGGCCGGTGCCGGCAGCGACAAGACTCGAAAGCGGAACACTTCGCACATATTGAATCAGGAGACAAGATGAAGAATCGTTTGAATACCGCTGTACGCGTGCTGGCCGCGGCAGCCGCGATGGCCATGGCGACGGGCGCTTCGGCGCAAAGCGCAGGCACCTGGATGGCCAAGGCTGGCCTCAACAAGATCACGCCGCACGTGGACAGTGGCGACATTTCCGCGCCGGCACTGCCGGGCACCAAGGCCGACGTCAAGTCGGATACCAAGCCCATCCTGACCTTTGCCTACATGATCACGGACAATGTTTCCGCTGAAATGATCCTGGGCGTGCCGTACAAGCATGACTTGATCGGTGACGGTTCCATCAAGGGCACGGGCAAGCTGGGGACGGCGGAAGCCTTGCCGCCGACGGCCTTCATCCAGTACCGTTTCTTCCAGCCGAATGCGATGATCCGCCCTTACGTGGGCGCGGGCTTGACGTATGCATATTTCCAGAAGGAAAAAGGCTCGGGCCAGATGACGGCCTTGCTGGATCCGGGTGGAAAACCAGTGACCTACCGCATGGACAACAAGCTGGCTGGCAGCCTGGTGGTCGGCAGCACCTTGGCCATCAATGAGCGCTGGTTTGCCGACGTGGCCGTGGTCAAGACCTACCTGAAAACCAGGGCGAAATTCTCGACGGGGCAGACGCAGGATATCAAGCTCGACCCGGTTGCCGTGAGTGTCAGCATCGGGTATAACTTTACCCTGTAAAACAAAAAATCCGCCTCGGCGGATTTTTTTTATCCCGCTCAGGCTGGCGGTGTATTGAACTTTCCATTGTGGAAGATCAAGGGCGGCTGCGCGGCAAAAGCGCATTGTTCCACTTCGCCCACGAAAATGACGTGGTCGCCTTCCGGGTAGCGGCTGCGGTTGTGGCATTCGAACCAGGCCGACGCGCCTTTCAGGATGGGCTGGCCCGTGCGCGACAGTTCGTATTCCACGTCGTCGAAGGGATTGGGCGTGCGGCGTGAAAAGCGCTGCGCCAGTTCCGCCTGGTCGGCGCCCAGCACATTGATGACGTAGTGCGAGTTGCCGCTGAAAATGGGCATGCTGTTCGCCACGGACCCGAGGCTCCATAGCACCAGGGGCGGCGACAGCGAGACGGAATTGAAGGAACTGGCCGTCAAGCCACGGAAACTGCCGTCGGCCAGGCGCGTCGTAATGACCGTCACGCCGGTGGCAAACTGCGACAGTGCCTGACGGAAATGCGTCGTATCGAATTCTTGCGCTGGCGCGCGGGGAGAGCGTGTGTTCATGGGTGACCTGTCTATTTGCTGACATTATGCCAAAAATCGGCCGCGCCAGCGCAATCGTGGCCTGCATGCCCCTATGTGCGGTGCTTCACGCGCCGTTTCAAGCGACGCTGCAGGCCATGGCGCTTTACGTTACAGTGGTGAAATGATACGTCGTAGAGGCGTTGTAGGAGGGCATCATGAATGAGCAGACGGAAGTGGCGGTATTGGGCGGTGGCTGTTTTTGGTGCCTCGCTGCCGTGTATGCGGAAGTGCGCGGCGTGACGCGCGTCGAGTCCGGCTACACGGGCGGCAGCGTGCCCAACCCCACGTATGAACAGATATGCACGGGCGACACGGGCCACGCGGAAGTGGTGCGGCTGGAATTCGATCCTGCCGTCATCAGTTACCACGACTTGCTGGAAATCTTTTTTACGCTGCACGATCCCACCACCCTGAACCGGCAGGGCAACGATGTCGGTACGCAATACCGTTCCGTCATCCATTACCAATCGGCCGGGCAGGAAAGCGTGGCGCGCAAGGTACTGGCCGAAATGGCCGGCGTGTGGGATGCGCCCATCGTCACGCAGCTGGCGCCGGCAGCCACCTTTTATACGGCTGAGGATTACCACCAGAATTATGTCGAGCAGCATCCCTTGCAGGGCTATTGCGCTCTGGTCGTCGTGCCCAAGGTGGAGAAATTCCGCGCCATGTACGCGGGGCGCCTGAAGTGATGCCCAGCGTGCCTGTCAGCTGGCGAGCACGGGCGCCGGCTTGGCGTCCTGCGCATACATATAGTTGCGCGACCAGGGCAGGGTGGAAGAGCGCCGTCCCGCCTTGACGCAGACGATCTGGTACAGGCTGATCAAATCTTGCTCGAAAGCATAGGCACAGCCGGCCAGGTAGACGTGCCAGATGCGGAAGCGCCGTTCGCCCGCCAGCGGGCGGATCTGCTCGGCATGGGCTTCAAAATTCTCCGTCCACAGGGCGCAGGTGCGCGCATAGTGGCGCCGCAGGTTTTCCACGTCCAGCACTTCCAGTCCCCCTTGCTGCATGGTCTTGAGCACATTGCCGATGTGCGCCAGCTCGCCGTGCGGAAACACATATTTTTCGATGAATTCCCCGCCGCCATACGGCGTTTCGCCATTGTCAGGATCGGTCGAGGTGATGCCGTGGTTCATCGCCATGCCATCGGGCGCGAGCAGCTTGTTGATGATGGAAAAGTAGTCGGGTAAGTGTTTCAGGCCCACGTGCTCGAACATGCCCACGCTGGTGATGCGGTCGAACTGGCCCGTCACGTCGCGGTAATCCTGCAGGCGGATGTCGATCAGGTGGGCCAGGCCGGCCGCCGCCACGCGCTCGCGCGCCAGCGCATACTGGTTTTCCGACAGGGTCACGCCCACGCAGCGGGCGCCATATTGTTGTGCGGCACGAATGACGAGGGCCCCCCAGCCGCAGCCGATGTCGAGCAGGGTCTGGCCCGGCTGCAACT
This sequence comes from Janthinobacterium sp. BJB301, assembly GCF_002735685.1. Lineage (NCBI taxonomy): Bacteria > Pseudomonadati > Pseudomonadota > Betaproteobacteria > Burkholderiales > Oxalobacteraceae > Janthinobacterium > Janthinobacterium sp. BJB301. The sequence goes on along the minus strand of NZ_PDZJ01000002.1, from coordinate 1,068,963 downwards.
GGATTTTTTTCAGGATATGGTCGATCTTCTTGACTTGCGCCTGCGCCAAGGTTTCATCGCCGTGTTCGAAATAGGCGCAGGAATACACGAGGGCGGGGTCGAGAAACTGTTCGTAGAACGCGTTCGACACGTCGTAGTGGTAGCGGATGGCTTCGGCATCCTTGCTCTTGTCATGCGTAAAGCTGCGCACGATGCGCGCCAGCTTGCCTTCCGGCTTCAAGGTATTGCGGGCCAGGGCATTGCAGATGGAAATCATGTCCATCGCCGTGCCCTTGACTTCGATATTGCCTTCCACGTAGGCCGAGCCCAGATTGGCCAGCGACGGGTTCAGCAGATAGCGGGCCGAGGCGACGGTCGGCAGGCGGATGGTGACTCTGGGCGCTTCGCTGGACAGGTCGACATGCTGGCCATTCCACAATTCTATGCGTAGCGGCAAGGCGGTCTTGCTGCGGATGCTGGCGATCCAGGACTTGAGTTGGTTTTGTACAAACAAAATGGCCTCCAATGCAGCAACCCCAGCTGGGGCCGCAAATTGAGAAACAATGTCATTTAGTAACTTCTACCCTCATAGCCTACACCTATATTGACCAGCTTGCTTTGCGCCGCCTTGCTTATCCTGCTCAGGGTTGCAAGCGCTGCATGCTCCATTGCCCGTCAGCACCGCGCGTAAACACGATGCGGTCGTGGAAGCGCGAACGGCGTCCCTGCCAGAACTCGATGCGTTCCGGCTGCAAGCGGTAGCCGCCCCAATGGGCCGGACGCGGCGGCTGCGCGTCGCCGATGGCGGCGGCCACGGCCGCGTAATGGCTTTCCAGCTCGGCGCGGCTGGCGATCGGTGTACTTTGCTGTGAGGCAATCGCCGACAGCCGGCTTTGCACGGGACGTACATTGAAATACTCGTCGCTCTCGGCCGCCGTGGTCTTCACCACCGTGCCCTCGATGCGCACTTGCCGCTCCAGCTCGCGCCAGAAGAACAGCAGGGCGGCGTTTGGATTGTGCTCGAGCTGCTGGCCCTTGTCGCTGTGGTAATTCGTGTACCAGGTAAAGCCCCGTTCATCGAACTGCTTGATCAGTACGATGCGCGAGCTGGGCTTGCCATCAGGCGTGACGGTGGACAAGTCCATGGCGTTCGGCTCCATCACCTGCGCGTTGACAGCCTCGGCAAACCATTTCTGGAACTGGGCGATGGGATCGGCCAGTACATCCGTCTCGCTCAGGCTGGACTGGACGTAATCGGTGCGCATGGCCGCCAGCACGGCGGCCGCGTCCGGCACTGCGGCGGCTTCTGGCGCATCGGGTGCGATGCCGCGACGACGCTGCATGGCCGTGCCCAGCTGTTCCATCTGTTGCGCGCTGAACAGGCGCTTGGCCATGGGTGCCAGTTGCCCCTCTTCCTTGGCCATGTGGGCCTGGTAGGCGGCGGCATAGTCGCGCACGCCATCATGCGACAACTGCGAGTCCGTGCCGGCCGCGATGGCGTCCAGCTCCGGGCGCAGGGTCAGCCAGGCCTGGTCCATGCGCTGGTGGTCGGCCAGGATTTCCGGCACCAGGGTCGCCAGCAAGGCGGCGTCCTCGCCCGTGGCCGTCGCCTGCAGCATGGGCATCAAGTCCTGCTCTTCATCGTCATGGTGCAGATGGGCGGCTTTATTGAAGTATTGCAACACGGCCTTGGCCGCCTGCTGCGCTTCCGGCGTGTTGCCATTCTGTCCCAGGTGGCCCAGCAGGTTTTGCAAGGTCGTCAACTGCTTGCGGATCTTGTCGTGGCAATGCTTGAGCACGGCGATGGGCTGGTCAAAGCCGGGAACGGAGTCGAACAGGGGAGAGGTCATGGCGTGTTCTCGTGGTGGGCGGTGTGGGGGCGCGGCGACAATGCAGCTTGTCGCTGTGTCAATTCGGCTATTTTAGAATATCCGCCAGCGCAGTGTCCGTTAAAATGGCGCCATGCATACCTCCACCAATGAACTAATTTCCATGGACTTGACCGAGATCGATTTTGAGCGGCGCTTCGGCGGCATTGCCCGCCTGTACGGCGCCCCCGCGTTGGCACGCTTCCGCGCCGCGCATGTGTGTGTGATCGGCGTGGGCGGCGTCGGTTCCTGGATCGTCGAAGCGCTGGCGCGCAGCGCCGTCGGCCGCCTGACCCTGATCGACCTGGACAATGTTGCCGAATCGAATATCAACCGCCAGATCCAGGCCATGAGCGACACCATCGGCAAGGCCAAGATCACGGCCCTGGCCGAACGCATCGAACTGATCAACCCGTTTTGCCAGGTCACGCAGGTCGAGGATTTTATTACCCCTGATAATCTGGACCAGTTGCTGGGCGGGTGCGATTTCGACTATCTCGTCGACGCCATCGACAATGCCAAGGCGAAAGCGGCCGTGATCGCGTATTGCCGCGCGCGCAACATTCCCATGCTGACCATCGGCAGCGCGGGCGGGCAGACGGACCCGACCTTGATTGCCGTGCGCGACCTGGCGAAAACGGAACAGGAACCGCTGCTCAAGCGCGTGCGAAAACTGTTGCGCACCGAATATGGTTTCCCCCGTGGCGTGAAAAACAAATTCAATGTCGACGCCGTGTTTTCCATGGAACCGTTGAGCACGCCCGAGAGCGCGGAAGCGTGCACCATCGATGGTGCGCCCGCCGGCGTCACGGGCCTGAACTGTGCCGGCTTCGGTTCCAGCGTGGTGGTGACGGCCAGCTTCGGCATGGTGGCGGCCGCCCATGTGCTGAAAAGCTTGCGCCAGGACAAAGTTGCTGAAGTGCCAGCGCCAATGCCAGTGCCGGACGCCGCCTAGGTTAATTTCCTGCTGGCCAGGATGCGGTAGTCGCCGCTGCTTTTGAACGATTCCACCAGCACCAGCTCGTCCGCCTGCCAGGCGATGGGCGCGAAGTCCTGGCTGGCCGGTGGCGGCGCCTGGCGCGCCAGTGTCACGTGCGGCGTAAAGCGGTCGTGCTCGAAGCGCGGCGCCAGCCCCTGCTCCATCAGGCCGTGCATGCAGGCCGCGCGCACGTCCAGCAGGGCGGGCGAGGGCTGCGCCAGGGCGGCCCAGGCCAGCGCCAGCTTGGGGAAGTGGCTGGCGTGATCGAACAGCAAGGGCATGGGACGCGCCGGCAAGTGCGCCAGGATGTCCAGCAGGGCCGGCAGCTCGCTGGCCGGGCGCTGGCCCAGGAAAGCCAGGGTCAGGTGCAGCTTGTCCGGGCGCACGGGCTTGCCGTCCAGCAGCGCCTGCCAGGCGGCCAGCGCCGCGCGCGTGGCCGCATCGGGCCACAGGGCGTAAAACAGGCGGGGGCAATGGGTATCGGGCGACAAGTTTTTCCTATCGTTGCGGCGGTTTGCTATTATTGGCGTTCCCTGCCAGGTTCGTAGGTGCAGGGATCTTACCGAAACTCACTGAAAGAATACATCATGACGCGTAGCTCCGTTTTGTTTGCCCTGATCTGCTCCGTCGCCGCGTCGCTGGCGCAGGCACAGGCGCCAGCGCCTGTTCCCGCCTCCGCCGTCTCGCTGAGCCCTGGCCCTGTCGCCGATAAATTGATTCTGATCGACAACAAGGTCGGCACGGGCAAGGAAGCGTCCGCTGGCAGTAATGTCACCGTGCATTACACGGGCTGGCTGTACCGTCCCCTGGCGAAAGATTCGCGCGGCAAGAAGTTCGACAGTTCCGTGGGCCGTGGCCCGTTTGACTTCCCGCTCGGCAAGGGCATGGTCATCAAGGGCTGGGACCAGGGCGTGGCCGGCATGAAAGTGGGCGGCAAGCGCACCCTGATCATTCCAGGCGAACTGGCCTATGGTCCGCGCGGTGCGGGCAACGGCGACATCCCGCCGAACTCGGCACTGATCTTCGACGTGGAATTGCTGGACGTGAAGTAATTGTTCAGTTTGGCGGCGGCGCATGCTCGCGCCGTCGCTAAAAGCGGTAGACTGGGGTTTCTTGAAATAGCGGAGCCTCCTTCCATGAACATCGCCAACGACGTCACTGAACTGATCGGCAACACCCCCCTGGTGCGCATCAACCGCATCGCCGCCGGCAGTGTGGCCACCATCCTGGCCAAACTCGAATTCTATAATCCCGCGCACAGCGTCAAGGACCGCATCGGCCTGTCCATGATCGTCGCCGCGGAAGCCGCAGGCAAGATCCATGCCGATACCGTCATCGTCGAGCCCACCAGCGGCAACACGGGCATCGCGCTGGCCATGGTGTGCGCCGCGCGCGGCTACCGCTGCACCCTCGTCATGCCCGACACCATGAGCCGCGAGCGGCGCATCCTGCTGCGCGCCTATGGCGCCGAGCTGGTGCTCACGCCCGGCAGCGAAGGCATGCTGGGCGCCATCCGCAAGGCGGAGGAACTGGTGGCAGCCGACCCGCGCTACTTGATGCTGCAGCAATTTAACAATCCCGCCAATCCCGCCATCCACCGCGCCACGACGGCCGAGGAAATCTGGCGCGATACGGATGGACAAGTGGACATCGTCATCGCCGGCGTGGGCACGGGCGGCACGATCACGGGCATCGGCGAAGTGCTGAAGGAACGCAAGCCTGGCCTGCAAATGATCGCCGTGGAACCGGAAGCATCGCCGATGCTGTCGAAGGGGACCAAGGGGCCGCATCCGATCCAGGGCATCGGCGCCGGCTTCGTGCCGCAGATTTTGAACACGGCCATCTACGACGAAATCATTTGCGTCAAGAATGACGACGCGTTTGCCACGGCGCGCCTGGCCGCCAGCGACGAAGGCTTGTTGGTCGGCATCTCGTCGGGCGCCGCCCTGTGGGCCGCCCTGCAAGTGGCGCGCCGCCCGGAAAACGCGGGCAAGACCATCGTCACCATCATCCCGTCGTTCGGCGAGCGTTACTTGAGCACTGCTCTGTACGCAGGCCTGGGCGACTGATTCAATAGCAGCGGCAGGGCTATCCTTTCCGCCAGCGCCCGGTTGCCCGCATCGCCCGGGTGCAGGTGGTCGCCCGAGTCGTAGGCGGGCAGCAGGCGCAGCGGATGCGCGGGATCGCGCGCCCAGGCATCGAAGTCGAGTATGGCGTCGAACGTGCCGCTGTTGCGTATCCACGCATTCAGTTGCTGGCGCAGCGCATCTTTTTCTGGCTGGTAATAGTCACTCAGGGGCGTGCCGGGCAGGGCGCCTGCGAACGGCGTCAGGGTGGCGCCGACCACGCGCACGCCGCAGCTGCGGGCCTGGGCCACCAGCTGGACGTAGCCGGCCGTCAACTCCTCCAGGGTCGGCCTTTGCACCCGTGGCGCAAACGCCGTGCCGGGCCAGCTGATGTCATTGATCCCCAACAAGACGACCACCGAGCGCACGCCCGGTTGCGCCAGCACGTCGCGCTCGAAGCGCGCCAGGGCATTGACTCCCATGCCATCGGACAACAGCCGCGCACCGGAAATGCCCGCATTGATCACGGCCACGCCCTGCGGCGCCAGGCGAGCGGCCAGGAAATCGGGCCAGCGCGCATCCATCCCCAGGCTGGCGCTGGCGCCATCGGTAATCGAATCGCCAAGGATGGCCACGGCTTGCGTCCCCGGCGCCGCTTGCACTTCGATGGCGCTGAGCAAGAGGCGCGCCGTGGTGGTCTGGGTCTGCACGCCGGCTTGTGCATCATCGATGCGCGCGGCCCGCGTCTGGTCATGCGGGGCGATCCACGCCGTCTCGCGTCCATCCCAGTGAAACGTGGAGACGGGGCTGGCTTGCGGCAAATGGATGCTGACCGTCAGCCGGGCCAGGTCCGGCACGGACAGGTCGACGGGGTCGCTGATGATCGGCGCGCCCGGCGCCACGCTGGCCGAGGGTTGGCCGGCAAACGTCAGCGTGCGCAGGCTGCCGGGTTTGATGGCTGAGCCGGACGCGGCCAGGGCCACGGTGGCCGTGCCGATGCGCAGCGGCACCTTGCCATACGCATTCGACAGCACGATGCGTACGCGCGGGCCGCCCACGCTGAGGCGCGCCACCTGGCGCACGGTTTGCCCGTGCAGCACGGCGGGCACATTGCTGGGGAACAGGAAGTCGCTGCTCCACACGGCTTGCGGACTGGCCGTCCAGCTGGCCAGCCAGGCACGGGCAGGTTCGGCGTTGGCGGCCTGGACAGGGCTCGTGCCGAGTGCCAGGCTCAGCAGAGCGGCGGGGAGGAGGGAAAATCGTTGCATGGCGGCTCGCTTCATCAAGGGGAATGTGCGCATGATGAAAGCAAAGCCATTTATGTACTAGACTATCTCATCGAAGAACATTTATGAGTTGAATTCACAATGGCCAGACTGGAAGTGTTTGTGCGCGTGGTGGAACTGGGCGGCTTTTCCGCCGCCGCGCGCGCCTGCGGCATGACGCCCTCGGCCGTCAGCAAGCTCGTCTCGCGGCTGGAAGAGCGCCTGGGCGCGCGCCTGTTGAACCGCTCCACGCGCCAGCTGCAACTGACGGCCGAGGGCTGCGGCCTGTATGAACGGGGCCGGCACGTGCTGGCGGCCCTGGACGAGGCCGAGCGCTGCGCCGGTGTGCAGGATGTGCCGCGCGGCAAAATACGCGTGAATGCGAACGTGCCGTTCGGCCAGCATTTTTTGCTGCCGCTGGCGCCGCTGTTTCTGGAACGCTTTCCGGAGGTGACGCTCGACATCGAGCTCACGGATGCAGTGGTCGATATCCTCGAGCAGCGCACGGATGTGGCCGTGCGGGCCGGGCCCCTGAAAAGTTCCAGCTTTCTGGCGCGCAAGCTGGGCCAGACGCGCATGGTGATCGTGGCGTCGCCAGCCTACCTGGCGCGGCGCGGCACGCCGTTGAGGCCTGCCGAGCTGGCATCGCACAATCTGCTCGATGCCAATTACGCGCGCGCCCGCTCGGGCTGGCCGCTGCGCTTGCCCGAAGGCGACATCGTCGTGCCGGTCACGGGCAATGCGCAAGCGAGCGATGGCGAAGCCTTGCGGCAACTGGCGCTGGCGGGCTTGGGACTGGCGCGCCTGGCTGCCTTCCAGGTGCGGGCCGATATCGCGGCCGGCCGTCTGCTGGCGCTACTGGAAGACTGCAACCCCGGCGACAGCGAGGAAGTGCATGCCGTGTTCGTGGGGCAAGGCGGGCATGTGCCGCTGCGCGTGCGCGTCTTGCTTGATTTCCTGGCGCAGAATGTCGACCTGGACTGAGCGTGTCCAGGCGCATTAGGCTACAGGCGGACACGGCAGCGCAGTACAATATCGGACGGGCCGCAATGGTTCGGCCCGTATTGTGCCTTTGAATGGAAATATGTTCCTGGTAAAACCTGAACGCCGCCGCCTGCTGCAGGTGGGCGCAACCGTGGCTGTTATCGCGCTGGGCCTGGCCTCGCGCGCCTATCCCCAATTCGTCCCCGCCGCGCTCGGCAAGTATCCGGGCGACGCCCTGTGGGCCATGATGATCGTCTTTGCGCTGGGCATCATCGCCACGCGCATGCGCACGTGGCAACTGGCATCGTGGTCCTTGCTGATCTGCTTTGCCGTGGAATTCGGCCAGCTGGTCCAGGCGCCGTGGCTCGTCGCGCTGCGCGCGCATCCGCTGGGGCACCTGGTACTGGGTTCCGCCTTCGGCTGGGGTGATTTGATCGCCTACACGGCCGGCGTGGCCGTGGCGGCGATCATCGACAAGCTGGCGCTGTTCAAGCGCCGCTAGCCTTATTTGACGTTACCCTCCGCGTCGCGCAGTTCCACCGGCGCCAGCTTCAGCTTGGACAATTGCGGAGCGATCTTCGCCTTGTCGCCCACGCCGATGACGATCAGCTTTTCCGGCTGCAGGTATTTTTTCGCCACCTGCTGCACCTGCTTGTCCGTCACGCTGGCAAAGCGCTGCGGCAGGGTCGTGTAATAGTCGAGGCCCAGGCCGTAGATGTACGCGTTCGCCATGCTGGCGCTGATGCTGGCGTTCGTGTCGAACTGGCCCGGCAAGGACAGCACCTGCGAGTTGCGCGCATTCGCCAGTTCCTTGGCGCTCAAGGGCTTGGCGATCATGGCGCGGATTTCCCTGACGGTTTCCGATACGGCCGGGCCCGTCACATCGGTGCGCACGCTGGCGGCAATCGAGAATGGTCCAGGCTGATTGCGGTACTGGAATTGCGAGCGCACGCCATAGGTATACCCCTTTTCTTCGCGCAAGTTGGTGTTCAGGCGGCTGGTAAACAAGCCGCCCAGGGCCGCGTTCATCACTTGCAGCGGCGCGTAATCGGGCGTGGCGCGCGGCACGGCGATGGCGGACAGGCGCACGGCCGTTTGCGGCGCGCCCGGCTTGTCGACCATAATCAATTTTGCCTGCGTCGTCTGCGGCGCGGCGGCCACGGACTGCGCCACCGTGCCGGCCTTCCAGCTGCCGAACTTCGCTTCGGCCAGTGCCTTCAATTCCGCCTCGCCGATATCGCCCGAGACGATCAGCGCCGCATTGTTCGGCAGGTAATGCTGCTGCCAGAAACCCTGCAGGTCGGCGCGGCTGGCCGCCTTCAGCGCCGCTTCCGTGCCCAGCTGGATGTAGCCGTACGGATGTTGCGGGCCATACAGGGCCGCCGCTTCCACGCGGGCGGCCACGGCTCCCGCGTTTTCGCGCTGCTGCGCCAGTTGTCCGATGCGGCTGGCGCGCTGGCGCTCCACTTCTTCTTGCGGGAATTGCGGGTGCAGCACCACGTCGGCCAGCACGTCGAGCGCTTGCGGGAACGTGGCCTTGAGCGACGTCAGCTGGGCAAACGAGGCATCCGTGTTGGAACCGGTGCTCAGCAGGGCGCCCAACTGCGCCACATCGTCGGCGATCTGCGGCGCGCTGCGCGTGGCCGTGCCTTCCTGCAGCAATTGCGCCGTAAAGCTCGACAAGCCCGGCTGCGCCAGCGGATTGGCGCCCGAGCCGCTTTTGATGACCAGCTGGCTGGAAACGAGCGGCACGGCCCCGTTGTAATGGTGGATCACGGTCAAACCGTTCGCCAGGGTGAACGATTTTCCTTGCGGTAAAACAATCTTCGGTGCGGGACCGGCCTTCGGCACGGCATTGCGCCATGGTTCGTCCGCATTGATGGCCGTGCCTGGCGCAGGCTTGACCTTGCCTGGCGCCGGCGTTGGCACTTCCGCGCCCAGGTCCGGCTTGCCCGGCACGCCGTAGACGACGACGCGCGACTGGTTTTTCAGGTACTGGTCGACGGCGCGCTGCACGCCGGCGGCCGTCACCTGGCGGTAGCGCTCGATATCCTTGGCCAGGTAGCCGGGGTCGCCCAGGTACTGGTTGTATTCGTTGAGCAAGTTAGCCACGCCGCGTCCGCCCATTTTTTCCACCTGGCTCAGCATGGTGGTCTCGATGCTGTTGCGCGCCCGCTCCAGTTCCTTCTCGGTGGGGCCCTTGGCGCGCAATTGCTCCAGCTCCGCCTGCAAGGCTTGTTCGATTTCCTCGGGCTGGTGGCCCGGGCGCGCCGTCGCGTCGATGGTGAAGATGGAGGTGAGGGCGTTCGAGCCCTGGCTGGCGCCCACATCTTGGGCGATCTGCTTGTCGTACACGAGGGACTTGTACAGGCGGCTGGATTTGCCGCCGGCCAGGATATGCGCCGCCATCGACAGTTCCGCGTCATCCCTGGTGTAGGCGGACGGCGTCAGCCAGGCCATGAAGACGCGCGGCAATTCCACCCGGTCCTGCACCACGATGCGGCGTTCCTGCGTGATGGGCGGCGTCACGACATTCGGTTTCGGCACGGCCGGGCCGCTCTTGAATCTGCCAAAATACTTGTTGACCAGTTCCTTGGTCTTCGCCTTGTCGATGTCGCCGGCGATCACCAGGCTGGCGTTGTTGGGGCCATAGTATTTGGTGAAGAAATCCTTGATGTCGGCCAGTTTCGCGTTCTGGATATCCGCGTGCGAACCGATGACGCTGGCGTAATACGGGTGGGTCTTGGGAAACAGCTGGTGGTACAGGGCTTCCTGCACGATGCCGTAGGGCGCATTTTCCACGCTCTGGCGGCGCTCGTTGCGCACCACGTCCTGCTGGTTCGTCAGCGCCGTCTGGTCGAGCACGTCAAGCAGGTAGCCCATGCGGTCGGAATGCGTCCACAGGGCCAGTTCCAGCTGGTTCGACGGTACCGTGTCGAAATAATTGGTGCGGTCGAAATCCGTGCTGCCGTTCGAGTCGGTGGCGCCCGCGCCTTCGAGCAACTGGTCGGCCATGCCGCGCGGCACGTGCTTGGTGGCGGCAAACATCATGTGTTCGAACAGGTGGGCAAAGCCCGTCAAGCCCGGCGCTTCATTCGCCGGCCCCACGTGGTACCAGATATTGACGGCCGTGACGGGCAATTTATGGTCTTCCACGAGAATGACGTCGAGGCCGTTGGGCAAGGTGTATTTTTCGTAGGCAATATGCGGCACGGACGTCGCGCCCAGGGGCGCCGTCGCGGCCGCATCGGCGGCGTGGGCGAGAGTGAGCGGGGCGCCGTACAGCGACAGCAGCAGAGCGGGGAGGGCCAGCAGTTTGATTGGTTTCATGCATGCTTCCAGGGATAGGTGGAGAAGACGCTGCTGCTCGCTCGTGGCTGGCGCAGCGCGACGGTGCTACAGTCTATACAGCAGGGCCGCGCCGCCCAGCACCAGCAATGCGCTGGCGATGGAGACGATGGCCGCCGCGCCCAGCAGGCGCCATTCGCGCGGCGTGAAGCCGGTCGGCGTTGGCGCGGGTACGACCGGCACGGGCTGGAGCATGGCTGCCGCCGGCAAGGGCGGCAAGCCGCCCGCCGCGCGCGCCTGCGCCGCCAGCGCTTGCGTGGCGGCGTCCAGCAAGGCCAGCTGGCGCTCGACGGTTTCCGCCAGCACGGCTTCGTTCAGCGCCACGAGGGCGAATATCGGGTCATCGACGTCGATCTTGATGCCCGTCTTGTCGAATACGTGGCTGCGCAGTTTGTGCTGGTCCATCTACCACTGCACCTTGTCGAGCTGTTCGAAGATGTCGCGGTAGACGACCTTGATGCGCTGCTTTTCCATGATGTTGAACTTGTCGTTCTGCAGCACTTCCTGCATCGTCAGGCGCGCCGTGTTCATCTTCTTGACGTCCGCGCCGAAGGTGTCGGGATTGCGCTGGCTCAAGGTAATGCTGCCTTTCACGCGCACGCGGTTGTCGGCGTACGACTGCGATTCGATAAACTGCTTGCCGGACGCCGATTGCAGCAGGCCGAAATGTTCGTTTTGCCACAGCACCAGCGGCACCTTCGTCGATTGGGCTGTCGCCACAAAACCCGTGGCCGTGTCGTGCAGGGTGTCGCCGCCGCCGACGATGGTGTGGATGTAGACCTTGCGGCCCGATTCTTCCAGCAGCGAAAAACAGTCGTTTTCCAGCAGGTAGCCCATCAGCGGCGAAAACGTGTTCGCGCCATTGTCGATCACGCAGTTGCCATCCGTTTCGAGAATGTCGATCATCAGCGCATCGAAGCGTTTCGGATCGATGTTGCGCGCATCCGTCATCACGGGCACGTGCTTGACGTTCATCGCCTTGTAGCGCGAGAACGTGGCGTTTTCCTGATCGGTGTCATAACAGCGCAAAGGCGTGTCGTCCTTGCCGCCTATCCACTGGGCCAGCAGGGTAGAGACGAGGGTCTTGCCGATGCCGCCCTTGCCCTGCAGGATGAAATGTACCGTGTTTTGCATTGCGACTACTCCAAGTTGTTGCGTCAGTGACAATCAAAGATCCGTGACAGCGGCGCAAGCGCCCGGCCAGGCCACGACTGGCATTTTTACCACAATCCTTTGCAAATATGCCATGCGGAACAGCGAATCTGGTTATGATGTTAATCAGGATACCATTGATACAGAGCAAGTTTTGTGTGAAAAATGCACCCCAGAGTGTGAACGAGGACGCAGTGCCGATCTCCAGTCTCGATAAAGCCGACATTGACCGTCTGAATCAGCAAGCCCTGGCTTGCCTGGTCGGCAACCGCCGCCAGGCGCGCCGGCTGGCGCAGATGGCGCTGGCGGCGGCGCAACGACAACAGTATGCGCGCGGCGGCGCGTATGCGGAACTCAATCATTGCTGGCTGGCGTATTACGCTGGCGAGGCCGAACCGTCGTGCGAGCGTCTGGGCGCGTATTTCCAGCAAAGCGGCGACCTGGAAGGGGGCATGGAAGTGGCCGCCCTGCAGGGCGCGTATGCGAGCCGGCGCGGCGATTTTGCCGATGCCGAGCAGCATTTCCTGCAGGCGCGCAGCCAGGCCGCGCAGATACCCGATTCGCTGCACAAGTTCATGCTGTACGCGCGCCTGGGCGTCGATGCCCTGAACCGTGGCGATACGCAGGACGGCCCGCGCAATTTCCTGCTGGCGCTCGACATCGCCGAGCGTTTCGGCAGCCCCGCGCACCGGGTCAACAGCCTGTCGAACCTGGCGTCGTCGCAGCATGACCTGGGCAACGATGAAGACGCCATCCCCCTGCTGGTCGAGGCGCTCGAGATCATCGGCACGCAAAAACTCAAATACCAGCAAACCATCGTTTCGGCCAACCTGGCCATGTGCCTGCTGGCCACGGGCAAGCCGGCCGAGGCGCTGGCGCTGGTGGAACCGTTTTACGAGTGGCCGGAAGAAGACCTGGCCGTGCGCGCCTTTTTGTTCTGTATCGCCGCCCACGCCGCCATCCTGCTGCGCCAGCCCGACAGCGCCCTGCAATTGCTGTTGCGGGCCGAAGAATATGCGCGCCGGGGCCAGGACCTGGAAGAGCAGATGCATGCGTGGCTGGTGCGCGGCAAGCTGGACCTGCACGCGGGCCAGACGGCGCAGGCGCTGGCGTCCCTGACGCAGGCGCACAGCCTGCTGAGCTGGACGCGCAATCCGTTTCACCAGCAGCAGATCCTGCGCGGCTTGTCCGACATCAATGCCCAGCTGGGCGAATGGCAGGCGGCGTATGGTTTCCTGCAGCAATACCAGGCCGCCTACGAGGCCAGCAGCAAGTCGGCGCGCGCCTCGCGCAGCCTGATGCGCAACCTGGAAAAGGAAATGCACAGCCTGAAAGCCGAGCGCGACAAGGCGCTGGAGCTGCAGGCGGCGCGCGAATCGGAAAACGTCAAGCTCGAGCACCTGAACCGGGAACTGGCGCACCAGATCCTGCATGTCAATTCCCTGCAGGACAGCCTGAAGGAACAGGCCATGCGCGACCACCTGACGGGCCTGTACAACCGCCGCCATTTTGAAACCTGCCTCAACGCCATCCTGCACGAGGCCGATGCGGATGCGCCCGTGGCCATCGCCATCATCGACCTGGATTTTTTCAAGCGCGTCAACGATACCTACGGGCATAACTTTGGCGATGAAGTGCTGATCCAGTTCGCGCGCCTGGTGGAAAGCCAGCTGCGCGGCAGCGACATGGTGTGCCGTTATGGCGGCGAGGAATTCTGCCTGCTGTTGCGTGAAGCAGACAGCCTCATCGCGGCGCACAAGATCGACGATATCGCCGCGCGCTACCGCCAGTTGCTGATCCGGCAGGCGCCGCACAGCCTGTCCGGCTGCACCTTTTCGGCCGGCATCGCCGAATATCCGCGCCACGGCGCCGGCCGTCACGAATTGCTGATGCGCGCCGACAGCGCCCTGTACGCGGCCAAGCAGGCGGGCCGCGACCGCGCCTGCATCGCCGCCGCTACTGGATAAAGCGCAGCAGTTCGCGCAAGGCGTGCGCCACGGCCTGCTCGCGCACGGCCTGGCGGTCGCCCGCGAATACCAGCCGCTGTGTTTGCACGCGCCCGTCCATGGCCCAGCCGAAGCAGACGGTGCCGACGGGCTTGCCCGGCACGCCGCCCGTGGGGCCGGCGATGCCCGTGGTCGAGACGGCCACCTGGGCCTCGCTGTGGGTCAGGGTGCCCCGCGCCATGGCGGCGGCCACTTCCTCGCTGACGGCGCCGTGTGCGGCGATCAGCTCGGCGGGCACGCCCAGCATGCCGGTCTTGGCCCCGTTGGAATAGGTGACGAAGCCCCGCTCGAACCAGGCGCTCGAGCCTGAAATATCGGTGACGGCCTGCGCCACGCCCCCGCCCGTGCACGATTCGGCCGTGGCCAGCAGCAGGCCCTTCGCCTGCAAGGCCAGGCCGACCGCGGTGGAGAGGGGGACGAGTTCGTTGCTCATGGATGACTCCTGCATGCGGTGAAAATGGTGGCAAGACTGTAGCATGGCCAACGGTAAAAGAAACTTTCCCCGGTACCAGCGAAAATGCGTACACTCTTTTATACATTTGCTACCACTTCGGGCTGGCAGGCGCTCTGTCGCTGCGCCACCCTGGTGCGCATCGCTCGAACAGGCAAGCGGCATGGTGCCGCGCCTTCGTATAGCATTATCTTTACTCGGTTGTCATGGTAATTCTGAACTGGACCTGGTGGCGTCATCCTGGCCCCCTGCGCTGCTCCGCGCGCGGTGCTGGCCGCCGCCCTCTCCGCTGGGAGTGGCTATTGCTGCTCCTGGGCGTGCTGTGTATCGAGGCGCGGGCGCAGGTGCCGGGGGAGCTGGAACGCCAGGTCAAGGCCGGGTATCTGTACAAGTTTGCCGGCTATGTCGAATGGCCCGACGGCAGCTTTGCCCGGCCCGACTCTCCGCTGGTGATCGGCGTGGCGGGCGCCGATGCGCTGGCCGAGCAGCTCGAACAGAGCGTGGCCGGGCATAGTGTCAACGGCCGCGCCGTGCAGGTGAAAAAAGTGCGGCGTGGCGAAGCGCTGGCCGGGCTGCACGTGCTGTACCTGGGGGCGCTGGATAAAACGGCGCTGCAGGAGATGCTGGCCGCCAGCCGTGGCCTGGCGTTGCTGACGGTATCCGATTCGGATGAGGTCTACGCGATGGGCAGCATGATCAATTTTGTGATGGCCGAAGATAAGGTGCGCTTCGACGTGGCCCTGAAACCCGTGGCGCAGGCGCATATCCGCATCAGCGCGCGCATGCTGCTGGCCGCCTACCGCGTGCAGACGGGAGGCGCCTAGATGATACGACTGCGTTCCATCCGCCACAAGCTGATGTCGGTGGTCTTGCTGACCACCCTGGTGGCGCTCGTCATTTCGCTGGGCACCATCGTCGTCTACGACTTGCGCGCCTACCACCGCAACCTGGTGGCCGACATCAGTACCCAGGCCGAGCTGCTGGGGCACATGAGTTCGGCCGCGCTGGCCTTCGACGACGAACGCCTGGCGCTGGAAAACCTCAACCTGATGCGCATCCGCCCGCGCGTGACGGCCGGCGCCCTGTACAAGGCGGACGGCAGCCTGTTTGCCAGCTACCGCGCGAACCAGCATGTGGGCGAGTTGCCGGCGAAGGCGGGCAAGGAAGGCGAAAGCATCCAGGGCAGTTCGGTGGAATTGTTCAAGCCCATCGTCGACAATGGGGAACTGCTGGGCACCGTGTATTTGCGCGCCGATTACGAGCTGGCCGGCCGCACGGCCGATTACCTGGCCATCGCCCTGAGCGTGACGGTGCTGGCGCTGCTGGTGGCCTTGCTGCTGCTGCGCCGCCTCGATTTCGTCATCACGCAACCCATCCTCGATATCGCCGACGTGGCGCGTGAAGTGATCGAGACGGGCGACTACTCGCGCCGCGCGCGCAAGCTCAGCGTCGACGAAGTGGCGCAGCTGGTCGATTCCTTCAACAAGATGCTGGCCGAGATCGAATTGCGCACGCAGGCGCTGGAGCGCTCGAACGGCGAGCTGGCCAGCGAAGGCGAACAGCGCACCGAGGCGCAGCAGGAAGTCATGCGCCTGAACCAGGAACTGGAAGTGCGCGTGCACGAGCGCACGATGCAGCTGGAAATGACGAATGGAGAACTGGCCATGGCGATGGAAGAGGCGCGCAGCGCCAACTATGCCAAGTCGGCCTTCCTGTCGTCGATGAGCCATGAATTGCGCACGCCGCTCAACGCCATCCTGGGCTTTGCGCAAATCCTCAGTTCCGACCGCCTGCCGTCGACCCTGGAGCAAAAGAAGGAATTTGCCGGGCATATCCTGAAATCGGGGCGCCACCTGCTGACCTTGATCAATGAAATCCTCGACCTGGCCAAGGTGGAATCGGGCACGGTCAGCCTGTCGCTCGAACCCGTGGGCCTGGACGCCATCTTGCAGGAATGCCGCGACATGATCGCGCCGCTGGCCAGCCAGCGCGGCATCGGCATGGCCTTTCCCGACACCTGCCCCCTGAACGTGCTGGCCGACCGCACGCGCCTCAAGCAGATTCTGTTGAACCTGCTGTCGAATGCGCTCAAGTACAACCGCGAGCAGGGGCAGGTGGCTATCGATTGCGCGCCGCAGGCGGGCGGCCGGGTGCGCATCAGCGTGCGCGACACGGGCGTGGGCCTCGACGGCGAACAGGTGGCGCTGCTGTTCCAGCCCTTCAACCGGCTGGGACAGGAAGGCGGCACGGAAGAAGGCAGCGGCATCGGCCTGGTGGTCACCAAGCGCCTGGTGGAGCTGATGGATGGCAGCATCGGCGTGACCAGCGCTCCCGGCGAGGGCAGCACGTTCTGGATCGAACTGCGCGTGGTCGATGCCTTGCCCGCGCCCGCACCCCCGGCCTTGCCGCGGCCGGACCTGGCCGGGGCGCTGCTCGAACACAGCGCCCCCGTTACCTTGCTGTACGTGGAAGACAATCCCGCCAACCTGACCCTGGTCGAGGAAATCGTGCGCTACTGCCCGCAATTGCAGCTGCTGACGGCAACGGATGGCCGTCTGGGCGTGGATATGGCGCGCACGCATTTGCCGCAGCTGATCCTGATGGACATCAACCTGCCGAACGTGAACGGCACGGATGCGCTGAAACTGCTGCGCGCCGATCCGCGCACGGCCCACATCCCCGTCATCGCCCTGACGGCCAACGCCATGCCGGGCGACGTGGAGCGCAGCATGGCGCTGGGCTTTTACCGCTATCTGACCAAGCCGATCAACCTCGATGAATTTACCGAGGCGATCAACAGCACCCTGGCCTACGTGGCGCAGCAGCGCCGGCAGAAGGGAACGGGCGCGCCATGATCAGCCAGGCCGATATCTATGCGGCGAAAATTCTCATCGTCGACGACCAGGAAGTCAATCTGCGCCTGCTCGAGCATCTGCTGCAAAGCGGCGGCTACACGGCCATCACCAGCACCCTCGACGCGCGCGCCGTGGCCGGCCTGCACCAGCGCCACCAGTTCGACCTGATCATCCTCGACCTGGTGATGCCCGGCATGAGCGGCTACGACGTGATGGATGCCTTGCGTCCGCTGGAACTGGAAGGCTATTTGCCCGTGCTGGTGATCGCCGCCGACCCGGACGCCAAGCTGGCCGCGCTGGAAGCGGGGGCGCGCGACTTCATCAGCAAGCCGTTTGACGCGCTCGAAGTGCTCACGCGCATCCGCAACATGCTCGAAGTGCGGCTGCTGCACCGCGCCGCGCGCCACTACAATACCCTGCTCGAACGCACGGTGGGCCAGCGCACGGCGGAACTGCAGCGCTTTCGCGGCGCCATGGACGCCACCACCGACGCCATCTTCCTCGTCGACGTGCTGGGCATGACCCTGGTCGACGTCAACGATGGCGCATGCCGCCTGCTCGGCTATGCGCGCGCCGAACTGCTGGCGCTGGCGCCCGGCACCTTGCTGCCGTCGCCGCCGGCCCCGCCGCTGGCCGCGCTGCCGGGCGGCCCGGCCCACCTGGCCACGGAAGTGACGGAATGCGAACTGGTGCGGCGCGACCTGAGCCTGGTGCCGGTGGAGCTGGGCTGGCACTGGTATGCGCAGGCGCCCGTGGCGGGCGGGCAGGGTGCGGGCGGCCTGCTGCTGATCGCCGTGGCGCGCGACATCAGCGAACGGCGCCAGGCGCAGGAGCGCCTGAAGCACCTGGCCCATTACGATGGCTTGACGGGGCTGCCGAACCGCAGCCTGTTTTACCAGACCCTGGCTCAGGCCGTCGAACTGGCGCAGGAAAAAAGCTGGCGCATCGTGGTGCTGTTCATCGCGCTCGACCGTTTTAAAAGCATCAACGACACCCTGGGCGCGGCGCTGGGCGACGAACTGCTGCGCCAGTTCAGCAACCGCCTGGTCGAATGCGTGCGCCTGCGCGACACCGTGGGGCGCCTGGGCAACGACGAATTCGCGCTGATACTCACCATGAGCCGCAACCAGCAGGAAGCCGTGGCCGTGGCGAACCAGGTGCGCGAAGCCTTGCGCGCGCCGTTCGACTTGCGCGGCCATGCGGCCACCCTGACGGCCAGCATCGGCATCGCCATGTACCCGGACGACGCCACCGACCCGGAAACCCTCATCAAATACGCGAATACGGCCATGGGCGGCGCCAAGCAGGCGGGCCGCGACGGCTACCGCTTTTTCACGGCCGGCATGAACGTGCAGGTGCTGGCGCGCCTGGATCTGGAACTGGCGCTGCGCCATGCGCTCGAACACGAGCAGTTCATCCTGTACTACCAGCCCAAGGTGGATTTGCGCACGGGCCGCATCAGCGGCGTGGAAGCGCTGCTGCGCTGGCGCCGTCCCGGCTACGGCCTGGTGGCGCCGGCCGAATTCGTCCCGGTGCTGGAAGACACGGGCCTGATCGTGCGCGTCGGCGCCTGGGTGATCCAGGCGGCCTGCCGCCAGATCGCCGAGTGGCGCGACAGCGAAGTGGGGCCCGTGCATGTGGCCGTGAATGTGTCGAGCCGCCAGTTTGCCGAAGGCGACCTGGAAGGCGAAGTGACGCGCGCGCTGGCGCAGCATGGCGTGGCGCCGGAATTGCTGGAACTGGAACTGACGGAAACGGCGCTGATGTCGAACGCCGAGCGCACCATCGTCGTGCTGGGCAAGCTGAAGAAAATCGGCGTGAAGGTGGCTATCGACGATTTCGGCACCGGTTACTCGAGCCTCGCGTATCTGCAGCGCTTCCCCATCGACAAGCTGAAAATCGACATCGCCTTCGTGCGCAACATCACCAGCAATCCGAACGACGCGGCCATCGCGCTGGCCATCGTCAGCATGGCGCACAGCCTGAAACTGAGCGTGGTGGCCGAGGGCGTGGAATCGCGCCCGCAGCTGGAATACCTGCGGCGCAACCGCTGCGATGAAATCCAGGGCTTTTATTTCAGCCGCGCCCTGCCGGCGCTGGAACTGGGGCAGATGATCGTTGCCGGCGCCGGCCTGCCGCCCGGCCACGACCCGGCCGCGCAGCCCGCGCAAACCCTGCTCATCGTCGACGACGACGTCAACGTGCTGTCGTCCCTGCACCGTTTGTTCCGTCCCGAAGGCTACCAGATTCTCACGGCCAGCACGCCGGCCGAAGGGTTTGAAATGCTGGCCCTGCACAGGGTGCACGTGATCGTCTGCGACCAGCGCATGCCCAGCATGAGCGGCACGGAATTCCTCAGTAAAGTAAAAGAGCTGTACCCGGAAACCATCCGCATCATCCTGTCCGGCTACACGGGCCTCGAAGCCGTGCTCGACTCGATCAACCGGGGCGCCATCTACCGTTTCTATACGAAACCGTGGGACGACACCCAGTTGCGCGACAACATCCGCCTGGCCTTCCAGCACTACTGGATGGTGAACCAGCCGGGGCTGGCGCGGATGGCGGTGCGCTGATTCGGCGGATTCCTTATTTTTATTCGCTGAAGTGGTCGAAAGAATTCAGCGCCAAATCGAGCGGCTGCCCGGCCGCATCCACCAGCCGCAAGCCCGCCTGCGCCTCGATGCTGCCCACGCGCGTGACGGGTGTGCCGCAGCTTGCCGCCAGGGCGGCGATGGCGTCGCGCGAGGACGCCGGCGCCGTGAAGCACAGTTCATAGTCGTCGCCGCCGGCGGCCGTGTAGCGGCGGCGCACGATGGTTGCCTGTTGCGCCAGCACGGGGCCGGCCGGCAGGGCGTCGACGTCGAGGGTGGCGCCCACCTGCGACGCTTTCAATATGTGGCCGAGGTCACCCACCAGGCCGTCCGAGATGTCGATGGCCGCATGCGCGAGGCCCGCTTCGGCCAGGGCGCAACCGAGCGCCACGCGCGGCGTCGGCGTGTGCATGCGTGCGCTTGCTGTCAGCAGGTCGGATGGCGCCAGTTCCTGCTCCATGCGGTAGCCGGCCAGCGCCAGGCGCGCGTCGCCCAGGGTGCCGCTGACCCAGATATCGTCGCCCGCCACGGCCGCGCCGCGGCGCAGGGCCTGGCCCGGCGCCAGTTCGCCAAACACGGTGATGCAGATATTCAAAGGGCCCTTGGTGGTGTCGCCGCCGATCAATTCGCAGCCGAATGCGTCTGCCAGCGCAAACAAGCCTTCGGCAAAGCCGGCCAGCCAGGCGCGCTCGGCTTGCGGCAGGGCCAGGGCCAGGGTAAAGGCTACGGGACGCGCGCCCATGGCGGCCAGGTCGGACAGGTTCACGGCCAGGCTTTTGTGACCGAGCATGCGGGCGTCGGCGCCGGCAAAGAAGTGCCGGTCCTCGACCAGCATGTCCGACGAGATGGCGATCTGCTTGCCGGCACCGGGCGTAATCAGCGCGCAATCGTCGCCGATGCCCAGGGTGGCGCGGCCGGGACGCTGGCGCACGAAATATTGTTTGATCAGGTCGAATTCGGAAAGCGCGTCGTGTGGGGCCATGGCGTGGTCTGTTCGTTGAATGATGGTGTGGCCCGGCTATTATAGGCTGGCCTACAATACAGGCCTTTGCCACCGCCGATCTTGCCCCTATGCCCTTCCACGATATCCACGCCCTGATGCAATCCTATCTTGACGATGGCTGGCTGCGCGAGCCGCAGACCGTCGGCCTGGCCACGTTCACGGCGCCGGAACTGCTGGCGCGCGGATTTTACGAGCTGTGCGATGGCGGCCAGCTGTGCCTGTATGAGGATGAGCGCTGGTTCCGCCGCGCCAGCCGGGCCGTGCAAACATCGTTCAAGGTGTATCTGCAAGGCGGCCGCTTGCATGCGAATGGATTGGAACTCGGTTATCAAGTACGCCTGGCCAGCGTGCTGCGCGCGGTGCGGCGGCCCTTGCCGCCGTATCGCCTGCTGCTGGAGACAGGGGCGTGCAGCGGTGCGCTGCTGTTCGACAGCGGCCTGGTGCTGCAGTTCGCGACCAACCTGCATGGCGCGCCCCGCCATTATTTCCTGACCCTTGTCGAGGGGAAGTTGCCCGATCCCGGTGCGGGCGAACTCGACCTGCGCGCCGCCAGCGAGGGCCACGTCCAGGCCCTGTATGGACACTGTGCGCCGGAAGAATTGCAGCGCAAAGCCCGGCGCGGCCATGCGGCGCTGCGCGAACTGGCGCGTCTGCTCGCCTAAATTTTCTTCGCCTGCGCCATGCCGTGCAGCAGCTTGGCCAGCAACTGGTCGAGCTGGCGCTGCTCGTCCGAATTCAAAGCCGAGAGCATGGCGCGCTCGTTCTCCACGTGCAGCAGCACCAGCTTTTCAATCAGTTCCAATCCCCTTTGTGTCAGGGCCACCAGCACGCCGCGCCGGTCCGTCGGATGCTTCTGGCGTTCGATCAGGCCGGCCGCTTCCAGCCGGTCGATGCGGTTGGTCATGCCGCCCGAGGACAGCATGGCCGCTTCGTACAGGGCCGTCGGCATCAGGCTGTAGGGCGCGCCCGAGCGGCGCAAGGTGGCCAGCACGTCGAATTCGCCCGGTTGCAAGCCGTGTTCGGCGAACAGCGGATTGAGCCAGTCGCGCGCCATCAGCTGCGCCACCGTGCCCAGCTGGCCCACCAGTTGCATGGCGCGGGTATCCATCTGCGGCAGTTCGCGCTGCCATTGTGCTGCGGCAAATTGTGCGCGCGTGTGTTCTTGCGGGGCATCTGTCATGGGTATCCTTGTATCTTGGGACCATCTATCTCGACCTCAAGATAGATTTCTATCTTTATGTTAAGATACTTTTCATCGAGTCATATTCTGATGACGCATTAAACCATGTGCCTCCCAGCGAGGCAAGGACTATCCCATGCCCTCCGCACGACCTGCCGCTCCCCTTTCTTCTTCAATGTCTTCGGCCCTGCTGGTGGCCGCCATCATCCTGCTGGGCCTGAATCTGCGGCCCATCCTGGCGGCCATCGGCCCCTTGCTTGACAGTATCCAGGCCAGCACGGGCATCAGCAATGCCGACGCGGGCTTGCTGACCACCGTGCCCGTGTTCGCCATGGGCGTGTGCGCGCTGGCGGGCGCGCAGCTGCAGCGCCGGCTGGGCGTGGCGCGCGGCATCGGTCTCGGCATCGCCATCATCGCTGCCGCCTGCGCGCTGCGCTGGCCCTTGCATGGCAGCGGCGGCCTGATCGCCACGGCGGCCTTGGGCGGCCTGGGCATCGCGCTGGTGCAGGCGCTGCTGCCGGCCTTCATCAAGCGCCATTTCCCCGAGCGGGCAGGCCAGCTGATGGGCTTTTATACGACGGGCATCATGGGCGGGGCGGCCATTGCAGCCGCGTCCGCTTCACCGTTGGCGCAAAGCTGGGGCTGGAATGCGTTGCTGGCCCTGTGGGCGCTGCCTGCCGTGGCCGCCGCGCTGCTGTGGCGCCGCGCATCGGCCGCGCGCGTGGAGGTGTCCGGCGGCGCGGGCGCCAGCCTGCCCGTGGGCAGTGGCCGTGCCTGGCTGCTGATGGTGTTCTTTGGCATCGGCACGGGTGCGTACACCCTGGTGCTGGCCTGGCTGCCGCCGTTCTATACGGAGCTGGGCTGGAGCGCGGCCGACAGCGGCTTGCTGCTCGGCGGCCTGACCCTGGTGGAAGTGCTGGCGGGGCTGGTGATTTCCAGCATCATCCACCGCTTCCCCGACCGCCGCATCCTGTTGCTGGCCGTATTGTTGTCCGTGCTGGCCGGCCTGGCTTGCCTGATCGTGGCGCCTGCGCAACTGGCGCTGCCCGCCGTGATATTACTGGGCTGCGGCATCGGCTCCCTGTTTCCCCTGTCGCTGATCGTCAGCATGGACCACGTGCGTGACCCGGCCGGCGCCGGCGCGCTGCTGGGCTTTGTGCAGGGCGGCGGCTACATCATCGCCAGCAGCATGCCCTTCATCGCCGGCCTGATCCGCCAGCACTCGTCCAGCCTGGCCCAGGCGTGGATGGTGATGGCCGGCGGCGTCGTGCTCCTGCTGCTGATCGCGGTGCGCTTCGCGCCGGGCGGGACACTGGTCCAGCCGTGCGCCAGCCGCGTATCCTGAGCTGCTATATTGCGCCCACCCGTCAAATCAGGAACCAGCCACGTATGGATATCGTCGACCGCTACCTCGAAGGCGTACTCAATGCCTTGCCACCAGAACCGTTCGTGGACCTGGCGATGGCCAGCGGCGCCAGCGCGGCACAACTGGCCAGCTTGCGCCAGACGTATCCGCTGTGCCCGGACAGCCTGCTGCGCTTGCTGGGCACGTACAACGGCACCTATTA
Source organism: Janthinobacterium sp. BJB301 (assembly GCF_002735685.1). NCBI lineage: Bacteria > Pseudomonadati > Pseudomonadota > Betaproteobacteria > Burkholderiales > Oxalobacteraceae > Janthinobacterium > Janthinobacterium sp. BJB301. The sequence continues at coordinate 1,045,668 of NZ_PDZJ01000002.1, read as the reverse complement.
TCAGGAGTATGCCGGCGGCACGGTGCTGGTGTACATGCTGGGCTCGGACGTGTTCGAGTATCCGTATTACCTGAGTTCCGTCGAACAGATTCTGCAGGACGGGCTAGCGAACCAGCGCAGCATCGCCGATATCTATGGCCATTACCTGGAACAGGATCCCGGCATCGTCGACGTCCGCATCGACGCCGGCCTCAAGCAGGGCCAGCGCCTGTGTTTTTCGCATTGCATGAACAATGGCGGTTCTTCGCGGCTGTATGTCGATTTCACGCCCACGGCGTCCGGCAAGGTTGGACAGATCGTGCGCTTCCTGCACGACCCCGACAACTACAAGGTCATCGCCGACAGCTTCGACGCTTATCTGCAAATGCTGATCGATGACGACTATGCCTTCTTGATCGAAGAAAATTTTGAATAGTCCAGCCACGCCGCCCTCCCTGCTGCCCGCCAACCGCCGCATCGTGCTGTCCGGCGAGGATGCGCTGCGCATCCTGCGCGAGATCGAATTCCTGCTGCAGTCGCTGCATCACATCGGCCGCCATTATTATCCCGACGGCGACGATGATGGCGCCGATGCCCAGCGCCGCGCGCAGTATTGCGCGGAGACGACGCGTTTCATCGACGCGCAGCAGGCGACGACGCGCCTGGCGCTGATGCGCAGCATTTTGTCCGCGCCGTTCGACAGCAGCCTGGGCGCGGATGACATGGGCGATATCGAGCGCGCCGTCGCCGCGCTGCCGCTGTGGCGCGCCGCCGATGTTCCATCGCAAAAACTAATTGAAATCTAAAATTTGATAGTTTTTCCTGTTCAGGACGTTTGTGCCGCCGGACGGCCTTACAATGCTAGGTTATGCGTTTTCGTGATATCAGACTGTGGCTAGCGGAAAATACCTAGCTAATTGAAAGAATCGGTCTGATAAAATCCGGAACACCCGATCGACCAAACAGGAAGGCAGCACAGCATGGATTCGTCATCTGATAAAAAAGAAGAATTGCGTCAACAATTGCGCTTGGCCGCACTCGAGTATCACGAGTGCCCGCGCCCCGGCAAAATCAGCGTGACGCCGACCAAACAACTGACCAATCAGCGCGACCTGGCACTGGCCTACTCGCCAGGCGTGGCGGCACCGTGCGAAGAAATCGTCATCGATCCGGCGAATGCCTATAAATATACGGCGCGCGGCAACCTGGTGGCCGTCATCACCAACGGCACGGCCGTGCTGGGACTGGGCAATATCGGCCCGCTGGCCGCCAAGCCGGTGATGGAAGGCAAGGGCGTGCTGTTCAAGAAATTCGCCGGCATCGACGTCTTCGACATCGAAATCAACGAGATGGACCCGGACAAGCTGGTCGACATCATCGCTTCGCTGGAACCGACCTTCGGCGGCGTGAACCTGGAAGACATCAAGGCCCCCGAATGCTTCTACATCGAGCGCCAGCTGCGCGACCGCATGAAGATTCCCGTCTTCCATGACGACCAGCACGGCACCGCCATCATCGTCGGCGCGGCCATCCTGAACGGCCTGAAAGCCGTCGGCAAGAAAATCGAAGACTGCAAGCTGGTCGTGTCGGGCGCTGGCGCCGCGGCGCTGGCCTGCCTGGACCTGATCGTCGATCTGGGCTTCCCGCTGAAAAATATTTACGTCACCGACCTGGCCGGTGTCGTCTACAAGGGCCGCACGGAACTGATGGACCCGGACAAGGAACGCTTCGCGCAAGATACGCCGCTGCGCACCTTGGGCGAGATCATCCCGGATGCCGACATTTTCCTCGGCGTCTCCGCCGGCGGCGTGCTGAAACAGGACATGGTGCGCAAGATGGCGCCGAATCCATTGATCCTGGCGCTGGCCAACCCGAACCCGGAAATCCTGCCGGAAGAAGTCAAGGCCGTGCGCAGCGACGCCATCATCGCCACGGGCCGTTCGGACTATCCGAACCAGGTCAACAACGTGCTGTGCTTCCCGTACATCTTCCGCGGCGCCCTCGATTGCGGCGCGACGACGATCACGCGCGAAATGGAAATCGCCGTCGTGCACGCGATCGCCGACCTGGCGCATGCCGAGCAGTCGGACATCGTCGCGACCACCTATGGCATCAGCAACCTGTCGTTCGGTCCTGAATACCTGATCCCGATGCCGTTCGATCCGCGTTTGCTGATCAAGATCGCGCCAGCGGTGGCCAAGGCGGCCGAGGATTCCGGCGTCGCCACGCGTCCGATCAAGGACTTGCAAGCGTACGCGGACAGCCTGCAGCAATTCGTCTACCGCAGCGGTACCTTCATGAAGCCGCTGTTCCTGATGGCCAAATCCACGCCGGCCGAACTCAAACGCATCGTCTACGCCGAAGGCGAAGAAGAGCGCGTGCTGCGCGCCGTGCAAGTGGTGGTCGATGAAAAACTGGCGCGTCCTATCCTGGTCGGCCGTCCGCCCGTGCTCGAAGCGCGCATCCAGAAGTTCGGCCTGCGCCTGAAGCAGGGCGTCGACTTCGACGTCATCAACCCGGACTTCGACGAGCGCTATCGCGATTACTGGAACACGTATTACGCGATGACGAGCCGCAAGGGCGTCACCGAGGAATACGCGAAGCTGGAAATGCGCCGCCGCCACACCCTGATCGGTTCGATGATGATCCACAAGGGCGACGCCGACGGCATGATCTGCGGCACCTTCGGCACCACCCAGCTGCACCTGAAATACATCGACCAGGTGCTGGGCAAGCGCGCCGGCAGCAACGTGTATGCCGCCATGAACGTCCTGATCATGCCGGAACGCCAGCTGGTGATGGTCGACACGCACGTCAATGAAAACCCGGACGCCGAGCAATTGGCCGAGATCACCATCATGGCCGCCGAAGAGATGACCCGTTTCGGCCTGTCGCCACGCGCGGCCCTGCTGTCGCACTCGAATTTCGGTTCCAGCGACAGCGCTTCGGCGCAAAAGATGCGCGCCGCCCTGGCCATCATCAAGGAACGCGCGCCGGACCTGGAAATCGACGGCGAAATGCACGGCGATACGGCCCTGGACAGCAAGCTGCGTCAAAAAATCATGCCTAATTCGGCACTGAAGAACGACGCCAACCTGCTCGTCATGCCGAACATCGAATCGGCCAACATCGCCTACAACCTGGTGAAGACGGCGGCCGGCAACGGCATCGCCGTGGGGCCGATCCTGCTCGGCTGCGCCAAGCCCGTGCACATCCTGACGCCATCGGCCACCGTGCGCCGTATCGTCAACATGACGGCGCTGTGCGTCGTTGACGCGGTAGCGCAACGCAAAGCCTAAGCTTTTAGCTGCCGCCTGAAAGCCGCGCCATCCGCAAGGAGGCGCGGCTTTTTTTACATGGGCGGCACGGGCAGGGCTGCGGCGGGCGGATGGCGGCGCAGGTAGTAATGGCGGTACAGCATGATCTCGCCCCATACCAGCAGCAGCGCCGCCAGCGCGAACAGGCCTAGCGTGATCTTGAGCGAATTGAAATAGGCGCCGGCTTGCCGTTTGATGGCGTCGATGAAAATCATCGGCACTGACTTGTCGAGTTTGCTGAAGTCGGCATGGCGCGCCACGTCGGTGGTCAGGCGCACGGCCAGATCGGTGCCCAGCGCGGCCAGTTCGCCCGTCGCCTGGCCACGGAAGTTGGCGCCCTTGAGCGCTTCGCCGAGCAGGCCGACCCTGGCGATCAGCTGTTCCTGCAGCACCTGCGTCAGCAGCACGCTGCCGCGGCGCAGAATGAATTCATTGATCCAGCGCGCCTTGCTGCGTTCCCAGTAGCTGCTGGATGTGGGCTGGTAATACATGCCTTGCACGAATGGTTCCAGCAGGCTGCGCACGCTGATGGGCTGGCCCGGGGCGATCAGCTTGACCTGCTGTTCCAGGTAGACGCGCAGCGCCGGCATCTGTGCTTCGACCACGGGCTGCAAGTCGCGCTCGAGGGCCTGGTTGACCACGCGGTGCACGCTGTGCACGGCGCCAAAGCCGGCACCGAGGAGCGGCAGCGCGAGCAGGATCAGCACATAGCTGAGCTTGGCGGCCACATGCCAGGCGCGGGGACGGCGCACCAGCAGGCATTTTCTGGCCAGCTGGTAGCAGATGCCGAGCGCCAGCACGAAGCCGGCCGCGCTGCACAGCAGCATCCACGGCAGGGCGGTCCACAGCAGTTCGCCGCCGAATGGCGCCAGGCTATTGCCCCAATTGACGAGTTGTTGGTTCATGTACATTGCTTTGATATGGATAAACAGGCAAGTATATCCATTGTGCAACGACATGGAGCGCGCTTGGTTTCAGTGCGCCATCAGCACGGGCAAGGTCATCTGGCGCAAGATCGTTTCCGTCACGCCGCCGAGTAAAATTTCGCGGAAGCGCGCGTGGCCGTAGCCGCCCATCACCAGCAGGTCCGCATGCACTTCGGCGGCCATGGCCAGCAGCGCCGCGCCGATGTCGCCCGTGGCGATGGCAGGACGCACTTCGACGGGCACGCCATGGCGGCTCAGGTAGGCGGCGATGTCGGCGCCCGGATGGCGGGCCGGCTGTGCATGGCCGGCCGGCGGGTGCAGCAGGGCCAGCACCACCAGGCGCGCCGCGCGCAAGAGGGGCAGGGCGTGGCCGATGGCGCGCGTCGCTTCCATGCTGCCATCCCAGGCCACCACGACGGTGTTGTCGATCTGCGTGAACTTGCCGCTGCGCGGCACGATCAGCACGGGACGGGCCGCGTTCAGCATCACGTAGGGCACCAGGTCGCTCATGGCGCCGGGCAGCGCTTCGCTGTCGTCGTGCTGGCTCAGCACCGTCAAGTCGCTGTAGCGGGCGCTGACGGCCATGCCGCCATCCTCATCGTCTTCGATCAGGCGCCGCTCCAGCGAGACGGTGCCGGCCTGGCGCGCCAGCGTTTCAAACTGGTCGAGGGCCTGTTCCGCCTGCCCATGCAGGGCGTTGATCTGCGCCGCCACGGCGCTGCCGCGCATGCCGCGGTTGTTTTCCACGTAAAAGCGCGACAGGCCCGCCATGGCGGCGCCGATCAGGTGCGCCTGGTGCGCGTGCGCCAGCCGTGCCGCGATGGCGATGCGCTGCGGCGCATGGCGCGACAGGTCGGCGTGGACGAGGATGGATTTATAGGCCATGTTGTCATTCGCTAGTCAGGATGGCAACAAGGCTAGAACGGCAACACGGGCAAGTCCAGCATTGCCTTGCTGGCGGGCGGTTTTCTTATGCTGGGCTTGATGTGGGTCAAAAAAACACGGGCCATGGCCATCCGCAAGTCCACAGCCAGGAAATGCTGATCCATTTGATGTGCATCAAAATGTCTGGCCCGTCGCCAGCCATAATGACATTGAACTCCTTGCCTTTCCAGTGGTCTGCATCGGCGCCGGCGCCATCTGTCCGGCACTTCCCTGTGTGACGCAACAACGCTGGCCGTGGCGGGAGTTCATTCTTCAAGCGGGCGCGTGGTGTTCCTCTTTCTCTGCCCAGCGCAGCCGGATGGCGTCGATGGCGGGCAGTTCCTGCACAAACAGCGCGACCAGCCGCGCATCGAAATGGCTGCCTTGTTGCGCTTGCAGATAACCCACGGCGTCCAGCACCGACCACGCGCGCTTGTACGGGCGCACCGAGGTCAGCGCGTCGAAGACGTCGGCCACGGCGACGATGCGCCCCGCCAGGGGAATCGCTTCGCCCTCCAAGCCGTTCGGGTAGCCGCTGCCATCCCATTTTTCATGGTGCGACAGGGCGATCTCGCGCGCCAGCGCCAGCATGCCGCCTTGCGCATGTTCGCCGATGATGTCGCCGCCGATGCGCGCGTGCGTCTGCATGATGGCCCATTCATCCGCGTCGAGCTTGCCCGGCTTTTGCAGGATGCGGTCGGGGATGCCGATCTTGCCCACGTCGTGCATGGGCGCCGCGTGCAGCAGGTCGTCAGCGGCGGTCTCGTCCATGCCGGCGGCCACGCCCAGCAGGCGCGCGTAATGGCTCATGCGGATCACGTGCAGGCCCGTTTCATTGTCCTTGTATTCGGCCGCCAGGCCCAGGCGCTGGACGATCTGCAGCCGCGTTTCCTTCAGTTCGTCGATGCGCACCAGCGACAGGTGCGTGCGCACGCGGGCGCGCACGATGGCGGGACTGAGCGGCTTGGTGATGTAATCGACGGCGCCCGCTTCAAAACCACTGAGTTCGTCGCGCATGTCATTCAGGGCCGTGACGAAAATGACGGGAATGGCGGCCGTCAGTGGCGCGGCTTTCAGCTGGCGGCAGGCGTCGTGGCCGCTCATGCCCGGCATCATCACGTCGAGCAGGATCAGGGCCGGGCGTTCCTGCTGCGCCAGTTCCAGTGCCCGCGCGCCATCCTTGGCGAACAGCAGCGCGTAGTCGTTCTGCAATATCTGGCGCAGCAATTGCAAATTGGCCGCCTCGTCGTCGACGACGAGAATCACGGGCCTGGCGGGTGCATTCATGGGGACTCCGGTGCGAAGGTGTGCAGCAAGTCGTGCAGGAGCGACTGCGCGAGGGTGAAATCGAAATCGTCGATGGCATGCCGCAGCGGCGCCAGCGCGTCCGCTTGCGTGCCCATGGCGTGCTGCAACTGTGCTTGCGCCGCGTCATCGAGTTCGCCGCGCCGCAAGGCGTGCAGCAGGGAGCTGGCCGCTTGCCGGGCGGCGGGCGCGTCGATGGCAGCCGCCGTTGCCGCCGGCAATGCAGTCGGCGCCAGCCGGGCGATGGCGGCCACGGCCGCCGGCCATTGCGTCAGCAGGGCGCCCAGCATCTCGTCGAGCTGCCGTGCCGTGGCGGAGCCGGGGCTGGCGCAGCATTGCTCCAGCGCCGCCAGGCTGGCGGCCAGCTGTTCCAGGCCGAGATTGGCTGCCACGCCGCGCAGCTGGTGACTCTGCGGCAAGAGCGCCGCGTGGTCGCGCGCCTCGATGGCGGCCAGCAGGGCAGGCGGCAAGCGGGGATGCTCGCGTGCGAAACGGGCCAGCGCCGCGTGGTAGGCACTGTCGTTGCCGGCCCAGCGCTGCAGGGCGCCCGCATGGTGCAGCACCCGTCCGCCAGCGGGCGCCGCCGGTTCGTCGCCATCGTCGCCCGTTTCTGCCGCCAGGCCCAGCACGCGGGCGATTTCCTGCGACAGCGCCTGCCACTCGACGGGCTTGGTGGCGAAACCGTCCATGCCGGCCGCCCGCGCCGCCTTGCGGTGCGCATCGAGCACGCTGGCCGTCATGGCGATCACGGGCACGCGCGGGCGGCCATCGCGCAGGGCGGCGGCACGGATGGCTTGCGTGGCGGCCAGGCCATCCATGCGCGGCATCTGCAAGTCCAGCAGCAGAATGTCGAAGTCGTCCTGCTGCGCCAGCTGCAAGGCTTGCGCGCCATCGCCGGCCGTCACCACCGTATGGCCGCGCTTGCCCAATAGTAAGCTCAGCAGTTCCAGGTTTTGCGGCACGTCGTCGGCGGCCAGCACGCGCAGGGGCGGCAGGCGCACGCTGCGGCGTTCGCTGGCGGGCAGCGCCGCCTGGCGTGCCGGCAACAAGGGCAGCATGACGTGGAACACGCTGCCGTGCGGCAAGGCGGCATCGGCCCAGATGCGCCCCTGCATCAGGGTCACCAGCTGCCGGCTGATGGTGGTGCCCAGGCCCGTGCCGCCAAAGCGCCGCGTGGTCGAGGCGTCCGCTTGCACGAACGGTTCAAAGATGGCGTCGCGCCGTTCCGCGGGGATGCCGATGCCGCTGTCCTGCACCAGCAGGTGCAACTGGCCATCCTCGAAGCGCGCCGCCAGGCTGACGGCGCCGCCGGGCGTGAACTTGATGGCGTTGTCGAGCAGGTTGCCCAGCACTTGCCGCATGCGTAATTCGTCGCCATGCAGCACGGCCGGCAGTTGCGGGTCGTACTGCACCTCCATGCGCAAGCCCTTGGCGCGTGCATGGATGCCATACGTGGATGCCAGTTCATCGACCAGCGCCAGCAGGCTGTAGTCGCGCAATTCCAGCGCCATGGCACCCTTGTCCAGCTTGGCCGTATCGAGCACTTCGTTGAGCAGGCGCAATAGTGAGCGGCCGGACTGGCGCACGGTATCGAGGTGGCGCCGCTGCTCGGGCGCCAGTGGCGAGTCGAGCAGCACATCCGTGAAACCGAGGATGGAATTCATCGGCGTGCGGATTTCATGGCTCATGTTGGCGACAAAGCTGGCCCGCGTGGCGGCCGCCAGCTCCGCTTTTTCCTTGGCCATGCGCAAGTCTTCCTCCATTTGCCGCCGTTCGCTGATGTCGAGGATGACGCCATCGACCCAGCGTACGGCGCCTGCCGCATCGTGCACCACGGTGCCCCGCTCCCACAGCCAGCGCGCCGTGCCGTCGGCATGCAGCAGCCGGTATTCAAGCAGGTAGGGCTCGCCGCTGGCGACGCTGTGGTTGAAGACATCGATGACGTAGGCGCGCTCTTCGCTGGCGATCAGGCCCGTGATGGTGCGGCGCGGCACGGCGCCGAGAAAGTCGGCGGGCGGATAGCCGGTGATGGCTTCCACGCCATCGCTGATGAACAGCATGGGCTGGTTTTCCGCCGTGGTGCAGCGAAAGGCGATGCCGGGAATATTGCCGATCAGCGAGCGCAACTGCTGCTCGCTTTCGCGCAGGGCGGCCAGCATGGCGCGCCGTTCGCTGATGTCCGTAATGAACAGCACATATAAATCCTGGTCGGCCAGGCGCGCGCTGGCCATCGAACGCTGCACGGCCACGGGGGCGCCATCCTTGCGCAGGTAGACGATTTCCTCGCTGGCGTGGGAAGCGTCGCCTTCGCCCGTGCGCAGGTAGTACAGCAGGCCGTTCTGTTCCGACTGGCGCACGTCGCTGACCAGCACGCTGACATGGCGGCCGACGATTTCCGCCGACCGCCAGCCGAGGATGCGCTCGGCGGCGCCGTTGAAGTCGACGATGCTGCCGTGGCGGTCGATGGTGATGACGCCGTCGACCGTGCTCGTCAGCAGCGAACGCGTCCAGTGTTCGCTCTGGTTCAGGTGGCGAAACAGTTCGCGGTAGCGCAAGATGCCCACGGCCGAGGCGACCAGGATCGTCAGGGCGATGGTCAGCAGGGTCACGCTGATCACCAGCATGGGCCGGTTGGCATCGGCATCATTGCCTGGGGGAATCGTTCCCACGAAGCGGGCCGCCTGCATGCCCATGTAATGCATCCCGGTAATCGCGCAACCCATGACGCAGGCGCTGATCAGCGTGCGCTGCGCTGCGGCTATGCGGCTGCTCCAGCCGCGCAGGCCGAAGCGTATCCACAGGGCCAGGGTGGCCAGCGCCACGGCAACGGCGAGCGACAGCGCGAACAGCAGTGGTTCGTAGCGTAGCGACAAGCCCATGCGCATGGCGTGCATGCCCGTGTAATGCATGGCGCCGATGCCCAGGCCCACCAGCAAGCCGCTGCGCAGCAGCAGCGGCGCCGTGACGGTGCGCCGGCTGATGGTGGCCAGGGCGACGAACGAGGCCGCCACGCTGGGCACGATGGACAGCAAGGTCAGACCCGGATCGTAGGCGACGCTGGTGCCCAGCTCGAAGGCCAGCATGCCGATGAAATGCATGGCCCACACGCCGCAGCCCAGGGCCAGGCTGCCGGCCAGCAGGCACAGCAGGTGCAAGCGGCGGCTGATGCTCGCCTGCGCGCGGCTGTACGCCGTCATCTGGAAAGCCATCCATGACGTGAAAATGGCGATCACCAGCGACAGCAGCACCAGTCCCGGCGCATGCACGCCGTGATGCAGCTGGGCCGGATCGGCGGGAACGTGGAACAGGTGCTGGACGCTGGCAGGTATCATCGTAGGCAAACAGGTGACGCGTTTGGCGCTGGCGTGTGCGCCTGCCGCCACTGCGGGTGATCGATGCGGATTACCTTACCAGATTTCAGGAAACAAATATCTTAATTGTAATTATTTTCCCTGTCGTGCAAGCCGTGCCCATGCGCGAAAGTAGGCCGCCCACCTTGCCGTGCCCGTGGAATGGTGGTGCTGATTAGGAAGTTGCGATCAGGAATTATGTGGTTTTTTTGCAAAGTGCGACGTCGTGCCTGGTGTCATGCTACATTCGCGTTCTGCTTTTTTCTGAAAGGATGACGATGCCTTTAGGTAACAACTTCTTGCGGCATAATCAGCAAGCCTGGGATGCCCAGGCTGCACAGAACAGTCCATGGTCGCAGCCCGTCGACAGCGCCACCATCGCGGCGGCACGCGCCGGGCAGTGGCAAATCCACCTGACGCCCGGACCTCTGCCGGCCGGCTGGCTGGACGCCGTGCAAGGCAAGCGCATCCTGTGCCTGGCCGGCGCCGGCGGGCAACAGGCGCCCGTGCTGGCGGCTGCCGGCGCGCAGGTGACCGTCTTCGACCTGTCTGAGCAGCAACTGGCGAAAGACCGCATGGTGGCCGAACGCGACGGCTTGCAGCTGGCCACCGTGCAGGGCGACATGCGCGACCTGGCCTGCTTTGCCGATGCCAGCTTCGATGTCATCGTCCATCCCGTGTCGAACCAGTACGTACCGGACATTGCCCCCGTGTGGCGCGAATGCGCGCGCGTGCTGGCGGACGGCGGCGTGCTCTTGAGCAGCTTTTTCAACCCGGCCGTGTTCATCGGCGACCGCGACCCGCAATGGACAAAACAGGGCTTGATACGGCCCCGTTTCGTGCTGCCGTATTCGGATGTGGAGGATATGCCGCCGGACGCGCTGGCGGCGCGCATGGAGAGGGGCGAGGCACTGATCTTCGGCCATGGCCTGGATAGCCAGATCGGTGGCCAGCTGGCGACGGGCTTCGTGCTGGCGGGATACCACGAGGAAATGCATCCCCACCCGCGCTTTGAAATTGAAAAGTATCTGCCCAGCTTTATCGCCACGCGCGCCGTCAGGCAAGCGCGCGCGGGATAGCTTTTAGTTGTAGGGCTGCAAGTCCAGCCAGACGGCGTACGACAGGCGCTTGCCATTCCACAGTCCGCCGCCGCGGATGACGGCGTCGCACGAGGTCAGCTGGCCCACCAGGTCCATGCGGCCCAGGTTGCGGCGCAGGCGCAGCGCGTCGTTGTGCGACAGGTAGCCGACCAGCTGGCCATCGATGAAGACGGCGATGGCCTTGTTCTGGAACGGATTGGCATCGTCGCAGACGAGCAGGGCCAGGCATTTTTCTTCCGCATTGCCGGGACCATGCTCGCCGGCCAGTTTGGCGATGGCGGGCTGGTACATCGATTCGTTTTCCACTTCCGACGCAAAGCGCCCCTCATCGGTCCAGTGATGCGCGGGTGCGCCCGCAGGAATCGCCGGCACGTACTGGCGCACCGACATGAGCGGCTTGTGCAGCGGTTTGGCGGGCGTGCGGCCACTGAAGACGTAGTACAGCAGGGCGATGACGATCACGATGGCAAGCAGGTAAAGCATGGTATCTCTCTGATTTCTGATGGGGGAGCCGGGAGCGCGGGCGCATTGCGCGGCGTTGCCGCTACTATAGCAAGTTCGCCGCCTGGTTCCGGGTAAATCTGGCCATCAGATGGCGGCGTCGGCGCAGCGCTAGCGGGTCGATCAGCACGATGGGCGAGGCGCCCGTCAGTCCCGAATAATACTGGCCGTGCCGGCGCAGGACGAAGGCATAGTCGCGCAGCGCGTGGCCGTGCGCCAGCATGCGCGCGTCGCAATCGACTTCGATGGCAAAGCGCAGCCGGTGCAGCTGCCACCACAGGGGCAGGTTCCACGGCATGAGCACGATCAAGGCGTATGTCATGGCCAGCAGCAGCGGGTCGCGCGCGGCCAGCCGGCATTTTGCGTGCGCCAGCAGCAGCGCCTGCTGTGGCGGCGGAATCAGTTGCAGCCAGACGGGCATCACGATGCGGGGCCGCAGCAGCCCCGCCACGCAGGGACCGATGCCGCCGCTCAGGAAGACGGGCGTGCCCAGCAAGGTGGCTTTTTGCCAGCGCCGCTGGTGCGACAGCAGCCAGACGCTGCGCAGCGCCAACAGCAGCAGCATGCCGCTCGATAGCATGAACCAGCCCAGTTTCAGCTGCGCCTGTTCCGCCGGCATGGCCGCCAGCACGCCGGGCAGCCACGCCAGGGGCAGGAGGACGGACGCGGCGATGGCCGCCAGCCACAGCCAGCGTGTCGTGCGCCCGCGCCGCTGCAGCGTGCGCTCGGCCTGCCAGGCGGCAGCGCTCAACAGCAGCGCGAATGCGATGCTGCATACGAGCCAGGCCGGCATCGGGCGCCTAGCGCTTCAGCGCCATGCCGACCGAGGCGGGCGCCGTGTGCTTGAAACCGAATTGCGCGTACAGGTCTTGCGCCTGGCCATCGGCGATCAGGCTGACATACGCGCTTTCCGGCACGTCGCTATCGATGAACTGGCGGATTTCGCGCATGATCAGCTTGCCCAAGCCCTTGCCCTGGTGGGCCGGCAGCACGGCGATATCGACCACCTGGAAGAAGCAGCCGCCATCGCCGATGATGCGGCCCATGCCCACCACCTCGTCGCCATGCAGCACTTGCACGGCAAACAGGGAATTCGGCAAGCCCCTGGCGGCCGCCTCCGTGGTTTTCGCGCTCAGGCCGGCGGCGACGCGCAGGTGCTGGTAGGTGGCGCTGGCGGGAATGGCCAGGCGGATGGTGTAGGGCGATGCTGCGGTCAAGGCGGTCTCCTGTAGAAATAGTTTGGAGCGGTAATTATAGGCGGCGATGGATTTTCGTGACGGCAGGCTTTTTTCGCCGCGCGCTATGTTGCCCATGCCGCTTTTGCGCTATGGTGGCGGCATCCCTTGAATTGTTGAAAGCACGCCATGTCCGCAGGATTTACCGCCACCGAGTTGTCCGTTATCAATGAAGACGACGCCCTGATCACCACCCTGGCCGCGCCAGCCGGCAAAGGCGAGCCCGTCTACCTGATGCTGCAGCGCGCCGACGAGTATGACGAGCAGGACGTGGCCATGGGCATGGACGAGCCGTATATCGAATACTGCGGCCAGGAATTTGCCTGGTATGGCCACATGCACGCCGTGATCCTGCATCCGAACCGCCTGTCCGTGCAGATGGATGCCGAGGCTGCCATGCAGATGGATGACGACGGCCAGATCGACGTGCGTTTCAATTTGACGCCCGAGCGCTATGCCCAGCTGCAGCAGGCGCTGCGCACCACGTTCGAGGGTTGCGACTACTATCGCGAAGAACGTTGATCTGCGCGGAAGGCAGCGGCCATGGTGCCGCGTATGCTGGATAGAGGATATGGACTGGGGAGTGGACGATGACGGTGCTGATACTCGGTTTGTTGTTGTTCCTGGGCTTGCATTCGATGCGCATCGTCGCCGACGACTGGCGCAGCGCCCAGCTGGCGCGCCTCGGCGAAAAGCGCTGGAAGGGGCTGTATTCCCTCGTGGCGTTCGCCGGGCTGGGCCTGATCATCTGGGGCTACGGTCTGGCGCGCCAGCAACCGCAGGTGCTGTGGACGCCGCCCATGGGCTTGCGCCACATCAGTGCCCTGCTGATGCTGTTCTCGCTGATTTTACTGGCGGCGGCCAATGTGCCGCGCAACCATATCAAGACCTGGGTGCACCATCCCATGCTGCTAGGCACGCAACTGTGGGCCGTCGCGCATCTGCTGGCCAACGGCAACGTGGCCGACGTGCTGCTGTTCGGCGGCTTTCTCGTCTGGTCGTCAGTTGATCTGTATGCCGCCGTGCAGCGCGACCGCGCGGCCGGGGTGGCGTATCAGGGCGGCACCATGGCAGGCACCCTGATCGCCACCGGCGCGGGTTGCGTGTTGTGGCTGCTGCTGGCGTTCTGGTTGCATGGCGTGCTGTTTGGCGTGCGGCCGTTAGGCTATTGATGGAGCAAGCGATGGAGATCGCCCTGCGCGGCCAGCTGGTCGAGTTGCTGCCGTTGCAGGCCGAGCACGGGCCACAGCTGCTGCAGGCGGCCGCCGATGGCGAACTGTGGAACATGACCGTGACCGTGGTACCCGGCCCCGCCACCATGGCCGCCTACATCGCCACGGCCCTGGAAGGGCGGCGCGCCGGCACGGTCATGCCCTTCGTCATCGTGCAAAAGTCCACGGGTGCCATCGTCGGCAGCACGCGCTTCTGGAAGATCGACCGTATCAACCGCAAGATGGAAATCGGCCACACCTGGCTGGCCGCCTCCGTGCAGCGTTCGGGCGTGAACACGGAAGTAAAATTGCTGCTGCTGACGCATGCCTTCGAGGCCATGCAGGCCGTGCGCGTGCAATTCACCACCGACGAGCTGAACGCCAAGTCGCGCGCCGCCATTGTGCGCCTGGGCGCGGTGCAGGAAGGCATCGTGCGCCACGAGCGCATCATGCCGGACGGGCGCAAGCGCAACTCCGTGCGTTTCAGCATGATTGATACGGAGTGGGATGGAGTGAAGGCGGGGCTGGAGCGCAGGCTGGGGCGCTGACATAAAAAAACCCGCAGCATCTGGCGATGGGCGGGTTTGATCAGCTACAACTAAAGTGTTCTGTGGTGCGGGAGCCGGAATCGAAAAATATCCGCTAACCTTCATGTATCCACGATCTTGGCAAAATTTCTTTCGCTTGTACCGTCAAATATACCGTCATACCAACATGCTACCCATCTGACGCCCTACTCAGAGAGCGCTGCTGCACTATATCACTACAGCTTGGCCTTTGCCATCAAGTCGGATAGCGCTACGCCAAGTGCTTCGGCAATGCGTGTCAAATGGAGTAGTCCAGGATTCTGTTCCCCCCGTTCTATCGCACCCAAATAAGACCTGTCAACGCCGCTTCGATGAGCCAGTTCCTCTTGCGAGACCCCAATGTTCATGCGAGTAGAGCGCACGGCTTCGCCAAAAGCAATGAGACTGGCTTCTTTGGCATGTGGGGAAGATATTGGCATCCGAAGATGTTCGCGGTATCATCCCCCGCGCGCCACGGGTAATCTTCCCCATCTGGTTGCTTTGCCTATGTTCCCGCCTCTTTGCACAGCAAATCAAGATCAACGTAGGCGGGTTGAATAAGGAATACGAAATGAGCAGTGAAAATCTCCAAAGTGCAGACGCGTTATTGCAAGCTCTCGCCGGCATGCTGAACGATTATTTTTGTGAAAAGCAACCCTCAGAAAATTTAGGCACCGTCCTTGATGCATCCAGCGAGGAACAAGGAGTCCCAATTGATGCGGCCTATGGGCATACCTCAGGCTCCGGCGTGGTACCTTGGGGAGATTTGACCGGTTTGGCAGCAGAAACCAATCTCTTGTACAAGATGCCGCCTGAGGTAACTGCCAAAATGAACTGGGTGATTGATAACATTCCCAGGATGAGCAAACAGCGTATTGTCCGCACAGCCGTTAACACTGAGCTTGAGCGCCTGATAGGACTGTATCATCGCCCATAGAGGTCAGGCCATGAGGCGCTAGTGCTACCTTCCAGGCGTAGAAAGACAAAGCGATATCTAAGATGGGGAATCAAGTGACCAATTATCTGTGGCCGGCCATTAAATGGTGTTTGTTGAAATGGTGGGAAAAGCGGCCATCAGACCGCGCGCCGCGTGAGTTTTGCGAACATCACCATCATGGTTGCTACGTATGCCCAGAAGCGCACTGCATCGGTGCATTGAACGATCAGAAAGATCTAGATATAACGAAGCCGCGATTGCATTCTTCTGGCTATTGTATACATGCCAGCACAGCCGGGCGGGCGGTAATTTTTCGGTGTTCGATGAAAAAAACGAATGAGTACTTTGCTCGACTTTCTGCTAAAAAAGGAGAGCCTGTTTATCTGGAGCGTGAGGTTAAACCGGAGGCAATGGCGGCCGTCGAAAACTATAAAATTCCCGTTTTCCTTCAACCGCGTAAGAAATGGTGGCAGAGAAGGTGATTGGCAGTTCAATTTTTTTGTATAAGTAATTTTTTTGAGATTTGAATTAGTCAAAGTACAGATGGAGTGGGGGTGACTTGGCTCTCCCCCCCTTAGGGGGAAGATACATGTCTAAATTACAGGCAGAGAGCTGTGTAATGATTTTACTTTTTCATGCAGCCTTGGCTTTTTTCCGTATTTTCCGCCAAGCGAATCCCGAGAGCAGCGCAGACGCGGCTTATCGTTTCGGAACGTGAGGATTTGCTCTTGCCCAATGCCTCATACAGCGCTTTACGAGTAATTCCTGCCGTCTCAGAAATCTCGCTTATGCCATGAGCACGGAAAATATCACTGAGGGCAGAAGCCAGCAAAGTTGCATTGTTTGAATCCAATATGTCGGTTAGATAAGAAAAAACTGCCAACTCGTTTGCAAGATGGCGGGCTGTATCGAATTCGGGTAAGTCCTCTACTTTTATACGATTTTCCATAAATATTTCCGATTCATTGATAAATTATGCCGATTTATTGGAGTGATCAATGGGAGAAAATTTTGTCACAAGATCGCTAAATTTATTGCTTGCTCGGTGCCGGTTTCACCACCGTTAGGTTCGTTGACCTTGAAACAGCGTAGAGGCGTGATAAGTCACTTATGCTCTGGCCGCCCGCGAAACCTTCAATTATAGCTTTTTTGTGCGCAGGAGTTGTTTTAGCTGGCCTGCCCAGAACCTTGCCTTCCGCTTTGGCACGTGCCAAGCCAGCTTGTGTCAGCTCCACGATATGCATGGCTATGAAGAATTTGTAAGAAAAATACCGGCTTCGTGGAATAAGCAAATGACCGCAAATGACCGCAAATGGCCGCAAATGGCCGACCCCGGCCGTTCAGACTAGCATGGCAGAATGCCGGGGGGAAATCCAGCACGCCCCACGACAGACTGTATTCGCCCTATAGCGGAGGGACAACGCTGTTGGATTGGGAGCCACGATTTCCGAAGGGGCAATCCAGCTTGAAAACTACTGCGCCTACTGACCGCCGCTTATCCATGGCGCAAAAGCCAGGACGCGGCGTATTTTTCTCGCTCATCACTGAGGAGGAGGGTGTAAATAACTTTCTTAAGAGGTCTCGGCTCGACTCCATTCAGAAAATCGTTTTTCTACCTTCCAAACTGGAGTTCCTAGCAATGTCTCCAACTCTGGTCTGCTCGTCAATAAATCGTCAAGCTTAGATTGGACTTCCGCAACCTTTGTCGGAGCAACTGCTTCCCACTTTCGCACGGCTGCTAGATAGAAGAACAATGCATCTTCTACACGAGTTAGATTATGCATGACTTGTCCCACCCAGAAACGAATAAATCCTTGATTTAAGAAGTCTGTGCCGTTGCTCTCAAATAGCTGAGCGACTTTTTTATAGGCTAGTAAGGCGTCGTTCATACTGCCCATCAAAAACAAGCATCTTCCGATGTTTCCATAATACACGCCGTCGCGCTGCGATTCGATATTCTCTCGAAGGCATTCCTCGAGATTTTCTCCGTAAAGGAAGTATTCCAGTGCTTCATCTGGGCGCCCAGAGTCCCGCCGAGCAAGTGCTAAGGTATGCGCGCAGTCGTAGGGAGTATTTACATCTGCTTCCTTCTTTAGCCCAACACCCAGTTCTGCCCAATGGATCGCGTCTTCAAAATTCTGTACGAACCAATTTACATATGAACGGATTTCACATAAATTGATGTAGTGAAGTCCTCGTCCCGATATCGATGACTCATATTTATTAATCCATTTTTCGGTACTTGTTTGTCCGTCAAGTGCTACCATAACGTGCATAGATTCGGCAACAAAAGAGTCGAACTTTGTGTATGTGAAGATTGCGTACGACCAATCGATTTCCTGCATTATTCTCTTGCTTAGACGCAAGAAATCCTCGTGAAGGCCTCGCGCTTCAAGTTGAGTATGCACACGATTTAGTGTCTCAATTGCAACGGGGAAATCCTGTTGATTTACATGAAGCTCAATTTTATGCAACCAAATATCCAAGACTTCAAATGGTATATCGACACCAGTCAGCTTACTAAATCGATCCAAACGGCTCTGAATGAAAGAAAGAGCTTCCCCAATGAAGGACTGTCGATCTTTTTTTGGGAATTCGCGTCGGACGAACGAGCGTACTAATGGATGCAAGTCAATTAGATCATTGCCGTTCTCCTGCTGCTTATGAACTATCAAATTCATTTTATCAAGGTTAGTGAAACCTTTCTGTAGCTGATTCCAGCGCATACCAGCCAACCCATCTAAGTCTTGTAGCTTTTCCGGGCGCTCCAGTTCAGCTAGCACTCGCAATAACTGCTGGCCTTTTCCCGAAAGAGCTTTCCAAGTAGACCTCATTGTGTTCTCAGGTAAGTTGCCTTTTCCTGATCGTATCTCTCCTAGGAGTAAGCTAGGCAATTTACTCGTGGCATTGCACTGCGCGGCTATAAAGCTTATCCATAACGGATGGCCATGAGTGAGGCTCATCAGTTCGGCCAATTCCTCATCAGTAAGTAATCTGCAGCTACGCCTCTCGAACAGTGCTTTACTTGCGGCGTCATTCAGGCCGGTGAGCTGAATCTCCTGAAATTTAACGTCCTCAAAATAAATTCGTGGCCGAGAAGTAAACAGGACTTTCCCCAATGGGGCAACAGCGATCAGGTTTTCGATCAGGATTGCAAGCTGGTCTAACGGGCTTCCTGTTTCAAGATCTACATATTGATCAATATTGTCGAATACAATTATCGAATTGACTTTTGCAACTCGTGCCGCGAAATGTGAGGACAGGGCCGAAAAAGACATGCTGGTGAGCGTCTCTAAGGCACCGCCGCCGATCCTTACGAGCGCGCCGGCGACCGCCTGGTGGATAGTACTCGACTGTTCTCGACAGTCGCGCCAGTCCATGATGACATCAGTGCCCGCAGCAGACCTATAAAGGTTCATGAAGGTACTAGCTAGAGCTGACTTCCCCTGCCCCCCCATGCCACTAATTGAGATCAACTGAGCAGTGGAATTCGTCAACGCGCGAATCTCTTCCTCCCTACCAAACCAAAGGTCATTTTTCGGGAATGCATCTACGACTTGCTGGACATAAGCATCTGCGATCGTCGCTAACGCCTCTTGCTCTTCTGTAAGAAGTGTAGGTAATATGGTACTGGCACCGACATTTGGTTCGTCGTCAAGTTCGCTTCGTGCGCTGAGTCTTTGCGCAAGGATGGGCAAGAAATTGTGACAGTCAATACCCTGATAAAGGTTGACTCGGGCTCTCAAAATACCTGGCTTCAGCTGTTCAAGTAGTTTAGCGTTCTTCACTTCAATATCTTGTGAGGAACTGGAGTAGAAGGTCCATATAATTTCTGGATACGCTGTGTCGTCTGCTACTGCAGACGACAGCGACTGGGTGATTACGTCGTCCCATCCGCCATACGCTAGTACCACCACCAATGAATTCTTGATGAGATTCGAAAGTGAATTTTGCAGTTGAGTTCGTGGGCTTGCTAGTTGCAGTGGTGTATGAAGCGTGTCCGAACCTCTCCAGAATCCATGCAGGTGTACTATGTTGGTACCAGATGATGTTGTTTGAGCAATATTGCCATCGCCATGTGTCATCGAGGTGTAAAAACCTCCACCGCACTTGTGTATCGCGATTTCAATCAACGGATCAAAATTGGTGGTAAGTATAACGTTGCCGAACACGTCTTGATACCGAGTGCAAATTTCCCCTAGAGCTTTGACGCCGTTTGGAAGAGCCCAACCCTCGACATCCTTCTCAAGTCTCTCCAGTGCGGCATCCCCATCTGATTCCGCCCCAGCAACAATTGATCTGCGAGCCTTGAGTACAGCGCGCCGGATTAGTTGATTAGCTTCGGTTTGGCCTCGTCGCCCAATCAAAAACTCAAATGCACTTTGGTAAGGATGCTGAGTGTCTGACGCTAGCAGGTGATCGAGTTTTAACGAGGCATTTTTGTCATTAGCGAACTCCGCGCGCACCGAGTTGACGATGTCTTCGACCCCACTAACTCCTGACGATGTTCCATGCGGGGCAGTCAATGGGCTCCCGAGTACGAATACAATTTTTTTTTGTTTCACTTGTTGCGCGTGCAACAAACGATCCAGCAAGTCGTCCTGATCGAAGAACTTATACATGAGTTGAAGTTGTCATTAGAAACTCTGATCATAATCGATTTTCTCATGACAATCATTTATTAAAACAGTGGTCGCAGTTGTACACCTGCAAGTCGCTCGAAAGGCATAAGTAGCATGTTGCTAGCTCAAGGAATCTTGGCAAGTATTCGTATTTGCTCCCCCTCTGTCAAAATAGTTGTCACGTCTAGCATTTGCAGTTCTAATCATCCCTAGGGCGATGGCCCCAGCTCACTGATCGTTTCTCTTCGAAAATCCGCTTTGGGGCCAGGCTGTGTGAAAACGCAGAAAAATTCTGGTCCTTCAAAAATTATTCTCTCAAAACGCGCGCTACACCGTTTTCTCGGTGTTGGGAATGGTAATCCTACCCACGAATAATTTTCGATTTGGAGTTTTCACACAGCCTGGGGCGTAACCTGCCGACGGCGACCACCGGCTAGAAGCAGTCATTCACGTCGATGTGACAATGTGTGACTTTTCTCGCTTGGTAATTCGTTATGCTCACGAGCCGCTGCCGACCAAGATCGTACGCTCTCCCACGGTTGTAATCGTGTAGCTAAATAAAAAGTTGCGCCTGCTATCAGGCGGACATAAGTATATTGAGGGGGCGCCCGTCACGCTTAACCTATTTCGCGGACCTTCATGGAAAAGAAAACAAATGACCAGATTATTCTTGAACAAATCATCAAGGAGCGCTGGGAAGAAAGCCAAGATGGGTCGTCCATTTCAGAATATTTTGAGATTTACGCAGCCACCGAACTGCTTAAAAACCAAGATCTTTCCTACGACGATATCGAGTATGGGATCGTGGGTAATGGCGGCGACGGCGGAATTGACTCTATCTACACCTTCATCAACGGCGAGCTTCTTAAAGAGGACACGCCCATCAACGCGACGCAAAAGAAAAACACGATTGAGCTCGTGATCATTCAGTCGAAAACCTCGCCGACCTTCAAGGAGGACGCGGTCGTCAAATTTCGCGAGTCCGCCGAGGATTTGTTCAACTTGGCAAACGCTACTGACGACTTCGCGGCGCGCTACAATAAAGACATCCGCGAAAAGGTTGAGTTGTTTCGAAAGGCCTATGGTTTGCTCGCCAAGACTTTTCCTAAACTGATCATCCGATACTTTTATGTCACACAAGGGGTTTCGACACATCCCAATGTCGAGGGTAAAGTGGATAAGCTGCGCGACGTGATTTCGTCGATGTTCAGCAACTCAGAGTTTTCATTCGAGTTTGTAGGCGCCTCTCGTCTGCTAGAGTTGACCCGGGATATCCCGACAACCTCGCGTGCTCTTGAAGTGGCCGAGTCGCCAATCGGGACCGCTGGTGGTAGCTATATTTGCCTGGTCGATTTGAAGAGTTACTACAAGTTTATCTCCGACGCCGGATCTCTTGCCCGCAGCCTGTTCGAGTCGAACGTGCGAGACTATCAAGGAAGCGTCATCGTCAACACAGGTATTCGCCAAACCTTACAAAACGCCCATTCCGAGGATTTCTGGTATCTCAACAACGGCGTCACCATTATTACCCCAAAGGCCGTGCTGGCTGGCAAACAGCTCACAATTGAAGATCCTCAGATCGTCAATGGCCTGCAAACGTCCCACGAAATCTACCAGCATTTCTCGGAGTCGAGTGAAGATGTGGCAGACAAGCGTACCGTCTTGGTCCGTATTATCTGCGAGAAAGATGAGCCCGCACGGGACCGGATTATTCGCGCTACAAACAGCCAAACGGCGATCCCACCAGCTTCGCTTCGCAGCTCGGATGAAATTCACCGCAACATCGAGGATTTCCTAAAGTCGAACGGTTTTTACTATGACCGCAAGAAGAACTATTACAAGAACAAGGGCATGTCGATCTCACAGATCATAAGCATCCCATATATGGCGCAAGCGATGATGGCAATGATTCTGCAAAAGCCTGATCAAGCGCGCGCGCGGCCGTCGACCCTTCTGAACTCCGATGCCGAATATAAGCGGATTTTCAGCCTTGACATGCCGATTGATGTTTATCTCAAGGTCATTCAAGTCATGCGGACCGTTGAACGCAACATGAAAGATCTGGAAATTGATCGGAAGACCAGTGCTAACATCAAATATTACGTTGCGATGGTGTATGCGATTGCCATCACGGGAACCAAATCCGATATCGCGGCCAAATTGAATGGTATGGCGCAACTTATTATCAACACCGATGAGCTTACGGAGGTCACGTTGAAAGTGAAGGCGATGTTCGAGGATGCCGGCGGTACCGATCAAGTAGCCAAAGCATCGGCCTTCGCTGAGACACTGTTAGCGGCGCCAATGTCTGAAATTCAGGCCATCTCCTAGTTCATGCCGATTGGATGGAATCGGCCATTTCATGTATTTTTGGTAAACTACTTGGTAGTCTTGGAGGATAAGTGGAGCCTTTCTGGCCGGAGTTGCTCCGACTCAGCATGTGAACGGCAAGGAGGAATCGACATCGGTTCAACTTTAAACTCGTTCCTGCAGATGCCTGATGCGGGCTAACGTCTGACTGGCCGCTTCGCGGCCCGGCTGTGTAAAAACGCTAGATTCGCGTGTTTTAAGGGGGCGCTTTGCCATTACCGACCTCAAGAAAACGTCGTGGTGAGCGTTTTGATAGGTCGAGTGTCGCCGGCCTGTGGTCCAATTTACGTTTTTACACAGGCTAGGCCGGAAGCGGGCTTTCGCATCGCTTACTCTTCGATATCATTAGATGTCTGGATATGAGAATAGGTGTCCCGTTTGACGTGTCATTGGATGTCCGGCTTGACGTGAGAATCGCTGTCCATGTTGATGAGAATACCAAAGCGCTTCATCCACTGATAGCCGCCGTCGAGTAGGCGAATAAAATGGGCGATACGAATACCTCCCATCCTTAACCCTCCAACTTCGCACGCAGCGCCCCATAGTGCAAGCCTGTCAGCCCGACCAACCGCATTTCTAGCCGTCGATGCCGCTTGCGCCAGCAGTACGGCTTGCGGTCAGGTATGACACTACTGGAAGCGCCGCCCATCTTGGCCATCAGCTTGAAGCGCGCCAGTCGTGCCCGCTCGGTCGCCGACGGCGCCAATGTCGACCTGTAATGCAGTCGATGGCAGTGCCGGCAGGCCAGTTCACCTTCGCGCAGGTAAAGCGTTTGAAAATTTCCCTCATGCGCGCGAGGGCACTTCAGGAGGGGCCTCAACCGGCCATTCAAGCACGGTACCGCGTAGATCTCAGCACTGACGATCACGCCGCTAAACATCAATGTGACTTGCTTTGCTTCCAGCGTAACTAGCCCTGTAGTACCTTGCCACGCCAGGCTCAACAAATTGCGGCCGGTTTTCTTTGCTTCAGCCAGCAGCACAGCTATATTGATACCCAACGCATCTTCGATGACCGGGACCCGGCCAAAATTGGTTTTTTTCATTTTGCGCACCTAAATAAAAACAAAACTGACGATTGCATGTGCAAGTGTGGCCCACAGGGTACTCATGTACCTAAGACGGCACCCGGCCGCATCGGAGAGCAGTACAGTGCGAAAGCGACGGAACGAACCTCCCCTTTAGGGAGGGCATTCAAGCATTAAAAAAAATGATATAAATCAGTGACTTAGGAATGCAATGTCAAAATATTTGTCTAGCATTCGTGCATTTAAAAGTTGGTCAATAAAATCAATGGCTTACGCTAATACGGCAGTGCTTTGCGCATTACGTGGCATTACATCATTGCGCATTTCGACCGTTTCTTGAGGACGGGCCGGCGCGTACTGCGCACCGTTGGTGATTCGCTTTTCTGTTATATGGCCATCCTGTATCAAGCGCTTCGCTGATTCCTCAAACCAGGCAGCAGTCTTGTTGTGGAATTGCTTGGGCAGTTCGTAGCGACGTTGGTGCAGGCCATTTTTTGATTTAATCGATACTGCGAAGCCATTTCCTTCAGAATGCGCTTTCAAAATTTCGGCGCACAGTTCTTGGCCCAGGAAGGAATGTTCTTCCCCTATCGCTCGCAGGTACTGCATCGTCATATCAACCAATAATCCAGACTCGGTGCGCACATAGATTGAACGGTCGCGACGAGCCGGGCCATTTGCTTTCACTACCAGTCCATAGGCTACCTTGCTTTCAGCGAATGGGATATCCAGCGCTTCGCATACCTTCTTGCCGTCTGGATGTGGAAACAAGCAATAAGCCGCCCTGACGGCACCTACAATGGCTCCAGAGCCACGGATCGCATCCATCGCTGATTGTGCACTGAGCATC
The DNA here is from genome assembly GCF_002735685.1 of Janthinobacterium sp. BJB301. Taxonomy (NCBI): domain Bacteria; kingdom Pseudomonadati; phylum Pseudomonadota; class Betaproteobacteria; order Burkholderiales; family Oxalobacteraceae; genus Janthinobacterium; species Janthinobacterium sp. BJB301. Next base: position 1,021,448 of record NZ_PDZJ01000002.1, on the reverse strand, counting down.
CCTTTCTGACCTTCAGCAAGTCCCTTGGTAAGGTGGTGGAGCGCAATCACTGAAGCCCCGGTTTTGTTTGCCAGTTCCGTCAATTCGTTCATCATCGCCTGGGCGACTTCGGCAGCATTCAGGTCACCGCAGCTCAATGCTTGCAAGGTATCTACGATCACCAACCGTACGTCATCCAGCTCTTCGATCTGGTTTTTCAGTGTCGACCAATGCTTCGTGGGGACAAGTCCTGAGCGGGGATCTCCCTGTAAAAAAGAGAAATGGCCTGTATCGGGAAGACTGACTACATGCAGACGTTCTGGCATAAAGTTGGTGAGTGCTTCTATACGCCTGTGTAGCTCTTCATAATCATCTTCTGCACTGACAATCACAACCCTGCCGTGAGATTTCACGCGGCCACCGAAGCAGAATGCCGGATTCAAGGCAGATGCTGCCGAGGCGACGGCCAGCGCCAGATTCAATGACATGAATGATTTTCCCACACCCGGTGGAGAGGCCAAGATGATGGCTTTTCCTTGTGGGAAAATTCCTTCGACTAACCAAGTCATAGGCTTGGGTTTGCCGATGAATAAGCGATTCGCTGTGCACTCGCGCAGTGAAAAGGTGCTTTTACCGATTGTTGCCTTAGGTTCTTTGGTAATCGGCATTGTGTTGAGATTCTGCAATAATTTTGTAATATCGATGCCTGTGACACGTTCAAGTCGCGCGCGGTTAGCCAATGTCGCGAGTGTGATCCCGCCATCGTTAGTGAAACTATTCCATGCGGCGCGCACAGCGTAGGCGTCATATTTTTCCGGGCTGCCCTGACTCCACTCATCTGCAAGGTCCAGCATTTGCAACGAGGTACTACGGCTATGCAGCGCCATCAAAATTTCCAGCCATTCGGCGCGACTACAATTTGCTGATATGGCGCTCAAGTCATATCGAATAGATAGCACTTCCGCGCGGCTCAGGTCCCATCGGTCAGCCTGGATATTGTTTTTGGGAACTTGCAAGTTGGCCGCTTGTTTTTGTCCGCTTTTTCCGTACTTTTCAACGATCCAATCCGGCAGCAAAGCGATGGGATGATCTTCAAACAGATCGCTGGATGCTTCTGTCACATAAGACTTGCCGCTGCGATGCATTGATCCAGGGCCGACCACATAGCCCCCCAGTCCTTTGATGTCGATGCCATCATGCCCCAGCTTTTGAGCGAATCTGAGGCCCAGTGGCGCCATGAAGTAAAGGTGCCGGCCGCCGCCTCCAGTATGGACTTCAACGGTATCTGGAAGCGCGCCATGCGCAGTGATCAAGGCATCAAAATAATCGTCAGCTCCTTCCTTGTAGGAGTCAATGTCGATGACCAGCAACCCCTTTCCCGAGGCGCCGATCTCAAGCCCTGTCGCGATGGCAAAGTTCAGATGTGGCGCGTTCTTAAACATGTGATCTACGGCATGGGCGGTAGCTGCTGCGTTCGTGTTCCACCCTTTATGGCAGGGATGTTTTCCAGTCATGCTGGCATTGCAATCTGGACTTTTGCAAGCGCAGACACCATTGCTGATCCCCCATAACGGGAAGACCGACAGGCCGCGCGTTACGCATTTATGGGCGGCTTCCAGGACAGACAGCTCGCAACTAATGGCGATCATTTGGCTACCGTCACTTTCTTGATACGGCGAAGGTATGAATGTTCAAACCAACCATCGGACGAAAATCCGTCGAGGTGGAAATGCGCAGCATCGCCTTGCAGTTCAAATAACCTGGTGAGGTCGCCGTTGTCATCGGCGAAGGCCTGGATGACCGGATGATCGAGGGGCATGCAAATATGGAAGGCCATTTGGCGCCTGGCAAGCCACAAATCAAAATTGACCCATCCATCGTCGATGTGAATGAATTCAATGAAAAGGGTGCGAACAGCGCGCCGTGGCTTGTTATTAGTGCAGATCATTGCGCACCGCCTGCGCATTGGTTGATGAATGCTTCGACATCCTCGCTACGCCAGGCTGTGATGCATGTGCCCATCTTGAACGGCTTGGGAAACTTTCCATCGCGTACCCAGCGCCAGATGGTTGCTGGGCTTACGGGCAGGAGGCCTGGTTTGTTTTGTGTGGTCGCGATGTCTGCGATCCTGATGATACGTGCTGCCATCTATTCCTCCGGTATAACGCCACATGACGTAACCGGAGTATTTCAAAATTGATGCGAAAAAACACCGACAAACGGTGTCACGGTTTGAATTTGCCTACTTGACGCTCCAAGTCCCGTTGGCTACGACGGTGTGATTTTGCAAGTATCAACAAGGCCTCTTTGGTAGTTTTTGCCTTTTTCCGGATAGATTTATAGTTTTCGCAAATCAGGAAGCGCTCTAAACTTACAACGGTTTCCACCCAGAATCCTGTCTCGACAAAATTCTCTAATGCAGCCACTACCGCGACAGCAGCTTGTTCCGCCGAAATGATAATCTGATCCTCGCGGTGTTCTTCCGGGTTCAGACAGTGCCCATCTGGGATGCTGTGCAAGGCCTGAGCGTAAGTGTCCACAAGCATCTTGGCAGCATCTTGGGCTTCTGAAGAGGCTCTCCGACCAATTGCGATTTTACGTGTTGTGTCTACTTTTACAGTTGGCGGGAACCAGCCAGTGCTGGCAAAACACACGATGGCGCTCACTAACTCAAGCACAGCGGGAATGTCCGATGTGTTTGAGCCGAGCGTTGCCAGCATGTCTTTCGCCCTAGCGCGCGCTGCTTCAGATGCCTTTCGGCCAGTTGGTTTTTTGTGTGCCATGTTCAGCAGTAAATTTATTTGTGTGAGTGCTGCGGTGTTGAGATAGCCGGGTTCTTTCCTTCACGCAAAGCGTCCAGGTAGTCCGCCCAACGTTGCATCATCAATAAGCGTGCTGGCAGGTGCGCTGTGCGATTATAGGCGCGTCCGTTAGGGTCTTTGACGGCATGAGCGAGCTGATGCTCAATCAATTCCGGGCGCTCTCCCAATACCTCATCGAGTATGGTACGGGCCATTGCGCGGAAGCCATGCGCGGTCATTACTTCTTTTGCATAGCCCATGCTACGCAGGGCGGCATTGATCGTGTTTTCACTCATACAACGCTCGCCAGTGCGGATGCTGGGGAACACATATTTTCCCTGCCCCGTCATTGCTTGCATCGCCCGCAGGATTTCTACTGATTGAGTAGCCAAGGGTACGATGTGATCATTTTTCATCTTCATCTTTTGGCCGGGAATACGCCATTCAGCGGCGTCCAAATCCAGTTCTGCCCATTCCATCGCCCGGATCTCCCCTGGGCGTTGAAAAACCAATGGCGAAAGACGCAGAGCCGCAACCGAATAGGGGTGCCCTCTGTACCCATGGATAGAGCGCATGAGGTTTGCCACCTGCTTTGGTTCTGTAATGGCAGCGTAGTTGGTCGTTACCGCCGTCGCCAGTGCTCCCCTCAAGTCGGCGGTCACATCCCGCTCTGCCAAGCCACTGGCTACTGCGTAGCGAAACACCTGGCCACATACCTGTTTGACGCGATGCGCCGACTCAACTGCACCGCGTGTTTCCATTTTCTGAACAGTGACAAGGACATCGCGTGGCTTGATTGTGGAAATCGGCATCGTGCCAATATGAGGGAAGACATCTTTTTCCAGCCAGCCGGTCACCTTGATCTGGGTGGTGGTGGCGCGTTCGGCGGATGTCTTTACGAGCCATTCACGCGCAACCAGCTCGAACGTATGGCTGGCTGCAATCGTCCTGGCATCGCGCTCTTCGCGTTTGGCCAGCGAGGGATCGATGCCATCGGCCAGCTTTTCGCGGACATCGGCACGGCGTTGGCGTGCTTTTGCCAGCGTGGTGGCAGGGTAGACACCCAGCGCCATGGTTTTGCGCTTGCCGAGATAGCGGTAATCTATCCGCCAGTATTTGCCTGAGGCCAATACCAGCAGATACATGCCTTCGCCATCGGTATATTTATCGCCGGTGGGTTTTACGAGTTTCACTTGCTTTACGAACGTGTCGGTCAATGCCATGGTCATCCTGACGGTATACATAATTTCGTTATTCCCATATACCGTCAAAAATGACGGTATATCCGTGCGATGGGATGATGTTGGCTGAGACAGTGCCAGACAACAAAAAACCCGCCAAGCTTGGAAGCATGCGGGTTTTGATGTTTGGTGATGCGGTGTGATACATGATTGTGGTGCCGGGAGCCGGAATCGAACCGGCACGCTGTTTCCAGCGCGGGATTTTGAGTCCCGTGCGTCTACCTATTCCGCCATCCCGGCAACGCGAGACGCATTATCACTGATTTATCGCGATACGGCAAGTTTTTCGCTTGGCATACGGTTTAGCCCATTAATCGGATGCTGGCTTTGCATGAAAAACGCCGTCCGGGGCGCGGGCCCGGGACGGCGTTGTCGGACGGCGGCTGGGCCGGTATCAGTTATGCACGGAGTTCAGCTGGCGCGCGATGATGTCGTGGTTCAGCCAGACGACGGGGGCTTGTGGCTCCGACATGGCGTGGAACATCAGCGGGCCCGTGCCTTCCAGTACCAGCGAGCTCAGGTGGTCTGTGATCAGTTCCTTGCGGTCCTTGTGCAGCTTGGTGATGTCGTCCGAGGTGCCGATCATGACGTCGGCCAGCTCTGGCGTGTTGTCCATCGGCCAGGCGGCGAAGTTGCGGAACTGCACGCTGGTGGCGTCGCCATTGTAGGCGGCGATACGGTCGAGCAAGTCTTGCAGCGAGACGCCGTCTTCCAGCAAGCCCTGGCAGATTTTCCACTGCTCTTCGGCCCAGGCTGCGCCGCCTTCTTTTTTCAGCGCGTCGAGCAGGGGGAACAGGGACAGTTCCACGCCGACGAAAATGTCGGACGAGTTCGTACGGATTTCCGGGCAGTTGAAGACGGTGGCCTTGATGCCTTTTTCCCACGCGGCCTTGGCCACGTTTTCCAGGCGCATCTTGGCCAGGCCCTGGGTGTAGTTGCTGTAGGTTTGCCACTGGTACTTGCCGTCGATCAAGATCTCCGTGCCGTGGTAGCCGTAGGCGCTGTAGCGCACCTGGCCGCCCGTTTGCTCGATGCGGGCGCGGATGGCGGCGCTGCCGTCGATCAGGTGCTGCAGGGTGTTGGCCGTGACTTCGTCGAAGTTCATCAGGATCAGCTTGCCCAGGTCGCTGTCGAGCAGGGCGCGCGAGGACATGAAGCGCTCGCCGCGGCCTTTGTAGATGCGGTTGGCAATCGCCAGGAAGACTTTGACTTTCGGAATGCCGCCAGCCATGGTGTGGGCGAAATATACATTGCTGCCGTCAGGAATCAGGCTGTCCAGCTCGGCCATGGCTTTCGCCACGGAAGCGCTGAAGCGGGCGATGCCGGCTTCGCGGCAGCGTTCGATCTGCGCCCAGTCCAGCTTGTCTTCTTGCCAGCTTTTCAGGGTCATGTCGGCCAGCATTGCTGTCGGGGTCGGCTCGCCGGCTGGCGCGTCGAGGTCGAAACCGGCCATCAGCGGCACATTGATGATGCGGCCGCCCAGATTGGCTTCGGCTTCCGCCAGCTCTTCCGCGTTCAGCGGACGCAGCGCCATGTTTTCATCGCGGCGGCCGACCGTCATGCCGACGATATTCATGCCCGCCTTGCGCGCTTCGTCCAGCAAGCCATTTACATAGCCGCGGCCGAACAGCTCGCCGAACAGCACAAAGGTGTCGCCTTTGCGGAAGATATTTTTTTGCGGGATGTCTCTTAAGGACGTGATCTCGGTCATGGTGTCAATTCATTCAAAAATTAGCCGGCGGACGATGGGCAGTCCGGCGTACTGGTTCAACATAGTGATAAATTATGCGCCCTTTCAGTGGCGACAATCTTCTTGCGAACGATTCTCGTCTGGAGCGGCATCTTCTTCTTGGGTACAGCTCTTATTCTTTCGCCATGGCGTATTTTACGCTGCCGCGGCGCACAGCGCCTGCAAACAGGGGCAGATAAGCCCGGCAGGCGCCGATATTACCTCAGCTTGGTCATGCCGGTCAGTAAAATTGATTTAAAACAAATCCTGCTGGCCCGATACAAGGCGCGAAAAATCGTCGCCCAGGAACGGCAGGATCGCGTCGGCCACCGGCTGCAGCTGGCGCGTCAGGTAATGGTGGTAGTCGATGGGCGAGCGCTGCGTTTCCAGCGGTTCCGGGCCGGCCACCGTGATGACATAGCTGATCCAGCCGCCGTTCTGGTATTGCAGCGGCCGGCCCTGCGCCAGGTTGTAGGCGTCGGCCGTGCGTGCCGCGCGCACATGGGGCGGCACGTTGCGCTGGTAGTCGTCGAGCGGGCGGCGCAGGCGCTTGCGGTAGACCAATAGAGCGTCGAATTCGCCGCGCACGGTGCGCGCCACGTAGTCGCGCACATAGTCCTGGTAGGCGGCGCGCTGGAAGATACGCAGGTACAGGGCTTGCTGGAATTGCTGCGCCAGCGGCGTCCAGTCGCTGCGCACGGTTTCCAGGCCCTTGTAGACCATCTGTTCGCTGCCGTCGGGCTTGCCCACCAGGCCCGCATAGCGCTTCTTGCTGCCTTCTTCCGAGCCCCTGATGGTGGGCATCAGGAAGCGCCGGTAATGCGTCTCGAATTCCAGTTCCAGCGCATTCTCCAGGCCGAACTCTTCGCGCAAGTGGGCATCCCACCACGCATTCACATGCGCCACCAGGGCGCGGCCGATCTTGCCCGCTTCTTCATCCGTATGCGCCGTTTTCAGCCACACGAAGGTGGAATCCGTGTCGCCGTAGATGACCTGGTAACCCTGTTCCGTGATCAGCTCGCGCGTGCGGTGCATGATGTCGTGGCCGCGCAAGGTGATCGAGGAGGCCAGGCGCGGGTCGAAAAAGCGGCAGCCGCTCGAGCCCAGCACGCCATAGAACGCGTTCATGATGATCTTTAACGCTTGCGACAGGGGCGCGTTGCGCTCGCGCTTGGCCGTCTCGCGCCCTTGCCACACCTGTTGCACGATGGCGGGCAGGCAATGTTTGACCCTTGAAAACTGCGCGCCACGGTAGCCGGGCACGGTATCGGCCTCGTCGCCGCTGGTGCCCACCACCAGGCCCACGGGGTCGATCAGGAAAGTGCGGATGATGGACGGGTACAGGCTTTTATAGTCGAGCACCAGCACGGAGTCGTACAGCCCCGATTGGGAATCCATGACGAAGCCGCCCGGACTGTTGTCGCCGGACACGTCGCCCAGGTTGGGCGCCACGTAACCTTGCCGGTGCATCAGCGGCAAGTACAGGTGTTCGAACGCGGCCACGGAGCCGCCGCTGCGGTCGGCCGCCAGGCCCGTCACGCTGGCCCGTTCCAGCAGGAAGGTCAGCAGCTCGGTTTTCGCAAAGATGCGCGTGACCAGCTCGCAATCCTTGAGGTTGTAGCGGGCCAGCGCCGGCTTGTCTTCGCGGAAACGCCGGTCGATCTCGGCCATGCGCTGGTAGGGATTGTCGATGGACTTGCCTTCGCCCAAGAGCGTCTGCGCCACGTTTTCCAGGCTGAACGAGGAAAAATTCCACGTCGCCGACTTCAGGGCTTCGATGCCGTCGATGATCAAACGGCCCGCCGCGGCCGCAAAATAGTGCTCTTGCTTGCCGCCATGTTCGCGCCATTCCATCACGGCGCCGCCGCGTCCCAGTTTCAGGGGCACCTGGTAGCGCTCGGCGTGCTGGCGCAGCACGCGCAAATCGAACTGCACCAGGTTCCAGCCGATGATGGCGTCCGGATCGTGGCGCTCCATCCATGTGTTCAGACGCTCGAGTATCTGTGCGCGGCTGTCGCAGTATTCGAGGTCGAAGTCCACGGCGTCATCGCCGCCGTTTGGCGGCCCCAGCATGTACACCTGGCGCTGGCCGCAGCCTTCCAGTGCCAGCGAATACAGCTCTCCATGGGCCGTCGTCTCGATATCGAGCGATACCAGTTTTAATGCGGGGCGGTAGCCGGGCGCCGGTTTCAGCTGTACTTCCTGCAGTGTTTCTCCGCTGAATGTCACCGGCGCCGTAATAAAACGCTCCATCAGATAGCGCTCGGGCGGGCGGATATCGGCTTCGTAGACGTCGATGCCGTGCGCGCGCAGCTGCTTTTCCAGCTTCAGCAAATGCCGGTATTGCTTGCAGTACAGCCCCAGCACGGGACGATGGTGGAAATCGCACAGCGACAGGGGACGCAGTTCCGCATGGCGCTCGCCACGCAACAGCTGTTGCGCCTGTTCCTGCTGCTCCATGGGAAGGAAGGCGACGGCCGTCTGCACGGGCAGGCGCACGTGGCGGGGCCCGGCATCTGTTGCCAGCCAGAAATCGACTTCCGTGCCGGCGCTGGTATCGCGCCAGTGGCGGGTCAGGATGAAGCCCTGTTCGGGCGGGTGCTGCGTGTTGCCTGTCATGGTGCCGTGAGTGTCGGATGTGCTGGCCTGCACATTACAGCAAGCTGACGCAGGGCGGGGGCGGTTGCGGCTATAATTTTCTGCATCGAAGACGATAACAAGAGCGCGCCGCGCCCCACACCCTGGAGACAGTATGCAAGCAATCAGTTATGTACACGGCGCCCACGAGACGCCGTTGATCGGCGAAACGATAGGCGCCTACCTGGACGGCATCGCCGCCCGCCATGGCCAGCAGGATGCCCTGATCGTGGCGCACCAGAACGTGCGCTGGACGTATCTGGAATTCCAGCAGCGCGTGCACCGCCTGGCCGCCGGCTTGCTGAAGCTGGGCTTGCAGCCGGGCGACCGGGTCGGCATCTGGTCGCAGAATTGCGCCGAATGGGTGCTGACCCAGTTTGCCACGGCTAAAGCCGGCTTGATCATGGTCAACATCAACCCCGCCTACCGGCGTTCGGAACTCGAATACGTGCTCGACAAGGTGCAATGCAGCGCGCTGATCCTGTCGCCCAGCTTCAAGTCCAGCGACTATCTGGCCATCGTGCAAGACGTGGTGCCGGAAATCGCCCGTTCGCGCGCCGGCGCCCTGCAGTCGCCGCGCCTGCCGCAATTGCGCCACGTGATCCGCCTGGGCACGGCCGCGACACCCGGAATGCACAATTTCGACGCCTTGATGGAGGGCATTGCCGACGCCGACCTGGCGCACCTGGAAGAAGTGAGCGCTACCTTGCAGTTTGACGACGCCGTGAACATTCAGTTCACGTCCGGCACCACGGGCGCGCCGAAGGGCGCCACCCTGACGCACCACAATATCCTCAACAACGGCTTTTTCATCGGCGAAGCCATGCGCCTCACGCAACAGGACCGCTTGTGCATTCCCGTGCCCCTGTACCACTGCTTCGGCATGGTGCTGGGCAACCTGGCTTGCGTCACGCATGGCGCGACCATGGTGTTTCCCGGCGAAGGGTTCGATCCGAAAGCCGTGCTGGAAACCGTGCAGGCCGAGCGCTGCACGGGGCTGCATGGCGTGCCGACCATGTTCATCGCCATCCTCGACCATCCTGATTTCAAGCAATACGATCTGTCGAATTTGCGCACCGGCATCATGGCCGGCTCGCCGTGCCCGATGGAAGTCATGACGCGGGTCATCGAGCTGATGCACATGGCGGAGATCACGATTGCGTATGGCATGACGGAAACATCGCCCGTCAGTTTCCAGACTGCCATCGAGGACCCGCGCGAAATGCGCGTGTCGTCCATCGGCAGGGTTCACCCGCACCTGGAAGTGAAAATCATCGATGCGGAAGGGCGTATCGTGCCACGTGGCGAAAAGGGCGAATTGCTCACGCGCGGCTATTCCGTGATGCAGGGCTACTGGGGCGACCCTGAAAAAACCAGTGAGGCCATCGATGCGGCGCGCTGGATGCACACGGGCGACCTGGCCGTGATCGACGACAACGGCTTTTGCAGCATCGTCGGCCGCTCGAAGGACATGGTCATCCGTGGCGGCGAAAACATCTATCCGCGCGAAGTCGAAGAATTCCTGTACCGCCACCCGAGCGTGCTCGACGTGCAATGCGTGGGCGTGCCGGACGCCAAGTATGGCGAAGAGTTGTGCGCCTGCATCATCCTGCGTCCGGGCACGCAGGCTACCAGCGACGATATCCGTGCCTTTTGCGATGGGCAGATCGCCTATTACAAGATTCCCCGCTACGTGCGCTTCGTCGAGGAATTCCCCATGACGGTGACGGGCAAGATCCAGAAATACCTGTTGCGCAAGCAGGTGGCGACGGATCTGGGGCTGAGCGCGGACTAAGTCTTTCGCCAGCCCATAAAAAAACACCGGGACGCTCGCGCGGCCCGGTGTTTTTTATTGATTCAGCGTAAAGCTCAGGCCATCGCGGCTTGTGGTGCGCGCGCTGGCGTGCGGCGGCGTACAAAGGCGAGCAAGCCCAGGCCGGCCAGCAGCATGGCGTAGGTGCCTGGTTCCGGCACGGCCGACACGCTGACCGTGTTGAAGCCGGAGCCGTTCATCGACACGTGGCCGTAATTGATCGAGCTGACCGAATTGGCGACCAGGGTGCCGTTCATGCTGCCCGAACCGGAAAACGCGCTGTTCGGTGCCAGGATGCTGCCGTTGATGCCGACGTTGTTCAGGCTGGTGGTAGTGGCATTGGCGAAGTTCAGCAGCGTGCGGTCGGCGAAGCTGCCGAAATTGTCGAAGCCGCCGCTCAAGGTAATGTTGGTGGCCGTGCCGTTGATGATGATGCTGGCCGTGCTTTTCAGCGAGGACAGGTCCAGGGTCAGGTTATGCAGGTTCGACGCATCGATGTTGAAAATATTCACGTCGGCGTTGATGTCGCCCACCAGCTTGAAGCCATTGTTTTGCGAAAGCACGGTGCCGTTCGATTGCAGCTTGGCCACGTCGCCCGACAGGGTCGTCAGTTGTTGCTTGGTACCCGCGAAGTCCAGGGTGGAAGCGTTGCCTTTGCTGATGCTGCCGGTTGGGAACCATTGTGGCGCTGTCAAGGTGGCGTTGGGATTGCTGACGCCATACACGGCGGAACCACCGATGGTGCCCCAGCCCGTGTTCAGGTTGCCGCCAGCAACGATCGCGTTGGCCGCGCTGCCTGGCTTTTTGTTCGTGCCGACGTTGTAGTTGTCCAGATAGATATTGCCGCCGGCGGCGATGCTGCCACCGACGCTGGTGAAGCCGCTGGCGCCGCTGCTGCCGATGTTGCCGAAGATGAAGGCCGAGTAGCCATTGGCGACGCCGAGGTCAATCACGGTTGCCTGGGCCGAAGCGCTGAAAGAGAAGGCGAACAGGGCGGCGCTGATGAGCGGCAAGGTACGGGCAGTAAATAATTTCATGGACAATCTCATAGTGAATTGGGGGACGAATAGGGCGGGAAAGCAAGACACCGCCATCGCGCAGGCCATCATTATAATCTAAAAAACAATTCTAGTTCAATTTAGGTAATTAACTATATTTAAAAGCAACACTTTTCCTGTCGATAGTGATTGTTTTGCGGACATAAAAAAACCGCGCCTGGCCCGGTTTTTTGCTGCTTACCTGACGCGCTGGTACAGGCGGAAACGTTCCACGTCATCCGTGGGACGGCGCCCCTCCCACAGCTTGATCCAGTCCGCGCCATGGTGCTCGGGCAGTTGTTCCTTGCTGTCAGGCACCTTGATGCTGTCTTGCAACAGGAACACATCGCATTGCTGCTGCCCCACGCTGGCAAACGGCAGGTGGCCGAAGTAGGCGAACGAGGCGCGCTGTGCGGCGCCGACGTTGCTGTTGATGCACTTGCTGCCTGGCGGCAGATGGACGGAAATCTGGTGCGCCACGCTGGCGTAGCTCTTGCTGTAGTTCAACGGCGGCAGGAACAAGGTCATGATCAGCACCCAGATCAGGATCAGGCCACCGGACGACAGGACCACGGCGCGCCACAGCACGGCCGGCTGGCGCGAGATGCGCCAGTGCACCAGCGCCACCCAGCCCGCGCTGGCGCAGGCGGCCACGAAAAAGGCCAGCAAGTCGAGTTCGGGCTTGAAGCCTGGCATGAGTTTCAGGGCATTATGCGACAGTTTCGGCGGCCAGCCCGTCAGGATGGCGAACCAGAACAGCCACAGCGCAAGGGCGCAAATGGTCAGCACCATCACGGAGAACCAGTCGATGGCGTTGATGGCGCCCCGTTTCATGGTCAGCAAGCCGAACGCGGCCATCACGGCCAGCGGCGGCAGCAGCGGCAGCAGCTGGCTCGGGTCGGGATCGGGGTGGCACAGGCCCAGGATGGCCAGCATGGCGACAAAGGTCAGCGGCACGACGATGTGCAGCACGTGGTGCTGGCGGCGCCAGGCATACACGGCCCAGGCGGCGAACGGCCATGCTGGCCAGAAGAACCAGATGCCGACACGCAAGAAATACTGCAGGCTTTTCAGGCTCGGGGCGCTGAACTGGCGGCAATTCCATTCCATCCACGCGTGCAGCGGCGAGTGGCCATACGGTTGCAGCCATTCGCCCGGCAGCAGCCAGACGAGGGTCAGCGCGGCTCCGATCAGGATGGCCAGCGCCAGGTGGCGCACGCTGCGCAGCAGCGGCAGGCGCAGGAAGACGGTGCACAGCAGCAGGGCAATGCTCAGCGCTGCCGGCGTGATCCAGCCGCGCGCGAGGGTCAGGCCGCCCATCGCCAGGCCCAGCAGGGCCGCATTGCGCACGGATGGGCCTTCCATGTAGCGCACGGCGCGGTACAGCAAATAGGCCATCAGGGACACGTACAGCGCTTCGGCCGTGATGTCGTGACTGTGCTGCAGCAGTCCCAGGCAGCCCAGGTAGATGAGCACGGCCGCATCGGCCAGGGTGCGGCCGAAATCGTCCGGCTCGGGCTGGCCGCCGAAGGCCAGGCGCAGCGGCTGGGCATCGTTGCGGCGGCCCAGGTTGAAGGCGGTGTACCAGACGGACAGGGTGCTGACGACGAAGATGCCGATGGTCGACATGCGCGCGCCAAAGACGTCGCCGTCGATCCAGCCGAACAGCTTGATGAAGATGGCGCCCAGCCAGAAGGCCAGCGGGCCTTCGTCGGGCAGCGACAGGCCTGCCACGTTGGGCCACAGCCAGTCGTTCAGGCCGCCATGCGCCATGGTCCACATGATGCCGAAACTGGCGGCGTCATCGTTCTTCCACGGTTCGCGGCCGATCAGGCCAGGCAGGATGTACAGCAGGCCGAGCGCAAACAAGGCCCATCGTGGCAGCGCGAGTGTGGCAGCGGCGGGAAGGCGGACTGGCTTCATCGATAGTCGGTATCAGAAAAAAATGGCAAGACGCGACGAATGGCGTCGGGTATGCGCGAGTATAAAGTAAAGCGGCCAAAGACAAAAAAGGCAGCCGTGGCTGCCTTTTTCTTGGTAGCCGAAGCTGCCCTTTTTTGCCGCGGAGCGGCAAAAATTAGCCTGCTGCGACTGCGGTTTTCGAACCAACCGAACCGAACTTCTGACGGAACTTCTCGACGCGACCAGCGGTATCGACGATTTTGTGCTTGCCCGTGAAGAATGGGTGCGATTCAGCCGAAACCTCGATCTTCACCAGTGGGTATTCTTTACCGTCGTGGGTGATTTTTTCGCGGGTTTGGATGGTCGAGCGGGTAACGAATTTGAAATCGCACGACAGATCGTGGAAAACAACTTCGCGGTATTCTGGATGGGTATCGACTTTCATGGTCTTCTCTCTAGTTTGGTAGCCAAACAGCACTTCGTCGGTCGTCCAGCTTCTTGACCCGATTGCCGATCACTTGCCAGGGTTTAAAATAATGCAACCGTCGATTATATAGCGCTTTCCGGCGGACGGCAATAAAAAAGCCGCTCGATGAGCGGCTTGGGCCGGTAGTGCACGGATATGTGCCACCGAGGGGAGGGAAACCGTAGCGAGCAGGCCCGATATACGGCCGAGTAGCGCAGCTGTACGAAGGTACAGCGAGCAACACAGGCCGTAGAGCGGGACGCGCAGTAGGTTTACCCCCCTCGGCGCATCATGTCGAAGAACTCGGCGTTGTTCTTCGTGGCTTTCATCTTGTCGAGAATGAACTCCATCGCCTCGATCTCGTCCATCGAGTACAGCAACTTGCGCAAAATCCAGATTTTTTGCAGCTCGTTCGGCTTGATCAGCAGTTCTTCGCGGCGGGTACCCGATTTGTTCAGGTTGATTGCCGGGTAGACGCGTTTTTCGGCCAGACGGCGTTCCAGATGCACTTCCATGTTGCCGGTACCCTTGAATTCTTCAAAGATCACGTCATCCATGCGCGAGCCCGTTTCGATCAGCGCCGTGGCGATGATGGTCAGCGAGCCGCCTTCTTCGATATTGCGCGCGGCGCCGAAGAAGCGTTTTGGACGTTGCAGCGCATTCGCGTCGACACCACCGGTCAGCACCTTGCCCGAGGCAGGGATGACGGTGTTGTAGGCACGTGCCAGACGGGTGATCGAGTCGAGCAGGATGACCACGTCTTTTTTCATTTCGACCAGGCGCTTGGCTTTTTCCAGCACCATCTCGGCAACTTGCACGTGGCGCGTGGCTGGCTCGTCGAAGGTCGAGGCGACGACTTCGCCGCGGACCGAACGTTGCATTTCGGTAACTTCTTCCGGGCGTTCGTCGATCAGCAGCACGATCAGGGTGATGTCCGGATGATTTGCCGTGATCGCATGGGCGATGTGCTGCAGAATCACGGATTTACCGGATTTCGGCGATGCCACCAGCAAGCCGCGCTGGCCTTTGCCGATCGGGGCGATCAGGTCGATGATGCGGCCGGTGATGTTTTCCTGGCCATTCATTTCACGTTCCAGGCGCAGCGGCTCGTTCGGGTGCAGCGGCGTCAGGTTTTCAAACAGGATGCGGTGTTTCGACATCTCCGGCGATTCGCCGTTGACCTTGTCGACTTTGACCAATGCGAAATAGCGTTCGCCATCTTTCGGGGTCCGTACCTCGCCTTCGATCGAATCGCCGGTGTGCAGATTGAAGCGGCGGATTTGCGAAGGGGAGATGTAAATGTCGTCGGTGGACGCCATGTAGCTGGCGTCGGGCGAGCGCAGGAAGCCGAAGCCGTCAGGCAGCACTTCCAGGGCGCCATCGCCAAAAATCTGTTCGCCGGACTTGGCGCGTTTTTTCAGGATAGCGAACATCAGCTCCTGTTTGCGCAAGCGGGCTGCGTTGTCAATGTCAAGACCGATCGCCATCTCAAGCAGGGCGGATACGTGTAGGGCCTTTAGTTCGGATAAATGCATATGTGTTGAGTGTCCCGAGACGGGATGTAAAGGTAGGGGAGGGGACTGCGTGGCGTTGATTAATTATTCGGGAAGGCTGTGCACGAATGAGGCAAAGCCGCTTCCCGGTGGTTCCAGTCAGGCGGCGCTGCGGGCGCAGCGCTGCCCATCATACATTAAATGTTGCTGTCGACGAAAGCGGTCAACTGGCCCTTGGCCATGGCGCCCACTTTTTGAGCAGCTGCAACACCATCCTTGAACAGGATCAGGGTCGGGATGCCGCGGATGCCGAATTTGGCAGGCACTGCCTGGTTGGCGTCCACGTCCATCTTGGCGATCTGGATGCGGCCGGCGTATTCCTTGGCCACTTCTTCCAGGATAGGGGCGATGGCCTTGCAGGGACCGCACCATTCTGCCCAGAAGTCGACCAGTACTGGCAACTCGGATTTCAGGACGTCTGCTTCAAAAGATGCATCGCTAATGTGTTTGATATTTTCGCTCATATTTTCCTCAAATGAGGGTGGGATCAATAATGCCTGGAATTAACCATACGCTGGTTCGCCATCCATGCTTCCTGGAATGCAGTGAGAAGATGGGGACAATGGGCACGACTTCAATGTCTTGGAAGGTGCGACCAGAGGTATGCAGGCGGGGATGGCTGAAATAATAACCCATTTTTTCAAAGCGTGGCGATTATTGCAGAAAAACTTGAGGCATATCGCCAGCATATCCCTCCTGTGCGTGGCCGCAGGGCGGCAAAGCCGCATGCCTGCTGGCCTGCAGCGCCGTGCCTGCCCTCCCGGCCGGCCCCTCGATCAGGCTTGTACGTTGGCCAGACGCGCCGTGTGCTGCAGTTGCAAGTTCACCATGAGCTGCAATTCCGCGCTTTCCATCGGCTTGCGGAAGGTGCCCAGGATATGCAGGCCATTCGCCATGGCCAGGCGCTCGGCCGCCAGGCGTACGGCCGAATGCAGGCCCGACAGCAGGACCACGCCGCCGCGGAAGCCGTTTTCCGCCGCCATGCGCAAGAATTCGATACCGTCGATGTCGGGCATGGACAGGTCGCAGATCAGCAGGTCGGGCTGGTGCTGCTTGAGGGTGGCCAGCGCCTGATCGCTGTGCGACTCGCAGCGGATGTCGAACTGGCCCATCTGCTCGAGCATGTCGCTGAGCACGTCGAGCATGAAAACGTCGTCGTCCAGCAGCAGCACGCGCAATGGCGCCAGGCCTGCTTCGTTGTTTTCCTGGCTTGCTTGGTTTGATACAGTGTTCATCGTCATGTCTTTCTGTTGATATGCATCGCTGTCGATGCCGATACCTTGCCGCAACCCAATTTGGCGATAGCTAATCGTCATTGGCAAAGCTGGTGTTATTCATGATTTGTTCGGTAATCTGTTCCAGCAGGGGCCACAGGCGCGTAACGATGCGCCGTGCCCGCTCTGCCTCGTCGGCCGGTTCGCCCGGCGCCAGGGTTTCCAGGTTGTGGCACAGTTCGGCCAGCCCCAGGGCGCCCACGGTGCGCGCCGACGACTTGATGCGGTGCCCCAGTTCGCGCACCTGCTGCACGTCGCCGCGCGCCAGGGCCGCATCGATGTCGCCAAAGCCATCCTGCGTGGTCTGCAGGAACTTGAAGGCGAACTTGCGCACCTTTTCCGGGTTGTAGCCCAGCAATTTGGCCAGGATGGACAGGTCGATCACTTGCGGGTCGCCGGCCAGGGTGGTCTTGAAGGCGGGCGCGGCGCGGCTGCGCGCCGGTGGCGGCGGCGTTTCGTGCGCCGGCAGCCAGCTGGCGATGGTCTGGTACATCATGGCCGGCTGGATGGGCTTGGAAATGAAATCGTCCATGCCCGCTTCCAGACAGCGCACGCGGTCTTCGCTGGTGGCCGTGGCCGTCATGGCCAGCACGCGCAGGTGCGCCAGCTGCGGGTCGGCGCGGATGTGGCGCGTTGCCTGCAAGCCATCCATCAGCGGCATCTGCACGTCCATCAGCACGCAGTCGAACTGCGTCTGGCGCAGCAGGTCGAGCGCCTCTTCGCCATTGTTGGCCAGGCAGACGGAGGCGCCTGCTTCCTCCAGCAATTCCAGCGCCACTTGCTGGTTGAACGTATTGTCTTCCACCAGCAGGATGCGCGCATGTTTGAGTGTGCGCATCACCAGGGCCGCGTCGGCGCTGGCGCGCATGGCGGCCGCCGTCTGCACCATGCTGTCAAGCATGGCGGGTGCGGCCTGGTCGGAAATGCCCAGGTTGGCCGTGAACCAGAAGGTGCTGCCGGCGCCGGGACGGCTGTCGACGCCCACGTCGCCACCCATCAGCTGTGCCAGCTGCTTGCAGATGGCCAGGCCCAGGCCCGTGCCGCCATATTCGCGCGTGGTGGAGGTGTCGGCCTGCTGGAAGGACTGGAAGAGCTTGCTCATTTCATCCTGCGACAGGCCGATGCCGTGGTCGCACACTTCAAAGCGCACGAGGCAGTGTTTCGCGTCCGCCACCACCCGGCGCACTTTCACGGTAATGCTGCCCTGTTCGCTGAACTTGATGGCGTTATTGGCGTAGTTGATCAGCACCTGCCCCAGGCGCAGCGGGTCGCCCACCAGCACGGCGGGCAATTGCGGGTCGATCTCGAACAGCAGTTCCAGGTTCTTGCCGGCGGCGCGTGGCGCCACCACCGTCATCAGTGTTTGCACCACATGGTCGAAACTGAAGTTGACGCGCTCGATTTCCAGCTTGCCTGCCTCGATTTTCGAGATGTCGAGGATATCGTCGATGATGCCCAGCAAGTGTTCTCCGGCGAAGCGGATTTTTTCCAGGTAGTCGCGCTGGCGCGGTTCCAGGTCCGTCTTCAGGGCCAGATACGCCATGCCGATCACGCCATTCATCGGCGTGCGGATTTCATGGCTCATGTTGGCCAGGAATTGTCCCTTCGCCAGGCTCGCTTCTTCGGCCACCTGCTTGGCCTGGTCCAGCTGCTCCGTGCGCTGCGCCACGCGCTCTTCCAGATGTTCATTGAGTTCGCGCAAGGCGCTTTCGCTGCGCTTGTGATACGTGATGTCCGTCAGGCTGGCCACGACCATGCCCACCTTGCCGTACTCATCGCGGATGGCTTCCGTATTCACGGATAGCCACGACAGGCTGCCGTCGGGCTGCTGCACGCCCATCAGCACGTCGCGCATGGCCTCGCCCGTCGACAGGGTGATGTGCACGGGATGGCTGCGCTGGTCGAAGGCGGAACCGTCTTCGCGGATGGCTTGCCACAGGCTGTTGCCGGCCGGACTGGCCGCCAGCATGCGTTCGGCGGCGGCGTTGCTTTCCAATATGTGGCCGTGGCTGTCCTGCACCACCAGGCCATTTGTCACGGCGCCGAACACGGACGCCATGCGCTGGCTTGAGTTCGACAGCGCGATCGATGCCTGGCGCCGCTCCGTGATGTCGGTAATCATCGCCAGGGTGCCGCCCGGTTCGCCATTGTCCGACTGGATGCTGGTACTCGACAGCAAGCCCCACAGGCTGGACTGATCCTTGCGGAAGAAGCGGAAATCGACCTGGTCCGGCTGGCTGGCGAAGCTGCCATGGCTGGCCAGGCGGCGCTGCATCAGCAACTGGCTGTCGCGGTCCATGAAGTCGAGCAGGGGACGGCCCAGCATTTCCTGCACCGTGTAGCCCAGCATGTGCGCCATCTTCGGGTTGACGAACGTGGTCTTGCCGTTCGCATCCGTCATCCAGATGCCTTCGGCGGCCGTCTGCACGATCAGGCGGTAGCGTTCCGAACTGGCGTGCAGCGCTTCCTCGGCGCGTTGCCGCTGCGTCATGTCGCGCAGCGAGACGATGGAAAACACTTGCCCGGCCATGCGCAGCGGCGACAGGCTGACCTTGGCGGGGAAGTGCGTGCCGTCGCGGCGCCGCGCCATCATCACCCGGCCCGGCAGGCTGTGCCGACCTTGCGGGTCGCCCACGGATTGGCTGGGCGTGCTTTCCGGTACCAATTGCTCCAGCGACATGCCTGTCAATTCGGCCAGCGGATAGCCGAAGCAGCGCGCGCCGATCTGGTTGGCATAATGCACCTTGCCCTCGACGTCGGCCACCAGCATGGCTTCGGGCGCCGCTTCCAGCATCGAGCGCATGCGCGATTGCTCGTCCTGTTTGCGCTCGCTGATATCGCAGACGATGCCGCTGGCCTGCGTGGCGGCGCCATCCGAGGCGCGCGACAGGACGGCGCCGCGCGCCAGCAGCCAGCGCCAGTGGCCGTCGCTGTGACGCAAACGGAATTCGCAATTGAAGGTGCCGGGCGTCTGGCCGTCCAGATGCTGGCGAAAGGCCAGGCTCAGGCGCGCGCGGTCATCGCGGTGGACTTCGGCCAGCCAGTCGGCCAGTGCATGCTCGAGCTGGGCATGCTTGTCGCCCAGGACGTCCTGGTATTGGGGCGCGAATTGCAGACGGTCGGACTGGCGCCGCCAGGTCCAGCCGGCCATGGTGGCGCCGCGCAAGGCTTGCATGGCATCCTGCTCAGCCTGGGCATGCGCGGGCTGGGGCTGGCGGCGCAACTGCTGGCGCAAGCGCCAGGCTTGCCAGCAAGCCAGTCCCGCCAGGGCGGTGGCACTGGCGGCAGCATATGGCCACAGCAATGCCGGCGCCATGCCGGGCGCCGCCGCCTGCACCGGCAGCGAAAGCGCCATGCCTGCCGCCAGCATCGTATGAGCGAGCCGGCGCAGCGCAGGGCGCCGAGGGCGTGGTGCGCTGAAACTCGTGTGGCTGCAATACGACAAATGCATCCCTTTCTGGGGCGTGATTGGACTAGGCTGGCAGTACATGAGGCGCGCTCAAATAAACGCCTGCGGCGCTTTCTGGCGGCAACTATAGCATCGAATATTTACTCGGAGTATTTAGTTTCAGAAACGGCCAAAACGGGATTTTTTTCACCCCGAAATGGCTGTTTTTTTCGCGATTTGGTGAGAATTCGTGAGAAAGTTGGCGCGAAATCGTGCTACTCAATCGAGGCGATAGCCTTAGCTAAAACTGCCGGCGAACTGATAGCGGTGTCCGGGATGCCACATGGTGGCGATCGAGGCGATCTTGCCGCCCGAGCGGGTCTGGCGGCGCAGCACCAGGCAAGGCTGTTTGGTGTCGATGGCCAGCATTTCGGCGATGTCGCGCGGCGCCGACAGCGCTTCGATGCTGTAGGTGGCGCCTTGCAGGGGCGCGGCGGCCATCAGGTATTCGTTCGGCGTGATGCTGGAAAAATCCTGCGTCATGTAGTCGGGCGCGCACTCGGGATTGACCCAGCGGTCTTCCACCTGGATCGGCACGCCGTTTTCAAAATGCACGATCAGCGAATGAAACAGCGGGTGTTCCGGCGGCAATCCAAATTGCTTGGCCAGCAGGTCGGACGCCTTGGTGCGTTCCAGCAATTGCAAGCTGCTGCGGTGGATATGTCCGCGCGCGCGCACTTCATCGGCGATACTCTTGATTTCCAACAAGGTCGCCTGGTACTTTTGCTGCGCCACATAGGTGCCGGATCCCTGGCGCCGCGTCAGCACCTGCTCGCTGGTCAGTTCGCGCACGGCGCGGTTGACCGTCATGCGCGAGACGCCGAATTGCTTCACCAGCGCTTGCTCGGAGGGAATCACGTCGCCTTCCTTCCAGCGTCCGGCAGCGATGCCGGCCAGCAGAAAATCCTTGATGCGCTGGAAAATGGGCGTATTTTCTTGTGTATTGTGGTCGTCCAATGCGGTTTCTCCGGGGCACGGGCAGGGCGCGCCGCCGGTTGGAGGCGCGATGGCCGATTTTAGCACCGAGCACGATGCCTGCCGCCAGCCTTTTTTGAATTCAAAAGCAAGCGCCGGAGTGCGGCGCGCATGGGCGCTGGCTATGCTGGAGATTGACTATAGACTTGCACGGAGTTCGCCATGGAACACGCTTACCTGACTGACGATGAACGCTGGGATGCCTTGCAGCGGCGCGCGCCCGACGCCGATGGCGTCTTTTACTATTCGGTGCGCACGACGGGCGTGTATTGCCGGCCATCTTGCGCGGCGCGCCCTGCCTTGCGCCGCAACGTGGCTTTCCATGCCAGCTGCGAGCAGGCGGAGGCGGCCGGCTTTCGTCCCTGCCAGCGCTGCAAGCCGAATCTGCCGCCGCTGGCCCAGCGCCAGGCGGCCATCGTGGCCGATATCTGCCGCCTGATCGACGCCAGCGACGAGCTGCCCGACCTGGACAGCCTTGCCAGGGCCGCCGGCATGAGCCGCTTTCACTTTCACCGCGTCTTCAAGGCGCACACGGGCATCACGCCGAAAGCATATGCGGCGGCGCGGCGCGGCGAGCGCCTCAAGGCCGGCTTGCAGGGCGCGGGCAATGTCACGGAAACGTTATACGCGGCCGGCTTCAATTCCAGCGGCCGCCTGTATGCCGCCACGCCAGGCTTGCTGGGCATGACGCCGGGCGCGTTCCGCGACGGCGGCAGCGGCGCCGTGATCCGTTTCGCCATCGGCGCCTGCTCGCTGGGCGCCATCCTCGTGGCCAGCACGGACAAGGGCATTTGCGCGATTTTGATCGATGACGACCCGGAAGTGCTGCTGCGCGACTTGCAGGACCGCTTTCCCCGTGCCGAGCTGCGCGGCGCCGAGCCCGAGTACGAGCAGACGGTGGCGCAAGTCGTCGGCCTGGTCGAAGCGCCAGGCCTGGGCCTGGACTTGCCGCTCGACGTGCGCGGCACGGTGTTCCAGCAGCGCGTGTGGCAAGCCTTGCGCGAGATTCCCGCCGGCAGCACGGTCAGCTATGCCGAGCTGGCGCGGCGCATCGGCGCCCCGCAAGGCGCGCGCGCCGTGGCCGGTGCCTGCGCCGCGAATGCCCTGGCCGTCGCCATCCCCTGCCACCGCGTGGTGCGCAACGATGGCGCGCTGTCCGGCTACCGCTGGGGCGTGGAGCGCAAGCAGGCGCTGCTCGAGCGCGAGGGGGAACGGTGAGGGCGCTGGACTGGCAGCAGATCGAGGATGAGCTGAATCAATACGGCTGTGCCGTCATGCCGGCCCTGCTGGCCGCGGATGCCTGCGCGGCGCTGGCTGCCCAGTACGAAGAATCAGCGCGTTTTCGCAGCCGTGTGGTGATGCAGCGCCATGGTTTTGGCCAGGGCGAGTACCAGTATTGGGCCTATCCGCTGCCGCAGCCGGTCGCCGAGCTGCGTGCTGCCTTGTATCCGCCGCTGGCGGCCATTGCCAACCGCTGGCACGCCAGCATGGGCATCGACAGCCGCTTTCCTGTGGCGCACGGGGATTTTCTCGCGCGCTGTCATGCGGCGGGACAAACCCGGCCTACGCCCTTGCTGCTGCGCTATCGCGAGGGCGATTACAACTGCCTGCACCAGGATCTGTATGGCGAGCACGTGTTTCCGCTGCAACTGGCCGTATTGTTGTCGCGCCCGCACGAGGATTTCACGGGCGGCGAGTTCGTGCTGACGGAGCAGCGCCCGCGCATGCAGTCGCGCCTGGAGGTCGTGCCGCTGGCGCAGGGCGACGCCGTGCTCTTTCCTGTCGCGCAACGGCCCGTCAACGGCACGCGCGGCAGTTACCGCGTCAACATGCGCCATGGCGTGTCGCGCCTGCGTTCGGGCTTGCGCCACACCCTGGGCATCATTTTTCATGATGCGAGCTGAACGGTAGCAGCGGCGCTTGAGTTTCCAGGATTACATGGCATGATGGCTGCTTCTTGTCACTCTTTCATTTCTGCCATGTCCGCGCTGCTCCGCCTGTTGTGCCTGTTGACCATTTTCCTGCTGCCCGCAGCCCATGCGGACGACGGCGTGCCGGCGCTTGTTGCGGAGGCCGCGTCCGTCGTGGCGCCGTCGCAGGCTGCTGCGGCCAGGACGGCGCCGCTGATGTTTGCCAACCGCAAGGTGTTTGTCTTCCGAGCCGCGCTGGCCGGCTATCCGCCCGATGAGCGGGCCATCGGCGCGCAGCGCCGGCTGGAAGGCGTGCTGGCCAAGAATGGCCCCTTGCAGACGAGCACGCGGATGATTCCCGAAGGCACGCAAGTGCTGCTCGATGGCGTGCAGCTGTTCGTCGTCGTGCCTGGCGACGTCAACCAGCTGGCCGGCGACACGACGGAAAGCGTGGCGAAAACGGCCGCCGCCGAGTTGAGCAAGGCCGTGCTCGATTACCGCGAACAGGGCAGCTGGCGCTACCTGTCGATCGCGGCCGCCGTGTGCGCGGCCGCCACCCTCGTGTTCTGGCTGGTGTGGATGGGCTTGACGCGCCTGTATCACTGGGCCAAGCGCCGCAGCGGCATCCTGCTGGCCTCGCGCCTGCGCGACGTGCGCCTGAAGAATGTGCGCGTGCTCGATGCCGAACACTACATCGCCTTCGCGTATCAGCTGCTCAGCGCCGTGCTGTGGGGCTTGCGCCTGATGGCCACGTATCTGTGGGCCGCCTTCGTGCTGGGCCGCCTGCCCTACACGCGTTCCTGGGGCGAAAGCCTGAGCGGCTATTTGTTCGACGTGGCCGCCGACGTCTTCCACGCCATCATCGGCGCCTTGCCGGGGCTGGTGCTGGTCTGCGTGATCTTCGCCATCGCGCGCCTGATCGCCGCCACGGCCGCCTCGCTGTTCAAGCGCGTGGAAAGCGGCGAATTGCAAATCGGCTGGCTGGACAAGGACACGGCCCTGCCGACGCGCCGCATCGCCAGCGTGGTGATCTGGCTGTTCGCGCTGGCCATGGCGTATCCGTATCTGCCCGGCTCGCACACGGCCGCCTTCCAGGGACTGTCCGTGCTGGTGGGCCTGATGGTGTCGATCGGCGCGTCGAGCATCGTGGGCCAGGGCGCCAGCGGCCTGATCCTGATGTACACGCGGGCCCTGCGCAAGGGCGAATACGTGCGCGTGGGCGACAGCGAAGGCACGGTGGTCGACGTGGGCATGTTCGAAACGCGGCTGCGCACGGGCCTCGGGGAAGAGGTGGCCTTGCCAAACGCCTGGGTGATGTCGCAAACGACAAAGAACTATTCGCGCGCCCAGCCCGGTGGCGGCTTCGTGCTCGACTCCACCGTCACCATCGGCTATGCCACGCCTTGGCGGCAAGTGCACGCCATGCTGGAACTGGCTGCCTCGCGCACGACGGAACTGTCGACCACGCCGAAACCGTACGTGATGCAGCTGGCCCTGCAAGATTACTACGTGCAATACCGCCTCGTCGCCTACGCCAGCGCCGAAGTCCCCCGCCAGCGCGCCGAAGTACTGAACCGCTTGCACCAGAACATCATCGACGTCTTCAACGAATTCGACGTGCAGATCACCTCGCCGCACTACATCGATGACCCGAAAGAGTCGCATGTGGTGCCGCCGGAGCAGTGGTTCAGGGCGCCGGCGCAAAAGCCGGAGGACGGGGCCAAATAAGGTCACGCGACATGCTGCCCGGCCATGGCGCGCTTCGCGTGAAAATGCCAGGGTATGCCCATGGCGCCCTGGTGGCATTGACCGGGCGCAAGGCCTGCGCGCTTGCGTTAAGATGCCGGGCGTTTCAATGAACAGAAAGAGAACCATGTCCAGCCCATCCAACATCGAATCCTCCCGCACCGTCCGCAGCCTGGCCGCCGCCCTGACCGGCGATCCGTTCTACCGCACCGTCACGGTAGCGTGCGGCGCCGATGAAACGGCGCGGCTGGCCATGCTGGAAGCCTACTTCGCGCTGGCGCTGGAAGAAGGCCGCCAGGCGGGGCGCGTCGACCTGGCGGATGACGCGGGCAATGGCGCCGCCATCTGGACGACGGATACGCCGGCGGCCCAGCGCCAGGCGGCCTATGCGCAGCGCGAAGCCGCCTTGCGCGCGCTGCTGGGGGAGCAGGGATTCGCGCATTTCACGGCCATCGTCGCGAACATGGAGCACGCGCTGGCGTCGCACGGTTTGCAGGATGCCTGGTATCTGTCGATCGCCGGCATCGCTCCCGCCGCGCAAGGGCAGGGGCTGGGCGCGTCCGTGCTGGCGCCGGGACTGGCGGCCGTCGATGCTGCTGGCGCCGCGTGCTTCCTGGAGACCTACAACGAGCGCAGCCTGCCGTTCTATGCCCGTCTTGGCTTCGTGGCAGCGGGCCGCTACGCGGAAGCCGTCACGGGCTGCGATTACTGGCTGATGGTACGAGCGCCCCGCGCTGCCTGATTGACCATTTTGCCAATTTCTATACACTCGTCTTTTTGCTAACGACTAAAAGACCTGGAGATGGAAATGCCGACCCTGCCACTGCGCCGCACCCTGCTCACGCTCGCCTGCCTGGGGGCCCTCGGCCACGCGCATGCCGATACCGTCATCGACAATGCCAACGGCTATACGCTCAACGCAGCCGGCAAGGTGCTGCGTTTCACGGCGCTGGCCTTTGACGACGCGGGCAAGCTGCTCGCCGTCGGCAGCGCCGCGCAGGTGAAACGCAAGGCGGCCAAGGGCGCCATCCATGTCGACGTGCAGGGAAAAACCGTGCTGCCAGGCCTGATCGACGCGCATGGTCACGTGTTCGGCCTGGGGACGATCGCCAGCGGCGTGATGCTGTACGGTTCTGCCTCGCTGCCGGCCGCCGTGCAGGCCGTGGGCGACTTCGCCAAAGCGCATCCCGAGCGCAGCTGGGTCGTCGGCAATGGCTGGAACCAGGAAATCTGGAAGCTGGGACGCTTTCCCACGGCAGCCGAACTCGATGCGGCGGAAAGCGCGCGGCCCGTGTGGCTGCGCCGGGTCGATGGCCACGCGGGTTGGGCCAACAGCCGCGCGCTGGCGCTTGCCGGCATCACGCGCGCCACACAAGATCCGGCGGGCGGCAAGATCGAACGCGACGCGGACGGCAATGCCACTGGAGTGCTGGTCGACAACGCCATGGACTTGATGGATGCCGTGCTGCCCAAGCCGGGCGACGTGGAAAACCGCGCCGCCCTCGATGGCGCGCTGGCGCAGCTGTCGCAAGCGGGCCTGACCAGCGTGCACGATGCGGGCATCGGCCAGATGCAGGACCGGCTGTTCCGCGATTACGCGGACCACGGCAAGCTGACGGTGCGCGTGTACGGCATGATCGCGGATACGACGGACGACTTCGACGCGCTGTCGAAAAACGGCCCTGTAAATAGCTATGCGCGCGACATGTACGCCTTGCGCGCCGTGAAACTGCTGTCCGACGGTGCCCTGGGCAGCCGCGGCGCGGCCTTGCTGGCGCCGTACAGCGACGATCCTGCTACCAGCGGCCTGCTGTTCTACCCTGACGCTGCCATGCGCGCGAAGATGGAAAAAGCCATGCGCGCCGGCTACCAGGTCAATGTGCACGCCATCGGCGACGCGGGCAACCATCAGATCCTCGATGGCTACCAGGCCTTGACCGCGCAATACCGCAGCGTGGGCCTGCGCCACCGCATGGAGCACGCGCAGGTGGTGCAGTTGTCCGACATCCCCCGTTTCAAGGCGCTGGGCATCGTGCCGTCGATGCAGCCGACGCACGCCACCTCGGACCAGAACATGGCGGAGCAGCGCGTGGGTCACGAGCGCATCAAGGGCGCGTATGCGTGGCGCACCTTCCTCAAGCAGGGCTCGCGCATCGCCTGCGGTTCCGATTTCCCCATCGAGTCGCCGAACCCGTTCGAGGGCATCCACGCGGCCGTGACGCGGCAGAATAGCGAAGGCTTCCCTGCCGGTGGCTGGTACCCGCAGCAAGCGATGACGGTGACGGAAGCACTGCGCTGTTTCACCCTCGACGCGGCCTGGGCGGCGCACCAGGAAAAGGTCATCGGCACCCTGGAAGCGGGAAAGTGGGCGGACTTCGTCGTCGTCGACCAGGACCTGTTCAAGGTCGAACCCAAGGCCATCGGCAAGACGCAGGTGCTGCAAACGTGGGTGGCGGGCAAGCGCGTGTTCGAGAAAAAATAGCGACTTTGGGCTTGCAAAAATCTGTTGACTTGGTTGTATAGACAACCTATGCTGGTAGCACCAGAGCGGGCCAAGTACGCCCGCTCGCACCCTACGAGGAGACAGCATGAACAGCACAATGGACACCGATCCACGCTTTGATGCCAGCCGTACCATCCGCGCCCCGCGCGGCACGGTCATGGCTTGCAAGAGTTGGCAGGCCGAGGCGGCCTACCGCATGTTGCAAAACAACCTGGACCCGGAAGTGGCGGAAAATCCGCAGCACCTGGTCGTCTATGGCGGCATCGGCCGCGCGGCCCGCAACTGGGCCTGTTTCGACCAGATCCTCGCCTCCTTGCGCGAGCTGGAAGACGACCAGACCTTGCTGATCCAGTCCGGCAAGCCGGTGGGCGTGTTCCAGACCCACGCGGATGCGCCGCGCGTACTGATCGCGAACTCCAACCTGGTGCCGAAATGGGCCAACTGGGAACATTTCAACGAACTCGATCGCCAGGGCCTGTTCATGTACGGCCAGATGACGGCCGGCAGCTGGATCTATATCGGCACGCAGGGCATCGTGCAGGGCACGTATGAAACCTTCGCCGAAGCGGGCCGCCAGCATTTCGGCGGCGACTGGGGCGGGCGCTGGATCCTGACGGCGGGCCTGGGCGGCATGGGCGGCGCGCAGCCGCTGGCCGCCACCATGGCGGGCGCCGTGTCGCTCAATATCGAATGCCAGCAAAGCAGCATCGATTTCCGTTTGCGTACGCGTTACCTGGACAAGCAGGCGGCCAGCCTGGACGAAGCCCTGGAACTGGTCAAGTATCATACGGAGCGCAAGGAAGCCATTTCCATCGGCTTGCTGGGCAACGCGGCCGAAGTGCTGCCGGAACTGGTGCGCCGCGCGAAAGCGGGCGGCCTGGTGCCGGACCTGGTGACGGACCAGACGTCCGCGCACGACCTGGTCAACGGCTATCTGCCGCGCGGCTGGAGCGTGTCGGACTGGAAGGCGGCGCAGCAGGACCCGCAGCGCCATGCGCGCCTGACGGTGGCCGCCGCCGATTCCTGCGCCGCCCACGTGCAAGCCATGCTCGATTTCCACGCCATGGGCGTGCACACCGTCGACTATGGCAACAATATCCGCCAGGTGGCGTTCGACCAGGGCGTGCAGAACGCCTTCGATTTCCCCGGCTTCGTGCCAGCCTACATCCGCCCGCAGTTCTGCGAGGGCCGCGGCCCATTCCGCTGGGTGGCCTTGTCGGGCGACCCGGAAGACATCTACAAAACGGATGCGAAGATCAAGGAGCTGTTCCCGCACCATAAACAGGTGCACCACTGGCTGGACATGGCGCGCGAGCGCATCGCCTTCCAGGGCCTGCCGGCGCGCATCTGCTGGCTGGGACTGGGCGAGCGCCACATCGCCGGCCTGGCCTTCAACGAGATGGTGCGCACGGGCGAGCTGAAGGCGCCCATCGTCATCGGCCGCGACCACCTGGACACGGGTTCCGTCGCCAGCCCGAACCGCGAGACGGAAAGCATGAAGGACGGCACGGACGCCGTTTCCGACTGGCCGCTGCTGAACGCCATGCTGAACACGGCCGGCGGCGCCACCTGGGTTGCGCTGCACCATGGCGGCGGCGTGGGAATGGGGTATTCTCAGCATGCGGGCATGGTCATCGTGGCCGACGGCAGCGAAGCGGCGGCGAAACGCCTGGCCAGGGTACTGGTCAACGACAGCGGCTCTGGCGTGATGCGCCATGCCGATGCCGGCTACGAAACAGCGGCCGCCTGCGCCAAGCGCAACGGCCTGATTCTTCCCATGCTTCCTTGAGACTTAGACGCGAATGACTATGACACAGCACTCCAAAAGTTGGACGTTAAAACCTGGCGCGATGACCCTGGCCGACCTGCGCGCCGTCTGGGCCGCGCCGGCAAAATTGACCCTCGCCGCCGAGGCCTATCCCGTCATCGAAGCGTCGGCCGCCGCCGTGCAAGCCATCGTCGCCAAGGGCGATGCGGCATATGGCATCAACACGGGTTTCGGCCTGCTCGCCAAGACGCGCATCCCCGATGAAAAGCTCGAGCAATTGCAGCGCAACCTGATCCTGTCGCACTCCGTCGGCACGGGAGAACTGCTGTCGGATGCCGTCGTGCGCCTGATCATGCTGATGAAGATCGGCAGCCTGGCGCGCGGTTTTTCCGGCGTGCGCCCGCTGATCGTCGATACATTGATCGCCCTGTACAACGCGGGCATCATGCCGGCCATTCCCGCCAAGGGTTCCGTCGGCGCCTCGGGCGACCTGGCGCCGCTGTCGCACATGACGCTGGCCATGCTGGGCGTGGGCGACGTGCGCGTCAACGGTGAATTGATGGCGGCTCCGGAAGCGCTGGCGCAGGCGGGTATCGCGCCCGTGGTGCTGGCGGCGAAAGAGGGCCTGGCGCTGATCAACGGCACGCAAGTGTCGAACGCGCTGGCGCTGCATGGTCTGTTCATGGCCGAACGCCTGCTGGAAGCGGCCATGGTGACGGGGGCGCTGTCGCTCGACGCGGCCAAGGGCAGCGATGCGCCGTTTGACGCGCGCGTGCACGCCGTGCGCGGGCAGCCCGGACAGATCCTGGCCGCGCAGATGTACCGCCAGCTGGTGGCGCACAGCGCGATCCGCGCCTCGCACCTGGAAGGCGACGAGCGCGTGCAGGACCCTTACAGCCTGCGCTGCCAGCCGCAAGTCATGGGCGCCTGCCTCGATTTGATCGTCAACGTCGGCCGCACCCTGTTGATCGAAGCCAATGCCGTCACGGACAATCCGCTGATCTTCCAGGATGGTCCCAACGGACAGGCGGAAATCGTCTCGGGCGGGAACTTCCACGCCGAGCCGGTGGCCTTTGCCGCCGACACCCTGGCGCTGGCGATTTCCGAAATCGGCGCGCTGGCCGAGCGCCGCATCGCGCTGCTGATCGACGCCACCCTGTCCGGCTTGCCGCCCTTCCTCGTGCGCGACCCGGGCGTCAATTCCGGCTTCATGATCGCCCACGTGACGGCTGCCGCGCTGGCATCGGAAAACAAGTCGCTTGCCCATCCGGCCAGCGTCGACAGCCTGCCGACTTCCGCCAACCAGGAAGACCATGTGAGCATGGCCACGTTCGCCGGGCGCCGCCTGGACGACATGGCGCACAACACGGCCGTCATCGTCGGCATCGAGCTGCTGGCCGCCGCGCAGGGCATCGATTTCCACCGTCCGCTGAAAACCTCGCCGCACCTCGAGCATGTCCACCAGCAGCTGCGCCAGAAGGTGCCGTTCTTCGACGCCGACCGTTTCTTCGCGCCCGATATCGAAGCGGCCAAGCAGATGGTGCTGCAGGGTGAGTTGAGCAGCACGTGCAAGAATTTGTTCGCCCCGCTGTACGCCTGAGCGGGAGCAAGGAGACAAGCATGGATTTTCGCTTCAACGAAGGCAGCATCCCGCTGCTCGTGTCGATGCCCCACGTGGGCACCGACATACCGGACGATATCGCCGCGCGCATGACGCCGCAGGCCTTGATCAAGGCCGACACGGACTGGCATCTGCGCGAGCTGTATGGCTTTTTGCAGGAGATGGATGCATCCGTGCTGTCGGCGCGCTGGTCGCGCTACACCATCGACTTGAACCGCCCGCAGGAAGACACGAATCTGTATCCGGGCCAGGATACGACGGGCTTGCTGCCCAATGATACCTTTCACCGCGAGCCGCTGTACCTGGCTGGCCGCGAACCCGATGCGCAGGATGTGCGGCAGCGCTTGCAGCGCTACTGGGCGCCGTATCATGCGCAGCTGCGCGCGGAACTGGACCGTCTGCTGCGCATGCATGGCGCCGTGGTGCTGTGGGATGCCCATTCCATCGCCTCGCGCGTGCCGCGCTTCTTTGACGGCAAGCTGCCCGACCTGAACTTCGGTACTGCCGATGGCGCCAGCTGCGATGCGGGCCTCACCTCCGCCGTGGTCGATATCGCGCGCGCGCAGGATGCCTTTACCGTGGCGCTGAACGGCCGCTTCAAGGGCGGTCACATCACGCGCCATTACGGCCAGCCGGCAAGCCGCGTGCATGCGATCCAGCTGGAGATGTGCCAGTGCCTGTACATGGATGAGGCAGCGCCATTTGGCTACCGGCCCGACCTGGCGGCGCAAGTGCAGCCGCTGCTGCGCCAGATGATGGAAGCGGCCGTGGCATGGGTGGCGCGTTGAGCGGCTGGCTGTTCGCGCGCCACGCGCTGCTGCCGCAGGGCTGGCGCCGCGACGTGCTGCTGGAGTGGGACGCGGCCGGCGATTTGACGGCGGTGGCGGAAAACGCCGCGTCGCCTGCCGGCGCCGAAGTGGCCGAATATGTCTTGCCCGGCATGGTCAACCTGCATTCGCATGCCTTCCAGCGGGCGCTGGGCGGCATGACGGAAGTCGCGGGGGATGGGCCGGACAGTTTCTGGACCTGGCGCGACCTGATGTACCGTTTCGCGCGCCACATCACGCCGGAGCAGATGGAAAGCATCGCCGCGCAGCTGTTTGCCGAATGCCTGCGCCATGGCTACACGGCGGTGTGCGAATTCCACTACCTGCAGCGCGATATGGCCGGTGCGCTGTATGCGCGTCCCGCCGAAACGGCCGAACGGGTGCTGGCCGCGGCGCGCATCAGCGGCATCGGCATGACCATGCTGCCCGTGCTGTACAGCCATGCAGGCTTCGGCGAGCAGGCGTTGAAAGCGGAGCAGGCGCGCTTCCGCACCGATGCGCAAGATGTGCTGCGCATCGTCGAAGCGCTGGCGCCGCAGCGCGGCGGGCAGGTGGAGGTGGGCTTTGCGCCGCACTCGCTGCGGGCCGCTGGCGTGGCGCAGATCCGCGAAGTGGCGCAAGCGCTGCCCCCGGATCGCCCCATCCACATCCACATCGCCGAACAGCAGGGCGAAGTGCGCCAGAGTCTCGATTACAGCGGCCGGCGTCCGGTGCAGTACTTGTACGACCAGGTCGACGTCGATGCGCGCTGGTGCCTCGTGCATGCCACGCATGTGCAGCCCGATGAAGTGGCGCTGATGGCTACGAGCGGCGCCGTGGCGGGCCTGTGCCCGACGACGGAGGCGAACTTGGGCGACGGCCTGTTCCCGCTGGCCGAATTCATCGCCGCCGGCGGGCGTTTCGGCGTTGGCAGCGACAGCCATGTATCGCAGTCGCCCGTCGAGGAATTGCGCTGGCTCGAATATGGCCAGCGCTTGCAGCGCCAGCAGCGCAATGTGGCCGCCACGCCGGACCAGCGCCATGTGGGCGACTACCTGTGGCAGGCGGCCTTGCAGGGCGGCGCGCAGGCGGCCGGGCGCAAGCTCGGTGCCCTGGCGCCGGGCTGCCGCGCCGACTTGCTGGTGCTCGACGAGACGCATGTGAACCTGTGCGGCGTGGCCATCGAAAATGTGCTGGGCGGCGTGCTTTTCTGCGGCAACGACAACCTGGTGCGCGACGTGCTGTGCGGCGGCCAGTGGCAGGTGCGCGCTGGCCGCCATGTGGCGCAGGACGCCATCGCGGCCGGCTACAAGCGCACCCTGGCGCAACTGAGGGCGCTCTGATGGCGACTTTCATCCCACAGGAGTGTCTGCGCGCCGCGCCGTGGAAAAACGGCGGCGGCAGCACGATGGAAATCGCCATTTCTCCGCCCGGTGCCGGTCTGATGGAATTTGACTGGCGTATCAGCCTGGCGACGATCACGGCCAGCGGGCCGTTTTCCAGCTTTCCCGGCATCGACCGCAGCCTGATGCTGGTCGATGGCGACAGCGTGCAGCTGACGCTCGATGGCACGCGCAAGGTGACCTTGAGCGCGGCGCAACCGATGCTGTGGTTTCCCGGCGAAGCGGCCGTGCTTGCGCAGGTCAAGGGGACGACGACGGATTTCAATGTGATGACGCGGCGCGACCGCTGCCGCCACCAGCTGGAAAAGATCACGGCGCCGGGCAAGCTGGCACGGCGCAGCGCGACGACCCTGCTGTTTGTCGCCGGCGAAGGCCACGTGCTGGCGCGCGGTGGCGAGCAGCAGTTCGCGCTGGCCCGCCACGATGCGCTGCTGCTGGACGCCGACGATGCGCAGGAATGGCGGCTCGACGCCTTGCAGCGTTCGGCCGTCTTGTGCGTCGACCTGTTTACCTAGGGAGGGAAAGCGATGCAAGACTGGGATCTGGTCATCCACAACGTCCACCTGGCCACCATGGAGCACGGCTACGGCGAACTGCTCGACGCGGCCATCGCCGTCAAGGATGGTCGCATCGCGTGGTTCGGTCCCGGCGACGAGCTGCCGGCCAGCGGCGCCGTGCTGCACGACGGCCAGGGCTGCTGGCTCACGCCCGGCCTGATCGACTGCCATACGCACATCGTCCACGCGGGCAACCGCAGCGACGAATTCGAGGCGCGCCTGAATGGCGCCAGCTATGAAGACATCAGCCGTGCCGGCGGCGGCATCATGTCCACCGTGCGCGCCACGCGCGCGGCCAGCGACGATGAATTGCTGCGGCAAAGCCTGCCCCGTGTGCTGGCGCTGCTGGCCGAGGGCGTGACCACCCTGGAGATCAAGTCCGGCTACGGTCTCGACGCGGGCAGCGAGACGAAGATGCTGCGCGTGGCGCGCCGCATCGGGCAAGAGCTGCCTGTGTCCGTGCGCACCACCTTCCTCGGCGCGCACGCGCTGCCGCCCGAATATGCGGGCCAGGCCGACGCCTACATCGAGCTGCTGTGCGCGCAGATGCTGCCCCAGCTGGCTGGCGATGGACTGGTCGACGCCGTCGATGCGTTCTGCGAGCGCATCGGCTTTACGCCGGCGCAAACGCAGCGCATGTTTGACGCGGCGAGGGCACTGGGCCTGCCCGTCAAGCTGCATGCGGAGCAGCTGTCGGACCTGGGCGGTGCGGCGCTGGTGGCGCGCTACGGCGGCCTGTCGGCCGACCACCTGGAATTCCTGTCGGACGAGGGCATCGCCGCCATGGCGCAACATGGCACGGTGGCCGTGCTGCTGCCTGGCGCGTACTACTTTTTGCGCGAGACGCAGCAGCCGCCTGTCGCGGCATTGCGCGCGGCTGGCGTGCCGATGGCCGTGTCCACCGATTGCAACCCGGGCACGTCGCCCATGACGTCAATACTGCTGGCGATGAACATGGCGTGCACCCTGTGGCGTCTCACGCCGCAGGAAGCGCTGGCTGGTGCTACCTGCCACGCGGCGCGCGCGCTGGGCTTGCAGGACCAGACGGGCAGCCTGGTGGTGGGCAAGCGCGCCGATTTCGCCCTGTGGCGCATCGCGCGCCCGGCCGACCTGGCGTATGCGCTGGGACTGAACCCGTGCGCGGGCGTGGTGCATGGCGGTGTCTGGCGCGCGCCGGTGGTAAGCTTGCCGGATTGATCATCCGTCCTGGAGCGCCGCGTGCGTGCTGCTTGTTTGCTGTTTTATCTGCTGTTGTCGCTTCTCTTCGCCACCGCGCCTGCGCATGCCATGGATGGAGGCACCTTGAAGGTGGGCTCGAAGCGCTTTACGGAATCGTATATTCTCGGCGAAATCATCCAGCAGAGCGCCGCGCCGCACGTCAAGGCGCAGCACCGCCAGGGCCTGGGCAACACGGCCATCGTGCTCGCTGCGCTGCAGGCGGGCAGCATCGACGTGTATGCCGAATACATGGGCACCATCGCCAGCGAAATCCTCAAGCACGACAAGGCCATCGATCTGGCGCAGATGCGGCGCGAGCTGGCGACGCTGGGGCTGGGCGTGGCCGTGCCGCTGGGCTTTAACAATACGTATGCGCTGGCCATGCGCGGTGATGAAAAATCCATCGCCAGCCTGGACCAGCTGGCGCAGCATCCGGCCCTGACATTCGGCCTGTCGCATGAATTCATCGGCCGGGTCGATGGCTGGCCGGGCCTGGCCGCGCGCTATGGCTTGCCGCAGCGCCCGCGCGGGCTCGATCACGGCATCGCCTATGAAGCGCTGGCGCAGCGCCAGGTGGACGTGATCGACATTTATTCGACGGACGCGAAGATCCGCCAGTACGGCTTGCGCGTGCTGACCGATACGCAGCAGTATTTTCCCCGCTACGACGCCATGCTCCTGTACCGGCTCGACGTGCCGCAGCGTTTTCCCGCCGCTTGGCAGGCTTTGCTGCGGCTGCAGGGACGCATCAGCGAGAGCGACATGATCGCCATGAATGCGGCCGTGGAAATCGATGGCAAGACTTTCTCTGACGTGGCGCGGCAGTGGCTGGCATCCGGCACGCAGGCGAACAAACCGGCCGCCGCGCGCAGCAATCTGCTCGATAAAATCATCGGCGACGACTTGTGGACCCTGACGCGTCAGCATCTGACCCTGGTACTGCTGTCGGTGGCATTGGCGTGCGTGATCGGCATTCCGCTGGGCGTGCTGGCGGCGTTTTCGGCGCCGCTGCGGCAAACGGTGCTGGCCTTCGTCGGCGTGCTGCAGACGGTGCCGTCGCTGGCCCTGCTGGCGATATTGATCCCCGTGCTGGGCATGATCGGCACCGTACCTGCGCTGGTGGCCCTATTCGTGTATGCCTTGCTGCCCATCGTGCGCAACACGTGCACGGGCATCTTGCAGGTGCCGCAAGGCTTGCGCATGGCGGCGCTGGCGCTGGGTTTGAACAAGCGCGACCGCCTGCTGCACGTGGACTTGCCGCTGGCCTTGCCGGTGATGCTGGCGGGCGTGAAAACGGCGGCCGTGATGAGCGTGGGCACGGCCACCATCGCCGCCTTCATCGGCGCGGGCGGTTATGGCGAGCGCATCACCATAGGCCTGGCGCTGAATGACAACGACATGCTGCTGGCCGGCGCGATCCCCGCAGCCGTGCTGGCCCTGCTGACGCAAGGCTTGTTCGAGCTGGTGGAGCGCTGGGCCGTGGCCGGCCGGCAGCACTGACGGCATCACGGTTACAGCGAGTGCAGTTTGGAGCGCACCGAGACGACGGCCTGGTGCAGGATGCGTTCAGCCTGGAAATCGTTCTCGCGCTGTTCGGCGATGGCTTGCAAGTCGCGCGTATAGCGTTCCAGGCGGGAGCGCAGGTAGGCGCGGTAGATTTTCATGACGAGCGGTTTGGCAGAGACATTCATGATGTGGCTCCCAGGTGCGTAATGATGCGTTCATTTTGTGTGAGCGGAATGCCGCCACTTTGCGCCATATCAAATGCCATGACCTCGTCAAATTGGCGCGTTTGACATTGCACAATGCCCCCCAGACCTAAGATGCCACACTGAATCTTCCCTGCTCGCCTGGTCATCATCAGTCGTCGCAGACCCTGATTCCCTCAAGCATACTCAAGGAGCGTCGCATGGTCATTTTTGCCGTGGTTGCTGGCTGCATCGCCTGTTTGACAGTGTACCAAATCTATAAAAATGCGCAGGGTGGCAGTGGGGTTGCGCAACAACATATCGGTTTGCACGGCACATTGATTGAACCACGGAAATAATCAGTGTCTTTCAAGCGACACT
The DNA here is from genome assembly GCF_002735685.1 of Janthinobacterium sp. BJB301. NCBI lineage: Bacteria > Pseudomonadati > Pseudomonadota > Betaproteobacteria > Burkholderiales > Oxalobacteraceae > Janthinobacterium > Janthinobacterium sp. BJB301. The sequence goes on along the minus strand of NZ_PDZJ01000002.1, from coordinate 984,992 downwards.
CGGTGACACTTGGTTGGCAGATTTAAGTCAAATGTAAGGCCCGGTAAGCAAATGTAAAGGTCGGCGTGTTGGCAAGCGGCAGCGTTTATATTGATAACCGTTGATTGCATTCTCCCCCCTCCCACTTGACAATGGGTTCACCCCGCGGTGCCGCTAGCCCGCGGGGATTTTTTTGGAACTTACTGCGCGGCGCGCCTTGCGGCCTGCGATGCTCACTGTACCTCGCGTACAGTTCCGCTTCTCGGCCACAAATCGCATCCGCTCGCTACAGTTCCCCTCCTTGCAGTTCCCCCTCCTTGCAGTTCCCGCTCCAATCAGGCCGGCTTTGGCGTACCCGCCGACAATTGCGTCAAGGCATCGCCGGCGACCCGGCAGATGCGCCAGTCCGGCATCACGTCCGCACCCATGCCCTTGTAGAAGTTGATCGCGTTTTCATTCCAGTCCAGCACCGACCATTCGAAGCGGCCGCAATCGCGTTCGACGGCCAGTTGCGCCAGCGCCACCAGCATCTGCTTGCCATAGCCCTTGCCGCGCACCGATTGCTTCACATACAGGTCTTCCAGGTACAAACCCTTGCGGCACAGGAAGGTGGAAAAATTATGGAAGAACAGGGCGAAGGTCACCACTTCACCATGTTCTTCGCCGACCAGCGCTTCGCATGCGGGATGGGCGCCGAACAGGCTGTCGTGCAGCATGGATTCCCTGGCGATCATCATGTGTTCGAGTTTTTCAAACACGGCCAGTTCATGGATCATGCCAAAGATGGCAGCCACGTCGGATGCGGTCGCGGGACGAATGGCGAGGGAGGAAGAGGTGCTCATGTTGCCTTTGTTGGTGAAGTGGTGGAAAGGGAAGCAATGGTACTTGTCTTGCGCGCGCCCGACGTCAGGGCCCAGGCCACGCTGGACAGGCACAGCACCATGCCCACCCATTCGATGGCGGCGGGCCGGTAGTGTTCGAACTGCACCGACAGCAGTACGGAAATGACGGGTGTGACGACGCCGATGTACACGGTCTTTTGCGTGCCGATGCGGGCGATTAACGTGAAATAGGCGCTGAAGGCGATCACGGAACCGAAGATGGCCAGGTATAACAATCCCATCCAGTAACTGGGGCGCGCGGGCAACTGCCAGGACTGCCCCGTGGCGATGGCCCAGACGGCCACCATCAAGGTGCCCCACAGCATGGTCCAGGCCATGGTCAGCATCACGTTGCCGGAATGTTCGCGCACTTTCATGACGAGGGCATTGCCCACCGTGCTAGACACGGTGGCCACCAGGGCCAGCATGAAACCGAGCAGGAAATGGCCATTCCCGCCACCGAGAATATCGTGCAGCGCCGCGCCGATGGACTGGTAAAACAGAAGCACGATGCCGCAGATGGCGAAAAACGCCGCGCAGCAGGTACTCCAGGTGATGGGCGTGCCGAAGGCGATGCGGTTGAGCAATGGCGTCCAGAACACCATCAGGGCAAACAGCACGCTGACGAGGGCCGACACCAGATATTGCTCCGAGCTGTACGTGCACACATAACTGAGGGCAAACGAGGCCAGTCCCTGCAGCAGCATCCATTGCTGCGCGCGCCAGGGCAGGCGCAAGCGGTCGCCGCGCAGGGCGCACCAGGCAAACAGGGTGGCGGACGCGAGGCCGAAGCGGTAGACCACGGAAACGGCGGGGGCGACATCGCCCAGCTGCAAGGTGATGGCCCAGAAGGTGGAGCCCCAGATCAGGCAGGCAATGATGAACAGGAGAGGAGAGGACATCGCGCAAGTATACGGATATCGCGCGGGGATGGCGAGTCCCGGCCGAGCTTGCCCAATGTGCCGTCAGGAGACACGCGGGATTGAGCCAGCGCAGTGCTTCTGGAAAATATTGAATTTATGAAAATATTTACATTAATATCAAGTAAATATTTTCTGAATTGCATCTTTGAAGGGGAGACGCCATGCCAGCCTCACTGCAGATCAAAGTATGGAGCGTGCTTGTGTATGTCGTCGTGACGGCTGTGCTTGCCATCTGGCTGCACCCTTCCGCCTTGCTCGCTGCCGGCGCATTCGGCTGAGCGCATGCGCCGGCAAGCAGATCAATGCGTGACGCGGGTCTTGCGGCCATCGGACAGCAGGCGCACGCGCTCGCCCGGGCGGAACAATTCGTCGGCATCTTGCACGATGGCGCGCATGTCGCCATTGTCCAGGCGCACGGTGATTTCCAGGCCGGGTTTGTTCGAGGCATTCGCTTCGATGCTCTTGCCGGCCATGCCGCCCGCGACAGCGCCGAGGATGCTGGCCGCGATGGCGCCCTTGCCGCCACCGACGGTCGAGCCAGCCACGCCGCCCAGCGCCGCGCCGGCCAGCACGCCCGTGCCCGTTTCACCCTTGTCGATGGTTACCTGGCGCACGGATTCAACCGTACCCATGCGAACCGATTGTTCATTCTGCGCCTGGCGCGCATTGTAGACATTTGCCGAGTTCGGTTGTACGGCGCAGCCGGCCAGGGTGGCGAGCAATGCCACTGCAATAATTGGTGCTTTCATATGGGACTCCCTTGGACAAAAGTTGGTTGCCGATTGCGTCGACCGGCAGATGATGCCTTATCATAAGGACACTTGCCTCAGATAACTAGTTGCGAATAGTAAAAATCTGTTACCGGCCCAGCGTAACCAGATGACTACATGAGCACTTGCCGCTCAATACGCCAGCCGCAGGCGCCGGTACAAAAAACCCAGCACGAACAGCGGCCCCACCAGTAAAAAGCGCAAGTCGTCCAGAAACGACGGTTTCTTGCCTTCGATCTGGTGGCCGATGAACTGGCCTATCCAGGCCAGCACGAACAGCGCCAGCGACACGGGCAGGATGGTCAGCGCCGGCATGAGCAGCAGCAGGCCCAGCATGGCGGCCAGCATCGCCAGCATGCCCGCAGCAAATGGACGTGACAGCTTGTAATAATAGTATAAGGCCAGAATACTGCCGAGCAGCGCCACGCTGGGATGTATGCTCCACAGCAGCCCCAGCAGGCTGAAAACGATCAGCGGCACGCACACGATGTGCACCCATTCATTGACATGGTTGCGGTGGCTTTCGCCATACTGGGCCAGCAGGGTGTCGATGGTGCGCATGGGCGGTCTCTTGTATAGGGATGGTTGTCCGGGAATTCTACACCGTCGCGTGGCCGGGTAAAATGGCCCTTCATTTCCCCTTCCGGACCGCTCAATTGAATAGCCCAGCCTTCTTGCCAGACGTGGCCGCCGACCCGCGCAAGCGCTGTTTCGATCCCGTCGTCGACGCCGATACGCGCTTGCTGATACTGGGCAGCCTGCCCGGAGAAAAATCGCTGGCGCACAGCCAATACTATGCGCATCCGCAAAACAAGTTCTGGAGGTTGCTGGGCGAGGTGCTGGGCGTGGATCTGACCAGCCTGCCCTATGAGGCGCGGTTGAGTACCTTATTGGCGCACGGCGTGGGCCTGTGGGACGTGGTGGCGCAGGCGCAGCGCACGGGCAGCCTGGACAGCAATATCCGCGCCCGCGACGACAACGACCTGGTGGCCCTGGCTGCCAGCCTGCCGCAATTGGACACGATCGCCTTCAACGGCGGCACTGCCGCCAAGCTGGGCATCAAGGTGCTGGGCGAGCACGCGCAGCGCTACCGCATCGTCAGCTTGCCGTCGAGCAGCCCCGCCTACACCTTGGCGTATGCGCAGAAATTGCAGGCGTGGCTGGCTTTGCGCCGGTGAGATGGCATGTCAGGCGGCAAGCCTGTGCATGAGGCGCTGCGCCTGTTCCTGCCGGTACTGGCGCAGCCAGAACCAGGCGATGCAGATCAAACCCAGCAGGGATGGTACCAGCTGCGTCCAGGGCTGGCCCATGCGCAGCAGGTTGCCCGCGGCGGCCGAAAGCATGGCGAACAGCGAGGCGAGCAGCTTGTAGATATGTTCATAGCGCCACAACATGCCATGCCAGCGGCGGGGAAAGAGCCAGCGCGCGCTGTCGTAGACGAGGATGGTGGCCAGGCTGCCCAGCGAGGACAGCACGACGATGGCTTGCTGTCCGGAAGCATCTTGCTGCAGGCGCAAGAGGATCATCCCGCCCGCCGCCAGCGCGGCTGCCGTCATCGCGCCATCGACGGCTTGCGGACCGGCATCGCGCGTGTACACGGCGCGCCAGCCGCTCAGCAGCTGGTACAGCACCAGCACCGTCAGCACGGCAAAGACGGGGCGATAGTCAAACAGCAGATTGCCGATGGCGGCCGTGGCGCAGACCAGCAAGGTCAGCCACGCGAACAGCCTGCCGCGGCGACGGTGCTGCGGCGTGCCCTTGGCCGTGGCCAGCAGGAACAGGCCCAGGCCGATGGCGGCGCTGCCGGCCAGCACATGGGTGACAATATTGATCAGTTGCGGCTGGGGCATGCGCATCTCCGGAAGGTGCGCCAGGCTGGCGCGCGCTCGCGGAGATAGTATCTTGATAATTGCCGCCTGCCAAGATGGCAGGCGACGGGGGAGGCGACGGGACTTATGCCGGCGCGTATGGCTGCGCTTCCAGCGGCTGTCCCTTGGCGTCGAATTTCAGCGCCACGGACAAGCGGGTCACGCCGATGGTGGCCAGCGCATCGCAGATGTCGTCGACTTCGTCCTGCAGGTCGGCGGCCAGGTCCAGCGGCTTGTCGGCGCTGTGCAGCAGCTCGCCGCCCTCCGTGCTGACATTGACGCGCAACAGCATTTCACCGTGTTCATCGGCCGGGCCGACGACCACCGAGACGTCGCCGGCATCGACGTTGTTTTCCGCCAATGCATGGTTGATGCCGGACATCATCTGCAGCATCGCATACTCGCTCATGCCTTGTTCCTTGCCGCCGTGGAACAGATCCTGATAGAGGAAACTCACTTCCAGGGCGTTGCTGGCCGGCGCCAGGCAGCGTTTCACCAGATCACCCACTTCCGTCGTCCACTGCTGGTAGCGGGCCATGCGCGCGTCGAACCAGGCGTCGAGCGCCGCTTCGTCCTTCGGTTCCGCATAGAACGGGTCGTCCACGCGTTTCAAGGCAAAGCCCAGCAGGAAGCGCAGTTCGACGGCCGTGTCCTGCGGGCCGAAGGCCGTTTCGCTCCAGCCGACGATGCTGCTTTCCAGGCCCGGCGTGGCGACGATCTTCTTGTCTGTCATCGACGCGTAGGCGTCGCGCACCATCTCGTGCAAATGGCTATAGGTGATGCGGTCGATTTCATCGAGGTCGTAGGCATGGCTCATCAAGACCACCTTGGCCTTGGCGCTTTCCAGTTCTGCCTGTTGGAAACTTTTCACCAGCGCTTCGAAAGCGTCCTGGTCCTGGAAGCTGTCCGCTTCCTTCAACCCGCCCGTGCTTTGCACCAGCAGGGGCACGACGAAGGCGTTGATTTCCATGGCCGGGGCATTCTCGCGGCGGATCACGGAAATGGACGCCGCTTCCTCGATATGGCTGCGCAAATACTGGTAGGCGCCCACGTCTTCGTACTTGGCGCGCTCGATGGCGTCATACAGGATTTCATCCTTCTTTTGATTCAAGGCCTTGCGGATCAGGCGGCCGAACTCGACGGCTTGCTCGGCCAGCACCGTGCCTTGCGATTCGCTGTCTTCCTGCTCCGCCAGGTTCAGGGCCATCGTGCACAGCATGCGCGTGACGGACTCGTCCTTGTCTTCAGGCGTGTTGGCGGATTTACGGGGGACAGGGCGCTTATTTTTGGGCATGGCGATCAACAGGTTAAGAAATACGGGTCAGGCAAACGGAAACGGGCGCCAGGGCTATGCCAGGCGCCGGGACGGATCATACAGGCGGCCGCGGCCGCCCGATACATCAATGGTCGGTATCGAACATCTCGTGCAGTTCGTCGAGCAGGTCGGCAGCTTCTTCCTGCGACAGGCCGAGATGCTGGCAGGCAAGTTCTCCGCCCTTGTCCCACTCCAGCGAGGTACTGTTGCCATGGTAGCGCTGAATGCCCTTTTCGGCCAGCAGCGACAGGGCGACGAGCGAGCGGATGGCATCGTCCGTGGACGGGTCGGCCAGCACCGTGTAGTCGTGGTGGTGCAGGATGGCCCACGAGACGTCCGAGGACAGGCCCCAGTTGCGTGCCAGCAAGCAGCCGATGGCCGCGTGGTTGGTCTGGTGGCGCGCGTCTTCCAGGGTCGTAAAACAATTGTGCGCATCGTTGGCCGCCGCCGCGTAGGTGTTCACGTAGTCGGGGAAGCGGTTCATCAGCAGGGGCACGCCGATATCGCAGAACAGACCGAAGGTATGGGCGATGTCGGGCGGGGCGATGCGCAGCTTGCGCGAGGTAAATACCAGCGCGCGCGCGCGCTTGGCCGACACATCCCAGAAGTTGGTCAGTTCCACGCCTTCCGCTTCCAGCGCCTGGCGTGCCAGCAAGCCCGTCATCATGGCGCTGCACTGGTTGATGCCGAGAAAGTTGATACCTTGCTCGACGGACTTGGCCTTGCGCGCGGCGCCATAGAAGGGCGAGTTGGCCAGTTTCAGCAGGGCGCCGGACATGCCGACATCGTCGGCGATGATGCGCGCGATGCGGCGCGGCGACGGGTCTTGCTCCGCCAGTTCGCGCTGCAAGTCGACCAGCAGGCTGGGACGCGGCGGGATGCGGATGGAACGCATCAAGGCGTCAACCGGATCTTCCTGCTCTACCTGCTTTTGCGCTGCCGCTCTCATCATCACGCTTTCATCATCATTTTTGTGCCCGGTGCTTATTCTGTCGCGCGCTGCCGCTGCCCGCTTCATGAGCGTCTGGCGCAGTGCCCGACGATTATCGCTGTTTATGCATGGCAATAGTTCATATCTGCAATATATTGTCGCAAAAATTCCCGTTTTGGCCTGGACTCACCGCCATTTTCGTCATTTTACGACGCTGCCCATCCTGATATTCATGATGAAAAGATCAAGTTGTATTTGTTTTCAAGGTGGGGCAAGGCGTGCGGCGGGATGTGCGGCAGTACAATTGCCGGATGAAAAAAATCCTTGCGGGTATCGATTTTGCGGACGATTCCAGCAGCGTGGCGCGCCAGCTGATCGGCGTGACCGTGCTGGTCGACGGCGTCGGCGGGCGTATCGTGGAAACGGAAGCGTATGACCGGCTGGACCCCGCTTCGCACACGTATGGCGGCATGACGCCGCGCAATGCGGCCATGTTCGGCCCGCCCGCGCACGCCTATGTCTACCGCTCGTACGGCATCCACTGGTGCCTGAATTTCGTGTGCCGCGAAGCGGGGCATGGGGCGGGCGTGCTGATACGCGCGATTGAACCCGTGGCGGGACTCGATGCCATGCGCGAGCGGCGCGGCGTCGAGGATGCGCGGCTGTTGTGCTCGGGGCCGGGCAAGGTGTGCCAGGCGCTCGGCGTGAGCCATCTGCATAACCGGCTGGCGCTCGATGCCCCGCCGTTCATGCTGCTGGCCCGCGAAGAAGAGGTGACGGTGCAGGCGGGCTCGCGCATCGGCATTTCCAAGGCGATGGAGACGCCGTGGCGTTTCGTGCTGGTCGGTTCGCCCTACTTGAGTAAGCCAATGCGCGCGCCTGCCATCTAGCTGCGCTGGCGCCGCGATGCATCCTTGGCGGTACGTAGGCCGGGCATGCCGCGTAGCGGGCTATGCAGTGCGCGCCGCTCCTGTTGCGCACTGGCCGGTTGCCGGAACGCTTCTTCTTCGGCATGGCCGCTCGGCGCGGCCGAGCGCTCGTCCAGGGTGAACACGGCCACGGCCGCCGACAATTTGACGGCCTGGTCCTGCAAACTGGCCGCCGCCGCTGCCGCCTGCTCCACCAGGGCCGCATTTTGCTGGGTGACGTCATCCATTTGCGCGACGGCCTGATTCACTTCCGTGATGCCAGAAGCCTGCTCGGCGCTGGCCTGTTTCACGCGCTGGATGATCTCGTTGACTTGCTGCACCGAGGCCACGATGGCGTCCATGCTGTCGCCCGCCTGCTGCACGGCTACACTGCCGCCATCGATGGTAGTGACCGAGGTGGCGATCAGGGTCTTGATTTCCTTGGCCGCCTGGGCCGAGCGCTGCGCCAGGGTGCGCACTTCGGACGCCACCACGGCAAAGCCGCGGCCTTGCTCTCCCGCGCGCGCGGCCTCTACCGCCGCATTCAGCGCGAGGATATTGGTCTGGAAGGAAATACCATCGATCACGCCGATAATGTCCACGATCTGGCGCGAATTGGAGCGTATTGTCGCCATCGTCGTCACGGCTTGCTGCATCGACGCGCCCCCTTGCACGGCCAGGGTCGATGCTTGCCCCGCCAGCTCGCAGGCCAGTTGGGCGTTGTCGGCGTTGTCATTCACGGCTTGCGTCAGCGTTTCCATGGCGCTCGACGTTTCTTCCAGCGAACTGGCCTGCATTTCCGTGCGCGCCGACAGATCCAGGTTGCCGGTGGCAATTTCGCGCGAGGCCGTGTCGATCGATTGCACGGCACCCATGATGGTGCGCAAGGTCTGGTTCAGGTGGGCGATGGTCTGGTCCAGCACGCGCGACGTGGCGGCGATTTCGTCATTGCCTTGCTTGGGCGCGCCGGCCATCAGCTTGCCCGCCGCCAGGTCTTGCACGGCGTCGGCAATGCCGCGGATTTCCACCAGCATGGCGCGCCGTACCAGCATGGTCACCACGATGGAGACGAGGATCGACAGCAGCACCGTCAACAGCAGGCTCCAGCCCAAGGTGCGGAACTCGGCGCTGGCCGTCGCATGGGCCTGGCTGCTGAGCGTCGTTTCCAGCGCGGACAGTTGTGTCAGCTGCGTATTGAACTGGACGAATTGGGTTTCCGCCTTGAGCATGGAATTGGTGGCGATCGACTGGTCCATCTGCGCCATTTCCATGGTTTCCAGCACCGCCTTGCGATAGCCGGCCAGGGCCGTGATGGCCGCATCGACCAGGGTGCGTTCGGCGCCCGTGGCCGTGGCGCGCAGCGTGGCCAGCTGGGTGCCGATGGCCGCATGGCGCGCCTTGATCTGTTGCTCCAGCGTATCGAGGCGGGCCTTGGCGAAGCTGCCATTCGTCCACGACAGCAACTGGTACATATTGCCGTGCACATGCCTGGCCTCGCCTAGTACGTCGGCGGCCGCCTTCAAATGCGTGATGCGTACCCGTACCATGTTTTCCAGTGAGGCATTTTGCCGCACCATGCCATACCAGGCGCCGGTCGAGCTGAGTATCAGCAGCAGCAGGACCAGGGTGGGCGCCAGCAATAATTTTGGTCCGATGCGTAATCGATTGAGCATGCTTGACTCCTGGCTATGGCTGTTCCAACCGCAGGCGGCGCGCGGCGTTCGTGCGCGCCGCCCTTGCCCTATTTCTTGTAGATCCCCGCTTCCAGCACCACGTCGTTGACGCGCAGGATGTACGTGGTCTTCGGTTCGATCTTGCCGCTGGTTGGGTTCTTGTACTGGTAATCGACCCAGCCCTTGCCCTGCTTTTGCGCCAGCTCGATGATTTCACGGCGATATTTCTTGCCATTCGCGTCAGGCACATCCGTCAAATCCTTGCCCACGATGGAAGGATTGATGGGGTGGGCCAGCACGATGCCCGTCTTGATGTCGCGCATGTCCACATACAGCGAGCCCTGCACGAAGTCCGGGTCTTTCGCCGTGATTTTCTTCATCATTTCTTCCTTGCCATGCGCCTTCATGAAGGCGGCGCCCCGTTCTGCCATGGCGATGGCGTCTTTTTCCGTTGGTTCAACCGCGGCATTGACGCTGCCGCCGGCAAATGCCAGGCACAGCAGGCTACCCGTGAATAAGCGTTTCATGAAAGCTCCTTGTGGTATCGAGGGATGTGTTGCCAAGTCGTAATTTACGTCGCCGGCGGTTCCATCAAATTGCGATGGAACAAACTACGGTGTTGCTTGTAGGCAGCATGCAACGTATCGACCTCATGTTGATATGTAGCAATTTGGTTCCAAGCAGCAAGAACTATGATGACTTTCACAGCATGCCGAGTTGGCCGGGCATGGGGGAGGAAGAAGCTGGAATTGGCCGATATGGGGCTGGTTTCATGAAAGTTATCGCTATTTACAGGCAAGGAGCAGATCGTGTCCGCACCCATTACCGAGCCGTTTTCACCCAAGTTCAAGCCGTATACGCGGCACACCATTCAACAGGCGCGGCAGTGGGAATGGCTGCCGGAAGAGCAGCGCGAAGCCGTGCAAGTGGTGTCGCACGTCTTGCCATTTCGCACCAATGCCTATGTGCTCGATCAGTTGATCGACTGGAACAACATCCCGGACGACCCCATCTACCGCCTCGTCTTCCCGCACCGCGACATGCTGCCGCCCGAGCAGTACGCGCACTTGCGCGAGCTGGTGCTGGTGCAGCGCGACAAGGCGGCCATCGACGCCTATGTGCATGGTTTGCGCCTGGGCATGAATCCCCATCCAGCCGGCCAGATGACGCACAACGTGCCCCGGGTCAACGATGCGCCCGTGCGCGGCTTGCAGCATAAATATGCGCAAACGGTGCTGTTTTTTCCCAGCGCGGGACAGACCTGCCACGCGTATTGCACCTTCTGCTTCCGCTGGCCCCAGTTCGTCGGCATGGACGACATGAAGTTCGATGCGCGCGAGTCGCATGAGCTGGCCGCCTACCTGCAACTGCATACGGAAGTGACGGACGTGCTGATCACGGGCGGCGACCCGATGATTATGAATACGCGGCAACTGGCCGCCTACCTGGAGCCGCTGCTGGCGCCGGGCCTGGAACACATCCAGAACATTCGCATCGGCACCAAGGCGGTGGCGTATTGGCCGCAGCGCTTTGTCTCGGACCGCGATGCGGATGACTTGATGCGCCTGTTCGAGCGCATCGTCAAGGCGGGCAAGAACCTGGCCGTGATGGGCCATTACAGCCATGCCGTCGAGTTACGCCAGGACATCGCCCAGCAAGCCGTGAAACGCATCGTTTCCACGGGTGCCACCTTGCGCATGCAGGGGCCGCTGATCCGCCACATCAATGAAGATCCGGCAAGCTGGGCCGAGTTGTGGCAGACGGGCACGCGCCTGGGGGCAATTCCGTATTACATGTTTGTCGAACGGGACACGGGCCCGCGCGGCTATTTCGAGTTGCCCCTGGCGAAGGCGCACGAGATTTTCCAGGCCGCCTACCAGATGGTGTCCGGCCTGTCGCGCACGGTGCGCGGGCCTTCCATGAGCGCCTTCCCCGGCAAGATCGTCATCGACGGCATCGTCACCATTCATGGCGAAAAACTGTTTGCCCTGCAATTTTTGCAGGCGCGCAACCCGGACTGGGTGCGCCGGCCGTTTTATGCCAAGTTCGATGCGGAAGCGACGTGGATGGACGATTTGAAGCCAGCCTTTGGCCAGGAGAAATTCTTCTTCGAAACGGATGAACCCGTGCCGCACGTGCCGCATAAAATCATCCGCCTGGCACAGGCCGCCTGAGCATGCACGGCGCCGGCGGCTCTTCCCGTTCCGGCGTAGCCGTGTTTTGCCTCGTATTCCTGCCGTTCGCGCTCGGGCATTACCTGTCGTGTCTGTTGCGCGGCGTCAACGCCGTGCTGACGGCGGAATTACTGGGCGCCATCGCCCTGACGCCAGCCCAGCTGGGCCTGCTGACCAGCGCCTTTTTTCTCGCCTTTGCTCTGGTGCAATTGCCAGTTGGCATGGCGCTCGACCGCTACGGCCCCCGCACGGTGCAACTGTGGCTGCTGGCGCTGGCCGCCCTGGGCGTGTGGCTGTTCAGCCGGGGCCACAGCTTTACCGAACTGATGTGGGCGCGCGCCCTGATGGGGGCGGGCCTGGGCGGCTGTTTCATGGCGGCCGTGAAGGCGATCTCGTGCGCCATCGCGCCATCGCGTCTGCCTTCCGTGCATGGCTACCTGATCGCCGTGGGTGGCCTGGGCGCGGCCACGGCTACCATGCCCGTCAAGCTGGCCCTGCACTACACGGACTGGCGCGGCGTGTTCCTGGGCCTGGCGCTGGCGGCGCTGGCCATCGGCTTGCTGATCCGCCTGCTGTCGCCGGCCATGCCCCTGCCTGCCGCGGCCATGAACAAGGTCAGCGTGTGGAGTGTCTACCGTGACCGGGCCTTTCGCCGCACCATCGCGCTGATCCTGTTGCCGCACACGGTGTTCTTTGGCGTGCAAGGCCTGTGGGTGGGGCGCTGGCTGGCCGACGTGGGCGGCATGTCCGATGACAGCGTGGCATATCTGTTGTACCTGGGCATGGCGGCCGTCATCTTCGGCGCCATCGGCATGGGCATGCTGACGGAATGGGCCGGGCGGCGCGGTATTGCACCCATGCAGGTGGCGGGCGTGGGCATCGTCCTGTTTGTCGCCGTGCAAGTGGCGATGGCATGCAATGTGCTGCCCAGCCTGCCTTTGCTATCCGTGCTGTTTACCTTGCTGGGCACGGTGACAGGGCTCGAGTATGCGATCGTCGCGCAAAGCATGCCGGCCAGCTTGACGGGCAGGGCGGCCACTTGCCTCAATTTGCTCATTTTCACAGGTGCCTTCCTAGTGCAGGCGGGCTTTGGCTTGATCCTCGGCTGCTGGCCACTGAACAGCCAGCAGCAGTATCCGCCGCAGGCTTACCAGGCGGCGTTTGGCGTGTTGGCGGCCTTGCAACTGCCTGGACTTGCGATGTTTTTCATTCACCGCTGCAGGCGTGCCGGACCATCCGGTAAAATGGCAGCCTGCACAGCGGCAATGATCAACTCCAAGGAAGACTATGAAACTCGTTCGTTATGGACGTCCAGGCAAGGAAAAACCGGGCCTGATCGATGAAGAAGGCAAACTGCGCGACCTGTCCGGCGTGATTGCCGATATTGACGGCGCACAACTGTCCGACAAGGCACTGCGCAAGCTGGCCAAGCTGGACGAAAAGACGCTGCCCCTGGTGCGCGGCAATCCACGCTTCGGCGTGCCGCTGGCGAAAGTCGGCAAGTTCATCGGCATCGGCCTCAATTACGCGGATCACGCGGCCGAGTCCGGCATGGCTATCCCGGCCGAACCCATCGTCTTCATGAAGGCCATTACTTGCCTGAATGGTCCGGATGACAATGTCGTGCTGCCAAAAGGCTCGAAAAAGACGGACTGGGAAGTGGAGCTGGGCGTGATCATCGGCACGCGCGCGCAATACGTGAGCGAAGAGGATGCCCTGAAATACGTGGCCGGTTACTGCGTCGTCAACGACATTTCCGAGCGCTCATTCCAGCTGGAGCGGGGCGGCCAGTGGGACAAGGGCAAGGGCTGCGACACCTTCGGCCCCGTCGGCCCGTGGCTGGTGACGCGCGATGAAGTCATCGATGAGCAGGATCTGGACCTGTACCTGGAAGTCAATGGCAAGCGCATGCAGACTGGCAATACGCAAACCATGATCTTCACGGTGGCGCAGATCGTCAGCTACCTGTCGCAATTCATGACCCTGGAACCGGGCGACGTCATCGCCACGGGCACGCCGCCGGGCGTGGGCCAGGGCCGCAAGCCGCAGCGCTTCCTGAAGAAGGGCGACAGCATGCGCCTGGGTATCGCCGGCCTCGGCGAACAGCAACAGGACGTGGTCGCCTGGACTGCCTGATGGCCGGTAGCGATATCGACCGTTTGCCGCCGCTGCCGCTGAACCAGCTCGACGCCCAGCAGCGCGCGGCCGCGCAAGCCATCATCGATGGTCCGCGCGGCGCCCTGTACGGCCCTTTCGTGCCGCTGATCCGCAGCCCCGAGCTGATGGAAACGGCGCAGCGCATGGGCGAGTATTTGCGCTACCGCAGCGCCATCGGCACGCGGCTGTCGGAACTGGCGATCCTGGTGACGGCGCGCCAGTGGGACCAGCAAGTCGAATGGGCCATCCACGCGCCGCTGGCCGTGCAGAACGGCATCGCGCAAGCGGCCGTGGACGCCATTGCCGCGCGGCGCATGCCGCTTGCCCTGAAAGAAGATGAGCAAGCCGTGCACGATTTTTGCATCGAGTTGCAGCAGAACAAGCGCGTCAGCGATGCCACGTATGCGCGGGCGCTGGCGCTGTTTGGCGAGCATGGCGTGGTCGACTTGATGGGTATCAATGGCTACTACACCTTCCTGGCCATGGTGATGAATGGCGCGCAGACGGCCGTGCCGGCATTGGGCGTGCCGCCCATGCCCGTCTGACGAGAGGAGTTTTTCTGGCAAAGATGGACAAAGTGTAATGAAGTTGCAATTATTCAATATATAATTTTACTTCCCTTCCATTGCCAACAAGCTCAATGAAAACTCGTCCGTGCTTCACCCTGATGGGCCGCGCCTTCCTGGCGCTGGCCCTTTCTTTTTGTCCCTTGATGACGGTGCGTGCGCTTGCCGCCGAGGCGGCCGCCAGCGCCAGCGCTTCCGCCCTGGAAAATTCCGTCGTCAAGGTGTTTTCCACCCTGCGCGGGCCCGATCCGTATAAACCGTGGAGCAAGGCGGCGCCGCAAGAAGTGACGGGCTCCGGCGTCGTCATCGAAGGCCGCCGCATCCTCACCAATGCGCATGTGGTCGGCTATGCCAGCCAGGTGCAGATCCAGGCGAATGGCGCGGGCGACAAGATCCCGGCGACCGTGCTGGCCATCTCGCGCGGCATGGACCTGGCCTTGCTGAAAATCGATGACGACAGTTTTTTCGCCAGCCACAAAGCGGTGCCGCGCGCCAATGTCTTGCCGGACGTGCGCGATGCCGTGCTGGCGTATGGCTATCCGACGGGCGGCACGTCCTTGTCGATCACCAAGGGCATCGTCTCGCGCATCGAATTCGTGCGCTACAACTTTCCTGTCTCCGGCCTGCGCATCCAGATCGATGCGGCCATCAACCCGGGCAATAGCGGCGGCCCCGTGATTGCCGGCGACAAGATGATCGGCCTGGCCTTTGCCGGCATGCTCAATGCGCAAAACATCGGCTACATCATCCCCAACGAGGAAATCGAGCTGTTCCTGCGCGACCAGGACAGTGGCGCGCCCAAGGGCAAGCCGGCCATGCGTGACGTGACGCAAACGCTGGAAAATCCGGCGCTGCGCACCTACCTGAAACTGGCCAAGGGCGTCGAGGGCGCCGTCGTGATGTCGCCGGCCAGCAAGGATGCCGCCTATCCGCTCAAGGAGTGGGATGTCATCACGCATATCGGCGATTTTCCCATCGATAACCAGGGCATGGTCAAGCTGAATGCCAACAGCCGCGTGCGTTTCCAGTACCGGGTGCAGCAGCTGGCGAAAGATGGCGAACTGCCGTTGACGGTGGTGCGCCAGGGCGCGCCCCTGAAAATCAAGGTGCCCGTCTCTGCCGCGCACCCGATGCTCATCGCCGGCCTGCAGGGCAATTACCCATCCTATTTCATCTTCGGCCCCATGGTGTTTTCGCGCGCCACCACGGAATTCATGGCGGCGCCGAATGGCAACCCAACGATTTTGGGCGGCATGGCGTTTGCCGGCAATCCGCTGGCCACGCGGCGCGGCGATGCGCCCGACAGCGAGCGCGAAGAGCTGGTGGTGATCGCCGCGCCGTTCTTCCCGCACAAGCTGATGAATGGCTACAGTACCCGTTTCTTCTCGGTCGTCGATTCCGTCAATGGCGTGCGCGTGCGCAGCCTGGCGCACCTGGTGGCCTTGCTGCGCGACCAGACGGATGAGTTGCTGACGTTCCGTTTCCAGCAGCGCGATGCGGAATTGGTTGTCGTGCCCCGCAAGGACATGCTGGCAGCGACGGAATCGATACTGACGGACAACGGCATCCGCTCGGAAGCCTCGCCCGACATGCTGAAAATCTGGAATGAAAAAACGCCGGCGAACTGATCGTTCCCGGCGTTTGGCAAGACAACAGGCGCGGCGCATACCGCGCCTGTTTGGTTTTATGCCAGCACTTTTTTCAGCCACGCGCCGATGGCGTCGATCTCTTCCTGGCACAGCGAGTGCTGCATCATGTACTCGTGCCATTCCACCTTGTAACCCATGCCGGTCAGCAAGTCGCGCGACTGCTGCGCGCGGGCGATCGGCACCACGGGGTCGGCCGTGCCGTGCGCCATGAAGATCGGCGTCTGCAGGCTCGCCGGCGTACGTTCGGCCGCCGTCTTGTCGGCCAGCGGCAGGTAGCCGGACAGGCACATCAGGCCGGCCAGCGGTTCCGCGTGGCGCAAGCCCGTTTGCAAGGTCATGGCGCAGCCTTGCGAGAAGCCGGCCAGGATGATGCGGCTGGCGGGAATGCCGCGCGCCTTTTCGCGCGCGATCAGCGCTTCGACCTGTGCCTGCGAGGCGCGCAAGCCGCCCTCATCTTCGCGGCGCACGAGGTCGCTCACGAGGATGTCGTACCAGGCGCGCATCACATAGCCGTTGTTGACGGTGACGGGCATGGTGCCGGCGCTGGGGAAGATGAAGCGGATGGCGGGGCAGCCGCGCAAATCGAGTTCCTTCACCAGGGGTACGAAGTCGTTGCCGTCAGCGCCCAGGCCATGCATCCAGATGATGGAGACGGTGGGATTCGGTGCGCTGTCGAGTTCTATGGTTTCCAGCAAGGTGCTCATGTTTTTTCCTCAGGTAAAGGTTGCGCCGGACGCAGCGCCGATTTGGGACGGAAGGCCTTGCAGATGGCCGGGTCGGTTTCCATGTAGGGGCCGCCGATGAGGTCGATGCAATACGGCACGGCGGCAAAGATACCGTTGACCAGTTGCACGCCGTCGGCATCCTTCAAGCCTTCCAGGGTTTCCTTGATGGCTTTCGGCTGGCCCGGCAAGTTCATGATCAGGGCGGCACGCTCTGGCGTCTCGCGGATCACGGCCACCTGGCGCGACAGGATCGCCGTCGGCACGAATTGCAGGCTGATCTGGCGCATCTGTTCGCCGAAACCGGGCATTTCCTTGGTTCCGACGCTGAGCGTGGCGTCCGGCGTCACATCGCGGCGCGCCGGGCCCGTGCCGCCCGTCGTCAGGATCAGATGGCAGTGGCTCAGGTCGACCATGTCGATCAGGGTGTTTTCAATCTGCGAGCGCTCGTCCGGGATCAGCCGTTTTTCCAGGCGGAATGGCGTGCGGATGGCGGCGGACAGCCAGCTTTCCAGGGCCGGGATGCCCAGGTCTTCATACACGCCGCCGCTGGCGCGGTCCGAGATCGACACGAGGCCGATAATCAATTCGTCTTCTATCGTGGTCATGGGGCACCTGTCTATGTCGTAAAAAAACCGGGCTGATCCCGGTTTTTGTCAACCCAAGCCCTGGAGCTGGGGTTTATTCGTCTTCTTCTTGCTCAACGTCATCTTCATCGGCATCTTTCTTGCCGCTGTTGTTCTTCTTGGCGATCTCTTTCAAGATCTGGAAGATTTCACGGTAAGCTTTTGGTGGCTTGTTCTCGGCCTGCTCCTTGCGGGCATTGCGGATCAGGGTGCGCAGGTGCTGCACGTCCAGTTCCGGGTTTTCCGACAGCAAGACGGTCAATGCCTTGTCATCCGTCAAGAGTTTGTCGCGGCGGCGCTCCATCGCGTGCATATTGGCCGTGTCGGCTTTCGACAAGCCTTTCCAGCTATCGATGGTGCGTTGGATGGCGGCAACTTCTTCCTCATCCAGGGTACGCATCTTCTTGCCCACGTATTGCAGCTGGCGGCGGCGGCCTTCGTGGTCCTTGATTTGCTGGCATTCGAGAATGGCGTCGCGCACGTCTTCCGGCATCGGGACGCGCTTGACGCGGTCACGTGCCTCATTGACGAGTTCTTCGCCCAGCTTTTGCAGGACGGTCATCTGGCGCTTGAGTTCCGACTTCGAAGGACGTTCATATTCCTGTTCGAATTCGGTCGATTGGAAGCCGCAAGCTCCCCGGTTTGGATTTGGCATGATAAGGCGGGATTGGCCGCGTAGGCCGCACCTGTAAACTGTAAACGACTGCTATGATAACCTTTTTAGCGGCTTTCCGAAGAAAACAGCGCATGAACGACTCCGTATTTACCCATAGTCAAGAGCAATTGCAGCAACTAGCCCGTGATGTGTTGTCTTTTGCGCGGGAAGCGGGCGGCACCGACGCTGCCGTCGAAGTCAGCGAAGGCGGTGGCCTGTCCGTTTCTGTCCGAAAAGGCAAGATCGAAACGATCGAGCAAAACAAGGACAAGGGCATGGGCGTGACCGTGTTTGTGGGCAAGAAGCGCGGCAATGCCAGCACCTCCGATTTCTCGCCGTCCGCCCTGCGCGCCACGGTGGACGCCGCCTACAACATCGCCCGCTTCACGGCCGAGGACGATTGCGCGGGACTGGCCGACGCCGACATGCTGGAAATGGCGCCCCGCGATTTGCAACTGTTCTATCCCTGGCTCATTTCCGCCGAGGAAGCCGTCGTGCTGGCCCAGCGGGCCGAAGCGGCCGCGTTTGCCGTCGATCCGCGCATCACGAACAGCGAAGGCGCCGGTGTGCACGTGCAGCAATCGCACTTTGTGTCCGCCAATTCGCGCGGCTTCATCGGCGGCTACCCGTTTTCGCGCCACACCCTGTCCGTGGCGCCCATCGCCGGCAAGGGCGCCAAGATGCAGCGCGACGACTGGTATTCGTCCGTGCGCGATGCCTCCAAGATGTCGAGCCCGGAAGCCATCGGCCGCTACGCCGCCGAGCGCGCCCTGTCGCGCCTGAACGCGCGCAAGCTGGGCACGCGCACCTGTCCCGTGCTGTTCGAGGCGCCGCTGGCGGCCGGTTTGCTCGGTACCTACGTGCAAGCGACCTCGGGCGGCGCCCTGTACCGCAAGTCCACTTTCCTGAACGATTCCCTGGGCACGCAAGTGCTGCCGTCGCACGTGCAGATCTTCGAAGACCCGCACGTGATCGGCGGCGTCGGTTCTGCCCCGTTCGATGAAGAGGGCGTGAAAACCGTCAGCCGCGACGTCGTCAAGGATGGCGTGGTGCAAGGCTATTTCCTGTCGACTTACACGGCCCGCAAGCTGGGCATGCAGACGACGGGCAACGCGGGCGGCTCGCACAATCTGTACCTGACCTCGAAGCAGACGGCAGCCAGCGACGATTTTAGTGCCATGCTGAAAAAGCTGGGCACGGGCTTGCTGGTGACGGAACTGATGGGACAAGGAACCAATTACGTGACGGGCGACTATTCGCGCGGCGCGGCCGGTTTCTGGGTGGAAAATGGCGTGATCCAGTATCCGGTGGAAGAAATCACCATCGCCGGCAACATGAAGGACATGCTGCGCAACATCGTGGCCGTGGGCGCGGACGCCTTGCGCCGCGGCACCAAGGAAACCGGCTCCATCCTCATCGAGAGCATGGTGGTGGCGGGCGGTTAAGCCCCGCCCTGACACACCCCGGCCGGCGGCATGCTTGCCGGCAGGCCGGGGGACTACCTTACCGTTCTACGTCGTTTTGACGTTGACGCACATCCACGCAATATTCGAGGCGTCCCAGGTGGCTTTCCAGTTAATTGCCGTCTGGTCCCTGCATGCTTGCTCGGATGCAAATTTGCTATCCTGGTAGCGCTGATAGACATAGCCGTCTTGCGGACGCCATACGGCGCCGTACCAATAGTTGTTGGCATCGACGGCGGTTCCCAATTGTTCCACCGGTTTATTCAGGACCGTGTTCTTGTAGTCGATCGCGACACTGCCGTCCTCGTTGTAAAGTCGGACCCATGCGGAATTATTCTGCGTGCCGGCCGCATCGACTGGAACGCACATCCGCGTCTTGGTCTTGGACATGCTGCCAGGCATGGTCAGGCAGAAATAGGGATTTGGCGAACCTGCCGCAACCGACCATTCCACATTGGTGGTCGTGGTGGCGCTGGGGTCGCAGTAATTCGCGTACTTCCCGGCTTTGAAACCTTCGACATACGCCGACGTTTGCACGCCCGAAAAATACGTGCCGGATGCATTGCTGAGAGCGGGCAATGCTTCGTGGCCCGTGACGGACATGCACGCTTTGTAGCCGGCATCGGCATAGCCGAGTGCCATGCCGATGGGCTGCATGTTTGCGTCCAGATGCAGTTTCCAGGTGTTCCGGTATAGCAGCTTGCCGCTGGCATTGCTGCGCAGCAGTGAAATGACTTTGACGGACGCCGCTTGTTGCGATACGCCATTGGTAATGAATGGTGCAGGCTGTCCCAATTCCTGGCTGACGATTAACGTCGCCGACCCCAGATAGCCATCATTGGAGGCCAGATTCGAGATGGTCAGGTCGCTGCCCAGGAATTTCTTTAATGCATCTGCGGCATTGATGGATGCCAGCACCGGTGTCGGTGGCACCACCGGTTTAGGATCCGGATTGCTGCCATTCCCGCCGCTACCTCCGCTACCGCCGCCGCCGCAAGCGGAGAGGGTGAGCAGGCTGACGAGCGCGCACAGTATGGTTTGTTTCTTCATCTTCACAACCTAATATAGCGACAAGCATGCGTGTCGTTGCGCGGTCGCATTATAGGGAGTGTTGATTGTAGGAAATCTATCGAATTGTCTCGTTGTTGCCCCCATTTCCCCTCTCGATGCCACCGCATGTTTCTCTCTGCGCGCAAATGCAAACTGGCGGTCAGGGGAATGCCAGTCGCCGCCGGCCGCCGGGGCAGTGTGCATGCGGCGGCTTGGTAGTAGTGATCAGCTCGTCATACGGATGAAATATTGCCTTCGTATGATGTCGCCATCTGACGTTATCTGCGCTATTTAGATGCTTTTAATGTAAGTAAGCCGAACTTCGTGATATTTCATGCAAGATGCGAGTCTTGCCGTGACGCGTTGTTGTTGATTCAACCTGCATAGTGACCCTCTCCATGACCTACTCCCGTACCCGCATCGCCCGCGCGGTGGCCCTGTTGTGTGCCATGAACGCCCTGTTCGCCCATCCGGCCCAAGCCCATGGCGCTGCGCCAGCTTCCGCAAGCGACGCCAGTGACACCCCGCAAGCCGTCATCGTCACGGGCACGCGCGGCAGCAACCGCACGCAGTTCGACACCATGGCGCCAGTGGATGTGTTCAACCGCGAAGATATCGGCGCCGTTGAATCGTCGGACTTGAACGATGTGCTGGCGCAACTTGTGCCTTCATATGTGGTGCAGCGTCTGCCGATGGCTGACGGGCAAGTGTTTGTGCGTCCCGCCACCCTGCGCGGCCTGTCGCCGGACCAGACCCTGGTGCTGGTCAATGGCAAGCGTTTCCACCGCAGCGCCTTGCTCGGCGCGCGCGGCGCGCAGGCACCGGACCTGGCGCAGATTCCCGTCTCCGCCATCAAGCGCATCGAGGTGCTGCGCGACGGCGCCTCTGCCCAGTACGGTTCCGATGCGATTGCCGGCGTGATCAACATCATTCTCGACGATACGCTCGGCACGGAGGTCTCCGTGCACCATTCGCAATATTCGGAAGGCGACGGCAAGGGCAATGAAGTAAACCTGAAGACGGGCTTTGCCTTTGGCGAGACGGGCAAGGCGACGATTTTCGGCGCGCTGGCCAAGTCCGACCCCACGTCGCGCACGCGCCAGCGGGCCGACGCCATCGCTTTCCAGAATGCGCATCCGGAACTGAAGGTGCCGAATCCGGTGCAGCGCTGGGGCCAGCCGGAACTCGACAGCAAGCGCATCGGCTTCAACGCCAGCATGGCCCTGTCCGACACGACAGAACTGTACGGTTTTGGCCTGTTCAGCCGCAGTGACGGCACCTCGGATTTCAACTGGCGCAACCCGGACACGAGCACGGGCGCGTATAAAACCAGCAGCCTGTTCCCTGGCTGGGACTTGCGCAGCATCTATCCGCTGGGCTTCAGCCCCAGCTATTCGAACGAGCAGGATGATGTACAGGTGGTGGCCGGCGTGCGCGGTCATTTCAACGACCGCTTCGGCTGGGACGTGAGCGCGTCCTGGGGGCGCAACCGCATCGATTACAAGCTGGCGAATTCCATCAACGCCTCGATGGGACCTGGCAGCCCGACATCGTTTTACCTGGGCCAGTTGTCGCAGGTGGAAAAGATTCTCAACGCCAACTTCAACTATGAATTGCCCGTGGCCTCCCTGCCGCAACCGGTCAACATCGCCTTCGGCGCGGAGGCGCGCAATGAAACCTATGGCGTGAAGGCGGGCGACGTGGCGTCCTGGACGGTGGGGCCGGGCGCGGCCATCGGCCTCGACGCGAATGCGAATGGCGCGCCAGGCTTCAGCGACCGCCAGGCGGGCAGCTGGGGCCAGGACAGCTATGCGGCCTATCTGGACGTGGAAGTGCCCGTCACGAAGGCCCTGAGCCTGGGCGGCGCGGCCCGCTATGAACATTTCTCGGAATTCGGCAGCACCGTCAACGGCAAGTTGTCGGCCCGCTATGCCTTGAGCGAAGACATGGCCTTGCGCGGTTCCTACTCGACGGGTTTCCGTGCGCCAACGCCGGGCCAGTCGAACACCAACAGCACGAATCAAGGCCTCGACACCAAGACCCTGCTGCTGTTTACCAGCGGCCGCCTGGCCAACAACGATCCGCTGGCCATCCTGCTGGGCGCCAAGGCATTGAAGCCGGAAAAATCGAAGAATCTGTCGCTGGGCTTTACGTGGAAGACGCCGGCGGGCTTCTCCGGTTCCGTCGACGTGTATGACATCAAGGTCAGCGACCGCTTCAGCACGTCCGCCGCGTTTGCCGTGCCGGCCGGCATGGCCAATCCGCTGCGCTACACCTCGGTCAGCTACTTCACGAACGACTTCGACACCACCACGCGCGGCATCGATATCGTCGGCAGCCACCTGAGCCGTATCGGCGACGGCAAGCTGAACCTGACCCTGGCCTACAACTACAACACGACGAAAGTCGACGACGGCAAGTCCAGCCTGGTGACGAATGCGACCCAGCGCCAGGTCTTCGAGGAGCGCTTGCCGCGCCAGAAAGCCACCATCAGCGGCAACTATGACCTGGGCAACTGGAATACCCTGGCCCGCGTGCGTTATTACGGCGCGTGGACGGACAATTCCGGCAACGCCACGGGCGATATCTTCCAGCGTTTTGGCGCCATGCAATTCCTCGACCTGGCGGCCAGCTACAAGATCAGCGACAAGCAGTCCGTGCGCGTGGGTATTGACAACGTGCTGGACAAGTATCCTGACGAAGCAACCTTCCAGGCCAGCCGCGGTCTGATCTATTCGCGCAATGCGCCGTACGACACGGACGGGCGTAATCTGTACGTCGAGTACAAAGTGAAATTCTAAGGGAGATGACGATGAATCCACAACGCCGCGCCCTGTTGCGCGCGGGTTCGCTGGCGGCAGCGCTGCCCATGGCGGCGGGCGCAGGATCGGCTGCGGCGGCATCTGCCGCCCTGCCTCCGTCCTTGCCATCGGTACCGGCCGGCACCACGCCGGAAGTCCTGGCCAGCAACCAGGCTTACTGGCAGGCCGTGGCCGCGCAGTACGACACGACCGATGCCATCGTGCAACTCGACAATGCTTTCTGGGGTTCGATGGCCAGGCCCGTGCTGCGCCACTACGAGCAGCAGCTGGCCATGGTCAACCGCGACAATGCCTGGTATGCGCGCATGCGCTTTCCAGCCGACTTCGAGGCGGCGCGCGCGGCGGTGGCCAGGGCGCTGGGCGTGGCCATCGATGAAATCGTGCTGACGCGGGGCGCCACGGAAGCGCTGCAAGTCCTGATCGCCGGCTATAACCGCTTGCGGCCGGGCGACACGGTGCTGTACGCGGACATCGATTACGACAATATGATCACCGTCACGCGCTGGCTGCAGCAGCGGCGCGGCGCCCAGGTCGTGTCGATTGCCATGCCGGAACCGTTTACGCATGATGGCGTCATCGCCGCCTATGTTGCTGCCATGGAACGGCATCCGACCTTGAAACTGATGCTGCTCACGCACGTCAATCACCGCAACGGCATGGTCTTGCCCGTGGCCGAGATCAGCCGCCTGGCACGCGCACGGGGCATCGACGTGATCGTCGATACGGCGCACGGCTTCGGACAGCTGGACATGACGATTCCTGACCTGCAGGCGGATTTTGCCGGCATCAACCTGCATAAATGGATAGGCGCGCCTGTTGGCGTGGGCGCTGCGTATATCAAGCGGGGCAGGGTGGTTGATATCGACGCATATATGGGAGAAAAGACGGGCGACGATATCCGCACGCGCGTGCACACGGGCACGGTCAATTTCGCCGCTTATCTGAGCTTGCCGGTGGCGCTGGACTTGCATGCGCAGGTCGGCGTGGCCAACAAGCAGGCGCGGCTGCGACTGCTGCGCAACCGCTGGGTGGAAGCGGCGCGCGCCATCGAAGGCATCGAGGTGCTGGCGTCAGCCGATCCGCGCCTGACGAGCGCCATCGCTTCGTTCCGCCTGAAGGGCAAGACGAGCGTGGCCGACAGCTATGCGCTGTCGAAAAAGCTGGTACAGGAACACGGCATCTTTGCCGTGCCGCGCGACGGCCTTGCCAGTGGCGCGTGCGTGCGCGTCACGCCGGGCATCTTTACGCCCGAGTCTCATCTGGACCGGCTGGTGGAAGCCTTGCGCAAGGTAGCCTAGGGCTGAGAGAAAAACGCGGCCCGCCTGCGAGGTCGGGCCGCGTGACTGCGGTAAGGCTTAAGCGCGCAAGGTCGCCAGGATCGGTTGCAGCACGGCAGCGCCCAGGGCGGCGCTGCGGGCGCCGCTCCAGCCCGTTTGCGGATCGGGATCGTTGGCGTTGTCCTTGAACGGCAGTTCCAGGGTCAGCGACAGGCAGCCGAAGGCGTGGGTGATATGGGGCGAACCCATGGTCAGCACTTCCGGCGTGAACGGGCCGTCTTCATAGCCGTGTTCATCCTGGAAGTCGGGGCTGGCCACCTTGAAGTCGGCGATGAAGCGGTCTTGCTCGGCCTTTTGTGCCGGCGTGAAATTTTCCAGCGCATCGCTGCCAGCCACGAAGACGTAAGGCAAGCCTTCGTCGCCATGCACGTCGAGGAACAGGTCGCAGCCGATTTCATGCATTTTCTGTTTCACCAGGAACACTTCCGGGCTGCGCTCCATGGTCGGGGTCATCCATTCGCGGTTCAGGTTGGCGCCGGCCGCGTTGGTGCGCAGGTTGCCATGCACGGAACCGTCCGGGTTCATGTTTGGCACCACATAGAAGACGGCGTCTTGCAGGCACTGGCGGGCAAACGGATTGGCCTGGTCCAGCAAGGCTTCGAGCATGCCTTCGACAAACCATTCCGCCATCGTTTCACCGGGATGCTGGCGCGCGATGACCCAGACTTTCTTCTCGGCATCGGCGTCGCCGACCACCAGCAGGTTCATGTCGCGGCCTTCGACGGTGCTGCCCAGGTCGATCAGGCGCACCAGCGGCGACGCTTGCGCGCTGTCGATCAGGGCCAGGTGGCGGTCCCATGGGTACGGTTCGAAATACGCGTAGTACACGCTTTCTTCTTCCGGCGTATGTTCGATGGTCATCACGGTGCCATCAAAGCTGGTCGGTACGCGGAACCATGTTTCGCGGTCGTAGCTGGCCACGGCCTGGTAATCTTTCCAGCCGTCCGGGTAGGCTGACTTGCCTGCATTCATGAAGCGGATCGTGCACGCCTCGCCTTGCGCGCCTTGCAGGCGGAAGTAAAACCACTGCGTGATGTCGGCGTGGGAATCCTTGCGGATGTTCAGCTCGATGGATTGGGCATCGTCGGCGCGCAGCACCTCGATCGCGCCGGCGTCGAATTGCTGGCTGATTTTAATGGTCATGAGTGTTCCTGATAAAAACGTATGGGTTTTGCATCGTGTGCAATGGCGCGATGATACCTGTTTTGCGGTGGTCTTTGTGCTGGCGCAAACGACAACGGACGCGCTTTGCTAACGTGATAGCTCCAATACGGGGAGAGCATCATGGATGACAACGGCAAACACATACGCGAACTGGAAAAGAAAGTCAGCGCCCTCAGCGATGCCCTGGCGCACCTGGGCAAGGGTACGACCTTGCAGGAATTGCTGCGCATCATACGTTTCCCCGGCTATACCACGCCGGCCGAATTCACCTTCAATGCCGCCATCCTCGACACCATGCTGGTGCAGGCTAATGCGCTGGAAAAGCTGGGGCAGGATTTGCTGGCGGGGGCCAAGCAGGTCGTCGCCATGAACAAGCAGTGAACGCAGTAGTGAGCAAATCCTGAACGCCTGAAAAATGGCCAGGGCAAGGCGCAGGGCCGCAGGCAGTACGAACGTACGCCCAGGCCCTGCAACGCCGCCATGGACGTTTTGTCAGGTGTTCAGTCCGCCGAAACGTTCAAAAAACCATGGCTCCACGTCCGGCGTCTGCTCATCCTCGCGGCGCAGGGTGGCCAGGATATGTTCCTCTGCCGCCGCGTAGGTAAGGCGGTAGAGGTCGCGCGCCAGCGCATAGGCTTGCGTGCCGGGCCACGGCTCGGGCAGCAGTTCGACGGGCAGTTGCGGGTCGTGCAACTGCACACGGCGGTAGGCGTGCGTCAGCAGTGAGCGGATGACGAACGCTTGCTCCGCATCGAACACGGGCGCTTCTTGCAGCAGGATCAGCAGCGGCTGGAAGCTGGCGATGAATTTTTCGTAGCCAGCCATCACTTCCGACAAGTCCCAGCAGTCGCCCACCATGTCGCGCAGCGGGCGCGTGCTGACACACGGCAACTCTGTTGTGTGGCAGACATACAACTTGCCCTGCACCTCATTGCGAACGAGGATATCTTCCAATGCTTCCGTATTGCTGGCAGGGTGGCCAAAGATACCCGGTGAAATCAGGCCATAGCCGGCCCACAATAATTCCTTGCGCAGCGCCCCCCGCTCGGCAGCGCCGATGCTGCCGGCCGGCCCGATCACCAGGGTCCAGCTGCCATCCCAGTGCACGACCAGCGGTGCATAGATGCGGCGATAGGCGCGTTCGAAGCGGGCCAGCGCCTCCGGGCGTATCGTATAGGCGCTGCGGCGGCCATCGCGCTGCGAGCTGAGCCAGCCTTCCTGCGCCAGGCGGAACACGCTGGTACGCAATAAACGGTCGTTGACGCCGAATGGCGCCAGCAGTTCGATCAGGCTGCCCAGCCAGATGGCGCCGCCGCGCGGCACGATGGCGTCGCCAAAGATGGTCATCACCAGGGACTTCGAGCGCGGTGGGTCGCTTTCCAGGAAATCGGCTATCCATGCCGTGCAGCGGGTGTTCTTCATGTGGTTCCGGTCTGGCCGTGTTGCGGTCGAATCAATAAAAGCAGCAGTTTACTTGGCTGCGCGGGTAGCGCGGCAATAATTTGCCGGAAGCGCTGGTGGCGCTCTGTAGTGTTTTCTCATCAGCAATATCATACGCACAAAAAAGCTGCACAAGATACGAATTTTTAAAATGATTCATATCAAGTGTATGCAAATCGTTTTTTGTATCGTATTATCTGTTCATCGCACCGCGTTGCTGCGCAAAATCAAAGACATGGGAGACAGATCATGTACGCACAAATGGTTGAAACCGGCCTCAAGAACGTCCGTTCCCTCGACGACATGGGTCAAGAAGAGCGCGCTTTTCAGGCACGCATCGACGAAGGCATCAAGATCGAGGCCAAGGACTGGATGCCGGACGCCTACCGCAAGACCCTGATCCGCCAGATTTCGCAGCACGCGCACTCGGAAATCGTCGGCCAATTGCCCGAAGGTAACTGGGTCACGCGTGCGCCGACCCTGAAACGCAAGTCCATCCTGCTGGCCAAGATTCAGGACGAAGCGGGCCACGGCCTGTACCTGTACAGCGCCGCGGAAACCCTGGGCGTGTCGCGCGACGACTTGCTGGCCGCCTTGCACTCGGGCAAAGCCAAGTATTCCAGCATCTTTAATTATCCGACCCTGTCGTGGGCCGACATGGGCGCCATCGGCTGGCTGGTCGACGGTTCCGCCATCATCAACCAGATTCCCCTGTGCCGCTGCTCGTATGGGCCGTATGCGCGCGCCATGATCCGCGTCTGCAAGGAAGAATCGTTCCATGCGCGCCAGGGCTACGACATCATGATGTCGCTGTGCAAGGGTACGCCGGCGCAGAAAGCCATGGCGCAGGATGCGCTGAACCGCTGGTGGTGGCCATCGCTGATGATGTTCGGCCCGTCCGACGCCGCCTCCGTCAACAGCGCCCAATCGGCGCAATGGCGCATCAAGCTGTTCTCGAACGATGAATTGCGCCAGCGCATGGTCGACCAGACCGTGCCGCAAATCGAATACCTGGGCTTGACCGTGCCCGATCCCGACCTGAAATTCAATGCGGAAACGGGCCACTATGAATTCGGCGAGATCGACTGGTCCGAGTTCAACAATGTCCTGAAGGGCAATGGCCCATGCAACCGCGAACGCTTGCAAACGCGCGTGAAAGCGTATGAAGACGGCGAATGGTTCCGCGATGCCTTGGTCGCGTATGCAGACAAGCAAGCTGCTGACAAAGCGGCGGCGTAAATACATAAGACAGATAGGGGATAGCAACATGAGCAAAGAATGGCCTTTGTGGGAAGTTTTCATCCGCAGCCAGCACGGCCTGGCGCACAAGCATGTGGGCAGCCTGCACGCTTCCGACGCCACCATGGCGGTCAACCATGCGCGCGACGTCTACACGCGCCGCAATGAAGGCGTGAGCATCTGGGTAGTGCGCGCGGCCGATATCGTCGCCAGCAGCCCCGGCGACAAGGGCGCCCTGTTCGAGCCGTCGAACAGCAAGGTGTACCGCCATCCCACCTTCTTCCCGATGCCGGAAGAAGTCAAGAACCTGTGATGGGAGCGCCTGCAATGGATGACAAGGTCAATTACCTCCTGCGCCTGGGCGACAACGCCCTGATCCTCAGCCAGCAGTTGTCGCAGCTGTGCGGCAAGGGCCCTGCGCTGGAAGAGGACATGGCGCTGACCAACGTGGCGCTGGACTTGCTGGGCCAGACGCGCTTGTGGTTCAGCTACGCGGCCGAACTGGAAAACGCGGGCCGCGACGAGGACGACATCGCCTTCCTGCGCGACGCCCACGATTTCAAGAACTGCCTGCTGGTCGAACAGCCGAACGGTAACTATGCCGACACCATGATGCGCCAGTTCTTCTTCGACAGCTGGCACTACTTCCAGCTGCTGGAACTGACGAAATCGACGGATGCGCGCATCGTCGAAGTGGCGCAAAAGTCGATCAAGGAAGTCACGTATCACCTGCGCCGCAGCGGCGATCTTGTCGTGCGCCTCGGCGACGGCACGGCGGACAGCCATGCCAAGACGCAGGCTGCCGCCGACAAGCTGTGGATGTACACGGGCGAGATGTTCAAGTACGACGCCGTCGACCAGGCCATGGTAGCCGCCGGCATCGCGCCGCCATCGGACGTGCTGCGCCGGGCTTTCCTGGAACACGTGGCCGAGATCTTCGCCGAAGCGACGCTTGTCATGCCGGCGCCCGACGCCTGGATGCAAAAGGGCGGCAAGCAGGGCACGCACACGGAGCACCTGGGTTTTATCCTGGCCGAGATGCAGTTCCTGCAGCGCGCCTATCCCGGGGCGGAGTGGTAATGAACACGGCCGCTGGCGCTGCGGCGCTGGACGCCGCCCAGGTCTGGGCCTGGCTCGGCGACGTCGCGGACCCGGAAATCCCCGTCATTTCGGTGGTGGACCTGGGCATCGTGCGCGCCGTCGAAGTCACGGATGGCGACGCATGCATCGTGACGATCACGCCCACGTATTCGGGCTGCCCGGCCATGCAGGTGATCGCCGACGCCGTCACGGATGCCTTGCGCAGCCATGGCGTGGCCAAGGTGACCCTGGTGAACCAGCTGGCGCCCGCCTGGACCACGGACTGGATGAGCGAAGCGGGTAAGGCCAAGCTGAAAGGCTATGGCATCGCCCCGCCGCAGCAGCAGGTGATCGACATCAGCGGCTTGAAGGGTGGAGTAAAACGTCAAGCGATGCCAAAGCTGGACGTGATCTGCCCGAACTGCGGCTCGACGCATACGCAGCTGACCAGCCAGTTCGGCTCCACGCCGTGCAAGGCCCTGTACAAGTGCCTGGCTTGCCGCGAACCGTTTGATTACTTCAAGTGCCACTAAAAAAATCAGGCACACGTTCCGAAGAAACTGGAGATGAAGCATGAGTAAATTTTATCCGCTGTGCGTAGCGAACGTGCGCAACGAAACGCGCGACACCATCGCCGTCACGTTCGACGTGCCAGCCGAACTGCAGCAGCAGTTCCGTTTCCAGCAGGGCCAGCACCTGACCCTGCGCGCCAATATCAATGCGGAAGACGTGCGCCGCTCGTATTCCATCTGCTCGGCGGTGCAGGATGGCACCCTGCGCGTGGCCATCAAGCGCACGCCGGGCGGCGCCTTCTCCACCTGGGCGAACGATACCCTGAAAGCCGGCGCCACCATCGAGGTGATGCCGCCCATGGGCCACTTCAACGTGCCGCTCGACTGCGTCAACCGCAAGCACTACCTGGCGTTCGCGGCCGGCAGCGGCATCACGCCCATCCTCTCCATCATCAAGACCACCCTGCTGACGGAACCCCTGAGCCGCTTCACCCTGTTCTACGGTAACCGCGCCTCGTCGTCCGTCATCTTCAAGGAAGAATTGACGGACTTGAAGGACGTGTACCTGGAGCGTTTGAACCTGGTCTACGTGATGAGCCGCGAGCAGCAGGACATCGAATTGTTCAACGGCCGCATCACGCAGGAAAAATGCGAGCAATTCCTGCAGCACTGGATCAAAGTCGAAGACTACGACAACGCCTTCATCTGCGGCCCGGAAGACATGATGCTCGGTGTCTCCGCTGCCCTGCAGGCTGCCGGCATGCCCAAGCAGAATATCAAGATCGAACTGTTCGCCGCCAGCATCCCGAAAAACGCCCACAAGCCGCGCGCGCAGCTCGACGCGGGCGTGGTGCAGGAAACGGAAGTGACCGTCATCATGGATGGCAACCACACCACCTTCACGATGGACAAGGACAAGGAATCCATCCTCGACGCGGGCCTGCGCCAAGGCATCGACATGCGCTACTCGTGCAAAGGCGGCGTATGTTCGACCTGCCGCTGCAAGATCCTCGACGGCAAAGTCGAAATGGATGTCAACTACGCGCTGGAAGACTACGAAGTGGCGCGCGGCTTCGTCCTCAGTTGCCAGAGTTTCCCTCTCACAGACAAGGTCGTGGTCGACTTCGACCAGGCTGAATAAGCCGGTGCAGGGCACGGGCCCTGCCTTACCTATTACACAAGCGAGACGCCATGACCTACCAAAACATCCTCTTTACCATCGAGCAGGGTATCGCCACGCTGACCCTGAACCGTCCCGACAAGCTCAATAGTTTTACGCAAGCCATGCACGAGGAAGTGCGCGACGCGATTGCGAAAGTCAATGCCGACAGTACCGTGCGCGTCTTCGTGCTGACGGGCGCGGGCCGCGGCTTTTGCGCGGGCCAGGATCTGTCCGACCGCGCCGTGGAACCCGGCTCGAAGGGCGTGGACCTGGGCGAGTCGGTGGAAAAGAACTATGCGCCGCTGGTGCTGGCCCTGAAAGCGCTGCCGATGCCCGTGATCTGCGCCGTCAACGGCGTGGCCGCTGGCGCGGGCGCCAACCTGGCGCTGGCTTGCGACATCGTCATCGCCGGCAAGTCGGCCAGCTTCGTCGAAGTGTTCTGCAAGCTGGGCCTGATCCCGGACACGGGCGGCACCTTCTTCCTGCCACGCCTGATCGGTTCGGCGCGCGCCATCGGCCTAGCCATGCTCGGTGAAAAATTGACGGCGGAAAAAGCGGAAGACTGGGGCTTGATCTGGAAATGCGTCGAGGATGCCCAACTGGCGGAAGAAACGCGCAAGCTGGCCGTGCACTTTTCCACGGCGCCGACCAAGGGCCTGGCCTACACTAAGCAGGCACTGGCCGCCAGCGGCGCCAATACCTTGCCGCAGCAGCTGGCGCTGGAAGCGCGCATGATGAGTGATCTCGGTAACAGCGACGATTACCGCGAAGGCGTTGCCGCCTTCATGGAAAAGCGCGCACCGCAATTCAAGGGACATTGATATGGCAGCTTTGGACAACAACAGTATCGTCGCCGTCATCGGCAGCGGCGCCATGGGTGCCGGCATCGCGCAGGTGGCCGCCGCCGCCGGCTACCGCGTCAAACTGTACGACACGCGCGTTGACGCCGTCAGCAAGGCTTTGCTTGATATCGGCAAGATGTATGCGAAGCTGGCCGAGAAGGGCCGCATGACGGCCGACGATGCGGCAGCCGCCACGGCGCGCCTGCAGGCGGCCGGCAGCCTGGCCGATGTGAGCGATGCATCCCTGGTGGTGGAAGCCATCGTGGAAAATCTCGACGTCAAGCGCGGTCTGTTCGCGGAACTGGAAGCGCTGGTCGGCGACGACTGCATCCTGGCGACGAATACGTCGTCGATTTCCGTCACGGCCATCGCCGCCAAGCTGCGCCGCCCGGAACGCCTGGTTGGCATGCATTTCTTTAATCCCGTACCCCTGATGGCGCTGGTCGAGGTGATCAGTGGCCTGGCCACCAGCGAGCAAGTGGCCGCCACCGTGTATGACACGTCGATTGCCTGGGGCAAGAACCCCGTGCATGCAAAATCGACGCCCGGCTTCATCGTCAACCGTGTCGCCCGTCCCTTCTATGCGGAAGGCTGGCGCCTGCTGAACGAACAGGCGGGCGACGCCGCCACCATCGATGCCGTGCTGCGCGAAGCGGGCGGTTTCCGCATGGGGCCATTCGAATTGATGGACCTGATCGGCCACGACGTGAATTTCTCCGTCACGCAATCCGTGTTCGGCGCCTATTTCAACGATCCGCGCTTCACGCCGTCCGTGCTGCAGCAGGAAATGGTCAACGCCGGTTTCCTCGGCCGCAAATCGGGCCGCGGTTTTTACCTGTATGGCGAAGGCGCCGCTGCCCCCGTGGCGCAGGCGGAAGGCGCGCAGGCCAAGCCCGAATTCGTCGCCCTGTCGGCCGCCATCGGTGGCGATGGCCGTGGCCACAGCGGCATCATCCACAGCCTGGTGCAGCGCCTGGAGCAGGCGGGCATCACCGTCAGCCGCCGCGTGACGCAGGAAGGCCAGGCGCACGACGAGGCGCCGGCCCTGCATTGCCATGGCGCCGCGATTTACCTGACCGATGGCCGCAGCGCCACCCAGCGCGCGCACGACAACCAGCATCCGGACACGGTGCTGTTCGACCTGGCGCTCGATTACGCCGGTGCCAGGCGCATTGCCGTGGCCCGTGCCGACCAGTGCAGCGACGCCGCCTATGCGGCTGTCGTCGGCCTGTTCCAGGCGGCCGGTTTCATCGTCACGCGTCTGGACGACGTGCCTGGCCTGGCCGTCATGCGCACTGTCGCCATGCTGGCCAACGAGGCGGCCGACGCCGTCAACCAGGGCGTGTGCACGGTGGCCGCCGTCGATATCGCCATGCAGAAGGGTGTCAATTACCCGCGTGGACCGCTGGCCTGGGCCGATGCCGTCGGCGTCCAGCACATCGTGTCGGTGCTGCACCACCTGGCGCAAGGCTATGGCGAAGACCGCTACCGGGTCTCGCCGCTGCTGCGCCGCAAACTTGCCAATGGAGATCGATTCCATGCCGAATGAAGACCACAACATGACCGCACAAGCCCTGGCCGAAGCGGCCGCTGCCTCCATGCTGTCGCGCGATAACGCCACCGCCGCCATGGGCATCGCCCTGGCCGAAGTGGGCCCCGGCCATGCGCGCATGACGATGACGGTGCGCTCGGACATGCTCAATGGCCACCAGACCTGCCATGGCGGTTTTATCTTTGCCCTGGCCGATAGCGCCTTCGCCTTTGCCTGCAACAGCTACAACATGAACACCGTGGGAGCCGGCTGCACCATCGATTACCTGGCGCCGGGCCGCGAAGGCGACGTGCTGACGGCGCACGCCGTCGAGCAGGCGCTGGCCGGCAAGAGCGGCGTCTACGACGTCAAGGTCAGCAACCAGGAAGGGCGCGTCATCGCGCTCTTCCGTGGCAAGTCGATTCGCGTGGCGGGTGAAGTCATCAGCAATTGAAGGTACGAGAGCAGCTTGAACTGCCGGAACGAATTACATAGTTATAGAACCGAATCAGGAGACAGAGATGGTCCAGAGAACCCCAGCACCGAATGACCTCGAGCCGATCGAGCGCGCCAGCAAGGATGAACTGCAGGCGCTGCAGCTCGAACGCATGAAATGGACGCTCAAGCACGCGTATGACAACGTGCCCCATTACCGCGCCGCTTTTGACGAAGCGGGCGTGCATCCGGACGACCTGAAATCCCTGTCCGACCTGGCCAAATTCCCGTTCACCGATAAAAAGGTCTTGCGCGACAATTACCCGTTCGGCCTGTTCGCCGTGCCGCGCGAGCAAGTGGTACGCATCCACGCGTCCAGCGGCACCACGGGCAAGGCCACGGTGGTCGGCTACACGCAGAACGACATCGATACCTGGGCCAACGTGGTGGCGCGCTCGATCCGCGCCGGCGGCGGCCGCGCGGGCGACATGGTGCATATCTCCTACGGCTATGGCCTGTTCACGGGCGGCCTGGGCGCGCATTATGGCGCCGAGCGCCTGGGTTGCACGGTCATTCCCATGTCCGGCGGGCAGACGGAAAAGCAGGTGCAACTGATCCAGGATTTCAAGCCGTCGATCATCATGGTTACGCCATCGTACATGCTCAACATCATCGAGGAATTCACGCGCCAGGGTCTCGACCCGGCCGAATCGTCGCTGAAGGTCGGCATCTTCGGCGCCGAGCCGTGGACGGACGCCATGCGTTCGGAAATCGAGGCGCGTGCCGGCATCGACGCCGTCGACATCTACGGCCTGTCCGAAGTGATGGGCCCTGGCGTGGCATCCGAATGCATCGAAAGCAAGGACGGTCCCGTTATCTGGGAAGACCATTTTTACCCGGAAATCATCGATCCGGAAACTGGCGAAGTGCTGCCGGACGGCGAAGAGGGCGAGCTGGTGTTTACCTCGCTGTCGAAGGAAGCGCTGCCCATCATCCGCTACCGCACGCGCGACCTGACCCGCTTGCTGCCGCCGACATCGCGCTCGATGCGCCGCATCGGCAAGATCACGGGCCGCTCGGACGACATGCTGATCATCCGCGGCGTGAACGTCTTCCCCACGCAGATCGAAGAGCTGATCCTCAAAATGCCGAAGCTGGCGCCACAGTATCAATTGGTGGTCACGCGCGACGGCCACCTCGACAAGCTGGAAGTGGTGGCCGAGCTGCGTATCGACCTCACTGCCACCATCTCGGCCAGTGAAACGGACGCGCTGGCGCGCGAGCTGGAACACCGTATCAAGACACACGTGGGCGTGAGCACGCGCGTGCGCCTCGTGGCCGCCGCCGGCATCGAACGCACCCTGACGGGCAAGGCCCGCCGCGTGGTTGACCAGCGCCCGAAGATTTTTTCCTGATAGCCCGCCCGAACAAGGAACCAGACATGAATGACGCTTTTATCTGTGACGCCGTACGCACCCCGTTTGGCCGCTATGGCGGCGCGCTGTCCAGCGTGCGCGCGGACGACCTGGGTGCGCTGCCGATTGCCGCGCTGATCGCCCGCAACCCGTCCGTCGACTGGGCCGCCATCGACGACGTGTTCTACGGCTGCGCCAATCAGGCGGGCGAGGACAATCGCAACGTGGGCCGCATGGCTGCGCTGCTGGCCGGCTTGCCGGCGGCAGTGCCCGCCAATACCATCAACCGCCTGTGCGGCTCCAGCCTGGATGCCGTCGGCATGGCTGCCCGTTCCATCAAGGCGGGCGAGGCGGAACTGATCATCGCCGGTGGCGTGGAAAGCATGACGCGCGCGCCTTTCGTGATGGGCAAGGCCGACAGCGCGTTTTCGCGCGCGGCGAAAATCGAAGACACGACCTTGGGCTGGCGTTTTGTGAACGGCAAGATGAAGGCGCAGTACGGCATCGACACCATGCCGGAAACGGCGGAAAACGTGGCCGTGGATTTTGGCATCAGCCGCGCCGACCAGGATGCGCTGGCCCTGCGCAGCCAGCAGCGCTGGGCGGCCGCCCACGCGGCAGGCGTGTTCGAGCGCGAAATCGTGCCCGTCGCCGTGCCGCAAAAAAAAGGCGAACCGAAAATGGTGACGATGGATGAACATCCGCGTCCCGATACCTCGCTGGACATGCTGGCAAAGCTCAAGGGCGTGGTCAAGCCGGACGGCACGGTCACGGCCGGCAATGCCTCGGGCTTGAACGATGGCGCCTGCGCCATCCTGCTGGCGTCCGCCGCCGCCGTCGACAAATACAAACTGACGCCGCGAGCAAAGGTACTGGGCATGGCCACGGCCGGGCTGGCGCCGCGCATCATGGGTTTTGGTCCATCGCCCGCGTCGCGCAAAGTGCTGGCGCAAACGGGATTGAGCATCGAGCAGATGGACGTGATCGAACTCAATGAAGCGTTTGCGGCGCAGGCACTGGCGGTGACGCGCGACCTGGGGCTGGCGGACGATGCGGCCCACGTAAATCCGAATGGCGGTGCGATCGCCATCGGCCACCCGCTGGGCGCATCGGGCGCGCGCCTGGTGATGGCGGCCCTGAACCAGCTGGAACGCACGGGCGGGCGTTATGCGCTGTGCACCATGTGCATCGGCGTGGGGCAGGGTATTGCCGTCGTTATTGAACGCGTATAAAAGCAGTATATAAAACAAGGTGCAAGATAGCACCACCCAATTTGACCGTAGTGCCAACCTGGTGGAGACCACAATGATTGCCAATATCTTCAAGAAAACCCTGATCGCCGGCGTGCTGGCCATGTCCGCCGTGGGCGCGTATGCGGCCGATAACATCAAGATCGGTTCCGTGCTGTCCGTCACGGGGCCTGCCGCCTTCCTGGGCGACCCGGAACTGAAAACCCTGCAGCTGTATATCGAGAAGATCAACGCGGCCGGCGGCGTCCTGGGACGCAAGCTGGAACTCGTGCATTACGATGACGGCAGCGATGCCGCCAAGGCCAACGGTTTTACCAAGCGCCTGATCGAGTCCGACAAGGTCGATGTACTGATCGGCGGCACCACCACCGGCGCGACGATGGCGATGGCGCCGCTGGTGGAGCGCGCCAGCATGCCGTTCATCTCGCTGGCCGGCGCCGTGGTCATCATCGACCCGGTCAAGAAATGGGTGTTCAAGACGCCGCATACGGATCGCATGGCGGCAGAGAAGGTGTTCGAGGACATGAAGAAGCGCGGCATCAGCAAGGTGGGCCTGCTGTCGGAAACGAGCGGCTTTGGCGCTTCGGGCCGCAAGGAATCGCAAATCGTCGCCTCGAAATACGGCATCACGCTGGTGGCCGATGAAACCTACGGCCCGAAAGACACGGACATCACGGCGCAGCTCACGCGCATCAAGAATACCGCTGGCGTGCAAGCCGTCTTCGTCTTCGGCCTGGGCCAGGGCCCGGCGGTCGTGACCAAGAACTATGGCCAGCTGGGGATGGCCGCGCTGCCGCTGTACCAGTCGCATGGCGTGGCGTCCGACGAATACCTGAAACTGTCGGGCAAGGCCGCCGAAGGCGTGCGTCTGCCGACGCCAGCCCTCCTGATCGGCGCCATGCTGCCGGACAGCGATGCGCAAAAGGCGATCGTCGTCGGCTACGACAAGACGTATAAGGACCGCTACAAGATCGACCCATCGACCTTTGGCGGCTATGCGCTCGACGCCCTGAACCTGTCGGTCGACGCCATCAAGCGCGCCGGCGGCACGGACCGCGACAAAGTGCGTGCGGCGCTGGAGTCGACCAAGGGTTTTGTCGGCACCACCGGCGTCTTCAACATGTCGGCCAAAGACCACATGGGCCTGGATCTGTCGGCTTTCCGCATGGTCGAAGTGAAGAACGGCGAATGGCAATTGTCGAAATGATGTAAGCCAGAAGTACCTGCGCGGGCCGCCCTCGAAGGCGGTCCGCGCATAGCCGAACATAATGGAGACACCATGGAAGTCGCACAATTTCTACAATTTCTGTATTCCGGGATGACGGTCGGTTCCGCCTACGCGCTGGCGGCGCTGGGCTTCACCATCATCTACAACACCAGCGGCGTGATCAATTTCGCCCAGGGCGAATTCATCATGCTGGGCGGAATGCTGGCCGCCGTGATGTCGGCCGCCGGCGTGCCGCTGCCGCTGGCCATCATCCTGGCCGTCATCGCCACCGGTATCGTTGGCCTGCTGATGGAAAAAACCGTGATCGAACCGGCGCAAAATGCACAGGTCATCACGCTCCTGATCATCACCATTGGCGCTTCGCTCGTGCTGCGCGGCCTGGTGCAAATCTGGCTGGGCAAGGACACGCATTCGCTGCCCGCGTTTTCCGGCGACGCGCCGATCGAATTCCTGGGTGCCAGCCTGCTGCCGCAAAGCCTGTGGGTGCTGGGCGTCACCGTCGTCATCGTGCTGGTGCTGGGCTGGTTCTTCGGCCGCACGCTGATGGGCAAGGCCATGCTGGCCACCTCGCACAACAAGCTGGCCGCGCAACTGGTGGGCATCAACACGCGCAAGGTGCTGCTGTTCTCGTTCGGCCTGTCGGCCCTGCTGGGCGCTGCCGGCGGCATCCTCGTTGCACCGATCACGTATACGTCTTACGACGCGGGCATCATGCTGGGCCTGAAAGGCTTTGTCGCCGCCGTCCTCGGTGGCCTGGGTGGCGGTGCGGGCGCGATTGCCGGTGGCCTGATCCTCGGCATCGCCGAAGCCATGACGGCCGGTTACATCTCGTCGGCTTATAAAGATGCCGTCCCCTTCGTGCTGATTTTATTGATCCTGTTCTTCCTGCCGCAAGGCTTGTTTGGCGCTAAAAATTCGGAGCGTGTATGAAGAGTTTCTTTGCCCGCTCACGCCATGGTGGCCTGTTGTTGCTGGCCCTGGTGCTGGCCATCCTGCCCTTGTTCCTCACCAATGCGTTCTACTATGACGTGGCGATTCGCATTGCCCTGAACGCCATCGTTGTCATCGGCCTGAACCTGCTGATGGGCTATACGGGCCAGATCAGCCTGGGCCACGCCGGTTTCTACGGCCTGGGCGCGTATGCGTCTGCCGTGCTGACCACCCACTACAACTGGCCGCCGCTGGCCGCGCTGGCCGCAGGAGCGGTTGCCACGGGCTTGCTGGCCCTGCTGCTGGCGCGTCCCGTGCTGAAACTCAAGGGCCACACCCTGGCCATGGCGACCCTGGGCCTGGGCATCATCATTTCCATCGTCATCAACAACGAGACGCAGTGGACGGGCGGCCCGGACGGCATCGGCGTGTCCGCCTTCTCGGTCGCCGGGCTGGAAATCGCCGGTGAAAAATCGTGGTACATCCTGTGCGCCGTGCTGCTGTTGCTGGTGACGTGGCTGGCCCTGAACCTGATCGATTCGCCTGTCGGCCGCGCGCTGCAGGCCATCCACGGTTCGGAAGTGGCGGCCCGCGTGGTCGGCGTTGATACGACCCGCTTCAAGGTACGCGTGTTTGTGCTGTCGGCCGTCATCGCCAGCATCGCGGGCAGCATCAGTGCCCATTACATCGGTTTCATCACGCCCAACCTGGCGGGCTTCTTCCACTCGATCGAGCTGGTGACGATGGTGGTGGTGGGCGGCATGGCGTCGATCTTCGGTTCCATCATCGGCGCGGCCCTGCTGACGATCCTGCCGCAGCTGCTGTCCAGTTTTGAAGGCTGGGAAACGGTGGTGTTTGGCGTGATCCTGATGGCTACCATGATCTTCATGCCGAAAGGCCTCGTGCCGAGCCTGGCCAGCCGGTCACGCAAACGGGCAGGGGTGCCGCAGGCGCCCAAAGCCCCCGAAGGCGCGGCAAAACCACCGGCGCAGGAGGTGTGAGATGCTGACGATTAACAATCTGAGCAAGAGCTTCGGCGGCGTGCACGCGGTGCAGGATGTGAGCTTTACCGTCAAGGAGGGTAATATCCACTCCGTGATCGGGCCCAATGGCGCCGGCAAGACCACCCTGTTCAACCTGATCACGGGCGTCTACACGCCGAGCAAGGGCGAAATCCTGCTCAATGGCGAGAACGTGGCCGCCATGCCGCCCGATGCGCTGGCGCGGCGCGGCATGAGCCGCACCTTCCAGAACCTGCAAGTGTGCATGAACATGACGGCCATCGACAATGTGATGGTGGGCGCGCATTTGCGCCTGAACCAGAATCTGTTCGCTTCCATGCTGCGTTTGCC
Organism: Janthinobacterium sp. BJB301; assembly: GCF_002735685.1. NCBI lineage: Bacteria > Pseudomonadati > Pseudomonadota > Betaproteobacteria > Burkholderiales > Oxalobacteraceae > Janthinobacterium > Janthinobacterium sp. BJB301. The sequence continues at coordinate 944,943 of NZ_PDZJ01000002.1, read as the reverse complement.
GTCCGTGCGCCGCGCGGATGCGGCCTGCCGCGACGAGGCGGCGGGCCTGATGGAATTCGTCGGCGTGGGCCGGCATATCGATGACGAGGCGGGACAGATGTCGTATGGCGCCTTGAAGCGCCTGGAAATTGCCCGCGCGCTGGCAGCCAAACCGAAAGTGCTGCTGCTCGATGAACCGGCCGCTGGCCTGAACCACACGGAAACGGGCGAGATCGAAACCTTGATCCGCAAGGTGGCGCAATCGGGCGTGACGGTGGTGCTGGTCGAGCATGACATGAAACTGGTGATGAATCTGTCGGACCATATCCTGGTGCTCGACTATGGCAAGAAGCTGGCCGAAGGGACCGCCGCCGAAGTGCGCGCCAATCCCGACGTGGTGGCGGCATATCTGGGGGTGGCGGCATGATGACAATGGAAAAACCTCAGACTCCGCTGGTGCTCGATATCGCCGGCCTGACCAGTCATTATGGCCGCATCCAGGCCTTGCACGGCATCGACCTGCAAGTGCGTCAGGGCCAGCTGGTGGCACTGGTGGGCGCGAATGGCGCCGGCAAGACAACCCTGCTGCGGGCGATCTCCGGCGTGCAGCCGATCAGCGCCGGCAGCATCGCCTTCGCCGGCCAGGACGTCAGCCGCATGAGCGCCGACAGGCGCGTGCGCGCCGGCATCTGCCAGGTGCCGGAAGGGCGGCAAGTGTTCGGCCCCATGACGGTGGAAGACAATCTGCGCCTGGGCGCGTTTACACGCCCACCGCAGGACGTGGCCGGTGACATGGAGCGCATGTACGGCCTGTTCCCGATCCTGAAGGAAAAGCGCTTGCTGCTGGCCGGGACGTTATCGGGCGGACAGCAGCAGATGCTGGCCATGGCGCGCGCGCTGATGGGCCGCCCGCAACTGCTGCTGCTCGATGAGCCGAGCATGGGCCTGGCGCCGCTCCTGATCGCGGAGATATTCCGTATCGTGGCCGAGCTGCGCGACCAGGGCATCACCATCTTCCTCGTCGAGCAGAACGCGCACGCCGCCCTGTCGATCGCCGACGTGGGCTATGTGATCGAGACGGGCGCCATCACGCTGTCCGGTCCGGGGCCTGAATTGCTGCATAACGAGCAGGTACAAAGTGCCTATCTGGGCATGTGAAAATCCGGGGTCAGACCCGTCGGGACTCGGCGTCCCCGTCTGACCCCAGCTCTACGTTGCGTTTAGAAATAGCTTGCGCAACATGTGTATTGGAAAGTGAGTATGGTCAAAGTCTACGAAATCAACGGCGTCACCCCCGTCGTCCACCCCAGCGCCTATGTGCACCCGTCGGCCGTGCTGATCGGTGACGTGATCATCGGTCCGCGCTGCTATATCGGTCCGCTGGCCTCGATCCGCGGCGACTTCGGCCGCCTGATCCTGGAGGAGGGCGCGAACCTGCAGGACACCTGCGTCATGCACGGCTTCCCCGGCTGCGACACGGTGGTCGAAGTCGACGGCCATGTCGGCCATGGTGCCGTGCTGCATGGCTGCCGCATCGGCCGCAATGCGCTCGTCGGCATGAACGCCGTGGTGATGGATAACGCCGTCATCGGCGAGGAATCCATCGTCGCGGCCATGAGTTTTGTGAAGGCGGGCATGATCGTCGCGCCGCGCAGCATGGTGGTGGGCACGCCGGCCAAGATCATCCGCGCGCTGACCGACGATGAAATCAAATGGAAAAGCTCGGGCACGGGCCAATATCACGAACTGGCCGTGCGTTCCATGCAGACGATGCGCGAGGTGGAGGCCCTGACGGAAGTCGAGGCCGGCCGCCAGCGCCTGAATTTCGAATCCGCCTTGCCGCTGCATTTGCACAAGAACGCAGCAGCGCAGTAAGCACGCAGTAAACCAACATAGGAGTAAACCACATGGCTCATATATCCACCCTGCAAAGCCTGATCGCCGGCCGCTGGCTGGGCGAAGGCGCTGCCGTGCCCTTGCACAGCGCCTTGAACAACCGCGTCATCTATCACACGCATGCGGAAAAGATCGACTTCGACGAAGCCGTCACGTATGCCCGCAAGACGGGCGTGCCGGGCCTGATGGCGCTGGACTTCCAGCAGCGCGCCGCGCGCCTGAAGGCGCTGGCCCTGTATCTGGTCGAGCGCAAGGAAGAACTGTATGCGATTTCGCACCTGTCGGGCGCCACGCGTGCCGACAGCTGGGTCGATATAGAAGGGGGCACGGGTACCCTGTTCGCCTACGCCAGCATGGGCAGCCACGAGTTGCCGTCGTCGAACGTGCTGCACGAAGGCCCGGCCATCGCGCTCGGTAAAAAAGGCGGTTTCGCCGGCACGCACATCCTGGTGCCGCGCGGCGGCCTGGCCGTGCACATCAACGCCTTCAATTTCCCCATCTGGGGTTTGCTGGAAAAATTCGCGCCCAGCTTCCTGGCGGCCATGCCCTGCATCGCCAAGCCGGCCACGGCGACCAGTTACCTGACGCAGGCCGTCGTGCGCATGATGCATGAATCGGGCTTGCTGCCGGCCGGCAGCTTGCAGCTGGTGATCGGTTCCACGGGCGACTTGCTGGACCGCCTGAATGGCCAGGATTTCGTGACATTCACGGGATCGGCCGCCACAGCCGCCAAGCTGCGCACGAATCCGAACCTGATCGCCCAGTCCGTGCCCTTCAACGGCGAAGCCGATTCGCTCAATTGCGCCATCCTGGCGCCGGACGTCACGCCAGACGACGTGGAATTCGATTTGTTCGTCAAGGAAGTCGTGCGCGAGATGACGGGAAAATCGGGGCAGAAGTGCACGGCCATCCGTCGCATCATCGTGCCCGAGCACCTGATGGACGCCGTCGGCACGCGCCTGCGCGAACGCCTGGCCAAGGTGGTGGTGGGCGATCCGTCCATCGATGGCGTGCGCATGGGCGCGCTGGCGTCGAAGGAACAGCAGAACGACGTGGCCGAACGGGTCGCCACCCTGTCGCAGGGTAATGAAGTGGTGTTCGGCGCGGCCGACGGTTTTAGTCCTTTGGGCGATGGTGCCCTTGACGGCAGCTTCTTCTCGCCGACCCTGCTGCTGTGCCGCGACGCCTTCGGCAACGATGCCGTGCATGACGTGGAAGCGTTCGGTCCCGTCAGCACCATGATGGGCTATAAGGACATCGATGAAGCGCTGGCCCTGGCCGCGCGCGGCAAGGGCAGCCTGGTGAGCACCCTGGTGACGCGCGATCCGAAGATCGCCGCGCGCGTGGTGCCGCAAGTGGCGGCCACGCATGGCCGCGTGCATGTGCTCGAGCGCGTGGCGTCCGTCGATTCGACGGGCCATGGCTCGCCGCTGCCGCAACTGAAGCACGGCGGCCCTGGCCGCGCGGGCGGCGGCGAAGAGCTGGGCGGCGTGCGCGCCGTGCGCCACTACCTGCAACGGGCGGCCGTGCAAGGCTCGCCGACCATGCTGGCGGCCATCACCGGCGAATACGTGCGCGGCGCGGACGTCAATGAAAGCCCGATCCACCCGTTCCGCAAGCACTTCGAGGACTTGAAGACGGGCGACTCGCTGCTCACGCACCGCCGCACCGTCAGCGAAGCGGACATCGTCGCCTTCGGCGGCATCTCGGGCGACTTCTTCTACATGCACTTCGATGAAATCGCGGCCAAGGAATCGCAGTTCGGCAAGCGCATCGCCCACGGCTACTTTGTGCTGTCGGCCGCCGCCGGCCTGTTCGTCTCGCCAGGCGTCGGTCCCGTGCTGGCCAACTATGGCCTGGACAACCTGCGCTTCGTCGCGCCGGTGGCGATTGGCGACACCATCCGCGCCCGCCTGACGTGCAAGCGCAAGGTCGACCGCAACCGCAAGGACGTGTTTGGCGTGGGCCAGGGCGTGGTCGCGTGGGACGTGCAGGTGACGAACCAGAACGAGGAACTGGTGGCCAGCTACGACATTCTGACCCTGGTGTCGAAGCGCGAGTAAGTCCGAGAGTAAGCGTCTCTGGCAGGATTGGTTTGAACGGCGCCGCCCGCGATCATCGCGCGGGCGGCGCTTTTTTTATGCGGATCCTTTTCGTCTTGAATTATCCATAAGTGTATGAAAAATATAGGCTAAGGGCCTATCCCAGTAGGGAGCGTCTTCTGCTGGCAGCGGATCCGGAGCGCGGACAAGGCGTGAGGAGGACGCGTGGCGAGCCACGCGACGACGATCAACGCAGTCCCCGCTTCTGAGGCGCGCCAGCGGGGGATGTATTCATCTACTGGGATAGGCTCTAAGTGTGGTTTTGCACGGCGTGCTATTTAGATAAACCCCTCTAGAACGCGTGCTTTTTTCATGGAAATGGGCGAATTCGCTCATTGCCTCAAGAAAACTTTCCAACGTAAAACCTTTTCTCTGTAGCATGGTTTTACTCACTGGTCACGCCGCCATGGACGCCCAAGGCGATGGCGGCGCGAAAAAAACGGACCCGGCCTTTTACGGCCGGTGAGCCATCGACCGCGAGTCCCATTCCACGATTAACGTTCACCGCTACGGGTATTTAATTACTATGAATAAACACGTCCTGATTTTCCTGCTGGCCATGCCCCTGGCCATCAGCCATGCCTATGCCGAAGAGGCCCCTGGTCCCGCGGTCAAGATCAGCGGTTACGGCACCGCCGCCATGACCATGGCCGATACCGACAGCGCGCAGTTCGCGCGCCCGAACCAGGCTGCCGGCGCAGGCCGCACCGCCCGCACAGGCGTCGATTCCAACTTGGGCTTGCAGGCCAATGTCACCGTCAATCCCTGGCTGTCGGCCACCGTGCAAGGGCTGGCGCGCAAGGATGGCGAAGACGATTTTGGCGCCGAACTGGCGTGGGCCTTTGCCAAGGCCAAGGTATCGGACAGCTTCAGCGTGCGCGTCGGCCGCATGGGCCTGCCTGTCTTCATGATTTCCGATTACCGTAACGTCGGCTATGCCAACACCATGCTGCGTCCGCCCGGCGAAATGTATTCGCAGGTTCCCCTGAACAGCATCGACGGCATCGATGGCACCTACCAGTTCAGCGCGGGCGACACCAGCATCACCACGCAGCTGGCGCTGGGCCGCACCAAGGCCACCCTGGCCACGGGGCCTGATTCGACCGTGCAGGTGGAAGGCAAGTCCATCGTCGCCCTCAACGTGGTGGCCGAACATGGTCCCTTCACCGTGCGTTTCGGCCGGGCCGAGACCAAGCTGACGATCAACGATTCGCCCAGCCTGAATACCTTGATGGGCAGCTTGCGCGCGGCCGGCAGCGGCTACAAGATCGCCCAGTTGGGCGCCCTGGCCGATGCGCTGGAAGTCAAGGACAAGAAGGCATCGTTTACGTCCGTGGGCCTGGGCCTGGACTGGAACAATGTGCTGGTGCAGTCCGAATATGCGAAGCGCAAGACGGACAGCTATGTCAGCGACAGCACCTCGTGGTACGTGATGGGCGGCTACCGCATCGGCGCCTTCCTGCCGTACTACAGCCACGCCAGCCTGAAGGCCGATGGCCGCGTGAACAACACCGTGCCCGCATCCTGTCCTGCCGGTTATCCAGCCGCCTGCACGCCGACCTTGCGCGCCCTGTCGGCCGGCGTCGACACCCTCGCGTACATGCGCAATCAGCTGGAGCAATCGACGGACAGCATCGGCGTGCGCTGGGACTTCCACCGTTCGGCCGCGCTGAAAGTGCAGATCGACCGCATCAAGCCGAAGAATGGCCCTGGCCTGTTCGTGCAAGCCAAGCCGGGTTTCCATGGCCCCGTCACGGTGGCTGCCGCCGCCATCGATTTCGTTTTCTAAGGAGCGCCGCATGAAACCATTGATCTTGAATGTGGCTGCCTTGCTGGCGCTGTCGACCGCTGTTCCCGCCATGGCCGAAGTGGTCGTGGTGGTCAATCCGAAGAGCGCCGCCGGCGCCATGACGAACGAACAGGTGGCGCAATTCTTCCTCGGTAAATCGACGGCCATGACGCCGGTCGACCAGCCGGAAAGCGCCCCCGTGCGCGCGGAGTTCTACAAGAAGGTGACGGACAAGGAGCCGTCGCAGGCGAAGGCCCTGTGGTCCAAGCTGGTTTTCACTGGCAAGGCGACCTTGCCGAAGGAAGTGGCCAATAGCGCCGACGTGAAGAAGGCCGTGGCCGCCGATCCGAAAGCCATCGGCTATATCGAGAAGAGTGCCGTCGACGGCACCGTCAAAGTGGTGCTGACGACGCCATAAGGCCGCCATGACGACATGCGGCGACGCATGCCGTCTTTTGCACGAGATAACATCAGGAGACAGCAATGAGCATCAAACGCAAGATATGGGCGCTGCCTGTCGTCTCGGCCATGATTTTCGGGCTGGGGCTGGCCGTCAGCGCCTACCTGTCCACGGCCACGCTCAATTCCATCCACGCCACGGAAAGCGCCGACTATCCCGTGCTCGACATGGCCAAGTCGCTGACCCTGGACGTGGCCGCCGTCGGCGACGCCCTGCGCGATGCCGTCAGTGAAGGCGACAAGGAACGTATCGGGCAAGTCGGCGGCCAGGCAGTCAAGCTGCGCGCCAGGCTGGGCGACTTCGCGGCGATCCCTGGCCAGCGCGAGCAGGGCCTGCGCCTGGCCAGGGAATTCGATGCCTACTATGCGCCGGCCCTGAGTGCGGCGCGCATCATGCTGGAAATGGAAGAGGGCGACCCGCAAGCGACCGTGGCGCGCATGCAGGGGGCGCTGGCGGTGCTCAACACGGACCTGGCAAAGACCAACGAACAGGCGCAATTGCAATTCAAACAGGGCATCGAACGCAGTGCGGCCAATGTGCGCAATGCGCTCAATACCAGCATCGCCGTGGCGCTGGCCGTCATCGTCTGCCTGGTGGCCGTGTCGCATTTCGTCGTGCGCGCCATCTGGCAGCAGCTGGGCGGCGAACCCGAATATGCGCGCCAGATCGCGCGTGCCGTGGCCGATGGCGACCTGTCGATGGAGATCGCCACCGAGGCGGGCGACCAGGCCAGTCTGCTGGCGGCATTGAAGGAGATGCGCGGCCGGCTGGCCGGCATGGTGTCCGGTATCAAGGCGTCGGCCGAAACCATCCAGGTGGCCAGCGCTGAAATCGCCCAGGGCAATGCGGACCTGGCCGCGCGCACGGAATCGCAGGCGGGCAGCCTGGATCAGACGGCGCGCAGCATGGACAGCCTGACCTCCACCGTGCGCGACAACGCCGCCAACGCGGGCCAGGCGCATGAACTGGTGGTGTCGGCATCTTCGGTTGCCGTGAAGGGCGGGCAGGTGGTCAGCCAGGTAGTCACCACCATGGGCGAGATCAACGATTCGTCCAAGCGCATCGTCGACATCATCGGCGTCATCGACGGCATCGCCTTCCAGACGAATATCCTGGCCTTGAATGCGGCCGTGGAAGCGGCGCGCGCGGGCGAGCAGGGCAGGGGTTTTGCCGTGGTGGCGTCCGAAGTACGCAACCTGGCGCAGCGCAGCGCGGCAGCGGCGCGGGAAATCAAGCAATTGATCGGCGATTCGGTGGCCAAGGTGAATGTCGGCTCGAAGCTGGTCGACGAGGCGGGTCTGACCATGGGCCAGATCGTCGACTCCGTGAAAAAGGTGGCCGACATCATGGCCGAAATCAGCGCCGCCAGCCAGGCGCAAAGCGCCGGCATCGGCGATATCGGCGTGGCCATCGGCAGCATGGACCAGATGACGCAGCAAAACTCCGCGCTGGTGGAAGAGGCGTCGGCGGCCGCCGAATCGCTGCAGGAACAGGCCGTGCAGCTGGGCACGGCGCTGGCCGTGTTCAAGCTGGCGCAGGGAAGCGCTGTGTCGGATTACGCGCAGGGCGCCTCGGCGGCCCCGCTAATCCGACCTACCTGGCAGTACAGTAGGTTGGATTAGCGCAGCGTAATCCAACCCAAGGGCATCTGCTTACGCGTGCAAGCCGAACGGATCATCGATGCTGTGCGCCGGCTGCGTGAACCAGCGCGGACCGTCATCCGTCATGTAGAAATGGTCTTCATGGCGGATGCCGAATTCGCCGGGGATGCAGATCATCGGCTCGTTCGAGAAGCACATGCCCACGTCGAGCGGCGTCGTGTCATTACCCACCAGGTAAGGCCACTCGTGGATATCGAGGCCGATGCCGTGGCCCGTGCGGTGCGGCAGGCCGGGCAGCTTGTAGCCGGGGCCGAAGCCATCCGCCTCCAGCGAGACGCGCGCGGCGCGATCCACGTCGCCGCAGGGCACGCCCAGCTGCGCTGCCGCGAATGCGGCGGCCTGCGCCGCCTTTTCGCTGTTCCATACGGAGCGCTGGCGCTCGCTGATGGCGCCAAACACATAGGTGCGCGTGATGTCGGAGATGTAGTTCATTACCTGGCAGCCCGTATCGATCAGCACCGTATCGCACGCTTTCAAGGTTTGTACGTAGTTGACGCCATGCGGGTAGGCCGTCGCTTCGCCGAACAGCACGATGCAAAAATACGAGCGGGGCGCGCCCACCTTGCGGTGCGCGCGCTGGATGAATTCTTCCACTTCCACCGTCGTGATGCCTTCGTACAGCATGCTGGCCGTGGCCACGTGCACGGCCAGGGTCATGTCCATCACGCGCTGCATGAGGGCGATTTCCGCCGGTGACTTGCGGCTGCGGCAGTACGCGGTGACGGCGCGCGCGTTTTCCAGCGCATAGCCGGGAGCCAGCGGCTTGATGCCGTCGTAGATGAAGAAGGCGGCGCTTTCGCAGATGCCCACGCGCGGCGGCGCAGCTTCATCCTGAGCTATCCCCATGCGCGCCAGCACGTCGACGAACAGCTGGTACGGGCTTTCATGCTCTTCCCAGCAATTGACTTTGCCTTCGATGAGCATGAAGCCTTGCAAGGTGCTTTCCTCGAAGGCGGGGGCGATGTATTCGATCTCTCCGCTGGCCGGCAGGATGGCACCCACCATGCGTTCGCTGACATACCATTTGGTGCCCGTGAAATAGGTGAGATTGGCGCCCGCGTTCAGGTAGACCGCGGCGATGCCCTGTTTGCGCATGAATGCCTGCGCCCTGGCGATGCGTTGCGCATGTTCGTCCTTGCCGATGGCGACCATGCCGCCCGTCATGTCCGATAGCGATGCCAATGCCTGTTCGATGGAAGTGCCACCTATGCTCATGCCTGCTCCTTTGCTCGATGCTGAATATGGAATGCGGGCATGATATCAGTTTGCGCCTTTCGGCTTGAGCCCGGGCGCGCCGCCGGCGGCATCGGGCGGGGCCAGCACCAGGTCGTGCGGATACGTGAAGTGCCAGTCCGCGTAGCGCTGCTTGCGGCGCAGGCTGGCGTCTTCGTCGAGAAAATTGTCCTGCTTGATGGGGAGCTGTGGCGACAGCGAATGGATGCCGACGATGCGTCCCTCCTGCCGCAGCACTCCCCATTCCGCCTTGCCCGTGACAGGGTCCGCATACAGGCGGCGCAAGTGCCGCCGGGCATTGGCAAAGCGCGGGTCGCGCAGCAGTTCCTGCAAGGTCAAGGGATAACGGGGCCGCCCGTCGCCCGGCGTGCTGTCGTAGTAGCGGCCCAGCGCGTTGCGGAATTCATGGCCGATGAACAGCAGCTCGCGCTCCTTGTCGCGCCGCGCGGCCGTGGCAAACAGTTCGCTGGCCAGCACCAGGCCCACGCCCATGAAGGCCACCAGCATCAGGGTCCAGATATACGCGAAGCCCCGTGCGCGGCGTTGAAAACTAGAGCTGCTCAAAGGGGATGCCCTCGCGCGTCTTGCCCTTGGCGCCGCTGCGCACGTCGGCCACGCCGCCGATCTCGCCATTGGGCGAAGGGATCAATTGCCAGGTGGCGCTGGACTCCGTGACGGGGTCCAGCGGCACGCTGCGGAAGTAATGGTGGGTCACGAGGTCGTCCAGGGCGGCCGGATACTCGCCCTTGTCGGCATAGTATTTATCCAGGCCGCTCCTGAGCACTTGCAGGTTTTCCTTCAGGGCGACTTCCTTCGACTTTTCCACGGAACCGAAATAGCGGGGAATGGCGATCGTCAGCAGCAGCGAGATGATCGCCAGCACCACCAGCAGTTCGACCAAAGTAAAGCCGCGGCGTGAGATAGAAGCGGGCATCAAGTTCACCATTGATTGAGCGGCACGCCGTTCAGGCCCACCTTGGTCGAGCGCGAGGCGACGTCGAACACGTCCTCGCCTTCGTTGGGATTGTCGGGCGGCGAGGCATAGGCGCGCTTGCTCCAGCTGTCGGCGGCGCTGCCTTCTTCCCTGGGCTGGAACGGGTCGCGTGGCAGACGGCGCAAAAAATAGATGTTCTGCTTCGAGACGCTGCGCTGATCGGGCACCCCCTCGACCAGTTCCTCGAGTTTTTTCGGATAGCCGGAAGCGCCCAGCGACAGCTTGATGCGGCCATTGTCCGAAGCGCGCTTGTAGGCATCGATGGCCTCGCGCATCTCGATCAGGGCGCTGCGCAATTGCTGTTCCTTCGCCCGTTGCAAGGCCACCTGCGCCATCGGCACGGCCACCGTGGCCAGGGTCGCCATGATGGCCAGGGTGATCATCAGCTCGATGAAGGTAAAGCCCCGCTCTTTCACTGGCCACCCTTGACAGTGGCCTTGTCGCCGGCGGCAGGCGCTTCGTCGCCACCCGTCATGGGCGAGCCGGTGCGCGGCGCGGCCTGTTCTGGCGTGGCGATAGCCTCGGGGGAGCCGCCCACGCTGGCGCGGCCGCCCACGGATGTCTCGGTGCCGGAATTGAATTCGGCCGTCGTCAGGTCCGGGCGGCGGATGCTGCGCAGCAGGCGCGGCGTGATCGACAGCACGATCTCGCTGCGCATGGCGTCGTCCTTCTGGCTGCCGAACAGGCGGTTCAGCACGGGCAGCTCGCCCACGCCCGGCACCTTGTTGGCCGTGCCCCGGTCTTCATCGCTGATCAGGCCTGCCAGCACCTGCGTCTCGCCATCCTTCAGGCGCAGCACCGTGGAAGCGCTGCGCGTGCCGATCTGGTAAGCCTGCGTGCCCGTCTTGCTGATCACTTCCTTGACGACGTTCGACACTTCCAGGTTGATCTTGATGGCCACCTCGTCGTCCAGGTAGACGTTGGGTTCGACGTCGAGCTTCAAGCCCACGTCGATGTAGTTGACGCTGTCGGAACTGACGCCGTTATTCGTCGTGACGGTAATGACGGGCACGCGGTCGCCGATGAGGATCTTCGCCTTTTCCTTGTTGCGCACGCGGATGCGCGGATTGGCCAGGATATTGCTGTCGCTGTCCGTCTTGTTGGCGTTCAGGGTGACGCCGCCGATACCCAGGTTGATATTGTCGCCATTGATGCGGTGCAGGTCCGCCACCTTCAGGCCGCCGAGTCCTCCCGTGCTACCTGCGACGCCGGCCAGTGTCAGGCTGGCCTGGTCCGGCCAGCGCACGCCCAGTTCCATCAGGCGCGTGCGCTTGACTTCCAGCACCTCCACTTCCAGCATCACTTCCGGGTCGGCAAGGTCTTGCACGTTGATGATGCGTTCGGCCATGCGCACCATCTCCGGCGTATCGCGCAGCATGATGATGCCCAGTCGCTCGTCGGTGACGACGTCCTTGGCCTTGAGCAGGGTCTTGATGGAGAACGCCACCGTCTTGACGTCGGCATTGGCGAGGAAGAAGGTGCGCACCACGAGCTGCTGGTAATCCTTCACCTTTTGCGGCGTGTTCGGGTAGATCGTGATCGACTTGTCGCTGGTGACGCTTTGTTCCAGCTGGTTGGCGCCCAGCAGCATGGCAATCGCCTCTTCGATGCTGGTGTCGCGCACGGAAATGGTGGCGCGCAGGGCGGGATCGACTTCCTTGTCGAAGACGAAGTTCAGGCCCGACACCTTGCTGATGAAATCGAACACGGAACGCAGCGGCGCGTCGCGAAATTCCAGGGTGACTGGTTTCCTGTAGGCGGCCGCCAGCTTGCCGCCGGCCGGCAGACTTTTGGATTGCGCCTCGCCGATGCGGTTTTTCAGGGCCAGCGCCTCGCGCTGTGCGGGGCGCTCCTGCAGCACCTGGCGCAGGGCTTCCTGCGCCTGCGCGATATTCGCTTCGCCGCCGCGCTGGTAGCTGGCCTGCGCCTCCTGCACCAGCTTGCGGTGCCGTTCATCCTGTGCCACGCCGGCCAGGCCCCGCTGCGCCACATCGTTGCTGGCGTCCAGCGCGAGCGCCTGCTGGTACAGCGCCTGCGCTTCGGGCAGCTTGCCCTGCTGGCGCAGCGCCTCCGCAGCGCCATTCAGCTTGTTCAGCGCGCGCATCCTGCCATTCGTGACGGCGATACGGTACTTGGCGTTGCTCGGCTCGGCCTGCGCCGCCTGTTCCAGCAGGGCCAGCCCCTGTTCCGTGCGGCCCGCGCCCAGCATGGCCTGGCCATCGTTATAGGCCTGGTTGCCGGCGCAGGCTGCCAGCAGGGACAGCACCGGCAGCAGGGTGAGGATAGTACGAGACATATGTGCGGCGCGTCGTTTCAATTGAGGTCCCCTACGGCGAGTGTCTGTTTCAGGTTGAGCGGCAGATAGGTAAATTGCAGAGAACCCTGCACCACGCCGTCGAAGCGGTAGCGCTCTTCGAGCGTGTCGCCGGGGCGCGCCACCACGTTGCGTTCGCCCGCCTGCAGGAAGTAGGCGGCCTTGCCTTCGTCGACAAAGCGGCCCAGGAATTGAAAGGGCAGCGGTGGCGGCGCGTTCGCATCCACGCGGGCTGCGGGTAGTGCCGCCTGGGCTGCCTGCTGGTCGAGCATGATCTTTTTCGGCGTCTCCGGTTGCCAGCTCTGCTTGGCGAACAGGGTCGCTGCTTCGTCGTCATCGAGCCCCCGGCGCGGTTCGATGGCCAGCGCGCGATTGGTTTGCGCAACGGCGGCTGCGGCGAGGGGGGCTGGCGCCACCCGCTCCACCTGGCGCGTGGTGGCCGTGGCCGGTCCCACGATGCTGCCTTCATCCTCGGGCGCGAAGAGGGCGGCCAGCAAGGTCGCCATGGCGGCGCCTCCCAGTACGGCTTTTTTCATCGGCGCACCTCCGCCTTTTTCACCAGCAGGATGAACTGGATGCGCGCGTCGATCTCGCCCGCCTCGATCTGCTCGCGCTTGAACAGCACGGAGTCGAGCGTCAGGGTGGGCAGCGCCTGCAGGGCATCGACGATAAAGGTCTGCAGCTGCGCGTATTCGGCTTTGACGGGCAGCGTGATCTGGTAGCGCAGGAAGGCCGTGTTGCCGTCTTCCTGCGGCTTGTAGTCGGCCTTGGCCAGGGTGACGCCGCTCTTTTGCGCCACTTCCAGCAAGGCCTTCAATTGGTCGGGAATGCTGTCATGCGCGGGCAGGTAGGCGTGAAAGGCGGCCAGGCTGTCCGCATCGGCATCGAGCGTGATGGGTGCCGGCGGCAGCGCCGACTGTCTGGCAGCAGCGGCCAGTTGCGCCGCCAATTGCTGCTGGCGTGCGGCCAGCGCATCGCCCTGCTGCATGGCGAAAGCGGCCAGCGCCAGGCAGGCCGCGCCGAGGGCGCTGGGCCAGCCGAGGGTGCGCCACAACCGTTGCGCTTCCCACGCCAGGCGCGGCGGCATGCGCAGCTGCAGGCGCGCGCGGGCCACGGGCGTGCTGGCTTTGAATACGGGTTTTATTGCCGCCATTGCGCCTCCAGCTGAAAACGATAAGGGTGTTCGGGGGCGTTCGCATTCATCTCGTGCTTGAGCAGATACACGGAGCTGAACATGGGCTGCTGGTTCAGGAAGGCCAGGTAGTTGAGCATGTCCTGCGGCGTTTCCGCCTCGGCGGCGATTTTCAGGACGCTGGCGCCATCCTGTCCCTGCTGCGCGTTCAGGTCCAGCCCCAGCAAGGCCACGCGCACATCGCGCGGCGCCTGCACGGTTTTGACCAGGCGGGTGACGGGCAGGTTAAGCTGGCGCACGGCGGCGGCCACCTGTTTCAGTTCGATGTCGCGTTCGCGCTGCTGGCTGGCGGACAAGGGCGCGCGCACGGGACGCGCGGGCTGCAGCTGCGCCAGCTGCGCTTCCAGGCGCCGCGTTTCCTGCGCCTGCACCAGCCAGTACACGGCGGCAGGCAGCAGCAGCAAGCCGCCCGCCAGGCACAGGGCCAGGCGCCAGCCCTTGAACGTCTGCACTGCGCCGGGCGCCAGCAATTCCAGGCGGCTCAGGCCCATGCGGCCTCCCGCATCAGGTGGGCGGCGCCGGCCACGGGAAGGGACTGGAAGCGCGCCGGCAGCTCGTCCTGCGGCATGCCGCTCAAGTCGAGCAGCGCCACGTGTTCGATCGCGTCCAGCTGTGGTGCGCGCAAGTTCCAGCGCCGCCACGCCCGATCCAGTTCGTCGCCCCAGGCGGCGCCGCAGGACTGGCTATGCAGGCCCGTGATGCGCCCGCCGCCCGTCGTTGCCAACAGCAGCCGTCCCGCTTCCACCAGGGCGAAGGCGGCAGGTTTGCCGCCGGCGATGCTGCGCCAGGCCGGCCCGACGATGGGTTCAAGGGACAGGCAGCGCCGTCCATGCGCGGCCGCCGCATCCTGCACGCCTTGCAGCAGGGCCGCATCGATGCCGCAGGCCAGGCGTGGCTTGCCATAGGGCGCATCGTCGGCAGCCAGGCGCCAGGCGCGCGCGCCATCGCCGTAGACGGCAGCGAACTGGCTATGCAGGAAGCGCTTCGCGCTGGTTCGGTCGAGCAGGGCGCCGCTCCACGGCACCATCAGCATGGCGCACCAGCGGCTGGCCAGGCTGACGGCCAACGGCAGTTTTTTTTCATTGTGCTGTTCCAGCCAGCCGCGCAGGGCGGCCAGCGCCACTTCCCAGCTGGCGTCGGGGTTCGCAATGGGCAGGTGGAAGGCGCTGTCGGGCACGGGACGGCCGGCGCGGCGCAGCACGCCGTGCAGCCCGTGCGGCGCCAGGTGCAGGCACAGGGTGGCGCGGGTAAGGCGTTCAATAAGTGACACGATTGAGCTCCGCTAAAGTGGTTTCGCCGCGCCGCACCAGGTCCAGGCCCGCTTCGCGCGCCAGGCGAAAGCCGTTGCGCGCCGCTTCTTCCTTCATCTGGCTCAAGGGCGCCCGCGTGCAGATCATTTCGCGCATGGCGTCGCTGAGCATCAGCACTTCGGCGACGGCCTTGCGGCCCTTGTAGCCGGTGCCGCGGCAGTGGCCGCAGCCCTTGCCGGCCATGAATTGCCAGTCCTGCACCTGGTGCAGGGCCAGGCCGCTGTCGCGCAGCTGCTGCGCATCGGCCAGCACCTCGGCGCTGGCATCGACGGCGCAATGGGCGCAATTGAGGCGCAGCAGGCGCTGCGCAACGATGCCGTTCAGGGCCGCCGCAAAGCTGTAGGCGTCGACGCCCATGTGCAGGAAGCGCCCGACCACATCAAAGACGTTGTTCGCGTGCACGGTGGTAAACACCAGGTGGCCCGTGAGCGCGGCCTGCACGGCGATCTGCGCCGTCTCGTCGTCGCGGATTTCGCCGATCATGATCTTGTCGGGATCGTGGCGCAGGATGGAGCGCAGGCCGCGCGCGAACGTCAGCCCCTTCTTTTCATTGACGGGGATCTGCAGCACGCGCGGCAAGCGGTATTCGACGGGGTCTTCGATGGTGACGATCTTGTCGCGGCCCGTATTGATTTCCGTGATGGCCGCGTACAGGGTGGTGGTCTTGCCGGAACCCGTGGGCCCCGTCACTAGCAGCATGCCGTGCGGCTTGGCGGCCAGGCGGCGTATCTGCTCGATGGCGTCCTCGTTCAGGCCCAGGCTTTCCAGGCGCAGCGCCTGCGCCGCTTCCGTCAGCGCGCGCCGGTCCAGCAGGCGCAGCACGGCGTCCTCGCCAAAGATATTCGGCATGATGGAGACGCGAAAATCGATCTCCGCCCCTTTCACGCGCACCTTGAAGCGGCCGTCCTGCGGGATGCGGCGCTCGGCGATGTCGAGATCGGCCATGACCTTGATGCGCGAGATGATCTGCTCGGCCATCGCCAGTCCCTGTACCTGGCCCGCCTGTACCAGCACGCCGTCGACGCGGTATTTGATGACCAGGCTGGCCACGTCGCATTCGAGGTGGATGTCGCTGGCCTGGAATTTCAGGGCATCGTAGATGGTGGAGTTCACCAGTTTCACCACCGGGCTGCTGTCTTCGCTGATGCGGATCAGCGAGATATCCTCGATACTCTGGTCGAGTCCCGGCACGTCATCCCCGTGCTGCATTTCCTGCATCGCCTGCTGCACGCTTTCCTGCTGCAGCAGATAGGCGGCCAGGTCGTCCGGGTGCGCCAGCGCCACCGTGAAGGGCGTGGACAGGGCGAAGTCGGCCCACTGCAGCAGGTCTTCCGCAAACGGGTTGCCGATGACGAGCACGGGCGGCGCGCCGGGCACGCCCGGCTGCAGCAGCACGCAGTCGCGCTGGGCGCAATCCGTGTAGGGCAGCAGGGCAAAGGCGGGCAAGGCGGCCTGCAGCTCGGCCATCGTCCAGGCCGGGTAGCGAAACAGGGCGGCCAGCTGGCGCAAAAAGACTTCGGGCGGCAAGGCCGCCGTTTCCTGCAGCACGGCCATCCGCGGGCGGCCCTGTTCCAGCGCGCTGGCGTGGGCCCGGCGCAGCATGGCAGCATCAAGCACGGCCCGTTCTTCGTCGCGCGCGTTCATGGCAGGCACCACATGGTAAAAACCGTCACGATAAGCTCCCGGCCAGTTCAAAGATCGGCATGTACATCAGCACCACGACGCCGCCGATGACGACGCCGATGATGGTCATCAAGAGCGGTTCGAGCAGGCGCGAGGCCCAGTCCACCCAGCGGGCGAATTCCTCGTCGTGGAATTTGGCCGAGCGTTCCAGCATGTCGCCCAGGCGGCCCGTGTTCTCGCCCACTTTCAGCAGCGACTGCGCCACCGGCGTGGCCATGCCGGCGTGTTCCAGCGCGGTGGAAAACGGCATGCCTTCCTGCACCGCGCGGCGCGCCTGCGCCAGCTGCTCCTGCTGCGCCGGCAGCAGCATGGGCGCGACCATGGCCAGCGCCTTGTGCAGGGGGATGCCGGCGTGCAGCAGCAGGCTGAGAGCCCGGTAGAAGCGGGCCAGGCGGAATTCGGCAGCCTTCTCCGCCAGCACGGGCAGGCGCAGCAGGCGCAAGACCAGGGCCTGGCGCGCGCCGGCATTGGCGATGCCGAAGACCACGGCGGCCACCACGGCGGCCAGCGCGCTGGCGCACAGCAGCGGATGCGCGGCCAGGGTCTGGCCAAAGCCGAGCAGCATTTGCGACATCCAGGGAATCTCGCGGCCCGAGCTTTCGTAGACGACGCTGAATTTGGGCACCACGTAGCCGAGCAGGAACAGGGTCACCAGGCCGCCGACGACGAGCAGCATGCACGGGTAGATGGCGGCGGAAATGAGTTTCTTGCGGATGGCGTCGAACTGCAGCTGGTAGCCGACGAAGCGCGCCAGCGCCTCGGGCAGGTTGCCCGAGCGTTCGGCCGCATGCACGGTGGCGATGTAAATGTCGGGGAAGATGTCGGGGAAACCGGCCAGGGTGTCGGAAAAGCTGAGGCCCTGTTGCAAGGTGAGCACGATGGCGGCCAGGGTGGCCTTTGCGCTTGGCCGCGTTTCCTTGTTATGCAGGGTGGCCATGGCCTCGCCCAGGTTCAGGCCCGCTTCGAGCAGGGCCAGCAGCTCCTGGCTGAATTGCAGCAGAGGCAGGCCCTGTTTGCCGGGACGCAGCGCGACGCCCGTCTCCTGCGCAGCGCCAGCGTCGACGGCCAGCACGCGCCAGCCGCCGCGCACGGCCGCGCGGATCGCTTCGGCCTCGCTGGCGGCGTCGATGGCCAGCGCCTGGCTGCCCGCCGGGCCCTGCACCTGAAGGTGGAACTGCATCGTCGGCTCAGGCGAGCATGGCGAGGGCCTGGGGCGTGAAAATGGGGTAAGCGGAAGAAGGGAATGCGCGTGCGGACAAGGTCGAAGTAGGCATCGGTCAGGAACAATCCAAAAAAAAGTTCAATTCGTCGCGGGTACCAGCAGCAGGCAAGATGCAATCACTGCCTCAGGGTAGACTGGAATTGCCAGGAAATCAATCGTGCCGTGCGGGCAAGCCTTGTCGCGATGGCTTGCCCGCATGTTCAGCCGCTTACTGGGTGACCAGGCTGACCTTGTCGATCACGAACGAGGTTTGCAGCGATGCGTCCTCGGTCGCGGCAAACGAGATCTGCACGGTCTGGCCCTTGTAGGCGATCAGGTCAAACGTGCGGATCTGGTAGCCGGCAGCCTTGTTCACGTTCGAGTACGAGGCCAGGGTGCCCAGCACCGTGCCGGCGCTGTTCTTCACGGTGACGACCAGCTTGTCGTACACGGTATTGCCCGTTTCCGCCGTGTCGATATGCAGCGCGAAGGTCAGGCTGGCCGAGGTGGCGGCGGCCGGAATGGCCACGCTTTGGGTCAGCGATTCGCTGGCCGTGGCGCCATTGCCGCCCAGCCAGGCGTACTTCGTGCCTTCGTACGCGGTCTGGCCCGTGAAGGTGCCGATGGCGCCCGTGGTGCCGCTCCAACCCGTGGCGCCGGACTCGAAGCCGCCGTTCGTCACGCGTTCGGTGGCGCTGCTCGTGCCCACCGTCAGCGTGGCGTTGTTCGACGTGGCCGTCACGGCAGGCGAGGACGAATCCGTCACCGTGGCCTTGAAGACGGCGCCGCTGTCGGCCGCTACAGTCGTGAAACTGTAGGCGGGCGACGTGGCGCCGCTGATCACGGCACCGTTGCGATACCACTTGTAGGTGTACGGTGCCGTGCCGCCGCCCGCGCCCACGGCGAACGAGGCGGTGGCGCCCGGTGCGACGGTGATGCTGGCCGGCTGGCTGGTGATGGTCACCGCGCCGCCCGTCGTCGATTCATCGACGTCGGCGCCCACGTTGATGGCCGCATACGCGCGCTTGACGGCGATCGCCTCGGCGCTGCCCACGCCATACAGTTCCTCGGCTGCCAGCAGCACCTTGTTGCGCGCGTCGGCGTAGTTGGTCGACGAAGTGAACTTGGTGGTGGCGGCCTTGAACCAGATGCGGTAAGCCTTGTCGCTGCCGATACCGGTCATGGCCAGCGGGCTTTTGTTCAGGTAGGAGCTGTAGTAGTCGCTGCTGGACGTGGAGTTCGACCCTTGCGACAGGAAGTAGAACATGCGGTTGTTCGGGCCGCTGCTGTAGTGGACGTCGAGGTTCTTGATGGTGCTGCTCCACGCATTCGGGCTGCTGCCATCCTTGCTTGGTTTGTACAGCCAACGCAGCGGCTGGCCATTCTTGGCGATTTCCTTGCCCGTCATCCAATCGTTGCCCGTGTTGGGGATCGTGGTGCCCGTGCCGCCGGCGCGCGCATACGCTTCCACCATTTCACCGGCGATGTCCGAGCTCGATTCGTTCAAGCCGCCCGACTCCTGCGAGTAGATCAGGCCCGATGTGGCGTCCGTGATGCCGTGGCCCATTTCGTGGCCGATCACGTCGATGGAACCGAGGTTGTTGAACGAGCTGCCGCCGTCGCCGATGTACATGCACTTGCAGCTGCTGTCGTAATAGGCGTTGTCGTAGGCCGTGTTGACGTGGGCGGCGATGTGGGTTGCCGTGTTGTTGCCGTCCAGGCTGGACCAGCCCAGCACATTCTTGTGCGTGTCGTAGGTGTTCATCAGGCCCCACATCGCGTTCACGGCCGCCGTCTGGCCATTGGCGTTGGTGGTGCTGCCGCCGTTGATGTATTGCTGGCCGTCGCCCCAGGTATTGCTGGTGCTGCTGTACACGCTGCCCGAGCTGGTGCCGTGATTGGCATTCGTGATGGCCATGCCGCCGAAGCTGCCGCCCGTGCCGCGGCTGGGGTCCTTCATGGTGTAGGTGCTGCCCGTGAGCGTGGTGTTGAGCGGTACCTGGCCGTTGTACTGGCTGTTGCCGATACCGGCCACGGTTTTCAGGGCTTTCCATTGACGCAGGATGCGGCCATCCTTGGCGCTGACGACGGTGTCGTAGTAGACGGGCTTGTTACCGCTGATCATGCGCGTCTGCACCAGATAGGCCAGCTCGTAGTGGTCGACCACGTCCTGCACGTCGAGGGCGTTCAACGCGGCTTCCGATTTGTTCTCGGCGCCGGCCACGCGCACGGTTTTCATGACGGGGTAGATCAGCAGTTGCGCATGCGGCGGCACGTGGTCGACGGCGCGCACGCCAATGCTGTCCACGGCGGCGGCGATGGCTGCCGCCGCGCTGATGGCGGGCGTGGTGTCGATATCGGTGGTGGCGCTGCGGGTGACGGAATTGACACCGCCGCTACCGAGGCCGGAAGCGCGGTCCGACACGGATTCGCTGACGATGTCGCCGGCGCTGTTGCTGACCACGACCGTTTCGGAACCGAAGACGGGCAAACCCTTGTAGGTGTGCTGCACGCGGCTCACGCGTGTGCCGCTGACGCCAGGATGCTGGGCGCCGACGGCAAAGCCATGTTCGGTATTCAGGCCGCGGCTGCGCGCCTGCGCAGCCAGCTTGTTGACCAGGCTGGCGGTCTCTTGTGGAGAAGCCAGGGCGACCGGGGCGGCCATCAGGGTCTGTGGCAGCGGCGTGGCGGCGTCTGCCGTGGTAGCCATCAGCGGCAGGGCGGCGATGGATGCGGCAACTATCGTCAAACGTAAATTCATTTCTGCTCCATGGTATCGGTTAAGGAAATGGTGAATGAGCTGGCCGCGATGCCTGATGGCCACCCCGGCGTGCCTGACAGGCGGATAGCCTGCCGTTTTGTGGTGGCATGACGCCGGGTAGGGGGACACTAAACTTGTCGATATCGCCATGTCAAAAAATTCAAGAAATGGGTCACTACGCGAATTTTTGTTAAGAATTGAACATTTATCGGTGCTACATCAGCGCAAAGTTTGATCTACCACAAGCTGTAACTTTTGTTTTGGACTACTTCCCCTAATGGCGCGTTCTGTTGGAAAAACACTGTTGCATTTTCTAAATGTTGCGATCTACACTAGGTATTCGCGTGGCCCCAACGGACCAGGCGAAGACAAAAAAAGCGCACGCGGCAATGACCGCGTCCAGATACAGCGCATCGGGAAAAAAATTCGGGAGTTTCACATGACGTCAGTTCTGTTTTCTGCTGTTGGTTTCAGCCATTTCCCCTCTGGAGCGGCATTCATGCTGCATCCGCCTTCCTAGCCGCCGCCAGCCGGTTCTTCCCCCCGCGAGGGGGTTCTTTTCCGCGAGTCCGACCGCGCCGCCCGGCGCGGCCGCTGGCGCAGTGCATCCTTTTTTCAGGAAGGGTTGCCGGCTCCTGGTGCGTGCACCGGAATCACCGGCCCGACGAACTATGCTTTCGATAGCGACCAAAGTGGAACAGATCGTGATGGAATCGGCCTTTCTCAGCGAGGGATTGGGCCGCGGCTTGCTGAACCTGTCGGAACTGGCGCGCCAGCTGCAGCCGCAATTGCAGAGCGACTTATGGAAACCGGTGGGGCAGGCCGCCGTGGTGATGGCGCTGCGCCGCCTGGCCGAACGGATGCCGCAGCAGAAAAGCGGCGAAATCGTGCTGGCGCACCGCGCGGGAGAACTTTCCACGCGCAGTGAATTGATGATTTTTACCTACCGCTATTCCGACCAGACCTATGATTGCCAGCGCCAGTTGCTGGCGCTGGCCGCACCCCAGCGCGGCACCTTCATCACGGTCACGCGCGGCGTCAACGAGGTGATGGTGATCTGCAGCCGCAGCCTGCACGCGCTGGTGGAAGAGGTCTTCGGCGGCGAGCAGGAACTGGCGCGCCTGGAGCGCGTGACGGCCGTGACCCTGCACCTGGCGCCCGAGACCTGCTATACGCCAGGCGTGTATCACGCCATCCTCAAGCGCCTGGCCTGGGAGCGCATCAATCTGATCAATATCATCTGTACGTATACGGAGCTGACCTTGCTGCTGGAAGCGTCGCAGACGGGGGCCGCCTTTTCCGTGCTGTCGAAGATCGTCGCGCAATGAAAAATGCCCCGCTGCAGCGCTGCAGCGGGGCGTTTGCGGGACGGACGCCGCTTATTTTTCCAGCTGCGTGCGCACGCGGGCAATCGCGGCGCGCACCTGGTTTGGCGCGGTGCCGCCCACGTGGTCGCGCGCGGCCACGGAGCCTTCCAGGGTCAGTACTTCAAACACGTCTTCGCCCGTCAGTGGCGAGAAGGCGCGCAACTGCTCCAGCGACAGGTCGGCCAGGTCGCAGCCCGCATCGACGCAGGCGCGCACGGCCAGGGCCACCGCTTCATGGGCGTCGCGGAATGGCAAGCCCT
Source organism: Janthinobacterium sp. BJB301 (assembly GCF_002735685.1). Classification (NCBI taxonomy): domain Bacteria; kingdom Pseudomonadati; phylum Pseudomonadota; class Betaproteobacteria; order Burkholderiales; family Oxalobacteraceae; genus Janthinobacterium; species Janthinobacterium sp. BJB301. The sequence goes on along the minus strand of NZ_PDZJ01000002.1, from coordinate 922,741 downwards.
TCTTGACCAGGTAGTCGGCCAGGTCGGTCGCCGTGGCATAGCCCTGCAGGGCTGCCGCGCGCATCGCTTCCGGCTTCACCGTGATGCCGCCGGCCATGTCGGCGAAGATGCGCAGGGTGTCGATGACGGTGTCGACGGTGTCGAACAGCGGTTCCTTGTCTTCCTGGTTGTCCTTGTTGTAGGCCAGCGGCTGGCCTTTCATCAGGGTCAGCAGGCCGGTCAGGTGGCCGTACACGCGGCCCGTCTTGCCACGCGCCAGTTCCGGCACGTCCGGGTTTTTCTTTTGCGGCATGATCGACGAGCCGGTGCAGAAGCGGTCGGCGATGTCGATGAAACCGATGCGTGGGCTCATCCAGATCACCAGTTCTTCGGCCATGCGCGACACGTGCATCATCAGCACGGCGGAGGCGGCGCAAAATTCGATGGCGAAATCGCGGTCCGAGACGGCGTCGAGCGAGTTGTGGCACACGTCGTCAAAGCCCAGTGTTTTTGCCACGCGCAAGCGGTCGATGGGGAAGGTGGTGCCGGCCAGCGCGGCGGCGCCCAGCGGCAGGCGGTTGACGCGCTTGCGGCAGTCGGCCATGCGCTCGGCGTCGCGGCCGAACATTTCAACATACGCCAGCATGTGGTGGCCGAAGGTGATCGGCTGGGCCACCTGCATGTGGGTAAAGCCCGGCATGATGGTGTCGGCATGCTGCTCGGCCAGGTCCGTCAGCGCGCTGCGGAACGTCGCCAGCAGGGTGGTGATGTCGTCGATGGCGGAGCGCACGTACAGGCGGATGTCGGTCGCCACCTGGTCGTTGCGCGAACGGCCCGTGTGCAGGCGCTTGCCCGCATCGCCTACCAGTTCGGTCAGGCGTTTTTCGATATTCAGGTGGACATCTTCCAGGTCCAGCAGCCATTCGAACTGGCCGGCGGCGATTTCCTGCGAGATTTGCGCCATGCCGCGCTGGATTTCCGCGTAATCGGCCGGGCTGATGATGGCTTGCGCATGCAGCATTTCCGCATGGGCCAGCGAACCTTCGATGTCGAACAGCGCCAGGCGCTTATCAAAAAATACAGAAGCTGTGTAGCGCTTGACGAGGTCCGAGACCGGTTCGGAAAACCGGGCCGACCAGGCTTCGCCCTTTTTGGAGAATTGATCAGTCATGAAAGAAGTCCTTTAGTGTACGGCGATTATAAACAAGGTTGGCCGGCGGTAGGGCTTTTAGGACCTTGCAGGGCGCTGAAATGGCCGGGAATGGGGCTCGCAAGCCTCAAATGCCACGACGCGGGCACGTTGTGCGTTCCATCCGGGCTTTTTGTATTCTGTCCCGCGAATCGTGCGTTTGGTCGCAATCCGATGGCAGTTCAGGGGGGATCGGCCTACAGTTCAATCATCGCAGGACAAACAGCAACGCCCCTCAACCTCAAGGAAAATATCATGAACATCGCTAAAAACATGGAAGCCATCTTCGTCGCCATCATCGCCATCGCCGCTGCCACCAGCCTGGCCACCGCCGCCGTGCCGAAGTTCCGCGCCGCGCCAGCCGCTTCCGTCACCTTCGTCGCCAGCGCCGATCAAGCCACCATGCACACCGTGTATGTCAGCGCCAAGCGCCTGAGCGCCGAAGAAAAAGCCGCCCTGTAAGCGCGGCCATGCCATGCACGCAGTATCGGTAACAGCAGTAGCAGCACCGTACCTCGCAGCACCTTGCAGTATCTCATCACGGGCAATTCGAACGGGCGGCGCCCCCGTTTCTCTCCCGCCCAGGTGACAGCAGCGCGCAAATCGCCGATGATCAGTTTTTTCCACGACAGGCGGACAGCGTGATGCCACACTTGAAGATCAGTAGCGACAAGGCGGAACTTGACGTTCCGGCCATTCACCATTTTCTCAGTACGCAATCGACATGGGCCATCGGCATCGCGCAGGCCACCGTACAGCGAGCGATCGACCATTCGCTATGCTTCGGCGGCACGCTGGACGGCCGTCAAGTGGCGTTCGCCCGCGTGGTCAGCGACTACGCCACGTTTGCCTATCTGGTCGACGTGTATGTGCTGGAAGAGTGCCGCAGCCGCGGCTACAGCAAGCGCTTGATGGAGGCCGTGATGGCGCATCCCGACTTGCAGGGTCTGCGCCGTTTCATGCTGGCCACCAGCACGGCGCATGGCCTGTATGCGCGTCACGGCTTTACGGCGCCGCTCAGGCCGGAGACGCTGATGGAGCGGTATGTGCCGGACATCTACCGGCGCTGACTGGCTCACTGCCAGTGCATCAGGCAGGGCGGAATCAAGAGCAGCAGCGCCAGCACCAGGTAAATCAGCTGCAGCGGGATCATCCACTTGGCCCATGTAATCCAGGGCACGCGCGCCAGCGCCAGCACGCCGACGGTGATACCGGAAGTGGGGATCATCGGCGTGGTGAATTCGCCGAACTGGAAGGCCAGGATGGCCGTCTGGCGCGTCACGCCCACCAGGTCGGCCAGCGGCGCCATGATCGGCATGGTGAGAGCCGCCTGGCCGCTGCCCGAGTGGATGAAGAAGTTGATCACCGACTGCATGAAGAACATCTTTTGCGCGGCGAAGACGGGACTCGACGACGCCACCAGCGGCGTCAATGCGTGCAGCATGGTGTCGATGATCTGCGCGTCGCGCGCCAGGATCATGGTGCCGCGCGCCAGCGCGATGACCAGCGCCACGCTGACCATGTCGCGCGCGCCCTGCACGAACGACGCCACCAGGCTGTCCATGTCGAGCCGGCCGACCAGGCCGACGACGATGGCCATCACCAGGAACAGGGCGGCGATTTCATCGATGAACCAGTCGTACTTGACGACGCCGACGACCATCGTCAGCAGGGTTGCCATGAAAATCCACAGCACCGCGCGGTGCGTGCGCGTCATGCCGGCAAAGCTGTTCAGGTCCAATGTGTGCTCGCTGCGCTTTTCGATATCGAGCAGGTAGGTCGGGCTTTTTTCCGGATGGCGCTTGATGCGCGCCGCGTACCACATCAAGAACACGATGCTGACCGCCGTGGCGATGGCCCACACGATCAGGCGGTAGCCGATGCCGGAAAAGATCGGCACCCCGGCGATGCCCTGCGCGATGCCGACGTTGAACGGGTTCAGGAATGCGGCGGAAAAGCCCACTTGCGAGCCGATGAAGGGAATCGACACCCCCGTGATGGTGTCATAGCCCAGGGCCAGGGCCAGCGGCACGAAGATCAGGATGAAGGGAATCGCTTCCTCGTTCATGCCGAAGGTGGCGCCGCCCAGCGAGAACATCGTGAAGAAGACGGGGATGATGGCGGCGCGCACGAAGCGCGAACTGGTATGCGCCTTGGCGATGGCCTTGATCAGCGAATCGAAGGCTTCCGTTTTTTGCAGCACGGCGAAGGCGCCGCCGACGATCAGCACGAAGCCGATGATCAGGCTGGCGTCGACGAAGCCCTTGATGGGCGCCATCATCAGCGCGGCGAGTCCCTGCGGCTTGTTGTCGACATAATGAAACGTGCCGGGGATGATCAGCTGCTTGCCGTTCACCAGCTGGGTATCGAATTTCCCGCCCGGCACCAGCCATGTCGCCAGGGCGATCATGGCCAGGATGCCGCACAGCAGGACGAAGGTATTGGGGAGCTTGAATTTTCTCATGGCGCTTTTTGTGACATTTATTGGCTCAGCAGGCTGCCGCCGCGGAAGGCGACGGCGCCGGCGACCTTGCCGACGTTCATGCCCCGCAGGACGTGGCGGTGGGCGCTGCGCGCAAAAAAGACGCCGGCCACGGTGCAGCGCAAGGTTGTCGTCTCGCCGCTGACGGGATCGATCAGGTCGGCCACGGCGTCGCCGGCGGCCAGCTGGTCGCCCATTTCGCGCAGATACACCAGCACGCCGTGATGCGGCGCAAGGATCGGTTCCACGCCGGCCAGCGGCGTCGGTTCGCATTGCGGCGCGGGCAGGTCGTCGCCGGCGCCGGCTATCTCCAGCACGCCCTCGATGGCGAGAAAGCGCAGCAGGGCGGTGGCGTCGCGCTCTGCCAGGGCGTAGCTCACTTCCACTTCGCCGCGCAACTCGACCGTGGTCGACAGGCAGGCGGCGGGAATCGGATAGCGTCCGCCGAAGTGCGCGTCGAGATCCCACCACAACCGGCTGCAGGCTTCATCGAACGGCTCTTCGCCAGCCGCCAGTTCCAGCAGCACGGCGCGCGCGCCCAAGAGAGCGGACAGGGGCGCGATCTGCGCCGCCAGCGGCGTGCCCGTATAAATGTGCAGGGCCGCCTCGTTATCGCAATGCAGGTCGAGCACGATGTCGGCGTCGATGGCCATGCCCAGCAGGGTTTTCTTCAAGGTCTCCGCATCCGTGCCCGGCCGCCAGGCGGCGACGGCCGCGCGCGCATGCTTGCGTATCAGCGCCACGTTGGCTTGCGCATCCTGTCCCAGCTGGCCATCGAGCGTGGTTTTCAATTCATCGGCCACGTGGCGGTAGGCGCGGTTGAAGTTGATGCCGGTGGTCAGGTCGAAGCGGCCGAACGGCGCGCCGTGGATGGCTTGCGCCAGGCCGATCGGATTGGCGGCCGGCACCAGGATGATTTCGCCATGCACCTTGCCCGCCGCCTCCAGCGCCAGCAGTTCGCGGCGCAAAAATTGCGACACCAGCATGCCCGGCACTTCATCCGCATGCAGCGCCGCCTGGATGTAGACCTTCTTGCCGCTGCGGCTGGTGGCTGCCGCGGTGCCGAAGTGAAAGCTGCTCAATTGGCACGCTACGCTGGCGTGCGCGGTGGAGATGGGGTGCTGTTGTACTTGCATGGTGAATTCGCCCCAAAACGGGGCGCGGTTGATGGATTTCGGTCGATTATGTAGCAATATTTTCACGAAGTAAATCAATGAAAATCCTTTTACAAATATTTGTTGAGTTTTCTTTTTGATATGAGTACAGTAAGTTCCAGCGACCCGATTTCGCCTTCCGCCAGTGATCCGCAGTACCCCAGAATACAGGCCGCCAGTGATATGAGAGCATCCGCCAATCCTGCACGCAGCAGTCCCCACACGCCACGGGCTGGCACGCTGGCGTCGCCCGATGCCGCGTTCGCGCAGTCTCCGCTGGGGCAGGCGCTGATGCACGTGCTGGCCGGCGGCTCGGCTTCGCAGCGGCAGATCGCCGATTACCTGCTGCGCAACCAGATGAGGGTGACGGCGCTGGGCATCGAGGAACTGGCCGACAGCTGCCAGGTATCGACGGCCACCATCAGCCGCTTCGCGCGCGATATCGGCCAGAAGAATTATTCGGCCATGCGCGGCGCCATGGCCGAAACCCTGCAATCGCTGTTGCAGCCAGTCGACAAATTGCGCCGCACGATAGAGCGCCGCGCGCGCACCACGTCGCCTATCACGGAAAGCCTGGAATATGCGGCCGCGAATATCGCCGCCACGTCCGATGCCCTGTCGCCGCACGCCATGCAGGCCGTGGTACGCCGCCTGACGCGCGCCAGGGTGGTGTATGTGATGGGTTTTGGCCTGTCGGCCAACCTGGCAGGCATGCTGGTGCAGCATCTGCAGCCATTTTGCCCGCATGTGGTGGAGGTGGTGGGCATCGGCGGCTCGGAAGTGGCGGCCGGCCATTTGGTCAACCTGACGGCGCACGACGTGCTGGTGGTGATCTCGTTTCCCCGCTACACGCTCGACTGCATCGGCCTGGCCAGCTTCGCGCGCGACCGCGGCGCCTGCATCGTGGCGCTTACCGATTCGCCCGCCTCCCCCCTGGCCGAACTGGCCGATCACGCGCTGTATGCGCAAAGCACACACCCCGTCCTGCCCAGCAGCGCCAGCACGGCGCTGGCCATGATCGAGGCGCTGGCCGTGGCGCTGATGGTGTCGAACAAGAAGAACGTTGAAAAAGCGGCCCGTCTGAGCGAAGTCATCGCCGCCTATCTGTACGGCGGCGAGCATGGCGTGCAGGGACCCCGGAAAACAGCTTCAAAGCAACGCAAGGCAGTCTCAAAGTCATTATAAAAATCAGGCATCATCATTGGGGAGAGTGGCAATGCACATGAAAAGACAGGATGGCGGCTCCTTGCCACGCGAGTCGGTGCTGGCGCAAGGCGTGCGACTGGCGCTGGGCGCCCTGAGCGTGTCGGCGGCGCTGGGCATGCTGGCCGGCGGCGCGCAGGCACAGGAGCAGGTGCAGGTGCAGGACGGCGACGCCGCGCCAAAAAAAATGCAGCGCGTGGAAATCACGGGGTCGGCCATCAAGCGGCTGGAATCGGAGACGGCGCTGCCGGTGCAGATCATCACGCGCGCCGAGATCGAAAAGGCGGGCGTGACGACGGCGGCCGAGCTGATGGCGCGCGTGTCGGCCAACGTGGGAGGCCTGACGGACGGCGCCAGCATCAATATCGGCGGCGACCAGCGCGGCTTCAACAGCGCCAACCTGCGCGGCGTGGGCACGTCATCGACCCTGGTGCTGCTGAATGGCCGGCGCATGGCCAACTTTGCCTCTCCCGGCGACGATGCGGGCGTGGATCTGAATAATATTCCCGCCGCCGCCCTGCAGCGCGTGGAAGTGCTGCTCGATGGCGCTTCGGCCCTGTATGGCACGGACGCCATCGGCGGCGTGATCAATTTCATTACGCGCAAGGATTACCAGGGCGTGGAGCTGAACGTCTACGGCAGCCGCACCGATGAAGGCGGCGCCGGCAAGCGCACGGCCAGCATCACGGCCGGCACGGGCGACCTGGGCACGGATGGCTACAATATCTTCGCCGTGGTCGACCTGCAAAAAACCGACCGCCTCAGTTCCTCGCAACGCAAGTTCATTCCGAACCTGCAGGTTCCGCAGCGCCTGGGGCATTTGCTGTCGAGTTTTACCAGCCCGGCGAATATCCGCCTGTCGGGGGAGCAGCGCGACTATTTGCAGGAACAGGGCTTCCTGCTCAATGGCCAGCCGATCAGCGGCCGGCAGATCAATCCGTCGATCCCGAACTGTTCGCCGCCGGCCAATCTGTACCTGCCGGCGGGAACGGGCGGCGTCGATGCCTGTACCTACGATTACATGGGCGACACGGAGCTGTATCCGAAGACGGACAAGCAGAACCTGCTCACGCGCGGCGTACTGAAACTGAATAACGAGCACCAGCTGTACGCGGAAGTGGCGCTGAGCCGTTCGCGCAGCTATTACGTGGGCTCGTCGGCGCGCGTGATCGGCTATCTCGATTACAGCAAGGTGCCGCAGCTGGCCAATACCGGCCTCGATAGCATCGTCGACGAAGACGGCAATCCGACTGCGCGCGAATTGGAGCTGCGCATGCGGCTGAACGAGGCGGGCATGCGCACCAGCCAGTTGACCAGCGAGAGCCAGCGTGTCGTGGTGGGCGCCAGCGGCACGCTCGCCGGCTGGGATTACGACGTGGGCTTCAATCACAGCGTCAACGTCGTGAAGGACCGCGACACGCATGGTTATGTCCTGTACGACAAGCTGTTGGAAGGTATCGCCTCCGGCGACATCAACCCGTTTGGCCCATCGGGCGCGAAGGGCAAGGCGCTGCTCGACAGCATCCAGGTCAATGACGAAGTACGGCATGCGCGCGGCACCATGGATGCGCTCGACTTCAAGGCATCGCGCGCGCTGATGGCCTTGGGTGGCGGCGACATGGCGCTGGCCGTGGGCGGCGAAGTGCGCCGCGAGCGCACCGAGTTCCGTCCTTCGGCGTTGCTGATGAGCGACAACATCAACAACGACGCGGCGCCCGAAGGCGGCGTGGCCACCAGCGACAGCCGCATGGTGCAAGCCATCTACAGCGAATTGCTGCTGCCGTTTACCAAACAGTGGCAGGCGCAGTTGTCGGGCCGTTACGACCACTACCAGCAGGTGGGCGGCGCCCTCAGTCCGAAGATCGGGCTGACCTATATGCCCAGCAAGCAGGTGCTGCTGCGCGCTTCGGCAGGCAAGGGCTTCCGCGCGCCATCGATGTCCGACCTGCACCGGCCCACTGCCTACAGCAGTACGGCGACGCTGCCGGATCCCGTGTATTGCGCGAGCGAGAACAATGATTACTCCGTCTGCGCCGATAATTGGGATACGCGCCGCTACAGCAACGACAAGCTGAAACCGGAGCGCAGCCGCCAGTTCACGGCCGGCCTGGTGCTCGAGCCGAGCCGGCACTGGACCTTCAGTGCCGACTACTGGAACATCAAGCGCACGGACCTGATCAGCGAAATCGGCGACGACATCATCCTGGGCAACCTGGCCAAGTATGGCGACCTGGTGCACCGCGACGAAGACAATGAAATCGACTACATCGAGCTGCGCAAGGAAAACCGCGGCGCGCAAAAGGCGGCGGGTCTCGACATCACGGCCGACCTGCATGGTGTGCAAACGGCGTGGGGACGATTCGGCGCCCACCTGAGCGGCACCTACGTGCTCGATTCGAAAATCCAGACCAGCCCCGGCGACGTCTTTATCAGCAACCTCAATAAATTCGTCACGGAAGGCGTGGTACAGCGCTGGCGCCATACGATCACGCTCGACTGGGACAATGGCCCGTATTCGGCCAGCCTGTCGAACACGTATTCGAGCGGCTACGATGACCAGAACTCGGCCATCAACACGGATAACGGCAGTGTCGTCAAGCCGAATCGGGTGAAGGCGTACACGCTGTGGGACATGTCGGGCGCGTATGCCGTCAGCAAGCAGTTCAAGCTGCGCGCGGGCATACAGAATCTGTTCAATACCAGCCCGCCATATTCGAACCAGGCCTACTTTTTCCTGTCCGGCTATGACCCGACCTACACGGATCCGCGGGGCCGGCGCTTCTATGCGAGCGCCAATTACAGCTTCAAGTAAGCAGTTTTACATAGAAGCGTGGAGATACCGCAACAACGCCGTCATCTGCGGCGGGTAGCATCGTAGTGCGATGGCGCTGGGTTGCAAGCAGCAGTATTGCAAGCAGCAGTATTGGCAGCAAGGGCGCGTGCCTGCATCAACAGGCGTGCGCCACTTTTCTTGTATTTGAAAGGCACCATGAAATCATCCGCAAGCCTGTATCACACCTTCCGCGCCGCGCTGCTGTTCGCGCTGGCATTGTGCAGCGTCCATGCCGTGGCGGCGCCGGGTGGCAGTGCCATCGGCAGCGCGCCGCAGGGAACGCTCGTCATCATCGGCGGCGGCCTGCGCGCCGATAATGCCGAAGTCTGGCAGCGCATCGTCAAGTTGTCGGGCGGGCCAGGCGCGCGCATCGCCGTGCTGGCCTCGGCCGCGATGAACCCGGAAAAATCGGGCGAAAGCATCATCAAAAAGCTGAACCAATATGGCGCCGATGCCTTTTTCGTGCCGCTGGCCGTCAAGCTGCCGAACAGGGATTACCGCAAGGCCGCCGAAGACCCGGCCATCGTCACGCAGATCAAGTCGGCCAGCGGCATTTATTTTGCCGGCGGCGACCAGGGACGCATCACGCAAGCCTTGCTGCGTCCGGACGGCAGCCGTACGGCAGCGCTGGAAGCCATCTGGTCGGTCTACCGCAACGGCGGCGTGATCGCCGGTTCCAGCGCCGGTGCCGCCATCATGAGTACCACCATGTTCTACGACGCCAAGCCCGTACTCGACATGCTCAAGATGGGCGTCACGGATGGCCGCGAGATCGCGCCTGGCCTGGGCTTCATCGGCAGCGATGTCTTCGTGGACCAGCATTTGCTGGTGCGCGGCCGTTTCGCCCGCATGATTCCCGTGATGCTGAAAAAAGGCTATCACCTGGGCCTGGGCATCGATGAAAACAGCGCCATGGTGGTCGACGCCATGCGCGACGTGGAAGTCATTGGCTACAGCGGCGCTTTGCTGATTGACCTGTCGGGCGCCATCAGCGACCGTGGCGTGAAAAATTTCAATATCAGCAATGCGGCCATCAGCTACCTGGACCGGGGCGACAAATTCAACCTCGTCACGCGCGTGTTTACGCCGTCGCCGGACAAGGCCGACAACAAGCTCGATCCGAACCAGCCCGACATGCGCGAACCCGTGTTCACCAACGATATCCTCGGCAATAACGCCGTGCTGGACCTGATGGGCAACCTGATCGACAACGCGCAGCAGGAAGCCATCGGCATCGCCTTCGGCAATCCGCGCGATCCGTATCCGGACCTGGGCTTTGAATTCCGCTTCAGTAAAACCGTCAACAGCGTCGGCTACAGCTCGACCGAGGCGGAAGCGTATTCGGTGCTGAAGCTGCGCCTCGATATCCGCCCCATCCAGTTGCGCCAGCCGCTGTACCGCTACAAGTAAGCGCCGCGCTACCGCCGCCAGCGCGGCCACGCGGCGATCGTCAAGGCCCTGAGCAGCCATTCGACGGGGCCATACGCGTGGCCGCGCAGCCACCAGCGGCTCAGCGGCAACTGCACGCAAAAGATGATGAGCGCCAGCGCCAGGGCACCGAGCGGCGAGACGCTGCCCATCAGCCGTGCGCCATACGCGAGGAACAGCACGGCGCAGATGGCCGACTGCAGCAGGTAGTTCGACAGGGCCATGCGGCCCGTGTCGGCCAGCAGGGAAAACAGCGCGCCGTCGCGCAGGCGCTCGAACAGGGCCAGCGCCAGCGCCACATAAGCGCCGGCCAGCAGCGGCGCGCTTGCCAGGCCCACGGCCAGTCCCGCCACCTGCCATGCCTGGCTTTGCGCATACACGGAGGTCCACGCATAGAAGGCGGCGCCAGGCAGTCCCGCCAGCGCGCCCGCCCACAGCAGGCGGCGGCGCAGCGGCAGATAGTCGCTGGCGTGCAGCAGCATCTCGCGCTTGCCGGCGGCCAGGCCGCACAGGAACATGGCCAGCGCACACGGTGCCTGCACCAGCAGCAGGACGATCCAGATTTCACGCAGTTCGCGCAGGTGCTGCTTGACGACGGCGGCCGGCGTGGCGTGGTAGGCGGCCAGCGCGCTTGCCGCCTTTTGTGCCATCGCCACGGCGTTGTCCGCGACGTCGCCCGCCGGTTGCAGGCTTTGCAGCCACGCCATGCCGGCCCAGAATGCCACGCAGACGGTGACGAGGATGCCGGCCAGAGTGAGTGCCTGGCGTTCGCCGCAGCGGTGCAGCGCCAGCAGCACGATGCCCAGCACGGCATAGGTGGTGAGTATGTCGCCATGAAACAGGAACACGGCATGCAGGGCGCCGATCAGCCACAGGCCCGCTTGCCGGCGCAGCATGCGCGGCACGAACGGCGCGTCGGCGCGCACCGCCGCCTGCATCTGCAAGGTGAAGCTGTAGCCGAACAGGAAGGAAAACAGCAGGTAGAACTTGGTCTCGAACAGCAAGGCGACGAGAAAGTGCGTGGCGCGGTCCACGCCGCCATGAAAGGCCGGATCGGTCAAGCCCAGGCCGAACCAGGGCGTGGCGAAGGCGCCGATATTGACGACCAGGATACCGAACAGGGCGCAGCCGCGCAGGGCGTCGACGTCGGCGATGCGCGCGGGCGGGGTTTTCATGGCGCCGCTCATGCCAGGGCTGGGCGCAGGAAGCGCGCCAATAACAGGTGCAGGCTGGCCCGCTGCGCCAGCGGGGCGTATTGGGGATCGACGGCGACCCGGTTGAAGATGCCGTCGATCAGCGCGGCGATCCAGCTGGCCGTCTGCGCGGCGTCCAGCGCGGCGTCGACCTGGCCCGCTGCGGCCGCCTCTTCCAGCAAGGTTTGCAGGCCGCCGCGCAGGGTAGCGTCGTTGCGCGCCACCCTGGCCGCGATATCCGTGTCGCGCATCGCTTCGGCGGAAATGTCCAGCGCCAGTCCCGCAAAATCCGCGTCGGCCGCCAGCGCCAGCACCAGGTCCATGAAATCGAGCAGGGCGCCGTAGGCATCGGCGCTGCCCCGCACGCCGGCGAAGTAGGCCGCCGTCTCGCTGCCTTCCTGGTCGACGATGGCGGCGATGATGGCTTGCTTGGTGGGGAAATAATGAAACAGGTTGCCGGGGCTCATGCCCGCCTGCGCGCAGATGGCGGCGGTGCTGGTCTGGTGAAAGCCCTTGCGCGCAAAGCAGCTGCGCGCGGCGGCGAGAATGGCGTCGCGGCGGGCCGCGTGTTTGCCGGGATCGATGGTGCGCATGGTTCTGTCCTTTTATAAATCGACTAGTCGATCTAATATAAGGCGATTGCATCGCCTGGTCAAGCGCATCGGCTGAAATGGGCGCTTTGCACGCTCCCTTCCTGTCGCTACAATGTGCCGCAGCGGTTTTTCCCGCGCCTGCCGGCAGGCCCGCCGATTGTTTGGAAAACCGATCCCTTCACCTGTTTTTCTACCGTTTTAGGAATGACATGCAGCAGACCCCGATTCGATCCTTCCTCTGCGCGCTGGCGCTGGCCGCCGGCATCGTCCCTGCCGCGCAGGCGGACAACGCGCCGCTGCCGGCCACCATGCGCCTCGATTACCAGCACAGCGGCAATGCGCTGGGCGAGCATTATGCGGTCGAGCGCGTGCTGGTCGAGCCCCTGCCATGGCCGGGCAACCTGGCGCGTCCCATCGACGACAGCAACCGCGGCAACAACCTGCTGGAAGTGGTCGACATCAAGTCGGGCAAGGTGCTGTACTCGCGCGGTTTTTCCACCATCTTCGGCGAATGGGCCAGCACGGATGAAGCGAAAACCACCACGCGCGCCTTCCAGGAATCCGTGCGCTTCCCGCAGCCCGAGCACCCCGTGCGCGTGCGCATCCTCAAGCGCGACGAGCGCGGCCTGTTTTCCATCGTGTGGAGCACCGATGTCGACCCGGCGGCGCAGGACGTGATCCGCAAGCAGCCGCCGGCGCCCGTCAAGCCTATCCCGATCCGCATCAGTGGCCCCTCGTCCGGCAAGGTTGACCTGCTGATCATGGGCGATGGCTATACGGCCGCCGAAATGGGCAAGTTCGAAGCGACGGCGCGCAAATTGGCCGAGCACCTGTTTACCGTCTCGCCATTTCGCGAGCGGGCCAATGACTTCAATGTGTGGGCCATGGCCGCGCCGACGCAGGAATCGGGCGTGTCGCGTCCATCGACGGGCGTGCATCACGCCTCGCCGCTGGGCACGCGCTACGACATCTTCGGCAGCGAGCGCTATGTGCTGACGACGGACAACCGCGCGCTGCGCGACCTGGCGCAATATGCGCCGTATGAATTCATCGAAATCCTCGTGAATAACGATACCTACGGCGGCGGCGGCATCTTCGGCCAGTTCAGCACGGCGGCAGCGAACAGCGACTGGGCCAATTACCTGTTCGTGCATGAATTCGGCCACCATTTCGCCGGCCTGGCCGACGAGTACTACACCTCGCCCGTGGCTTACCAGTCGAACGGCGAGCGCCAGGAGCCGTGGGAGCCGAACGCCACGGCGCTGCGCGATCCGGCCAGACTGAAATGGAAAAACCACGTCAAGGCCGGCACGCCGCTGCCGACGCCCTGGCCGAAGGAAGCATACGACAGCCATGCGCGCGAATACCAGAAGCAGCGCGCGGCCCTGCGCGCGGCCAACCGTCCTGAAAGCGAGATGAGCGACCTGTTCAAGGCCGACCTGGCGTACACGCAGCAGCTGTTCTCGAAGGCGCCGCAGCGCCATGCGGTGGGCGCCTTCGAGGGCGCGAACTACGAGTCGTCCGGCTACTACCGACCGGAGATGCAGTGCATCATGTTCGACCGCAGCGAGACATTCTGCTCCGTATGCCAGGATGGCATCAGCACCATCATCGACCTGTATTCGCGTCCCGCACCGGCGCCGGAAAAATAAGACCGTTCAAGTCTGTCCTGTAATGCATGGTGGGCCATGTTGCAACGCAATAGCATGGCCCCCTTTCTGCCTCGTCCTGCCGCCTGCCTTCCACCACTGCCCAGATCCGCTTGTTTTTCAGGCAATATGCATCTGCGCCCGCATGCCGTCTTTTCTTCCCGTCAGCCCGGTAGTATTATCAAATACATACGCTCGCACGCTTGCCTGAAAAATATTTCATTTAGATAATATTGCGGTAAAATTTGATTTACATCAATGTTGCATTGCCGCAATCGCACTTATAGTTGACCTAGCTCAAAACGATAAGCATGTGGACCGGACTCATCGCGAATCACGTATCTAAATGCTGTAGAGTAATTTTCGCCCTGTACCAGTTCCCCGAGAATGCACTGGTGCCGGCCTCGAATTTCAGTGACGGAAGCCGATTCATGAAGATGCAGACCCCCGCGCCTGACGCGTGCAGTACCTTACACCCCCACACTCCGATAGCCTTGCCGCATGCGCGCGCCGGTGGCGTCACGCTGGCCATGTGCGCCGTCGCCATGCGTGCCGGCGCGGTGCGCTGCGTGCATGCGGCCACGCCGTGGCCCGCCCTGCGTCCAGTCCAGGCATGACGGCCGCCTTGCCGCAGCACTTGCCTTTGCAGGGCAAGCGGGGCCTGGTGGTGGGCATCGCCAATGGGCAAAGCATCGCCTGGGGTTGCGCCAGCGCCCTGCGCGCGGCCGGCGCCGAACTGGCCGTGACCTGGCTCAATGACAAGGCCAGGCCGCACGTGGAGCCGCTGGCGCAGCAAGTGCAGGCGGCCATCATGGCGCCGCTCGACGTGGCCGTGCCGGGCCAGCTCGAAGCGCTGTTCGCGCAGATCGAACGGCAGTGGGGGCGGCTCGATTTCATCGTCCATTCCATCGCCTACGCGCCGAAGCAGGACTTGCATGGCCGCGTGACGGACAGTTCCGCCGACGGCTTTGCGCAGGCCATGGATGTCTCCTGCCACTCCTTCATGCGCATGGCGAAACTGGCCGAACCGCTGATGCCGGACGGCGGCAGCCTGATGACCATGAGCTATTTGGGCGCCGAAGAAGTCATCGCCGACTATGGCCTGATGGGTCCCGTGAAGGCGGCGCTGGAAGCGTCGGTGCGCTACCTGGCCGCCGAACTGGGGCCGCAAGGCATCCGCGTCAACGCCATTTCGCCCGGCCCCCTGGAGACGCGGGCCGCTTCCGGCATTGCCCATTTCGACCGCCTGATGGCCGACGCCATCGAGCGCTCGCCCATGCGGCGCCTGGCCACTATCGAGGACGTGGGCGCGCTGTGCGCCTTCCTCGCCGGCGACGGCGCGCGCGCCATCACGGGCGGCACCCTGTATGTCGATGGCGGCTACAACATTCTGAATTGACTGGAAGATGATGACCATGGCTGTTCTTACTTTGCCCAACCGCGCCAGGATGGCCGCGCTGGCCACCATGCTGGCCCTGGCCGGCTGCGCCTCGATGGCGCCGCCGTACGCGCCACCGCCGCTGCCGGTGGCGGCGCAATATCCGGAAACCGATCCGGCCGGCGCGCACGCCCCCGACGTCGCCTGGCAAGCCTACTTTGCCGACCCGCGCCTGCAGGCGCTGATTGCGCAGGCGCTGGCCAGCAACCGCGACATCCGCATCGCCGCCCTGCGCGTGGAAGAGGCGCGCGCCGCATATGGCATCCAGCGTGCCGAACAATTTCCCACCATTGCGCTGGGCGCCTCCGGCAGTCGCGCGCGCGTGCCCGGTGACTTGAGCGTGACGGGCCGCCCCATGACGAGCGCGCAGTACCAGGCGGGCTTGAACGTGAGTGCCTGGGAACTCGATTTCTGGGGCCGCGTGCGCAGCCTGCAGGACAGCGCGCTGCAAACCTTGCTGGCCAGCGACGAGGCGCGCCGCGCCGTCGGCGTGGCCCTGGTGGCGCAGGTGGCGAATGGCTACCTGGGCTTGCGTGAACTCGATGAACGGGTGGAACTGGCGCGCGCCACGGTCGACAGCCGCGCCGAATCGCTGCGCATCTTCACGCGCCGCTTCGAGGTGGGGTCGATTTCCAAGCTGGACCTGACGCAGGTGGAAACCCTGCTCAGCCAGGCCTTGTCGCTGTCGGCGCAGCTGGAACAGGCGCGCGCCGTCCAGGCGCACGCGCTGGCCCAACTGGTGGGCGGCCCCGTCGACCTGACGCCGGTGGCTGGTGAGGTGCGCCGCTTCGACGACGCCAGCGTGCTGCAGCCGCTGCATGCGGGCCTGTCCTCGGCTTTGCTCACGCAGCGTCCCGACCTGATGGCGGCCGAACACCAACTGCGCGCCGCGCAAGCCAATATAGGCGCCGCGCGCGCCGCCTTCTTCCCGACGATTTCGCTGACGGCGGCTTACGGCACGGCCAGCGCGGAATTGAGCGGCTTGTTCGATTCGGGCAGCGGCGCGTGGAATTTCGCGCCGCGCCTGGTGCTGCCGATCTTTGACGCGGGCCGTATCCGCGCCAATATGGACCTGGCCGAGGTGCGCCGCGACGTGGCCGTGGCCAATTATGAAAAGAGCGTGCAGGGCGCCTTCCGCGAAGTGGCCGACGCGCTGTCGAACCGGCGCTGGCTGGCGCTGCAGGTCGACATCGGCAAGACGACTTTGGCCGCGCAGAGCGAACGGGCGCGCCTGGCCAAGCTGCGCTACGACAATGGCGCAGCGCCCTACCTGGAAGTGCTCGATGCACAGCGCGACTTGCTGACGGTCGAGCAGCAGCTGGTGCAGACGCGCCGCGCGCTGCTGTCCAGTCAGGTCAGCCTGTATGCGGCGCTGGGCGGTGGCGCGCCAGCCACTTCCGCCGCCGCTTCCACCCACTAATTTGATCGCCCCGATACCATGACTCCACAACTGAAGAAAAAACTCCTCCCCGCGGCGCTGGTCGTGGCCGTTCTCGTGCTGGGCTATGTGGCCTGGCAAAAAATGCGTCCCACGGGCCCTGGTGAAGGCTTTGTCAGCGGCAATGGCCGCATCGAAGCGACGGAAATCGACGTCGCCACCAAGCTGGCGGGAAGGGTCAAGGAGATCCTCGTGCGCGAGGGCGACTTCGTCAAGGCGGGCCAGCCGCTGGCCACCATGCAGGTCGATTCGCTGACGGCCCAGCGCGACGAGGCGCGCGCGCGCCAGCAGCAGGCGTCCGACGCCGTGGTCGGCGCGCAGGCGCAAGTGGCCGTGCGCGAGAGCGACAAGGCCGCCGCGCTGGCCATCGTGGCGCAGCGCGAAAGCGAACTCGATGCGGCGCGCCGCCGTCTGGCCCGTTCCGAAACCCTGTCGAAAGAGGGCGCTTCCTCGGTGCAGGAACTCGACGACGACCGTGCCCGCGTGCGCAGCGTGGCAGCCGCCCTGAATGCGTCCAAGGCGCAGGTGACGGCGGCGCAGGCGGCCATCGACGCGGCCCGGGCGCAGGTGGTCGGCTCGCGCTCCGCCGTCGTCGCCGCCGAGGCGACCACGGCGCGCATCGATTCCGACCTGGCCGATGGCCAGCTGACGGCGCCGCGCGACGGCCGCGTGCAATACCTGGTGGCGCAGCAGGGCGAAGTGCTGGCGGGCGGCGGCAAGGTGCTCAACCTGGTCGACCTGTCGGACGTCTACATGACCTTCTTCCTGCCCGAGACGGCGGCCGGCAAGGTGGCGATGGGCGGCGAAGTGCGCATCATCCTCGACGCGGCGCCCAACTACGTGATTCCGGCGACGATCTCGTTTGTCGCCGCCAGCGCGCAGTTCACGCCGAAGACGGTGGAAACGGCCAGCGAGCGCCAGAAACTGATGTTCCGCGTGAAAGCGCAGATCAGCCGCGAGCTGCTGCAAAAGCACCTGGCGCTGGTAAAAGTGGGCTTGCCCGGCGTGGCCTGGGTGCGTCTCGATGCGAAGCAGGCATGGCCTGCTGAACTGACGGCGAAGGTCCCGCAGTGACCATGGGCGTGAACAATTTCGTCGTCAGCATCCGGGGCGTCAGCCAGCATTACGGCAAGACGGTGGCGCTCGACGGCATCGACCTCGATGTGCCGGCCGGCTGCATGGTGGGCCTGATCGGGCCCGATGGCGTGGGCAAATCGAGCCTGCTGTCGCTGGTGGCCGGCGCGCGCGCGGTACAGGAAGGCAGCGTCATGGCGCTGGGTGGCGACATGCGTGATGCGCGCCACCGCGACGATGTCTGCCCCCGCATCGCCTACATGCCGCAAGGCCTGGGCAAGAATCTGTATCCGACCCTGTCGGTCGAGGAAAACCTGCAGTTTTTCGCGCGCCTGTTCGGCCACGACGCGGCCGAACGCCGCCGCCGCATCGACCAGCTGACCCGCAGCACGGGCTTGCAGCCCTTCCTGGCGCGTCCGGCCGGCAAGCTGTCGGGCGGCATGAAGCAGAAGCTGGGCCTGTGCTGCGCGCTGATCCACGATCCCGACCTGCTCATTCTCGATGAGCCCACCACCGGCGTCGATCCGCTGGCGCGGGCCCAGTTCTGGGACCTGATCGCCGGCATCCGCGTGCAGCGCCCGCAAATGAGCGTGATGGTGGCCACCGCCTACATGGACGAGGCGCAGCGCTTCGATTGGCTCGTCGCCATGGACGACGGCAAGGTGCTCGACACGGGCACGCCGGCCGAACTGCTGGCGCGCACGGACAGCAGCAATCTGGAAGCGGCCTTCATCAAGCTGCTGCCGGAAGCCAAGCGCGCGGGCCACCAGCCCGTGGTCATCACGCCGCTGGACGCTGCCAGCGCGCAGGACGTCGCCATCGAGGCGCAAGACCTGACCATGCGCTTTGGCGATTTTACGGCTGTCGACCATGTGAATTTCCGCATCGGCCGCGGCGAGATCTTTGGTTTTCTCGGCTCGAACGGCTGCGGCAAGTCGACCACCATGAAGATGCTCACGGGCCTGCTGCCGGCCACCGAAGGCAAGGCCTGGCTGTTCGGCAAGGAGGTCGACTCCAGCGATATCGACACGCGCCGCAGGGTCGGCTACATGTCGCAGGCCTTCTCTCTGTACAGCGAGCTGACGGTGCGCCAGAACCTGGTGCTGCATGCGCGCCTGTTCCACGTGCCCGACGGCGAAATAGGGGCGCGCATCGACGAAATGGCGCAGCGCTTCGACTTGCGCGCGGTGATGGACGACTTGCCCGACAGCCTGCCGCTGGGCATACGCCAGCGCCTGTCGCTGGCCGTGGCCATGGTGCACAAGCCGGAAATGCTGATCCTCGACGAACCGACGTCCGGCGTCGATCCGATTGCGCGCGACAATTTCTGGCGCCTGATGATCGAGCTGGCGCGGCGCGACCGCGTCACCATTTTCATTTCCACCCACTTCATGAACGAGGCCGAGCGCTGCGACCGCATCTCGCTGATGCATGCCGGTAAAGTGCTGGTCAGCGATGCGCCGGCCGAACTGGTGCGCAAGAAGGGCGCGCCGTCGCTGGAAGCGGCTTTCATCGCTTACCTGGAAGAGGCGGGCGGCGGCACGGCGCCGGCGGAGCAGGAAAGCGAGGTGCCCGCGCAGAAGGCTGAAGTGGCCGCACCGCAGCAGGAACACCGGCGCAGCCGTTTCAGCCTGAGCCGCATGCTCAGCTACATGTGGCGCGAGACACTGGAACTGCGGCGCGACCCCGTGCGCCTGACCCTGGCGCTGGGCGGCTCCGTGTTGCTGCTGTTCGTCATCGGCTTCGGCATCAGCCTGGATGTCGAAGATCTCAGTTATGCGGTGCTTGACCACGACCAGACCACCCTGAGCCAGAATTACACGAACAACCTGGCCGGTTCGCGCTACTTCGTCGAACGTCCGCCTCTGCGCGACTATGCCGATATCGACAAGCGCATGCGCAGCGGAGAGTTGTCGCTGGCCATCGAGATCCCGCCCGGCTTCGCGCGCGACGTGCAGCGCGGCGCGCCGGCACAGGTGGGCGCATGGATCGACGGCGCGATGCCGATGCGCGCCGAAACCGTGCAGGGCTACGTGCAGGGCATGCACCAGCTGTGGCTGGCCGACCAGGCCTTGCACCGCTATGGCATCACGATGAACAATCCCGTCGCCATCCAGACGCGCTACCGCTACAACCCGGACGTGAAAAGCCTGCCGGCCATGGTGCCGGCCGTGATTCCCTTGTTGCTGCTGATGCTGCCGGCCATGCTGGCGGCGCTGTCCGTGGTGCGCGAAAAGGAACTGGGCTCCATCATCAACCTGTACGTGACGCCCGTGACGCGCCTGGAATTCTTGCTCGGCAAGCAGGTGCCGTACGTCGTGCTGGCCATGTTCAACTTTGTCCTCATGGCGCTGCTGGCCGTCACCGCCTTTGGCGTGCCGATCAAGGGCAGCTTGCCGACCCTGATCGGCGCCACCTTCATCTTCAATATCTGCGCCACCGGCATCGGCCTGTTCGCCTCGACGTTTACGCGCAGCCAGATCGCGGCCCTGTTCGTGACCATGATCGGCACCATGATCCCGGCCATCCAGTTTTCGGGCCTGCTCAATCCCGTCTCGTCGATGGAAGGCGTGGGCAAGGCCATCGGCCTGATGTACCCGGCCACGCACATGCTCAATATCAGCAGGGGCGTGTTCAACAAGGCGCTGGGCTTTGGCGATCTGCACGCCTCGTTCTGGCCCCTGATCGTCGCCATTCCCGTGATCCTCGGCGTGACGGTGGCGCTGCTGAAGAAACAGGAGAGCTGATATGCGGCATCTTGAAAATATCTACCGCCTGGGCGTGAAGGAAATCTGGAGCCTGATCCGCGATCCGATGATGCTGATCCTGATCCTCTACACGTTTACCTTGGCGATCTACGTGGCCGCCACGGCCAAGCCGGAAACCCTGCACATGGCGTCGATCGCCATCGTCGACGAGGATGGCTCGCCTCTGTCCGGGCGCATCGCCTCGGCCTTCTTCCCGCCGCAGTTCACGCCGCCAGCCATGATCAACCAGAGCCAGGTCGATGCGGGCCTGGACGCGGGCCAGTACACCTTCGTGCTGACGATACCGCCCAAGCTGCAGACGGACGTGCTGGGCGGGCGCCAGGCGGAATTGCAGCTGAACGTGGATGCCACGCGCATGAGCCAGGCTTTCAGCGGCAGCGGCTACATCCAGCAGATCGTCGCCGGCGAGGTGTCCGAATTCGCCAAGCGCTATCGGGGCGCGACCGTCTCGCCCGTGGAGCTGGTGATGCGCGCGCGTTTCAATCCGTCGCTGAGCCAGGCCTGGTTTGGCTCGCTGATGGAGCTCATCAACCAGGTGACGATGCTGTCGATTATTCTCACGGGGGCGGCCCTGATCCGCGAGCGCGAACACGGCACCATCGAGCATTTGCTGGTGATGCCCGTGACGCCGGCCGAGATCATGCTGGGCAAGGTCTGGTCGATGGGCCTCGTGGTGCTGCTGGCCGCCGCCCTGTCGCTGAACCTGGTGGTGCGCGGCATGCTGCACGTGCCCATCGAGGGTTCCATCGCGCTGTTCCTGTGCGGCGCGGCGCTGCACCTGTTTGCCACCACCTCGATGGGCATCTTCCTCGCCACCGTGGCGCGCAGCATGCCACAGTTCGGCATGCTCCTGATCCTCGTGCTGCTGCCGCTGCAGATGCTGTCGGGCGGCAGCACGCCGCGCGAAAGCATGCCCGAACTGGTGCAGAACATCATGCTGATCGCCCCGACCACGCATTTCGTCGAGTTGAGCCAGGCGATTCTGTACCGGGGTGCCGGCATCGACGTGGTGTGGAAACCGTTCCTGGCCTTGCTGGCCATCGGCACGGCCCTGTTTACCTTCGCGCTGGCGCGCTTTCGCAAGACCATCAGCCAGATGGCGTAGCCCCCGCGCCGGAATGGTCCGGCGTTTTTTGCATGAAAAGGATAGCCATGAAGATCGAAGCTGCACCATTTTTCTCCACCGGCGGCTTGCCGTCGCTGGGCGTGCTGGGCGACTATGCGCGCGACTCGTGGCAGCGCATCGTGCTGTATGCGGACGTGATGCGCCGGCGCGGCAACCAGTACCAGGAGCACATGGCCGAGGAAGTGCCGAACGTGCTGGACTTCCCCGCCGAACTGGTGATGTCGGGCCTGGAACTGGCGCGTCCCGTCAACTACGGCCTTGCGCGCATCTTGACGCCCGATGCGCCGGAACCCGATCCGTCGAAGCGGCCATTCGTCGTCGTCGATCCGCGCGCCGGACACGGTCCCGGCATCGGCGGCTTCAAGGCCGAGAGCGAGATCGGCGTGGCCCTGCGCGCCGGCCACCCGTGCTACTTCATCGGCTTCCTGCCCGATCCCGTGCCGGGACAGACGGTGGAAGACGTGATGCACGCCGAGGCGGCCTTCCTGGAAAAAGTCATCGCCCTGCATCCGCTCAGCGAAGGCAAGCCCGTCGTCATCGGCAATTGCCAGGCGGGCTGGCAAATCCTCATGACGGCGGCGATGCGCCCGGAATTGTTCGGCCCCATCATCGTGGCCGGCGCGCCCGTGTCCTACTGGGCCGGCTGGCATGGCCGCAACCCGATGCGCTACGCGGGTGGGCTGATGGGCGGAAGCTGGGCCACGGCGCTGGCGGGCGACCTGGGCAACGGCCGCTTCGACGGCGCCAGCCTGGTGCAGAATTTCGAAAAGCTCAACCCGGCCAATACCCTGTGGAGCAAGCAGTACAACCTGTATGCGAACATCGATACGGAAGCGCCACGCTACCTGGAATTTGAAAAATACTGGGGCGGCCATGTATTCCTCAACGACGTCGAGATGCAGTACATCGTCGACAATCTGTTCATCGGCAACCGCCTGGCCACGGCGGAGTTGATTACCTCCGACGGCGTGCGCCTGGACTTGCGCAATATCCGTTCGCCCATCGTCGTGTTCTGCTCGAACGGCGACAACATCACGCCGCCGCCGCAGGCGCTGGGCTGGATCACGGACCTGTACCGCGACGACAAGGATGTGCTGATGCACGACCAGACCATCGTGTATGCCGTGCATGACAGCATCGGCCACCTGGGTATCTTCGTCTCGGCCAAGGTGGGGCACAAGGAACACCAGAAATTCGCCAGCAATATTGACCTGATCAACCTGCTGCCGGCCGGTATCTACGAAGCGAGGATCGTCGACAAGACGCCCGACACGCCGAACGCGGACCTGGCCAGCGGCGATTATGTGCTGCAGGTCGAACACCGCGGCATCGACGACGTGCGCGCCATCGTGCAGCCAAGCGTGGAAAACGACCGCAAATTCGCCGCTGCCGCGCGCGTGTCCGAAGTGAACCTGGCCCTGTATCGCACGTTTGCGCAGCCGTGGGTGCGCGCCATGGTCACGCCGCAGACGGCGCGCTTCCTGCAGCTCGCGCATCCGCTGCGCGTGTCGTACGAGCGCTGGACGGACCATAATCCGCTGGCCAGGCTGGTGGCCAAGGAGGCGGAAAAGGTGCGCGCCCACCGCCAGCCGGTGGCGCCCGACAACCCGCTGCTGGCCATGCAGGAAGCCATCTCCGGCGCCATCACGGCTGGCTTGAACGGCTGGCGCGACTGGCGCGATACGCTGCAGGAAACCACCTTCGACCTGGTGTACGGCTCGCCGCTGGTGCAGGCGCTGACGGGACAAGCCATCGGCGATACGGCGCCGCCGCGTCCCCATCCCGGCATTTTGCCCGAGCATTGCGAATACGTGCGCTGCGAAACGCGCAAGATGGACGAAGACATGCAGCGGGGCGGCCTGGTGGAAGCGGCCGTGCGCGCGCTGTTCTACATCTACCGCTTCCGCATGATCGCCGACGAGCGCAGGGTCAACCTGGCCCTGAAATTGATCAAGCCGCAATACCGGCAGGATGTCGGCATGGAGGAATTCCGCGGTATCGTGCGCCAGCAGGCGCGCTTGATGCTGCATGATTTCGATGCGGCCATCGCGGCCTTGCCGACCTTGCTCTCTCGCGCCGACCCGGACGACATCGGCGCGCTGGCCGAGTGGCTGCAGCAAGTGCTGCAAGTGCCCGAGGCGCCGACGCCGGACGAGGAGGCGAGCCTGCAGCAGATGCTGGACGTCTTCGACCGCGCGGTCAAGGCGCAAGCGAAGGCGTTGCAGTCGGACGCGGGCGCATCCCCTGCCGGGCCAAAAGCCAAGCCGGCCAAACACATTACCCCTGTATAGAAGACCACGATGACCACTACCCAAGACGATGATTTGCATATCGTGCGTAACCGCACCTTCGACCAGATCGCCATCGGCGACACTGCCAGCATCACGCGCACCCTGAGCATGGACGATATCGCCCTGTTCGCGGTGATGTCGGGCGATGACAACCCGCAGCACCTCGATACCGAATTTGCCGCCGCCACCCGCTACCAGGGCGTGATCGCCCACGGCATGTGGGGCGCGGCCCTCATTTCCGCCGTGCTGGGCACGCGACTGCCCGGCGCCGGCACCGTCTACACGGGCCAGACCCTGCGCTTTTTGCAGCCCGTGCGCGTGGGCGATACCCTGGCCATCAGCGTCACCGTCACGGCGCGCGAGCCGCGCAGCCGCCACGTGACGCTGGCTTGCCGCTGCGTCAACCAGCACGGCGCCGTGGTGCTCGATGGCGAGGCGCAGGTGATCGCGCCCGCCGAGCAGATCGAACGCAAGCGCGCCACCTTGCCCGAAGTGCGCCTGCATAACGGCGACGGCACGCGGCGCCTGCTGGAGCACGCGCGCACCCTGGGTCCGATCAGGGTGGCCGTGATCCACCCCTGCGATGAACTGAGCTTGTCGGGCGCGCTTGACGCCTACGCGGCAGGCTTGATCACGCCCGTGCTGGTGGCGCCGCGCGCGCGCCTGGAGGCGGTGGCGCTGGAGGCGGGCCTCAGCCTGGAAGGCATCGCCATCGAAGACGTCGAACATAGCCATGCGGCCGCCGCGCGCGGCGCCGAACTGGCGGGGAAAGGGGAAGTCGAGGCGCTGATGAAGGGCAGCCTGCACACGGATGAGCTGATGTCGGCCGTGCTGTCGGCCAGCGCCGGCCTGCGCACCAAGCGCCGCATCAGCCACTGCTTCCTGATGCAGACGCCTGCGTATCCGCGTCCCTTCATCATCACGGACGCAGCCATCAATATCGCGCCGAACCTGGCTATGAAGGCCGACATCGTGCGCAACGCCATCGACCTGGCGCACGTGATCGGCGTGGCCTGCCCGCGCGTGGCCATCCTGGCCGCAGTGGAAACGGTGAATGCGGACATGCCGGCCACCCTGGATGCGGCCGCCCTGTGCAAGATGGCCGACCGTGGCCAGATCACGGGGGCGATCCTCGACGGCCCGCTGGCATTCGACAATGCCGTGTCGATCGCCGCCGCCACCGTCAAGGGCATCGTCTCCGAGGTGGCGGGCCGCGCCGACATCTTGCTGGTGCCCGACCTGGAAAGCGGCAACATGCTGGCCAAGCAGCTCGAATACATGGGCGACGCGGACAGCGCCGGCATCGTGCTGGGCGCGAAGGTCCCCGTCATCCTAACCAGCCGCGCCGATTCGCGCGCCAGCCGCATCGCCTCGTGCGCCATCGCCGTGATGCTGGCCAACCATTACCGGAGCACGCCGCCATGAACGAAGCACTCCAACATGCCGACGGCACCCTGATCCTGGTACTCAATTGCGGCTCGTCGAGCATCAAGTTCGCCCTGTTCGAGCAAGCGGGCGGCGTGCTGCCGCAGCAGGCGCAATGGAGCGGCAAGGTAGAAGGCATCGGCCGCGAAAACGCCACGTACCGCGCCGGCGGCCTGCCGGCAATCGCCTTGCAGCTCGATGCAGAGCAGCCGCATCACGCGGCCCTCGAATACATCCGCGCGCAAGTGGTGGCGCAGCTGGCCGGGCGTCCGCTGCGCGCCGTGGCGCACCGCGTGGTGCATGGCGGTAGCAAGTATTTCGCCCCCGTGCGCATCGATTTCAAAGTGCTGGCCGACCTGAAAAGTTTTGTGCCGCTGGCGCCCCTGCACCAGCCGTTCGCGCTGGAGGCGATCGAGGTGCTGCTCGAATCGCGGCCCGATATCGCCCAGGTGGCGTGCTTCGACACGGCCTTCCACCACACGGTGCCGCAGGTCGAGCAGATGCTGGCCCTGCCGTACGATGCGTGGGAACGGGGCTTGCGCCGCTACGGCTTCCACGGCCTGTCGTACGAATACCAGTCGCTGGTGCTGGAGCAGCGCTTCGGTGCCGTCGCGCGCGGCAAGGTCATCGTGGCCCACCTGGGCAGCGGCGCCAGCCTGTGCGCCATGGATAATTTGCACAGCGTGGCCACCACCATGGGCTTTTCCGCGCTCGACGGCTTGATGATGGGCACGCGCTGCGGTTCGCTCGATCCGGGCGCCGTCATCTACCTGATGGAAATCGAAAAGCTGTCGCTGGAAAAAGTGGCGCATGTGCTGTACCACGAGTCGGGCTTGCTGGGCGTGTCGGGCGTGTCGGCCGACCCGCCGGTCTTGCTGGCGCAGCAGGACCGGCAGGATGCCACGGGCGAGCGTATCCGCGCCGCGCTGGCCTTGTATATCCGCCGTATCGTGCGCGAGATCGGCGCCCTTACGGCCGTGCTGGGCGGACTGGACATGCTGGTGTTTACGGCAGGTATCGGCGAACACAGCGCCGAGCTGCGCCAGCGCATCTGCGCCGAGCTGGGCTTCATCGGTCCCGTGCTCGATGCGGATGCCAATGCGCGCAACGCCAGCCGTATTTCCACCGATGCCAGCCGCATCGTGGTGGGCGTGGAGCCGGCCAACGAGGAGTGGGTGGCGGCTCGCCACGCGGCACTGGCCGTGCGCGCATGAGGTCCTGAAGCGTACAGCCGCGCTCGATGGGAAATTTGCCGAATTGCACATATTTTCCGTTGAGTGCGCTAACGCACTGTGTGGTTTGCCAGTTATCTTTACTATGAAGTCATGCCATTGCGCTACATCAAGAAACAGCGCGATGCCTGGCAAATTTTGAACATTTTGCCCGCCTTTAGTAAGAATAAAATTAAACCATATTGAAAGGTCTCATCATGAACAAATTACTCGCCGCCCTGATCGCTACCCTGTTTGCCACCGCTGCCATCGCGCAAACGTCGCCAGTCACCCCAGCCGTTGCCAGCGCCCAGGCGTCTGCGCAGCATGACATCAACAAGGCTGCCAACAAGGAAGCCAAAGTCGATGCGAAGGCTGACGCCAATGTCGCCAAGGCTGAAATGAAGGCTGACGAAAAGAAAGCCGACGCCCAGCACAAGGCGAATAAAACCAAGGCCAAGGCCCACGACAAAGTGGCCGATGCCGATCCGGAAGACAAGATGAAGGCGCAAGCCAAGGCTGACAAGGCTGCCGCCAAGGCCGATGCGAAAGCAGGCAAAACCTCCGTGAAAGCGGATGCCAAGGTCGCCAAGGAAAAAGTGGAAGCGAACGCCGATAAAGCCATCGCCGCCACCAAGACGGAAGAAGCCAAGGCCAAGGCCGACGCTGAAGTCAAGGCCGCCGCCGCCAAGTAATCCCCTGTTTGCGGGCCATGGCCTGCAAGCCCAAAAGACAGCTTCGGCTGTCTTTTTTTCGTCTGCCACTTTTCCTTTGCACCGCTTGCCAGTCTTGATCTGGCACAAATGCTCCTCTTTTCGCCGTGCCATAGTGAATTGGCAAACAGACGAAGGGAGACATCATGAGCACCGCTAAAACGAAAAAAATGCCGGCTACCGGTTCGGCGGAAGGCGCGCCTGCCGTGTCCGCCATGCAGCCCATGCCGGTCGAAGGCGACATGCAGGCTGGCACGGAGGCGGCGGGCGGCGACGCCATGGCTGGGCCGCGCCTGGGCATGTCGTATGCCGACCAGGCTGCGCTTACCCAGGGTACGGCCGCCGCGGATGCCGGCGCCATGCCGGGCGGCGGCATGCAGCAGGCACCGCAGGGCATGGCGGCCACCAGCTGCATGCAGTTTGGGGCTGGCGGTGGCATGGGTGGCGATGGTGGCGGTGGCGGTGGCATGGGGGGCAGCGACGGTGGACAGGGCGGCGGTACACCGCAGAAGCGCACCTGCGCGACGATGGACGTGCATCGCCGCCTGCTGAGCGAAGATCCATCATATGCGAACGTGCGCGCCGATATCGAAAACCTGGCCGGGCTCTACGAGGGCGACGGCAGCATTGCCGGACGTTCCGGCGTGACGCAGATACCGGTGGTGGTGCACGTGGTGTGGAATACGGCCGCGCAGAATATTTCGGATGCGCAGATCGCCAGCCAGATCGATGTGCTCAATCGTGACTTCCGGCGCGTCAACCCGGATGTCAACAGCACGCCGGCGCCATTCCTGCCCCTGACGGCCGATGCGCGCGTGGAGTTTGCGCTGGCCACGACCGATCCGCATGGCGCGGCCACCAGCGGCATCGAGCGGCGCCAGACGACGGCGGCCTCGTTTGGCGCGGACGATGCCGTCAAGTCGCAGGCGACGGGCGGCATGGATGCCTGGCCGGCCGACAGCTACCTGAATATATGGGTGTGCCAGCTGGGCGGCGGCTTGCTGGGCTACGCGCAGTTTCCCGGCGGCCCGGCCGCCACCGACGGCGTGGTGATCCTGCAATCGGCCTTTGGCACGACCGGCACGGCGGCGCCGCCGTTCCACCTGGGGCGCACGGCCACGCATGAAATTGGCCATTGGCTGAATCTGAACCATATCTGGGGCGACGACGGTACCGGGTGTTCGGGCACGGACAACGTGGCCGACACGCCCAACCAGGGCGGGCCGAACACGGGCCAGCCCTCGTTTCCGCAGGTGTCCTGCAGCAACGGGCCGAATGGCGACATGTTCATGAACTATATGGATTACGTCGACGATCCCGCCATGTTCATGTTCACGGCGGGACAGGTGGCGCGCATGCAGGCCTGTCTCGATGGCCCGCGCGCGAGCATCGGCACGGGCGGCACAGGTGCAGGCGCCACGCCGCGCCAGAGCTCTTCTCCCGTCGTGGCCTGGGGCGCGACCCGCCTCGACGTGTTCGTGCTGGGCACGGACCGCGCGCTCTACCACAAGGCATGGAATGGTACGGCCTGGGCGCCGTCCGTCACCGGCTATGAAGGGCAGGGCGGCATTTGCACCAGTGCCCCGCAGGTGGTGTCGTGGGGGCCGAACCGGCTCGACGTGTTCGTCACGGGCACCGACAGCGGCTTGTTCCACAAGTGGTGGAATGGCACGGCCTGGGGGCCGTCGCTGACCGGCTATGAAGCGATGGGCGGCTTGTGCGTGGGCGACCCGCGCGCCGTGGCCTGGGGACCGAACCGCCTCGACGTATTTGTCGTCGGCACGGACCGCGGCCTGTATCACAAGTGGTGGAACGGAGCCGCCTGGGGGCCGTCCTTGACGGGTTACGAAGCCATGGGCGGTATCTGCCTGGGCCAGCCGGAAGCCGTGGCCTGGGGGCCGAACCGCCTCGATGTCTTCGTCGTCGGCACGGACCGGGCCCTGTACCACAAGTGGTGGAACGGCACGGCCTGGGGACCGTCGCTGACGGGCTATGAACGCCTGGGCTGCATCTGCACCTCGGCGCCGAAGGCCGTGGCGTGGGGGCCGAACCGCCTCGACGTCTTCGTCACGGGCACCGATGGCGCCCTGTACCACAAGTGGTGGGATGGCGCGAAATGGGGGCCGTCCATCGACGGCTTCGAGCGCCTGGGCGGCATCTGCGTGGGCGAGGTGGAAGCCGTGTCGTGGGGTGCCAACCGGCTCGACCTGTTCGTCATCGGCACGGACAGCGCCCTGTATCACAAGGCGTGGAATGGATCCGCCTGGTCGCCATCCGTGACGGGCTTTGAAAGCCTGGGCGGCATATGCACCTCGCGTCCGCGCGCCACGGCCTGGGCGCCGAACCGCCTCGACGTCTTTGTCACGGGCACGAATGGCGCCCTGTTCCACAAGGCGTGGAACGGCACGGCCTGGTCGCCTTCCGTGAGCGGCTATGAAAGCCTGGGCGGCGTGGTATCGTGTTTCTGACATCCATGGTTGACACGGGAGGCGGCATGCACGGCATGACAACGGCACTGCCCAGCGGCAGCTGGACGCATTCCTTCGAGGAGGATGCAGACGGTATCGAGGTGTACCGGCCCACGGCCACGTTCGCCTTTCCTCCCAGCCGCAAGGGACGCAAGGTGCTGGAGTTCGGCGCGCCCGCCGGCGCCATGGCGCAAGGGGCGGCGACACTGACGTCGATGGCGCACGGCCCCGATGACCGTCCCCGCGCCGGTCCCGTTACCCGGCTGGTGCCCCTGGGCATGGGCCGCTATGCGCTGGGCGATGCCGGCGGGACGCAGGACGTGATCGATATCGTCGAAGCGACGCCCGACGTGCTGCGCCTGTCGCGGCGTCAAGGATGACCCCGGAGCTTGTGCGCGAGCGCCGTGCGGTTGCCCACGCCCAGTTTCTGGTAAATCGCATGCAGCTGGTTGCGCACGGTGGCCGGCGACTTGCCCAGTTCCCTGGCGATGCTTTTATACGGCAATCCTTCGGCCGCCATGGCCGCCACCAGCCGTTCGGCCGGGGTCAGGCGCTGCATGGCAGCCTGCCTGAAACCTTGTTTGTCATCGCTGTTCTCCTGTCGCTGGGCGGCGTGCCGGTGGCATGCCTGCAGGGATAACGGGAGCGTGGGACATATCTGTCAAATTATCTGTGAAATGTTTTTTCCTGTGCCGCTGCGCGGCGATGGGCGAAAAAAAAGACAGGCGAACCTGTCTTTTCGTATGGCCGGGTGCCGATCAGCCGATGGCCGCCATGGAGACCGGTTTCAGCTTGGCCGCCAGCGCCTTGCCTTTCTTGGCGCGCTTGCCGAAGTGTTCGGCCAGGGCCGTGGCGCCCAGCGATGCATCCTGCGGTTTCGAAGCCCTGCCGATGCCCGAGACCACCACGCCGCGCTGGGTGATCGGCTGCACGGCCAGCAGCTTGTCTTTCGCATCGAGGTCGATCAGCTTGACGCCGGTGCCGCCCTTGGACAGGGTTTTCATTTCATCGAGGCCGAACACCAGCAGGCGTGCGCCTTCCGTCAGGCAGGCCAGGGCGCTGGCCGCCTCGGGGATGACTTTCGGCGCCAAAGGCACGTCGCCATCGTCCAGGGTGATGAAGGCCTTGCCGCCTTTCAGGCGGCTCGTCATGTCGCCCGCTTTGGCGATGAAGCCGTAGCCTGCGCTCGACGCCAGCAGCAAATTGGTGGCGCCATTGCCCGCGAAGTAATGGAGGATGCGCACGGCGTTGCCGGGTGTGCCGCCGCTCAGGTCGCACAAGGTCGTGATTGGCACGCCATCGCCGCGCGCGTTGGGCAGTGCGGAGACGGGAACCGAGTAAATCTTGCCGTTGTTGCCAAAGCCCAGCAGGGTGTCGACCGTGCGGCACTCGAAGGCGCCATGCAGGGAGTCTCCCGCCTTGAACGTGAACTGCGCCGCATCGTGGCCGATGCCGGTACGCGCGCGCACCCAGCCTTTTTCCGAGATGATGACGGTGACCGGTTCATCGACCACCTTCTGTTCCGCCACGGCTTTCTGCGCTTCCTCGATCAGGGTGCGGCGCGCATCGCCGAACTGCTTGGCGTCCGCCTCGATTTCGCGGATGATGGCGCGCTTCATCGACCCCGGATTGTCGAGCAGGTCTTGCAGCGACTTTTCTTCCTTGCGCAGCTCGGCCAGTTCCTGCTGGATCTTGATCGTCTCCAGGCGTGCCAGCTGGCGCAAGCGGATTTCCAGGATGTCGTCGGCCTGGCGTTCGGACAGCTTGAACGCTTCGATCAGGGCCGCCTTCGGTTCATCCGAATTGCGGATGATCTGGATCACCTTGTCGATATTGAGCAGGATCGCTTCGCGCCCTTCCAGGATATGGATGCGGTCCTTGACCTTGCCCAGTTTGTAGCCGGTGCGGCGCGTGACGGTCTCGAAGCGGAAGTCGATCCACTCGCGCAGGATGTCGCCCAGGCCTTTCTGGCGTGGACGGCCATCGCCGCCGATCATCACCAGGTTGATCGAGGTCGACGATTCCAGCGAGGTGTGCGCCAGCAGCATCAGCATGAATTCCGTCTGGTCCTGGTTCTTCGACTTCGGTTCGAACACGAGGCGCACGGGCGCGGCGCGGCCAGATTCGTCGCGGATGGTGTCGAGCGAATTGAGGATCAGCGCCTTCAGGGCCACCTGGTCCGGCGACAGCGCCTTCTTGCCCAGCTTGATCTTCGGATTCGTCAGTTCCTCGATTTCTTCCAGCACCTTCTGCGACGAGGTACCTGGCGGCAGTTCCGTCACGACGGCTTGCCACTGGCCGCGCGCCAGTTCCTCGATCTTCCAGCGCGCACGCACCTTCATGCTGCCACGGCCGCTCGCGTACATGTCCTGGATCTGCGATGGCGGGGTGATGATCTGGCCGCCGCCGGGGAAGTCGGGGCCGGGAATGATGGCCATCAGCTCGGCGTGCGTCATCTTCGGATCGCGGATCATGGCGACAGCCGCTTTCGCCACTTCTGCCAGGTTGTGCGACGGGATTTCCGTGGCCAGGCCCACGGCGATGCCGGAGGCGCCATTGAGCAGCACCATCGGCAGGCGCGCCGGCAGCAGCTTCGGTTCTTCCGTCGAGCCGTCGTAGTTGGGCTGGAAGTCCACCGTGCCCATGCCGATTTCATCCATCAGCAGCTTGGCGATCGGCGTCAGGCGCGCTTCCGTGTAACGCATGGCTGCGGCGCCATCGCCATCGCGCGAGCCGAAATTGCCCTGGCCATCGATCAGCGGATAGCGCAGGGAGAAATCCTGCGCCATGCGCACGAGCGCGTCGTACACGGACTGGTCGCCGTGCGGATGCAATTTACCCAGCACGTCGCCGACCACGGCCGCCGATTTGCGGGGCTTCGCCGTGGAATTGAGTCCCAGCTCGTTCATCGCATACAGGATGCGGCGCTGCACGGGCTTCTGGCCATCGCACACGTCGGGCAGGGCGCGGCCCTTGACGACCGAGATGGCGTAATCGAGATAGGCGCGCTCGGCAAAGGTGGACAGGGTCAGCGCTTCGCCGTCGAATACCGGTTCATCCGGCTCGATCGGCTCAGGCTGGGCATCGTCAAATAAATTGGTTTGTGTGGACATGGCGCTTGTTTCGGTGTTAAGTGGTTGCGGTTGAATTCGTGGGGCTGATTATGACAGCCCGGGTTTGGAAAAAGACTTGCCATACGTCAGATACATGTAGCGCAAGGTCAGATACAGCACGGCCAGGGCCAGCTCGACACTGTTGTGCATCATCGGCATGGCGCGGATGGCCGGGGCATGGCCGGCCAGCACGAAGCTGGCGAGCGACGGCACCAGCACCACCGGCCAGATCGTCTTCCATTTGAAATCGGTGGGCGAAAACAGCAAGCCGGCGCACGACCAGGCATACAGCGCGGCGCCGACGAGGGCGGCCGGCAGCAGTTGCAAATACAGTTGCAGCAGCAAGCCCGCGCAACCGATCAGCCATGCCGCGCGCAGGCGGGGCAAGAGCGCCTCGGGGAAGCCGCAATCGCCATACAGGCCGGTGGCGCTGCGCAGGGCCAGCGCCGCCAGGCAGAATATCAATGGCATGGCCTCGCCGATGGCCAGCGCCGCAGGGCCTTTGCCGCTCATGAACATGGCGGCGAACAGCGACAGGCCGAGGCACAGGAGCAGCAGCATGCCATGCAGCAGTTGGCGGTTCATCGCGTACGCGAGCAGCGCCGACGCGCACAAGCCGGCCGCGGTAACGAGGCGCATGGTCTCGCTGCGTTCGGGCAGGAACAGCAGCAGCGCCAGCACGAGGTAGGGCACGATCCAGCCCAGTTGCCGCAAGCCGGGCCGCTGCCACAGCGTGGGCAGGCGTTCCTGCAGCGCTTCCTGCAGCGTATCGAATCGCGCGAACAGGGGCGCCGGCCAGCGCAAGGCATGCATGGCCAGCAGGGCAAAGGCGAGCGCCTGGAAGCCCAGCAGGCTGGCATAGGCGGCCGTGTCGCCGAGCTTGAAGCCGGCCGCATCGAGCACGCCAGCGAGCATGAAGTGCAGCACGAAACCCAGGCCGCCCGAGGCCAGCGCCGTCTGCTTGAAGTAGCGCTTGGCATGGACGGCCTGCTCCCATTGCTCGAACAGGTCCGTATCGAGCTTGTAAGCCAGCATTTCGCCGTGCTGCCAGCGTATCGCGTGCAGCAGTTCGCGCAGCTGCAGGTTGAATTTTTGATCGAACAGCTGGCGCGCGTAGGCCGATGGCGGCTGCTGCGACATGATGCAGTCCAGGCCGGGATAGCTGTCGCGGTTGTCGCTGAAATGGGCAAACGAGCGGTCGGCCCGGTAGCGCTGCACGGCGCCGCGCACCAGGTCCGCATGGCTGCGCGCCAGGTAGGAAAAATCGTGGTCCCAGCCCAGCTGCTCGAACAGGGCCTGGCGCAGCGGCAGCGTATAGCCGGCGCTGGCGCAATAGCGCAGCGCGCACAGGTCGAACTCCTCGCGCACGTCGAGATTCAGCATGGCGTCGTCCTGCAGGATGCGGGCCAGCACCTCGCCGGCATCCGCGTGCCGCGCCAGCGCCAGGCAGCCCTGCCACAGGTTGTCCGCTTCCTGCGCCGGATCGATGGCGACCACGCCCCATTGCTCTGGCGGCGGCGTCTGTTCCTGGGCTATGACGCCCCACAGTTCTGCGGGCGGCTCCTGCGCGGGTTCGTCGATGACGCCCCACAAGTCGGCCGGTTCCATCGGCGGCGCTGCTGGCGCTTCCGCTTCGGGTGTTTGCGGTTCCGGCAATTCCTCGGCAAACAGGTGCGCATGGCGCAGCGCGTATTCATACGCTTCGCGCAGTTCCTGGAAGGCGGCCGGATCGTCTTCGGGACGCGTCACCTTCAGACGCTTCGCATACGCGCGCTTGAGGGTGCGCTCGTCGCCCGTCGGCTCCGTGCCCAGGATTGCCCACAGGCTGCGCTGTCCGTTGTCCATGCCGCCGTCCATTTACAGGAAGCTCTCGCTCTCGACCTGGCGCAACACTTCGTCGAGCGCCTGGCGTGCCTTGCGGATGGTGTTCGGGTCCTGCGTTTCCAGCGCGGCCTGGAAGTTGGCCGTGTGCGCCGCCAGGTACTGGCGCACGTCGCCCAGAGACTGTTCGTACAGCCGGTCGGCGCGCGTGACCAGGGTGCGGTTTTCCATCTGCTCGCGCGGGTGGATCTTCAGGTCGGCCAGTTCCGCAAAGCGCTGCTCGATCTGTTCCGGCGTCATCACGCCCGCGTTGTCGCTGATGATCATCTTGTGCTTTTCCTGCGTGGCCAGCACTGTCACTTCCGCTTCCAGCACGCCGCTGACGTCGTAGGTGAAGCGCACGTCGATGCCGATTTCGCCCGCCTTTTTCGCGGGTATCGGGAAGCTGATCTTGCCGAGGAAGACATTGTCGGCCACCAGGCGCGACTCGCCCTGGAAGATAGCCACGTTGATTTCCTTCTGGTTGTCGTGGATGGTGGTGATGTTTTCCGTGCGCGAGACGGGCACCACGGAATTGCGCTCGATGATGGGCAGGTAATGCCCGCCTTCATACTGGTTCGCGCCGACCTGGCGCGAAATGGAAATGCCCAGCGAGTACGGCGCCACGTCCGTCATGACCACTTCGTCGAGCGCCGCGTCGCGCATCTTGAGTCCCGCTTGCACGGCGGCCCCCAGCGCCACGGCTTCGTCCGGATCCAGGTGGATGGCGGGGAAGCGGCCGAACATGCGCGAGACGAGTTTGCGCACCAGCGGCATGCGCGTGGCGCCGCCGGCCAGCACAACTTCATTCAATTCCGCGGCGCGGATGGTGGCGTCGCGCAGCGCCCGTTCCACGGGCAGGCGCAGGCGGGCTAGCAGGGGCTCGCACAATTGCGCCAGTTTGTCTTCGCTGATCTCCCAGCTGTATTCCTTGTCCTGGTAGCGCGTGGCCATGCGCACGGATGGCTGGTCCGACAGCAGGCGCTTGACGCGCTCTGCCTCATCGCGCAGCAGCTGCTGCTGGCGCGGGTCGAACAGGCGGCTGCCGGCCGCATCGCGCAAGCCGCTGCCTTCCAAAAAGGCGTCGACCAGCACGGTGACGAAGTCTTCGCCGCCCAGAAAATTGTCGCCGGCCGAGGCGCGCACTTCCATCACGCCTTCGAACAGTTCCAGGATCGACACGTCGAAGGTGCCACCGCCCAGGTCGAAGACGAGGAATTTGCTTTCCTGTTCCTTGTCGCGGATGCCGTAGGCCAGCGCGGCGGCCGTCGGTTCGTTCAGCAGGCGCTCCACGCGCAAGCCCGCCAGCTGGCCGGCGATGCGCGTGGCCTTGCGCTGCGCATCGCTGAAATACGCGGGCACGGTGATGATGGCTTCCTCGACCTTGTGCCCCAAGAAGGCTTCGGCATCTTCCTTCAGCGCGCGCAGCACCATCGACGACAGCTCTTCCGGACGGAATTGCTGCGTGCCGAGGGTGATCTTCTTTTCACTGCCCATGTAGCGCTTGAAGACGGCCGCCGTCAGTTGCGGGTGCGTCTGCAGGCGCTCGCGCGCGGCGCGGCCCACCAGCACGGTGCCGTCGTCGTCGATGCTGACGCACGACGGCGTCAGGTGTTCACCGAGCGCATTCGGGATGATGGAAGCCTTGCCATCGCGCCAGATGGCGACCAGGCTGTTGGTGGTGCCCAGGTCGATACCGATGATCATCAGATATCCGCCTCCGCCTCATTGCCGTGTTCTTCGATCCAGGCGCGGCGTCCGGCCGCTTCGCCTTTGCCCATCAACATATTGAAGCGGGAGGCCGAGGCCATGTGGTCGACTTCACCGAGCGTGACGGGCAGCAAACGGCGCGTGTCCGGGTTCATCGTCGTTTCCCACAGCTGCTCGGCATTCATCTCGCCCAGGCCCTTGAAGCGCGAGATCGACCAGGCGCCCTGTTTCACGCCTTCCTTGCGCAGCTTGTCCTCGATGGCAAGCAGTTCGCCGTCGTCGAGCGCATAGATTTTCTGCATCGGCTTCTTGCCGCGCGCCGGCGCATCCACGCGGTACAAAGGCGGACGGGCGATGCAGATGTGTCCCTTGTTGATCAGGGCCGGGAAGTGCTTGAAGAACAGCGTCAGCAGCAGTACCTGGATGTGCGAGCCGTCCACGTCCGCGTCGGACAGGATGCAGATCTTGCCGTAGCGCAGGCCGGACAGGTCGGGCGTATCGCCCACGCTGTGCGGATCGACGCCGATGGCGACGGCAATGTCGTGGATCTCGTTATTGGCGAACAGGCGGTCGCGGTCCGTTTCCCACGAGTTCAAGACCTTGCCGCGCAGGGGCAGGATCGCCTGGAATTCCTTGTCGCGCCCCATCTTGGCCGAACCGCCCGCCGAGTCGCCCTCGACGAGGAACAGTTCATTGCGCGCGATGTCCGACGATTCGCAGTCGGTCAGCTTGCCGGGAAGGACGGCCACGCCCGAGGATTTTTTCTTTTCCACTTTTTGCAGCGAGCGCTGACGCGACTGCGCCTGCTTGATCACAAGATCGGCCAGCTTCTTGCCGTAGTCGACGTGCTGGTTCAGCCACAGTTCCAGCGGCGGCTTGGTGAAGGTCGAGACGAGGCGCACGGCGTCGCGCGAGTTCAGGCGTTCCTTGATCTGGCCCTGGAATTGCGGGTCCAGCACCTTGGCCGACAGCACGAAGGAAGCGCGCGCGAACACGTCTTCGGGCAGCAGCTTCACGCCTTTCGGCAGCAGCGAGTGCATTTCGACGAAGTTCTTCACGGCGCCGAACAGGCCGTCGCGCAAGCCCGATTCGTGCGTGCCGCCATTCGAGGTGGGGATCAGGTTGACATACGATTCGCGCACGATGGTGCCTTCTTCCGTCCACGCCACCACCCAGGCCGCGCCTTCGCCCTCGGCAAAGCCTTCCGAGTCCGGGCCCGCATACTGCGCGCCTTCGAACAGGGGAATCAGGGTTTCGCCATTCGATACCTGCGCCAGCGTTTCGGTCAGGTAGCCGCGCAAGCCTTCCGCGTACTGCCAGGTCTGCGTGTCGCCCGTCTTCGCGTTGGTGAGCGTCACGGTGACGCCCGGCAGCAGCACGGCTTTCGAGCGCAGCAGGCGTTGCAGCTCCGTTTGCGAGATGTTGGGCGAATCAAAATATTTTGCGTCGGGCCAGGCCGTGACGCGCGTGCCCGACTTCTTGCCGTCGCGCGGGGCGGGGCGGGAATTCAAGGGCTCGATCACGTCGCCATTCGCAAACACCATGTGGTGCAAGCCGTTGCCGTCGCTTTCCTTGCGCCAGACGGTGATTTCCAGGCGCGTCGACAGCGCATTGGTGACGGACACGCCGACGCCGTGCAAGCCGCCCGAGAACGCGTAGGCGCCGCCCGAACCCTTGTCGAACTTGCCGCCCGCGTGCAGCCGTGTAAACACGATTTCCACCGTCGGCACGCCTTCCTCCGGGTGCAGGCCGACGGGAATGCCGCGGCCATTGTCTTCGACGGTAATGCTGCCATCCGTGTTTTGCGTGA
Organism: Janthinobacterium sp. BJB301; assembly: GCF_002735685.1. Taxonomy (NCBI): domain Bacteria; kingdom Pseudomonadati; phylum Pseudomonadota; class Betaproteobacteria; order Burkholderiales; family Oxalobacteraceae; genus Janthinobacterium; species Janthinobacterium sp. BJB301. The sequence continues at coordinate 884,593 of NZ_PDZJ01000002.1, read as the reverse complement.
CGGCGATATGCGTGCAATGACCGCCCAGCGCCTCGTCGGAGGCATTGTCGATCACTTCCTGAATGATGTGCAGCGGATTTTCAGTGCGGGTGTACATCCCCGGGCGCTGCTTGACGGGTTCCAGTCCTTTCAGGACACGGATGGATGATTCGCTGTAGTCGGATGCTGGTTTTTTAGTGGCCATACGTGTTCAAGCTAAGTAAAGACAGTGGTTGGAACGCCAGGCCAGGGCACTGCGGGCGCAATGACAGCGGCGGCGATAACTGTATGAATATACAGTATATCCCGTCCAGCGTCACTGGGGGAGGGCAGTGCGGCAGGCTTGGCGTCCTTGTGCGGACGCTCGCGCATTCTATCTTGATCGGCGGGCAATAGCGCTACTCCAAGGCAACAACAGTGCGCCGCGCGCGTGGTTTTGCGCCAATTGTGCTGGATTTTATGCGGTAAAGCCGCCGTTTTTACATCTTGTTTACAGCTGCCTCCCCAGTCTTTACGAATTTTTTAGACCCTTTTGGCTAATCTGCTCACTATCAAAACAAACCTGAATGAGGGTGGGAATGGATCTCGTGTATCTCGGCTTGATTGCCGTGTTTTTCGTCGTGGCGGCCGGCTTTGCCGTCGCCTGCGACAAATTAGGGAGCGTCAAATGAACGCGTTTTATGTGCTGGGCGCCGTCGTCTCGGCTGGCCTGCTCGTGTATTTGCTGGTGGCGCTGCTGAAGGCGGAGGAACTGTGATGACGACGCAATCGATACTGTTACTGGTGGCTTTCCTCGCCGTGCTGCTGGCCGCCGGCTATCCGCTGGGCCTGTACATGGCCAGGGTGGCCGGCGATGGCCCCGTGCGCGGCCTGGGCTGGCTGCAAAAGCTGGAAAACCTGCTGTACCGCTGGTCCGGCCTTCCCGCCGACAAGGCCATGGGCTGGAAAAGCTATGCCATCGCCCTGATCGTCTTCAATACCGTGGGCGCCGTCTTCGTCTACGGCCTGCAGCGCCTGCAGGGCTTCTTGCCCTTGAATCCCCAGGGACTGGGCGCCGTCAGCCCCGATTCCTCGTTCAATACCACCGTCAGCTTCGTCGCCAATACCAACTGGCAGGGCTACGGCGGCGAACAGACCATGAGCTACCTGACCCAGATGCTGGGCCTTGCCTGCCAGAACTTCTTTTCGGCGGCCACCGGCATCGCCGTGATCTTCGCGCTGGTGCGCGGCTTCGCCTCGCGCTCGGGCAAGTCGATCGGCAATTTCTGGGTCGACCTGGTGCGCTCGACCCTGTACATCCTGCTGCCGCTGTCCCTGGCGCTGTCCGTCGTCTTCATGGGCGAAGGCATGATCCAGAATTTTTCCGCCTACAAGGAAGTGACCCTGCTCGACCACGTGGCGTATGAAACGCCGAAAGTGACGGCCGACGGCCAGCCCGTGCTGGATGCGGCCGGCAAGCCCGTGATGGAAGCGCAGGTGGCGACGACGCAGACGATCTCCATGGGCCCCGTCGCGTCGCAGGAGTCGATCAAGCTGCTGGGCACGAATGGCGGCGGCTTCTTCAACGCCAATTCCTCGCATCCGTATGAAAACCCCACCGTGCTGTCGAACTTCCTGCAGATGCTGGCCATCTTCATCATCCCCGCCGGCCTGTGCTTCACGTTCGGCCGCATGGTGGGCGACATGCGCCAGGGCTGGGCCGTGCTGGCCGCCATGACCCTGATCTTTGTCGTCATGACGGCTGGCGTGATGAGCGCCGAGCAGCAAGCCAATCCTGCCCTGCAAGCCCTGGGCGTGGACCAGCAGGCCAGCAGCCTGCAATCGGGCGGCAATATGGAAGGCAAGGAAACGCGCTTCGGCATCAGCTCCTCGACCCTGTTCGCGGCGGTGACGACGGCCGCATCGTGCGGCGCCGTCAATTCCATGCACGATTCCTACATGCCCCTGGGCGGCATGGTGCCGCTGCTGTTGATGCAGTTCGGCGAAGTGATTTTCGGCGGCGTGGGCACGGGCCTGTACGGCATGCTGATGTTCGCCATCCTGGCCGTCTTCATCGCCGGCCTGATGATAGGCCGCACGCCCGAATATCTGGGCAAGAAAATCCAGGCCTATGAAATGAAGATGGTGTCGCTGGCCATCCTGGTCACGCCAGCCCTGGTCTTGACGGGCACGGCGATCGCCGTGATGGTCGAACCGGGCACGGTTGGCGTGGCCAATCCGGGCGCGCATGGTTTTTCCGAAATCCTGTACGCCTTCACGTCGGCGGCCAACAACAACGGCAGCGCGTTTGCCGGCCTGTCCGCCAACACGCCGTTCTACAACGTGATGCTGGCGATCGCCATGTGGTTCGGCCGCTTCGGCGTGATCGTGCCCGTGCTGGCGGTGGCCGGTTCGCTGGCGGCCAAGCAGCGCCTGTCGGCCAATGCCGGCACCATGCCCACGCACGGCCCCATGTTCATCGGCCTGCTGATCGGCGTTGTCGTGCTCGTCGGCGTTTTGAATTACGTTCCCGCGCTGGCCCTGGGCCCGATCGTCGAACACCTGCAACTTTTCATCAAATAAGAGGCTACCATGTCACGCACAAGCCTGACCTTGTTCGATTCCGCACTGATCGGCCCCGCCGTCGTCGATGCGTTCAAAAAACTCGACCCCCGCACGCAGTGGCGCAGCCCCGTGATGTTCGTCGTCTACGTGGGCAGCATCATCACGACCCTGCTGGCCATCCAGGCCCTGAATGGCCAGGGCGAAGCGCCATTCGGCTTCATCGTCGCCGTCGCCGTGTGGCTGTGGTTTACCGTGCTGTTCGCGAACTTTGCCGAGGCGCTGGCCGAAGGCCGCAGCAAGGCGCAAGCCGCGTCCCTGCGCGCCCTCAAGCAAACGGTGATGGCAAAGAAAATGCAGACGCCGAAATACGGCACTTCCTGGCTGCCCACGCCGGCCACCGACCTGCGCAAGGGCATGACGGTGCTGGTGGAGGCGGGCGACGTCATTCCCGCCGACGGCGAAGTGACGGCCGGCGTGGCCTCCGTCGACGAAAGCGCCATCACGGGCGAATCGGCGCCCGTCATCCGTGAATCGGGCGGCGACTTTTCCGCCGTCACGGGCGGCACCCGCGTGCTGTCGGACTGGCTGCTGGTGCGCGTTTCCGTCAATCCCGGCGAAGCCTTCATCGACCGCATGATCGCCATGGTCGAAGGCGCCAAGCGCCAGAAGACGCCGAATGAGATCGCCTTGACGATCCTGCTCGTCGCCCTGTCGATCGTGTTCCTGATCGTCACCGTGACCCTGCTGCCGTATTCGCTGTTTTCCGTGGCGGCGGCCGGCAGTGGCACGCCGGTGACCATCACCGTGCTGATTGCGCTGCTCGTGTGCCTGATTCCGACCACCATCGGCGGCCTGTTGTCCGCCATCGGCGTGGCCGGCATGAGCCGCATGATGCAGGCCAATGTGATCGCCACGTCGGGCCGCGCCGTGGAAGCGGCCGGCGACGTGGACGTGCTGCTGCTCGACAAAACGGGCACCATCACCCTGGGCAACCGCCAGGCTTCCAGCTTCGTGCCGGCGCCCGGCGTGACGGAGCAGCAGCTGGCCGATGCGGCGCAGCTGGCCTCCCTGGCCGATGAAACGCCGGAAGGGCGCAGCATCGTCGTGCTGGCCAAGCAGAAGTTCAATATCCGCGAACGCGAGATGGCCAGCCTGCACGCCACCTTCGTGCCCTTCACGGCGCAGACGCGCATGAGCGGCGTGGATATCGCGGGCGAACAGCAGGTACGCCAGCTGCGCAAGGGCGCGGCCGACTCCATGAAGAAGTACGTGGAAGCGCTGGGCCAGCCGTATCCGGCCGAGGTGGGGCGCGCCGTAGACGACATCGCCCGCCGCGGCAGCACGCCGCTGGTGGTGGTTGACGACGGCCGCGTCATGGGCGCCGTGGAGCTGAAGGATATTGTCAAGGGCGGCATCAAGGAGCGCTTCGCGGAACTGCGCCGCATGGGCATCAAGACCGTCATGATCACGGGCGACAACAAGCTGACGGCAGCGGCGATTGCAGCCGAAGCGGGCGTGGACGATTTCCTTGCCGAAGCGACGCCGGAAGACAAGCTGAAACTCATCCGCAGCTACCAGGCCGAAGGCCGCCTGGTGGCGATGACGGGCGATGGCACCAACGATGCGCCGGCGCTGGCCCAAGCCGACGTGGCCGTGGCCATGAACTCGGGCACGCAGGCGGCAAAAGAAGCGGGCAATATGGTGGACCTGGATTCGAATCCCACCAAGCTGCTGGAAATCGTTGAAATCGGCAAGCAGATGCTGATGACGCGCGGTTCGCTGACGACGTTCTCGATTTCGAACGACATCGCCAAGTACTTCGCCATCATCCCGGCCGCCTTCGTGGGCACCTATCCGCAGCTAAAAGCGCTGGACATCATGCACCTGGCCACTCCCGCCTCGGCCATCATGTCGGCCGTGATCTTCAATGCATTGATCATCGTCGTGCTGATTCCGCTGGCGCTGAAAGGCGTGCAATACCGGGCCATTGGCGCGGCGAGCCTGTTGCGCCGCAACCTGCTGATCTACGGCCTGGGCGGCATCGTCCTGCCCTTCCTCGGTATCAAGCTGATCGACATGCTGCTGTCCGCACTCAATTTAGTCTAAAGGAACCGTCATGAACACTATCGTACGTCCCGCCCTGGTCCTGTTTGCCGCGCTGACCGTGATCTGCGGCGTCGTCTATCCGTTTGCCACGGCCGGCATCGGGCAACTGGCTTTCAACGATGAAGTCAACGGCAGCATCGTCGAGCGTGGTGGCAAGCCTGTCGGCTCGACCCTGATCGGCCAGTCCTTCACCTCGCCCAAGTATTTCTGGGGCCGCCCATCGGCCACCGCGCCGATGGCGAACAACGGTGCCGGTTCGGGCGGTTCGAACCAGGGGCCGACCAATCCGGCCCTGGTGGACGCCGTCAAGGCGCGCATCGCCGCCCTGCAGGCTGCCGATCCGGGCAACCGCAACCCGATCCCTGTCGACCTGGTGACGGCGTCGAGCAGCGGCCTGGATCCGGAAATCAGCCTGGCGGGCGCCCTGTACCAGGCGCCGCGCGTGGCCCGCGTGCGCGCCATGCCGCTGGCGCAGGTGGAAAACGCCATCGCCAAGGTGCAGAAAACCGCGTATATCGGCTTTTTCGGCGAGCCGCGGGTCAATGTGCTGGAACTGAATCTGGCGCTGGATGCCATGGCAAAGTAAGCTGACAACGGTTGGTTGGCCGGCGTAGGTCGGCGTAGGTCGGCTTAGCGCAGCGTAAGCCGACTTTACCCACGGCGCAGCCAACAATGTCGTCGGATTACGCGCGCCCTTCGGACGCGCTAATCCGACCTACAATGCCCAGGAAGATTAAAATACAACATGCTCCCCAACGACAGCCAACGCCCCGACCCTGATGCCCTGCTGGCGCAAGTGCAGGCACAGGAAAAGAAAGCCGCGCGCGGCCGGCTGCGCATCTATTTTGGTGCCTCGGCCGGCGTCGGCAAGACCTATGCGATGCTGGCGGCCGCACGCAAACTGCTGGCCGATGGCCAGGACTTGCTGGTGGGGGTGGTGGAGACGCATGGGCGCCAGGATACGGCGGCCCAGCTTGACGGCTTGCCCGTGCTTCCCCTGAAGGCCATCGAGTACCGGGGCAAGACCCTGTTCGAGTTCGACCTGGACGAAGCGTTGCGGCGCGCGCCGGCGCTGATACTGATGGATGAACTGGCCCACTCGAACGTGGCCGGTTCGCGCCATCCGAAGCGCTGGCAGGATGTCGAGGAATTGCTGGCGGCCGGCATCGACGTGCTCTCCACCGTGAATGTGCAGCACCTGGAAAGCCTGAACGATGTAGTGGGCGGGATCACGGGCGTGCGCGTGGCGGAGACCCTGCCCGACACGGTATTCGACCGCGCCGATGAGGTGGTGCTGGTCGATATCCCGGCCGATGAACTGCTGCGCCGCCTGAAGCAGGGCAAGGTGTATCAGCCGCTGCAAGCCGAGCGGGCATCGCAGCATTTTTTCCGCAAGGGTAACCTGATCGCCTTGCGCGAACTGGCATTGCGCCGCACGGCGGACCGGGTGCAGGACGACGTGCAGGCTTACCGCGTCGAGAAATCCATCAATCCCGTGTGGAAGACGGGCGCCGCGCTGCTCGCCTGCGTGGGACCGCACGCGGGCGGCGAGCACGTGATCCGCAGCACGGCGCGCCTGGCCAGCCAGCTGAATGCGGAATGGCATGCGCTGTACGTGGAAACACCGCGTCTGCAGCGCCTGCCGGCGGTCCAGCGCGAGCGCATCCTGAAAACCCTGAAACTGGCGCAGGACCTGGGCGCGCGCACGGCCATTGTGCCGTCCGCCGACATCGCCGGCGCCGTGGTCGAGTATGCGCGCAACGCGAATATCTCGAAAGTCATCGTGGGCCGTGGCCGCGCCGGCACGCTGACGCGCCTGTGGCACACGCCGCCAGCCGCGCGCATGGCCAGCCTGGCACCCGATATCGATTTGATCGAGGTGGGCTTGCCGCCTGCCGATGCGGCGCCCCGGCGCGCGGCCGGCGAAGATGCGGAGGCGCCGCGCCGGCCCCCGCGCCATTGGCGCTACATATTGGCCGCCGGCGCCAGCCTGGCCACGGCGCTCGCCTCCGTCCCCTTGCAGCCTTATCTTGACCTGGCCAATATCGCCATGCTGTCCTTGCTGACGGTGGTGCTGGTGGCCGTGCGCCTGGGGCGCGGGCCGGCGGCATTGGCCAGCCTGGTGGGCGTGGCCTGCTTCGATTTCGTCTTCGTGCCACCGCGCTTCTCGTTTGCCGTGGGCGATTTCCAGTATGTGATCACCTTTGGCGTGATGCTGGCCGTGGGCCTGATCACGGGCCACCTGACGGCGGGCCTGCGCTTCCAGGCGCGCGTGGCCTCGCACCGCGAAGCGCGCGCCCGCGCCCTGTATGAATTCTCGCGCGAGCTGTCCGGCGTGCTGCAGACGGAGCAGATTTTCGACATCACGAAAAGCGCCATCGAACGGGCTTTCCGCGCGCGCGCCACCCTGCTGCTGCCCGATGACGAGGGCGGCTTGCAGGCCCCGAACGGCGGCGAGGCGCTCGATATCGGCATTGCGCAGTGGGCCTTCGACCATGCGCAGGCGGCAGGAACGGGGACCGATACCTTGCCGGCTTCGCCCGTTTTCTACCTGCCGCTGATCGCGCCGATGCGCACGCGGGGCGTGCTGGCGCTGCTGCCGCTCGATGGCGCGCAGCGCGGGCGCTGGCTGCTGGTGCCGGAACAGCGCCAGCACCTCGATACCTTTGCCGCGCTGGCGGCCATCGCCCTCGAACGCGTGCACTACATCGACGTGGCCCAGGGCGCGCTGCTGCAGATGGAGTCCGAGCGGCTGCGCAATTCGCTGCTGGCGGCCCTGTCGCACGACTTGCGCACGCCATTGACGTCGCTGGTTGGCCTGGCCGAATCGCTGGCCCTGTCGCGGCCCGCCTTGTCGCCCGCGCAGCTGGACATGGCGCGCTCGCTGCAGTCCGAAACCGTGCGCATGAGCGCCCTGGTGGCGAACTTGCTGGACATGGCGCGCATCGAGAGCGGACAGGTGCGCCTGAACCTGCAATGGCAGGCGCTGGAAGAAGTGGTGGGCAGCGCGCTGCGCGCCAGCGGTCCGCAATTGCAGCAGCATGCCGTGCAGACGCAGCTGGCGCCGGACTTGCCGCTGGTGCGCTACGATGCCGTGCTGGTCGAGCGCGTACTGTGCAACCTGCTGGAAAATGCGGCCAAGTACACGCCGCCGGGCAGCACCATCACGGTCGCGGCCGGGGTGCATGGCCAGTTCCTGCAGGTGGCGGTGTCTGATGATGGCCCGGGTTTGCCGCCGGGCCGAGAAGAAGCCATCTTTGAAAAATTTACGCGCGGCGAGCGCGAGTCGAACAAGCCGGGCGTCGGGCTGGGGCTGGCCATTTGCCGCGCCATCGTCGAAGCCCATGGCGGCACCATCCACGCGCAGCCGCACGCGCCGGGACAGGGCGCCGCCATCGTCTTCAGCCTGCCGCTGGGCACGCCCCCGGCGCCGCCGGAGACCGAGCTCGATGACGCCAACGACCATGAAACAGGAAAACCAACATGAACGAACCTTCCGCCACCGCCTTGCTGGTCGAGGATGAACCGCAAATCCGCCGCTTTGTGCGTGCCGCGCTGGAAGACGAGGGCTGGCAGATTTTCGAATCCGCCACCATGCAGCGGGGCCTGATCGATGCCGGCACGCGCCGGCCCGACCTGATCGTACTGGACCTGGGGCTGCCCGACGGTGACGGCATCGATTTCATCGCCGACATCCGCAAATGGTCGGCCGTGCCCATCATCGTGCTGTCGGCGCGGGTCGACGAGCAGGACAAGATCCGCGCGCTGGACGCGGGTGCCGACGATTATCTGACCAAGCCGTTCGGCGTGGGCGAACTGCTGGCCCGTGTGCGCGCCACCTTGCGCCGTCAGCGCCAGCCCGCCGCCAGCGACGATGGCGTGGTGCAGTTCGGCGACGTGCGGGTCGACCTGAAGGACCGGCTGGTGACGCGCAACAAGCAGCTGGTGCACATGACGCCGACGGAATTCCGTTTGCTGTCGGTACTCGTGAAGAACGCGGGCAGGGTGGTCACCAATCCGCAGCTGCTGCGCGAAGTGTGGGGGCCGTCGAACAGCGAAAACGGCCATTACCTGCGCATCTACATGGGGCATCTGCGCCAGAAGCTGGAAGCCGATCCGGCCCAGCCGCAGTACCTGTTGACGGAAACGGCCGTCGGCTACCGGCTGCTGCTGCCGCTCTAACACCTGTCAATCCCCTGTTGGAAAACAGGCGCCGCGTGCGCCAGGGGGACGCTTTACCCAAAATTTTTGCAGCGGCGGGCCAGCTGCGCCATGTTGGCAAAGGCCCATACCACCAATGAAGAAGAAAAAACCATGAATAAAATGTCACTTGCATTTGCCGTCGCCACAGCCTTTACGGGCAGCCTGGCCCACGCGGAAGAGGCCAAGCCCGATAATGACATCAGCTTCAACGTGGCCGGCGTGTCCGACTACCGTTATCGCGGCATTTCGCAGACGCGCTTGAAACCCGCGCTGCAGGGCGGCGCCGACTATGTCAACAACCCGACGGGCCTGTACGCGGGCGCCTGGGCCTCCACCATCAAGTGGACCAAGGACGCGGGCGGCAGCGGCGACGTGGAAGTGGACCTGTATGCGGGCAAGCGCGGCCAGTTGACCAGCGACGTTGGCTATGACGTGGGCGTGCTGGCGTACGTGTATGCGGACAACGGCTTGAAGCACATCGCCGGCCTGGCCGACGCGGACACGCAGGAAGTCTATGGCCAGCTGTCGTATGGTCCCGCCTACGTCAAATATTCGCACGCCGTCTCGAACCTGTTCGGCATCGTCAACAGCAAGAACAGCGGCTACCTGGACATCGGCGCGACCATCGACCTGACGAACGGCTGGACCGGCAACCTGCATGCGGGCCATCAGAAGGTCAAAAACAACGACGCGGCTAGCTATACGGACTGGAAAGTGGGCGTCACGCGCGACTTCGGTTTAGTGACGGGCGCGCTGGCCGTGATCGGCACGAACGCGGGCAAGTCCGCCTATGCCTCGCCCGTGAATGGCAAATTCATGGGCAAGACGGCGCTGCAGCTGACCGTCAGCAAGACGTTTTAATTGACAGGGAGGAGAGGCGGCGCATGCGCCGCCTTTTTTTACGTGATGCGCCAGGCTAGGCCGGCAGGTTGAAAACGGCGCAGTACAGCTGTCCCAGGCTGACTACGCGGGCGGCGGGAATCTGCGCGGCCAGGGCATGGGCGGGTGCCGCCTGCGTGTCCGTTGCCAGCAGGACGCGCAGGCCCGGATTGACGCTGCGCGCGTGCGCGATGCGGCGCGCCAGGCCTGATTGCGCGGCGGCGTTGACGACACCGTCGAGTGGCACCACCAGCACGCGCGCGGCGATCAGGGCCGACCGGCTGCCCATGGAGTCGCGGCCTTCGCTGTCGATGACGATGTCGTGGTAGCAGTGCACCAGGTGTTCCAGCTCCGGTTGCAAGCCCTTGGCGCTGATGGCGCGCGCCATCAGGCGCGGCCGCGTCAGGCTGCCGTGCATGGCGCCGTCGTGCATGTTCCTGGCTTGCGCCATGGCGCCCTGGCGCGGATCGGCATCGAGCAGCAATACCTTGCGTCCGGCCAGCGCGCGCGAGGCGGCCAGCCGCCCGGCCAGGATGGATTTTTCCATCCCCCCGCGTTCATCCGTGATGGCGATGATCATCTTGGCGCACGGCTGGCATGATGTTGGCAGGGGAGACCAGCTGCAGCAGACAGCCTTCGCGCGGCTCTTCCCTGTCGCTGGCTGTCCATATGGGCAGCTGCATCAATGGATCGAGTGCCGCGGCCAGGGCGGCCTGGCCGGCGGAAGACATGGGCGTCATCGGCAGGCGCAATGCGTCGCGCACCTTGCCCTGCATGGCCAGCGCCGCCTTGACGGGAGCGGGATTCGGTTCGGCAAACAGCAGGCGGATGACGGGCAGCATGGTCTTGAACAGCGCGCCGGCGGCGCCGTGGCGGCCCTGCTTGACGAGGTGGTACAGCTGCGCATACAGGTCGGGGCGTACCTGGGCGGCGGCCGACATGGCGCCGTGGCCGCCCATGGACAGGCTGGCCAGCAGCAGCGCATCGTCGCCGCACAAGACGTCCAGGCGCGTGTCGAGCAGCAGTTCGCCCAGCTGCTGCAGCTTGCCGCCCGCTTCCTTGATGGCGACGAAGTGCGAGTCGCGCGCCAGCAGGGCCGCCGTCTGCGGTTCGATGTTGACGCCCGTGCGGGCCGGCACGTTGTACAGCACGATGGACTGGTCGGTGGCGGCGGCGATCGCCTGGAAATGGCGCACGATGCCATCCTGCGAAGGGCGCACATAGGCGGGTGCGGAGATGAGCAGGCCGGCCAGCGGATGGTCGTTGTAGCGCTGCACCGTGCCGACGACACTGCGCGTATCGCTGCCGCCGATCCCCATTACCACGGGGAAGCAGGGGCCGACGGCTTCGAGCACGCTGTCGAGCAGCATGGTCTGTTCTGCGGCGCTCAGCATGGCCGCTTCACCCGTGGTGCCGCACACCACCAGGCCGTCGATGCCGCTGGCGGCCAGCTCGCACGCGAGTTGCTGGGCCGCGTCGAAGTCGATGTCGCCATCGCCGTCACGGAATGGCGTGACCATCGGCACCCAGATGCCCTGGAAGTGCGCGGTGATGCGCGATGAGGACATCGCGTGGTCGCAGGCATACTGGTTCATAGCGATTTCCCCTGGCTGATACGGCCAAATTCCGCCGCCGGCAGCAGGCGCATGACAGCATCCATGGTCAGGCGCAGGGCCGGTTCCGTCACGCACAGCCAGACTTTCATGCGCTCGGCATGGTCGACCGCCTCGACGCGCATGAACGACAGCATGCCGCCGCAGGTCTTGACGACCAGCTGGCGCAGCTCGGCCAGGCAGGCTTTGTCGACCGTGATGTGCATGAGGAAGGTGGGCAGGCGGGGATGGCGGTGGGGCAGTGCTTGATGCGCTTGATGCGTTTGCAGGCGTGAATGGGGTTCCATGGTGGCTTTGCAGCGGTGGTTGAGGTACGTTCAAGATTAGCAGCGGGGGCGTAAAGATTCTCTAAAAAGCGGGGCCGCCAGCGTAAACGGGCCGTATGCATTGAGCGTGTTGCGTGGATGCCCCGTGCGTATGCTTTTGTTACAAAATTGAATCGTGCTTTCGGGGGCAGGGGTTTATATTGAAAACGTCTCCGCTTTCAGTCAGCCCCGCCATGTCAGACGAAAAAGATCCCCAGCTTCCTCCTTCCACCGATCCCGCAGCGCCAGCATCACCGCCGTCGCGGCCTGACCGGGTGGGCCGCCGGGCACCCGATGATGAGCACCGTGCGCGCGACGCGGCCCCCCGCTACCTGAAGGACAACGATACGCCGCTGGCGCTGGCCTGGCGGGTGATCTCGTCGCGCTACCGCTCCATGCGCGACAAGGCCAGCCGCGATTTCATGCGGCGCACCCTGCGCATCGGCATCTCGGCACGCATTTTCCACCCCGAACCGGGCGCCACTGGCCTGCGCAGCAAGAACCTGCAATACCTGGAAGAGTCGATCGCCCAATGGGTCATGTCGCGCGACGTGCTGGTCTTCATGATCCCGACGGTCAATACCAGCGGCCAGCTACACCCGAGTAATATCACCTTGCGCCACTATGCGCGCCACCTGGACGGCCTGGTGCTGCAGGGCGGCGCCGACGTCTCGCCGCAGACGTATTCCGAGGCAGCCACGCGGCCCGAATGGAACGGCGACCGCGCGCGCGACCTGTACGAACTGGAACTGCTGCACGAATTCGTCGATGCGGGCAAACCCGTGCTGGGCATCTGCCGCGGCTGCCAACTCATCAACGTGGGCTTTGGCGGCACCCTGTACCAGGACATCGCCTCGGATGTGGAAGGCGCCACCTCGCACGTCAACGACCTGTATGACCGTCACCGTCACAGCATCGTCTTCCCCAAAGGCTCGTCGCTGGCGGGCATGTTCCCGAAGGCGGGCGAGGCGCTCGTCAATTCCATCCACCACCAGTCGGTCAAGGACCTGGGACGCGACATCACCGTGGAAGCGTATTCGCAAGGGGACAATATCGTCGAAGCCATCCGCTACCAGCGGGCGCGCTTCGTCATGGGCTTGCAGTGGCACCCGGAATTCCATTCGGCGGGCGGCGTCGAGCTGCTCGATTGCACGCCCATCCTCGATAACTTTTTGCGCGCGGCGCGGGAGACGCGGTTTTGAGTACGCACCTGATCCGCCGGCGCACTGTGCTGGCGGCACTGTTGGCGTTGCCCCTGGCGGGCTTGCGCGCCGCGCCGCGCCCGCATGAGGGGCCGCTGCCGTTTGCGCTGACGTCCGCCGCGCGCGCCCGCACGCTCAAGGCGCGGGTGGCGCCGGCCATTGCCGAACAGGTGGTCAAGGCGGCGCGCAAGGATGCGGCGCGGCCCGTGCACCTGATGGCCGAAGTGCGCACGGGCGGCTTGCTGAAGGGAGAGGGCGGACGCGAGACCAGCCAGCAGGCGCAGGAAGACTGGCGCCAGGCGCGCTTGCAGGCGCTGGCCTGGCGGCTGTCGGGCGAGATGGCGCATTTCGAGGCGGCGCGCCAGCTGCTGCTGGCCTGGAGCGGCAGTTATCAGCCCTCGTTCAGCCCCGTCGACGAGACGGAGCTGGCCAGCCTGCTGATGGGCTATGACCTGGTACAGGAACGCTTGAACGGCGTCGAGCGCGAGCAGGTGCAGGCGTTTTGCCGCACCCTGGCGCACGGGTATTTGAGTGATCCCATCAAGGTGGGCGGCCCGTCCACGGCGCGCAACAACTGGCACAGCCACCGCATCAAGATCGGCACGGCCGCCGCGTATGTCACGGGCGACGCCTTGTTGATCGCGCGGGCGAAGGAACGCTTCCTGGCGCACGTGCCGCGCAATATCGGCGCCGGCGGCGTACCCTTCGACTTCGAGCAGCGCGATGCCCTGCATTACACCACCTACAGCCTGGAGCCGCTGCTGACGACAGCGCTGATGGCGCAGGCGCATGGCGACGACTGGTATGGCGCGCCGGAAGCGCGGCGCCTGGCCGAGGCGCTGGCCTGGCTGGCGCCCTATGCGCAGGGCAGAAAGACGCACGAGGAGTTCGCGAAAAGCGCCGTGCCCTTCGACCGCAAGCGCGTGGCGGCCGGTGAAAAGGGCTTTACGGGGAATTGGGAGCCGAAGGGCGCCGCCAATGTGTACCTGCTGGCGGCACGCTTCGATCCCGCTTGCCTGTCGCTGGCGCTGGAGTTGCGCCCGCCAGCCTGGGCGCTGGCGCTGTACGGAAGCTGATTAAAACTTCGTGCGCACGGTGAACATCACATTGCGCGGTTCGCCGTAGAAGCCCGTCTGGAACAGGCCCAGTCCCGTCAGGTACTTCTTGTCCAGCAGGTTGTTCACGTTGAGGCTGGCCGTGACGTTCTTGCTGATCTCGTAGCGGGCCAACAGGTTGACCAGCGCGTAGCCGCCCTGCTTGATGCGCGAATAGTCCTCGATGGCGGGATTCCAGATATTGCCTTCGTAGCTGCTTTGCCAGTTGACGCCGCCACCGACGGTCAGCTTGTCCAGGCTGGCCGGCAGGCGCCACGTGCCTTGCACGCGCACCAGGTGGGCAGGCTGCGTCGTTTGCAGCATGGTGGAAAACACATCCTTGCCATCCGCGTCGCGCACGTGGGTGTAGGTGTAGCCAGCGCTCAGCTTCACATCCTTGGCCACTTCGCCCGTCACTTCCATTTCCACGCCGCGGCTGGTGACGCCGTCGATGGCTTTATACGCTTCTTCGCCGTTGACTTCGCCCACGGAACTGGCCACGTTGCTTTGACGGATCTGGAACAGGGACGCGCTGGCATTGACCTTGCCGTCGAGGTACTCCGCCTTCACACCCGCTTCCACGCCCTTGCCGCGCACGGGCGACAGGAAGTTGCGGTTGATGTCGCGGTTGCTCTGCGGCGCGAAGATGCTCGTGTAGCTGCCGAACACGGAATAGGTCTTGTCGAGGTCATACACGACGCCCGCATACGGCGTGATGACGTTGTTTTCCTCGATGCGCGAGGTGATGCGCGCGGTGCCGGCGTCGAAGAAGGTGCGGTCCTGTTCCTGCTTGTAGTTGCTGACGCGCGCGCCGACGATGACGGACAGCGCATCGACGGGATGCAGGCGCACGGCGCCATACAAGCCGCTCTGGCGCGTGCTGTCGTTGTCGTCACCCAGGCGCTTGAATGCCGGTTCCGCATACTGGCCGCGCCAGCCGAAATAGCTGCCTTCCACGGGAGGGTAGACCGATTCGTAGACGGGACCATCCTGCTTTGCCGTCGAACTGGAATAGCCGATCATCGCTTCATGCCGGCGGCCAAATGCCGTGAATGGACCGCTGGCATCCACGTTGACGGTGGTCTGGCGGCGGTCGCCCTTGTATTTGCCCATGAAGAAATACGTGCCTGCGCCCGTGACAGGAGCGGGATTGCCGCCGCTGGCCGAACCGAGCACGCTGTCATGCTTGCTGCGCAGCTGGTTGGCGCTCAATTTCACTTTCCACTCGTTGGCGAACGTATGTTCCAGCGAGGTAAACAGCGTGGTGTTCTGCATGTCGCGGCGGCTCCAGTCCGTGGCCGGGTTCCACGAGGTGGGGAAATCCGTGCGGGTGCCATCGGAAAGCAGGACGGGGAAGCCTGTCCAGGTCGAGCCGCTCGGCTTGTAATCCTGGTGCGTGAAGCCTGCCGTGAGCAGGGTGACGGGTGTCAGGTCCGCCTCGATGATGCCGTAGGCGACGGATTTCTGCTGCGTGTAGCGGTCCAGGTAGGAATGCTTGTCCTGGTAGGCGCCCACCAGGCGGCCGCGCACCGTGCGGCTGGCGTTGAGCGGGCCGGAGACATCGGCTTCGCCGCGGTAGTTGTCCCACGATCCCGCGCCCAGGGTGGCCGAACCTTCGAAGCTGGCGGTGGGGCGCTTGCGCACCATGTTGACGGTGGCCGACGGGTCGCCCGAGCCGCTCATCAGGCCCGTCGCGCCCTTCAGCACCTCGATGCGGTCATAGATGGCCATGTCGCTGTTCGTCGTGCCCCAGTCGTAGACGCCGTCATAGATGGCCGATACGCCGTCGTACTGGAAATTGGTGACGGCAAAGCCGCGCGCCTGGAAGCTCCAGCGGTCGCTGTCGTAGTTTTGCACGCTCACGCCATTGACGTTTTTCATGACGTCGGAGACGGCGTTGCTGTTCTGGTCATCCATCTGCTGGCGCGTGACGATGGTCAGCGACTGCGGCGTTTCGCGCTGCGTCAACGCCAGTCCCGTGGCGCCGCTGGCGGGGCCGCCCGTATAGCTGCCCGTGCCGCTGGTGGCGGCGCTGCGCTCGGCGGCCGCCACCACCGTGACGCCGCTCATGACGGCCACGCCGCGGCTGTCCGCCGAAGGGGCGCCGGCGGCGATCTTTTGCAGCAGGTAGCCGCCGTTCGATTGCGGCACGGCTTGCAGGCCGCTGCCCGCCAGCAGCACGCTGAAACCCTCCTGCAGGCTGTAGCTGCCTTGCAGGCCGGCGCTGCGCAAGCCTTGCGTGGCCTCGCTGGAGAACGACAATAAAATGGCGCTGTCGCTGCCAAAGCGCGTCAGCACGTCGCCCAGCGCGCCGGCCGGAATGCTGTAGGTGCGTACTTGCCGGGTTTGCGTCTGGGCCGATGCCGGCAGGGCCAGGGCCATGCCGATTTGCGACAGGGCGCAGGCCAGGACGGTGCGGGTAAGGAGGGAACGCGAAGCGTGGTGCATGGAATAAAACCTTTCGTGGATGCGCAAGATGGAGACTGCCTATCTAAGTAACCCTCAATAAGTTATTGTGTTTTCTGACTTCCATAACCGGCGCTGTGCGGTGTTGCCCGCAGCTAGCAGTGCTCGCACTGCGTCGCTGCAGGCGCCTTGCACAGCATCCGGTTCTGTTCGTCATAAATTCACAATAATTTCCCGAGCATTACTTACCAAGTCACGCGAGCACGGCGAAACAGCTCACTTTGCAGAAAATATTTTTTCAGCGGGCCGCCAGTTCGATGCGCACCACCTGATGACCCCAGAAGCGCGTGACGGTATTGCGCCGCAGCTGCAGGCTGGCGCTGACGGCGTCGAGGATGGCGCTGACATCGGCCAGCGGGTAGGAACCGGACACGCGCAGGCTGGCGACGGCGGGCGCGCAGGCCAGCGGATGGTCGCTGTAGCGCGACAGATCGGCGAGGAAATCGGCCAGGCGCATGTCGCGCGCCACCAGCATGCCGTCCAGCCAGGCGCCGCCATAAGGCGCCAGCGCCTGGCGGTGCAAGCCGGCGCCGTCGAAATGGGCGCCTTCCCCGGGACGCAGCACCAGGCGCTGGCCGCCATCGTCGGCCAGCAAGGCGACGGCGCCTTCGAGCACGCCGGCGCTGGCATATTGCTCGTGCAGGCGCACCGTGAAACGCGTGCCCAGCGCCTGCAGGCTGCCATGCGGCGTGTCGACGAAGAACGGCCGCTGTGCCGCATCCTTGCCGGTGGCGATGAAGATTTCACCGGCCAGCAGTTGAATGCGGCGCTGTTCGCCGTTGTAAACGATATTGACGGCGCTGCTGGTGTTGAGCGTGAGCCGCGTGCCGTCATCGAGGGTCACGACGCGGCGCTGGTTGACGCCGGTGCGGTAGTCGGCCGTCCAGCCGCGCCACGGGCCGCGGCGTTCGAATGCATACAGCGAGGTGCCGCAGGCCAGCAGCAGGGCCAGGGTCTTGACGGCATGGCGGCGCGGCGCATTCGCCTGCACGCAGGCGCGCAGCAGGGTCGCCTGCATGGCGGGCGGCAGGTGTTCATGCTGCGTTTGCAGCTGCTGCCACGCTTGCGTGGCGCTGGCGGCCCGCTGCAGATGGCGTTTTACTGTCGCCAGCGAGATGCCGAGCTGGCGCGCAATGTCTTCCTGCGGCAGCTCGTCGAGCTGGCGCAGTAAAAAAGCCCGTTTCACGGGAGGCGGCAAGCCGTCGAGCATGCGGTCGAGTTCAAACACGGTGGCCAGCAGCAGCGACCGTTCCTCGGGCGATGGCGCATGCCGGGGCGGCAGTTGCGCCAGCACGTCGAGGTAAGCCTCTTCAAGTTTCAGACGGCGGTAGTGGTTGAACAGCACGCGCTGCGCGACGGTGGCGAGAAAGGCGCGCGGCTCGCGCGCGGCGACGGCGTCTTCGCGGTCGAGCAGGCGCACGAAGGTGTCATGCGCCATATCGGCCGCGCACGCCGTGCTGCCGAGTTTTTTGCGCAGCCAGCCCTGCAGCCAGCCATGGTGGTCGGCATACAGTGTCGCAATGTCCTGGCGTTGTAGCGGCTCTGCCAGCGGCATCGCATTCCCCTTGCATGGCCGGCCCTGCCGGGCTGGTGTTTTTAAACAATAATAAGAATCATTCTCACTTATTGTAACAAGCGGGGGCGGGGGCTGTAAATGACGGGGGCGGCGGGTGTGGTTTTTTGGCTTTGCGCTGTTGGGGTAAAAGTCACGATGACCGGCAAAACCGTCGCGAGCGGAAGGGAGAGGCGGCCAAGAAGACTGTAGGTCGGATTAGCGCGCAAGCGCGTAATCCGACGCCAGCACTGGCGCTAACAATATTGTCGGATTACGCCCTATGGGCTAATCCGACCTACGCTTCTGATTGCACCCCAAAAGCAAGATCCGGGGTCGGAGCCCGAGGGTCTCACCCCGGCAGTTCAGGTGTTGGGGTGAACGGGCCAGGCCTCAATAATTCATGGGTTCGCCCCGGAAGCAGCGGATCGCCGAATCGACCATGCCCTCGGCGCTGCCCTGCAGGCTGTGCTGCTTGCGCAGATATTGGGCGTCGCTCCACTGCTTGGCCACGTCCGACAGGTGTTTCAGGGCTGGCGTGCTGCCCAGCGCCTCGGCGTGCGGTTCCATCTTGCGCAGGGTGGTCATGATGTCTTCGCGCAGCGACATCGTTTCGTAGGTTTTCGGGTGCGTGATGGCGCCATCGAGGCCGAAGCGGCAAGCCTGGAAGCGGTTGTAGTTATACACGAGGTAATCGTCTTCCACCGGCGGCGTTTCGCGGCGTTCGAGCAGGTAGCGGCACAGGGCCTGCAGGTAGGCGGCCAGCGCGGCGGCCCGCTCCACCGTCAGCGGCGTGTCGCACACGCGCAGTTCGATGGTGCCGAATTCCGGCTTGGGACGGATATCCCAGTAAAAATCCTTCATGCTCTTGATGATGCCCGTGTTCTCCATCTTGGCGAAATACTCGTTGGAGAACTGGTCCCAGCTGAGGGTGAACGGCGCGCGCCCGCTCATGGGAAACGCAAACACGGAGTTCAGGCGGGCCGAATCGAACAGGGTGTCGCGTCCCTGCACGTAGGGCGAGGAAGCCGACAGGGCGATGAAGTGGGGGATGTAGCGGTTCAGCGAATGCAGCAGGAACATGGCGTCGTCGCCCGAGGCGCAGCCGATGTGCACGTGCTGGCCGAAGATGGTGAACTGCTTGGCCAGGTAGCCGTACAGTTCCGAGATTTCCTGGAAACGGGGCTTGGAAAAGATCTTTTGCGATGACCATTGCTGGAACGGGTGCGTGCCGCCGCCCGCGATGCCGATATTGAGCTTGTCGCCGGCCGTGATCAAGGTGTCGCGGATTTCCTGCAACTGCTCCAGCAGGGGACCGTGATGCGTGTGCACGCTCGAGTTGATCTCGATCATGCTCTCGGTAATTTCCGGCGTGACGTTGCCGGGAAATGGTTTTTTATTCAGCAGATGCAGCAGGTCGGGGCTGGCGGCCGTCAAGTCATAGTCCGACAGGTTTACCAGTTGCAGTTCGAGTTCGACGCCGAAGGTCAGCGCGGCCGATTGGCCAAAGGGTTCCAGCGGCATTTAGCGCTCCTTGATTTCGTGGGTTTCTTTGGCCAGCATCAGCACGCGCTGCACCAGCACGGGGCCGACCAGTTCCAGGCCCAGGGTGATGGCGGCCAGGGCGTTCAATTCGTCGCCGAAGTTCACGCCATGCTGGCGCGCGTGTTCCAGCAGCAGGATGATGAAGACGGAGACGGGCGTCAGCGCCACGCCCGTCAGCACGCCCTTGCGCCAGGAAATGCCGCTCACATGCGAGAACGCGGCCACGCCGACGACCTTCGTCAGCAGGCGGCCGCCGACGACGGCCAGTGCCAGGCCCGCGCCGGCTGCCACGCTGGCCCATTCCAGGGTCGAGGCGGCATACACGAACAGCAGCACCGTCAGCAGCTCGCCCAGCGCGCCGAAATTGCGCTGCGCCTGGCTGAAGGCGACGCGGCGGTGGCGCGCCACCAGGCCGAAGGTGAGGGTGGCCAAGAGCGGCGACAGGCTGGTGGTGTAGGTGAGGGCGACGAGCAGCATCACCGACAGCGCGAACGCCACGGTGGCATCCTGCGCCATATTGCCCAGGCGGCGCAGCATGGCCGGCACGACGATGCCGAAGACGGTGCCGGCGGCCACGGAGGCGGCCAGCACGGCGGCGCTGCTGCTGCTCGCCTCGATCAGGTCGGTGGAGCTCTGGAACATCCAGAAGCCGACGATGATGTTGAACGTGAAGACGGCCAGCACGCAATTGAGGGCGGTGAGGTGGACGATGCGTTCCGTGACCTGGCCCGAGCTGCGTTCCTCGTTGATGACGCGCATGATGGTGGCCGGCGAGGTGGACATGGCCAGCGACGCCAGCAGCAGCGCCGTCATCGAAGTGCTGCCGAATTCGATGCCGATGAAGTAGACGACGGCAAAGGTCAGCAGGGATTCCACCAGGCCCGTGACGGCGATCCAGGGATTGTTCTTCAGCCAGCGCAGGTTGATGCGGTAGCCCACCTCGAACAGGATCAGGCCGAAGGCCACGTCGGCCAGCACCAGCATGGGGCCGGCGTCCGTCTGCGGCAGGATGCCCACCTGCGTTTGCGCGAGGACGAAACCGATCACGCCGTAAAAACTGATGCGCGGCAGGCCAGTCCAGCGGTGGCCGAATTCGCCCACCACCCAGGCCAGGGTAATGGCGAACGGCCAGGACAGGTCGGCGGCGATCGAGATCAGACTTTGCATGCTCATTCCTTTGAAAATGGCGCTGGCACCGGCCGGCAGCACGGGGCTGGCGCGGCAATGTCGTGGTGCAGCGATGGTGCATTGTTTGCGCAGAGCGATGCGCCGATTCTACCGGAGCAGAAGGCGCGCACGATGTGCGCAATCGAACAGTGTCGCGGCCATGGCGGCCGCGCACAGGATGCAGCAGGTTGGGCAGGGCTGGTATCAGCGTATGGTACCCGCCCGCAGCGGAGATGCTCCGCACGGTAGTGCCGTGTCGCAGTGTACGGCATGGCGGCCCCCTGCCGCCATGGACTTTTTGTTGCGTGCCTTTATTTACTGAGCAGACGCATGCCCCGTTCCAGCCCGTCGATCGACAGGGGGAACATGCGGTTGTTCATCAGTTGCCGCATCACGCCGATCGACTGGCGGTACTGCCATAATCCCTCCGATTCGGGATTGAGCCAGATGAATTTCGGGAACGCCTGGGTAAAGCGGGCCAGCCACGTCGATCCCGCTTCCTCGTTGTTGTATTCGACGCTGCCGCCCGGTTGCAGGATTTCATAGGGGCTCATGGTGGCGTCGCCGACGAAAATCAGCTTGGTGTCGGGCGGGTATTTGCGCAGCACGTCCCAGGTGGGAAACCGCTCGGCGTTGCGGCGCCGGTTGTTCTTCCACAGGTAGTCGTAGACGCAGTTATGGAAGTAAAAGAACTCCATATTCTTGAATTCCGTCTTCGCCGCCGAAAACAGTTCCTCGGTGCGCTCGATATGGTCGTCCATGCTGCCGCCAACATCGAGCAGCATCAGCACCTTGATGCGGTTCTTGCGTTCGGGCCGCATCCTGATGTCAAGGTAGCCCGCGTTATTGGCCGTGGCGGCGATGGTGGCGTCCAGCGCCAGTTCATCTTCCGCGCCTTCGCGCGCGAATTTGCGCAGGCGGCGCAAGGCCACCTTGATGTTGCGCGTGCCCAGTTCGCGCTCGCCGTCGTAATCCTTGTAGCTGCGCGCTTCCCACACTTTCACGGCCGTGCGGTTGCCGCCCTTGCCGCCGATGCGGATGCCTTCCGGGTTCGTGCCGCCATTGCCGAATGGCGACGTGCCGCCCGTGCCGATCCATTTGCTGCCGCCTTCGTGGCGCTCCTTCTGTTCCTTCAGCAGCTCGTTCAGGCGGTCCATCAGCTTGTCGTAGCCGAATTTCTCCAGCTGCGCCTTCTGCTCCTCGGACAGCTCGCGCTGCATGCGTTTGAGCAGCCAGTCGAGGGGAATCGCCGCGTTCGTGTCGAAGGCCGCGTTGACGCCCTTGAAGTATTGGGCAAAGGCGCGGTCGAACTTGTCGAAATGGGCTTCATCCTTGACCAGGGTCAGGCGCGCCAGATAGTAAAAATCGTCCATCGAAGCGTCGATGACGTTCTTTTGCAGCGCTTCGAGCAGGGTCAGAAATTCCTTGATCGAGACGGGAATCTTCGCATCCTTGAGCGTGAAGAAGAAGTCGATCAGCATGGCGCTTCCTCTGCCCCGGCGGCTCCCGCGCGTGGCAGTGCGGCGATGGGGCGCTGCGCCAGCTTGTAGCGCAAATGGGCGGCAATCTCGGGCCACTCGCCGCGCGTGATGCTGTACATGACGGTATCGCGCACGGTGCCGTCGCGGCGCAGCGCATGGTGGCGCAGTACGCCGTCCTTTTTCGCGCCCAGACGCTCGATGGCCGCCTGCGAGGCATGGTTGAAATTATCGGTGCGCAGGCCCACCAGCGCGCAGCCGAGCGTGTCGAAGGCATGCGCCAGCAGCAATTTGCAGGTGGTGTTGACGTGGCTGCGCTGGCAGCGCTTGGCATACCAGGTGTAGCCGATTTCCAGGCGACCGATGGCTGGCACCACGTCGTGGTAGCTGGTGGTGCCGAGCACCTCGCCGCTGGCCACATCGATGACGGCAAAGGCGAAGCGCGAAGGGCGCATCTCGATGCCCTTGAAAATGTACTGGTCCACCTGGTCCGGCTCGGGCACGGAGGTGACGCGCAGGTTCCACAGCTCGCCGTCCGTGGCCGCCGCGCGCAGGCCAGGCGCATGGTGCGGCGCCAGCGCTTCGAGGCGGATGCCGTGCAGTTCCAGGGGGACGAAGACCTTGTCCGGGCTGATGTCGTTCACCGGCACTCCTTAGCGGTTGGTGCGCGACATGAACATCAGGCGCTCGAACAGGTGCACATCCTGCTCGTTTTTCAGCAGCGCGCCGTGTAGCGGCGGCACGACTGCCTTGTTGTCCTTGCTGCGCAAGGCTTCGGCCGGGATGTCTTCGGCCAGCAGGAGCTTGAGCCAGTCGAGGAATTCCGACGTCGACGGTTTTTTCTTCAGGCCCGGCACGTCGCGCACTTCATAGAAGGTTTGCAGCGCCTGCGCCAGCAATTCCTGTTTCAGGTGCGGGTAGTGGACGGCGACGATCTGCTCCATCGTGTCCTTGTCCGGGAATTTGATGTAATGGAAGAAGCAGCGGCGCAGGAAGGCATCCGGCAATTCCTTCTCGTTGTTCGAGGTGATGATGACGAGCGGACGGTGGCGCGCCGTGACCATTTCGCGCGTCTCATATACATAGAATTCCATGCGGTCCAGTTCGCGCAGCAGGTCGTTCGGGAATTCGATGTCGGCCTTGTCGATCTCATCGATCAGCAGCACCACCGGCTCGGGCGCCGTGAACGCCTGCCACAGCACGCCCTTGACGATGTAGTTCTGGATGTCGCGCACGCGCTCGTCGCCCAGCTGCGAATCGCGCAGGCGCGAGACGGCGTCGTATTCGTACAGGCCCTGCTGCGCCTTGGTGGTCGATTTGATATGCCATTGCATCAGCGGCATGTTCAGCGCGGCGGCCACTTCCTCGGCCAGCATGGTCTTGCCCGTGCCCGGTTCGCCCTTGATCAGCAGCGGGCGTTGCAGGGTCAGCGCCGCATTCACGGCCAGTTTCAGGTCGGCGGTGGCGACATAGCTGTCGGAACCTTCGAAGCGTTGGCCTTGCTGGGTGTGCTGTGCTTGCATGAGCGGTCTGCCAAAGTGGGGAAATGGTGAGTATAAACAGAACTGTGGCGCACTGCCACGCGGACGGCCTGTGCCTGCCTGCCTACAATGCGGGTTTTATAGGTGGACTTGCAAGAATATCTTGGCTAGAATCGGCAAGCAGCAGATTAATTGTCAACCTTAATTGTCAATACATAAAATCAATAAAAAACCAGCTCTGGCGTTTCTCCGATTACCTTTGTTCACATTGCCACTATGAAAAAAATATTTGCACTTCTCGTGCTTGCCGGCATAGCAAATGCCGTCACAGCGGCTGACATTGTAGGAAACGCCAAGGCAGCCCCTGCCAAGGTGGAAATGTGTATCGGCTGCCACGGCATTCCCGGTTACAAGGCAACCTTTCCTGAAGTATTCCAGGTGCCGATGATCGGCGGCCAACCGGCAAAATATATCGAGAATGCGCTGCAAGCCTACAAGAAGGGCGACCGCAAGCACCCCAGCATGAAGGGCATTGCCAGCAGCCTGTCGGACCAGGATATCGCTGATGTCGCCGCGTATTATGCGCAACAAGCCAAGACGAACTGAGGACCAGCCAGATGAAAAAACTACTCGCCGCCCTCGTTTGCGCCACCGTCTCGTTCGGCGCCAGCGCCGCCGGCAATATCAACACGGGCAAGGCCCTGGCCGAAAAATACAGCTGCGCCACCTGCCACGGCAAGGATTACGGTTCGCCCATCGATCCGTCCTATCCGAAACTGGCGGGCCAGCACAAGGACTACCTGGAACACGCCCTGACGGCGTATAAGCGGGGCGACAAGCCCAATGGCCGCAACAACGCCATCATGACGGGCCAGGTAAAACCGCTGAGCAACCAGGACATCAAGGACCTGGCCGCCTACTTCCACAGCCTGCCGAGCACCCTGGTCACTCACCGCTGAGCGGTATCGCAGGGTCTACTAGTTGTTCTGATACCTGACAAAACCGTAGCGAGCGGCGATGAGTTGTGGCCGAGACGCGGAGCTGTGCGAATGCACAGTGAGCATCGGAGGCCGCAAATCACGACGCGCAGTAGGTTTGGTCAGGCTTTCAAGCCCACCCGGCGCGCAAGTTTATGTAAATTGCTGGCGTCCAGCCCCAGCTGGCGCGCGGCAGCGGCCCAGTTATCCTGATGCAGGACCAGCGCTTGCCGGATGGCCTGGCGCTGGCTCGCTTCCACGATCTGATGCATGGACAGCAGCGGCGCTGCCGGCATGCCGCACGCTACCGGCACAGGCGATTGCACCTCCGTGCCGGCCGGCGCTTCCAGCGCATCGAGGTCGAGCATATCCGTTTCCAGGGTCACGATGTCCTTGCGGTCCGCGCCGCGGATCACGGCTTTCAGCGCGGCCCGGCTGATCACATGTTCCAGTTCGCGCACATTGCCCGGCCAGCGGTAATGGCACAAGGCGTTTTCCGCCGCGGCGGACAGGCGCAGGCTGCGCAAGCCCAGGCGCGCGCGGTTCAGTTCCAGGAAACCACCGGCCAGCAGCAGCACGTCATTGCCCCGCTCGCGCAGCGGCGGAATCGGCACGGGATACACGGATAAACGGTGGTACAGGTCGGCGCGGAACGAACCGTCGCGCACATGCTCGCGCAGGCTGCGGTTGGTGGCGGCAATCACGCGCACGTTGACCCTGCGCGGCCGGTCCGCACCCAGGCGCTGGATTTCGCCATTTTGCAAGGTGCGCAGCAGCTTGGCCTGTATCGACAGCGGCAACTCCCCCACTTCATCGAGAAACAGGGTACCCCCTTCGGCTGCCTCGAAACGCCCTGGCCGGTCGCTGACGGCGCCGGAAAACGCACCGCGCACATGGCCGAACAATTCGCTCTCGGCCAGGGACTCGGGCAAGGCCGCGCAATTGACATGGATCAGGGGCTTGCCGGCGCGGCGCGACAGGCGGTGCAGGCGGTGCGCGCACAGTTCCTTGCCGACGCCCGTTTCCCCCAGCAGCAGCACGGGCAGTTCGGAATCGGCGACCACCTGCAATTCGTGCAGCAAGTGCGTGATGGCGCTGCTCTGGCCGACGAAATCGTGTTCCTCGCGCGGCGCTTGCGCATCGGCCAGCATGGCGCCGCCCGACAGGCGCAGGGCGCGGATTTCCGCCTCCAGGCGCGTGACGCGTACGGCCGCCTCGATGGCGCAGGCCAGCTCGCCCAGGTCGCGCTGCGCCTGCGTATCGAAAGTGCCTACCTGCAGCGCGTCGAGCGTGATCACGCCCCAGCGTTCGCCTTCCAGATCCAGCGCCATGCCCATGCAGTCGTGCACGGGCAGCGGCTCGCCGGCCCGCTCGGCGATCAGGCCATCGTAGGGATCGGGCAGGGAACTGTCGTGATGGAAGCACAGCACGCCGCGCCGCTGCAGGATGGCGGCCAGGCGCGGATGGTCGGCGACGGCGAAGCGGCGTCCCAGCGCGTCGCTGGCCAGGCCGGCCATCGCCACGGGGCGCAAGTGCTCGCCATCGAGCTTGAGCAAGGCCACGGCCTCGCAGCCGAAGTGGGCGCGCAGGCTGCCGACCAGGCGCTGCAGGCGCACGGCCACGGGCAGGTCGGCGACCAGGTCGGTGAGCAGCAGCAGGTGGATGGCAGTGGTGGTCATAAGTACCATGCAGGGTACAACGGACCATGCTTTAAAAGGGTCATACCGACCCTGCAATTTTCAAATCGTTGATTTAAAACAAGTTTTTCCTGGCACGTCGTTTGCCTAGGTAAGGGGGCCGAACCGGCATACAAGACCAAGGAAAGCTTGATGAAAACGACTCCCTCTCTCCGGGCCATTGCCGCCGCCGTCTGCGTACTGGCCATGCCCCTGTCCGTGCAAGCCCAGGCGAGCCTGCCGGCCAGCGCTGCCGCCACTGCGGCCAAACCCGCCGCCGCCACGCTCAAGCGCTATGAACTGCAAACCAATATCGTCGATGGCAAGATGGTGTTCATCGATGCCAAGGGCCAGGTCAATCCCGTGCTGGCGGCCAAGGTGGGCGACACGGTCGAACTCGTGCTGAAAAGCGGCGAAGGCGCCGAGCACGACCTGCTGATCCCGGAACTCAACGTGGCCTCGGCCAAGTTCAGCGCCAATAGCGGCAGCACCACCGTGCGCTTCAAGGTCACGCGCGCCGGCACGTTCACCTATTACTGCTCGATTCCCGGCCACCGCCAGATCGGCATGGAAGGCAAGCTGGAAGTGAGCGGCACCTCGCTGGCTGAAGCCGGGGCACCGAAGGCTGCTGGCGCCGGCAGCGCTGCCAGCGAATCGAGCCAGGCCGCCGCGCTGGCCCTGTACACGCCCGCACCGTCGCCGATGCGCGGTCCCGATCCATCGGCCGTCAGCGTGGCCGCCAATCCGGCCTCCGTGCCGGCCGCCATCGGCGCGCGCGCGCCGCAAACCCTGAAATACCGCATGGAGACGGTGGAACTGCCGGGCAAGCTCGATGACGGCACCAGTTTTACGTACTGGACCTTCAACCGGCAAGTGCCCGGCCCGATGCTGCGTGCGAAGGTGGGCGACACGGTGGAACTGACCCTGTTCAATGCCAAGGACAGCAAGATGATCCACTCGATCGACCTGCACGCAGTGACGGGCGGCCATGGCGGCGGACAGCACACGCAGGTGGCGCCGGGGCAGGAAAAAACGGTCACCTTCAAGGCGCTCAATCCGGGCCTGTACGTGTATCACTGCGCCACGCCCCTGGTGCCGCAGCATATCGCGGCCGGCATGTACGGCATGATCCTGGTCGAACCGGAAGGCGGTCTGTCAAAAGTCGACCGCGAGTATTACGTGATGCAGGGCGAGATGTACACGGGCCGTCCGCACGGCGCGCCCGTGCACCAGGAACCGAACCTGGAAAAAATGGCCAATGAACTGCCCGACTACTACGTCTTCAACGGCGAAGTGGGCGCCTTGAGCAAGACGCACAAATTGCAGGCGAAAGTCGGCGAGACGGTGCGCATCTATTTCGGCGTTGGCGGCCCGAACAAGATTTCATCGTTCCACATCATCGGCGAGATCTTCGACAAGGTGTACAGCGAAGGCTCGATCAGCAGCCCGAAACACGATGTGCAAACCACTCTGGTGGCACCGGGCGGCGCGACCATCGTCGAACTCAAGGTACAGCATCCGGGCAGCTATCTGCTGGTCGACCATGCCTTGTCGCGCGCCGGCAAGGGCGCCGTGGGCGTGCTGGAAGTGACTGGCGAACCCGTGCCCGGCGTCTACCACGCGGGCGCCCGCCAATAAACCCTATTCATCATCAAGGAACTGTTATGGAAATGATCGAGCTATCCCTGGGCCAACTGGCTCGCCGCATCCCTGGCGCCACGCGCCTGTTCGATGCGCACCGCCTGGATTTCTGCTGCGGCGGCAACAAGACCCTGCGCGCAGCGGCCGAAGCGGCCGGCGTGGACACGGCGCCCATCGTCGAGGAACTGCGGCTGCTGGCAGGGCGCGCAGATACCAGCGGCGAGCGTGACTGGCAGGAAGCCTCGGCCACCGAGCTGGTGGAACACATCCTGGCGCGCTACCACGCCGTGCACCGCGAGCAGCTGCCCGAGCTGATACGCCTGGCACGCAAGGTCGAGCAGGTGCATGGCGAGCGCGCCGACTGTCCGCACGGGCTGGCGGAACACCTGTCGGCCATGGCGCAGGAGCTGGAAAGCCATATGCGCAAGGAAGAAGACGTGCTGTTCCCGATGATCGTGCGCGGCCAGGGGCCCCGGGCCGGCGCGCCCATCAACGTGATGCGCATGGAGCACGACGATCATGGCGTGGCCTTGCGCGCCATGGAGGCGATGACGAACGATATCACCGCGCCGGCCGGCGCCTGCACCACCTGGCGCGCGCTGTACACGGGCTTGCGCACCTTCCGTGCAGACCTGATGACGCACATCCACACTGAAAACAATATCCTGTTCGAGCGCTTTGCGCCGGCCGTGGTGCACTGACAAAGGAAAGACCCATGGGTCCCTACAAAAAACTCTGGTTCACCCTGATCGGTGTGCTGATCGTGACGTTTTCGCTGCTCGGCTACTACGGCACGGAAGTCTACCGGCAGGCGCCGCCGATCCCCGCGCAGGTGCTGGCGCAGGATGGCCGGCAACTGTTCGACCGCGAGGGCATCCTCGATGGCCAGACGGCCTGGCAATCCGTCGGCGGCATGCAACTGGGCTCCATCTGGGGCCACGGCGCCTACCAGGCGCCCGACTGGACGGCCGACTGGCTGCATCGCGAACTGACGGCCTGGCTGGAATTGGCCGCGCAAGAGCTGCATGGCAAGGCGTACGCGGCGCTTGACGGCCCCGCGCAGGCGGCGCTGCGCGAGGCGCTCAAGATCGAATACCGCGGCAACCGTACCGATGATGCGCAAGTGCTGCGCCTGTCGCCGCGCCGCGTGCAAGCCATCGCCAACACGGCGCACTATTACGATCAGCTGTTCTCCGACGCGCCGGCGCTGCAAAAAAGCCGCGAGCATTTCGCCATGAAGGAGAACACCCTGCCCAGTGCCGAGCGGCGCGCGCAGATGACGCAGTTCTTCTTCTGGACGGCGTGGGCCGCCGCCACCGAACGTCCTGGCCAGAAAGTGACCTATACGAACAACTGGCCGCATGAACCGCTGATCGGCAACCAGCCCAGCGGCGAAAACCTCGTCTGGTCGGTCGCCAGCGTGGTGGTGCTGCTGGCCGGCGTGGGCTTCCTTGTCTGGGGCTGGGCCTTCTTGCGCGACCACGACGAAGCGCTGCCGGCCGCCGGTCCGCGCGATCCGCTCACCACGTTCGCCCTGACGCCTTCGCAGCGGGGACTGGGAAAATATCTGTTCCTGGTGGTGGCGCTGTTCACCTTCCAGGTCTTCATCGGCGGCTTTACGGCGCATTACACGGTGGAAGGGCAACAGTTCTACGGCGTTGACGTGTCGCGCTGGTTCCCGTATGCGCTCACGCGCACCTGGCACATCCAGGCCGCGCTGTTCTGGATCGCCACGGGCTTCCTGGCTGCGGGCCTGTTCCTCGCGCCCCTGATCAATGGCGGCAAGGATCCCAAGTGGCAGCGTCTGGGCGTCGATGTGCTGTTCTGGGCCCTGGTCGCCGTGGTGGTCGGTTCCTTCATCGGCAACTACCTGGCCATTGCGCAAGTGATGCCGCCCGAGTGGAATTTCTGGCTCGGCCATCAAGGTTATGAATATGTGGACCTGGGACGTTTGTGGCAAATCGGCAAATATATCGGCATCCTGCTGTGGCTGGTGTTGATGCTGCGCGGCGTGGTGCCGGCCCTGCGCAAGCCGGGCGGCGACAAGAACCTGCTTGCGCTCCTGACCGCGTCCGTCGGCGCCATCGGCCTGTTCTATGGCGCCGGCCTGTTCTACGGCGAACGCACGCATCTGTCGGTGATGGAATACTGGCGCTGGTGGGTGGTGCACCTGTGGGTGGAAGGCTTCTTCGAAGTGTTCGCCACGACGGCGCTGGCCTTCATCTTCTCGACCCTGGGCCTGGTGTCGGTGCGCATGGCCACGACGGCCAGCCTGGCATCGGCCTCGCTGTTCATGCTGGGCGGGATACCCGGCACCTTCCACCACCTGTACTTTGCCGGCACCACCACGCCCGTGATGGCCATCGGCGCAAGCTTCAGCGCGCTGGAAGTGGTGCCGCTGATCGTGCTGGGGCATGAAGCGTGGGAAAACTGGCGCCTGAAGGAACGCGCGTCATGGATGGAAAACCTGCGCTGGCCCATGATGTGCTTTGTCGCCGTCGCCTTCTGGAACATGCTGGGCGCGGGCGTGCTGGGCTTCATGATCAATCCGCCCGTGGCCTTGTACTATATCCAGGGCCTGAACACGACCCCCGTGCATGCGCATGCGGCACTGTTCGGCGTGTATGGCTTCCTGGCGCTGGGCTTTACCTTGCTGGTGCTGCGCTATTTGCGGCCCGATTACCGTTTCAGCCCTGCGTTGATGAAGACGGCGTTCTGGGGCTTGAATGCGGGCCTGGTGCTGATGATCTTTACCAGCCTGCTGCCGATTGGCATCATCCAGTTCCACGCCAGCGTGACGGAGGGCCTGTGGTATGCGCGCAGCGAGGAATTCATGCAGCAGCCGCTGTTGCAGAACCTGCGCTGGATACGCACCTTCGGCGACGTGGTATTCATCGTCGGCGCCATCGCCATGGCGCTGCAGGTGGTGCTGGGGTTGCTGGGCAAGGCGAAGGCACCCGCGCTGCCACAGGCGGTACGGCCAGCCTGATCGCTTGCTGCGCCGCCGTGTGTTGTTGATCGATCTCCCGAAGCCGTGCTAGCCACGGCTTTTTTCATATAGGGCCAGGAAGACGAGGCCGGCGACCAGCGGGATATTTTTCGTCAGCGGCCCGAAAGGGTGTATCAGGAATTCCGGCAGGAAGACGGCGATCACCAGTGTATAGCCGGCCACCAGCGCGCACTGCGTCCACCATAGCAACGGCCTGGCATGGAACAGCGAGGCGATGCCCATGGCCAGGTCGGCCAGGCAGGAGGCGGCAAACACGTGTTCCGTATGCAGCGTGATGCCGCTGCGGCGCAGCCATGCGAGCGATTCGGCATGCGGATACAAATACCAGGACACAAACGCCGTCCATAGCCAGATAAAGGCCATGCCGAGGCGCATGGCCCAGTACAGCCCTTGCAGCTTGGCTGGCGTCATGGCGCGGGCTTGGCAACCATCAGCCAGTAGACCAGCATGAGCGCGGAAAATGCGGGCATACCGAGCCAGAACCAGCAGCGCGCATAGAACCAGTACAGGCGCGGCAGCGGTGTGCCCGTGTCGTCAGCCAGGCGGGCCAGGCTGCGCATGCGGATCTGCAGCCATACCACGGGTAGCCAGCAGGCGCCGGCCAGCGCATACAGCAGCATCGAGGCGAGGACCCAGCCGGACAGGATCGGATAGCCGGCCAGGTGCGCCAGGGCCAGTCCGGACAGCGGCTGGATAATGACGGCCGGCGTGGTGAACAGCCAGTCGGCCAGCACGGTCTTTTCGGCCGACAGGCGGATCGCACGCACCTCGCCGTCCCGGTCGTTGATCCACTTGAAGAAAGCGATGCCGATGCCGGTGCCAAACAGGATGGTGGCGCTGAGGATGTGCAGCCATTTGACGAACAGGTACCAGCTCATGCCGGTACCTCGGTCACATCATGGTCTTGCAGCGCGGCCATGTAATTTTCCACCGTGAGCAGGCCCACGCAGGGCATCGCGCCGCGCGGTAGCTGCGTGCCACCGCTGCTGGCGCTGGCCAACCGGTTCGCCAGCGCGATCGACGCGCCGCACGGGATATGCGGGCCGTGGTTTTGCGCCGCCAGCAATTGCCAGGTCAGCGTCAGCGGCAGGTCATCGAGTCCCGTGCCTTGCAGCGTCACGAACATCGCGCCTTTGTCGCTGACCAGCGGTTCCACCCATTGGCTGATGGCGTGCAATGGCCTGACCAACGGCAGCAGGCTGCGCAACAGGCCCAGGCGCACCAGTTGCGCGGCGGCCCAGACGAACAGATGGCCGGGCGCACCGGCAAAACCGGCGTGAAAAGTGACGGTGTCGAGGCCCGGATAGCGTTGCGGGAACAGCGCCAGGTCTGGCACGTCGCAGCTGCCCAGCAAGCGCCGTCCCACGGGCGCGGCAAAGCGGTGGCGCTTCAGGTCGAGCCAGCCGTGCGTGGTCTGCTGGCTGCCGGCAACCAGGCGCTGGAACGGTTTGCCGCAGTACGAGAAGATGCCGGCCATGGTGGCGATGCCCGGCGCGCGGGCGCCGGAGGCGATGCCGTGGCGGATCGATTTGAGCTGGCGAAAGCGCGGCAGGTAGCGGTCCACCACGGCCGAGGACAGCGCTGGCAGCGAGCTGGCGCCGCTGGTGATGAACACGCCGCGCTGGCGCGCCAGGTCGTCGAGGCTGGCGATGCCGGCGACAAAATCGCGGCCGTCGGCCAGGTCGATATAGTTGGCGCCGGCCTTGATCGCCGCACGGGCGACGCGGTAATCCTGGCCCTGGAACGGGCCGGCGGTATGGATCAGTGTATCGACGCCCAGTTCGGTCAGGCGCCGCGCCAGATCAGGTGCATCGGCATCGAGCGCCAGTGCTTGCTGCGGCGGCAAGCCCAATTGCGCCGCCAGTGCCCTGGCCCTGGCGGCGTTGCGCCCGGCCACCAGCAGATGGATATCCTGGTTGCCAGCTAGCGCCTGGCATATGCGCGTGCCGAAAAAACCGTAACCGCCGAGTACGAGAATGGTGTGATGGGCCAAGATATCCTTCAGTGGCTGAGTTTCTTGGCAACATGATACTACCTGATCAGCGGCGGCGCACGCAGTCGATATAGGCTTCAGTATCGGGCGGCAAGCCCGAACGTTGCGAAGCCCAGATCATCTGGCCCAGGCATTCCATCACTTCGTGCTGGGCGGCATGGGCCGAATCGAGGCGCTGGGTGAGTTGCTGGACGGCCGGGCGGATGCCGCGCGGCTGGTCCACCTGCACCTGCTCCGTGATCGACAGATGCATGGACAGGTGCAGGAAGGGATTGGCTTGGCCGCCTTCGACGGAGTAATCGCGCGCCAGCGCCGCCTCGACGTCGGAGAGCTCGTTCTCATACTCGGGGTGTTCCAGGATCCAGTCGAGCGCGATGGCTTCCATCGGCGTGAGGATTTCATGGGCGCGATGCTTGCGCAATGTTTCACAAAAGAAACGGCGCACATCGTCGGAAGAAGGGTTGAACATGGCTGAAGGACTATGGCTAAAGGGCAGCCGTCATTGTACCGCGTAGCCGTAATAAGTTCTCAGGCCTGGTCGATCCTGGCCGCATAACAACCACGTTTGGCATTGTGCACGTGGATATAGCTGACAGCCGGGTTCTCAAACAGCCGCGCGATCACGGTTTCAATGGCCGTGCCTTCCACCACATCGGCATCGACCATCATCCCACCTTCCGTATAGCCGCGCAGCGACAGCAGCCGGATGCGCATCGATTCCGGCACCTGGTCGACGGCGTCATAGGCTTGCGTGGCACCCTCGCGGATAAAGATGGCGTGCGAGGCGCGGTAGGGCGTGTCCGCATCCTGGCAGACATGGTTCAGCAGCAGCACCGTGTCGCCGATCGCCGCGTCGCGCAGTTCGATGCGGTCCGGGTAACCGGGCTGGCTGTCGACCACATGGCGGATAATGCCCAGCGCGGCCAGTTCGGCGTCGGGCAGGCCGAAACAGGCCAGGAAAGGGGCGGGCGACAGGCCGCGGATACGAAAAGACATGGTCAGGCTCCGGTGTGGTCAAAGCGTTATCAGACCATGATGGATGGGGGCTCGCCATCCGTTTCTTGCTCCGTGCATTCCTGCACCAACTGGCTTTTTAACGCCTGGTTACTGCCAAATTAATACTCCACAGTAAGTGTTATCCACGATCCTGGCGGCCCGGCAAGGGCAAATAACGGTGATAAAATCGCTGTTCTTGATATTTGCTATAGACAATCGCCGTGTTGTGAGTTTGGCCCCGCGCGAGGGCCAAAACAGCAGCGGCGCCGTGTTTTCCTTGTCCGCACCATCGCCACTCCATCGCTGCCGCAAGCTGCGGCGCGGCGGCGGCATGCATGCGTCATCACCATCGTTACCCCTTGATCCGGCCGTTCTTGCGCTGGAGGGATAGCCATTTTCCGATGATCTTGCGCTTGCCGCCCGGGTGGCCTGGAAGAACCAACCCTCAGTATTCATAACGGAGTTACCCATGCGTAAATCGCTATTACTTTTGATGTCGTTCCTGATCCTGGCGGCATGTGACAAGACCCCTCCGGCCTCGTCCGAAAAACCGGTCGACGTGCTGCTGATCGGCGCCGGCACCATGAGCGCCACCCTGGGCAGCATGCTCAAGGAACTCGATCCGTCGCTGACGATGGAAATGGTCGAGCGCCTCGATTCCGTGGCCGCCGAAAGCTCGGATGCGATGAACAACGCGGGCACGGGCCACTCGGCATTTGCTGAACTGAACTACACGCCGGAAGCGGCCGATGGCAGCATCGAGACCAAGAAAGCCGTTGCCATCAACGAGCAATTCGAAATTTCCAAGCAATTCTGGGCTTATCAGGTAGCCAACAAGCACCTGGGCGCGCCGCAAACCTTCATCAACAACGTGCCGCACATGGCCTTTGTCTGGGGCGACGACAATATTGCCTTCCTGAAGAAGCGCTATGCCGCGCTGCAAAAGGAAAACCTGTTCAAGGGCATGCTGTTCTCGGAAGACCAGGCGCAGATCGAACAGTGGGCACCGCTGGTCATGCAAGGGCGGGACAAGGGCCAGAAAGTGGCCGCGACACGCATGGAAATCGGTACCGACGTCAATTTCGGCAATCTCACGCGCGGCCTCGTGAAATACCTGACGGACAGCCACGGCATGGTCCTGCACCTGCGCCACCAGGTGGAAGACATCCAGCGCGGCGCCGATGGCGTATGGAACGTGACGGTGAAAGACTTGAACGCCGGCAAGGAAAAGACCATGCGCGCCAAGTTCGTCTTCATCGGCGCCGGTGGCGGTTCGCTGCCTCTGCTGGAAAAATCGGGTATTCCTGAAGCCAAGGGCTACGGCGGCGTGCCGGTCGGCGGCCAGTGGCTCGTGACGACCAATCCGGAACTGGTGGCGGCGCATGCGGCCAAGGTCTACGGCAAGGCATCCGTCGGTTCGCCGCCGATGTCCGTGCCGCATCTCGATACGCGCATCATCGATGGCAAGAAAGCCCTGCTGTTTGGCCCGTTTGCCACCTTCTCGACCAAGTTCCTGAAAAACGGTTCGTGGATCGATTTGCCTGCCTCGATCGGCACGGGCAATGTGAAACCCATGCTGCAAGCCGGCTATGACAATATTCCGCTGACGAAATACCTGGTCGAACAGGTCATGAACACGCCGGAAGACCGTTTGAAAACCCTGCGCGAATACTTGCCGAACGCCAAGATGGAAGACTGGACCCTGCAAAACGCGGGCCAGCGCGTGCAGATCGTCAAGGATGATCCTGTCAAAGGCGGCTTGCTGCAGTTCGGTACGGAAGTCGTCGGCGCCGCCGATGGCAGCATCGTTGCCCTGCTGGGTGCATCGCCAGGCGCCTCGACCGCGCCGCCGATCATGATCAAGGTGCTGCAAACGGCATTCAAGAGCCGCCTGGCTACGCCTGAATGGCAAGCGAAGATGGTGGAAATGGTGCCGTCGTACGGTCAAAAACTGAACAATGATCCGGCTCTGGCCAACAAGATCCGCCACTACAGCAGCAATATCCTGGGTCTCAAAGCGATTACCCTGGACGTTCCCGCCGCTGCGCCAGCGCCGGCAGCAAACTAAGTCGGCCTGACCGGCAGGGGAGTTTCCTGCCGGCATGAAAAAAGGGGCAGCCTGTTCAGGCTGCCCCTTTTGCGTGGGAGAGTGCGTTCATGGTGCGGCGGACTACTCCTTGCCTGGCAAAATCAGCTCCGGCGTACACCCTTCGGCGGCAATGCCGTCGCAAGGCTTGGCCAGTGCCGTACCATCCTGTGCCCGTGGCGCATGGGGCTGGCGCAGGTAGCGCGACGTGTGGCGGTGCGCTTGCTGTGCGTTGCCATGCACGGGCCAGGTCAGGAAGCGGGACAGCTCCTGCAAGGCACGCTGGTAGACATCGCGTTTAAATTCAATGACGACATCGAGCGGGACCCAGTATTCATGCCAGCGCCAGGCGTCGAACTCGGGATGGTCGGTCAGGCGCAGATTGACGTCGTTATCGCGCGCGCACATTCTCAGCAGAAACCAAATCTGCTTCTGGCCACGGTAATGGCCACGAATCTCGCGCTTGATGAAGTGGTCTGGCACCTCATAGCGCAGCCAGTCGCGGGTGCGGCCGACAATTTTGACGTGTTCCTGTCTGAGTCCGATTTCCTCTTCAAGTTCGCGAAACATGGCTTGTTCCGGTGTTTCGCCATATTTGATACCGCCTTGCGGAAACTGCCATGAGTGCTCGCGCACCCGCTTGCCCCACCACACCTCGTTCTGGGCGTTTAGCAGGATGATGCCGACGTTGGGCCGAAACCCTTCACGGTCGAGCATAATGCACCTCAAACTTTCTGCGACAGTGCGTCTTTTTTTACATAATTACCCACAACTTCGCAAGCCGGTG
Organism: Janthinobacterium sp. BJB301; assembly: GCF_002735685.1. Taxonomy (NCBI): domain Bacteria; kingdom Pseudomonadati; phylum Pseudomonadota; class Betaproteobacteria; order Burkholderiales; family Oxalobacteraceae; genus Janthinobacterium; species Janthinobacterium sp. BJB301. Next base: position 847,813 of record NZ_PDZJ01000002.1, on the reverse strand, counting down.
ACCTTTTCGGGGTGCGAAAAGCGCCGGAATCGCACCAATTGAGCGCATTTGTGTAAAGTATGGACGCATCAGCCAGCTAATCCTTTAAAATTAGGTTGATTATAACCCTCTCTTTTTAAAAAGAATTCACCGTTATGCGCGCCTCCCGTTTTTTTATTTCCACACTTAAAGATGCACCTTCTGACGCGGAAATCGTCAGCCACCAGTTGATGATGCGTGCAGGCATGATCAAACGCCTCGGTTCCGGCATCTATACCTACATGCCGATGGGCTTGCGCGTGATCCGCAAGGTGGAAGCCATCATCCGTGACGAGATGAACAAAGCCGCCGGCATCGAACTGCTGATGCCGCTCGTGCAGCCAGCCGAACTGTGGCAAGAGACGGGCCGCTGGACCAAGATGGGCGACGAACTGATGCGCGTGAAAGACCGCCACGGCCGCGAATACGCGATCCAGCCGACATCGGAAGAAGTCATCACCGACGTCGTGCGCACGGAAATCAAGTCCTACCGCCAGTTGCCGTTGAACTTTTATCACATCCAGACCAAGTTCCGCGACGAGCGCCGCCCACGTTTCGGCCTGATGCGCGGCCGTGAATTCACCATGAAGGACGCGTACTCGTTCGACCGCGACCTGGCTGGCATGCAGGCGTCGTACAAGGTCATGTTTGACGCCTACACGCGCATCTTCACGCGTTTCGGCCTGCAATTCCGCGCCGTGGCCGCCGACAACGGCGCCATCGGCGGTTCCGGTTCGCATGAATTCCACGTCATCGCCCACACGGGTGAAGACGCGCTCGTGTACTGCCCGACGTCCGACTACGCCGCCAACATGGAAGCGGCCGAAGCGCTGCCGCCAGCGGGCGAGCGTCCGGCCGCTGCCCAGGCGCTGACGAAAACGGCCACGCCGGACACCGTCAAGTGCGAAACCGTGGCGGCCCTGCTGGGCATAACCCTGTCGCAAACCGTGAAAACCATCGCCCTGACGGTGGAAACCGTTGGCAAGGATGAAAAAGTCACGAAACAGCATTTCATGCTGCTGCTGCGCGGCGACCATGAGCTGAACGAGATCAAGGTCGGCAAGGTTGCCGGCCTGGCCGGCCACCGTTTCTCGACGGAAGCGGAAATCCTGGAAGTCTACGGCACGATTCCCGGCTACCTGGGCCCGATTGCTACCCGCGCCCCCGTCACCGTCGTGGCGGACCGCACGGTCGCCCACATGAGCGACTTCGTTTGCGGCGCGAATGAGGCCGGTTTCCACTACACGGGCGCCAACTGGGGCCGTGACGTGGCCGAGCCTGCCATCGTGGCCGATTTGCGCAATGTCGTCGCCGGCGATGCGTCGCCGGACGGCCAGGGCACGCTCGCCATCGAGCGCGGCATCGAAGTGGGCCACGTGTTCCAGCTGGGCACGGCGTACTCGGAAAGCATGAAAGCCACCTTCCTCGACGAAAACGGCAAGCCTGCGCCGCTGCAGATGGGCTGCTACGGCATCGGCGTGACGCGCATCCTGGGCGCCGCCATCGAACAGAACTTCGACGACAAGGGCATCATCTGGCCAGCGTCGATCGCACCGTTTGAAGTCGTGCTGTGCCCGATGGGCATGGACCGCAGCGAACTGGTCAAGGAAGAGACGGAGAAGCTGTACGCGGCCCTGCAAGGCGCCGGCGTGGACGTCATCGTCGACGACCGTGGCCTGCGCCCTGGCGCCATGTTCGCTGACTGGGAACTGATTGGCGTGCCGCACCGCATCGTCATCGGCGAGCGCGGCCTGAAAGAAGGCAAGCTGGAATACCAGGGCCGCCGCGATGCGGAAGCGACCGGCGTGGCACCGGACGAGATCGTCGCCTTCATCCAGGGCAAAATGGCGCAGTGAAGCGCTTATCGCCAAGTAAAACGGCTGGCGCGCTCGCGCTGGCCGCTGGCCTGGCCTGCGCTCCCTTTGCGCAGGCCGGCAACCAGAAGGAGGAGGCGCTGGCCGACTCCGTCCGCCTGGCCCTGTCGCACGCGATCCGCGACGAACGCCCGCCGCAACCCAAATTTGCCACTCCCGCCGACTTGCAGCGCTACCAGCAATGGCTGGCGCAGATGTCGCAACGTCTGCAGCGCAAGCTGCCGGATGCGCAACTGCGCACGGAATTTCTGGAAACCGTCTGGTATGAAGCGCGCCGCGCGGGCCTGGAACCGGCCCTGGTGCTGGGCCTGATCCAGGTCGAGTCGGCTTACCGCAAATATGCCGTCTCGCTGGCCGGCGCGCGCGGCTACATGCAGGTGATGCCGTTCTGGACGGGCGTCATCGGCGACAGCGACCGCAGCAAGCTGTTCCACATGCAGACGAATCTGCGCTACGGCTGCGCGATCCTGCGCATGTACCTGGATATGGAAAAGGGCGACTTGTACCTGGCGCTGGGGCGGTACAACGGCAGCCGGGGCCGGCCCGAGTATCCGAATGCGGTAAGGGCGGCGTGGAAGCAGTGGGAATTCAAATGAGGGCCGGGGTCAGACCCCTCGACCGTTAGCGCAAGCCCCTGAGTTGGCGGCATTGAGGGTCTGACCCCAAAAAAATGCCCCGCTCGCAGTGATGCGGCGGGGCACTCACACGGCGCGGAACGCCCTGTGCGTATCTGATTATTTCAAATGATCGGAGATCAGTTTCGTCATTTCAAACATGGAGACTTGGGCTTTGCCGCCGAAAACTGCTTTCAGCTTGTCGTCCGCATTGATCATGCGGCGGTTGGCCGGATCTTGCAGATCGAGTTTTTTGATGTAATCCCATACCTTTTTGGTCACTTCCGTGCGCGGCAGTGGTGCTGCGCCAACAACGGCGGCCAGCTCTTTCGATGGCGTCATTGCTTTCATGAATGCTGCGTTTGGCTTGCGTGGTGTTGCCGGTGCTGCCGCTTTCTTCGCCGCTGCTGGTTTAGCTGCTGCTTTGGCTGCGGGTGCTGCTTTCTTGGCGGCTGCAGGCTTGGCTGCTGCTGCTTTGGCTGGCGCTGCTACTGGGGTTTTTTTGGCTGTTGCCATCTTCGAGCCTCCTTAACAAACACATGGGAAATTGCGCAATTAATCGCACGGCTAATATTGGTGTGGATTTACCTTGTATGCAAGTGTTTTTCACGTTTTCACGAGGAAAAAGCAGGGAAATGACCATGCTGTCGCCCGGGCGCACCGCTTGGGGGCGCAGAACGGCGTTTTTGCCCGTAAATGGCATGGTTGCTGGCTATGCGGGGAGGGGTACTGCGGGGAGCAAGGAAATGATGCCGGACGCCATGAAAATGCAATCCGGCATGATTTTATAACGGTGTTTCTTGACTTGAACTACATTTCACGCGGCGTAAAAAAGGCCTTCAAAATCACAGCGAGCGGATGGTATCTGTGGCCGGGAAGCGCAACCGTACTGAAGTACGGTGAGCATCGCCGGCCGCAAAGCGCCCCGCGCAGCGGATTTTGAAGCCTTCCACTACCTCATGCCGGGCATCATGCCCTTCATGGAGCGCATCATCTTCATCATGCCGCCGCCCGACAATTTCTTCATCATCGTCTGCATTTGCTCGAATTGCGTCAGCATGCGGTTCACTTCCTGCACTTGCACGCCGGCGCCGGCGGCGATGCGGCGCTTGCGCGTGGCCTTGATCAGTTCAGGCTTGGCGCGTTCCTGCGGCGTCATCGAGTCGATGATGCCGCACATGCGGCGTACCTGCTTGTCGGCTTGATCCATGTTCTTGCCGCCTGCCGCCTGCTGGAACTGGGCTGGCAGCTTGTCCATCAGGTTGGCCATGCCGCCCATTTTCTTCATCTGGCCCAGCTGCGCCTTGAAGTCGTTCATGTCGAACTTGCCGCCGACCTTGATCTTTTGCGCCAGGTCGGCCGCCGCCTTGCTGTCGACGCCCTTGCGCGCCTCTTCCACCAGGGCGAGGATGTCGCCCATGCCAAGGATGCGGTTGGCCATGCGGGTCGGGTCGAACGCTTCCAGGCCGTCGAGTTTTTCCGAGACGCCGGCAAACTTGATCGGTTTGCCCGTGATGTGGCGCACCGACAGGGCCGCCCCGCCGCGCGCATCGCCATCGAGCTTGGTCAGCACGATACCGGTCAGCGGCAGCGCATCGTTAAACGCTTTCGCCGTGTTGATGGCGTCCTGGCCCAGCATGGCGTCGACGACGAACAGGGTTTCGATCGGTTTCACGGCGCCGTGGACGGCGGCGATTTCTCGCATCATCTCTTCGTCGATACCGAGGCGGCCCGCCGTATCGATGATCAGCACGTCGTGGTAGTGCTTTTTCGCCCAGTCCAGCGCGGCCAGGGCGATATCGACCGGCTTGTCCGTGCTGGAAGACGGGAAGAAGTCGGCGCCTACCTGGGCGGTGACCGATTGCAGCTGGGCGATCGCGGCGGGACGGTACACGTCGGCCGAGACGGTCAGCACTTTCTTCTTCTTTTCTTCCTTCAGGTATTTCGCCAGCTTGCCGACGGTGGTGGTTTTACCCACACCCTGCAGACCGGCCATCAGGATGATGGCGGGCGGCTGCTGCGCAAAGCTGATCTGCGACGCTTCCGGTCCCAGGTCGGCGCCCATCAGGGCGGCCAGCTCGCGCTGCACCACGCCAACCAGGGCCTGGCCTGGCGTGAGCGAGGAAATGACATCCTCGCCCATGGCTTTTTCTTTGACTTTGGCGATGAATTCGCGCACGGCGGGCAGGGCGACGTCGGCTTCGAGCAGCGCCAGGCGCACTTCGCGCAGCATGTCGGCGGTGTTCGCCTCGGTCAGGCGCGCCTCGCCGCGCATGGTCTTGACGACTTTGGCAAGCCGTTGGGTGAGATTATCTAGCATGATGAACCTGCAATGAAAAGCTTGGGAGTGGGCGGCGAAAGCCGGACGATGGCCGTCATTTTACCTTATCGCGGTTGGCTGGCGGTCCTGCGCTGCATCGCCTGGCGGTTGGCCTGCTTTTGAATTAGTTGGTATTTCTGGCAATGCCGCGATTGCATGAAAGTCAAAAACACGGTTAAAATGAGAATAATTCTTATTTACATTCTCGGGTGCCGCACGCCTGAGCGGAAAGGGATGCCATGTCGGCCGCCGATTTTGCACAGCAACAAGACCTGCACGCGCTCTACAGCAGCCATCATGGCTGGCTGCAGGGCTGGCTGCGGCATAAGCTGGGCAATGCGGGCGAGGCGGCGGACCTGGCGCAAGACACCTTCATCAGCGTGCTGACCAACGGCACGGCGCCGCAGATCCGCGAGGCGCGGCCTTTTCTCGCCACCATCGCGCGGCGTCTGGTGGCGCACCGCTACCGCCGGCAGGTGCTGGAAGACGCCTATCTGGAGGCGCTGGCCTGCCTGCCGCCCGAGGTGGCGCCCGCGCCGGAAGAACGGCTGCTGGCGCTGGAAGCCTTGCAGCAGATCGATGTGGCCCTCGACGGCTTGCCGGGTCCCGTGCGCACGGCGTTCTTGCTGGCGCAGCTCGAAGGTCTCAGCTATGCCGAGATCGCCGCGCGCCTGAACGTATCGGCCAGCTCGGTCAAGCAATACCTGACGCGCGCCAACCGCCAGGTGTTTTTCTCCCTGCCGGCATGAGCACGGTGGCAGAACCCGCGGCCGCTGCGGCCATCGGCGAGGAAGTGCAGCTGCAGGCGGCCGAGTGGCTGACCGTATTGATGTCGGACGAGGCCAGCGAACAGGAACACGCCGCCTGGCAGTGCTGGCGCGAGGCGGACCCTGAACATGAACTGGCCTGGCAGCATATCGAAGCGGTGTCGCAGCGGTTCAGCGGCTTGCACCGCGGTGCGGCCGCGCAGGCGCTGGCGGGCACGCAGCAGAAAGCCGTCAACGGCAAGCGGCGCCAGTTGCTGGCGTGGCTGGGCGTGGCGGCCGGCGGCGGCATGCTGGCCGCGCAGACGGGCGCCTGGGATGGCGTGCGCGTCCTGCGTGCCGACTACCGCACGGCCACGGGCGACAGGCGCGAGATAGTGCTGGACGATGGCAGCGTGCTCAGCTTGAATACGGATTCGGCCGTGAATGTGCGTTTCGACGCCAGCCGCCGCCTGATCGAGCTGCTGGCCGGCGAAATCCTCGTCGTCAGCGGTCACGGCATCGGCAGCGACGCGCCGCTGGAAGTGGCCACGCGCGAAGGCCTGGTGCGCGCGCTGGGCACGCGCTTTTCCGTGCGCCAGCAGGATGACTACAGCACGGTGGACGTGTTTGAAAGCGCCGTTGAAATCCGCCCCCGCGACGGCATCGGCGCGCCCTTGCTGCTGACGGCCGGGCACGGCGTGGCATTTTCCCGTCAGGCGCCAGACGCGCCGCACGCCATCGGTGCATATGCGGACGCCTGGTCGCGCGGGCAGCTGATCGTCGATGACGTGACCCTGGGCGATTTCCTGGCCGACCTGGCCCGTTACCGCCCCGGCGTGATCGACTGCGCGCCGCAAGTGGCCCAGCTGCGCCTGTCGGGCGTGTTTCCGCTGGCCGACACCCAGCGCATTTTGAACATGCTGCCCAACTCGCTGCCGGTGCAGGTGCGCAGCCGCACGCGGTATTGGGTGACGGTCGAACCGGCGCCGTAGCACCCCACAAAAATATTTGCAGCCGGACTGCCCGTTTTTCGTTTTCGCGGCACCTACAGGGTAGGGCGGCTGTTTTTTACCGTCTCATGACGCCACTTTTCAGGATTTTTCATGCAACAGGTTTTGCATCTTGTTAATTTCGTATCGCATCGTCCTCAGCGGCATCCGCTGGCGCTGGCCGTGACGGCCTTGTGCCTGGCCGCCGGTACCTCCGCGTTGGCGCAGCAGGTGCCAGCCACGCCCGCCACCGAGCAAACCATGCTTGGCGTGTCCGTCACGGCAGGGCGCGATGCGACGACGGAAGGCAGCGGCTCGTATACGACGGGCGTGAGCAATACGGCAACCAAGCTGAACCTGTCGCTGCGCGAGACGCCGCAGTCCGTCAGCGTGCTGACGCGCCAGCAGATCGACGACCTGGGCATCACCACCCTGGATGACGCCGTGCAGTCGATCACGGGCCTGGTCATGCAAAAGGGTAACTTTACGGGCGATTCCGGCAGTTTCAGCGCACGCGGCTTTCCAGTCGACAACATCCTGTTCGACGGCTTGCCCACCAGCCTGGGCGCGAACGGCACCTTCAATGGAGACAATGACGACCTGGCCATCTATGACCGCATCGAAGTGGTGCGCGGCGCCACGGGCTTGATGACGGGCAGCGGCACGCCCAGCGCCGCCATCAACCTGGTGCGCAAGCGCCCGACGGCCACGCCGCAAGCGTCGTTCTCGACCAGCATCGGCAGCTGGAGCAACTACCGCCTGGAAGCCGATGCGGCCAACGCGCTCAACGAAGCGAAGACCCTGCGCGGGCGCATCGTCGCGACGGTGCAGGACAAGAAGGATTTTGTCGACGTGCTGCATGGCCGCAATCACCAGCTGTACGGCATCATCGAAGCCGACCTGCGTCCCGATACCACGTTGAACCTGGGCGCCCACTACCGCAAGACGGATAACGACGGCGTCACCACGGGCGTGGTAACGGCCGCCGACGGCACTTTTCTGAACTTGCCCCGCTCGACTTATCTGGGCACCGACTTCGATGGCTGGCGCCAGACGGACAAGACCATCTTCGCGGAACTGGAACACCGCTTCGCCAACGGCTGGAAGGCCAAGCTGGCGGCCACGCGCAAGACGCCCGAGATCGACACGACGTTTTCCGGCATCAGCCGCCGCGGCGACACCCTGCGCTTCAATTCGCAAAGCTACCGCGCCGAACTGGCCAACACCAGCTATGACGCGTATGCCACTGGCAGCTACAGCCTGTTCGGCCGCGAGCACGAGCTGACGGTCGGCGCCAGCCACCGCCGTTCGTCGAAAAACAGCTATGGCGGCTGGGCGCCGTACAGCTGGGGCGCGGCGGCGCCGGTGCTCGACCCGTTCAACTGGGATACGGGCAGCGTGGCGCGTCCCGTCATCAATTACGCGCAGTGGCGCACGGCCAGCATCACCGAGCAAAGCGGCGTGTATGCGGGCACGCGCATGCGCCTGGCCGAGCCGCTGTCGCTGGTGCTGGGCGGGCGCGTAAGCTGGTACAAGGACGATGCCGGCTACTCGGTGGCGCGCGAATTCACGCCGTACGCCGGTGTCGTGTATGACCTCGACAAGCAGCATTCCGTGTACGCCAGCTGGACCGAAATCTTCCAGCCGCAGGCTTCCACCGACGCCAATGGGCAGCCCTTGAAGCCGATCAGCGGCACCAACTATGAAGCGGGCGTGAAAGGCGAATACTTTGGCGGCGTCCTCAATGCCAGCGCGGCCGTGTTCCAGATCCGCCAGAAAAACCGCGGCGTGGACGACCTGGCTGGCCCCAATCCCTGCCCCGGCAGCACCTGGGGCTATTGCCAGCGCGCGTCGGGCGAAGTGCGCAGCGAAGGCGTGGAGCTGGACGTGGCGGGCGCGCTGACGCCCGACTGGCAGCTGTCGGCCGGTTTTACGTATGTGAAGGCGCAATTTACGCGCGACAGCGATCCGGCCAATATCGGCAAGGATTTCAACAGCCGCTATCCGCGCCAGCAGCTCAAGCTGGCCACCAGCTATCGCCTGTCCGGCGCCGCGCAGGGCTGGCGCGTCGGCGCCTCGGTGTACGGGCAGGGCGCGACCGAGTCGACGGACGGCAGCTACCATCTGCGCCAGGGCCGCTATGCGATCCTGGGCTTGAATGCGGCGTGGCAGATCGACAGCCGCGCCGAACTGCGCCTGAACGTCAACAATGCGCTCGACAAGCACTATTACCAGAGCATCTATTCCGATGTCTTCGGCAATCTGGTGGGTACGCCGCGCAACCTGATGCTGACCTTGAACTACAAACTGTAAATAATCACTTTTGAATGACCTATCTTGATGAAGGATGCATGGCTTATGAATGTGCAGTTGAATCTGGCCCACGCCAGCAATGGCGTGAGCCAGCGTGTGCCGCAGGGAGCGCCGCGATGATGAAATCGGCCAACATGATGTTGTTCTCGCGCGTGCTGGCCGCCATTTTTGGCGGCTATGCGCTTACGTCCGGCGTGGCAGTGCTGCTGTCGGCCGTGCTGCCGCTGTCGCGCGCCGAAGCCGTGCTGACGGCCACCCTGAGCGCCTTCGTCGTATATACCTGCGCCGTGATCTGGGTCTTTGCCGTGCAGGACCTGCGCCGCGCCTGGCTGGGCATGCTGCTGCCGGCCATCGCCTGCGGCGGCATCGGCATGCTGCTGTCGCGAGGTGCCGCATGAACGCCGTCAAGGTAGACAAAGTGGTCAAGACGCCGCAGCAGGGCGGCTTGCGCCAGGCCATGGCCTGGCTGCATACGTGGAGCGGCCTGTGGATTTCCTGGCTGCTGTTCGCCATTTTCCTGACCGGCACCCTGGCCGTCTTCGACGACCCGATCGGCCACTGGATGACGCCCGAGCACGCACTGGAAGAGGCGGCGCATGCGAACGATCCGCCGCTGCCGAAGGTCACGGACCGCGCGCACCGCCTGGAGCTGGCGCTTGATTTCATGGCGAAGGAGCACCCGAAGGCGGACATGTGGGAAATCTGGCCCGTGCAGCGTCCCGGCCACGGCCTGTCCGCCTACTGGTTCCAGCCCAGCGGCGGCTATGGCTCGGCGGACCTCGATCCGCTGACGGGTGCCGTCATCGAGCATGCGCGCGAGGCAACGGAACGGGAAACCATCGGCGGCCACCATTTCGTCGATTTCCACTACGAGCTGCACGCGGGACGCATCGGCGTGTGGATCGTCGCCATCACCACCATGATTATGCTGGTGGCGCTGGTGAGCGGCGTCATCACGCACAAGCGCATCTTCAAGGATTTCTTCACCTTCCGCCCGGCCAAGGGCCAGCGTTCGTGGCTCGACGCGCACAATGCGGTGGCCGTGCTGACCTTGCCGTTCCAGTTCATGATCGCCTACACGGGCCTGGCATTCTTCAGCGATGACTATGTGCCGGCCCCCGTGGTGGCGCAATACGGCATGGACAATCCCAAGAAGGCCTTCCTGGCCGACTGGAACGATGCGGGCAAGCCCGTGAAGACAGGCCAGCCGCTGGCCATTCCCGCGCTGGAGTCGTTTGCGCAGCGTGCCGAGCAGGCCATCGGCCAGGAAATCCGCGCCGTGGTGCTGGACAATCCGAACGATGCCTCCATGCGCGTCTGCATGTACGGCTGGAATGAAGACGCGGAACTGCTCACGCGCCTTAGCGCCAATTCGGGCAGGGCCTGTTATGCGCTGGCCACGGGCGAGCAGGTCGCCGTGCGCCTGCCGGGCAAGTCGGATACGGGCGGCGCGGGCCTGACGCGCTCCGTCATGTCGAACCTGCACATGGTGGGCTTTGGCGGCACGCCGATGCGCTGGCTGTACTTCTTCTGCGGCCTGGCCGGCACGGCCATGATGGGCACGGGCGCCATCCTGTTCATGGTCAAGCGTCGCCAGAAGTCCGGCGGCGAGTTCGGCGCCTACACGCAGCGCGTGTACCGCGTCATCGAATGCCTGAACGTGGCGGCGATTGCCGGCCTGGCCATCGCCTGCGTGGGTTTCCTGTGGGCGAACCGTTTGATCCCCGTCGGCATCGAGCAGCGCGCCGGCTGGGAAGTGCGCGCCTTCTTCGGCGTGTGGTTCCTGATGCTGGTGCACGCCTGCCTGCGCGGGGAGAAGCGCGCGTGGATCGAGCAACTGGGCTTGCTGGCCGCCCTGTGCCTGCTGCTGCCGGTGCTCAATGTCTTGAGCACGGGTGACAACCTGGTGGCGCAGATCGCGCGCGGCGACTGGGAAAGCGCCGGCGTGGAACTGGGCAGCATGGCCTTTGGCCTGCTGGCCGCCAGGGGCGCGTGGAAAGTCCACAAGCGCAAGGAAAAACCGGTCAAGAAGGCTGCACCGAAGGAAAGCGCTGCGCCCTCGGCCAGCCTGCAAGTCAATACGGAAGGACAGTCATGATCAATACCATCCTCTGTGCGCTGGGCCTGTCGTATGCGGGCATGGCCAGCCTCTCCCTGGCGATGGACCGCCATCACGGCCAGGTCTGGGGCAGGGACGCGGCGCCGAACGTGCGGCGCGCGCTGCAACTGGCCGGTGCCGTCCTGCTGGCGCTGGCCATCTGGCCTTGCGTGGCTGGCTGGAGCGCCACCGTCGGCGTGGTCGCCTGGCTGGGTTTCATCGGCGCGGGAGCGCTGCTGGTGGCCCTGCTGCTGCCGTACGCCCCCCGCTTGCTGTTTCGTAGTTCCCTGCTGGCAGCCGTCGCCGCGCTGGCAGGTCTTGTGACGTTTCTGCAGTAATTTTGACTGCCATTTTCAAGGATAGACCGATGCACTTTTCACGCCTGGCGACACCGATTGATGTTTTGAATGTACTGAAAGTGGTTTCCTGATGGCGGCCCGCCTGCCTTCCCGCCGCACCCGTATCCTCGGCGGCGTGGTCTTGCTGGCGCTGTTTGGCGCCGGTGCACTGTGGGCCACGCGTGGCCCGGCCACCGTATTCGACACGGCGCCCGTCAAGCGCGGCAATATCGAGGCCAGCGTCACGGCCATCGGCACGCTGCAGCCGCAAACCTATGTCGACGTGGGCGCGCAGGTGTCGGGCCAGATCACGCGCCTGCACGTGCAGCCCGGCAGCGCCGTGGAAAAAGGCCAGCTGCTGGCCGAGATCGACCCCAGCGTGCAGCAAGCCACCGTCGACGCGGGCCGCGCCGCGCTGGCCGGATTGCGTGCGCAGCTGGCCGACCAGCAGGCGCAGCACCGCCTGGCGGGCCAGCAGCACGTGCGCCAGAAGCAGATGGCCAAGTTCGACTCGACGCCTTTGGCCGACCTGGAAACGGCCGAAGCCACCCTGGCCTCGGCCGGCGCCAAGATCGATCACCTGAAGGCGCAGATCGACCAGACCCAGGCCAGCCTGAAGGCGGACGAGGCGCGCCTCGGCTATACGCGCATCTATGCGCCGATGGCCGGCAAGGTGGTGGGCCTGGACGCGAAGGAAGGGCAAACCCTGAACGCCACGTACCAGACGCCGAATATCCTGCGCATCGCCGATCTGTCGGCCATGACGGTGTGGACGGAAGTGTCGGAAGCGGACGTGCGCCGCGTGCGCCCGGACATGCCCGTGTACTTCACCACCCTGGGCGGTGACCAGCGGCGCTGGAGCGGCAAGGTGCGGCAAGTGCTGCCGGCCCCGCCGGTGCCAGGCGGTTCTGCCGCCGGCACGGCCCTGGCGCCGTCGACCAGCAAGGTGATTTTATATACCGTGCTGTTCGACGTGGATAACGCCGATGGCGAATTGATGCCGCAGATGACGGCGCAAGTGGTATTTGTCACGGCCGCGGCGAACAATGTGCTGGCCGTGCCCTTGCCGGCCCTGAAACCCTCGACGCAAGAAGGCGCCAAGCCGGGGCAGTTTACGGCCCGCGTGATGGATGCGGACGGCAAGGTCGATACGCGCACCGTCACCGTGGGCGTGCGCAACCGCCTCAGCGCGGAAGTGCTGCAAGGCTTGCGCGAAGGCGAATTGCTGGTCACGGGCGAGCAGCCGGCCGGCAGCGGCAGCAGCAGGTTCCAGCTGTGAGCGCCATGAGCGAGGCCGCGTCGCTCGGGCAACCCGGGCAGCCGGAGCAGGCGGCGCCGTTGATTGAACTGCAAGGCATCCGCAAGCGCTATGGCGGCCATGACGGCGCGCCGGCCGTGGAAGTGTTGCGCGGCCTGACCTTGTCGATCGGCGCCGGCGAATTCGTCGCCATTGTGGGCGCGTCCGGTTCCGGCAAGTCGACCCTGATGCATTTGCTTGGCTGTCTTGACCGGCCCAGCGACGGCACCTACCGTTTCGCCGGCCAGGACGTGGCCAGCCTGAATCCCGATGAACTGGCGTGGCTGCGGCGCGAAGCGTTCGGCTTCGTCTTCCAGGGCTATCACCTGATCGCCACCGAATCGGCGCGCGAAAACGTGGAAGTACCGGCTCTGTACGCGGGCATGCCGGCCGCGGCCCGCCATGCGCGCTCGGAAGCGCTGCTCAAGCGCCTGGGCCTGGGCGAGCGGCTCGATCACCGGCCAAACCAGTTGTCGGGCGGGCAGCAGCAGCGCGTGTCGATCGCGCGCGCCCTGATGAATGGCGGGCGCATCATCCTCGCCGATGAACCGACGGGGGCGCTCGACAGCAGCAGCGGCGCCGAAGTCATGGCCCTGCTGGGCGAACTGGCCGACGCGGGCCACACCATCATCCTTATTACGCATGACCGCAAGGTGGCGGCACAGGCGCGCCGCGTGATCGAGATCAGCGATGGCGAAATCATCGAAGACTCGGGCGCCATCGCCATTCCCGCCACGTCGACGGCCCTGCCGCCGCTGGACATGTCGCGCGCCGCCCACGACACGGGCGCGTCGCTGGGCACGGAATTGCTCGACGCGGCGCGCGCCGCCTGGCGCGTGTTGTGGATTAACCGCTTCCGCACGGGCTTGACCTTGCTCGGCATCGTCATCGGCGTCGCTTCCGTGATCGTCATGCTGGCCATCGGTCTGGGCACGCGCCAGCAAGTGATGGCGCAGCTGGGCGCATTCGGCTCGAACCTGCTGTACATGGCGTCGCGCGGCGAAAGCTCGCGTATTCCCGGACGCAGCATCACCCTGGCCGACCTCGATGCGCTGAAAGACGTGCCGGGCATTACCCACGTGCTGCCGAATGTCACGGGCAACAAGGTGATACGCCACGGTAACCTCGACGTGCAGACCTATGTGCGCGGCACGGGGCCGGCCCTGCCGCAGATCCAGACCTGGCCGGTGGCCAAGGGCGGCTTCTTTACCGAGGAAGACGAGCGCGAGATGGCCACCGTGGCCGTGCTGGGTGCGCACCTCGCGGAAAAGCTGATGCCCGACGTGGCCAATCCCGTGGGGCAGAGCATCCTGATCGGCAACGTGCCTTTCCAGGTGATCGGCGTGATGAGCGCGAAGGGGGCGCTGACGGGCGAGAAGGATGAAGACGACGTGCTGCTGCTGCCGTTTTCCACGGCCGGCATCCGCGTCTTCGGCCAGCGCGAGCCGACGTACACGGTGATGGCGGTGGCCGACGTCAAGCGCGTGACGGAGGTGGAGGCGGCAGTCGACGCCACCATGTTCGAGCGCCACCGCATCCGCGACTACGGCATCAGCAACGCGGCCGCGTCGATCGCCGCCGAAGCGAAGACGCAGGACAACATGACCATGATGCTCAGCCTGATCGCCGCCGTTTCCCTGGTGGTGGGCGGCATCGGCGTCATGAACGTGATGCTGATGACGGTGCGCGAGCGCACGCGCGAAATCGGCATCCGCATGGCGACGGGCGCGCGCCGGCGCGATATCCTGCGCCAGTTCCTCACCGAAGCCGTGCTGGTGTCGGTGGTGGGCGGCGTGGCCGGCATCGTGGTTGGCGTGACGGTGGCCGGCCTGCTGCTGGTATGGGACGTGCCGGTGATCTTTTCCCTGAGCGCCATCGCCGGCGCGTTTGCCTGCGCCGTGGTGACGGGGCTGGTGTTTGGCTTCATGCCGGCGCGCAAGGCGTCGGGACTCGACCCCGTGGTGGCGCTGGCGGGACAGTAGCAACAGACGGTCGTCATAACGCCGGCAGCGTGGCTGCCGGCAAAAAAATGTTGCCCTGGCTCCAACACGCGGTACTATCTCTTGATAATAAGAGCAGTGTTTCGCGTAGCTTTGCCCTTGCGGGCACACACCAACCACCACAGGAGAACCCGATGCGTAAGAAATTAACCTTGAAGACCGGTATTGCCGCCGCCCTCATGCTGGCCTTCGGCATGGGTGCCGTCCAGGCGCAGGAAGTCGTGCGCCTGGGTAACTTGAAATTCGCCCATTACGGTGCCGTGTCGTACATCAAGGAAATCGCGCCCAAGTGCGGCATCAAGGTTGAGGAGCATGTGTTCGCCAAGGGCCTCGACGTGATGCAGGCGATTATCGCGGGCGAACTGGACGTGGGGGCGACGGCGTCCGAAGCGGCCATTTCCGGCCGCGCCGGCGGCGCGCCCATCTACGTGGTGGCCGGTTTTGCCAAGGGCGGCGCGCGCCTGGTGGGCGGGGCGGGGCAAAAGATTGCCAGCGTCAAGGAACTCAAGGGCAAGCGCGTGGGCGTGACGCGCGGCGGCATCCAGGAAGTGCTGCTGCTGGCCGAGCTGTCGCAAGCTGGCCTGACGTATTCCGAAACCAAGGGCAAGGATGTGCAATTGGTATTCCTGGCCTACGCCGACTTGAACCAGGCGCTGATGGGCAAGAATATCGACGCCATGATGCAGTCCGAGCCGCAATCGTCGCAGGCCATCAACAAGGGTTTCGGCACCGAAGTCATCAAACCGTACGACACGCCGATCGGCGAACCCGTGCGGACCATGGTGATGACGGAAAAGTTCTACAAGGAACGCCGTCCCGTGGCGGAAAAATTCATGCGCTGCTTCGTCGAAGCCACCAAGACCTTTATCGACAACAAGGCGACGGCGGAAAAGTATGTGCGCGAAGTCGTGTTCCGCGGCCAGATCACGAAGGATGACTTCGACGACGCGATCAGCAATTCGCCGTATTCGTATGATATCTCGCCCGAGCATATCCAGACCACCACGGACGTGATGGTGAAAACGGGCGTGGGCCGCATGACGAAACCGCCCGTGGCCAAGGACTGGGTCAAGACCGACTTGCTGGAGCAGGCGAAAAAGAGCCTGAACGTGAAGTAAACCGGATATTGGCAATGCCCGATGGCCCGCTTAAGCGGGCCATCATTTTTTTGCGGCATACTAATATATACAGGTAGCGTGAAAGATTGCCGAAATCTTGAGGGTGCGCCACCCCGTCATGCCTCAGGCGCGATATCATGGCAGGCTTGCGGCATTGGATGGCGGCGTCGTGCCTGTCACCGGGCTGTCGCCTGAATCGCGCTTGTCGGCTATGGTGTAAACTTAAACTATGCAGATCTATTTCTTTTTCATCGCCGCGCTGTTGTACGCGGCGTGCGCGGTGCTTCCCTCGTCCCGTGCCCGGCTCATTGCCGGCCTGACCGGCGTTGCCTGGCTGGCGCACGCCGCCACCTTGTGGTTCGACCTGATGGCGCCGGGCACCTTGCGCTTCGGTTTTTCCGCCATGCTGTCGGCCGCGCTGTGGGTCTCGGTGGGCGCCTACTGGATAGAGAACCGCAATTTCAGCCTGGACGGACTGCGCCGCATGGTCATGCCCAGCGCCGTCCTCGCCATCGGCCTGGCCTGGGCCTTTCCTGGCAGCCAGGTCAACATGGAAGGCAAGTCGGCCGTCTTCGGCTGGCACATTGCCGTGGCCGTGCTTGCCTACAGCACCTTGACGATTGCCGCCTTCCACGCCGTGCTGATGGCGCTGCAGGAATCGCGTTTGCATACGCGCAGCGAAAGCCGCGGCTTCATCGGCACGGCGCTGGACCAGTTGCCAGCCCTGCTGACGATGGAAAAACTGCTGTTCCGCATGATCGGCCTGGGCTTCATTCTGCTGAGCCTGACCGTGCTGTCGGGTATCGTGTTTTCCGAACAACTATTTGGCAAGGCCCTGAACTGGGATCACAAATCCGTGTTTACCATGCTGTCGTGGCTGTTGTTTGCCGCGCTGCTGGCAGGCCGCCGCTTTCGCGGCTGGCGCGGCAAGACGGCCCTGAGTTTTACCCTGGCCGGTTTCGCCACCTTGCTGCTGGCCTATGTCGGCAGCCGTTTTGTACTGGAAGTGGTTTTACACCGAGGATTCGCATGACACGTGTTTTATTCTGGCTGGCGCTGGTATTCCTGGTGCTGTTCGCTATCCGCAGCAAGATCCGGAGCATGCAGCAACGGGCCCGCGCGCAGCAGCAACAGCAGCCGAATCCGTTTGCGCCGCCGGGCCGGCCGCAGGAATTGCCTGATGCCGAACTGATGCTGTGCTGCGCCCATTGCGGCGTGTACTACCCGGCCTCCGAAAACGTGCAGGCCAAGGGCCACGATTACTGCAGCCACGCGCACGCCACCTTGTAAGGGCGTGCCGGCGCGCGTTGCTCATCCGTATCGTAACGGCCTCCGGCACCCGTCCGGCGTAGCATCTGCAGCAGGCGGTTCGTCGCCGCCATTGCAGAAAGGCGCGCTCCCATGTCCCGTCCCAGCCCGCAGACCGTCACCGCCGCCGGCATGCCGCCGGCGCCGCAACTGAGCGGCAACTCGCTGCCCATGCAGGCGCTGCGCGCGCAGATCGGCCGCATCGCCCACTGTGGCGCGCCGGTGGCCATCCGCGGCGAATCGGGCACGGGCAAGGAACTGGCGGCGCGCGCCATCCATGCGCAGGGCGCGCGCGCCAGCTTCCCGTTTATCGCCGTCAACTGTGGCGCCATTCCCGAAGCGCTGATGGAAGCGGAATTCTTCGGCTGCCGCCCGGGCGCCTATACGGGCGCGCTGCACGAACGCCAAGGCTTGTTCCAGGCAGCCCACGGTGGCAGCCTGCTGCTCGACGAAGTCGACGACCTGCCGCTGGCCATGCAGGTGAAACTGTTGCGCGTGCTGCAGGAGCGCCGCGTGCGCAAGCTGGGCGGCAGTACTGACGAGGCAGTCGACGTGCGCATCCTGTGCGCCAGCCAGCATGGCCTGGGGCGCGGCGTGGCGGCCGGGACGTTTCGCCAGGACCTGTTTTACCGCCTGAATGTGATCGAGCTGGCACTGCCGCCGCTGCGCGAACGGCGCGGCGATCTGCAGGTATTATGTGAGGTGATCCTCGCGCGCCTGTCGCCGCGCCGGGCAGTGAGCCTGGCGCCGCCCGTGCTGGCGGCCCTTGCCGCGTATGCGTTTCCCGGCAATGTGCGCGAACTGGAAAACGTGCTGGAGCGGGCGCTGGCCTTTGCCGACGGCGGCGTGATCGCGCTCGAGGGGCTGGCCTTGCCGCCGGCGGTGGGCAGCATGCCGTCGCGGGCGCCGCCGGCCTTGCCGGAGCGGCAACTGTGCCTGCCCGGCATGGCGGCGTATGGCGTGCCCCCCGTCTTGCCGCTGGACATGTATTTGCGCCAGGCCGAGCGCGACATGATCATGCTGGCGCTGGTGCAGGCGCGCTACCACCGCGCGCGGGCGGCACGCCAACTGGGCCTGAGCGTGCGCCAGTTGCGTTACCGCATGCAGAAATTGACGATACAGGAAGCCCTACTTGATGAGCGCATGGACGATAGATGAAGACGGCTGGTGCGATGGCGCGCTGCGCTATGACTCCCAATACTACGATGCGCGACCGGACGGCGCGCAAGTCGATTTGCTGGTGATCCATAACATCAGCTTGCCGGGCGGCCACTTTGGCGGACCGCATGTGTCGGACTTGTTTACGGGCCGGGTAGATTATAATGCCGATCCTTCTTTCGCCGACCTGCGTGGCTTGCAAGTCTCGGCGCACTTTTTTGTGCGGCGCGATGGTGCGTTGCTGCAATATGTTTCTGCTGATAAACGTGCCTGGCATGCCGGCGCGTCCACCTTCGAGGGACGTCCGCAGTGCAATGGCTATTCCATCGGTATCGAAATGGAAGGCGCGGACGATGTGCCCTTTCAGCGGCGGCAATACCATGTCCTGGCGGCGCTGACGGTGGCGCTGGCGGCGCGCTACGGGCTGTCCCAGGTGCGCGGCCACGAGCATATCGCGCCGGGAAGGAAGACGGATCCGGGACCGTTTTTTGACTGGCATTTTTACCAAGTATGCTGGCTGGAAACCTTGCGCGGGCAGCCTGCGTTAGCGCTTACTTCGCGGGGATTGGGCTTTCCATCCATGCCCTGAAAAGTCAACCGAAATCGTATAAGAAAAGACAAAAAATTACGCTGGCGGATGCCGGAAAACTATTGCATCACCCTTCGATGGGTACTACAATTAGTGCAGAAGTTGGATGTAAAGACTATATCTAGTGCCATCACAGACGTTTTCAGAATTATTGTCAAAGCTATCCGGATTGCTGATAAAGCACTGGAACTGGCGGTTTATCACCCTTGATCGTGTTTCGCGCCAGCCGGGCAGTGCGGTGTGGCGAGATGGATACTGACCTGTTTTATGCACTATGAATTTACTATTTAGCAACAAATACCTGAAGAAACCCTGACCATCGGGCGTTCTATTCAACAACACACGCGGCAGCAAAACTGCAGGCTGACTTTAGCTGACAACGGGAGCTTCAATGCAATCACCACAAGATATTTCCATCCATCCAACGCCAGTATCGCCAGCGCCAGGCGCGGCCAACAGTGTGGCGAGCACGGGCGCGGCATTGGGCGACTATCGCATCATCCGCCGCAACGGCGCGGTGGTGGCATTTGAGCCTTCGAAGATCGCCATCGCCATGACCAAGGCGTTTTTGGCCGTTAACGGCGGCCAGGGCGCAGCCTCGGCACGCATCCGCGAACTGGTGGAACAACTGACCGACGGCGTCGTCGCCGCGCTGGTGCGCCGCCATCCGGGCGGCGGCACCTTCCATATCGAAGACGTGCAAGACCAGGTGGAACTGTCGCTGATGCGTTCGGGCGAACACGACGTGGCGCGTGCCTACGTGCTGTACCGCGCCAAGCACATGGAAGAGCGCCGCCTGCAGAAGGAAGCGCAAGGCGCCTCCGCGCAAGTCACCGCGCCCCAGCTGAACGTCACCGACAACGGCGTGCGCCGCCTGCTGGACATGCAGGAAGTGCGCGACCTGATCAACGCCGCCTGCGCCGGCCTGGAAAAGCACGTCGATGCCGACGCCATCCTGGCTGAAACAGTGAAAAACCTGTACGACGGCGTGCCCGTCGAAGAGCTGCACAAGTCGGCCATTCTGGCGGCGCGCGCGCTGATGGAAAAAGACCCGGCCTACAGCCAGGTCACGGCCCGCATCCTGCTGCACACGGTGCGCAAGGAAGTGTTCGGCAAGGAAGTGCCGCAAGCGGCCGCTGCCGCCGAATACCTGACGTATTTCCCGCAATACATCGCCAAGGGCATCGCCGCCGAGCTGCTGAACCCGGTACTCGCCAGCTTCGACCTGGAACGCCTGGCCAAAGCCATCGTGGCCGACCGCGACTTGCAATTCGGCTACATCGGCCTGCAAACCCTGTATGACCGCTACTTCCTGCACATCCAGGACGTGCGCATCGAAATGCCGCAAGCGTTCTACATGCGCGTGGCCATGGGCCTGGCGCTGAACGAGGCGGACCGCGAAGCGCGCGCCATCGAGTTCTACAGCCTGCTGTCCTCGTTCGACTTCATGAGCTCGACGCCGACCCTGTTCAACTCGGGCACCCTGCGCTCGCAGCTGTCGTCGTGCTACCTGAGCACCGTCTCGGATGACCTGGAAGGCATCTACGACGCCATCAAGGACAACGCGCTGCTGGCCAAGTTTGCCGGCGGCCTGGGTAACGACTGGACGCCAGTGCGCGCCCTGGGCGCCCACATCAAGGGCACCAACGGCAAGTCGCAAGGCGTGGTGCCGTTCCTGAAAGTGGTGAATGACACGGCCGTGGCAGTCAACCAGGGCGGCAAGCGCAAGGGCGCCGTTTGCGCCTACCTGGAAACCTGGCACATGGATATCGAGGAATTCCTTGACCTGCGCAAGAACACGGGCGACGACCGCCGCCGCACGCACGACATGAACACGGCGAACTGGATTCCCGACATGTTCATGAAGCGCGTCATGGAAAAAGGCGAATGGACCCTGTTCTCGCCGTCGGACACGCCAGACCTGCACGACAAGGTCGGCAAGGCTTTTGAACAGGCTTACGTGGGCTATGAAGCCAAGGCCGCCGCCGGCGAAATCCGCGTCTTCAAGAAGATCGCCGCGCTGGACCTGTGGCGCAAGATGCTGTCGATGCTGTTTGAAACGGGCCACCCATGGATCACGTTCAAGGACCCTTGCAACATCCGCAGCCCGCAGTCGCACGTCGGCGTCGTCCACAGCTCGAACCTGTGCACGGAAATCACCCTGAACACCAGCAGCGATGAAATCGCCGTCTGCAACCTCGGTTCCGTGAACATGCCGGCGCACATGAAGGAAGGCAAGCTCGATCACGTCAAGCTGGCCAAGACCATCCGTACCGCCATGCGCATGCTCGACAACGTCATCGACATCAATTACTACGCCGTTGACAAGGCGCGCAATTCGAACATGCGCCACCGTCCGGTCGGCATGGGCGTGATGGGCTTCCAGGACTGCCTGCACATGATGCGCATCCCGTTCGCCTCGGACGCCGCCGTGTCGTTTGCCGACACCTCGATGGAAGCCGTTTGCTACTACGCCTACCTGGCGTCGACGGAACTGGCCGAAGAGCGCGGCCGCTATGAATCGTATGCAGGTTCGCTGTGGGACCGTGGCATCCTGCCGCAAGACTCGGTCAAACTGCTGGCCGAAGAGCGCGGCGGCTACCTGGAAGTCGATTCCTCGTCGGCCATGGACTGGACCCCGGTGCGCGAACGCATCGCCAAGTTCGGCATGCGCAACTCGAACTGCGTGGCGATCGCCCCGACGGCGACGATTTCGAACATCATCGGCGTCTCGGCCTGTATCGAGCCGACGTTCCAGAACCTGTACGTAAAATCGAACCTGTCGGGCGAATTCACCGAAATCAACGGCTACCTGGTGCGCGACCTGAAGGCGCGCGACCTGTGGGATGAAGTCATGATCTCGGACCTGAAGTACTTCGACGGCTCGCTGGTGAAGATCGACCGCATCCCGCAAGACCTGCGCGATATCTATGCCACGGCCTTCGAAGTGTCGCCAAGCTGGCTGGTGGAAGCGGCTTCGCGTCGCCAGAAGTGGATCGACCAGGCCCAGTCGCTGAACATCTACATGGCTGGCGCATCGGGCAAGAAACTGGACGAAACCTACAAGCTGGCATGGCTGCGTGGCCTGAAAACCACCTATTACCTGCGTACCATCGCCGCTACCCACATGGAGAAATCGACCTCCAAGACGGGCGCCCTGAACGCCGTGGCAGTCGACGGTGGCATGTCGGCCAGCGCCCAAAGTGCACAAACCAGCGCCCAGGCAGCCGTCGTGGCGGCAGCAGCAGTGGCCGTGGCGCCGGTAGTGGCAGCGGCAGCGGACGACGCCGATGGCGAAGCCTGCTACCTGCGTCCGGGTGACGATGGCTTTGAGGAATGCGAAGCCTGCCAGTAAGATTTTAGTTGTCAGCCCGGCACGGCCGGGCTGATTCAATGTTGTCAATGTCCGCATTGTCCGATACAACGGGCCTGTTGCGGATCGCCGGCTCGCCGGCATGGAAAGGAAGAAGAATATGTCGTTGTCTTGGGATGATGAAACCACGTCGGCAGCTGTGCCGCGTCCGGCGCAGCAAGCGCCACTGGGAAATACCGAATTGAACCTGTCGGCAGGTGCCGAGCCGTCCGAAGCGAACGCCGAGCAAGTGGCGCGCCGCGTGAATGCCGACGACAAGCGCATCATCAACGGCAAGACGGACGTCAACCAGCTGGTGCCGTTCAAGTACAAATGGGCGTGGGACAAATACCTGGCCGGCTGCGCCAACCACTGGATGCCGCAGGAAGTCAACATGCAGCGCGATATCGAACTGTGGAAGAACCCGAATGGCCTGACGGACGACGAGCGCCGCCTGGTCAAGCGCAACCTGGGCTTCTTCGTGACGGCCGACTCGCTGGCCGCCAACAACATCGTGCTGGGCACCTACCGCCACATCACGGCGCCGGAATGCCGCCAGTACCTGCTGCGCCAGGCGTTCGAGGAAGCGATCCATACGCACGCCTACCAGTACATCGTCGAATCGCTGGGTCTGGACGAAGGCGAGATCTTCAACGCCTACAACGAAGTCAAGTCGATCCGCGATAAGGATGAATTCCTGATCCCGTTCATCAACACCCTGACCGACCCGGCGTTCGTCACCGGCACGGTGGAAAACGACCAGAAGCTGCTGAAGTCCCTGATCGTGTTTGCCTGCCTGATGGAAGGCCTGTTCTTCTACGTCGGCTTCACGCAGATCCTGGCGCTGGGCCGCCAGAACAAGATGATGGGCGCTGCCGAGCAGTACCAGTACATCCTGCGCGATGAATCGATGCATTGCAACTTTGGCATCGACCTGATCAACACGATCAAGATGGAAAACCCGCAGCTGTGGACGGCCGCCTTCCGCGAAGAGATCAAGGACCTGTTCATGAAGGCCGTGGAACTGGAATACGCGTACGCGGAAGACACCATGCCACGCGGCGTGCTGGGTCTGAATGCGCCGATGTTCAAGGGCTATCTGCGCTTCATCGCCAACCGCCGCGCGCAGCAGATCGGCATCGAGCCGCTGTTCGCCCAGGAGGAAAATCCATTCCCATGGATGAGCGAGATGATCGACATGAAGAAGGAACGCAACTTCTTCGAGACGCGCGTGACGGAATACCAGACCGGCGGCGCGCTGAACTGGGAATAAGCCAGCCGATAGCGTTACCAGTCATGTCACAAAGGCCTCGCGGATGCGGGGCCTTTTGCCATGTGGAGCGCTTGTTGCAGCGGGCTTAGACGGTCGGGATGGTGCCGCCGTCGATCACATACTCGGCGCCGTGGATCGACGCGGCGCGGTCCGAGGCCAGAAAGGCAACCAGTTCGGCCACTTCTTCCGGCTTGCCCGGGCGGCCGATGGGAATGCCGCCCAGCGTCTGCATCAGCTTCTGGCGGGCCGCATCTTCGGTGATGCCGGCGTGGCCGGCCCAGCGCCGTATCATCGCGTGGGCCGCCGTGGTTTCGATGAAGCCCGGCGAGACGGTATTGATGCGGATGCCCTGCGGGCCGAATTCCTTCGACAACCCCTTGCTGTAGTTGCTCAGTGCAGCCTTGGCGGCCGCATACGCCAGCGTCGACTCGTACAGCGGCAGGCTGCGCTGGATCGACGAGATGTGGATGATCACCCCGTATCGGCGTGCCACCATCGCCGGCAGCAGGGCGCGGTCGAGGCGCACGGCGGCAAGCAGGTTGCCATCGAGCGCGTCTTGCCAGGCATCGTCGTCCAGGGCCAGTGCGCCGCCGCCCGCGGCCGTCGAACCGCCCACGTTATTGATCAGGATATCGACCCCGCCCAGGCTGGCCAGCGCTTCCCGGATCAGCGTGTCGGTTCCCACGCGGGTACGCAGGTCGGCCGCGATGAAATGCACGCCGACCGGCAAGCTGCCGCTGGCGGCGCGCGCCGTGGTCGCCACGCGCGCGCCGCGCTCGAGCATCAGTTTCAGCGTCGCCTCGCCCATGCCCTTGGTGCCGCCCGTGATCAGCACGCGCTTGTCCTTGAAATCGGTATTCATGCGCTGATCTCCAGGGTCTGGATGCGGTTGCTGGCGAGCGTGAAGGCAAAGCGCAGCTCCAGCGGGCTGCCGGGGAAATTGCCACTGACGCTGCTGGTGACCACGCAGCGCGCGCCCCGGGTGTCGGCCGAGGTGGGGCTGACGGTGGCGCCGTACTGCTTGCTGCCAGCTTCCTTCCAGGCCTTGATGGCGGCATGGCCCGCGTACGCATGACCGTCGTCATGCACGGCGCCATCGGCTGCGAAGCACTGCGCCACGGCGTCGCTATCGTGATGGTTTTCGGCGGTAAGGTAGTCGCCGACGATTGCCGGCATGAGGAGAGACATGGTGCTTCCTTTGGGGGAGAGGTAGGGAGCGACCATCATATGGCGTTCAATTGCAGAGAAATAGTACAGCAGCGGCGATAGGCTTTAAACTTCAGGTTCATTATTGACTGCGTGAGCGCGCATGAAAAATAACTCTCTCGATGGTATCCGTACCTTTCTCGCGGTCGCCGAGCGCAAAAGTTTCAGCGCCGCGGCACTGCAGCTTGGCGTGACGGTGACGGCCGTCAGCAAGGCGGTCAAGGTGATGGAGCGCCAGCATGGCGTGCTGCTCTTCAAGCGCAATACGCGCAATGTCGCCTTCACCGAAGCCGGCGCGGGCCTGTACGCCAGCCTGGCCGGCGCTACCCGGCAGATCGATGACGCCTTCGCCGCGCTGACCATGTTTCGCGACCGGCCCGCCGGCCATCTGCGGCTGACGGTACCGCGCGCGCTGGGCGCGCTGGTCATGCGCGCATTGATACCGCGTTTTCGCAGCAGTTATCCTGACGTGACCATCGACCTGTCGCTCGACGATGGCGCGGTCGATCTGCTGGCGCACGGTTACGACGCCGGCATCCGCCTGGGACAGTCCGTGGAGCAGGAGATGGTGGCGGTGCGCCTGACGGGGGACTTGCGCTGGTCCGTGGTTGGCGCGCCCGGCTACTTCGAGCGGAAAGGGCAGCCGCTGATCCCGGAAGACCTGGTGCGCCACGACACGCTGGCCTACCGCTTCCACACTTCCGGCGCCTTGCACCGCTGGCGCTTCGTGCGCGATGGCGAGGAATTTCTGGTGGAAACCGGCGCGCCCCTGGTCGTCAACGACACCACGCTGATCGCCGATTTCGCCCGCTCGGGTCTGGGCCTGGCGTATATACCGGATGTGGAAATCGAAGGTGACCTGGCAAGCGGCAGCTTGCTGCGGGTGCTTGAAAACTACGTGCCGCCGACGAGTGGATTGTTCCTGTATTTTCCTGCCCGTACCCAGAGCCAGCCCAAACTGCGCGCCTTCATCGATACTGCGCTGGCCCTCTCCCGGCTCGCGTCGTCCAATGGCGCGCGCTAGCCTGGCCTGTTTTTATCCAGCCCGCCGCCACCGTTCTGGAGACAGGCTGCGGCATCGCATGCCGCTTTTTGTTAGCCGCTTTTTCGTGGCGCGCAGCGGCGCGGCGGCGCATGTGCATCGCATGCGACGGCACAGAAAAGTGCGGCCATTTTTTCGCCGCATCGCGCGCGCCGCGACGCATTTTTTTGATGGCGCCAATGCGCGCGAGACAGCTAGTAAATATCGTTTCCGGACACGCTGGCGGCGGCATTTGGCGCGCGATTGTGCGATAGCACGCGTAACGTGCAAAAAAGCGGGCGAAAACGTGTCGTGCCGGTTGCGCATTGACAAGGTTTTCGTGTACTTTATGAGATTGCAAATGCGAGCGTTAGAATGCGGGGTTTTTTAACCAGCGCGGTAGCGAAAAAACCTCGCAAAACAGGGATACAGATTTACACGGATATGCACAAAACCACACCGTTTTCGTCTGCCGCCGTGCCCGAATTTTTTCAGGCATGGCGGTTTTTTATTTGACGCATCGGTGTTGTAGCGAGCGCGATGCGAGGAGCGAAAAAACGCACGGCATCGAAAACGAATGACCGAATTCAGACTTTGCCACCAGCTGCGAGATAAAGCAGGGTGGCACCGACGATGGCTGAAGTGCTGCAAACGTGAGGAGTTGCAGCAGTTCAGCTGGTGCCGAATTCATTAGCGCAAACGACCGTTTGTGCCGATGAATAATTCGCCTGGCCTATCCCTGTGGTGGGTCGGACGGGTTTAAATCTTGTAGCTTAAATTTCTCATCTCAGATGAAGGAGAGACAAATGGCAACAGCCGCTAAGAAATCAGAAGTAAAGAAACCAGCCGCCAAGGCTGCTCCTGCCGCGAAGAAACCGGCAGCCGCAGCAAAGACGGTTGCCGCTAAACCAGCTGCCAAAGCCGCAGCGAAACCAGCCGCAAAACCAGCCGCCAAAGCCGCAGCCAAGCCTGCAGCAAAAGTGGCTGCCAAGCCAGTAGCGAAAGCCGCAGCGAAACCAGCGGCCAAGGCAGCAGCAAAACCTGCAGCGAAACCTGCAGCCAAGGCAGCAGCCAAGCCTGTAGCGAAAAAAGCCGCAGCCAAACCGGCCGCCAAGCCAGCAGCAAAAGCCGCTGCAAAACCAGCGGCCAAGGCAGCAGCCAAGCCAGCAGTGAAAAAAGCTGCAGCGAAGCCAGCAGCCAAGGCAGCAGCGAAACCGGCCGCCAAGGCAGCAGCCAAGCCAGCAGCGAAAAAAGTCGTCGCCAAGGCAGCCGCCAAGCCAGCAGCAAAAGCTGCAGCCAAGCCAGCAGTGAAAAAAGCCGCAGCGAAACCTGCAGCCAAGGCAGCAGCGAAACCGGCCGCCAAAGCGGCAGCCAAGCCAGCAGCGAAAAAAGTCGTCGCCAAGGCAGCAGCGAAGCCGGCCGCCAAAGCAGCAGCCAAGCCAGCAGCAAAAGCTGCAGCGAAGCCAGCGGCAAAAGCGGTAGCCAAGCCAGCGGCAAAAGCAGCAGCCAAACCGGCAGCGAAGCCAGCAGCGAAAGCTGCAGCCAAGCCAGCGGCAAAGGTAGCAGCGAAGCCAGCAGCAAAAGCTGCAGCCAAGCCAGCGGCCAAGGTAGCAGCGAAGCCGGCAGCGAAAGTTGCCGCCAAGCCAGCAGCGAAAGTCGCAGCCAAGCCGGCAGCCAAAGCAGCAGCGAAACCTGCCGCCAAGGCTGCAGCAAAACCTGCAGCGAAGCCAGCGGCCAAGGTAGCAGCGAAGCCAGCAGCAAAAGTTGCAGCCAAGCCAGCCGCCAAGGTGGCAGCGAAGCCGGCAGCGAAAGCAGCAGCGAAACCTGCCGCCAAGCCAGCCGCAGCGCCAGTCGTGGCAGCAGCACCTGCAGCAGCGTCGGCAGCAGCCCCAGCGGCACCAGCCGCCGTGGCCGCCAAGCCAGCCGCCAAGAAGGCCGCGCCTAAAAAGGCCGCGCCGAAGAAGGCAGCTCCTGTCGCCAAACCATCGGCACCTATCGCACCTGTAGCAAAAACCGTGTTGGCACCGGCTGCAGCCTGGCCATTCCCAACCAGCACCCGCCCATCGTAATTCCAACGATACGGGTGCCTGGATGAGGCAACACGCCGCTGTGTGACTCAATCACACAGCGGTTTTTTTTTGGAGAATTAGTCGTGCTGATCGTTATCCTTACATTGATCGTTGATACCATCGCCACCTTGCTGGGCGGCGTGTTGCTGCTGCGCTTCTGGATGCAGGCGGTGCGCGTGCGGCCGCCTTCGTCGGTGGCGCAATTCACGTTTCAATTGTCCGACTGGCTGGTGCGCCCCCTGCGCCGCGTGGTGCCGGGTGTGGGCGGGTATGACTGGGCCAGCCTGATCGGCGCCTTCCTGATCGTGCTGCTGGCCAGCTCGGTGCTGTTTATTTCCGGCTATCCCGTCGAAGTGGTGCTGCTCAAGTCGCTGCAACGCTTCCTGCAATGGATACTCTACGGTTTCATGGCCTTGCTGATCATCGAAGCCATCTTCAGCTGGGTCAACCCGCATGCGCCGCTGGCGCCGTTTGTACGGGCCTTGAATGAGCCCCTGCTGCGTCCGATACGCAAGGTGGTGCCGTTGGTCGGCAGCCTGGATCTGTCGCTGCTGGTGGCTTTGATTCTGCTGCAGATCGCGCAGGTGCTGGTGGGGATGATTATTGTGGTGAGGTAATGCGAGAAGGTCGGCCTGGCGCTTCGGCGCAAGCCGACCGGACTACATACTAATAGCGGTAACCGAACGCCGCTTCGAACTGGTCGGCGATGCTCTCCGGCGTAAACACGTGGTTTTGCGCGCCCTGGGTGGCGATCTTGATGGCGCCCAGCAGGCTGGCCAGACGGCCGCTGGTTTCCCAGCCCAGGTCGTTGGTGATACCGAACAGCAAGCCGGCACGGTAGGCGTCGCCGCAGCCGGTCGGGTCCAGCACTTCTTTGGCGGTCACGACAGGAATGTCGATGCGCTTGCCGTCCGTATAGATTTCCGACCCTTTTTCGCCACGCGTGACGATCAGCGCTTCCAGGCGGCTGGCGATGTCCGGCAGGGTCAATCCCGTGCGTTCCATCAACATTTCCATCTCATAATCGTTGGCCGATACATACGTGGCTTTGTTGATGAAGTCGATCAACTGTTCGCCATTGAAGCGTGGCAACTGTTGACCCGGGTCGAACATGAATGGGATGCCCAGCCCGGCCAGGTCGGCGGCGTGCTTGAGCATGCCCTGGTCGCCGTCCGGCGAAATGATGGCCACCTTGGCCGGGCCCGCATTGGCGATCGGGTTTTCATGCGCAAACGACATGGCGCCCGGGTGGAAGGCATTGATCTGGTTATTGTCCGCATCGGCCGTGACGAAGCACTGCGCGTTGTAGCTGTCGGCCTTGATGAGGATGTTGGCGGTGGAAATGCCCAGCTTTTGCAGGCGTTCCAGGTAGGCGGCGCTATCTTGCCCCATGACGCCGACGATGCGCGGGTCGCCGCCCAGCATTTTCAGGCTGTAGGCGATGTTGCCCGAGCAGCCGCCGAACTCCGTGCGCATGGTGGGCACGAGGAAGGACACGTTTACTTTGTGCAACTGGTCGGCCAGCAGGGATTCGCCGAAGCGGCCGGGGAATTGCATGATGGTGTCGGTGGCAAGCGAGCCGCAGATCAGCGATGTTTTGGTCATGATAGTGTCTGTTAAGGGTAAAAGATGGCGATATGGTAGCCAGACGCCGTGAGCTGGTCTAATGCAAAGTACAGTTTGATGGTTTGTTCCGAGCGCGGCGCAAACCCCGTGCTCACGTCGATCGTGGCCGGCAGGTAGTCGCGCGGCGCGATCACGCGGCGCAAGACCGGCTTGTCATTGGCGTCGTTGAGTATCAGTTCGATGCTGGGCCAGGCTTGCACGCTGCGGCTCTGGTTGCGCAGCAGCGAGACGTAGGAGAAAGTCTGGTCCTTCAAGGTCTGCAACTCGCCTTGTTCGATGGCCAGCGCCTCGATCTGCGCCGGCAAGTCGACCTGGCAGCCGCTGAGCTTGCACAGCGCGACCAGGGTAGGCTTCCACTGCGGAAACTGCGCCGCCAGCGGATTGCGGAAGGTGGTCATCACTTGCAGGAATAATAAAAGCAGCAGCACCACCGAACCGGCGGCCATGGCCACGCGCAAGGCCTTGCCGCTCTGTTCGCGGCGCCGGCCCAAGGTCACAAAGGCCGGCTCGTCGTCGGCCGGCGGCAGGACTGGCTCCTCCTGCTCTTCGTCCGGATCCGCTGCGATGGGGGCGGCGGGCAGTGGCGTGAAGGAATGGTCGGCCAGGGTCGGTTCCCGGCGCGCAGCGCTGGCTGCGGCATGCGCAGCCGGCAAGGGCTTGTCCAGGCTGACTTTTTCGGCGGCAGGCAATGCCGGCGCGGCGCCGGTTTCCAGGTTCGGTTCGCGGCGGCTATCGCGCAAATACGTGGCGAAGGCGGGCGCGTCATCGATCTGGCGGCGCTTGAAGGGCGCCATCGGCTGGGGCAACGGTGGTTCGGGCAGCTCTGCCGGTGTTGCAGCAGATTCAGGCAGGTCGAGCGGTGCGGCGGCAGGCGTGTCGGCCAGCGCCTCGTCAGGCAGTGCCACGTCGAGGTCCAGCTCGATGTGCTCGCCATCGTCTTCGTTCTCCTTGAGCTGCGCCGTTTCCGGCAGGATGCCGAACGGGTCGAACGAGGTGTCGAAGTCGAGGGAATAAATGGGTTCGTCGTCCGTGGCGGACGGCAGGCTGTTGTCGGCCGGATAACTGGTTGGCAGGGGAGCGGCAGTGCCGGGAGCGGACGTTAAAAACGGCGATGCCGCAGCTGGATCGATCAGCGCGGCATTGCCGTCAAACACTTCCCTGCACGTACCACAGCGCACGATGCCCCCACGTAACTTCAATTGGTCAGCAGCGACCCGAAATATCGTGTTGCAATGGGGGCATTTGGTGGCGAGGGCCATTGCTGTGCTTATGCACCTTCCGCGCGGGGCGCAGGTGCTTGCGTGCTGCCCAGGCGGCCATGCAGGGCCACCCAGCCATCTTGCTCGGCCCACACACCCAGCTGGATGAATGGTGCGTAGGCAGCGGCCACTTCTTCCGCCTGGCGTGCCAGCACGCCGGACAGGATCAGCGCGCCGCCATCGGCGACACGGCCCGACAGCATCGGCGCCATCAGCTTCAATGGGCTCGACAGGATGTTGGCGACGACGATGTCAAACTTGGCCGTGGCGTGTGCCGAAGTGGCAAACGTGTCTGGCAAGAAATATTCGATCTCGCACTGGTTGCGTTCGGCATTGTCGCGCGCCGATTCGATCGCTTGCGGGTCGATGTCGACGCCGGCCACCGTTTGCGCACCGAGTTTCTTGGCCACCATGGCCAGGATGCCGGAACCGCAACCGTAGTCGAGCACGGTCTTGCCAGGAGCCGGATTGGCTTCCAGCCATTCCATGCACAAACGCGTGGTCGGGTGGCTGCCCGTGCCGAAGGCCAGGCCCGGATCCAGTTCCAGGATCAGGCCGTCAGGGTCCGGTGCCTCGTGCCAGCTGGGCACGACCCAGATATTCTTGCCGATGTGAATCGGGGCGAATTGCGACTGGGTCAGGCGCACCCAGTCCTGCTCTTCGACGGGGCGCATGGCAAAGGCGGGAACTTCCGCCATGCCGACGGCCTGGGCCGCAGCGGCCACGATGGCAGCCTGGTCGGCGTCGACGTCCGTCAGCGCCACCACGCGGCTGCGTTCCCACGCCGCTTCCTTCGGTTCCATGCCCGGCTCGCCAAACAGCGGCTGCTCGGCATCCGTGCCTTCATCGGCGTCTTCCACCGAGACCGACAGGGCGCCCGCTTCCATCAACGCGTCGGACATGGCCTCGGCGTTGTCACGGGCGATCTCGATGACGATTTCCGTCCAGCTCATGCGCCCGCCTTGATTTCGGACTTCTTGGCGATGCTGGGGCTGCCGCCATTCAGGTTCTTGCCCAGGTCCGGCATGTCGGCCAGTTTCTGTTCCAGATAGTGAATGTTGGTGCCGCCTTCGATGAAGCGCGCGTCGATCATCAGTTCGCGGTGCAGGGCGATGTTCGTGTTGATGCCTTCGACCACCATTTCGGACAGGGCGATCTGCATGCGGCGGATCGCCTGCTCGCGCGTGGCGCCGTAAGCGATCACTTTGCCGATCATCGAGTCGTAGTGCGGCGGCACGTAGTAGCCGGCGTAGGCGTGCGAGTCGACGCGGATGCCAGGACCGCCCGGTGCATGCCACGACACGATCTTGCCTGGCGATGGCGTGAACTTGAAGGGATCTTCGGCGTTGATGCGGCACTCGATGGCGTGGCCCGACAGCAGGACGTCGCGCTGGCGGAAACGCAGTTTTTCGCCGGCCGCGATGCGGATCTGTTCTTGCACGATGTCGATGCCGGTGATCATCTCGGTAACCGGATGTTCCACTTGTACGCGGGTATTCATTTCAATGAAATAGAACTCGCCGTTTTCGTACAGGAATTCAAACGTGCCGGCGCCGCGGTAGCCGATCTTGCGGCAAGCTTCGGCGCAACGGTCGCCGATTTTCTCGATCAGTTTGCGCGGGATGCCCGGCGCTGGTGCTTCTTCGATCACTTTCTGGTGGCGGCGCTGCATGGAGCAGTCGCGCTCGCCCAGCCAGACGGCGTTCTTGTGTTCGTCGGCGAGGATCTGGATTTCCACGTGGCGCGGATTTTCCAGGTACTTCTCCATATACACTTCAGGGTTGCCGAAGGCCGTGCCGGCTTCCGTCTTGGTCATCGCCACGGCGTTGATCAGGGCCGCTTCCGTGTGCACCACGCGCATGCCGCGTCCGCCACCGCCACCGGCGGCCTTGATGATGACCGGGTAGCCGATCTTGCGGGCAATTTGCACGATCGCTTTCGGATCGTCCGGCAACGCGCCTTCCGAGCCGGGTACGCACGGTACGCCTGCCTTGATCATGGTTTGCTTGGCCGACACTTTGTCGCCCATCAAACGGATCGATTCGGAGCGGGGGCCGATGAAGACGAAGCCCGATTTCTCGACGCGTTCGGCAAAGTCGGCATTTTCCGACAGGAAGCCATAGCCTGGGTGAATCGCTTGCGCATCCGTCACTTCAGCAGCGCTGATGATGGCGGGCATGTTCAGGTAGCTCAGGGACGACTGTGCCGGGCCGATACAAACGGATTCGTCGGCCAGCTTGACGTATTTCGCGTCCTTGTCGGCTTCGGAGTGGACTACAACCGTTTTAATGCCCATTTCGCGGCAGGCGCGCTGAATACGGAGGGCAATTTCACCACGGTTGGCAATCAGGATTTTTTCAAACATGGTAGGTTCGCGTATGTCTGTGAGAGCCGGCGAGCCGGCGAAACAACAAGTGTGAGGGGCTAAAACTGCAAACGGCCGTTGCCGGCCGTGTGGACTGGGTTTTAGCCGATCACAAACAAGGGTTGACCGAATTCGACCGGTTGGCCGTTTTCGACCAGGATCTGGGTCACGACACCGGCTTTATCGGAGTCGATTTCATTCAGGAGCTTCATCGCTTCGATGATGCACAGGGTATCACCTTCCTTGACGGTCGAGCCCACTTCAACATAGGCGGCGCTGCCAGGAGCGGAGGAACGGTAGAAGGTACCGACCATCGGCGACTTGACCACATAGCCCGTTGGCTCGGCGGCGACCACGACGGCAGCAGCCGCTGGTGCTGCGGCTGGCGCGGCTGGCTGATATTGGGCTTGCATGCCTTGCGGCTGCATCATGACCATCTGGTTTTGCGGCATGGCCGACGATTTGACGATGCGAACCTTGCTTTCGCCTTCGGTAACTTCCAGCTCTGCGATATCCGATTCGGCGACCAGGTCGATCAAGGTCTTGAGTTTTCGTAGATCCATGTAAAACCCCTAGGAATGTAGTTTGTTTTATGAGTGATGCGGTGATGTCCAAGAACCTATCGCCGCGCTAAATGCGTGCAGATCGCGTAGATTAACGTTTTTTAAGCGCAAAGTCGATGGCAAACCGATATCCATCGATACCCAGGCCGCAGATCGTCCCCTGCGCGATCGCGCTGAGAAATGAGTGATGTCGAAACGTTTCGCGTTGATAAATATTCGAGATATGGACTTCCACGAACGGGATGGCGACCCCGGCCAGCGCATCGCGCAAAGCAACGCTGGTATGGGTCAGGCCGCCCGGATTGATGACGATGGCATCGATCCCTTCCGCTCGCGCGGCATGGATGCGGTCGATCAGCGCGCCTTCATGGTTGCTTTGAAAGCAAACCAGGTCGGCACCGGCCGCCATGGCTTGCGCCATTGCTGCCTGCTCGATATCGGCCAAGGTGCTGGCGCCGTAGACCTCAGGCTCGCGCGTTCCCAGCAAATTCAGGTTGGGACCGTTGAGCAGAAGGAGGTTTTTTGCCATGTATGGAAGACCGTTTTAGCGAAAGTTCCGCATTTTGCCGCCAAAGATACGCATTGGCAAGAGAAAAAAGCACGCTCCGAATTTACAATTTATCCAGATCGGCGCGCAACTGATCAAATTTCAAGCGGCCCAGATAGGTCTTTTTGACTTCGCCATCGGCGCCGATCAGCACCGTAAAGGGCAAACCGCCCGTGGCATTGCCAAAATGGCGCGACAGGTCGGTGCCGCTCATGCCGGACACATACACGGGATAGGCGATCTTGACCTTGCTGGCAAAAGTGGCAATATTGCTGGCCGAATCGATGCCGATACCGATCACCTGCAGGTTTTTCGCCCCGTAGTGGCCTTGCACTTCGGATAACTCCGGCATTTCTTCCACGCACGGCGGGCACCACGGTGCCCAGAAATTGACCAGCAAATTCTTGCCTTTCCACTGCGACAAGGCTTGCGTGGCGCCTGCCGCGTCCGGCAGAGACAGCGCATACAGCTCGTTGACGGGACCTGTCGCGCCTGGCGCGATGGCGGTCGTCAGCGGTCCCGCATCTTTCTCCGCTTCTTTCGCTTTTTCCTTGCTCAAACCGACGTAAGCGCCCATGCCGCCAAACATCAACGCCACGATGGCACAGGCGATCCAATTCTTTTTTGTCATAACTTTATCTATATCAATGTTAGTCGGCAGCCGGCACGCCATCGGCGAGGCTGGCGGCCAGCAGGCTGCGCAGTCCGGCGATATCGGTGCGCAGCACCTTGCCGTCCGCCTTGGCTTTCAGCGCGCCGCGCATATCGTCGAGCTCATACAGGGCCGCGTGCACGCCTTCGTTTTTCCACAAGAAACTGGCTGTCTCGACCGCATCATAACGCGCTCCCTTGAAATGCGGGCTTTCCGACATGTCGAGCACGACATTTTTATTCAGCAGGAAGATGTGGATTTCCTTGGCGCTCTCGGCAAACAGCTGCAAATAGATCTCGTCGTGGGGGCCGGCCGTGCCATTGAGCACGGGGCCACTGAGCAGGGGATGAAATTGTTGCAACGCCTCCATCACCTGCAGCGCGATCGTGCGCAGCTGGAACAATCGCGCCGGCTGGCTGTCGGCCAGGAACAGGGCATTGTATTGCCGCACCTGTTCTTCGATCATGTCGTTGTCAGGCAGTATATTGGGCAGGTTCGGCGCGTCACCGAGGACTTGCCGCGCCGCCTTGCGCTTGGCGCTGCCATAGTCGGCGCCATCCTGCGCCACGAGGCGCGCGGCAGCGGCAGCGATTTCCAGGCGCAACTGCGCGCTATCGTCAAATGCATCGTTTGTCATGAGCGAGATGATACTCCGAAGCGGAAAAAGTCATGGCGTCAGGTAAAATCCTGCACTTGCTGTTTTTTATCTCACCGTCTTACTTACTTAAGCGTGCACCTTTCGCACTGATCACATGCATATTCATATTCTCGGCATTTGCGGTACCTTCATGGGCGGCCTGGCTGTCCTGGCCAAGGAAGCCGGCCATAAAGTCACTGGTTGCGATGCCAACGTGTATCCGCCGATGAGCACCCAGCTGGAATCGCAGGGAATCGAACTGATCCAGGGCTTTGATCCGGAACAAACCAAGTTGAACCCGGATTTGTATGTGATTGGCAATGTGGTTTCGCGCGGCAACCCGCTGGTGGAAGAAATCCTCAACCGCAGCCTGCCGTATGTATCCGGCCCGCAGTGGATCGGTGAACACATCTTGCGCAACAAGTGGGTACTGGCCGTGGCGGGGACGCATGGCAAGACGACAACCTCGGCCATGCTGGCCTGGATACTCGAAGACGCGGGCTACGCGCCGGGCTTCCTGATCGGCGGGGTGCCGATGAACTTTGGCATTTCCGCCCGCCTCAGCGGCAAAATCGACGGCAAGAGCGCGGACTCGGACTTCTTCGTCATCGAAGCCGATGAATACGACACGGCCTTCTTCGACAAGCGCAGCAAGTTCGTGCATTACCACGCGAAGACGGCCGTCATGAATAACCTGGAATATGATCACGCCGACATCTTCCCCGATCTGCACGCGATCGAGACGCAATTCCATCACCTGGTGCGCACCGTGCCCGGCATTGGCCGCCTCGTGTTCAACGGCGACGAAGCGTCGCTGCAGCGCGTGCTGGCGCGCGGTTGCTGGAGTGAAAAGGAAAGTTTTGGTCAAGATGCTAACTGGCAACTGCAAGAGCAGGCCGATGGCAGCTTCGACGTGTATTTCAATGGCCAGCAGGAAGGCCATGTGGCGTGGGCGCTCACGGGCAAGCACAACCGCAGCAATGCGCTGGCGGCCATCGCCGCCGCGCGGCACGTGGGCGTGCCGATTGCCCAGGCCTGCGCTTCGCTGGCCAGCTTCGAGAGCGTCAAGCGGCGCATGGAAGTGCGTGGCGTGGTCAACGGCATTACCGTGTACGACGATTTCGCGCACCACCCGACGGCCATTGCCACTACCGTGGGCGGGCTGCGCCAGAAGATAGGCAACACTGGCCGTATCCTGGCCGTGCTGGAACCGCGTTCGAACACCATGAAGCTGGGCGCCATGAAAGATGCGCTGCCGGGCAGCCTCAAGGATGCCGACCTGGTCTTCGGTTTCGGCAGCCATGCCGCGCTGGGCTGGAGCTTGGGCGACGCGCTGGCGCCGCTGGGCAAGATTGCCAGCGCCTACGAAGACATCGATACCCTGGTGGCCGCCGTGGCAGCCAGCGCCCGTCCCGGCGACCAGATCGTGGTCATGAGCAACGGCGGCTTTGGCGGCGTGCACCAGAAGTTGCTGGAGGCGCTGGGCCGATGATTCTGTACCTGCATGGATTTCGCTCGTCGCCCCTGTCGATGAAGTCGCGCCTGCTGGCCGCGCAGATGCAGGCGCTGGGCCGCGAGGCCGAATGGCTGTGCCCGCAATTGCCGGCCTCGCCCAAGCTGGCCATCGAACTGGCCCTGTCGCTGGTCAAGGATGTGGCGCCGGCCGACCTGACGATCATCGGCTCCTCGCTGGGCGGCTATTACGCTACCTGGCTGGCGGAGCAGCTCGGTTGCCGCGCCGTGCTGCTGAACCCTGCCATCGTGCCCCTGATCGACCTGGAACAGCATGTGGGCGTGACGACCGAGTTTCATTCGGACAAGCCATTCGAGTTCAAGCGCGAATACATCGACGAGCTGCGAACCTTTGCCGTAGAGAAAATTACCGAGCCGCAACGCTATTTCCTGATTGCCGCCACGGGCGATGAAGTGCTCGACTACCGCGACATGGTGGCGCATTATCAGGGGGCGCAGCAGTGCGTCATCGATGGCAGCGACCATGGCATCAGCGAATTTGCCGCATACCTGGCGCCCGTGCTGGCATTTTGCGGCATCGACGCGGACGCGGCCAAGTGAGGCCGGGATCGCTGCGGCAGGCGCAATGGCATGCGCACGTGAACGCCGTCAATGCGCCGCCGGCCTTGCGCCACTGGCTGACGGGCGGCGGGTCGCTGACGGCCAAGCTGAAAGCGCACAGCAGCGCGTTTCGCGTGCAATGTTTGCATCAGGAAACGGCACGCTGCTTGAGCGACGAGGCCGCCATCATTGGTTTGCACCGTGCGGGACGGGTATGGGAACGCGAAGTGCTGTTGCGTTGTGATAACAAACCGGCCGTGTTTGGCCATACCGTCGTGCCGATGCAGGCGACGGCCACGGACTGGCCCTTGTTTTCCGCGCTGGGCGAGCGCTCGCTGGGCACGACCTTGTTTGGCGACCGCATGGTGTGGCGCGGCGAACTGGAATTTGCCCGCTTGCGCGCCGGCCACCCGCTGGTGCAGCGGGCGCAGGCGGCGCTGGCATTGGAAGGGCAGCGCGCCGGCGAGCAGGCGCTGTTTTTTGCCCGCCGCTGCCTGTACCAGCGTCACCAGGGATTGCTGCTGGTAACTGAAGTATTTTTGCCGGCGGTGCTGGAGTTGACGTCCGTCACTCGCACCGTTGCAACCGACACATTAATAAACAAAGCATAACAATGAATCTATTTTTTGAAGAATCCGGCGATTTCAAGGTCGGCACGGTCCTGTCGCAAGCGGGTGAAGCGTACCAGGTCGAAATGGCCAGCGGCAAGCGCACCAAGGTCAAGGTCAAGGATGTGCTGCTGCAGTATGAAAAGCCATCCCCTGCCGAGCTGCTGGAGCAAGCCAAGGCCGTTGCTGCCGAGATCGACCTCGATTTCCTGTGGGAAGTGGCAGGCGAAGACGAGTTCGGCTTTGCCGAGCTGGGCGCCGAATATTTCGGCCACGCACCGTTGCCGCCGGAAGCGGCCGGCCTGATCCTGGCCCTGCATTCGGCGCCCGTGTATTTCTACAAGAAAGGCCGTGGCCGCTACAAGGCGGCGCCGGAAGCGTCGCTGAAGGCGGCATTGGCCGGTATCGAAAAGAAAAAGCAGCAGGCGCTGGTGCAAGCCGCCTATGTGGAAGAGCTGAAACAGAACCGCTTGCCTGCCTCGATGCAGCCCATGGTGCTGCAGCTGCTGTTCAAGCCGGACAAGAACACCATCGAATACAAGGCGCTGGAAGCGGCGTGCACGGAATTGCACACGACGCCGCCGCGTTTGATGCTGGCTGTCGGCGGTATTGCTTCACCGAAAGATTTGCACCTGTCGAAATTCCTCTTCGAAAACTTCCCGAAAGGCGCCGGCTTCCCGAGCGTGCCCGTGCCGTCCGTGACGGCCAAGCTGCCGCTGGCCGATGTGGCCGCCTTCTCGATCGACGACGTGACCACGACCGAGATCGACGATGCCTTCTCCGTGCAGCCGCTGCCCGATGGCACCGTGAAAGTGGGTATACACATCGCCGCGCCGGGCCTGGGCATCCGCCCGGAAGACGTGATCGACAAGATGGCGCGCCAGCGCATGTCGACCGTCTACATGCCGGGCGACAAGATCACCATGCTGCCGGACGAAATCGTGAATGCTTTCACGCTCGCGGAAGGCACGACGTGCCCGGCCCTGTCGCTGTACGCCACGCTGGACCCGAAAGCGGACTGGGCCGTGGTCAGCACGCAGACGCGCGCCGAGCTGGTGCCGATTGCCAGCAACTTGCGCCATAACCAGCTCGATGACCTGGTCAACGAGGAAACCCTGGCCAGCGGCGAAGGCGAGTACCCGCACAAGGCCGATTTTGCCGTGCTGTGGCAATGGGCGCAGCAGCTGGAGCAGGGCCGCATGAAGAAGCGCGAAGCGTTCGGCTTGAAGCCGGAACAGAATAACCGCGTCGATTTCAATTTCTATGTGGAAAACGACATCGTCACCGTGGCGCGCCGCAAGCGTGGCGCGCCGCTCGACAAGATCGTCGCGGAACTGATGATTTTTGCCAACAGTACCTGGGGCAAGATGCTGCACGACCATGGCGTGCCGGGCATCTATCGCAGCCAGGGCGGTGGCAGTGGCAATAGCTGGGCGGCAAAGATGCAGGTGCGCATGGTCACCCATGCGGCGCCGCACCAGGGCCTGGGCGTCGATCAATACGCGTGGAGCACCTCGCCGTTGCGCCGCTATACGGATCTGGTGAACCAGTGGCAAATCATCGCCTGCGCCGAGCATGGCGTGACGGCGCCGCTGGTGGCCCCGTTCAAGCCGCGCGATGCGAATCTGTTCGCCATCGTTTCGGCCTTCGACGCCGCGTATGCCGCGTATGGCGATTTCCAGTCGAACATGGAACGCTATTGGTGCTTGCGCTGGCTGCACCAGGAAAACGCGCGCCAGGTCGATGCTGTCGTGCTGAAAGACGAGATCTTGCGCCTGGTCGACATTCCGCTGGTCATCAAGCTGCCGGGCATGCCATCGGTGGCGCGCGGCGCCCAGGTCAAGCTGGACTTGCTGCGCTGGGATGAGGTCGACCTGAGCATCGAAGCGCGCCTGCTGGAAATCGCCGCCGTACCGGATGCGGCGGCCGATGCCGAACTGGATTACGAAGAAGAATCGGGCGACGAAGGCGCCGACGAGGGCGACGTGGCGCCGGAAGCATCGCCGGAAGCGGCGAACCAGGTCAGCGACGCCGATGCGGAAGTGGCGGAACTGGCCAGCGAAGACGTGGTCAGCGAACCCGAGGTCAAGTAAGGCCGTCGTCAGGCCATCAAGGCGGTGCTGAAAACTGTTGCCGGCACCGCCCTTTGACGTAGAATTCAGCCATCTTGTTATGGTGTGTTTGTTGCGAATTGGGTTGCGCGTGAAGTCTTTCCGAGAGAATCGTTTCCTGATGATTGCCGTGGCGGTATCGCTGCTGGCGCACGGCGCCTTGCTGGCGATGCATTTTGTCGCCCCGGCCCCGCAGCGGGCCGTGGCGACCGATCCCGGCCTGGAAGTGATCCTGGTCAACGCCAAGCATGCGAACAAGCCGCTGAAGGCCGATGCCCTGGCGCAAGCCAATCTCGACGGTGGCGGACAAGCCGACAAGGGCCGCGCCAAGTCGCCCTTGCCCGACATGCGCCAGGTGGAAGAGGGCGACAGCGTCAAGGCCAGCGCCCGGCGCATTGCCGAACTCGAGCAGAAG
Source organism: Janthinobacterium sp. BJB301 (assembly GCF_002735685.1). NCBI lineage: Bacteria > Pseudomonadati > Pseudomonadota > Betaproteobacteria > Burkholderiales > Oxalobacteraceae > Janthinobacterium > Janthinobacterium sp. BJB301. Next base: position 807,256 of record NZ_PDZJ01000002.1, on the reverse strand, counting down.
CAGCAGGAGCTGCTGACGCAGGCGGCCAGGCCGACGCCCTACAGCGCCGCGCCCGTTACGGAAAAAGACAAGCCCAATCCGCTCGCATCCGGTTCGGACTTGATGGAAAGCAGCAAGGCCATCGCGCGCATGGCGGCCGAGATCAGCCAGACCGTGGAAGACCAGAACAAGCGTCCGCGCAAGACTTTCATTACGCCCAGCACGCAGGAAGTCGGCTACGCCATGTATTACAAGACCCTGCAAAAGCGCATCGAGGAAATCGGCACCCTGAATTTCCCGCAAAAGAATGGCCGCAAGATGTATGGCGAACTGGTTGTCTACATCCCCATCTTCCAGGATGGCACGATTTACCAGAAGGAAGGCGGCGCCCGCGTGGAGAAAAGCTCGGGCAACCCCGCGCTCGATGCGGCGGCTCTGGCCATCGTGCGTCGCGCGGCACCGTATGGGCGTTTCCCACCGAACATGTTGTCAAGTGATAAGGATGACCTGTGGGTCGTCATTACCCGCTTCAAATTTACGCGCGAAGAAAAAATGGAAGCTAACCTGACTGGCGGCAGCAATTGAACAAGCAAGAAATGAATCCCGATCAATATTGTGTCTTCGGCAATCCCATCGCCCACAGCAAGTCCCCCCTGATCCACGCCGCGTTTGCCCTGCAGACGGGCGAGCCCATCGTCTACGATCGCCGCCTGGCGCCGCTCGATGGCTTTGCCCTGGCGGCCCGTACGTTTGCCGCCGAGGGCGGCAAGGGCGCGAACGTGACGGTGCCCTTCAAACTGGACGCGTGCGCGCTGGCCACCGTCCTGACGCCGCGCGCGCAAGCGGCCGGCGCCGTCAATACCCTGCGTTTCGATGGCGATACCATTCTTGGCGACAATACCGATGGCGCGGGCCTGGTGGCGGACATCGTGCGCAACGCGGGCGTGAGTGTCTCCGGCAAGCGCGTCCTGCTGCTGGGCGCGGGCGGCGCGGCGCGCGGCGTCGTGCTGCCCTTGCTGGAACAGGGGCCGCAGGAAATCTACATTGCCAACCGCACCGTGGCCACGGCCGAGGCGCTGGTGGCGCAGTTTGCCGATGCGCTGGCGCACCCCGGTCAGTTGCGCGCCGGCGGCTACACGCAGCCCGATGGCGTCTTTGATATCGTCATCAATGCCACCTCGGCCAGCCTGGCGGGCGACTTGCCGCCCGTGCCGCCGGGAATCTTCGGCGATCACACGCTGGCGCTGGACATGATGTATGGCGCCCAGCCCACCGTCTTCATGGACTTTGCCGCGCAGCATGGCGCGCAGGTGCGCGACGGCCTAGGCATGCTGGTGGAGCAGGCGGCTGAAGCGTTTTACGTGTGGCGCGGCGTGCGGCCGCGGACGCAGGATTTGCTGGCGCAATTGCGCAGTGCCCTGTGAGCGCCGGCAAGAAGGGCCAGCGCCGCAGCGGCAGCCGCTACGGCTGGATCAAGTGGCTGTTCATCGTCCCCGTGCTGGCTTTTATCGTCGTGCAGCTGTATTTCTTCCTGCAAATCTGGTGGTGGGTCGACCACAATCCGTCCAGCACGGCTTTCATGCGCGAACAGTTGTCTGTCTTGCAGGACAAGAATCCCAACGCCACGATCAAGCAGACGTGGGTACCGTACAACCGCATCTCGAACAACCTGAAACGGGCCATCATCGCTTCGGAAGACGCGAATTTTTCCGAGCATGAAGGCGTGGACTGGGAAGCCTTGCAAAAGGCATATGAAAAAAACAGCAAGAAGCAGAAGGTCGTGGCGGGCGGTTCCACCATCACGCAGCAGCTGGCGAAGAATCTGTTCCTGTCCGGCTCGCGCAGCTATGTGCGCAAGGGGCAGGAACTGATCATCACGTATATGCTGGAAAGCCTGATGGAAAAGCAGCGCATTTTCGAGATTTATTTGAACGTGGTGGAATTTGGCACGGGCATCTTCGGCGCCGAGGCGGCCGGGCGCCACTATTACCGGGTCAGCGCGGCGGGCCTGAGCGCCGGGCAGGCGGCAAAACTGGCCGTGATGCTGCCGAACCCCCGCTTTTATGACCGTCACCGCGATACGGGCTACCTGAACCGGCGTACGGGCGTGATCCTGCGCCGCATGGGAGCGGCGGAATTGCCTTGATGGCAGCCGGCTTTCTTTGTATAAAGTTAAAGCTGCCTGATTGGCACTATTGCGGCGCAGCATCTTAATCGGCCCGGTTGGTGCAACGCCGCACTTTTTCCGTGAAAAAGCGGTGCCGGGGGTGGTCGTGAAAAGGCCTTTGCGGGTACACTTGCGCTGTTTTCATTTTTGGCGCCAGCGCCAGCACATCACGATAACCCAACATCCGGCTGAGAGCGCGCATGATCAATGTCTTTGTATTACAGAATGGCCGGCTCAACCAGGTGCCGATCGACAGCCGCGCAGACCTCGAAAATGCCGAACCGGTGTGGGTCGACCTGACCGACCCTACCGATGACGAACGGGCCTGGGTCAAGGCCATCTACAACGTCACTCTGCCGGGCGAAGACGAAGTCAAGGATATTGAAGCGTCGGCCCGCTATTACGAAGCGGAAAACGGCGACTTGCACCTGCGCACAGATTTCCTGCGCGAAGAGGACGATGGTCCCTCGCGCGTCATCACGGTCGCCTTCATCCTGGCCCGCAAGATCCTGTTTTCCATGCATACGGACGACTTGCCCGTGTTCCGCCTGGTGCGCATGCGCGCCCGTTCGCGGCCCGGCTCGATTGCCGACTACATGGACGTGCTGCTCGACCTGTACGCCACCGATGCCGAATATTCGGCCGACGTGCTCGAAGGCATCTACCAGAACCTGGAAGAAGTCAGCACGCGCGTGCTGCAAAAGGAATTTACCGATGCGCACGCGGCCGAAGCGCTGAATGCGATTGCCCACGAGGAAGATTTGAATGGCCGTATCCGCCGCAACATGATGGATACGCGTCGCGCCGTGAGTTTCCTGATGCGCGGCCGCTTGCTCAATTCCGAGCAGTTCGAGGAAGCGCGGCAGATTTTGCGCGACATCGAATCGCTGGACGGCCATACCTCGTTCCTGTTTGACAAGATCAACTTCCTGATGGATGCCACCGTCGGTTTCATCAACATCAACCAGAACAAGATCATCAAGATCTTCTCGGTGGCAAGCGTGGCCTTCCTGCCGCCGACCCTGATCGCCAGCGTATACGGCATGAACTTCAAGCTGATGCCGGAACTGGAATGGTCGTTCGGCTATCCGTGGGCCTGGGGCTTGATGATTACCAGCGCCATCGCGCCGTTCCTGTACTTCCGCCACCGCGGCTGGCTGAAGTAAACCGCATCGCCGGGGCGCTTTCCGCGTCCCGGTTTCAAGACGAACGCAGCGAATTCAAAAATCAGCGATAATCACTGGTATTGCGTGGTATTGAATTGGTATTTGCGCGTCGACGCCTGCCTGGCGCCCGATTCTTTCCCCCGTTGGCTGCCTTTTGCAGAAAAGTATCGTCATTCAGACGTTTTCTGCGTGGTAGCGTCCGCCTGTTCCACCTATGATCGTTGCGATGCCTGCCTTGGCCGGCTGGCCGCCGCATTTCCCGTCACCGTTGCCTTCTGGAGAGTCCATGCCTGATACCGCCACCACCCCACTGCGCTATACCCATTTGATCAGCGACTGCGATGGCGTGCTGATCGACAGCGAAGCCGTGGCCCTGCAAGCGCTGCTGGAATTGCTGGGACCGCGCCTGCAGAACCTGCCCGAGGGCGTCACCCTGCAAGGCTTGATCGAGCCGCGCCTGGGCCAGCGCCTGGTGCCGCTGATGCAGGATATCTACAAGGAACTGGGCTTGCCGCAATTGCCGGCCGACGAGATCATGGCCATCGGCAACGCCGTCGATGCGGCCTGCGACGCGCAGCTGCGCGCCGTGCCTGGCGTGGCGCAGGCGCTGGCAGCCATTCCCCTGCCCAAGGCCGTCGCCTCGAACAGCGTCAGCGCGCGCGTGCTGTCGGCGCTCGAGCGGACCAGCATGGCGCCGCTGTTCGACAAGCGCGTCTTTACGCCGGACCTGGTGGGTCACGCCAAGCCGCATCCGGGCGTCTACCTGGCGGCAGCTGCCGCCTTCGGCGTGCCGCCAGGCCAGTGCCTGGTGCTGGAAGACAGCGTCACGGGCGTGACGGCGGCCGTGGCGGCGGGCATGACGGTGCTGGGGTTTATCGGCGGCGGGCATATCGCCGCTGGCCAGGAAGCGCGCCTGAAGGCGGCCGGCGCGCATGTCGTGTTCAGCGACATGGCCACGCTGCCGGCGCTGGTGGCCGCGGTGATGGACACTGCGGCCGTGTAAAACGCTTATGCCAGTTTGGCAAAGACCTTGCGCGCGGCGGCGATGGTGGCGTCGATGACGGCGTCATCGTGCTGTGCCGAGACGAAGCCTGCCTCGAAGGCGGCGGGCGCGAAGTATACGCCTTCGTCCAGCATGGCGTGGAAGAAGGCGTTGAACTTGCTGCGGTCGCCCGCCATCATTTCCGCGTAGCTGGTCGGCGGGGTGGCGCTGAAATAGATGCCGAACATGCCGCCGATGTAGTCGGCGCAGAAGACCACGCCCGCTTCCTGCGCGGCGGCGGTCAGGCCTTCGGCCAGGCGCTTGGCCGTGGCGCCCAGCTGCTCGTAGAAGCCAGGTCGCTGGATCAGTTTCAAGGTGGCCATGCCGGCCGCCACGGCGACCGGGTTGCCGGACAGGGTACCGGCCTGATAGACGGCGCCCAGCGGCGCCATGTTGTGCATCAGCGCCGCGCTGCCGCCGAAGGCCGCCACCGGCATGCCGCCGCCGATCACCTTGCCCAGCGCCGTGAGATCGGGTTTGATGCCGTACAGCGCCTGCGCGCCGCCCAGGGCCACGCGCAAGCCGCACATGACTTCATCGAAAATGAGCAGGGCGCCGTGCTGCGTGCACAGTTCGCGCATCGCCTGCAGGAATTCCGGCGTGGCTTTCACCAGATTCATGTTGCCGGCCACCGGTTCGACGATGACGCAGGCGATTTCCGCGCCGAAGCTGTCGAAGGCGTCTTTCAGCTGTTCCACGTTGTTATAGTCGAGCACCAGGGTGTGCTTGACGAAATCTTCCGGCACGCCGGCCGACGTCGGGTTGCCGAAGGTGAGCAGGCCGCTGCCAGCCTTCACCAGCAGCGAGTCGGCGTGGCCGTGGTAGCAGCCTTCGAACTTGACGATCTTGTCGCGTCCCGTGGCGCCGCGCGCCAGGCGCAGGGCGCTCATGGTCGCTTCCGTGCCCGACGATACCAGGCGTACCTGTTCGATCGACGGCACCAGGCGCGTGATTTCCTCGGCCATCAGCACTTCGCCTTCCGTCGGCGCGCCGAACGACAGGCCCAGCGCGGCAGCATCCTGCACCGCCTTCACCACTTCCGGATGGGCGTGGCCGACGATGGCCGGGCCCCACGAACCGATGTAGTCGATATAGCGCTTGCCGTCCGCGTCCCAGAAGTACGGGCCTTCGGCGCGCGTGATGAAGCGCGGCGTGCCGCCGACCGAGCGGAAGGCGCGCACGGGCGAATTGACGCCGCCTGGCGTGGTTTTTTGTGCGCGGGCAAACAGGATGTCGTTTTGTGAAGTCGTCGTCATGATAATCGTGCCTTGAAAGTGGATCGTTGTCTGTGTCGTCTGTACTTATTGGGCGCCGCGCTGGCGCTGCTGCCGGAACAGGCGGTTCGGCACCAGCTTGCCCATGCCGTGGCGCTGCGCGTGGGCCAGGGCGCCGGCCGTGAATTCCTGCGCCGCCACGACCACCTGCGGCACATCGTCTTCATCGTTCGCCAGGGCCAGCAGGGCGGTGGCGGCGGCAGACAGGGTGCTGCCGGCGCCGTTGAAGATGCCGGGCAGGTGCTGCCATTCGTCGTGGCGCACCACGCCGTCTTCGCCGAACAGGGTGTTGGCGCGCAGCTTGCCTTCGGCCGTGCCGGACTTGCTGGCGTCGGCCGGCATGCCGGTGACGAGCACGTATTCGCAGCCCAGGGCCACCAGGTAGTCGACGTCGTTTTGCAGGGTGTCGTCCGGATCGGCGTCGCGCCAGGTCTCGGCCAGGCGCTCCAGTTCCACCGGCGAGAGCACCAGCAGGGTCGTTTGCGGGATCAGGAGCTGGCGCACGGCCGTCAGGATGTCTTCATCGTCCATGCCCTGTTCCGGCAGCGCCGAAATGAAGGGATCGAGGATCAGCGGCACGTTCGGATAGTCGGAGACGATTTCGGCGATGGCCGTGACGTTTTCCACGCTGCCCAGTGCGCCGATCTTGATGGCCGAGACGGACATGTCTTCCAGCAGCACGCGCGCCTGGTCGGAAACCCAGTCCGGGTCGACCGCCTGCACGTCTTCCACGCGCGCCGTATCGCTGATCAACAGGCCCGTGGTGACCGACAGACCATGGCAGCCGAAGGCTGAAAACGTGGCCAGGTCGGCCTGGATGCCGATCGCACCGACCGGATCGGACACGCCGAAGCTTAATATGAGGGGAGAAGTTTGGTTTTGCACGGCGGGTAGATTAAGATACCTAATTCAGCATTTTACTTGATTGAAGGGTGGCAGAACGTGAGTAGCAACGAAACAACGCAGCAATTCCAAACGTGGATGTGTCTTATTTGCGGCTGGGTTTATGATGAAGCGGCCGGCATGCCCGACGAAGACATCGCTCCGGGCACGCGTTGGGCCGATGTTCCGATGAACTGGACCTGTCCTGAATGCGGTGCGCGCAAGGATGATTTCGAGATGGTGGCGCTGTAATCAATCGAGATTCATGGGATGCCGCTGCCGCACGCAGGTATTGCGGCTGCCTGTGCTATGGTATGAAAGATTGTCGAATAATCACATGACGCGTCCCTTTTTGCCCGAGGCGCCGCCCGATGCCGTGTGCGCCAGCGCCACGATACTCGTCATCGACGACAGCGCGACGATACGCAGCGCGGCCGCGAAGATCCTGGGCGAGGCCGGTTATCGCGTGGTGGTGGCGGAAAACGGCTTCGATGCCCTGGCCAAGATCGCCGACTGCCGGCCGGCGCTGATCGTGTGCGACATTGTGATGCCGCGCCTGGACGGCTACCGTACCTGCGCGCTGATCAAGGCCAGTGCGGCCTTCCACGCCACGCCGGTGCTGATGCTGTCGTCGAAGGAAGGCTTGTTCGACCGCGCGCGCGGGGCCATGGCGGGCGCCAGCGCCTGCCTGGCCAAGCCGCTGGCGCGCGAGGCGTTGCTGGAGGCCGTGCGGTTGCACCTGGCCGGGCATTTTGAATAAGTGTTTTTATTGATTGACAACGCAGCAAGGAAGCAGATGGCCATACACACAATTCTGATCGTCGACGACTCGCCGACAGAACGCTATTACCTGAGCGAGATGCTGGTGCGTGCCGGTTATGCCGTCCTCACGGCGCAGGATGGCGCCGACGCGCTGGCGCAACTCAAGCAGGCCAGGCCCGACCTGATCCTGATGGACGTGGTGATGCCCGGTGCGAATGGCTTCCAGATCACGCGCGCGATTGCGCGCGATCCCGAACTGCAGGACGTGCCGGTGATTATCTGCTCCAGCAAGAGCCAGGAAACGGATCGCATCTGGGGCTTGCGCCAGGGCGCGCGCGATTACCTGGTCAAGCCGGTGGTCGAAGCCGAGCTGCTGGCCAAGATCGCCGCGATTTCCTGAGAATGCACACGATGCCAGGTCACGGCGTGTCCACAGCGGCCCTTTCGCCTGCCGCTGCCATGCCATCTTTCGAGACGGGCGCGCGGCAGGGGCGCTTGCGCCAGTATCAGCTGCAATTGATCGAGCGGATACAGGCCGCGCGCAGCGGCGCACTGGCAGCGCGCAAGGAACTGGGCGTGATGCTCGGTGGCCGGCCGTGCCTGCTCGACCTGACGCAGCTGGGCGAAATCGTCATTGCTTCCGGCGTGCAGATCCAGGGCGTGCCGCTGGCGCAGGACTGGTACCTGGGCCTGGCGGCCATGCGCGGACGCCTGACGGCGGTCGTCGACCTGGCCCGCTACATGGGCGAGCCGGCTTGCGTGTCGGGCAATCACTGCCGCATCATCACGTTTTCTCCCCGTCTGGGCCTCAATTGCGCATTGCTGGTCGAACGCGTACTGGGCTTGCGCCAGTTGCGCGCGATGCAATCCGTGCGCGTTCACGATGCGGTGCAGGGTGTGCTCCCATCGTGGGCGGCGCAGGCGCTGCGCGACAGCGAAGGGCAGCAGTGGCTGCGCCTGGACCTGGCGCAGCTGGCGCAATCGGAACGCTTCCTCGATGCCGGCTTTGACGGCTACCCCGACCACAAGGATATTTGCTGATGGGCGCCAATTCCCCCATTCTGGCGGCCGGCATGCCCGAAGCGCAGCACGCTGCGGACGCGCCGGCATCGGCGGCAGACCTGCCGCTGCGCCTGCGCGACGCGCTGGGACGGCGCAAGTCGCTGGCCAGCGCGCCGGTCAGCGACTTGAGGCTGCCGCTGATCGGCCATTTTCCGCTGCAAAAGCAGCTGAGCATCCTGTCGACGCTGATGGCCCTGAGCCTGGCCGCCAGCCTGCTGTTCGTGGGGCTGAATACGCGCAGCGGCAATATCGCCTCGGCACAAACGCAGCTGGCCAGCGATGCGCTGATGCATTCGCAGCGCATCGGCAAGGCCGCGCCCAACGCCGTGCAAGGCAATCCGGAAGCCTTCCGCCAGCTCGAGGAAAGCCGCAATGAACTAAACCAGGATTTCCGCCTGATGCTGCGCGGCGGGACGTATCACGGCCGCGATATCGGCGAGTCGCGTGCCGCCCTGCTGGCGGCGGTGGCCGACGCGCGCAAGAAGTGGGCCAGCAGCGACCGCGCGGCCAGCACCATCTTGCGCCTGAAACCGGAACTGGGCGAATTCGACAAGACCTTGCAGCAATTGAATGGGCTGTCGCCGGCGCTGCTGGCGCAGACCGAGGAAATCGCGGCCCTGAAGGTGCAGCGTGGCGGCAATGCGCGCGACCTGGCCGTCATCGGCCGCCTGATGATGCTGAGCCAGCGCATGAGCCGCAGCGCCAGCGAATTCCTGTCGTCGGGCAGCATCAGCTCGGAAACGGCATTTTCGCTGGGACGCGACACGACGTATTTCCGCACCGCCGTGGAAGGCTTGCTCAATGGCAGCGTGTCGCTGCAATTGGCGCCCACGCGCGACGCCGAACTGCGCGACCGCCTGGTGGCGTTGAAGGCCAGTTTCGACACGTACCAGAAGCTGGTGTCGTCGATACTCGACCGGCTCGACAAATTCAGTTCGGCGAAAAGCGCCGAACAGTTGATCTTCAACGAGAACGAAGACCTGCGCCAGCGTTTGACCCTGCTGCAGCAGATGTATCACGTGAACCAGGAAACCCTGGGCATCGCCTTCTGGATGATGGTCGGCGGGGTGTTGCTGACCCTGATCGCGGCGGCCGGCATCGGCCGCGTGCTGCTGCAGGACTCCGTCAACCGCACGCGCGATGCCGAGCGGCGGCGCCAGGAAGCGGAAATCCTGCGGCTCCAGTCGCAGGGAAAAGAGGAAGAGGCGAAGGCCAGGAATGAGCAGAACCAGGCGGCCATCCTGCGCCTGATGAATGAATTGCAGAAGGTCGCCGATGGCGACCTGACGGTGCAGGCGACCGTGTCGGAAGACATTACGGGCGCCATCGCCGATTCCGTCAACTATACGGTGGAGGAATTGCGCGGCCTGGTGGGGAGGGTGACGGCGACGGCCGAACAGGTCAATCGCGCCTCGACGCAGGCGCAAAGCATTTCCAGCAAGCTGTTGATCGCGTCGCAGCAGCAGTCGCGCGAAATCCAGGGCGTCAGCGCCACCGTGGTCAAGATGGCCAATGCGATTACCGACGTGTCGAAGTCGGCCAGCGTCTCGGCCGACGTGGCGCGCCAGTCGGTGGCGGCCGCGCAGCAGGGTTCGACGGCGGTGGAAAACGCCATCAAGGGCATGCATGAAATCCGCGAACAGATCCAGGATACGTCCAAGCGCATCAAGCGCCTGGGCGAATCGTCGCAGGAAATCGGCGAGATCACCGAGCTCATTTCCGACATCACCGAGCAGACCAATGTGCTGGCGCTGAACGCCGCCATCCAGGCCGCATCGGCCGGCGAGGCGGGGCGCGGCTTTTCCGTCGTGGCCGAGGAAGTGCAGCGCCTGGCCGAACGCTCGGCCGCCGCCGCCAAGCAGATCGGCGCGCTGGTGCGCACCATCCAGGCCGATACCCAGGATGCGACGCGGGCGATGGAAACGTCCACGCAGGGCGTGGTCGAGGGCGCGCGGCTGTCGGACGCGGCCGGCGCAGCCTTGAACGACATCAGCCAGGTGTCGAAACACCTGGCTGAACTGATCCAGGGCATTTCGTTCGCCACCGGCACGCAGGCCGGTTCGGCCAGCGGCGTGGCCTTGAATATCCAGCATATCCTGAGCGTGACGGAGCAGACCCAGGATGGCACGCAGCAAACGGCGCAATCGATCCATAAACTGTCGATGCTGGCGCAGGAACTGAAAAATTCGGTGTCGCGCTTCCGCGTCGCCGCCTGAACGCCGCGCCAGTCCAGGCGATTTCCTTACCGAGGCATGCATGAGCACACCTGATAGTCCACAGCAGTCCAAGCCGTTCGACAGCGAACCTTTGTCGTGGGTGATGGTGGAAATCCGCGAAGCGCTGGGCCGCTCGAAAACGGCCCTGTTCGAGGCGGGTGGCCGCGAGCGCGAGGAACGCGCCACGGCCCTGCAGCATGCACGCTCGCATCTGCACCAGGCGCATGGCGCGCTGGTGATGGTGGACGTGGCCGGCGCCAGCCTGCTGACGGACGGCGCGGAACAGGCGCTGGCGCGCTTTCGCGACGGCAGCCTCGAATACACGCTGGACCATGCGCAAGTCGTCGCCGAACTGTATCAGGCCCTGATCGAATACCTGGAAGATCTGGTGGCCGGCACGCCGCCGCAGCCGACGCGTTTGTTTCCCTACTACCGCGACCTGCAAACCATGCTGGGCGCCGAGCGCAGTCACCCGGCCGACCTGTTCTTTCCGCCGGCATCGATGCTGGAAGGGCATGCCATCGCGCTGGCGCAGGCGCCCCCGGTGGCCGATTATCCGGCCTGGCGCGGACGCTTTGAAAAGTCCCTGTTGCCCTTTCTGAAGGCGCAGGATGACGCGGCGCGGCGCCAGCATGCCAGCGACTTGCACGCCACCCTGACCTTGGTAGCCGACGCGCAGCAGGAAGCGCCGGCGCGCACCTTCTGGTTCGCCATGCAGGCCTTTGCCGGGCTGGCGGCCAGCGGCGAGGGCATGGGCACGCTCAACGTCAAACAGCTGTTCGGCCTGATCAACCTGCAATTGCGCCGCCTGGCGCAGGGCACGGCCAGCCTGCCCGAATCGATGCTGCGCGACGCCCTGTTCTTCATCGCGGCCGCCACCGAGCCGACGCCGGAGGCACGCCAGCTGCGCGCCGCTTTCGCCCTGGAGGGGCAGGTTCCCGCCGACGTGGAAACGCGGCGCTACGGCCAGGTTGACCAGGATGCCTTGCAAGGCGCCCGCACGGCCCTGGCGCAGGCGCGCGCCAGCTGGAGCCGCCTGGCGCAAGCCGACCTCGATCCAGCTTTGGGCACGGATTTCGAAGAGTCGCTGCAACAGGTGGCCGCACATGTGGAGTCCTTGAAGCAGCCGGCCCTGGCCAGCCTGCTGCGCGAATGCGCGGCCGTGGCGCGGCAAGCCGTGGCCAGCGGGCGCAGCGCGGCCCTGGAAAATGAAATCGGCGTGGCGCTGCTGTTTGCCGACACGGGGCTGGAGCAGCTGCGCCGCCTGCCCGACGATTTTGCCGGCAATGCGGAAACCATCGCCGCGCGCCTGCAGGCATTGCTGGCTGGCGAAGCGCCGCCGCCCGTCACGGCGGGCGAGATGTCGCGCCAGATCGAACAGGGCCAGACGGTAGCCGCGCTGGCCGAGGAAATGAAGACGGGTCTGCGCCAGGTGGAAAAGGTGCTCAACGCTTATTACGCGGATACGTTGCGGCCGGCGGGGGCACTCGATGGCGTCGCGCCCGTGCTGGGCCAGTTGCAGCAGCAACTGGCGGGGCTGGGACAGGAAGACGCGCGCGCCGCCGTGCTGCAGGTCGACGCGGCCGTGCGGCAGCTGGCCGGTAGTGGCGCCAAGGCGGAGGCGCATGCGGAGGCGCTCGACGAGATCGCGCAAAATGTCAGCGCGCTGGGCTTTTTTGTCGATATGCTGGGCCGCAATGCGCAGGCGGCCAGCGGGCGTTTCCATTTCGATGCTGCCGCCGGCACCTTCCGCGCCCTGCCATTTGAGAAAGTCGCCGCCGCCGGTGCCGTACCGGTGCCCTTGCTCGACCAGACCCTGGCGCCCGCCGCGCCTGCCGGCATGGATGCCGCGCCCGCCGTGACCGATGTCGATGCGGAGATGCTCGATATCTTCCTGGCAGAAGCGCGCGAAGTGCTGGCCTTTATCGACACCACCCTGGCCCTGCCGCGAGAACAGGCCGCCAGCGGCGACCACCTGGCCATGCTGCGCCGCTCGTTCCATACCCTGAAAGGCAGCAGCCGCATGATCGGCCTGGCGCAGTTTGCCGAAGCGGCCGGCGCCATCGAACGCGTCATGAATACCTGGCTGGCCGAGGCGCGCCCCGTCAGCGACGACTTGTTCACCTTGCTGAATTACGGCTGGTACCAGCTCAGCGAATGGGTGGCCGAACTGGAAGGCGGAGCGGGACGCGAGCGCGAGGCCGGCATGCTGCTGATGGCGGCCGAGCGCGTGCGCGAAGGCGGCCCGTTCGAATTGCGCAAGCCGCGCCCGGCCGCGCCCCTGGCCAGCAATGGCAATGTGATCGGACTTCCCCTGGCCACGGCGCCCACGCTGCACGAAGCGCCGGACGATCACCTCAAGCACGTGGGCGAACTGCGCATCAGCCTTCCCTTGTACAACATCTACCTGGCCGAAACGGATGAATTGCTGCGCGTGCTCACGCGCGACTTCGGCGAGTGGCGCCATGAACAGCGTGCCGTCAGCGCGGAGGCGCTGCAAGCCGTGCATACGCTGGCGGGAACCTCGGGCACGGTGGGTTTCCAGTCCCTGCGCGACCTGGCGCACGCGCTTGAAACGGTGATTGAAACGGTGGTGCCGCCGCTGTCCGGCCTGCGCGCCGAACAGCACGACGTGCTGGAACAGGCCACGCAACGCATCGGGCAAATGCTGCAGGCGTTCGCGCTGGGAGATTTGGCGCCAACGCAGCCGGACATGATCGAAGCGCTCAACACCCTGTGGCGCGCCCTGACGGCGCCGCCCGGCGAAAGCAAGGAAGACCGGCTCGACGCCCTGTTTGCGGACGCCTACGCCAGCATCGTCGGCGCGCCGGCGCAGCCCGCCGAACCGCTTGCCGACGCGCCGGCCGACGCATTGGCCGAGATTCCTGTACCCCAGCTCGAGACCCTGTTCGAAGCGACGTATGCGAGCATCGTCGCCGACGCGCTGCAGCCGGCTGCTGCCGAAGTACCGGCACCGGCGCCGATGCAGGACAGCGGCATCGGCGACGACCTGTTCGACGCCGGCTTCGAGCACGCGCCGCCATTGGAGCACGCGGCACCGGAAGCGCCGGCGCCCGCCATCATGCCGGCCGACGCGGCCGCGCTGCTGGCGGCGAGCGCCGGCATCAGCGATGAACTCGACCTTGATTTATTGTCCGTTTTCCTGGAGGAGGGCGCCGACCTGTTGCCGCAGATCGGCGAGGCGCTGCGCAGCTGGCAGCAGCAGCCGCACGACAGTGGCCAGGCGCAGATGCTGCTGCGCACCCTGCATACGGTCAAGGGCAGCGCCCGCATGGCGGGTGCCATGCGCCTGGGCCAGCATGCGCATGAAATCGAGACGCATATCGAAAACATGCTGCATGCGGGTACCGCCACGCCGCAGGCCTTCGAGGAATTGCTGGCCCACTACGACCATGCGCTGCACCTGTTCGAACAGTTGCAGCAGCCCTTGCTGCCCTTGCCGGGCATGGAAGACACGCCGGCCGCCGAACCGAAGGCGGCCCTGGTGCGCGTGCGCGCCGATATCCTCGACCGCCTGGTGAACCAGGCTGGCGAAGTGTCGATCACGCGCTCCAAGATGGAGAATGAAGTCGGCGTGCTGGGCGCTTCGCTGGCCGAGTTTTCCGACAACCTGGCGCGCTTGCGGCGCCAGCTGCGCGAAGTGGAAATGCAGGCCGAATCGCAGATCGCCTCGCGCATGGCCGTCGGCAGCGAGCGCGATTTCGACCCGCTCGAATTCGACCGCTTTACGCGCTTGCAGGAACTCACGCGCATGATGGCTGAAAGCGTCAACGACGTGGCCTCGTTCCACGAAAACCTCAGCCACAGCGTCGATGCGGTAACGGACGACCTGGTGCTGCAGGCGCGGCTGACGCGCGAGCTGCAGCGCGACCTGATGCAGATCCGCATGGTGCCGTTTGCCAGCATCGCCGAACGGCTGTTCCGCGTGGCGCGGCAAAGCGCCAAGGAAGTCGACAAGCGCGTCAACCTCGACATCCGCGGCGGCGGCGTGGAAATCGACCGCAGCGTACTGGAACGCATGGCTGCGCCCTTCGAGCACCTGCTGCGCAACGCCATCGTGCACGGCGTCGAGCCGCGCGACGCGCGCCTGTCCGCGGGCAAGAGCGAAACGGGCGAGCTGCTGGTGCAGGTCAGCCAGCAGGGCAATGAAGTGGCGATCGCCTTTTCCGACGATGGCGCGGGGCTGGACCTGGAACGCATCCGCGCCAAGGCGCACGGCGCCGGTCTGGTGGCGACGGATGCGCCATTGACCGACGCGCAGGCGGCCGAACTGATTTTCACGCCCGGCTTTTCCACCGCCGACAGCCTGACGGAACTGGCCGGGCGCGGTTTTGGCATGGACATCGTGCGATCCGAAGCGCTGGCCCTGGGCGGGCGCGTGGAAACGCTGACGCAGGCGGGCCTGGGCATGCGCTTTACCATCCACCTGCCGCTGACCCTGGCCGTCACGCAAGTGGTGTTGCTGGCGGCCAGCGGCAAGACGTATGCCCTGCCATCGGTGCTGGTGGAGCAGGTGCTGCACCTGAAAGGCGAACAGCTGGAGCAGGTGCGGGCGGCCGGGCGCATCGAGTCGCACGGGCAGTCGCTGGCGCTGCACCACCTGTCGGCCATGCTGGGCGAGACGCCGGCGGCGCAGGCCACGCAGCGCTATGCGCCCGTGCTGTTGCTGAGGAATGGCAATGACAGGCTGGCCTTGCAGGTCGATGACGTGGTGGGCAACCGCGAAGTCGTGGTCAAGCACGTGGGCCCGCAGCTGGCGCGCATGCCGGGCATTGCCGGCGCCACGGTGCTGGGCACGGGCGACATCGTGCTGATCCTCAATCCGGTGGCGCTGGCACAGCATCTGGAGCACCATCCGGAACTGTTGTCGCAGTATGCGCTGGCCAGCAGCGAGCAGCATGCCGTTTCCAGCGCGCTGGCCGTGCCTGCCGTGCGCGTGATGGTGGTCGACGATTCGCTGACGGTGCGCCGCGTGATGCAGCGCCTGTTCGAGCGCGAAGGCTACCAGGTGCTGCTGGCCAAGGATGGCGTCGATGCGCTGGAACAGCTGCATGCGCTGGAGCCGGCTGCCATGCCGGCCCTGCTGCTGGTCGACGTGGAAATGCCGCGCATGGATGGTTTTGATTTGACGCGCAATGTGCGCAGCGACGACAAGACGCGCGCCATCCCCGTCATCATGATTACCTCGCGCAGCGCCGACAAGCACCGCGCGCACGCGTTCGAGCTGGGCGTGAATGCGTATTTCGGCAAGCCGTTCCAGGAAGAGGAATTGCTGGCGGAAGTGCAGCGCCTGCAAACGGAGGCTGGTGCCGAAACACCGCGGCAACCATAACAGGCGTGCATCGCCAAATCAGGAAAACAATGAGCCTTCACGCCAAACTGAAAAAACTCGAAGACAAAGCCATGACCAAAGGTGAGCATGCGGTCGCCGCGGCCGCCGCCCATCTGTTGCAGGATATCGACTCCATCGACAGGCAAATCAACCTCGTCGGGGCGTTGCATGAAGTGGGCTATCTGCAGAACTCGCTGAAGCCCTACTGGAATGCGTTCAGGGCCGATGAGCCGGCATGGATAGTACGCTGCCTGGCAAGGCTGGTCATTGCCGATCATGACTATTGGGCACTCGCCGCGCTGCTGGGGTGCGATGGTCCGGCCACCATCGGCATCGCCATGGGCAAGGGGTTCAAATCCGCCGCGACGAGGCAGTACGAACGTTTTGACAAACCCGCTGTCCATGTCGATACCCTGTATTTGTCAGGCATGGGGAGGGTGCTGCACCCCATATTGGAAGTCGGCTATGACACGCGCGAAATGATCAATGTGGATATGGGAAGGGCGCGGGCACTGAGCCTTGACAATGCGCAATGGCAGTCCGGCGACAAGCTGGGGACGGGCGGACTATCCCTTTCCATGCAGGCGAAACTTCCGCACGGCGCCTGGCGGTCGGTGTGGACGCCGTTCACCGCACAGGAAGCCGGTGGTCCTACTTGACCACTTTGACCACTTCATAACGCTCCAGGGTCTCCTTGCGCGCCTCGTCGTGCTGCACCAGCGGTTCCGGATAATCGCGCCCCAGCATGATGTTTTTTTGCTCGAGCAGCATGCGCGGCACCAGCCAGGGGGCGTGGATTTCCTTGTCGCCCAGCGCCTTCAGCTGCGGCAGGTAGCGGCGGATGAAGCGCCCGCTGGCATCGAATTTTTCCGACTGCGTGACGGGGTTGAAGATGCGGAAGTAGGGCTGCGCATCGCAGCCGGACGACGAGGCCCATTGCCAGCCGCCGTTGTTCGAGGCCAGGTCGAAGTCATTCAGGTGCAGCGCGAAATACGCTTCGCCGCGGCGCCAGTCGATGCCCAGATCCTTGATCAGAAAGCAGGCCGTGACCATGCGCAGGCGGTTGTGCATGTAGCCCGTCTGGTTCAGCTGCGCCATCGCCGCATCCACCAGCGGATAGCCGGTGCGCCCCTCGCACCAGGCGGCAAACAAGGCATCGGCCTCGGGGCCCGTTTCCCAGGCGATGGCGTCGTAGGCGGGTTTGAAGGCGCCGCCTTCCACGTGCGGGTTCTGGTACAAAATCATGGCATAGAAATCGCGCCAGATCAGTTCCGCCAGCCACACGGGCGCGCCATCGCTGCCACCGCCGCGGTCCATCAGGTCGACCACGGTGCGCACCAGATAGCGCAGCGACACGGTGCCGAAGCGCAGATGCATGGACAGGTAGGATGGCCCCTTCAGGGCGGGAAAATCGCGCGCCACGTCATAGCGGGCCACGCGCGGCAGGAAATCCTCGAACAGTTGACTGGCGCCCGCCATGCCGGTGGGGATGGCCAGTTCGGCCAGGTTGCTGGCCTCGAAACCCAGTTCGCCCAGGGTGGGCAGGGGCGCCGGCGTGCCGGCGCGCGGCGGCGCCAGGCTGGCCGCATGCGGCTCGATATCGAACGGCGCCAGACAGGCGGGTTCGGCGCGCATTTTCTTCAGCCAGGCATTCTTGTACGGCGTGTAGACGGTATACGGCTTGGCCGAGAGCGTCAGCACCTCGTCCTTTTCAAAGATGACCTGGTCCTTGAAACTGAACCACAGGCGCGCGTCGCGCGTGAGCGCGGCGGCCACGCCGGCATCGCGCGCGATCGCTTGCGGCTCGTAGTCGTGGTTGGCAAAAACGGCGTCGGCGTTCAACTCGGCGGCCAGGCGCGGGATGGTCTCGGCCGCGTCCGCGTGCAGCACGATCAGGTCGCCGCCCAGCTGGCGCAGCTCGCTGGCGAGCTCGGCCACGCTGGCATGGATGAAGTCGACCCGCCGGTCGCGGCGCGGCAGCGCTGCCAGGATGGCGGTGTCGTACACGAAGACGCAATGCACGGCCTGGCTCTGGCGCAGGGCGTGATGCAGTGCAGCATGGTCAAACGCGCGCAGATCGCGCCGGAACCACACCAGGGAAGTCTTGATTGTCATTATTTCGCGTGTTCAGGGTCAAAGATAGGCGATTTTTTGCCGCCAACAGGGCTTTATGGCCGCTCGCGTCGTGCCTTTGGCGTCGCTGCGGCGGCAATTCAGTGTAAACTACCGGGTATGTTCATGGTGCTTTATGTGCGACAGCGATTTTGCAATCAATTTTACAATTGGCATTGAAATGCGCTTGCAGGGAAAGCGACGTTTCCTATCAAGCAAGTCACTGAGCGTGCAGGATGTCGCCGCATGGTACAGCAAATTGATAACTAATTTATAACATAACAAGAATAGCGCCTGGCAATACGGTTCCCGCCGCCCAGCATTCGCGGCAGGATGTGCCAGGCGTACGATAGCGGGGTAAGCGAGACTTGCCAGCAAGCCCACAGAGAGAGCATCGCGTATGAAAAAGAGTAAAATCGACCAGACTCTACCAGGACATCGTCTGATGCAGGGTGTGGGAGAGCCGGCCGCGACCGGTTCCTCCACCCTGAATCTGGCCAACCATTTCCTGATTGCGATGCCGGCCATGCAAGATCCGATCTTCGGCGGCACGGTCGTGTACGTGTGTGAACATAATGAAAACGGCGTGCTGGGCGTCGTCATCAACAAGCCCACCGACATGACCATGGAAGTGCTGTTCGACCGCATCGACCTGAAACTGGCGGCCGGCAGCGACACGCCCATCATCAACGAACCGATCATGTTCGGCGGCCCCGTGCAGGACGACCGCGGCTTCGTGCTGCACACGCCGGGCGCGCGCTATTCCTCGTCGCTGACGGTGACCGATGAAGTGGCGTTTACCACGTCGATCGACGTGCTCGAAGCCGTCGCCAAGGGCGATGGCCCCGAGCGCATGCTGGTCTCGATCGGCTATTCGGGCTGGAGCCCGGGCCAGCTGGAAGACGAGATCGGCCGCAACGGCTGGCTGACGGTAGGCGCCTCGGCCGACATCCTGTTCGACTTCCCCATCGAGCAGCGCTACGTGGCGGCCATCAAGTTGCTCGGTATCGATCCGCTCATGCTGGCGAGCGAGGCCGGACACGCATGAGGTGGATGCCATAAACCTACTGCGCAGCCCACTTTCGGGCATCCGTTGCTCGCTGTACCTTCGTACAGCTCCGCTACTCAACCCGACATTGAGCTTGCTCGCTACGGTTTCTGGCACCACCTATGTTGATCTTTATTATGGAAAAATGCTGTGACGAGTGACGCCATCGACACCATCCTCGCCTTCGATTTCGGCTTGAAGCGCATCGGCGTGGCCATCGGCAATACCATGATTTGCCAGGCCAAGCCGCTCAGCGTGATCACGGCCACGGCGAACGAGCCGAAGTTTGCCGCCATCGATAGCCTGATCAAGGAGTGGGGCGCCAGCCGCATCGTGGTGGGCTTGCCCAGCCATCCCGATGGCACGGAACACGAGATGAGCGCGCGCTGCCGCCGTTTCGCCAACCAGGTGCATGGCCGCTTCAACCTGCCGGTGGAACTGGTCGATGAGCGTTACTCCTCGGCCGTCATCGCCGCCAAGCGCGGTGAAGTGATCGACGACCGCGCCGCCGCCATCATCCTGCAACAGTATTTCGACGCGAATTATTAATCTGACCCTAGACTTCCTCCCTGAATGATCAAGAACTCTATGCCGCATCCTACGAATCCTTCCCAACTCGACGCCGAGGCCCTGTACGCGGTCTTGCTGCAGCAAGTGCAGAGCGGCCTGGCGGGCATCCCCAACGTGGCCATCGTCGGCATCCATTCGGGCGGTGCCTGGCTGGCCGAACGCCTGGCGCGCGACCTGAACCTGCTCGACCGCCTGGGTGTGCTCGATGTCTCGTTCTACCGCGACGACTTTGCGCAGAAGGGCCTGCATGCGGACGTCAAGCCGACGCAGATCAGTTTTGACGTGGCCGGCGCCACCATCCTGCTGGTCGACGACGTGCTGTACACGGGCCGCACCACGCGCGCGGCCATCAACGAATTGTTCGACTACGGCCGCCCGGCGAAGATCATGCTGGCCGCGCTGGTCGACCGCGGCGAGCGCCAGTTGCCGGTGGCCGCCGATTTCGTGGCCGCCTTCACAGCCGTGCCGCCGGGCCAGGCCCTGGTCCTGAAGCAAGCCGACGATGGAAAATTCACGCTCACCATAGATACCCACCATGCTTAATCCGCAACTGAATAAACACGGCGAACTGCAACATCTGCTGACGATCGAAGGCTTGCCGAAGTCTATCGTCAACCACATTCTCGATACCGCTTCCTCGTTCGTCGGTATTTCCGACCGCGATGTGAAAAAGGTGCCGCTGATGCGCGGCAAGAGCGTTTTCAATCTGTTCTTTGAAAACTCCACGCGCACCCGCACCACCTTCGAGATCGCCTCGAAGCGCCTGTCGGCCGACGTCATCAACCTGAACATCCAGGCGTCGTCGGCCAGCAAGGGCGAGTCCCTGCTCGACACTATCGACAACCTGTCGGCCATGCATGCCGACATGTTCGTCGTGCGCCATGCGCAATCGGGCGCGCCCTACCTGATCGCCAAGCACCTGATCGACACCAAGCAGCCGCACGTCCACGTCGTCAACGCGGGCGACGGACGCCATGCGCACCCGACCCAGGGCTTGCTCGACATGTACACGATCCGCCACTACAAGAAGGATTTCACGAATCTGACGGTGGCCATCGTAGGCGACATCCTGCACAGCCGCGTGGCCCGTTCCGACATCCACGCGCTGACCACGCTGGGCGTGCCGGAAGTGCGCGCCATCGGCCCGCACACCCTGCTGCCGGGCGGCCTGGAACAGATGGGCGTGCGCACCTTCACCAACATGGATGAAGGCCTCAAGGGCGTCGACGTGATCATCATGCTGCGCCTGCAAAATGAACGCATGAGCGGCGCGCTGCTGCCATCGGCACAGGAATACTTCAAGAGCTATGGCTTGACGCCCGAGCGCCTGGCGCTGGCGAAACCGGACGCCATCGTCATGCATCCGGGCCCGATGAACCGCGGCGTGGAAATCGATTCGGCCGTGGCCGACGGTCCGCAGGCGGTGATCCTGCCGCAGGTGACCTTCGGTATCGCCGTGCGCATGGCGGTGATGAGTATTTTGGCTGGTAATCAGGGCTGATAGCCCAAGGACGAGTAAGCGAGCATGACGACACTACATATCAAGAACGGCCACCTGATCGACCCTGCCAACGGCATCGATGGCTTGCAAGACCTGTTTATCGCCGACGGCAAGGTGCTGGCCGTGGGCAGCGCCCCGGCCGGTTTCAAGGCCGACACCACGTTTGACGCGGCCGGCCTGGTGGTTTCCCCCGGCCTGGTCGACCTGTCCGCGCGCCTGCGCGAGCCGGGTTACGAATACAAGGCGACCCTGGAATCGGAATTGCAGGCGGCTCTCCAAGGCGGCGTCACGAGCCTGGTATGCCCGCCCGACACCGACCCCGTGCTGGACGAGCCGGGCCTGGTGGAAATGCTGAAATACCGCGCCAAGACGCAGAACAAGGCGCACGTGCACCCGCTGGGCGCGCTGACCATGGGCTTGAAGGGCAAGTCGCTGACGGAAATGGCGGAACTGACGGAAGCGGGCTGCATCGGCTTCGCGCAAGCGGAAGAGCCGATCGAAGACACCACCGTGCTGCTGCGCGCCATGCAGTACGCGAATACCTTCGGCTACACCGTCTGGCTGCGTCCGCAGGACCCGCATATCGGCCGCGGCGGCATCGCCCACAGCGGCCCGCTGGCGTCGCGCCTGGGGCTGTCCGGCGTGCCCGTGATGTCCGAAACCATCGCCCTGCACACGATTTTCGAATTGATGCGCGCCAGCCGCGCGCGCGTGCACCTGTGCCGCATCTCGTCGGCGGCCGGCCTGGAACTGATCCGTGCGGCCAAGGCCGAAGGCTTGCCCGTCACCTGCGACGTGGGCGTGCACCATGTGCACCTGACGGACGCCGATATCGGCTTCTTCGACCCGAATGCGCGCGTCACGCCGCCGTTCCGCAGCCAGCGCGACCGCGATGCGATCCGCGCCGGCCTGTTTGACGGCACGGTCGACGCCATGTGCTCGGACCATACGCCTGTCGATGACGATGAAAAACTGCTGCCGTTCGGCGAAGCGTCGCCCGGTGCCACGGGGCTCGAGCTGCTGCTGTCGCTGGCCCTGAAATGGGCCGACGACTATGCGCTGGCGCAGCCGCAAGCGGGCGCCCGTCCGCTGGCGCGCGCCGTGGCCAAGGTCACGGCCGACGCGGCCCGTGTCGCCGGCATCCCGGCCGGCAGCCTGGCCGTGGGCGAAGCGGCCGACATCTGCGTCTTCGATCCCGCCGCGCGCTGGACCGTGTCGTCGGCGTCGCTGGCCAGCCAGGGCAAGCACACGCCTTTCCTCGGCTATGAGCTGAGCGGCATCGTCAAGGCGACCATCGTTGCCGGACAGGTGGCGTTTCAGCGTTAAAAAATCAGATCCATGGACCGGGGCGCGCTGCCCCGGCATCCCTTGTCTGCTCCCGGATTTCGGTTCTGGTTTATTTGTTGGTGTGATTTGAAACTTCTGCTTACCTACCGCCTCGCGCGCATCGCCATTCACCTGGGCTGCGGCATGGCCAAGAGCGCCGTGCTCTTTCCCTGGCTGGACCTGGAGGGGCGCAACCGGCGGATCCGCCGCTGGTCGACGCAACTGCTCGACATCTGCGGCGTGCACGTGGCGCAGCCGGCAGACAGCGTGCCGGCACTCGACCATGCGATGGTGGTGGCGAACCACGTTTCGTGGCTCGATATCTTCGTCATCAATGCCGTCCACCCCTGCCGTTTCGTCGCCAAGGCGGAAATCCGCGCCTGGCCGATCCTGGGCTGGCTGGCGGGGCGTGCCGGCACCATCTTCATTTCGCGCGGCAGCAAGCGCGACCTGCGTTTGATTTTCCAGGGCCTGGTGGATAAATTGACGGCGGGCGAGCGCATTGCGTTCTTCCCCGAAGGCACGACCGCCGCGCAAGGACAGATACTGCCGTTTCACGCCAACCTGTTCGAGGCGGCCATCGACGCGCAAGTGCCGGTGCAGCCGTTCGCGCTCGTGTATGTTGATGACAAGGGAGCCTTGCATCACGCCGTCGACTTCATCGGCGACATGAGCTTTGCGCAAAGCATGGTGGCGATTCTGAGCGGCCCGCCCATCACGGCGCGCCTGACCTGTCTGGCGCCAGTGGCGACGCTCGACGCGCACCGCCGTGAACTGGCAGCGGCAACGCAGGCGACTATCGCCGCCACGCTGCCGCTGGACCAGGCGGCTTAGTTCTTCACGTGCAGCCAGCGCGCATGCGCGGCGCGGGCCAGGTAGTCGAGGATGAAACCGAGTATGCCGATCAGCACGATGGCGGCCATCAGCTCCGAATACGCGAGCCGGTCGCGCGTGTCGAGGATGAAGTAGCCGAGGCCCGCCGACACGCCCAGCATTTCCGCCGGTACCAGCACGATCCAGATGATGCCGATGGCCAGGCGCACGCCCGTCAGGATATCGGCCGTAATGCCCGGCAAAATCACCTTGAAGACGATCTCGCTGCGCGTGGCCGACAGGCTGCGGGCCAGCAGCAGCCAGTTCGGATCGAGCCGCGCCACGCCGGCCGCCGTATTGAGCAGGATCGGCCAGACGGCCGCAAACGCCAGCAGGAAGTACACGGGCGCGTCACCGACACCGAGCACCATCACGGCAATCGGCATCCACGATAACGGCGAAATCATGCGCAGCAGCTGGAACAGCGGCATGGCCGCGCCGGAAAAGCTCTTCGACATGGCCACCAGCACGCCCAGCGGCACGCCGATGACGATGGCCAGTCCCAGGCCCACGGCTACCCTTTGCAGGCTCAGTACCACGTGCAGCCAGATATCCGAACCGCCCACCATCTCCTGGAACGCCAGCGCCGTGGGCAAGGGCGCGAAGGCGGTGGCGATCGGCGTGGATTTCTCCAGCGCCGTCACGCCCATGGACCACAGCAGCAAGGCACAGGCCAGCCCCACCAGGGGCAGGCCGAACTTCGTGAACAACTTGCTTGCCATCGTCAGACCGCCACGGTTTCGCTGCGCAGCAGGTTGGCCGGCAAGCCGAAGGCGGCCGGGCCGCCGACTGCCGTGATGGCCTTGCGCACGAAGCGGTCATCGACCAGGTCGCGCGCGGCGAACTTCGGATCGAGGTTGGCCAGGAAGCGCGTATCGCCTTCGACCTTGGTGCGGCCGATGGCGCGCACCAGCTCTTCCGTGTACGAGGCGAACGGATATGGCTGGAAGTCGATGCGGCGCTGCTGCCAGTTCTTGTGCACGATCAGACCCTGTTTTTCATAGCTGGCGTAATCGGTGGTGGCCAGCACCTTCGTCAGCACTTGCAGCGGATGCGGCGTGTAGCGGTGCTCGCCCACGTTCGACAGCAGCTTGGCCGTGTCGACCTGGTTCGATCGCGTCCACAGCTGCGCCTTGACGATGGCGTTGGTGACCTTTTGCGCCCATTCGGGACGCGTGTTGATGTCGCGTTCGGACAGGAACGTGACGCAGCATGCATGGTTTTTCCACACGTCGCCCGAGAAGCGCAGGATCTTGCCGATGCCGGCGTTTTCCGCCGCCGCATTGAACGGCTCGGCCACGATGTAGCCGGCAATCGACTTGCTGGCCAGCGCGGAGACCATTTCGGCCGGCGCCAGCACGATCAGATTGACCTCATTCGATTTGATGGCTGCGTTGCGCGCGCGCGTGACCGGGGTCAAGCCATTGGCGCTCAGGATTTGCTGCAACAGGATGTTGTGGATCGAGTACCAGAATGGGATGGCGACCGTGCGGCCGCCCAGGTCGGAGACCTTGTTGATCTCGTTGGCCACCGTCAGCGCGGAACCGTTGACGTGGTTCCATGCGACGACTTTCGCGGGGAACTTGGCGCCGTAGCGCACCCACAGGGTGGCCGGCGACAGCAGGTGGATGACGTTGACCTGGCCGGCGACGAAGGCTTCGATGATCTGCGCCCAGCTGCGGAACAGGCGCGGCGTTTCCGCCTGCAAGCCCTCGGCCTCGAACAGCTTGCGGGCGTGCGCGACGAGCAGCGGGGTGGCGTCGGTAATCGGCAGGTAGCCGATCTTCACGGGTTGGTCGTCGCCTTTCGGACCTTGCTGGGCCATGGCGTCGCCGGCGAACAGCAGCGGCGAGGCGACGCTGGCCGTGGCCAGGGCCGACATGCGCAGGAAGTCGCGCCGCGTCAGGCCGCAATCGCAATCGGACGAGGCGCAGATGTGCAGGGGTTTGTTTTGGTCTTCGAATGTCATGGGAATGTTCCGGTCGATTAATGGGGAGCAAAGGCGGGCGTTTGATCATGCTTTTGAAGCGCCTGCAGGGCGTCGAGGATGTCCATCTTGAGGGCGATCACGTCGGCGCTGTGGCCGATGCGCGGCTGGGCGATGGCGACGGGCCATTCGCGCACGATGTTGCCCGGCTTGCCGCCCATGAGCAAGATGCGGTCGGCCACGAGGATCGCTTCATCGATATCGTGCGTGACGAGCAGCACGGCCGTGTGCCAGCGGTGCACCACGTCGACCAGCAGCGACTGCATCTCGGCGCGCGTGATGGCGTCGAGCGCGGAAAACGGTTCATCGGCAAACAGCAGTTCCGGTTCGCGCGCCAGCGCACGGGCCAGCGCCACGCGCTGCGCCATGCCGCCCGACAGGGCGGACGGGTACAGTTTTTCGCGGCCCTTCAAGCCGACCGCTTCGATGGCTTGCGCCACGCGCGCCTGGTGCGCCTCGCGCGTTAGCTGCGGCTGGTGCTTGAAGTCCAGGCCAAAACCGGCGTTGCCCGTGACATTCAGCCAGGGCAAGAGGCTCGCCTGCTGGAAGACGAGGGCGCTGCGCGGATCCGGTTCGCGCATGGGCGCATCGAGGAACTGGATCTCGCCCGTCGATGGCGGCTGCAAGCCGGCCAGCACGCGCAGCAGGCTCGATTTACCGCAGCCGCTGCCGCCCAGCAGGCAGACGATTTCACGCTTGCGCACGCCCAGCGAGACGTGCTGGAACACAGGCGCTGTGCCGGGATAGGCGTAGCTCAGGTCCTGCGCCTGCAGCGCCCAGTCTTGCGCTTCCGCTGCCGTCATGCCGGGGCTCCCGCCGCCTTGGCAGCCTGCTGGCTGTCGAACAGCTGCAAGGCCGCCTGCAATTGCGTCAGGCTGGGAGTGACGATGGGGATGAACGACGATTCGCGCCAGCGGCGGGCAAAGCCCTGCTGCTCGGCGTTCAGGTAGGCGCGCCCGCCCATGGCTTGCAGTTCCAGCATCAGCGCCTGCTGCAGCACGTCGGCCAGTTGTATGCGCAGGCGGAACATGGCTGGCGCCTGCGTCTGGAAGCGGCCATCATGCACGCCGGCCAGCAGCGTAGCGACGGCGTTTTCCAGGGTGGCTTGCAGCGCTTCGATGCGGGGCGTGAGCTGGTTGCGCGAGCCGGCGGAAATCTGCGCCGCTTTTGCCAGGCTGGCGCGCGCCAGGCCGATCGACAGGCCGCACTGCATGCCGAGGAACGATGGGCGCACCTGCGGCAGCCAGGCTGGCGCATTGTCGCTGATGATGTCCGCGGCGGGAATGTGCACCTGCGCCAGCTTGACGGAAGCCGTATTGCTGCCGCGCAGGGCGATCAGGTCCAGGTCTTCGTTGCGCTTGACGCCTGCCGTGCCGCTGTCGAAGGCGACGATGACGGGGGGCGCGCCGTCGTTCGGCGCCACGGCGGCCGCCGCGACAAAGCCCGCCTTGCGCAAGTTCGTCACCCAGGCCAGGCCGCCGTCGACCAGCAGGCCGTCATCATGGCGCGCGCCCGTGATCTGCAGCTGCTCGATGCCGGACAAGAATTTCATGGCGTTCGACAAACCGCTGGCGCCCGCTTGCGTGCCTGCCAGCAGGCCTGGCAAGCGGCGCTCGGCCAACGCGCGGTTCTCGCTTTGCAGCAGGAATTCGATGAAGCAGCGCTGGCCCCAGAAAACAAAAGCTGCCGTCACCGATTGCTCGGCCACTTTGGCGATGGCGTCGATGGCGTCGCGTACGTCGCCGCCAGCGCCGCCATGTGCCTGCGGCACGCCGATGGCCAGCAGCTGGTCGCCAGCGAGGGCCGGCAAAACGGTTTCAGCCAGTTCCGATGATTGGTCAAGCTGGTCGGCATGCATGTGCAGCCAGTGATTGAGGCGGCCCATGTCAGACGGCGCCAGGCAGGTAGGGCGTCAACTGCGGATTGACGGGCGTGCCGGCCAGGCTGTTGGAGAAATTGCACAGGGTGGCCAGGCTGATGCCCAGCACGACTTCCAGCGCCTGCTGTTCGTCGTAGCCGGCGGCCAGGAAGGCTTGATATTCGCTGTCGGCGACGGCGCCGCGCGTGGCGATGACGGCCGTGGCGAAGGCGGCGACGGCGTCCAGTTTGATGTCGCCCGTCGGCTGGCCGTGCTGCAGGGCGCGCACCGTGTCCGGTGTCTGGCCCGCTTTTTTCAGCGAGATGGCACTATGGCCGGCGATGCAGAAATCGCAGCCATGGATGCGCGCTGCCGTGATTTGCACCACTTCGCGTTCCATCAGGCTCAGGCTGGCGCGTCCATTGATGCCGGAGACGGTCAGATAGGTTTCCAGGGCCAGCGGGGCATTGGCCAGCACGCCGATCAGGTTGGGCAGGAAGCCATTGTTGGCGATGGCCTTTTCCACGAAGGGACGGCTATCGGCCGGAGCGGTATCGAGAGTGTGCAGCGTCAGACGGGACATGGGGTACCTTGCTAAGTTGGTAAGTCACCCGGCCATTATATCGGCCATGCCGTGCGCGCAACAGACGTCAGCGTCGCCCTTTTGTGCTCGTTCGTCTGCGATTGTGAGATCCTTGATTTCAGCTGGCCAGCTGGCGCAGGCGCTGGTCGCGCCGGTAGGCGCCCGGCTGCTCGCCCGTGACCCGCTTGAAGGCGCGCGTAAAGGCGGCGTGCGAGCGGTAGCCCACCAGTTCGGCCGCGCGTTCGACGGAGACGCCGTCGTGCAGCCGGCGCGCCGCGATCTTCATGCGCAGCAGGAGCAGGAACTGGGCCGGCGAGTGGCCGCTGGCGCTGGCGAAATGCTTGCAGAAGCTGGCGCGCGACATGCACGCTGCCTTGGCCATGTTCTCGATCGACCAGTCGGCGGCGGGGGCGTCGAGCATGCGTTCGAGCAGCGGCGAAAACGCGGGCTGGTGCAGCAGCGACAGCAGGCCGGCCGCCACCTGCTCGCCCTGCGCCACATGGCGGATCAGGTAAAAAAACAGCAGTTCGACCAGGCGCGCGATGAGCGGCGACGGTTGTTCCGGATCGCCGCCCGCTTCCGCCAGGATCAGGTCGAACAGCGCGGCGGCGGCGCTGAAGGCGGGCGCGTCGCCGCGTATCAGCAGATATGGCGGGAAGGAGTCGACGATCAGCGCTGAGAGGGCACCGCGAAATTGAAAGAAGCCGCAGGCCAGCGCCGTCGCCGGCAGTTTCGTGGGCGCCTGCAGCGGCAGCATGGCTTGCGCGCTGACCGCCTGCAGCGGGTCGCTGTGGGGACTCAGAAAGTGCGGCAAGTCGCGCAGCAGGAAGACGCCGTCGCGCGGGCCGAGCGCGATTGGCGCCGCGCCATCGAGGTGCAGATAGCAGTGGCCATCGAGCACCAGGTGAAAGCTGCCCAGTTCCCGGCCTGCCGTGGAGGCGCGCCAGCGACCGCAGTACTGGCCCACATGCAGGACGGCGGTGTCGAGTTCCAGGCTGCCGAGCAGCCAGCGCGCCAGTCTGTCGGTATCAGGGGACATGGGATAGCACAGGCAAAAGCTGCATCATAAAAGTTGCATCATAAGGGCCACGCGCGGCAAGGCCAACGACCGATTTCGACTAAGCATATGCGCGCCATGCTTGTCACTTACCGCTTGCCGCTGTGCTGCTGGAAGGCAGGGCAGTCGACTTGCAGCAGCGAGCGGTCTTCCAGACACACGGCCGACAGTTTTCCGCCCCACACGCAGCCGCTATCGAGGCCAATCAGGTGTGGCCGCAACTGCAGTCCCAGCGCCGACCAGTGGCCGAAGACGATGGTGTCGCCAGCGCTGCGCCGTCCCGGCACGTCGAACCACGGCAGCAGGCCGGAGCCGGGCGGCGGGCTGCCGCTTTCCTTCATCTTGAAGTCCATCACGCCGTCCGGCGTGCAAAAGCGCAGCCGCGTCATGGCGTTGATGATGCAGCGCAGCCGGTCGGCGCCCTGCAGGTCGTCGCTCCAGGCGGCCGGCTCGTTGCCGTACATGGTGCGCAGGAACGCCACCCAGCCGTCGCTGCGCAGCATGGCGGACACTTCCCCGCTCAGCGACAGGGCCTGGGCAGCGCTCCATTGCGGCAGCAAGCCCGCATGCACGAGTACATGGCCGTCGTGTTCCAGTGCCAGTGGCCGTTGGCGCAGCCAGGCGAGCAATTCCTCGCGGTCGGGCGCATCGAGGATCTCGGCCAGCGTATCGGACGCATGCTCGGGGCGGATGCCGTTGGCCACGGCCAGCAGGTGCAAGTCATGGTTGCCCAAAACGCTGTCGGCCAGGCCCTGCCGCGCCAGCGCATGCACGTGGCGCAGGGTGGCCAGCGATGCGGGGCCGCGATTGATCAGGTCGCCCGCGAACAGCAGGCGGTAGGGGCCATCCGCTGCCGCCTGGATCCGTTCGATCAGCTCGACGGTTTGTGCGTGGCAGCCTTGCAGATCGCCGATAAAGTAAGTTTTCATATGTGCCGGGGTGAAGTGAACTACGCGCCTGCATTATAAGCATGCCAGCCCTTTGGCGTTGGGTACATTGCGGGGCTGCGAGCAATTGCGCGCATGGCCGGCGGGAAGAAAAAAGCGGATGCCGATTATGCCGCATGGGGATTTAATAGGGCTGCATTTCCCGCTGCCGTACATCGATAATAATCGGCCAGCGCTTTTATCGGCATGGATGGCTGCGCCATGCCAGCCTTGCAAGCGGCATGCGCAGCCATTCCGGAATGCCACGCATCCTTGTTTATTTATTTTTCACGCGTGCTTTCGGCATATTCTTCATTGAATCTTAATGTTGAGCAGATAAATACGCTGATGGCCGCGATTCAATAGTTGATGGATTATGCAACGGTGCGCAGCTGTTTATACAATGTAGTATATTTCCCGTAATTTTATTATTTAAATTAATGTAAAGGATGTACCGGATGGATCTGTCAACGATGACAATGCTGGAATTGCGCAAGCTGGAAGATAATGTGAAGCAGGAATTGAACGGCCGCGAGCGCGAAGACTTGAACAAGGCGCGCGAACAGATCATGGCCATCGCGCAGCAGGCGGGCATTCCGCTGAAACAGCTGATACTCGATGGTTTGCACCCGCGCACGGGCAAGGTCGCGGTGCGTTACCGCCACCCTGACAATGCGACCGAGCAATGGACAGGCCGTGGCCGCCAGCCGCTGTGGGTCAAGCAGTGGGTGGAATCGGGCAAGTCGATCGATCTGCTGCGCGTATAATTCGGTATACTCTTGGCGCAGTAGCAAGCTGTCAGCCGCTCGCTGCACCTTGCCAGGCACCCTACTATTCCCTTACTTATACCGCCCACACCATGCTTCCATTGTCCAGAACGATCTTCAAGGCCTACGATATCCGCGGCATCATCGCTAAAACCCTCGATGCCAGCGTGGCGCACAAGATCGGTCAGGCATTTGGCCAGGCAGCCCTGGCCAAGGGCGAGCAGCGGGTCGTGATCGGCCGCGATGGCCGCCTGTCGGGACCGGAATTGACGGCAGCGCTGGCGCAGGGCTTGCAAGCGGCAGGCATCGATGTGATCGACCTGGGCGTGGTGGCTACGCCGATGGTTTATTTCGGCACGAATGTGCTCGACACGCGCTCCGGCATCATGGTCACGGGCAGCCACAATCCGCCCGACTACAACGGCTTCAAGATGGTGCTGGCCGGTGAAGCCATTCACGGCGAAGCGATCCAGGCCCTGTACCACAGCATCGTCGCGCACGACGGCAGCGCCAGCAGCACACCGGGCAGCTATGCCACGCACGATATCCGCGCCGCTTACCTGGAGCGCATCCTGGGCGACGTCAAGCTGGCGCGCCCGATCAAGATCGCCGTCGACTGCGGCAATGGCGTGGCCGGCGCATTCGCGGGCGACCTGTTCCGTGGCATGGGCTGCGAAGTCATCGAACTGTTCTGCGAAGTCGATGGCAATTTCCCGAACCACCACCCGGACCCGGCGCATCCGGAAAACCTGCAAGACCTGATCCGCTGCCTGGCCGAGACGGATGCCGAAATCGGCATCGCCTTCGACGGCGACGGCGACCGCCTGGGCGTGGTCACCAAGGATGGCCAGATCATCTACCCTGACCGCCAGATGATGCTGTTTGCCGCCGACGTGCTGACCCGCCACCCAGGCGCGCAGATTTTGTATGACGTGAAATGCACGCGCCACTTGGCGCCGTGGATCAGCAAGCATGGCGGCGTGCCGCTGATGTACAAGACGGGCCACTCGCTGGTGAAAGCCAAGCTGCGGGAAACGGGCGCGCCGCTGGGCGGCGAAATGAGCGGCCACATCTTCTTCAAGGACCGCTGGTACGGTTTCGACGACGGCCTGTATTCGGCTGCGCGCCTGCTGGAAATCCTCACGCGCGAAGCGGATCCGTCAAGCCTGCTCAATTCCCTGCCGCAGTCCGACAGCACGCCGGAACTGCACCTGGAACTGAAGGAGGGCGAGAACGTCGCGCTGATGGACATGCTGCGCCGCGACGCCGTCTTCCCCGGCAATGAACAGATCATCACTATCGACGGCTTGCGCGTGGAATACGCGGACGGCTTCGGCCTTGCCCGCTCGTCGAACACCACGCCGGTGATCGTCATGCGCTTCGAAGCGGAAACGCCGGAAGCCCTGGCGCGCATCCAGGGACAGTTCAAGAGCGTGATCCTGGCGGCCAAGCCAGACGCTGTCCTGCCGTTCTGACAGCATGGCCGGTCAACCTGGCGCACAGGCGCCCTTGAAAATCCTGCTCGTGCGGGTATCTTCGCTGGGCGACGTGCTGCATAACTTGCCGATGGTGGCGGACATCGCCCGCCATTTCCCGAACGCGACCATCGACTGGGTGGTCGAGGAGGGCTATACCAGCCTGGTGCGCCTGAACCCGCGCGTGGCTACCATCTTCCCGTTCGCGCTGCGGCGCTGGCGCAAGAGCCTGGGCAAGAAAGAGACGCGCGCGGAAATCGCCGCCTTCTTCCGCAGCCTGCGGCAGACGCGCTACGATTATGTGTTCGATACCCAGGGCCTGCTCAAGACGGGCATCATCATGGGCGCCGCGCGCCTGGCGCCGGGCGGACAGAAAGTCGGCCTGGCCAATGGCAGCGAAGGTTCCGGCTATGAAGGCATCTCGCGTCTGTTTCACACGAAAAGCATTCCCCTCGACCCGCGCACGCATGCGGTAGCGCGCGGCCGCCTGGTGGCCGCCGCAGCACTCGGCTACACCATCGACACGCCGGCCGATTTCGGCTTGCCGGAAGTATCCGGCAGCGAGCCGCGCCCGGACTGGATGGGTGAGGCGCCCTATTGCGTGTATTTCCACGGCACGGCGCGCGACGCCAAGAAATGGGCGCCGGAAAACTGGATCTCCCTGGGCCAGGCGCTCGCGCCCATGCCGATTCTGCTGCCCTGGGGTTCGCCCAAGGAAAAGGCGGAAGCCGAACAAGTGGCGGCCGGCCTGCCGAATGCGCGCGTGCTGCCTAAGCTGTCGATGGGCGACGCCACCCTGCTGGCGCGCCATGCGGCGCTGGTGATCGGCGTCGACACGGGCCTGACGCATATCGCCGCCGCCTTTGTGCGTCCGACGGTGGAAATCTATGCCGATTCCCCGTTGTGGAAAACGGAAGGCAACTGGTCGCCGAAAATCATCAACCTGGGCGACAAAGGCGCGCCGCCCGGCGTGCCGGAAGTGCTGGCCGCGGCGCAGCGCCTGCTGGCCGACTATCCTCCCGCCTGACTTCAACATCAAACAATCATGCGACTTCTTTATACCCTTGCCTGGTGGCTGGCCTTGCCACTGGTGCTGGCGCGGCTGTGGCTGCGCGGACGCCAGGAACCCGGCTACCGCCAGTACTGGGGCGAGCGCCTGGGCTTTTACGGGCGCCAGCCAGCGCCTGCCATGGACACCATCTGGCTGCACGCCGTTTCCGTCGGCGAGACGCGCGCGGCCGAGCCGCTGATCGATGCGCTGCTGGCCGCATGGCCCGCTTGCCGCATCGTCCTCACGCACATGACGCCGACGGGGCGCGCCACGGGCAAGTCCCTGTTCGCCAAACACGGCACGCGTCTCGTGCAAAGCTATCTGCCGTACGACACGGGCGCCATGCCGGCCCGCTTCATCCGCCATTTCGCGCCGCGCATCTGCATCCTGATGGAGACGGAAGTGTGGCCGAATCTGATCCACCAATGCAATCGCTACAAAGTGCCCGTGGTGCTGGCCAATGCGCGATTGTCGCAGCGCTCGCTAGGCAAGGCGCAGCGCCTGGGTAAGCTCATCACCGATGCGGCGCGCGGCATCACCCTGGTGGCGGCGCAGACGCAGGACGACGCCGATCGCGTGCGCCAGCTGGGCGTGCGGGACGTGGTCGTCACGGGCAGCATCAAGTTCGACGTCGTCGTGCCCGAGGCGGCGCTGGCGACGGGGGCGGCGCTGCGCGCAGCCATCGGCGCACGTCCCGTGCTGCTGTGCGCCAGCACGCGCGAAGGGGAAGAGCCGCTGATCCTCGAAGCGCTGGCGCGCGCCAGCCTGCCACCTGACGCGCTGCTGCTGGTCGTGCCGCGCCATCCGCAGCGCTTCGACGAAGTGGAAAAACTGATCGCGGCGCAGGGCCTGGCCGTGCAGCGCAGGTCCGGCCTGGCGCAAGGCGATGCCGTTGCGGCGGCCACGCAGGTGCTGCTGGGCGACTCGATGGGCGAGATGTTTGCGTACTATGCAGCCTGCGATTGCGCTTTCGTCGGCGGCAGCCTGCTGCCGCTGGGCGGGCAAAACCTGATCGAGCCGGCAGCCCTGGGCAAGCCCGTGCTGATCGGTCCCCACACCTTCAATTTCGCGCTGGTGACCGAGCAGGCGATTGCCGCCGGCGGCGCCGCGCTGGTGGCAGACGCCGATGCGCTGATGGCGCAGGCGTCGGCCCTGCTGCAGGATCCCGCGCGCCTGGCGGCTATGGGAGAAAAAGCGCTGGCGTTTGCCAACCAGCACCGGGGCGCCACGCCGCGCACGATAGCGGCGATCCAGCCCCTGTTGCCGTGATGGATGCACGGCCAACAATGTTGTCGGATTACGGCCTGCGGCCTAATCCGACCTACTGCCGTGATCGAGGTAGGTCGGATTAGCGCTTGCGCGTAATCCGACAGGCGACGCCAACAATGTTGTTTACGCGAACAGGACTGGCAGCTCTTGCGAGCGTTTTCTGAGCGCCTGCTTGGCGCCGTCGTAATCGGGATAGATCGATTCCACGGTGGCCCAGAAGCGGGGGCTGTGGTTCATTTCCAGCAGGTGCGACAGTTCGTGCGCCACCACGTAGTCGATCAGCGGCAGGGCGAAGTGGATCAAACGCCAGTTCAGGCGGATCTTGCGCTCGATGGTGCAGCTGCCCCAGCGCGTGCCGGCCGACGATAGCGACAATGAGTCGTAGCGCACGCCCAGCTTGTCCGCATACAGGTCCAGCCGCGCCTCGAACAGCTGGCGCGCTTCATGCTGGAACCAGCCCTTCACTTTTTCCTTCAATTGCTGCTCGCTGCCCGTGGGCGTGACCCATACGTGCAGCTCATTCGTCTCGCGCTGGAAGCTGGCGCGGTGGCGCGGCGCCTGGTGCAGTCGCAGGGTGATGTCGCCGCCGAGGTAGGGCAGCACGGCGCCATCGACCCAGGCCACGGGCGGGCGCTGCTGGCGCTGCACCTTGCGCTCGCCCCGCTCCAGCAGCTTCGAGACGATCCAGCCTTGCTTGGCGCGGATGGCGTTGTCGATTTCGGCCAGGGTGACGCGCTTGGGCGCCGTGACGCGCAAGCCGTTATCGTCGATCATGAAGCCGATGGAACGGCGCGTGGAGCGGCGCAGGGCGAATTCGACGAGGTGGCTGCCCAGTTGCAGCTGGCGCAGCGGCGGGCCATCGGCGGTGCGTGGCGGAGAAGGCAGGGGAGGCGGGGCAGGACGAATGATGGGGGGCGCGGGCGCCACTACCGGTGGCGCCACGGGCGGCGCTGGCGGTGCCGTGGGGCGCACCGCCGGGGGCGTGCTGGTCGAGACGTCATGCGCGAACAAATCCAGTTGCTGGTCGCCGACCTTGATGGTCTTCATCTGCTGGCGCAGTGTCGGCTCCTGGATGACCGCGCTGATGCCGTCTAGCCAGCGTTGTAGGCGTGAGGCGAAATGACGCGCATTTCTGATTCTATCCAATTTTCCACCTGTTGCATCATGCTGTCCGGGGTTTGCCCTTCCGGCGAAATCGGTTTGCCTATCGAGACGGTGATCAGTCCCGGGCGTTTGAGGAATGACTGCTTGGGCCAGCACTCGCCTGAGTTGTGTGCAATCGGCACCACCACGGCGCCCGTGGCGATGGCCAGACGCGTGCCGCCGCTCTTGTACTTGCCCGTCTGGCCCACGGGAATGCGCGTGCCTTCAGGGAACATGATAATCCATTGGCCATCGGCCAGACGGCGCTTGCCATGCGCGACCACGCTCTTGAACGCATGCTTGCCCTGCTTGCGGTCGATGGGGATCATGCGCAGCAGCGCCATGGCCCAGCCGAAGAACGGGATGTACAAAATCTCCTTCTTGAACACATACACGAGCGGGCGTGGCAGGCTGGGAAGTAAAAAGATGGTTTCCCATGCCGACTGGTGCTTCGACAGCACGATGGCCGGCGCGTCGGGGAAGTTCTCGGCGCCCTTGACTTCATAGCGGATGCCGCAAATGACCTTGGCACACCACAGGATAAACACGTTCCAGCGCGAGGTGACCCAATAGCGCTTGTTGTAGCTCAATGGCGCGGCAAAAAAGCACACGCAGGCCCAGACGATGGTGGCCACGATCATGATGATCATGAACAGCAGGGATCGCAGGAACAGGGAAATATTACGCAATGCGGTTCTCCGAAGATTAGATACTCAATGCCACGCTGGGCGCCGCTGCGGCGGGCGCCTTGAGCAGGTGGCTGACGACGGCGGCCAGGTCGGGGAAGACCTGGGTGCCAGGCGGCAGGCCACCTGTTTCGTTGGTCTTTTCACCCTTGCCCGTCAATACCAGGTAGGGTACGCAGCCGCTGATGAAGCCGGCCTGCAGGTCGCGCAGCGAATCGCCGACGGTGGGTACGCCTTTCAGGCTGGTGTTGTAGCGCTGCGAGATTTCATGGAACATGCCGGGCTTGGGCTTGCGGCAGTCGCAATTGTCCGCCCCCGCGTGCGGGCAAAAGAAGATGGCGTCGATATCGGCGCCTACCTGCTGCGCCAGGGTGTGCATCTTCTGGTGGATCGCGTTCAGCACCGTCATGTCGAAATATTCGCGCGCGATGCCCGACTGGTTCGAGGCGATGACGACGCGATAGCCAGCCTGGTTCAGGCGGGCGATCGCTTCGAGCGAGCCGGGGATCGGCAGCCATTCGGCCGGCGACTTGATGAAGTCCGGCGAGTCATGATTAATGACGCCGTCGCGGTCGAGAATAATCAGTTTCAGCGCCGGAGTACCCATTATGCCGCCAGCTTGGAAATGTCGGCCACGCGGTTCATCATGCCGTGCAAGGACGACAGCAAGGCCAGGCGGTTGTTGCGCAGGGCGACATCCTCGGCCATCACCATCACGTCATTGAAGAAGCCATCGACATCGTCGCGCAGCTGCGCCAGGGTTTGCAGGGTGCTGGTGAAATCGCCCTTGGCAAAGGCCGCGTCGACTTCCGGCTGCACGCGCGAAACGGCGGCGGCCAGTTTTTTCTCCGCTTCATCCTGCAGCAGCGCCACGTTCACGCCACCGGCGGCAACCTGACTGACGGCTTCCTCGTTCTTTTTCAGAATGTTCGTGATGCGCTTGTTGGCGGCGGCCAGCGAGGCGCTTTCCGGC
This sequence comes from Janthinobacterium sp. BJB301, assembly GCF_002735685.1. NCBI lineage: Bacteria > Pseudomonadati > Pseudomonadota > Betaproteobacteria > Burkholderiales > Oxalobacteraceae > Janthinobacterium > Janthinobacterium sp. BJB301. The sequence continues at coordinate 770,148 of NZ_PDZJ01000002.1, read as the reverse complement.
AGGGCGGCAAACGCCTGCACGGCTTCCAGGCGCTGCACGATGTCGTCCAGGCGGTCCGGATTTTGCGCCACGACGGCTTCGATTTCATTCGGCGAGAAACCGCGTTCGCGCAGGATGCCGCGCAGGCGGTCCAGCATGAAGGTGGTGACATCCGCGACCGGATCCTTGAAGCCGGGCACCGTTGCGAACTGCGCGGCGGCATCGGCCAGCAAGCCCTGGATCGACAGTGGCAAGCGCTTTTCCAGCAGCATGCGCAGCACGCCCAAGGCGTGGCGGCGCAGCGCGAACGGATCCTTGTCGCCCGTCGGCGCCAGGCCGATGGCCCAGATGCCGACCAGGGTTTCGAGCTTGTCGGCCAGGGCCACGGCGGTGCCGGTGCCGGTGGTCGGCAGGCTGTCGCCGGCAAAGCGCGGCTGGTAGTGTTCGGAGGCGGCCAGCGCCACCTCTTCCGGTTCGCCGTCATGGCGCGCGTAATACGTGCCCATGATGCCTTGCAGTTCGGGGAATTCGCCCACCATGTCGGTCAGCAGATCGGCCTTGGCCAACAGGGCGCCGCGTTCGGCCAGGGCCACGTCATATTGCAGCTTGGCGGCGATGGCGCCGGCCAGCGACTTGACGCGCTCTGTGCGGGCCGCTTGCGTGCCCAGCTTGTTGTGGTAGACCACGTTGGCCAGCAGCGGCAGACGCGCTGCTAGGGTCTTCTTCTTGTCTTGCTCGAAGAAGAACTTGGCGTCGGACAGGCGCGGGCGCACGACGCGCTCGTTGCCGCCGATGATGTGCTCTGGCGTGTCCGTCTCGATGTTCGAGACGATCAAAAAGCGCGAGCGCAGCTTGCCTTCGCTGTCCGTCAGGGCGAAGTATTTCTGGTTCGTCTGCATGGTGAGGATCAGGCATTCCTGCGGCACGGCCAGGAATTCTTCCTCGAAATGGCATTCATACACGACCGGCCATTCGACCAGAGCGGTGACTTCATCGAGCAGCGCTTCGGGCATCAGCACCTGGTCGGCGCCTGCCTTGTCCAGCAACTGGGCGCGGATGCGCTCCTTGCGTTCCTCGTTGCTGGCGATGACGCTGGCGTTGAGGATCAGCGAAGGCGCATAGTTTTCCGCGTGCGCGATGGTGATCGGTTCGCCATCGGTGAGGAAGCGGTGGCCCAGGGTGGTGCGGCCGGCCGTCAAGCCCAGCAGGGTCAACGGCAGGATATTGATGCCGTGCAGGGCGATCAGACTGTGGGCCGGGCGCACGAATTGCACGGTGGTGCCGTCCGGGCGCTGATAGCTCATCAGCTTTGGAATCGGCAGCTTGGCGCAAGATTCCGTCAATGCAGCCTGCGCGCCGGTGGCGAGCTGGCTGCCTGGCGCCGTGTAGGTGTAGAAGAAGCTTTCGGCCTTGCCGTCGACGGCGCGTTCCAGCTCGGCCACCGTCAGCTCGGGGAAGCCCAGTGCTGCCAGTTTCTTGGCCAGCGGCGGCGTGCCGTTGCCGTTCGCGTCCAGCGCCACGGAGACAGGCAGGACTTTTTCGCGGATCGATTTGTCGGGCGAGACTTCGCGCACGTTGGTGATGGAGACGGCCAGGCGGCGCGGCGAGGCGTAGCTGGTGGCGACGCTGTCGGCTTCCAGGAAGTCGCGCGCTTTCAGGCCGTTGACGATGCCGGCCGTGAAGGCGGCGCCCAGTTTGGCCAGCGCTTTCGGCGGCAGTTCTTCGGTCAGCAGTTCGATGAGCAGTGTTTGGTTCATGGTGTTCTTGTCTGGTACGGCGGTGTATGAGCTAGGCGATCAAGCGGCGGCGGGTTGGTCTGCGGCGGGCAGCATCGGGAAACCGAGGCGCTCGCGCGAGTCGTAATACGCCTGCGCCACCAGGCGCGACAGGGTGCGCACGCGGCCGATGTAGGCGGCGCGTTCCGTCACCGAGATGGCGCCGCGCGCGTCGAGCATATTGAAGCTGTGCGAAGCCTTCATGATCTTTTCGTAGGCGGGCAGGGTCAGTTGCAGCTCGATCAAACGCTTCGCTTCCGCTTCGTAGTTGCCGAACTGTTCGAACAGCAGGTCCGTATTCGCGTGCTCGAAGTTGTAGGTCGATTGCTCCACCTCGTTCTGGTGGAAGACGTCGCCGTAGGTCAGCTTCTTCGTGACTCCGTTTTCTTCCCACTCGGTCCACACCAGGTCATACACGTTTTCCACGCCTTGCAGATACATGGCCAGGCGTTCGATGCCGTAGGTGATCTCGCCCAGCACGGGCTTGCAATCGAGGCCGCCCACTTGCTGGAAGTAGGTAAATTGGGTCACTTCCATGCCGTTCAGCCAGACTTCCCAGCCCAGGCCCCAGGCGCCCAGGGTCGGGCTTTCCCAGTCGTCTTCGACGAAGCGCACGTCATTCTGCTTCAAGTCCAGGCCCAGCGCGGCCAGCGAACCCAGATACAGGTCGAGGATGTTTTCCGGCGCAGGTTTGAGCACCACCTGGTACTGGTAGTAGTGCTGCATGCGGTTCGGGTTTTCGCCATAGCGGCCATCTTTCGGGCGGCGCGACGGCTGCACATACGCGGCGCGCCAGGGTTCCGGGCCGATCGCGCGCAGGAAGGTACCGGTGTGGAAGGTGCCGGCGCCGACTTCCATGTCGTAAGGCTGGAGCAGGGCGCAACCTTGCTTGTCCCAATAGGTTTGCAAGGTCAGGATAATTTGTTGAAATGTGAGCATCGTATGAGTTCGCCGCGCGGGAGACTGCGCGCTGTTAAGGTTTGCTTGAAGCCCGGACGCTGCCAGTCAAGCGTGTCCGGGCCGGGGTTTTGCTAATTTTAGCGGTTTTTACGGGCCCACTGTGACTCTTCGGGCAATATCGGCCGCTTATTGCTGCCCGGCGCGGCCGCGGCGGGCGGCGCGCGACAGCAGGAAGGCCGCCAGCAGGGCCAGCGCGGCCAGGGCCAGCACCAGTTTGTTGCCGTACAGAATGTATGGCGTCATGCCGCCCATGCCTTGCACCTTGGCCGCCAGGGTGGCTTGCTGTTCCGGCGGTAGCAGGCTTTGCACCACGCCCTTGCCGTCGATGACGGCGGTGGCGCCCGTGTTCGTCGAGCGCAGCATCGGGCGGCCCGTTTCCAGGCTGCGCATCTGCGAAATTTGCAAATGCTGCGGGATGGCGATCGAGTCGCCGAACCAGGCCAGGTTCGAGATATTCAGCAGCACGGACGCCGACTGCTTGCCATGGCGGTGGGCGCTGGCCAGCTGGCCCGCGATTTCCTCGCCAAACAAATCTTCGTAGCAGATATTCGGCAGCACCAGCTGGTCGCGCACCTGCAGCGGCGCCTGCACTTCCGCGCCGCGGCCCATGTCGCCCAGCGGGATGGCCATCATGGCGACAAACCAGTGCAGGCCGGGCGGCACGAATTCGCCGAACGGCACCAGATGGTGCTTGCGGTACTGGTAATACGGTCCCGGCGCGCCGTTGGGCGTGATCCCCAGGGCCGCATTGTAGAAGCGCTGCTGCTCGTCGAGCACGGGCATGCCGACCAAAATCGTGCTGCCCGTCTGCTGAGAATAAGCCGCCAGGCTATCCAGATAGCCGGGCGGCAGCTGGTGCGGCAGCACGGTGACGGCCGTTTCCGGCGTGGCGATCAGGTCGGCCGGCGCGCTGGTGATGGCGCTCTGGTACATGTGCAGGGCGCCCAGCACGAAGCCGGGGTCGAATTTCTGCTGCTGCGGCACGTTGCCCTGCAACAGGCGCACCGTGATCGGGCGTCCGACCGGGTGCGTCCACGCCACGTACTGCAAGCCGATGCCTGCCGCGTACAGCGCGATGACGCCGCCCAGCGCAAACCAGCGCGTGCGGTGCGTCAGCAAAAGCAGGGCGCCGGCCGACAGCGCCGCCAGCCAGCCCAGGCCATACGCGCCGACGATGGGGGCAAAGCCGGCCAGCGGGCTGGCATTGTGGGCGTAACCGGTGGCCAGCCAAGGGAAACCCGTAAACAGCCAGCCGCGCGTCCATTCGAACAGCGTCCAGGTGGCGGGCAGCACCAGCAAGGTCATGGCGGGCAGGGACAGCACCCAGCGCTGGCGCAGCCAGGCGGCCGCGCCCATGGCCATGGCCACGTAAATGGCCATCAGGAGGGCCAGCAGGGCCACGGCGATGACCGCGATCGGCGCGGCCATGTCGCCATAGCGGTGCATGGAGATATACAGCCAGTGCGTGCCGGCCGCGCACCAGCCAAAACCGTAGGCCCAGCCGATCAGCGCGCCGGCCTTGACGTTCGCCGCGCGCAGCACCTGGTAGAACAGCACGCCCAGGCTGAGGATTTGCAGGGGCCAGTAGCCGAAAGGGGCGAACGCCAGCACCGCGACGGCGCCGGCAACGGCGGCAGTCAGCATGCGCGCCCCTATGCTGCGGGGCGGTTTGGCGGGGGCGTTGGGGTCAGCGCGTCTGAAACGCATTTACAGCACGCGCATGTCAGAGTTCCAGTTCCGGCACGTTGGGCAGGCGCTCGACCAGCAGCACGTGCACCTGGCGCGCATCGGCGCGCAGCACCTCGAAGCGCAAATTGCCCAGGTCGAAAATATCGCCCTTGTGCGCCATGCGGCCCAGATACTTCGACACGAGGCCGCCGATGGTGTCGACGTCGTCGTCGACCAGGTGGCTGCCCACTTCCTCGTTGAACTGCTCGATCTCGGTCAGCGCCTTGACGCGCCAGCGGGGGCCGAACTGGCCTTCCTTGAGCGACAGGATATTGTCCTCGGCTTCGTCGAAGTCGTATTCATCCTCGATATCGCCGACGATCTGTTCCAGCACGTCTTCGATGGTGATCAGGCCGGCGACGCCGCTGTATTCATCGACGACGATGGCCATGTGATTGTGGTTGGCGCGGAAATCGCGCAGCAGCACATTCAGGCGTTTCGATTCGGGGATGAAGATGGCGGGGCGCAGCATGTCGCGGACGTCGAAAGTTTCTTCTGCGTAATAACGCAGCAAGTCTTTCGCCAGCAGGATGCCGATGACCTTGTCGCGCTCGCCTTCGATCGCGGGGAAGCGCGAGTGGGCGGTGGACAGGACTTCCGGCATCCATTCCTCGATCGGCTTGCTGATGTCGATGACATCCATTTGCGAACGGGGAATCATGATGTCGCGCGCGCAGAGATCCGATACCTGAAACACGCCTTCGATCATCGACAGGGCGTCGGCGTCGATCAGCTTGCGTTCATGCGCATCGTGTAGAACTTCGAGCAATTCTGCACGGTTCTCTGGCTCGGGGGAAATGAGTGCGGTCAGGCGTTCAAACAGTGACCGGTGGGGCTTGACGTCAGTTCTGACGCCACTAGGGTGCTCGGGCATAGGAGGCGTGAGCCGTTGTTGCGAAGGGATATAGGATACACCAAAAGTGGGGGAATACCGGATTTCCCCGCTTTTGATGCAAATTTAATATGTTGAAGTGCGCCGTTGCCCGACGTTTCAGGCGTCCGCGCCCAGCACGCGCGCGCGCAGGGCCGCCACGTCGGCCTGCCAGTCGGCGAAATGCTCGCTGTCCTGCCACAGCTGGCGCAGTTCCGACGCTTCCCCGCCGATCTTGTCGAAGGCCAGGCGTGCTTTTTCCAGCAGCGGCGGCGTGACCTTCTTCTTGCAGGCGGCCACCCATTCGTCCACTTCCGCGGTGGCCGGATCGTCCTCGCCCGGCTTGCCCAGCAGGCGCGCGATCACTTCCAGCGCGGCCAGCGCTTCGGCGGCGAACGGCGCCTCCAGTTGCGCTTCCTGGCTGTCGATGACGTTGTCGAGCGTCGTCTCGACCAGTTCCAGGGTTTTATATTCGTGCAAATCCTGCGCCCAATCCATGGCGTAGTCGTTGCCGAAGGCATCCAGTGCCCAGGTTCCCATGCTCTTACTCCTTGTACGGGTCGGTAATGCCGAGTTTCGCGAGGATGTCCGTTTCCAGGCCCTCCATCTCGGTGGCTTCCTCGTCATCCATGTGGTCGTAACCCTGCGCATGCAGCACGCCGTGCACGATCAAATGGGCCGTGTGCTCTTCCACGCTCTTCTTCTGCTCCGCCGCTTCCTTCTCCAGCACGTCCGTGCACAGGATGATGTCGGCGCGCGTCGGCTCGTCGTCATTCAACTCTTCGCCTTCGTTGTAGGCGAACGTCAGCACGTTGGTGGCGTAATCCTTTTCGCGGTAGTCGCGGTTCAGGGTACGGCCTTCTTCCGCGTCGACGAAGCGGATCGTGAATTCGGCGGGGGCGAACAGGGCCGCCTTGACCCAGCGGCGCACTTTCGGGCGCGTGATCAGGGTTTCCAGGCGGGCATCCGGGTATTGCACGGACAGGGACAGTTTATTTTTTTCGGACATTTTTGGCGGCAGCTGGTTTCAACAAGGGGAGTAACTGGGCGGCGTCGGCGCCGGCCGCCTGCGCCGTTTCATAGGCGTCGACGATGCGCGCGACGAGCGGGTGGCGCACCACGTCGGTGCTGTTAAATTGCGTGAAGCCGATGCCGCGCACGTCTTTCAGCACATGCACGGCGTCGATCAGGCCGCTCGTCTGGCTCTTGTGCAGGTCGACTTGCGTGACGTCGCCCGTCACCACGGCCTTGCTGCCGAAGCCGATGCGCGTCAAAAACATCTTCATCTGTTCGACGGTGGTGTTTTGCGCCTCATCGAGGATGACAAACGCGTGGTTCAGGGTGCGCCCGCGCATGTAGGCCAGCGGGGCGATCTCGATCACCTGTTTTTCAAACAGCTTTTGCGTGCGGTCAAAGCCCAGCAAATCATACAGCGCATCGTACAGGGGACGCAGATACGGATCGACCTTTTGCGCCAGGTCGCCCGGCAAAAAGCCCAGGCGCTCGCCCGCTTCGACGGCCGGGCGCGTCAAAATGATGCGCTTGACGGCGTCGCGTTCGAGCGCGTCGACGGCGCAGGCGACGGCCAGATAGGTTTTACCCGTTCCGGCGGGGCCCACGCCGAAGCTGATGTCGTGTTCGAGGATGTCGCGCAGGTAGGCGATCTGGTGCGGCGTGCGCCCGCGCAGGTCGGAGCGCCGCGTTTTCAGCACGGGGCTGGCGATATCCGGCTCGACGAAGGTGCTGGCGGGCGCGTTGGCGTGGTGTTCCGAGGCGGCGGACAGGCCCGCGCGCTGTTCCACCAGGGCCAGCTGCACTTCCTCCAGCGGCACGACCTTGTTGGCGATGGCGTAGAACTGCTCGAGGATTTCCACGGCGCGTTCGGCATTGCTGCCGCCGACGATGAATTTCTCGCCGCGGCGGAAGATCGTCACGTCGAGGGCGGCGGAAATCTGGCGCAGGTTTTCATCGAGGGGGCCGCACAGGTGCGCCAGGCGCGTGTTGTCCAGCGGCTCGGGGATGAAGTAATGCGGCTGTATCGGGGCTTTGGTTTTCAACTGGCTCTTTTCAATGCGGGTGCGCTGGCGACGAGTTCGCCGCGCAGGGTGTAGGAATGGCTTTCGGTGATGCGCACGTCGACCAGCTGGCCGGTCAATTGCAAGCCGTCGGGACCGGCGTCGAAATTGACCACGCGGTTGTTTTCCGTGCGGCCTTGCAGTTCGCTATCGTCTGTATCCTTTTTGGAGCGGCCTTCGACGAGGATGGTTTGCACCGTGCCCACCATGGCCAGGCTGTATTTGCGCGTGTTGGCGTCGATGGCCGCCTGCAGCTGCTGCAGCCGTGCCAGCTTGACTTCGTGCGGCGTATCGTCTTCCAGGCTGGCGGCCGGCGTGCCGGGGCGCTTGCTGAAGATGAAGCTGTAACTGTTGTCGAAGCCCACGTCCGCGATCAGCTTCATCATGGCGTCGAAGTCGGCCTGCGTCTCGCCAGGAAATCCCACGATGAAGTCGGACGAAATGGCCATGTTCGGGCGCACGGCGCGGATGCGGCGGATGATGGACTTGTATTCGAGGCCCGTGTAGCCGCGCTTCATGGCGCCGAGGATTTTGTCGGAGCCGTGCTGCGCCGGCAGATACAAATGGTCGACCAGTTGCGGGATCTTCGCATAGGCGTCGATCAGGCGCTGCGTGAATTCCTTCGGGTGGCTGGTGACGAAGCGCATGCGTTCGATGCCGGGGATGTCGGCCACGTATTCGAGCAGCAGGGCGAAGTCGGCGATCTCTCCGCCTTCCATCGCACCGCGGTAGGCGTTCACGTTTTGCCCCAGCAGGGTGATTTCCTTGACGCCCTGGGCGGCCAGGCCCGCCACTTCCGTCAGCACGTCCTCGAAGCGGCGCGAGACTTCCTCGCCGCGCGTGTAGGGCACGACGCAGTAGCTGCAATATTTGCTGCAGCCTTCCATGATGGAGACGAACGCCGAAGCGCCCTCGACCTTGGCCGGTGGCATGTGGTCGAATTTTTCGATTTCCGGGAAGCTGATGTCCACTTGCGAGGCGCCGCTGGAGCGGCGCAACTCGATCATCTGCGGCAGGCGGTGCAGGGTTTGCGGGCCGAAGACCATGTCGACATACGGCGCGCGCTTGACGATGGCGTCGCCTTCCTGTGACGCCACGCAGCCGCCCACGCCGATCAAGAGGTGCGGCTTGGCCAGCTTCAGGTCGCGCAGACGGCCCAGGTCGGAAAACACTTTTTCCTGCGCCTTTTCGCGCACGGAGCAGGTATTGAGCAGGATCACATCGGCATCTTCCGGCGTGTCCGTGCGCACCAGGCCATCGGAGGCGCCCAGCACGTCGGCCATCTTGTCCGAGTCGTACTCGTTCATCTGGCAGCCGAAGGTTTTAATGAATACTTTTTTCTGCATGGAGTTGGGCGCTTATCGGTAAATGTGGCGGCAAACAAGATGGCTGGGCGGGATGCTGCAGCGCAGGGGGCCGCTCAGGGCGGGCGCGGTGGATGACCGGCCTGGCGCCTCTGGCTGCCCGGCGGCAGGCTCGCTGCAAGTTCAGGCCATAGTTTAGCGTAAAACGCCGGGGCGGGCCATGTTGTGCTTACCTTGCCGACAAGGTTGCCGCCTGCATATGCCGCCATGTGACGTGGTGCTCAAAAGCATTTATTGCCGTGCGACACCATTGATTTGTAACAAGTTGCTGCAAAGCCTTGTGTGCGCCCGCTGGCATCCTAATGTGTTGAAATAGCATCGTTGCCAAGCCAACCAGCAGCTTGATTGATATTTAACAATCAGGAAGTTTGCGCGAGGCGCAGATGCTGCGTGTTTGGGCTAGTATATTGCCTTATATGCAATTCATTTTTGGCGAGTCATACGTGCTTTGAGTGTCTTTATTCACGCGGCAAGTTGCGTACGTTGGCTGGGCGTGGCAGTGCGAGTCCTGTACAGGCAGTGCGATAAGGAGGGAGGGCTGAATCCGATGGAAGACGTTTATTTGAACACTCTAAGCCAGCCTTAAGTTCGTATCGGCATTATTTTCTACATTCACCAGACGAGGAAAAATCATGGCACATCATGCATTAGCATCGCAAGAGAGTTACAACCCGAACCACCTGCTGGACATTCTGCTGAGCAAGATGCAGCTGAAAAACGATGCAGCCCTGTCGCGTCTGCTTGAAGTGGCGCCACCGGTCATCAGCAAGATCCGCCACCACCGCTTGCCGGTCGGCGCCTCGCTGCTGATCCGCATGCACGAAGTGACGGGCATGAGCATTCGTGACCTGCGTGACTTGATGGGCGACCGCCGCACCAAGTATCGTCTGTCCGACGCCCAGGGCCGTCCAAAAGCGGAAGACCGCGGCGATGCGCAAGAATCGAATTACGCGCACTGATGTGGTGGTTGTACGCTGACTGTGCCGCTTGCGTAGCTGCTGGCGGCAACAGGCTGGCGTGGACCGGGCAGCATGGACGTACCGCAGTACCTATAACGGCTTTCGCCTCGCAGCGAGAGCCGTTTGCGTTTGCGGCTGTGCCTGCCGAGTTCGCTTAAGCAATCAGCTTAGCAAGGCCGAGGTGATTTCATCGTAGCGCAGCTCCGTTTCGCGGAACAGCTGCAGATACGTGTCTTCGCCCAGTCCCAGCGCATCCCAGGCCACCGGCGAGACGCGCGGCACCATGTCGTCGCCCGCCTGCGCCAGGTCGAGCGCGCAAACAAGCGCATTGGCCACGTGGATCAGCGATGCGAGGAAGCCTGCCCCCGGCGTTTCCGGCTGCAGGTAGTTGGCCAGCGCCAGGCGCATGGTATCGGAAAAATTCCAGTGTTCGGCCAGCGCCACGCCGGCCTGCACGTGGTCCACGCCCAGCACGGTTTGCTCCGCTTCGAGCAGGCTGCAATCGTGCGCCGCCTGGTGCGCGATGACTTGCGCGTAATGCGCGGGAAAGCTGCTGACCAGCACCAGGCGGCCGATGTTGTGCAGCAAGCCGGCCGTGAAGGCGTAATCCTGGTTGAAGCGGATCTGCCGCGCCAGCACCTTGGCGCAGGCGGCTGTTGCCACCGAATGGCGCCAGAAGGCCTTGTCGTCGAAGCCGGGGCAGCGACCTTCCGGGAAGCAGCCCGTGATGGCGGCCGACGTGATCAGGCTGCGCGTGGTCTGGAAGCCCAGGTACGTGATCGCCTGCTGGATGGTGGTGGCCTTCACTTGCAAGCCGTATTGCGACGAGTTGGCCAGGCGCAGGGTTTTCGCCGTCAGTGCCTGGTCGTACGACACTTTTTTGGCCAGCACGGAAATATCGACGTCTTCCTGGTCGATGCTGTTGAGCAGTTCCATGACGACGGCGGGCAGCGAGGGCAAATCGTCGAGGTGGGCGACGATGTCGTCGAGGGTCAGCTGGGCGCTCATGCGGCCTCTCCCGTGCCCAGGCGGTATGCCGTGACATAGCTGCGCAGCAAGGTGGTGGCCGCGTCCAGGGGATCCTCCGGGTCATGCTTGCGGAACAAGTAGGCCAGCCGTTCGCTGTCGGCCGCCTGTTGCGCGGCGATTTCTTCGGGCGACGGTGGCGGCGCCTGGATCGGCAGCATGTCGATGTTGTGGCGCGGCATCAGGGCCAGCATGTTTTCAGTCAATACCGCGCCTTGCGGCAACAGCACTTGTCCATGCGCATCGAGCAAGACATCCGACAAGACCATGCCAGGACGAACTTGTTCCAGGGGTAGATGTTGATGCATGACCGCCATGACGACTCCTTAGATGATTGCGGGATATTACCATTGCCATGACGCAATGTCTCAACCTGTATCAAGGCCCGGTGGAAAACGGTATTGCTGTAAATCTTGCCAATAAGCATGTCATACCGTACATTTGATTCAGGCTGTTGTCCGCTGACGTATCTGCGCCCGCGCCGCGGGCCGGCGACCGGCCTGGCCCGGGGAGTGTTGATTGATGGTGAGTATCCAAGTCCGGCTGACCCTGCTTTTTGTCGTGATCGTCACCCTGGTGCTGGGCATTTCGGGTACCTATACCCAATATACCTTGAGCAAGGAACTCGAATCGGGCAGCGCGCGCCTGCGCAGCGGCGTGCTCACGCGCTTGCAGACGAGTTTGCCTTCCGCCCTGTGGGACCTCGATAAATCCAAGGTCGACAGCATCGTCGCGGCCGAAATGCTGCCGCCGGAACTGGTCGGCATCCGCGTCTACGACGCCTCCGTCGGCCTGTTCGCGGGCGAAGTGCGCGACGCGGCTGGCACCCTGGTGCCGCTGACGGCCGACGTGGCCATGGGCGGCACGCCCGTCGAGGCGCCGCTGGTGTTTCGCGACGCCGTGGCCGCGGCCACGGGTGGAAAGCCCGTGATCGTCGGCAAGGTCATCGTCAATTTCAGCCGCGCCCAGATCGATGCGGCCCTGCGCGGCGAAGTGCGGCGCAAGGTGCTGGAAGTGTTGCTGCTTGACATCATTCTGGTGGGCGCCCTGGCGCTGAGCCTGCGCATCGTCTTCGGGCCCTTGAAACAGTTGCGCGACGGCTTGTTCGATCTGGCCACGCGCGGCAGTGACGATGTCGAGGAGCTGCCGGAAAACCGGCGCGACGAGCTGGGCGACGTGATCCGCGGCTTCAATGCCGTGCAGCGCAAGCTCAAGTCCATCATCGAGGGCAGCCGCGAGGCGGAGGACATGGCGCGCCGCTCGCAGCAGGCAACGGCGCAGGCCATGGACGAGCTGCGCCGCGCGCAGGAATCGTTGCTGCAGTCGGAACGCCTGGCCTCGCTGGGCAGCCTGGTGGCCGGCGTGGCGCATGAAATCAACACCCCGGTCGGCATCGCGCTGACCAGCGCCTCGGTGCTGAAGGAGGCCACCGATGCCATCAGCACGGCGGTGGCCGGCGGCAGCGTGAAGAAGACCGATATCGTGCGCTACCTGGAAACGGCCGGCGAAAGCGCGCGGCTGATCATGAACAATGCCTATCGCGCCGCGCACCTGATCCACAGTTTCAAGCAGATCGCCGTCGACCAGGTCAGCGAGGCGCGCCGCTTGTTCGAATTGCGCGACTATATCGGTGAAGTGATTTCGAGCCTGCAGCCGACCCTGAAAAAGACGCACATCCGCATCGATATCGATTGCCCGCCCGGCATCATGCTCGACAGCTATCCGGGCGCGCTGGCGCAGGTGCTGACCAACCTGGTCTTGAACTGCGTCGAGCACGCCTTTGATGCGGATACGGACGGCCATATCCATATCGGCGTGCTTGGCGATAACGACTGGATCGCCATGCAGGTGCGCGACGATGGCCGCGGCATCGCGCCGGACATGCTCGACCGCGTGTTCGACCCGTTTGTCACCACGCGGCGCGGACAGGGCGGCACGGGCCTGGGCTTGAATATCGTATTCAACTTGATTGCCAAGCAGTTTGGCGGCACCATCACGGTCAGCAGCACGCTGGGGCAGGGCGCGACGTTCCTGCTGCGCCTGCCCAAGGTGACGCCATTGCCGGAAGGCGCCGCCAGCGGTCCTGCCGGCCAGGCATAGGCAAGGAGACAATACATGGCACAGATGGAAAACAGTCAGCAGGTGGCGCTGTTGCGCGGGATCAATGTGGGCCGCGCCAAGCGCGTGGCCATGGCCGACTTGCGCAAGCTGCTGGGCGACCTGGGGTTTGCGCAGGTGCGTACCGTGCTCAACAGCGGCAACGTCGTGTATGACGGAGGCAAGGTTGCGCCGGCCGACGCCGCCGCCTGCATCGAGGAAGCGCTGGTGCTGAAACTGGGCGTGGCGGCCAGGGTGACGGTGCTGTCGGCCAGCCAGTTTGCCGAACTGATCGAACAAAACCCCCTGGCGCCAGCGGCCGATGCGGCCCGGCTGCTGGTGCTGGTGCTGAACAATCCGGCCGACGTCCAGCGTCTGGCGCCGCTCTTGCAGCAGCCGTGGCAGCCGGAAGCGCTGGCGCTGGGGCGATGGGCCGCGTATGCCTGGTGTCCCGATGGCGTGCTGGCCAGCAAGGTGGTAGCGGCCCTGGGCGTGCTGCTGGGCGATGGCGTCACCTCGCGCAACTGGGCCACCATACAAAAATTACATGCGCTGCTGAACGGGGCGGATGCGGCAGTCACATCGACCAAGGAGCACTGATGCCTTTCATTACCGGAACCTTTGACGTCAGCATCACCCCGGAAACCTTGTCGGACACGGCCGCGCAATCGGGGCTGGGGCGCTTGTCGCTCGACAAGCGCTACCACGGCGCCCTCGACGCCAGCGCGCAGGGCGAGATGCTCAGCGCGCGCGCCAGCGTGGCCGGTTCGGCAGGCTATGTGGCGCTGGAGCGGGTGGAAGGCAGCCTGGACGGGCGCCATGGCAGTTTTTATTTGCAGCACAGCGGCACCATGACGCGCGGCGCGCCCGCTTTGTCGGTGACGGTGGTGCCCGATACGGGGACGCAGCAGTTGCAAGGGCTCACCGGCAGCCTGGCCATCCGCATTGAGGACGGCAAGCATTATTATGACTTTACGTATGACATTGTTGAGACGCAATGAACTGGGATATCGTCAAGGGGGTCTTGATCGTGCTCGTGGCCATCAGCGTGGTGGTGACGGCCTTCGTGCTCATTTCCGCCTCGGGCCCGGACAAGGCGGGCTGCATCGCGCGGGCCCTGAAGTCGGGCATTCCGGTGGGGAATATCGAACGGGTCTGCCGCCTGCTGGACAAATGATGACGCTATAAAAAAACATTCCGCACCAGGCGGAATGTTTTTCAGCAGCGCCTTGCCAGTGCTGGCGCCGTCAGTTATCGAATTTTTCCTGTTTTTCGCCGTGCAGGCTCAAGGCCACCAGGCCCAATCCCACCAGCAGCATCGAGTACATGCTCGCTTCAGGCACGGGGGCCGGCACGTGGGCTTGCTGTGCGGGCGCGGCCGTCAAGGGCCTGGGCGGCGCCAGGGCCACATGGTGCGCGCCACTGGTGCTCCAGTGCGGTGCCGCGGCCGCGCTGCTGGCAAGCAGGCGTGCATACGGCAAGTCCGGCGTTTCCCAGCCGGGATTATTATTCAAGCTGATGCTTTCATCGATCGCCACGCGTTCACCGGTTTCCTGCTGCTTGCCGGCCGCCGTGTCGCTGACTGCCGCCACGCTCCATGTGCTGGCCGACAGCGCCAGCAAGGCCACGCATAACGGCTGATAGATACTCATCGTGCTCTCCCTGTTGTTCACCGCGCGGCGCAGCCGAAACCGGCTTGCGCATGGACGGATAATTCGCCTGTACGGGGGCGTATCATGGTTTTTCTGCTGTTCTCCCATTACAGCATAGATCGTGACAATTTTGATACGTTTATTTCCTCTTTATTACGAATATTTGTCATTTTGATAGCGTAAACATGATCGTTGCCGCACACTTTGCATGAGCACGCTATCGCCAAAAAACACTGTTGTTTTTTTGTGCGAATCGCCAGCAGGAAAACAGTATATTGATTAGTATATTGTTTATCGCATGATGATCAATATGACCGCCTGTGGGAGGGCAAGATGGAGACAGTCGCAACACCGCAACACGCATACAACCTCGACGCCATGCGTGGCTCGGCCTACAAGGCCAGCTCGCTGCTCAAGGCCATGGGCAATGCCGACCGCCTGATGCTGCTGTGCCAGCTATCGCAGGGCGAGCATTGCGTCAGCGACCTCGAACAAAAAGTGGGCATCGGCCAGCCGACCCTGTCGCAGCAGCTGGGCGTGCTGCGCGAAGAGATGCTGGTGGCCACGCGGCGCGATGGCAAGCAGATTTATTACCGCGTCGCCAGCCCGCCCGTGCTGGCCGTGCTGCAAGTGCTGTACGCGCAATTTTGCGCGCCGCGCCCCACCTTCAACGACGAAGCGGACTGAAGGCGGCCATGAGCATAGCCTGGCAGCACTTCACGCCGTGGGCCTCGCTGGCCGGCGGCATGCTGATCGGCCTGGCGGCTGCCCTGCTGATTCTGTTCAATGGGCGCATCGCCGGCATCAGCGGCATCCTCGGCGGCTTGCTGCGGCCGCGCAGTGGCGACCTGGGCTGGCGCATCGCCTTTCTTGCCGGCCTGATCGGCACGCCCCTGCTGTACCAATTATGGCAAGCCTTGCCGCCCGTGCAGATCGACGCGGGCACGCCGGCCCTGATCGTCGCGGGCCTGCTGGTGGGCGTGGGCGTGCGCTATGGCGCCGGCTGCACCAGCGGCCACGGCGTGTGCGGCCTGTCGCGCCTGTCTCCCCGTTCGCTGGCGGCCACCATCGCCTTCATGGCGGCCGGATTCCTCACCGTGTATCTGTTGCGCCATCTGTGAGCAAGCTTATGAGCAAGCTGATCCTTTCCCTGTTGAGCGGCCTCCTCTTTGGCCTGGGCCTGATCGTCTCCGGCATGGGCAATCCGGCCAAGGTGCTCGCTTTCCTCGACCTGGCCGGGGCCTGGGATCCGTCGCTGGCGCTGGTGATGGGCGGCGCCATCGGCGTGGCCCTGCCAGCCTTCTGGCTGGCGCGCCGGCGCAGCACGGCTCTGCTGGGCGAGCCCATGCAGTTGCCGGCATCGCGGCGCATCGACCGGCGCTTGCTGCTGGGCAGCCTGGCCTTTGGCGTGGGCTGGGGCATCGCCGGTTTTTGTCCCGGTCCCGCCCTCGTATCCCTGCTGGCGGGCCAGCCGAAAGCGTGGCTGTTTGTGGGCGCCATGCTGGCCGGCATGGTCCTGTTTGAAGTGCTGGAGCGCCGCAAGCTGCCCGCGCCGGTCTGAGACGGTACAATCTGGCGCATCGCCACTTTGGATACTGCTTACATGAAGACCGTGATTTTCCGCGCCGGCGCGCGCGCCGCCCTGCTGTCCAGCATGCTGGCGCTGGCCGCCTGCGGCAGCTTGCTGAAGAAGGAAGCGCCGCCCGCTCTCGTGCCCGTGGCCGACACCTTGCCCAATCCGCAAGTCTTGCTGCTGGGCGAAGTCCATGACAATGCGCAAGGCCAGCGCCTGCGCGTCGAAGAATTGCGCCGCCGCCTGGCAGCCGGCTGGCGTCCCGTGATTGTGATGGAGCAGTTCGACCGCGAAAACCAGGATTTGCTGACGCGCGCCGCGCGCGATTGCGCCGATCCCGACTGCATCATCCGCGTGATGGAACAGCCGCGCTGGGACTGGAGCTTGTACCGGCCCGTGCTGGACCTCGTCATCAGCTACCAGCTGAGCCTGGTCGCCGGCAACCTGTCGCCGGCCGATGCGTCGCGTATCGTGCGCGACGGCATCCAGTGGTCCATGCCGCCCGCCATGGTGGCCACGTACCTGGCCGCACCCGTGCCGGCCGATATCCTGGACGGGCAACAGAAGGAAGTCCAGGCGGCCCGCTGCAATATGCTGCCCGACATGATGATCAACGGTGTCGTCAACGCCCAGGTGGCGCGCGATATCTGGATGGCCAAGCTGATCCGCGACCAGGCGCCGCGCGACGTGGTGCTGATCGCCGGCAATGCCCATGTGCGCAAGGATATCGGCGTGCCCCGCTGGCTGAAGCTGGCGGACCCGCAGCTGAACGTGCGCAGCATCGGCTACCTGGAGCAGGGCGGCAGCGGCTACAAGGGCACGTTTGACCTGACGCAAACGATGCCGGCGCAACCGCGCGCGGACCCGTGCGCGAAGTTTAAGAAATAAGGTTCAGGAAATAATTCCTACTGCTGCACCCGCACCAGGGCGCTGACCCGGCTTGCCGTCTCGAGCAGTTTCGGCAAGCTGTGTTCCAGCAGGTGCGCCACGGACGGCCCCGCCGTCTGGCCGCTGACGTTGATCGCTGCCACCACCTTGCCGGCCCGGTCGAACACGGGCGCGGCCAGGGCGATCAAGCCCTGTTCCAGCTCTTCCTGCACCAGGCACCAGCCCTGCCGCCGCACTTGCGCAATCTCTGCCATCAAGACGTCGATATCAACCTTGGTCGCCGGCGTGATTTTCAGCAGTGCCATCTTCGACAGCCGTGCGTGCAGCACGTCGGGCGCCAGGCCCGCCAGCAAAACCCGTCCCATCGAGGTGCAGTAGGCGGGCAGGCGGCTGCCGATGCCCAGGTTGATCGACATGGTGCGGTGCGCGGACAGGCGCACCACGTACACGATGTCATCGCCGTCGAGCACGGTGGCCGAGCACGACTGGCGCAAGGTCTGCATCAATTCTTCCAGCAGCGGCTGCGCCTGCGTCCACACGGGCAAGGACGACAGGTAGGCGTAGCCGAGGTCCAGCACCTTGGGCGTCAAACGGAAAAGCCGTCCATCCGCTTCCACATAACCGAGATGCAGCAAGGTGTGCAGGATGCGCCGCGCGCCCGCGCGCGTCAGCTGCGCTCGCTCCGCCACTTCGCTCAGGGTCTGTTGCGGCGCGTCCGCGCCAAAGCTGCGCAGCACGGCCAGCCCCCGCGCGAACGATTGCACATAGCTGTCGCCGGGACGCGGTGCGCCGTCGGCGTCAAGGGTGTCTACGGCGGAAAGGGGCGTGCTGCGGAGGTCGGTCATGGCAATTCCAATTGATCAAGGTGGCAATTATAGCCATGGCGCTGGCGAAAACGGCAAATTGACAAGCGCCCCGATCAGGCATATTCTCACGAATAAGTTCTAAATACGAATATTTATTCGTTATGCGAACAAATGGCTGATGGGTATGATTTGGAGGAGACAGCAATGATCGACAAACTGCGTTCCAGCGTGATTGATGCGCTGGCCGATATCCACGATGGCGCCACCGTCATGATTGGCGGTTTTGGCGGCGCGGGCCAGCCGGCCGAGCTGATCGACGGCTTGATCGCCCAGGGGGCGCGCGACCTCGTCATCGTCAACAATAATGCGGGCAATGGCGATACGGGCCTGGCTGCCCTGCTGAAAAACGGGCAAGTGCGCAAGATCATCTGCTCATTTCCCCGCCAGGCCGATTCCCACGTCTTCGACGCCCTGTACCGTGCGGGCAAGCTGGAGCTGGAGCTGGTACCGCAGGGCAACCTGGCCGAACGCATCCGCGCCGCCGGCGCCGGCATCGGCGGCTTTTTCACGCCCACGGGCTATGGCACGGACTTGGCCAAAGGCAAGGAAACGCGCGAGATCGATGGCCGCATGTATGTGTTCGAGTCACCGATCCACGCCGATTTCGCGCTGATCAAGGCGGAGCAGGGCGACCGCTGGGGCAACCTGACCTACCGCAAGACGGCGCGCAACTTCGGCCCGATCATGGCCATGGCCGCGAAAGTCAGCATTGCTTCCGTGCATGAAGTTGCCGAGTTGGGCAGCATCGATCCCGAGCACGTCATCACGCCGGGCCTGTTCGTGCAGCGCATCGTGCAAGTGCCGCGCACGGCCACCGGCCCCGCCGGCTTCAAAGCTGCCTGAGGAGTATCAAGTGAATAAGTGGAATCGAGATCAAATGGCGGCCCGCGTGGCGGCCGACATCCATGAAGGCAGTGTCGTCAACCTGGGCATCGGCTTGCCGACCCTGGTGGCGAACCACTTGCCGGCTGGTGCGGACATCATCCTGCACAGCGAAAACGGCGTCATCGGCATGGGCCCCGCGCCCGCGCCCGGCGAGGAAGACTACGACCTGATCAACGCGGGCAAGCAGCCCGTCACCCTGCTGGCGGGCGGCAGCTATTTTCACCATGCCGACAGCTTTGCCATGATGCGCGGCGGCCACCTGGACATCTGCGTGCTCGGGGCGTTTCAAGTGTCCGCCACGGGCGACCTGGCCAACTGGCACACGGGCGCGCCGGACGCCATTCCCGCCGTGGGCGGGGCCATGGACCTGGCCATCGGCGCGAAAAAGACCTGGATCATGATGGAATTGCTGACCAAGACGGGTGAAAGCAAGCTGGTGCAGGCCTGCACCTATCCGCTGACGGGCATCGCCTGCGTCAGCCGCATCTACAGCGACCTGGCCGTGCTCGACCTGTCGCCCGCCGGCGCCACGGTCGTCGAACTGGTCGAGGGCTTGAGTTTTGAGCAGCTGCAAGCCTTGACGGCCGTGCCGCTGACGGACGGACGTTAGTTCACCATCAATACGTCACCATCAATACGCAAACTACTTTCTTGGAGGAAAGAACATGACCCACGCATATATCTGCGACGCGCAGCGCACGCCGTTTGGCCGCTATGGCGGCGGACTCGCCGGCGTGCGCGCCGACGACCTGGGCGCCGTGCCCATCCGTGCCTTGATGGCACGCAATCCGCACGTGGACTGGACGGCTGTCACCGACGTGCTGTACGGCTGCGCCAACCAGGCGGGCGAGGATAACCGCAACGTGGCGCGCATGGCGGCCCTGCTGGCCGGCTTGCCCGACAGCGTGCCGGGCGCCACCCTGAACCGCCTGTGCGGCTCGGGCCTGGATGCCATCGGCAGCGCCGCGCGCTTCATCAAGAGCGGCGAGGCGGGCTTGCTGATCGCCGGCGGCGTGGAAAGCATGAGCCGCGCGCCGTTTGTCATGGGCAAGGCCGACAGCGCCTTTGCACGCGGCATGAAAATGGAAGACACGACCATCGGCTGGCGCTTCATCAATCCCTTGATGAAGGCGCAGTACGGCGTCGATTCGATGCCGGAAACGGCGGAAAACGTGGCCGTCGACTTCGGCATCAGCCGCGCGGACCAGGATGCGTTTGCTCTGGCCAGCCAGGTGAAAGCCCTGGCGGCGCAGCAGGCGGGCGTGTTCGACAGTGAAATCTGCCCCGTCAGCATCGCGCAAAAGAAAGGTGATCCTGTCGTTGTCAGCCGCGACGAGCATCCGCGCGCCACCACCCTGGAAACCTTGACGAAACTCAAACCTGTCGTGCGCGCGGACGGCACGATCACGGCCGGCAACGCGTCCGGCGTCAACGATGGCGCGGCGGCCCTGCTGCTGGCCGATGAAGCGAACGCGGCCCGCTTTGGCCTGACGCCGCGCGCCCGTGTCGTGGCCATGGCGACGGCCGGCGTGGCGCCGCGCATCATGGGCATCGGCCCCGCGCCCGCCACCCTGAAAGTGCTGGCCATGACGGGCTTGACCCTGGCCGACTTCGACGTCATCGAACTGAACGAAGCGTTCGCCGCCCAGGGCCTGGCCGTGCTGCGCCAGCTGGGCTTGCCTGACGACGACCCGCGCGTGAACCCGAACGGCGGCGCGATCGCCCTGGGTCACCCGCTGGGCGCGTCGGGCGCGCGCCTGGCGATGACGGCCGTCAACCAGCTGCACCGCACGGGCGGCCGCTACGCGCTTTGTACCATGTGCATCGGCGTGGGCCAGGGCATCGCGCTGGTGCTGGAACGGGTCTGATTCCACGCGCCCGCAGGCGAAAAAAAGTTGCCGGCGATACGTATTAACGCGTATGCCGGGCGGCTTTTTGACCCCGATCAAGGGCGTATGATGCAAAACCAGCCCGGGCAACCCGGCTGGCGTTGGCTTTTTCACACGAACAAGAAGACTGATATGACATCCCACGATACTCCGCACGACGTTGCGCAGCTGACTTCCCAGCAGCGCATCAAGGCCATCATTGGCGCTTCCTCCGGTAACCTGGTCGAATGGTTCGACTTCTACATTTACTCGTTCTGTGCGCTGTATTTCTCGCACGCCTTCTTCCCGTCCGGTAACCCGACGACGCAGCTGCTGCAGACGGCCGGCATCTTTGCCGCCGGCTTCCTCATGCGCCCGGTGGGCGGCTGGCTGTTCGGCCGCATCGCCGACAAATACGGCCGCCGCCAGTCGATGATGATTTCCGTGCTGATGATGTGCGGCGGTTCCTTGATGATCGCCGTGCTGCCCACGTATGAAACCATCGGCGCCTTCGCCCCGTTCCTGCTGCTGGTGGCGCGTCTGTTCCAGGGCTTGTCCGTGGGCGGCGAATACGGCACCAGCGCCACTTACATGAGTGAAGTGTCGGAATCGGGCAAGCGCGGCTTCTTTGCCTCGTTCCAGTACGTGACCCTGATCGGCGGCCAATTGCTGGCCTTGCTGGTGCTGGTGGTCTTGCAGCAATTGCTGACCTTGGAGGAGTTGCGTGCCTGGGGCTGGCGCATCCCGTTCGTGTTTGGCGCCCTGGCGGCCCTGGTGTCGCTGAACCTGCGTAAATCCCTGACGGAAACAACCACCGCCAGCGAGCGCAAGGACAAGGACGCGGGCAGCCTGCGCGGCTTGCTCAAGCACAAGCGCGCCTTCATCACGGTACTCGGCTTTACGGCCGGCGGCTCGCTCGTGTTCTACACGTTTACCACCTACATGCAGAAATACCTGGTCAACACGGCCGGCATGGACACCAAGACGGCCAGCGCCGTCATGACGTGCGCCTTGCTGGTCTACATGGTGCTGCAGCCGGTATTCGGCGCCCTGTCCGACCGCATCGGTCGCCGCACCTCGATGCTGTTCTTCGGCGGCCTGGCCACCCTGTGCGTGTTGCCGATCATGCATGCCTTGAAGGACATCACCAGCCCGTACGCGGCGTTTGGCCTGATCATCATCGCCCTGGCCATCATCAGTTTCTATACGTCGATCAGCGGCTTGATCAAGGCGGAAATGTTCCCCGTCGAAGTGCGCGCGCTGGGCGTGGGCCTGTCGTACGCGGTTGCCAACGCCATGTTCGGCGGTTCGGCAGAATACGTGGCGCTGCAGTTCAAGGCTTGGCACGTGGAAGAGTATTTCTATTGGTACGTGACTGTCATGTGCCTGATTTCCTTCATCGTCGCCATCCGCATGCCGGACCCGAGCCGCTCGGGACTGCTGAAATAAAGTTACCGTAAAATAGGGGACACTGCGGTGTCCCTTTTTCATCACCGTTATCGTGCCGATCAGGAGTCTTCATGTCGTATGTCATTCCCGCACCGATCCAGCCCAGCGTTCCCGTCACGGGCAGCGCCGACAGCTTTCCCGTCCACCGCATCTATTGCGTGGGTCGCAACTATGTCGACCACGCCAAGGAAATGGGCCACACGGGCCGCGAGGCGCCGTTTTTCTTCATGAAACCAAACGATGCCGTGCTGCCCGTGCCTGCCGGCACGACAGGCGAGCTGCCGTATCCGGCGCAGACGCAGGATTTCCAGCATGAGATGGAACTGGTGGTGGCCATCGGCAAGGGCGGCAGCGACATCGGCGTGACCGATGCGCTGAGCCACGTGTGGGGCTATGCGATCGGCCTGGACATGACGCGCCGTGACGTGCAGGGCGCAGCAAAAAAGCTGGGCCGTCCATGGGATACGGGCAAGGCCTTCGAGCATTCGGCGCCCATCGGCCCCATCACCCCCGCCGCGCAGGCGGGCGACGTCAAGCATGCCGCCATCACCCTGCACGTGAACGGCGAGCTGCGCCAGGGCAGCACGATCGACATGCTGATCTGGAACGTGGCTGAAACCATTGCCGACCTGTCGACCTACTTTACCTTGCAGCCGGGCGACCTGATCTACACGGGCACGCCGGCCGGCGTGGCGGCCGTGCAGCGCGGCGACGAGCTGGTGGGCGCCATCGATGGCCTGGAGACCTTGCGCCTCAAAGTGGTCTAAGTTTTCAAGGAGAGCGGCATGATGCACGATACGTATTCTGTAGCGCAACCGGCGCGTGCCGAGATCGACGCGTTGACGGGGCCGGCCCTGCTGGAATTCGGCACGGACTGGTGCGGCCACTGCCGCGCCACCCAGGCGCCGCTGGCCGCTGCGTTTGTGCAGCACTCCGCGGTGCCGCATCTGCGCGTGGAAGACGGCCCCGGCCGCGCGCTGGGGCGTTCGTTCCGGGTAAAACTGTGGCCGACCCTGGTTTTTTTGAAAGATGGCCAGGAAGTGGCGCGCCTCGTGCGCCCGCTCGACAGCCGCGAAATTGAGCAGACTTTTGCATTGATTGATGCGTAGGTCGGCTTAGCGCAGCGTAAGCCGACACCACCGCACATGCTCCATCACAACTTCTTGCCGCAC
The DNA here is from genome assembly GCF_002735685.1 of Janthinobacterium sp. BJB301. Classification (NCBI taxonomy): domain Bacteria; kingdom Pseudomonadati; phylum Pseudomonadota; class Betaproteobacteria; order Burkholderiales; family Oxalobacteraceae; genus Janthinobacterium; species Janthinobacterium sp. BJB301. The sequence continues at coordinate 746,961 of NZ_PDZJ01000002.1, read as the reverse complement.
TGCACCACTGCGCGTATCATAAGCCGCTTACAGCAAGATCAACCGCATCCTTCGTGATGCAGGCGCGATCATCGCCGGCCCGCTCCACCCGGAGGGGCCGCAGGCAAGGATTCACCACAAATGACCGATGCCGCGATGCCGACGCGCGGGTCTGGTACGGAATGCCTGGCGATACGCCGGGTCTGATACACGTCGCCCATCCCCTGACGCCTTTCCTGCCGTGCCCCGGGTAACCGGATGGCGCACGACCGTTGTTTCTCTAAATCAGCACTGTTCACAGCGCGATAGCGCGTGTTGCCGGCAGTTCGCTACGGCAACTAAAACCGTTGTTTTTTGTTTGCAAATTTAATAGCAAATGCGCGGCAAATGCCTGCGCGCAAGGCTATGATATGCGAACGACACGGAGACAACGTGCTGTGCTGCTGCCTGAAAAAACATCCAGAGAATGGCCTTTAGACACCCTCCCCAAGGAGCGCAGTAAATGAGCACCCCCCCCAAGAAAAATTCCCCCGGCACGGTGCTGTTCGCCAGTTTGATCGGCACCACCATCGAGTTCTTTGACTTTTATATCTACGCCACCGCCGCCGTGCTGGTGTTCCCGAAACTGTTCTTCCCCGCCGGCGACCCGTCGGCCGCCGTGCTGCAGTCGCTGGCCACGTTCGCCATCGCCTTCTTCGCGCGCCCCATCGGTTCGGCCGTGTTCGGCCACTTCGGCGACCGCATCGGCCGCAAGGCTACTCTTGTGGCAGCCTTGCTGACCATGGGTATTTCCACCGTCATCATCGGCTTGCTGCCGACCTATGCCGCCATCGGCACCCTGGCGCCGCTGCTGCTGGCGCTGTGCCGTTTCGGCCAGGGCCTGGGCCTGGGCGGCGAGTGGGGCGGCGCGGTGCTGCTGGCCACGGAAAACGCGCCACCGGGCAAGCGCGCCTGGTACGGCATGTTCCCGCAGCTGGGTGCGCCGATCGGCTTCTTCCTGTCGGGCGGCATTTTCCTGCTGCTGAGCGAAACCATGACCGATGAACAGTTCTTCAGCTACGGCTGGCGCATCCCGTTCCTGGCCAGCGCGCTGCTGGTCATCGTCGGCCTGTATGTGCGTCTGAAGATCACGGAAACGCCGGACTTCCAGAAAGTCATCGACAAGAAAGAGGTCGTCAAACTGCCCGTCGCCACCGTGTTCCGCCAGCATGGCCGCATGTTGTTCCTGGGCACCATCATCGCCCTGGCCACTTTCGTGCTGTTCTACCTGATGACGGTGTTCGCGCTGAGCTGGGGTACGACCAAGCTGGGCTTCACGCGCAAGGAGTTCCTCATCGTGCAACTGTTTGCCGTGCTGTTCTTTGCCCTGACGATACCCTTCTCGGCCGTGCTGGCCGACCGCCGCGGCCGCCGTGCGACCATGATCTGGGTCTCCGTCGCCATCGCCATCTTCGGCCTGGTGCTCGCGCCCATGTTCGGTTCCGGCGTGACCTGGGAAGTGACCGTCTTCATGGCTGTCGGCCTGGGCCTGATGGGCATGACCTACGGACCGCTGGGCACGATGCTGTCCGAGCTGTTCCCGCCTGAAGTGCGTTACACGGGCGCCTCGCTGACGTTCAACCTGGCCGGCATCCTGGGCGCCTCGCTGGCGCCGTACATCGCCACCTGGCTGGCCACCAACTACGGCTTGCAATACGTGGGCTACTACCTGTCGCTGGCGGCCGTGCTGACACTGGGCGCGCTGCTGATGGTGGGCAAGCCACGCGCGGGCAAGGAAGCCTGGGAATAAACACCCGCGCCAGCTGAATCCCCTTATGTAACGAACCCCGGAAGTTGGCATCCAACTTCCGGGGTTTTTTTATGGCGCCTCCGCCGCGCCATCATTCTGGCCGGTCATCCCGGCTCTCAGCCTCCCGATCCGTTTACCACTTCGGCGTGTACTTCAGGGTGAACTGCACGTTGCGCGGATCGCCAAAGTAGTTATTCGAACCGGTGGTGTTGTAGGACGGGATGATGTAGCGCTTGTCGAACACGTTGTTGACGTTGAGCGACAGGGCCACTTGCGGCGTGGCTTGCCAGCCCAGGCGCGCGTTCCAGATCGAGAAACCGGCAACCTTGAAGCTGCGTTCGGTATCGACCGTATGGCTTTGCAGGTTGGCGCCGGCGCCCACGCTGAATTTGTCCCAATCGCCAGGCAGGGTGTAGTTCGACCAAAGGCGCAGCATGTGCTTGGGCGTCCACGTGGAGAAGACCTGGCCCTTGTTGTCCGGATCGTCGAGGTAGGTCGTCGTCGTATAGGCGTAGCCTGCCGACAGTTGCAGGCCGCGCGCCACTTCGCCCGACATTTCCGCTTCCAGACCCTGGCTGCGCACCTTGCCCGAGGCGCGCGAGCAGTACCAGCCATCGCAGGCGAAACCGGCGGCGTAATCGGTGACGGCGCGGTCCTTGTGGTCATAGCGGAACACGGCCAGCGAGGTGTTGAGCTTGCCGTCCAGCAGTTCACCCTTGATGCCGCCCTCGTAGCTGCTGCCCGTGATCGGCTTGAGGGTCCGGCCTGCCACATCGTGGTTCGTCTGCGGCTGGAACACGTCCGCATAGCTGGCGTAGGCCGACCATTGCGGCGTCAGTGCATAGATCAGGCCCACCGATGGCGTGAACTTTGCCGTGGCGCTGGTGGCGTCGCGGTAGCCGTCCGGCGTGGCATATAGGAAGTCATACCAGTTGAAGCGCCCGCCCAGCAGGACCTTCAGATTGCTCGTCAGCTGGCCGTTCCAGGTGGCGTACAGGCCTTTCTGGCGCATGTCGTAGGTGCTGTAGCTGGTCACGCCCGCTGGGCGCGCGGCGATGGTGTCGAAGTCCTGCCACGGGCGATGGTGGTTGATATTGAAGATATCCGCACCTGTTTCCCACGCGCGCGCATAGCGGTCGGTCGACGTGAAGCTGGCATAGCTGGCGCCGACGACGACTTCCTGCGCGATGCCCAGTCCATTGAATTTGCCGCGCACGAAGGCGTCGATGCCGCGCTTGCGGTTGTCGAAATCGGTGGAAAAGTCGCCATAGCGCGCGCCGCTGCCATCGGGATTGATTTCAAAGGCCGTGCGCTGGTGCGTGGAGCTGGTGCTTTCATTCGTGCCCAGCGCCGAGGCTTTCAGGCTCCATTGCATATTGAAATGGTGTTCCAGATCCAGGTAGACGGTGCTCTGCTCGACCTGGCTGCGGTTCCAGTCGGCGCCCGTGAAGGTAGAGCGCGGCAGTGGCAGTGCGCTGCCGTCCTTGTAGCGGGGCAGGCCGATGAAAGTGGGACGGCCGTGGGCCTTGACATGGCTGGCGGCAAGGCCCACGGTGGTGGCGGGCGCCAGGTCGTAGTCGAGCGCCGCATACAGGGTGCGGTTCTTGCTCCACACCTGGTCGATGAAGGAGTGGCTATCGTCTTCATCGACGATGGCGCGTCCGCGCAGGGTGCCTTCCGCATTCAGGGGGGTGCTGATGTCGACCTGGGCGCCATAATGGTCCCAGGAGCCGGCACGGCCCGTCAGCGTGATCGCGCGCGCGGCCAGTGGACGCTTGCGCACCAGATTGACTGAACCACCGGGGCTGCCCGTGCCTACCAGCATGCTCGAGGCGCCGCGCAGCACTTCCAGGCGGTCGTAGATGACCATGTTTTCCTGGCCCCAGTTGCCCAGCGCATAGGTGTTGCGGTCGATCGGCACGCCGTCGTACTGCCATTGGTCGATCTGGAAGCCGCGCGCCGTGATCACCACGCCCGGCCCCACGCCATGCACGCCCACCACGCCCGTGACGTTATTGACAGCTTCGCGCAAGTCCGTGATGCCCTGGTCGTCCAGGCGCTGGCGCGTCAGCACGCTCACCGATTGGGGGATGTCCTTCATCGACTGCTCGCCCTTGCCGATGGTGATCTTGCGCGCCGTGTAGGAGCCGCTGCCTTCGGTGGTGGCGCCTTGCTCGGCCTGGCCGACGATGGTAATCGATGGCATGGTGCGCTCGGCAGCCGAGGCGGAGGTAGCGGCCGCTGTGGGCGCGGTTGCCGGCGCGGCCACCAGCACATAGCCGGTCGGGGTCTTGCCGATGGCGTAACCGCTGCCGCGCAGCAGCACGGCGAAACCGTCATCGATGGCATAGCTGCCCTGCAGTCCGGCGCTTTGCAAGCCTTGCACCTTGGCGGCGTCGATGACGATGGAGACGCCCGCCTGCTGCGCATAGCGGTTCAGGGCGCCGGCCAGCGGGCCGGCGGGGATGGCGTAGCTGGCGACAGCCGGCACGGCCTGGGCGACGGCCTGGGCGTGCAGGCCGGCGCCAGCGAGCAGCATGGCGGCCAGGGCCAGCGGGCGCAGACGCGTGCGCAGGGTATTCGGGGAGGAAACGGCAACGACTTGAGCGTACATGTGACAGCCTTTTTTGAATGATCTCAGCTGCCTTGACGCACGAGATGCGCACAGTGGAACCGCGAACGCAAAAAATTCTCTATTTATTTTTTGCGGTGCCGCTGGCGGGGGCGTCGACCATCACGAGATAGCGCGTCAGCATGCGGATGCGCAGTTGCGGGAAATTGTCGATGAGCAGTTGCAGCGCCTTGTCCGTGTCGTCCAGCGGCAGCACGGCGGCCACGCGGATGCCGGCGATCTGCGCGCGGTCGTAATGCAGCTGGCCGGGGCGGTGGCGCGCCAGCTCGTCGAGTACTTCGGCAAGCGGCTGGTCGTCGACCACCAGCTGGTGCGCGCGCCACGCTTCCTGCACGCTGGCCGCATCGATGGCCATGATAGGTCCCACGCCATCGTCCGTGATGCGCGCGCGCTGTCCCGCCCGCACCACGACGGCCGGATGTTGCGGCACCTGTGCCAGCACTTTGGACTCCAGCATGCTCAAGGTGGTGCTGCCGCCTTCCTTGCGGACGCTGAAGCGCGTGCCCAGCGCGCGGATTGCCGCCTGGTTGCTGTCGACGATGAAAGGGCGCTGCGCATCCTTGGCCACGTCGACGAGGATGTCGCCGCGTACCAGTTCCACATGCCGCTCTCCCGCATTGAAGCGCACGTTGACGGCGCTGTGGCTGCCCAGGGTCAGGCGGCTGCCATCGGCCAGGGTGTGCGTCTGCCATTGTCCCGTGGGGCTGCGCAGGTCGGCCAGCAGGTAGGCGGGGCGCTCGCTGATGACCAGCGCGCCGGTCAGCGCCAGCACGGCCACGGCGCTGGCGGCGGCCAGCTGGCGCAGACGCTGGCGCTTTGGGGCGATGGCGGCCAGGGCGGCGCGCGCGGGGCGATGGTCGCCGCCGGCAGGCTCGCGCACGGCGCTCAATTGAAGCAGCAGGTTTTCCATGCCGGCGGCGACTGTCGCGTGCAGCGGGTCGGCCGCCTTCCATGCGGCGAAGCCGGCCCGCGCCGTGTCGCGTTCGGACGGGTCGTCGGCGCTCAGGCGCACGATCCACCGTGCGGCCTGCTCGGCCGCCACGTCGGTGCGCGTGCTGTTCATGCCGCCATGGCCGGGCAGGCGTGGCGGCAGGCCAGCAAGGCTTGCACCAGGTATTTCTGTACCATGCGCGTGGAGACGTTCAGCTGCGCGGCGACGGCGGCCTGCGGCTGTTCTTCCAGGTAGTGCAGCAAAAAAGCGTCGCGCGCCTTGGCGGACAAGCCATCCAGTGCCGTGGCGATCTGCTCGAGCGCCTGCACGGCCATCAGGATCTCGTCCGGCGCAGGTGCGCCGGGCAGGCTGTCGGCCAGCAGGGCCAGTTCCGCCAGGTAGCTGCGCTCGAGTATCTGGCGGCGCGCGCGGTCGAGCAGCAATCGCTTTGCCGTGGTGGACAGATAGGCGCGCGGCTCGCGCATGCCGAACAGGGCGTCGCGCGAGGCGATGATGCGCACGAACGTATCTTGCGCCACGTCGGCCGCGCCATGCGGACAGCTGAGTTTTTTGCGCAGCCAGCCGACCAGCCAGCCGTGATGCTCGCTGTAGAGCGAATGCACTTGCTGTTGCAGGCTGGGCTGGATGGCGGACATGGGTGATGAGTAATATAAATGAGAATTATTCTCATTGTAAGCCGCAGGGGCCGCTTGCCACAATCCCCAATGCATGCGCAGAGGGCAGGTGTTGCGTGCAGGCCGCATGCGCGATGATGGCGGAAATGAAAAAACCCGCCGCTGCACGGGGCAGGGGCGGGTTTATCAGTGCTGCAAATTCTTGGTGGTGATAGGTGGACTTGAACCACCGACCCCAGCATTATGAATGCTGTGCTCTAACCAACTGAGCTATATCACCAAACAGACCGGTCAGACCGGATGCTGGTTGCGACCATGGTGATGCCATGATCCTTGTTCTTTGGTGGTGATAGGTGGACTTGAACCACCGACCCCAGCATTATGAATGCTGTGCTCTAACCAACTGAGCTATATCACCCAACAGCCGAGCATTATCCAGTCTTCCCATTTCCTTGTCAATGCCGGCGCAAAAAAATGTGCGGATTTTTCACGCGCCAGCACAGGCATGATTATTTTTGTAACGGCGTCAGCAAGGGCTGGATCTGCGCCAGCATGGACGAGGCCGGATCGGCACCGAGGCAATCGATGACGATGCGTTCCGGCATCGAGCGCAGCCAGGTGAGCTGCCGCTTGGCCAGCTGGCGCGTGGCGATGATGCCCGTCTCGCGCAGGGCGGCGCGGTCGATGTGGCCATCGAGATATTCCCAGGCCTGGCGGTAGCCCACGCAGCGCATCGAGGGCAAACCCGGGTGCAGGTCGCCGCGCCGGCGCAGCTGCTCCACTTCATCGAGCAGGGCGTCGTCTTTCAGCATGAGGTCGAAGCGCGTGGCGATGCGCGCATGCAGCACGGCGCGATCCGACGGTTCCAGCGCGAACGATTGCAATTGAAATGGCAGCACGGTCTTTTCGCGCCGGGCCAGCAGGGCCGACATGGGTTGGCCGGACAGCGCGATGATTTCCAGCGCGCGGCCGATGCGCTGCGCATCCTGCGGCGCCAGGCGCGCGGCCGTGACGGGATCCTGCTCCGCCAGGCGCGCATGCATGGCGGGCCAGCCGATGGCGGCCGCGTCTTCTTCCAGCCGGGCGCGCAGGACGGGATCGGCGCCGGGCAAGTCGTCGAGGCCATCGGCCAGGCCCTTGAAGTACAGCATGGTGCCGCCGACGAGCAGCGGCAGCCTGCCGCGCGCCGTGATCTCCTCCACCAGGCGCAGGGTATCGTTGCGGAACTGCGCCACGGAATACGCGTCGAGCGGGTCGATGATGTCGATCAAATGATGCGGTACCTGGGCCAGTTCTTCCTTCGACGGCTTGGCCGTGCCGATATCCATGCCGCGGTAAACGAGGGCGGAATCGACGGAAATGATCTCGGATGGAATGGCTTGCGCGATGGCCAGCGCACTGGCCGTCTTGCCGCTGGCCGTGGGGCCCATGATGGCGACGGCCAGGGGGAGGTGTGGGGTGTTTTGCATGTTGACTTTTGTAAGGTGATGCATAGGTCGGATTAGCGCAAGCGTAATCCGACGTGATGCCGCCGCCGCAGTGTCGGATTACGCTGCGCTAATCCGACCTACTGTCTATTGTCCGCGCAGGAACAGTTTATCGAGCGCATTGATCTCGACCTGTACCCACGTCGGCCGGCCGTGGTTGCACTGGTCGGCGCGTTCCGTGCTCTCCATCTGGCGCAGCAGGGCGTTCATTTCCTGCACCGATAAAATCCGGTTGGCGCGCACGGCCGTATGGCAGGCCAGGGTGCCCAGCAATTCGTTCTGGCGCTCGATCAGCACGCGCGAGCCGCCGTATTCGCGCACGTCGCGCAGCACGTCGCGCGCCAGGGTTTGCGCGTCCGCGTTTTTGAGCAGGGTCGGCACGGAGCGCACGGCCAGGGTGGTGGGCGACAGGGCGGCGATGTCGAAGCCCAGCGCCTTCAATGTGTCCTGGTTTTCATTCGCCGTCGACACTTCGATGGCGTCCGCGTAGAACGTCACGGGTATCAGCAGCGATTGCACCTGCATGTCCTGGCCGGAGACTTGCGCCTGCAGCGCGTTTTTCAGCTGCTCGTACAGGATGCGCTCGTGCGCCGCGTGCATGTCGACCAGCACCAGGCCCTTGGTGTTCTGCGCCAGGATGTAGATGCCATGCAGCTGGGCCAGGGCAAAGCCCAGCGGATATTCTTCGCGCGCCATCGCTTCGGGCGAGGCGATGTACGGTTCCACCTGCGTGATCGGCGAGGACGCGCCGCCGCCGAACAGGGCACCGTAGGCGGACGTGTCCTGCGCCACGCCAGGCGCGTCGGCAAAGAAGGGACGGGCGGCGCCGGGCGAGGAGGGCGCAAAGGTATTCGTAAATTGTGCGCCGAACGAGGTCTGCGTCTGCTCGCGGCGCCAGATGCCAGGTCCACCCAAACCCGCGCCCGCGGTATCACCGCCGAGGCTGGAGGCAGCCGGCAGGGGCGCCGGCACGCTGCCAAACGCCGTGGCCGACGTCTGCGCCAGGGCGCGCTGCACCGCGTGGAAGACGAACTGGTGCACGGAACGGCTGTCGCGGAAGCGCACTTCGATCTTCGACGGGTGCACGTTGACGTCGACCAGGGCGGGGTCGAGGTCGAGCGCCAGCACGTAGGATGGAAAACGGTCGCCGTGCAGCACGTCCTGGTAGGCCATGCGCACGGCGTGCACCAGCAGCTTGTCGCGCACGAAGCGCCCGTTGACATAAAAGAACTGGCCGTCGGCACGTGCCTTGGACGCCGTCGGCAAGCCGGCAAAGCCGTGAATGCGCAAGGTGCCGGCCGATTCGTCCAGCGCCAGGCGCGCTTCGGCGAAGTCATTGCCCAGGATGTGGGCGCTGCGCTTGGCCAGTTCGCTGATATTCCACTGGTCGATGGTGCGGCCATTGTGCGACAGCGAGAACGACACGTCCGGCCGCGCCAGCGCGATGCGGCGCACGACTTCGGCGCAATGGCCGTACTCCGTCTGCTCGGACTTGAGGAATTTGCGCCGCGCGGGCGTGTTGAAATACAGATCTTGCACGTCGACCGTGGTGCCGTGCGCGCCGGACGATGGCGAGACGCTGCCATTGTGCGAGCCGACGATTTCCCACGCGTGGGCCGCGTCCGCCGTGCGCGACGTCACGGTAACGGCAGCCACGGAAGCGATCGAGGCCAGCGCCTCGCCGCGAAAGCCCAGCGTGCCCACGTTTTCCAGGTCGTGCAGGGACGCGATCTTAGAGGTGGCATGGCGCGCCAGGGCCAGCGGTAGCTGGTCCTTGTCGATGCCGCGGCCGTTATCGGTAATCGCGATGCGTTTCACGCCCCCTTCTTCCAGCCGCACGGTGATCTGCGTGGCGCCCGAGTCGAGCGCGTTTTCCAGCAACTCCTTGACGACGGCGGACGGCCGTTCGACCACCTCGCCGGCGGCGATTTGCGAAATCAACTGGTCAGGCAAGGCCTGGATCGGGCGGTGGGGCGTGATGGGAGCGTTCATGCCCTGATTATAACGGGTTGCGAATTGCCGGGCATCGGCTACTTCGCCACCTCCCGCACCGGTATCGGCGCATTGCACAAGTCAATATGGCCGGCCGTGACCTTGCTCCACGGGCCGCCGCGGTGGCGCTGGGCGTCCAGCACGGCCTGGTAGGCGGCGCTGTCGGTGCGCATCACTTCCAGGTTTGCGCGTTGTGCCAAGGGCACGCTGGAGGCCAGGCGGATGGACTTGATCGGCACGTTTTTCTCGGGGCTGTCATAAAAGCCCATGGGCCCCGTGCCGCGCGGCAGGGTCGACAGCAATGGCATGCCGGAGACGACTCTGCCGACGACCGTGATGTCGCGGTCCAGGTGGCGCGGCGACTGGCCGATGACGGCGTACAGTTCCGTGCCGCCGCCGCTGTCGCTGGCGCTGTCGCGGCCCACGCCCACGGTGGCGTAGCAATGCGTGAGCCAGGCCGTGCCGGTTTTCGGGTCGCGCGCGGACGGGAAGCCGTTCGAATGCCCCACTTGCGGCGCATAGCCATCGACGTCCGGCAGGCGCGTGAAGCTCTTGACGTTTTTCAAGGGCACGGTGAATTCGCCGGGCAAGGTGCGCTGCGCATGCTGGATCGGCTTGGGATTTTTCTCGTTCGGATCGCCCCACTGCGCCACCCAGTTGTCCTGCGCGCGCGTGATGGCCAGGCCGTCGTAATACTGTTCGGCCACCAGGGCCTTGATGTTGGCCACGTGCTTCGGTGCGAAGTCTGGCGCCAATTCGATCACCACGCGGCCGGCGGGAATGTCCAGGTACAGGGTGTTGTCCGGATCCAGCGGACGCCAGTCGGATGGTTTCGAAGCCTTGATCACGTCGGCCAAGCCCGCTTTGGCGGGCAGTTCGGCGGGCGCCTTGATCTGCACAGGCGCCGCGTGGGCAGTCAGATGCGCAAGGCCCAGTACGGTGGCCATGGTCAGGCCGCTCAGTGGGTGTCGATACATGTTTTCTCCTGGTCGGCGCGGGTTGCGCCGGTCAGAAAGTGTATACCGGAATGGCAATATTTCGCTGAAAAAACGTTGCGCGGGCCGAACATGGTATGCCAGCAGGAAAACTGGCCTGAGCGAGTTGGCGGCGGTAATTCCTTAACCTTTCCTTAAAATGCCACACGCGCACGGGCACCGCATAATTAATCCTGAAATATCGGGCCGGGGACTGCCGTTGCGCTGGCCGGGTGGTGTATGATTCCGCCGCTACCTTTAGGGAAAAATATATGGATTTTGTGCAATTCCTCGACATGATCGTGCATGTCGACAAGACGCTGGGTCTCTTGATCGAGCAGTACGGTACCCTCGTGTATGCGGTGCTGTTCGCCATTATTTTTTGCGAGACAGGCCTCGTGGTGCTGTTTTTCTTCCCTGGGGATACCTTGCTGTTTATCGCCGGCGCGTTCTGCGCGACAGGGCAGATGCACCTGGGCTTGCTGATCTTCCTGCTTGTCACGGCGGCCATCACGGGCAACACGCTCAATTACTGGATAGGCGAGGCCATCGGGCAAAGGGTGTTTACCCACGATTACCGCTGGATCAACAAGGATGCCATGCGCCGCACGCACGAATTCTTTGAAAAGCACGGCGGCAAGACCATCATCCTGGCCCGTTTCGTGCCAGTGGTGCGTACCTTCGCGCCGTTCGTCGCTGGCATTTCCGACATGACGCATGCACGCTTCCAGATGTACAACGTGACGGGCGCCCTGTTGTGGGTGGTCGGTCTGGTGACGGCGGGTTACTTCTTCGGCAATATCCCGTGGATCCGCGACCACCTGACCTTGATCGTGCTGATCGGTGTCGGCGCCGCCGTCGTGCCGGTGGTACTGGGCGGCTTGTGGAAACTCTACAAGCGCATGGTCGGCAAGTCGGCGTAAGCGTAAGGCCGCATGGATCCGGGGCAAGCGCGCTGCGGCACAGCCCGCAGCCGGCCCCGGATCCCGTTTTTCTCTGCCTTGTTTCTGTTTTACTCCCGCGCTGATTCAAGTTTTGTTGCTTTCCAGCCGTAAACCAGAGGGTATTCTCACTTTCTGGATTTCCATGCGACATTTGAGCGCCCTGTTAGCTTGCAGCCTTGCCGCGATGACGGCCATGGCAAGCGCCAAAGATGCCCCCGCCCCGGCGAGCGCCGCCGCATCCGCGCCCATGTCGGCGTCGGCGCGCGCGGCCGCCATGAAAACCCTGACCGAATCGGTGAAGGGCAAGGAGGCCAAGGCGCCTGTCGTCGTCGCACCCACGGCGCGCGAAAAGGAAGAAGCGGCCGAAGTCGACCTGTCCGAACGCATAGCGGCGCGCCTGGCGGAAATGCGCGCCACCCAGGCGGCCCGCGCCGCCGCCCGCGCCAAGCGCGCCGCCGTGGTGAAGGCCGCGCCGCCGCCACCACCGCCCGTGCCGCGCGGCACGCACTGGTCGTACGAGGGCGACAGCGGCCCGGCCCACTGGAGCAAGATCAATGTCGACTGGGCCAAGTGCGGCAATGGCAGCCGGCAGTCGCCGATCGATATCCGCGACGGCATGAAGGTGGAACTCGAGCAGATCAGCTTTGACTACCATCCGTCGTCGTTCAATGTGGTCGACAATGGCCATACGGTGCAGGTGGGCGTGAGCGGCGGCAATTACATCACGGTGCAGAACCGCATGTTCGAGCTGCAGCAATTCCATTTCCACCGCCCGTCCGAAGAGCGCATCAATGGCAAGGCATTCGAGATGGTGGTGCACCTGGTGCACCGCGATGCGGAAGGCCGGCAAGCCGTGCTGGCGCTGCTGCTGGAGCGGGGCGCGCCGCAGGCGACCATCCAGACCGTGTGGAACAACCTGCCGCTGGAAAAATTCGAGACCATGCAGCCGACCATCCTGCTCGACCCGGCCGAGATGCTGCCCACGCGGCGCGAGTACTACACGTACATGGGATCGATGACGGAGCCGCCTTGCAGCGAAGGCGTGTTGTGGCTGGTGATGAAGCAGCCGGTGCAGGCTTCGCCGGCGCAGATGGCGCTGTTCAGCCGCTTGTATCCCTTGAATGCGCGCCCAATCCAGCCTTCAAATGGACGCATCATCAAGGAATCGAATTAAATAAATGCGAGATGCTGGCGGCCCGTCCATTCGGCGCCGGCGGCCAGCAGGTCGGGCTGGATCAGGGCCGGCTCGATGCAGATGAAGCGCTGGTATTCATCGTCGGCCAGGTCGGGCAGGGCGGCCGCGTCTTGCGCGCCCGGGTTCCACACGACGGCGTCCGTAAAGCCCTGCTGTTCCAGGCGCAGCGTATGGCCGCCGGACTGCAGGCTCAAGGCGCCCGGCAGCTGGTAGTAGATGCGGTCCAGCTTGTCCGCGAATTGCAGCACCTCTTCCGCCTGCAAGGCATCTTGCGGCGTTTCGTCCGAATAGCGCACGCGCTGCAAGCCGCCGACGCGCGCCTCGCTCAATTGATCTATCGAAAAATAGCTGTGCAGGGCCGCCGAGAATGGAAACGCCTGCTCGCCCGTGTTATGCACGGACAGGTTCAGTTCCAGCGTCTGCGCCTTGACGGCCACGCGCAGGCGCAAGGTGAAGGCATAGGCCCAGGTGGTGGCGATCGCTTCCGGCAAGTCAGCCTGGGTCAGGGCAAATTGCGCCCATGCGGCGCCATCGGTGTCGCCGCTCGATTCCAGCTGCCAGGTCGCCACGCGCGCAAAGCCGTGGCGCATGCCCGTGCCGCGCGCGCCGAACTGGGGAAAGATCACGGGCACGCCGCCACGGATGGCGCGGCTGCCGTCCAGCGCGGAATCCCGGCTGCAGAACAGGCGCTCCTGGCCATCGCTGGTCTGCCACGAGACCAGGTGGCCGCCGTACAGGGTGACGGTCGCCTGCGCGCCGTCGGCGGCGCGGATGGTCACGGCCGGCAGCTCGCCAAAGATACTCTTGCTCATGCTAGGCTTTCATGTCAGGTCAGGCGGCTTTTCGCCAGCGGCGGATTCTTGGCAAAATAATTCTTGATGCCCGTGACGATGGCGTCGGCCATCTGGTCCTGATAGCCGTTGTCGGTCAGCTTGGCTTCTTCTTCCGGATTGGAGATGAACGCCGTCTCGATCAGGATGGAGGGAATGTCCGGCGCTTTCAGCACGGCGAAGCCGGCCTGCTCGACGGAACCCTTGTGCAGACGGTTGATGCCGCCGATTTCGCGCAGCACGGCCTTGCCCAGCTTCATGCTGTCATTGATCTGCGCCGTCGTCGACAGGTCGAGCAGCACGCTGGCCAGCTGCTTGTCGTGGTTCTTTACGTTCACGCCGCCGATCAGGTCGGCCTGGTTTTCCTTGTTGGCCAGCCAGCGCGCGGCCGTCGAGGTGGCACCCTTTTCGGACAGCACGAAGACGGACGAACCGCGCGCCGTCGGCTGGATGAAGGCGTCGGCGTGGATCGAGACGAACAGGTCGGCCTGCACCTTGCGCGCCTTTTCCACGCGCATGCCCAGCGGGACGAAGAAATCGGCGTCGCGCGTGAGCATGACGCGCATGTTGGGCTGCAGTTCCAGCTTGGTCTTGAGGCGCTTGGCGATGGCCAGCACCACGTCTTTTTCGCGGCTGCCCCGGCTGCCCATGGCGCCAGGATCTTCGCCGCCGTGGCCGGGATCGAGCGCGATGGTAATCATGCGCACCACTTTCTGGCCCGGCAGGGGACGTGCTTCGGGACGCTGTTCCGGACGGATATCGGGCACGGGCGGCACGATGGGCGCTACCGGTGGCACGACGGCGGCGACGGGCGGCTTGCCGCTCTCGGGCAGGGGCAGCGCGGGCGGCGGCGTATGCGTGCCGGCCATTGGCGGCTTGGCAGGGTCGCTCGACCAGTCGCCCTTTTCGATCATTTGCGCGATCAGGTCCGGCTCGTGCACGGGATACAGGTCGAAAATCAAACGGTGGTTGTAGGAGCCGGCCGGCGGCAGCGTAAACAGCTGCGGCGTGACCTCTTCCTTCAGGTCGAATACCAGGCGCACGACGTTGGGCCGGTTCTGGCCCACGCGCACCTGCTTGATGTACGGGTCGTTCGACTGGATCTTCGCCACCAGGCCCTTGAGCGTTGGATTGAGTTCCAGTCCTTCGATGTCGACCACCAGGCGTTCCGGGTCCTTGACGATGAAGTGGGTCGCCTTGAGGATGCTGTCGTTTTCCAGCGTGACGCGGGTATAGTCCTCGGCCGGCCAGACGCGCACGGCGAGAATTTGCGCCGCCATCGCCGACATGGGCGCGAACACGGACAGCAGCAGGGTGCCGCCGGCCTTGAGTACCGTGCGCCGGGTGATGGGCGAGGAGATCAAAGGTTCGGGGCGAATTTGAGACGGTGAAGGCATGACAGACCCAATTCAGAAGACGCTTGCAATTCTACATCACGTCCTGTACCCGCAACGTTCAAATAAATATTCAGGTCGGCCGGCGGCAGCACCGGCTCGGCTTTCTCCGGCCATTCGACGATGCAGATATTGCGGCCGTCGAAGTCTTCGCGAAAACCCGCGTCGAGGAATTCCTCGGCGCTGCCCATGCGGTACAGGTCGAAATGGATGACGTTGACGCTCTGGCCATCGAGCTGCACCGTGTACGGTTCGGACAAGGTATAGGTGGGGCTTTTCACGTGGCCCGCATGGCCGGCCGCGTGCAGCAGGGCGCGCGTGAGGGCCGTCTTGCCGGCGCCAAGGTCGCCGTGCAGGTAGATCGCCAGGCCCGGCGCCAGTGCGCGCGCCAGCGCGGCGCCCAGCGCGGCGGTGCCGGCTTCGTCGTGGAGGTGGGCTTTGAAGTGTTCGGTCATTATCTTCGGTATCGCATAAAATGGAGGCTGCTGTCATTGTAACCGCCCGCGCGCCTGCCGTTTTCCGTAAAGTCCCCTATGTCCGCCACCGTCACCGATCTCGCCGCCTTGGCGCGCACCATTAAAGAATGGGGGCGCGAGCTGGGTTTTGCCGAGGTGCGTATCGCCGACGTGGACCTGTCGCACATGGAAGCGCCCTTGCAAGCCTGGCTCGATGCAGGGTATCACGGCGAAATGGATTACATGGCCAGCCACGGCATGAAGCGCGCGCGCCCGGCCGAACTGGTGCCGGGCACGGTGCGCGCCATCAGCGCGCGCATGAATTATCTGCCGCCGGCGCTGGGGCCCGACTGGCGTGAGCACGAGGCGGCGCGCGATGCCGATCCCGCGGCGGCCGTGATCTCCGTGTATGCGCGCGGCCGCGACTATCACAAGGTCATGCGTTCGCGCCTGCAGCAGCTGGCCGAGCGCATCAAGGGCGAGATCGGTGACTTCGGCTACCGCGTCTTCAGCGATTCGGCGCCCGTGATGGAGGTCGAGCTGGCGCAAAAGGGCGGGCTGGGCTGGCGCGGCAAGCATACCTTGCTGATCAACCGCCAGGGCGGCTCCTTCTTTTTCCTCGGCGAGATACTCATCGACGTGCCGCTGCCCGTCGACCCGCCGGAGACACCGCGCTGCGGCCAGTGCTCGGCGTGCATCACGGTGTGCCCGACGCAAGCCATCCTGGGGCCGTACCAGCTTGACGCGCGCCGCTGCATCTCCTACCTGACGATCGAATTGAAGGGGGCCATCCCCGTCGAGATGCGCCCATTGATCGGCAACAAGGTGTATGGCTGCGACGATTGCCAGACCGTCTGCCCGTGGAACAAGTTCGCCCAGCGCGCCGTCGTGCCGGACTTCGACGAGCGCCACAGCCTGGGCAGCGCCGGCATGGTGGAACTGTTCGCCTGGACGGAAGAGGAATTCAACCGCCGCATGGAAGGCAGCGCGATCCGCCGCATCGGCCACGAACGCTGGCTGCGCAACCTGGCCGTCGGCATGGGCAACGCGGCGACCAAGGCCCGGGGCCAGGCCGACATCGTCGCGGCCCTGCTGTCGCGCCGCGAGCATCCGTCGGCCATCGTGCGCGAACACGTCGAATGGGCGCTGGCGCTGCACGGCATCGCCTGACCTGCGTTTATTTCTGCGTTTATCCCTGCGTTTAAACCTGCTTCAGGCGCAGCGCCGACCACTGACTATCGATGGCGACCATGGCCACGCTGTCGAGGCCCATGGTTTGCGCAAAGTCGCGGATATCGTCGCGCTGGATGTCGCTGCCCGCTTTGATTCCGCCCTTGCGGTATGCCACCCAGACCGCGCCGCCGGGCGCCAGGCGCGCCTGCGCCACCGGCAGGTACAGCTCCAGTTCCGCGCGGCTGCGCGCGAACAGCAATAGCCAGTCGGCATTTTCACCGTCCCGCACCAGCCGCTCTGGCGGCAACTGCGCCAGCAATTCCCCATGTTCGCCGCCGTCATTGAGCACGGCCAGGGCCGTGGCATTTTTCACATACATTTTTTCTGGGACAGTTTTTTCAGGCATGGCATCGGCGTGTCGATTGCGGAAAGACGAGCATAACAAATTTCTCCTTGACTTATCGATATATCGTTATAAAATGACGATACCTACTAACGATATATCTTTAAAGAGAAAACATGAGAAACTCACACCACGCAGAACACGGCCATCACGGCCATCACGGCCATTGCGGCCATCACCATCATCACGGCCATTGCGGCCAGCAGCATCACCATGGCGAACACCGCCACGAGCACCGCAGCGAATACGCCATGCATGGCCGCGGCCCGCGCAGTTTCGACGAGCGCGGCGACGGCATGGGCCATGGCGGCCCCGGTGGCCCAGGTGGACGAGGGCGCGGCGAACGGGCCGAGCGCGTCTTCGGCCGCGGCGACCTGCCGCTGATCGTGCTGGCGCTGATCGAAATCAGCCCGCGCCACGGCTATGAAATCATCAAGGCCATCGAAGAGCGTTGCGGCGGCGCCTACGCCCCCAGCCCGGGCGCCGTGTACCCGACCCTGACCCTGCTGGAAGAGCAGGATCACGTCACCTCAAGCGAGAGCGCCAGCGGCAAGAAGCTCTACACGATCACGGACCTGGGGCGCGCGTATCTCGACGAGAATCGCGCCCAGGTGGATGGCATCCTGGCCCGGCTCGACATGTTTGCCCGCGTCCAGGCGCGCAACGCCTTGCCCGAGCGCGTGCGCCAGGCCATGCACACCCTCAAGCATGCGCTGTTGCTGAACAAGACCAGCTGGAACGACGCGGAAGCCGAGCGCGTCTCCGCCGTGCTGGAGCAGGCGGCGAATGCCATCGTCGACGGCCACTGAGCCTACTTTACAAGGATAAGCAATGACTACTGCATCACCTGCAGCACCACGTCCGCATGCCATCGAGCGCGTGCGGCATGACTTGAAACTGCGCGTGCTCACCGTCGTGCGCACCGAGCAGATCACGCCGCACATGCGCCGCATCACCCTGGCGGGCGACGACCTGGATGGCTTTGTCTCGCCGGCGCACGACGATCACGTCAAGCTGTTCTTCCCCGCCCCGGGCGAGACAGCGCCCGTGTTTCCCGTGCTGGGCAATGGCCCGAATCCCATCCAGTACGCGGAAGGCGCGCGTCCCATCGCCCGCAATTACACGCCGCGCCGCTATGACGCTGCGCGGCGTGAGCTGGAAATCGACTTCGTGCTGCATGGCGACGGCCCTGCGGCCAGCTGGGCGGCGCAAGCGGCGCCCGGCCAGACCCTGGGCGTGGGCGGACCGCGCGGCTCCATGCTGGTGCCGCTCGATTTCGACTGGTATGTGCTGGTGGGCGACCAGACGGCCTTGCCGGCCATTGCCCGCCGCCTGGAGCAGTTGCCGGCCACGGCGCGGGCGATTGCCGTGATCGAGATCGTCGAAGACGGCGAACAGATCGCGTTGGAGTGCGCCGCGCAGCTGGACGTGCGCTGGGTAGCGCGCAATGGCGGCAAGGGGCCGCTGCTGCTGGAAGAATTGGCGAAGGTCGCCTTGCCGCAGGATGGCGACGGCTATGTGTGGGTGGCGTGCGAGCATGCGCAGGTGCAGGGCTTGCGCGGGCACTTTATTGACGCCGGTGTGCCGAAGCTGCATCTGCATGTGGCCAGTTACTGGAAGCATGGGGCGGCGGAGCATCACGAGCATCACGATGAATAATTGCTGAACAGCCCTATCAGCCGGTCGGTACTGCGCATGAGATGATTGTCTGGTTTTTAACTTTCCAATTGCATATAATTATTTTTTTTGGGAAATAATATTCAGGAGGGAATGTTGAAATTACTATCTTTGAGCGTGCTGGCTGTGGTGCTGATGGGGTGTTCCACTCCGCGTCCGCCTGTTGTCATGCCAGAATTCCAGCAGGCGGAATATGATGCCTTGAGTAAAACAGGCAGTGGCGGCGTCAAGGGACAGGCCTTCATGAAGACCAAAGGCGGCGAATTCAAGAAGGCTGGTGGAGAGAAGGTCACCTTGCGTCCGAAGACGGAATATGCGCGCAAGCTGGCGATGCTGCCGGCGTCGCTGTACAAACGCCAGGTAGTCGGCACTGTCAGTCCGAAGATCCGTGACTATGACCGTACGACCATGGCCGACAGCGAAGGACGGTTCGAATTCACGGATGTACCCGACGGCACGTATTACGTCACCACCAACGTGAGCTGGTCTGTGTTCTATCCCGGCGCATTCACCCCTGTCGAAAGCAAGCAAGGCGGTACGATCACGACGGAAGTTACCGTGGCCGACAGCAAGGTATCTACTGTCATGCTGACGCGTTAGCGTACAGGACGCTTTTTACTTCAACAACCCCGCCAGCTCCACCGCCGTCTTGACCTGCATCTTGTCGAAGATATGCGCGCGGTGGACTTCCACGGTGCGCATGCTGATGCCCAGCTTGTCGGCCACCACCTTGTTCATCTTGCCCGCCAAAATCAGGTCCAGCACTTCGCGTTCGCGCGTCGACAGGGTGGCCAGGCGCGCATGCACGGCGGCCAGTTCGCCCGCCTGGCGCGAGTTGGCCAGTCCCTGCTGCACGCGGTCCATCAGGTCGTTGTCGTTGAACGGCTTTTCAAAGAAATCGAAGGCGCCCCGTTTCAGGCTGTCCACGGCCATCGGCACGTCGCCGTGGCCGGTGAGGAAAATCACGGGCAGGCGCGCCGTCAGGTCGCGCTTGACCAGCTGGTCGAACAGGGCGATGCCGTTCATGTCGGGCATGCGCACGTCGAGCAGCACGCAGTCGCCGGCGGCGTCGAAGCTGCCGTCCAGGCTATCTAGGAATTGCTGCGCGCTGGCATAGTTGCGCGCCTCGATGCTGCGCGAGGCGGCCAGCCAGGACAGGGAGTCGCGTACGACCTCTTCGTCGTCAATGATGTGTAGCATGGGGTCTCCGGCTTGTCGTTGTGCGTTATTAGTCAATTCGAGTGCGGCGCGCGCGGCGCGGCCGGCACGCTGAATGTAAAGATGGTACCGCCAGCGGGGTTGGCGCCGAAGGTCAGCGCGCCGCCATGAAATTCGATGGCGGTGCGGCAGATGTTCAAGCCCATGCCCATGCCTTCGGACTTGGTCGAGAAAAACGGCGAAAACAGCCGCTCGGCCACGTCCTGGGGAATGCCGTGGCCATGGTCGATCACGTCCACCGTCACCATGCCCTGCTGCGCGTCGTGGCTGGCCCGCAGGCGCATGATACGCCGTCCCGGCGCCGCATCCTGCATGGCCTCGATGGCGTTGCGCGTCAGGTTCAGCAGCACCTGCTCGATCATCACGGGGTCGGCGCGCAGCAGCGGCAGGTCCGGCGGCAGCTCTTCCTGGATGGTGACATAGTATTTGCGGGCCTGCAGGTCGATCAGCGCGCGGATGCCGTCGATCAGTGTGCGGATGGCGATATCCTGGCGCTGCGGCTCGCTTTTGCGCACGAAATCGTGCACGCTGCGGATGATCTGGCCGGCCCGCTGCGCCTGCGCGCTGGCTTGCTCCAGCGCCGGTTTCAAGGTGCCCGGATCGACGGGGGCGTCATGCTCGATGGCGCGGCGGATCAGGTTCAGCGCCCCCGTGGTGTAGCTGGAAATGGCCGCCAGCGGCTGATTTAATTCGTGCGCCAGCATCGACGCCAGCTCGCCCATGGTGGCCAGGCGCGAACTCGTTTGCAGTTTTTCCTGCTGCTGGCGATTCAGTTCCTCGACCCGCTTGCGGTCCGAGATATCGAGCACGGAACCCATCCAGCCCGTCTGCTGGCCGTTCTTGTCCACCAGCGGCGCTTCGAAGATCAGCACGGCCACGCGCGTGCCGTCGGGGCGCTGGAAATAGGTTTCGAACTGCGGCGTGGGGTTGCCGGCCAGGGCCTTGACGAAGCGCTGCTGGTATTCCTCCAGCGCCTCGGGCACCCAGTAGGGCATGGGCGGCAAACGGCCCAGGATTTCCTCGGGCGGATAGCCGACGATCTGGCAAAACGCGGGATTCACATATGTGACTCTTCCTTCGAGGTCGCGCGCGCGCATGCCTGTCACCAGCGAGTTTTCCATCGCCGTGCGAAACAGCATCTGCTGGCGCAGCGCGCCCTCGGCCACCAGGCGGCGCGAAATATGCCGCCACAGGGCCAGCAGGCTCCATAATAAACCCAGCGACAGGGCGATGACGGAGCCGACCAGCAGATTGGGCAGCAGCTTGGGCTGGCTTTTCACGCTGTCGGTAAACAAGGTGATGGTGGCGCCGGGCACGTCGAGCGCGCGCTTGTGCGTGTACACGCCGTGGCCGGGACCGGCGGCGGCGCGCCGCGCCAGCACCTTGTCGTCGCGGTCGATCAGCGAAATCTGGTTATCCTGCGCAAACCACCACGGCACCATTTCATCGAGCAGGCTGCTGATCTGGTAGGTGGCCACCAGGCTGCCGACATAGCGCTGGCCATCGAACAGGGGCTGGTGGTAATCCATCAGCATGGCGCCCGGCGGCGCGTCGGGAAAGCCGCTCTGCTGCGAAGGCTGGGCGTACTGGCCCCGGTGCAGGCGGCGCGCATTGTCGGCCGCCGTCAGCGAGGCCGGTGAAAACGACAGGGCATGCGGCAGGCTGTTGTCGCTGGTGGCCAGCACCTTGCCGCTGGTGTCGAGCCACAGCACGCGTTGCAGTTCGCGGCCATTGCGCAGCATCTGCTGCAGCCGTTCGTGCACTTTTTCCGCACCCAGCGAGGCGCTGGCGATATCGACACCCAGGTTGAACAGGCTTTCCTCGTTGCGCGCCAGCTGGAAGCGGATGGTCTGCTCCACCCACAGGGTGTCGGCGATCAATTGCTCCTGGCGCTCGTTGCTTTCCATCTGGCGCGCCTGCCAGGGCAGCCAGAACAGGATGGACAGGAACAGCAGCAGCAATATGACGGGCAGCAGCCAGCGCATCGGGCTCGATAGCTTGAAGCGGCGTGCAAGGGTTGGGGGAGTCGGCATGGCTGGCAGGGTAGCGGCTTATCGGGAGCCGGCTATTGTGGTTAACCACAATAGCCGAAGCAGTTTCTTTGGCACAATATCCAAGTAGACAAATAATAAAGTTTTTCTAAAAACCATCCAGGAGACAAAAATGCAGATGAAAACCATGTTCGTCGCGCTGTGCGCGGCCATCGGCGCCACCGCCGGCGCGCACGCTTACGCGCAAGCCCCCATCGTCATCAAGTTCAGCCACGTCGTGGCGACGGACACGCCGAAAGGCCAGGCCGCCGAGCGTTTCAAGCAGCTGGCCGAGAAAGCCACGAATGGCAAGGTCAAGGTCGAACTGTACCCGAACAGCCAGTTGTACAAGGACAAGGAAGAACTCGAAGCCCTGCAGCTGGGCGCCGTACAGATGCTGGCGCCCTCGCTGGCCAAGTTCGGCCCGCTGGGCGTGAAGGAGTTCGAAGCGTTCGACCTGCCCTACATTTTCCCCACGAAGACGGCGCTGTACAACGTTACCGAAGGCGAAATCGGCAAGAGCCTGCTGAAAAAACTGGAACCCAAGGGTATCACGGGCCTGGCTTACTGGGACAATGGCTTCAAGGTGATGTCGGCCAACAAGCCGCTGCACAGCCCGGCCGACTTCAAGGGCCTGAAAATGCGCATCCAGTCGTCCAAGGTGCTCGACGCGCAGATGCGCGCGCTGGGCGCCAATCCGCAGGTGCTGGCCTTCTCGGAAGTGTATCAGGCGCTGCAGACGGGCGTGGTCGACGGCACGGAAAATCCGCCGTCGAATATGTACACGCAAAAGATGCATGAAGTGCAAAAGCACGTGACCGTGTCGAACCACGGCTACCTGGGCTATGCCGTCATCGTCAACAAGAAATTCTGGGATGGCTTGCCGCCCGATATCCGCGCCCAGCTGGAAAAAGCCATGCGCGAAGCGACCACGTTTGAAAAAGCCATCGCCCAGCGCGACAACGACCAGGCCCTCGACGCCATCAAGAAAGCGGGCAAGACGCAGATCTACACCTTGACGGTGCAGGAACAGGCCGAGTGGCGCAAGGCGCTGGCGCCCGTGCAAAAGACCATGGAAGCGCGCATCGGCAAGGACCTGATCTCGGCCATCAACAAGGAAAGCGCGAAGTAATAGCGCTGGCCGCGCCACCCGGTGCGGCTTTCAGGGGCATCCCTGTCTTTCTGCAGCAACGGCACCTGCGCGTCCTGCGCGGGTGTCAGCGTACCCGCATTCTTTGAAAGTCCACCATGAAATTTCTGGATCACCTGGAAGAGTGGCTGATCGCGACCCTGATGGGCGCGGCCACCTTCATCATCTTCGTCGCGGTCGTGCACCGCTACCTGGCAGGCTTGCCGATACCGGTCGTGCAAGACTTCCTGATTCAAATCAATACCAGCTGGGCCCAGGAACTGTGCATCTACATGTTCGTCTGGATGGCCAAGTTCGGCGCCGCGTATGGCGTACGCACGGGCATCCACGTGGGCGTCGATGTCTTGATCAACCGCATGAACCCGCGCTGGCGCGATCGTTTCATCGTCTTCGGCCTGGGTGCCGGCGCCCTGTTTACGGGTGTCGTGGGGACCCTGGGCGCCAGCTTCGTGTGGTCGATCGGCCACACGGACCAGACCTCGGCCGACATGGAAGTGCCGATGTGGCTGGTTTACCTGGCCGTGCCGCTCGGTTCCTACCTGATGTGCTTCCGCTTCCTGCAAGTGATGGTGCATTTCATCAAGACGGGCGCCTTGCCGAAACACGATCATTCGCACGTCGAGGGCCTGGAAGACGAACTGACGGCTGAAGAAAAAGGAGCCAAGGCATGAACGCGCTGATCATTTTTGTGTTGCTGCTGGCGCTGATGCTGACCGGCATGCCGATTTCCATTTCGCTGGGCCTGACGGTACTCACGTTCCTGTTTACCATGACCAGCGTGCCCATCGAATCGGTGGCCCTGAAGATTTTCACGGGCATCGAGAAATTCGAGATCATGGCCATCCCGTTCTTCATTTTGGCGGGCAACTTCCTCACGCATGGCGGAGTGGCGCGACGCATGATCAACTTCGCCAGCTCCATGGTGGGCCACTGGCATGGCGGCCTGGCGCTGGCCGGCGTGATGGCGTGCGCGCTGTTTGCGGCCGTCTCCGGCTCCAGCCCCGCCACCGTGGTGGCGATCGGCTCCATCATCCTGCCGGCCATGGTCAAGCAGGGCTACCCGCGCGGTTTCGGCGCTGGCGTCATCACCACCTCGGGCGCGCTGGGCATCCTGATTCCGCCATCGATCGTGATGGTGATGTATTCCGTCAGCACGAATACCTCGGTGGGCAAGCTGTTCATGGCAGGCGTGATTCCCGGCATGATGCTGGCCATGCTGCTGGGCCTGACCACGTGGTTCTTGGCGCGCAAGCACAATTATCCACGCATGAAAAAGGCCAGCTGGGGCGAGCGCTTCGTCACGTTCAAGAAGAGCGCCTGGGGCCTGCTGCTGATCGTCATCGTCATGGGCGGCATCTACTCGGGCGCCTTCACGCCGACGGAAGCGGCCGCCATGGCAGCCGTGTACGCCTTCATTATCGCCGTCTTCGTCTACAAGGACTTGAAGATCAAGCAAGTGGGCAAGGTCTTGCTCGACTCGGCCGCCATGTCGGCGATGCTGTTGTACATCATCACCAATGCCGTGCTGTTCTCGTTCCTGATGACCAGTGAAAATATCCCGCAAGCGATGGCCGAATGGATCACGGGCAAGGGCCTGGGCGTGATCAGCTTCCTGTTGGTGGTCAACGTGCTGTTGTTGTTGGCTGGTAACGTCATGGAACCGTCGTCGATCGTGCTGATCATGGCGCCGATTTTGTTCCCCGTCGCCATGAAGCTGGGCATCGATCCTGTGCACTTCGGCATCTTGATCGTGGTCAATATGGAAGTGGGCATGTGCCATCCACCCGTGGGCCTGAACCTGTACGTGGCGTCCGGCATTACCAAGATGGGCATTTCGGAGCTGACCGTGGCCGTGATGCCGTGGCTGCTGACGATGCTGGGCTTCCTGGTGCTGATTACCTACGTACCACAAATCTCGCTGTGGCTGCCAAATTTAATTTACAACTAAAACAGTTGTCCCCGTCATGGTGCAAAAAAAGTCGATCCGGCCGAATAAATGCGCTATGATGGGCAGCCTTAAGGGGAAACACGTATATGCATATACGCCCAGGTAGCAAGGCTGAAATACAGAATTGGCAACAAGGTTAGTGGGGGAGTGGTCTATAAAAACGGTATTGATACCGGGGATATATTGAGGAGACACACGTTTCACAGAAGTTGTTGAGTCATAGCTGTCTGCGGCCACAAGCCGGCACCGGCGGACCCAAACGACCGGGAACGTGAAGCAATATTTGAAGCGCACCGACTGGTGCGCTTTTTTTTCGTCCCCGGGAAACGTCCGCCGGCACGCCCAAAGTCGGTGCATAATTCCCGTGGCGCTGTTTCCGGCGCCGGCAGGTTGCATATATGCCACACTTGAATAATGATCAGCAGATGAAAAAACAACAGGGCAGTGAACTGTTCAGCGCCATCGTGGCCGCGCCGTTCGGCGCCATGGGCGTGCGCACGCAGGATGGCCAGGTATGCGAGCTGGTGTATCTGCCGCCGCACTTTGCGGAAAACGACGCGCAGGATGCCGTCTCCGAGCGGGCGTGCCAGCAACTGGCGCGCTATTTTATCGATCCCGATCAGGTCTTCGACTTGCCGCTGGCATGCTCGGGCAGCGCCTACCAGCAACGGGTATGGGCGGCGATCGCCGGCATCCCGCGCGGCCAGGTGCGCACCTATGGCGACGTGGCGCGCCTGATCGGCTCGGCGCCGCGCGCCGTGGGGCAGGCCTGCGGCGCCAACTGGTTTCCCGTGGTCATACCCTGTCACCGGGTCACGGCCGCTGGCGGCCTGGGCGGCTTTGCCCACCATGACGATGCGACGGGCTTCCACCTGGGCGTAAAGCGCTGGCTGCTGGCGCATGAAGGCGTGGCGGGCATGGGGTGGTCAACACGATGATGAACAGCCTGCTGGCGCCCGACAACACTACCCTGATCGATGAATTCTGCGACAGCCTGTGGCTGGAAGACGGCCTGTCGAAAAACTCGCTGGACGCCTACCGGCGCGACATGCGGCTGTTTTCGCGCTGGCTGGAAGTGGCGCGGCCCGGGCGCGAGGGCCTGTACGACGTGTCCACGGCCGATATCGAGGCGTATTTCGCCGCCCGCCACGACGAGAGCAAGGCCACGTCGTCGAACCGGCGCCTGTCCGTGCTCAAGCGTTTTTACCAGCTGGCCCTGCGGCACAAGCATATCGCGGCCGACCCGTGCCTGAAGATGGTCTCGGCCAAGCAGCCCGCGCGCTTCGTGCATACCTTGAGCGAAGCGCAGGTGGAAGCGCTATTGGCGGCGCCCGACGTCAGCACGCCGCTGGGCCTGCGCGAGCGCACGATGCTGGAACTCATGTATGCGAGCGGCTTGCGCGTGTCGGAACTGGTGGACTTGCAATCCGTTGAGCTGAGCCTGAACGATGGCGTGCTGCGCATCACGGGCAAGGGCAGCAAGACGCGGCTGGTGCCGTTCGGCGAGCAGGCGCGGCTGTGGATCGAACGCTACCTGAAGGAAGCGCGCGGCGTGATTCTCGACGGCCAGATGGACGATGCGCTGTTCGTCACGCGGCGCGGCGGCGCCATGACGCGGCAAATGTTCTGGGTCATTATCAAAAAACACGCGCTGAACGCCGGCATCACGGCGCCGCTGTCGCCGCACACCCTGCGCCACGCGTTCGCCACCCATTTGCTGAACCATGGCGCGGACTTGCGTGTTGTGCAATTGTTACTGGGACACTCCGATATTTCCACGACGCAGATTTACACGCATGTGGCCCGCGAACGGCTGAAACTGCTGCATGCGCAGCATCATCCGCGAGGCTAAACATTTGGTGTTTGGTCCAACTACGTCATAATGTGGCTTATATGCTTATCTGTAACATCTAAAAACTAAAGAGGTAGTAAATGGCCAAGACAAATTTCCAATACGAAAAACGGCAAAAAGAGCTGGAAAAGAAGAAGAAAGCCGAGGAAAAAGCCAGGCGCAAGCTGGAAGCGAAAAACAATCCGAAGCCGGCCGATGGCGGCGAGGGCGATGAGCCGGAAGCGGACGACGCCGACGTCGACGCCGATCCGGCCGCCGAAGGCGACGCTCCCGCCCAGCCCCAGTAATTCTCCGTTCCTGACGACCGGTGCGGCATGGCCGCGCCGGTATCTCCTCGTTCTCTCCTTCCCCGCTACAAGCGCGGCCGCTGGCCGATCGCCAGTTGCAGCTGCGTGCTGGCGATGGCCGCATCGGCGCGCGCCTGCACATAGCCCTGGTACGCCTCGTCGGCCGAGCGCTGCGCCGCCAGCCATTCCAGCAGCGAGGCATTGCCGCTGAAGTAGGACAAGCGCATGCCATCGACCACCTTTTGCGCATCGACCAGCACGCCGTCACGGTAGCGCGCCAGCCTGTCCTGCGCCGCCCGCAGCTGCCGCTGCGCCGTGCGCACTTGCGTTTCCGCTGTCAGTTCCGCCTGGCGCAGGGCCAGCATCGCCTGTGTCACGCCCGCTTCCGCCTGTACGATGTCGCCCTTGTCGCGCCGCGACAGGGGAATGGGGATGGCCAGCGAGATGGACAGCGCACGGGAGCGGGGAGCGCCTTCGACGGGATTGCCGCTGGCGTCGATGCCATCATGGTAGCCGCGCGCGGCGGCCAGGCCCAGCGTCACGGTCGGGTCGACGGCGCGGTTGGCGCGCACCAGCGCCGCGCCGTCGCGCAGGTTGTCCAGGGTGGCGCGGGCGATGCGCACATCGCTGCGGGCATCGAGCGCTTGCTGTACCAGCATCCTGGCATCCTGGTTTTCATACGCGGCGAAGTCGCACGTCAGCTGCGCCTCCGGAAACAGCGCATCGAACTGGCGCCCCAGCGGCGGCGACAGGGCCAGCATGGCGCTGTCCGCCTCGCTGCGCGCCTGCGCCAAGTCGGCCTGGAACTGGTCGCGTTCCACGCGCGACTGCAGCAGCTCGATGCCGCCCACGTCGCCCGCCTTGCGCCGCACGGTATTCGCCTCGACTACCTTGGACAGGGCCGCCATGGTCTGCTCCTTGCGCGCGGCCACTTCGCGCGTACGGCACGCTTCCGTGAACGCGGCGGCGGCCGTGCCATACAGCTCGCTCCTGAAACCGGCCACCGTTTCCTCGGCCAGCGCGACATTGCTGTGCGCGGCTTTCAAGCGCGCGGCGCGCTTGCCGCCCGTCTCGATGGCCATGCTGATGGCCGGGTTCCACGTGACGGGACGGTGTTCGACGCTGCGCACGCTTTCGCGCGTGGCGCCCAGGGTGAATTCGGGATCGGGACGCAGGCCGGCGATGCCGATGCCGGCCTTGGCCGAGACGATGCTTTCCTGCTGCGACTGCAGCTCCAGGCTGTGGCTTTCCACGGCGGACAAATAGGTTTCAAAGCTCAGGGGGGCGGCGATGGCGCAAGGGGCGATCAGCCAGGCCGCCAGCAGTACATTAAAACGTGTCATGGGTCTCTCCTTCGGTATCGGTCTGGCGTTTGTGTACGTGCGCCTCGATCAGGTAATACAGGGCCGGCAACAGCAGCAGGGTCAGCGCCGTCGCCGTCACCAGGCCGCCCACCACGACGGTGGCCAGCGGGCGCTGCACGTCGCTGCCCAGACCCGTGGCCAGCATGGCCGGCGTCAAACCCAGGGCGGCCACCGTGGCCGTCATCAGCACAGGGCGCATGCGGTCGCGGGCGCCTTCCAGGACAGCGTCGCGCAAACTGCGCCCTTCGTCGGCGCGCAAGCGGTTGATCTGCGCCAGCATCAGCACGGCGTTCAGGACGGCCACGCCGAACAGGGCGATGAAGCCGACGGCGCTCGACACGTTCAAGGTCATGCCGCGCAGGTGCAGCGCGGCCAGGCCACCGAGCATGGCCAGCGGCACGGCCAGCAAGACCAGCGCGGGCTGGCGCAGGTTGCGGAACTGCCCAAACAGCAGCAGGAACATGGCGCCCAGCGTCATCGGCAGGATCAGGGCCAAACGGCTTTGCGCCCGCTGCAGGTTCTCGAACTGGCCGCCCCATTCGACGCTGATGCGCTGGTGCTCGCCTGCCACGGCTTGCGCCACCAGCGGGCGCGCTTCGGCCAGGAAGCCGGCCAGGTCGCGCCCGCGGGCATTCAGGCGCACGATGATGTGGCGCCGTCCCATTTCGCGCACGATCACGCTCTCGCCCGAGGTGGTGCTGATGCTGGCCACCTGCGCCAGCGGAATCCTCGCGTCGTTGGCGGCCGTGAGCTTCAGGCTGGCGATGGCGTCGGGGCTGGAACGCGTGGCGGGCGGGAAGCGCACGGCGATGTCATAGCTTTTCTCGCCCACGTAGACCTGGCCGACGGGCGCGCCGCCGATGCCGGTGGCAATCAGGTCGGCCACGTCGGCCGCATTGATGCCGTAGCGGGCCGCCTTTGCGCGGTCCAGTTCCACCTTCAGGTTGGGCAGCGGCGGTTCCACGTCCACGGCCACGTCGGAGGCGCCGGGGACACCTTTCAATACGTGCGCCACCTTGCCGGCGATGGCGCGCACTTCATCGAGGTCGTTGCCGAAGATTTTCACCGTCAGGTCGCTGTGCGCACCCGACAATTTATCCTGCACGCCATCGATCATCGGCTGCATGAAGGCCACCGTAAAGCCGGGCATGCGCGCGAAGCGCTCATTCATTTTCGCGATCAGCTGCTGCTTGCTCATGCCCGATTTCCAGCTGGTATATGGATGCAGTCCCACGCTCGCCTCGATGTGCGACGGCGTCCAGTAATCGGTGCCGTCGTCGTTGCGTCCCGTCTGCGTGACGATGGTCGACACTTCCGGAAACTCCAGCGCGGCCCGCCGCAGTTCGCTGGCCATGTCGGATGCCTTGTCCAGGGTGATCCCGGGCGGCATCTGCACCTGCAGCCATAACGAGCCTTCATCGAGATAGGGCAGGAAATCGCGTCCGATGCTGCCGCCCAGCAGGGCCAGGCCCGCCAGCGAGGCGGCGCACACCATCGCCACCCAGCGCTTCCTGCCCACCATGCGCTCGAGGAAGCGGCCGTACGCGGCCGCCAGCTTGTCCAGCGCGCGGTTATGGAAGGTGCGGCGCGGCTTGCGCAAGGCTAGCCAGGCCAGGCCGGGGATCAGCACCAGGGCCACCACCAGCGCGCCCACCAGCGCCGCGCCCACCGCATACGCCATGGGAGAGAACAGCTTGTATTCGATGCGCTGGAAGGCGAACAGGGGCAGGTAGGCGGCGATGATGACGGCCATGCCGAACATGATGGGGCGCGCCACCTGCAGGGTGGCGTCGATGGCGTCCTGCAGGGTGAGGGGCCGCTCCTGTTCCCGCTCGCGGCGGCGCAGTATGTTTTCCAGCACCACCACGGAACCGTCGACGAGGATGCCGAAGTCGATCGCCCCCAGCGACAGCAAATTGGCGGGAATTTTAAAGTGGTGCATGAAGATGAAGGCAATCAGCAGGGCCAGCGGGATCGTCAGCGCGACGATGGCGGCAGCGCGCGGGCTGCCCAGATACAGCAGCAGTACGAGGGCGACCAGCAGCATGCCTTCGCCCAAGGTATAACTGACCGTGTGCAGGGTGGCGTCGATCAGCGAGCTGCGGTCCAGGTAGGGCACCACTTTCACATCTTTCGGCAGCAGGTTGGCATTGAGGTCGTCGACGGCCGCGTGGATGCCGGCCAGCGCCTCGGACGGGTTGAAATCCTTCAGCAGCAGGGTGATGCCTTCGATGGTGTCGGGGTTGTCGTCCTTGCCGAGGATGCCGCGTCGTTCCACGTTGCCGTAGGCGAGCTTGCCCAGGTCTTTCACCAGCACGGGCACGCCGTCCTTGCTGCTGACGACGACATTGCCCATGTCGTCGAGGGAATGCAGCAAGCCCACGCCGCGCACCACGTACGATTGCTGGCCACGGTCGATGACGCTGCCGCCGCCGCTGATATTGTTGGCGTTGATGGCGTCCTTGACCTGCGCCAGCGAGAAACCGTAGCTGTCGAGTTTTGCGGGATCGAGTTCCAGCATGAATTGCGTCGTCAGCCCGCCGAAATTGCTGACGTCGGCCACGCCGCGCACCTGCTGCAGGCGCGGGATCACCGTCCAGAACTGCAGCTCGGACAGTTCGCGCAGCGAGCGTGTGTTCGATTCCAGCGTGTAGCGGTAGATCTCGCCCGTGGGCGAGGTATAGGGATCGAGTCCCGGCTTGGCCTCGTACGGCAGGTTCACGCTGGCCAGGCGTTCCTGCAGCCGCTCGCGCGTGAAGTAGCCATCGCTGCCATCCTCGAACACCACCGTGATCAGCGACAGGGCGAACAGGCTGCGCGTGCGCAGCACGTGCATGCCCGGCGTGCCGAGCAGGGCGCGTTCCAGTGGAATGGTGATCTGCTGTTCGATTTCCTCGGCGCCCAGGCCCGGCACCTGCGTGACGATCTGCGAGGTGACGTCGGCGATGTCGGGGTAGGCTTCGATGGGCAGCTGCTTCCAGCAATAGACGCCGTAGACGGCGACAAACAGCAGTACCAGCCAGACGATGCCGCGCCGCTGGCAGCAGGTGGCGATGAAACGGTCAATCATTGAGCAGCACTCCTTCCTTGACGACGATGCGTTCGCCCGCGCGCAAGCCCGAGACGATTTCCACCTGCCCGCCATGGCTGGCGCCCACTTCCACTGTGCGCGGCGAGAACACCTGCGGGCTGCGCTCCACCATCACGCGCGTCGATGGCCCGCTTTGCAGCACGGCGGCCGCTGGCACGAGGAGGGCGCGGCGGGAAGCGCCGGCGAATCCCGCGTGGGCGAACATGCCCGGCTTGAAGGCTCCGGCGCGGTTGTCGATGGCCACGCGCACTTTCACCGTGCGCGTCTCGGGATCGAGCACGGCGCCCACATACGCGACCTTGCCCTCAAAAGCCTTGCCAGGCCAGGCGTCGACGGTGATGCTGGTCTTTTGTCCCACGGCCACCTGCGCCAGGTCCCTCTCGGCCACGTTGGCCGACAGCCACACGGTGGACAGATCGGCCACCGTCATGACGGGCGCGTTGATATCGTTCCAGTAGCCGCCCTGGGCGCCTTCCATGGCGATCACGGTGCCGGCGATCGGCGAGCGCAAGACATAGTCGCGGCGCGAACCGCGTGTACCGGCGCCGTACTGGGCCAGCTTGTCGGCGCTGGCCTGGGCATCGCTGCCGGCCTGCGCAAAAGCCGCCTGCGCCGCTTCGTACTCCTTGCGCGCGGCGATTTCCGCCTCGAACAGGGTTTTCTGGCGCTCCAGTTCCTGGCGCGCCTGCAGCAGGGCGGACTTCGCCTTGCTGTCGTCCGCGTAGGCGGCGCTCAGTTCCGCCGAATCGAGCGTGAACAGCGGGTCGCCCGCCTTCACGCTGTCGCCCAAGGCGCGCTGCAAACGCGTGATGCGTCCGGCCAGCGGCGGCGTGATTTTCACCAGTTTTTCCGGCATCGCTTCGATGCTGCCTGGTGCATCCGTCTGCGTGGCGATCTCCTGTTCCTGCACGGCGGCGACCTGCAGGCGCTGGCGCAGCGGCGACATCTTGTCGACGGCGATGCTGCCGTCGTCCAGGTGCCTCGATTGGGCGGGCGGCGTGGCTGCCGCCGTCGGTTTGGCGCAGCCGGCCAGGGCCGAACAGGCGAGAGCGAGGGCGCAGCTGGCGCCCAGGGCGTTGCGGGTGGTCGTGTTCATCCCGTATTTCCTTGTTATTGATGGTGATGGGGCATGCGTGGATGCCGTGCCCAGGCGGGCGGTCAGAAGGGGCGCGGGCAGAGATATGACAGCGCCGGAAAAGCATAGCAATGTGGTCCTGAAGAAGCGCCCAAGAATGCCTGAATCATTCTTCAGGTTCGGTGCGCGCGCGGTGGAGCGAGGTAAAATGCCAGCATGGAAAACAGGGCGCGACGCGAAAGGCTGGCATGAGAATCCTCCTGGTGGAAGACGACCGCAAGGCGGCGCGCCTGCTGGTCCGCGGCTTGCAGGAAGAAGGCTTTGTTGTCGACGTGGCGCATAGCGCCGAGGAAGGCGAGGATGAAAGCTACGCCGTCGACTACGACGCGATCGTGCTGGACTGGATGTTGCCGGGCAAGCAGGGCATCGATTTTTGCCGCGACTTGCGCGCGCGCGGCATCCAGACGCCCGTGCTGATGCTCACGGCGCGCGACGCCACGGCCGACCGGGTGGCGGGCCTGAACACGGGCGCCGACGATTACCTGACCAAGCCGTTCGAATTCGAGGAGCTGCTGGCGCGCATCCGCGCCCTGCTGCGCCGCTCCGACATCAGCCGCCCGCTGGTGCTGGCGCTGGCCGATTTGACGCTGGACCCCGTCAGCCACCAGGCGACACGGGCCGGCGCGCCGCTGGTGCTCACGCCCAAGGAATACGCGATTCTGTTGATCCTGCTGCGCCAGGCGGGCGAAGTGGTCAGCCGTGCGCGCCTGGCCGAGCAGATATGGCAGGCGGACCTGATCGGCATCGACAACCTGATCGACGTCCACGTGCGCAACCTGCGGGGGAAAGTGGATACGCCGGGCTTGCCGCCATTGATCCATACGGTGCGCGGGCGCGGCTTCCGCCTGGCGGAAAACAACGGTGGCTAGCTTTCGCAAGCGCCTGCTGCTGGTGCACCTGGCCGTCATCCTCGCCATCGTCGCCTGCACGGCGCTGGCCGGCTACTGGGGCCTGTCGCGCGCCGTGCATGGACAGCTCGATGCGGCCCTGCTGGCGCTGGCCGAGACGGAAATGGCCATGCTGCCGGCCGCGCCGCGCCAGCCCGTGCAGGTGCACGAGGTGGCGCCTGGCCTGGCGCAGCCCTCGTTGACGCGCCTGGACCGCCTGGTACAGATCATCGATGGCGAAGGCCGCGTGCTGGCGCGCAGCCGTAACCTGGAGGCGGCGCAGCTGCCGGCGCCGCCCGCCCTGCTGGCGCGCCTGGCGGCCGGCGAGACAGTCTTCGAGACCCTGCCCAAGTTTGGCGAAGAGCCGCTGCGCATGGTCTCGATTCCCGTGCCATCGTCCGGCGCAGGCCTGGCGGTGCAGGTGGCCGGTTCGCTCGACGACGCCAACCACGTGCTGGCCGCAGCCACGGTGCTGTTTGCCGCCATGGCGCTGGCCTTGCTGGCGGCCGTGGGCTTGGCCGGCGAAATGCTCACGCGCCGCGTATTGGGCGCCATCGACGATGTGGTGGACCAGGCGCATTCGATCGGCGAAGCCAGCCTGCACCAGCGCCTGCCACATCCCGGCACACAGGACGAAATCGGCCGCCTGGTCGATACCCTGAACGCCATGCTGGACCGACTGGAGCATGGCTACGATGCGCAGCGCCGCTTCACGGCCGACGCCTCGCACGAATTGCGCTCGCCCCTGTCGCGCCTGCGCACGGAAATTGAAATCACCCTGCGCCGCCCGCGCGAGTCGCCCGAGTATGTCGATGCGCTGGCGTCCTGCCTCGACGAAGTGCAGCGCCTGACGACCCTGGTGGAAGAATTGCTGATGCTCACCCGCCTGGATGTGGGCCAGGAGCGCAATGCGGTGGAAACCATCGCGCTCAATCCCCTCGTGCGGGCGGCCGCGCAGCGCCTGGAAAAGGCGGCGGCGCAGCGCGGCATCCGCATCGTCTTTGATGAAAGTGTGACCGTCCAGGCCAAAGTGGCAGCCGGCCCGGTGGACCTGGTACTGGCCAATCTGCTCGATAACGCCGTGAAGTTTTCGCCGCCAGACAGCGTCATCACGGTGCGCGTGGTGCGCGATGGCGAACAGGCGTTTGTGGGCGTGGCGGATGCGGGGCCGGGCATCGGCGTGGACGATTTGCCGCATCTGTTCGAGCGCTTTTACCGGGGCGCCCAGGCGCGTGCGGGCGAGGCACCGGGCTTCGGCCTGGGCCTGGCCCTGTCGCAGGCCATCGTGCACGCGTATGGCGGCAGCATCGAGGCGCGCAACCGCCCGGAAGGTGGCGCCCTGTTCATCATGCGCCTGCCCGCCTCAGATTGACGGTGCGACGCCTTCCCAGCGCACTTGCCGCACTTGCGGCCAGGCGCCCGCGCGGTTGACGAAGCGTACCAGCACGGCGCGCTGCACGGCCTGGCACAGCACCGTGGCGATCAGTTGCACCACCTGCCTGGCGTCGTCCCAGCTGCGCAGCATCTGCGACGGCGCCAGACCTGCGCCCTTGAGTTCGGCCAGCAGCAGGCGCACCACATGGTCGGCTTGCGCCGCGGGGCAGGTGACGGTCAGGCGGTAGGTGGCCACGACAGGCGCTTGCCTGGCAAACCAATGGAAGAACTTTTTCATCATCATACCCCCCGCTCGGCGACAAATTCCGCGTTGTTCACCAGCGCCCAGCGCACGGCCGAAACGCTGCCTTCCAGGCTCACCTGGCTGACGATCTGCTCCAGCAATCCCAGGCTGGACAAGGGCGTGAGCAGGTCGGCGCGCACTTCGATGCGCCCCGCGTGCGCGGCATCCTCGCTGTGCAGCGATTGCAGCATCAGTGCCGGCATGCCGCTGATCAAGCGCAGCATCAGCTTGCGCACCTGGACTTCCTGCTCCGCCTCGCACACGGCCGTCACGCGGTAGATGCTTTCTGTTTCGATGCCCGCTTCGCTGCCATGCGCGTTGATGCGTTGTGCCAGATGGCGCAGCACCAGATTGGCGATCAGCACGAAGCCCGTGCCGATGGCCGCTTCCAGCGCGAAGCCCAGGCCGCACAGGATACCGATGGCGGCCGAGCACCACAGGGTGGCGGCCGTGTTCAAGCCGCGCACCGTCATGCCTTCTCGCATGATGACGCCGGCGCCAAGAAAGCCGATGCCCGACACCACTTGCGCGGCGATGCGCATGTGGCCCGAGGCATCGCCTTCGAGCACGGAAACCATCACGAACAGCGAGGCGCCGACGGACACCAGCGCATTCGTGCGCAAGCCCGCCATGCGCTGGCGTAGCTGGCGTTCGGCGCCGATCATGGCGCCCAGGGTCAATGCCGCGGCAACGCGCAGCGCAAAGTCAAATACCACCATAGTTTCTCCCGGCTGGGGAGGAACAGGCGAGTGCCAGGGCGTGCGGAAACCGCCCGGTAAAGGGGGCAGCAGACGATAACGGTGGAACGATGAGGAGGGAAGTGCGACGAATGGACATCGCCGCTGGTATAACCGCACCTTGCCATGGGCAGGGCGGGCGGAATGCGCGCGTCTTGCCTAAGGCCGATCGCCGATGGTCAATCGACTACTGTCACTGGGACAAGCACCCACGAGTCACTCCATATCATTGATAACGGGGACAGTCTAGCCAGTGGGGCAGCTTTGGTCAACTGAAGCTCTCTTCAGGAAGCCGGAAGCCGCCGCGTCGTCCCCGCCAATGCGGGGACGGTGAAGGCGACCGGTCTATCAGTGGGCGTGTGCCTTGCCGTCGTCGGCGGATTCTGCATGCTCGCCGCCGCTGCCGCCAAAGAAGCGCGCGGCGCGCTTGCCCAGGCTATCGAGGTAGGTGTAGGCGACGGGCACCACCACCAAGGTCAGCAAGGTCGAGGTGATGACGCCGCCGATGACGGCGCGGCCCATCGGCGCCTGCGATTCGCCGCCGTCGCCCATGCCGATGGCCATCGGCAGCATGCCGAAGACCATCGCCAGAGTCGTCATCAGGATGGGGCGCAAACGTACTTGCCCCGCTTCCATCAGCGCCTCGAACTGCCCCAGGCCTTCGCGCTGGCGCTGGTTGGTGAAGTCGACCAGCAAGATCGCATTCTTGGTGACCAGGCCCATGAGCATGATGAAGCCGATCACGGAGAAGATGTTCAGGGTGCTGCCCGTGATCAGCAGGGCGGCCAGCACGCCGATCAGCGACAGCGGCAAGGACACCATGATGGCGATCGGCTGCAGGAAGCTGCCGAACTGCGACGCCAGCACCAGGTAGATGAAGATCACGGCAATGCCCAGCGCCATCATCGCGCCGCCCATGGTTTCGGCCATCTGCTGCGCATTGCCGGCCACGTCGAAGCGCACGCCGGGCGGCAGGTCGATGGACTTGATGGCTTTCTGCACGTCGGCGTCGACGTCGCCGGCAGGGCGGCCCTGCACGCCCGCATAGATGGCGACCCGGCGCTGCAAGGCCTGGCGTTTCAGCACTTGCGGGCTCGATGACGGCACGAATTCGACCACCTGGCGCAGCGGAATCATGACCGGCTTGCCGTTCGCGTCAAACTTGCTGGACGCCAGCGACAGGTCGGCCAGGTCGGCCACTTTCTGGCGGCCCGATTTCGGCAGCTGCACGTTGACGTCGTAGTTCTGTCCGTCGCTGGCTAACCAGTGGCTGACCGTGTCGCCCGCAACAAAAGGCCGCAGGGCATTGCCGATCTGCTGCACCGACAAGCCCAGGTCGCTGGCCAGCTCGTTATTGATTTTCACGGTGGTCGACGGATTGGCGCCTTCCTGGCTGTACTCCATGTCGGCCAGGCCCTTGATGGTGCGCATCTTGTCCATCAGGCGGTGCGCCACCGCATCGAGCTTGCCTTCATCCGTGCCGAGGATGGCGATGAAGATGGGACGGTTGCCGACCGACAGGGTGATGCCGGCGATCGGCGCCAGGCGCTCGCGGATCAGCTTTTCCAGTTCTTGTTGCGAGCGGCGCTTGTGCGTCTTGAGGTCCGTCAGTTTCAGGTTCACCTCGGCCGCGTTGCGTCCATCGGGCGTGCCGATATTGGCCACCAGGCTGTCGATCTCGGGAAACTCCTTCAGGGCCGTTTCGATCTGGCGCACTTTGCTGTCCGTGTATTCGAGGCTGGAGCCGACAGGCGTCTTGAAGCGCAGGTTGACCCAGCCCTGGTCCGTCTCGGGGAACATCTCGCCGCCGATCATCGGCACGAGCATCAGGCTGCCCGCGAACAGGGCCACGGCCGTGGCCAGGGTCGTCTTGCGCCAGCGCAGGGCCACAGCCAGCACCTTGCCATACCAGACGTGCAGGCGGTCGATGCCCGTCTCGATCCAGGCCATGAAGCGGCCCAGCCACGGCGCATACTTGAAGCGGTCCTTGACGGGGTCGCGCCAGACGGACGACAGCATGGGGTCGAGCGTGAAGCTGACGAACAGGGAGACGAGAACGGCGACCGCCACGGTGATGCCGAACTGCAGGAAGAAGCGGCCGATGATGCCGTCCATGAAGGCGACCGGCACGAATACTGCGACGATGGCGAACGTGGTGGCCATCACGGCCAGGCCGATTTCATTGGTGCCGTCGTTGGCCGCCTTGTAGTGGTTCTTGCCCATGCCCAGGTGGCGCACGATGTTTTCGCGCACGACGATGGCGTCATCGATCAACAGGCCAATGCACAAGGACAGCGCCATCAGGGTCAAAAAGTTCAGGGTAAAGCCGAAGGCCTTCATGGCGATGAAGCTGGCCAGCACGGAGATCGGCAAGGTCAATCCCGTGATGATGGTCGAGCGCCACGAGTGCAGGAACAGGAAGACGATCACCATGGTCAGCACGGCGCCTTCGATGATGGTGCGCTTGACGTTATTGAGCTGGCTTTGCACGCGTTCCGATTCGTCGTCCAGCACGCGCAGGGTGATATCGGGCGGCAGCGTCTTTTGCAGGTCCGCCGCCACTTTCAGGATGCCGGTACCCACTTCGACCACGTTGGCATCCTGCACCTTGGTGATTTCCATGGTCACGGCTTGCTGGCCGTTCATGCGCGAGATCGACAGTTCTTCCTGTTCGCCGTCGACCACGGTGGCCACCTGGTCCAGGTAGACGGGGCCGATGGCGCGGCGCGCGACGATGATCTTGCCGAATTCGCGCGCATCCTTGATCTTGCCTTCCACACGCACCAGCTGTTCGGCCGCGCCATGGCTGATCGAGCCGGCCGGCAAATTGGTATTCGTCGCCTGGATGGCGCGGATCACTTCATCGACGCCGATGCCCTGGGCATTGAGTTCGATCGGTTTCATGCTGATGAGGATCTGGCGCGCGCGCAAGCCGCGCAGCTTGACTTGCCCCACGCCGGCCACGCCCTGGAAGCGCTTGCTGATGATCTGTTCCGTCATGGTCGACAGCGAGCGCAGGTCATGCCCGGTCGAGGTCAGCACGATGGTGGCGATGGGGCGTTCGTTGTCGCCTTCGGCGCGGGCGATGAACGGGTCCTTGGCTTCTTTCGGGAAGCGGGGGCGCACCAGGGCCACCTTGTCGCGCAAGTCCTGCATGGCCTTGTCCATGTTCGTCGACAGCTCGAATTCCAGGTAGACGCCGGCGCGTCCTTCCCACGAGTTGGCGCGGATGGTCTTGATGCCGCTGACGGTGTTGACGGCGTCCTCGATGGGGCGCGTGATGTCGTTTTCCACGGCTTCGGGCGAGGCGCCCGGGTAGTTCACTTCAATGGCGGCGAACGGGAACTGCACGCTGGGCATGCTTTCCACGCCCAGGCCCCGGTAGGAGAAGATGCCCAGCACCACCAGCGCCACCATGACCATGGTGGCGAAGACGGGATTTTGAATACTGACTTTGGTCATCCACATGGCTCAGTCCTTCCGTGCCAGCACGGCTGCCGGCGCGGCAGGGGCGGCAGCCGGTGCGGCGAAGGTCACGCTGTGGCCCGGCTTGACGCCATCGAGCTTGGCGATGATGACTTTCGCGCCCGGCACCAGGCCGGACGTCACTTCCGCATAGCCTTCATCCTCGTTGCGCAGTCCCAGCGTGACGGGCTGGGCGACCACCTTGTTGTTCACCAGCGCATACACGACGGGACCCTGCTTTTCATTGCGCACGGCCGTCAATGGCACCAGCGGCGCCACGGATGAGCGCTCGGTGACGATGCTGCCCTTGGCGAACATGCCGCCGCGCAGCGCGCCATCGCCATTGTCGACGGCGATGTAGACGAGCATGGCGCGCGAGCCGCTCTCGGTGGTGGGGTTGATGCGCGTGACCTTGCCGGCGAAGTCGCGCGCGCCGAAGCCGTCGACCTTGAAGTGCACGTCCTGGCCCAGCTTGATGCGGGGGATTTCCGCGCTGGGGACGGGGGCTTCCAGGGTCAGTTGCGCCAGGTTGACGATGGTGTAGACGGGCATGTCGGGCGAGACTTTTTCGCCAGCCTGCAGGTGGCGCTTGCTGACGATGCCGGCCATGGGCGCGCGGATCACCGTGTCGGCCAGCGCGATGCGGGCGATGTCGACCATGGCGGCGGCGGATTTGACGCTGGCGCGCGCCAGGTCGACGGAGTTTTGCGTCGTGTCGTAGGCCGTCTGCGAAATGTACTTTTGCTTGAGCAAGGCCTGGCTATTGGCCTCGTTTTTGCTTGCCATCGACAGGCGCGCCTGCGCTTCGTCGAGCATGGCTTGCTGCTGCGTCAGGCGGGCGCGCTGGTCGGCCGCATCCAGGCGCACGAGGATTTGCCCATCCGCCACATGCTGGCCTTCCTGCAAGGTCGTTTCCTGGATCACGCCGGAAACCTTGGCCTTGATGGTGGCCTGGGTCAAGGGCGCCAGCGAGCCGGACAGGGGCAGGCTGATTGCCAGCGCGCGCGCATCGATGGCGGCCACGTCGCCCTGCGCCAGTTCATGCACGGGCGTCTTGTCCTGCTCCTTCTTCTTGCTCGCTTGCAGTTCGGCAGCCTTGGCGGCTTGCTGCTTCGATTGCATCACCGTCCAGCCGCCGCCGGCCAGGGCCAGCACGACCAGGATCAGCACGGGGGTGCGCCAGCGCCGGCGGCGCGTGGCGGCAAGGGGGGAGGCGGGGGGCAGGGTCTCGTTTTTCATAGGTTTTTTAGTCAGGAGCGGCGCAGGGGTTCGGCGCCAGGTCTCGGTGCGGACCCGGCCTGTCGCTGGCCGGGAGAATTCGGGTAGCGCATCACCGTGGCGGCCGCAGGCAGCACGCCTGCCGCTGCGGTCGTTCACGGCGATGCGCATGTTGCCACTTTAGGAAGATTCAAGTCTGGCCGCCATCGCCGTGCGACAGATTGCACAAAATCGGGGCTGGAATGCAAAAAACGGCGACCGGAACCACTGCCGGCATGCCCGCGGTGCGCGTCACGATGCTTGCGCATCCTCAAGAAGCCGATTCGTGGGCGCGCAAGAATGGTCGGGATGGTTGCGCCACCGGACAGGCCATCCGCCCGCCGGTTGCCGCGCTGCCGCGCCACGGGGGGCCTGATGTCTGATCGGATTGTCGGAGCCGCCCCGTCGCCGGGCCGTTTGCTGGCCGCTGCCGAACCGCAGGCGGGGCCGGCCGGCAAGGCGCTCGATTTGCTGTCCATCATTGTTGCCGCCGTCGAACAGGCGCCCGGCCTGGCCGTGCGCGGCATCGACCGCGATGGCATCGTGCGCTACTGGAGCTTTGGCGCGGCGCGCCTGTATGGCGTGACGGCGGAGCTGGCGCTGGGCCAGCCGTGGGCCAGGGTGGCCGCTTCGCTGCCGGACGCCGCCACCGTGGCCGAGGAGGTTGCCGGTGAATTGGCGGCCGTGTGGGACAGCGGCAAGGCGCGCAGCACGCGCCTGTGGAAGCTGGATGCCGATGGGGCCGCGCCGCGCTGCATCTGTTCCACCGTGTTTCCTGTCATGCAGTCCGGAAGAGTGCGGCAAGTGGTCTGCATCGATGTCGACATCACGGCCAGCGGCCAGGATGGCGCCGCGCAGGGCGCCTTGTTGCTGATGGGCGACAATTTCCGCCAGCTGTACCAGAAATCCGCCGATGCCATCCTGCTGCTGCGCGATGAGCATATCGCCGAGGCGAATCCGGCCGCCATTGCCCTGTTTCAATGTGAAGACCGGCAACGCCTGCTGGGGCGCCGCCTCAGCGACTTTTCGCCCTTGCGCCAGCCCGATGGCGAATTGTCATCGTTGAGCGGCACGCAACTGGCGGCGCAGGCCCACGCCGACGGCAATTGCCGCTTTGACTGGCGCTATCAGACGTGCAGCGGCGAGCTGTTCTGGGGCGAAGTGCTGCTCACTTCCGTCACGCTCGACCACACCTATCTGTTTTACGCCGTGATCCGCGATATTTCCTCGCGCAAACTGGCCGAGCGGGCCCTGTACCTGTCGATGCAGGTCATCGAGCATGCAAGTGTCGCCATCGTCGTGATGGACCCGCAGCAGCGGGTCGTCAGCATGAATCCCGCGTACAGCGAGATCAGCGGCTATAGCCTGGACGACATGCTGGGCAAGCCCTTCGTCCTGCACGGCGTGGAGCCGGATGCGCCGGCGTTTTTCGACCACGTGTGGGACGAGGTCGATGCGAATGGCTATTGGCAAGGCGATATCATGGGCCAGCGCAAGGCGGACGGGCGCTACCCAGCCTGGCTGTCGCTGACTGCCATCCGCGATTCGCAAGGGCAATTGAGCAATTACCTGGCCATTCTCAGCGATATCAGCGAGCGCAAGAAAAACGAGGAGCACACGCGCCACCTGGCCGAGCACGATTTCCTTACCGACTTGCCGAACCGGGTGCTGCTGCTGGACCGGCTGTCGCTGGCCCTGGCGGCCGCGCGGCGCAAGCTGAGCATGCTGGCCATCCTGTACCTGGATCTCGATCATTTCAAGCACATCAATGACAGCATGGGCCACCACGTGGGCGACTTGCTGCTCAAGGAGGTGGCGCGGCGCCTGGTGCGCTGCGTGCGCGGCGTCGATACGGTCAGCCGGCATGGCGGCGACGAGTTCGTCATCATCCTGGCCGAGGTGGGCGGCATCGACCAGGTGGCCCATGTGGCGTCCAGCCTGCTGCATGCCGTGACGCAGGTGTACCAGCTGGGCGAATACGAACTGCATGTGTCGACCTCGATCGGCGTGGCCATCTTTCCCAGCGATGGCGACAGCATCGATACCCTCGTGCATAACGCCGACATCGCGATGTACCATGCCAAGGAAAGCGGGCGCAACAATTTTCAGTTTTTCAATGCCGAGATGAATGCGCAAATCGTCGAGCGGGCCAGCCTGGAGCAGGGCTTGCGCGAAGCGCTGGGACGCGATGAATTCGTGCTGGAGTTCCAGCCCGCGCTCGATGTTGCCAGCGGGCAGATCGTTGGCGCCGAAGCGCTGCTGCGCTGGCGCCACCCGCAACTGGGCGTGCTGCCGCCCGAGCGCTTCATCGCCGT
Organism: Janthinobacterium sp. BJB301; assembly: GCF_002735685.1. NCBI lineage: Bacteria > Pseudomonadati > Pseudomonadota > Betaproteobacteria > Burkholderiales > Oxalobacteraceae > Janthinobacterium > Janthinobacterium sp. BJB301. The sequence continues at coordinate 704,057 of NZ_PDZJ01000002.1, read as the reverse complement.
GGCCGAGGAATGCGGCTTGATGGTGTCGATTGGCAACTGGGTGCTGCGCCACGCCTGCCTGCGCGCGCGTGCCTGGCACGATGCGGGCCATGCCTGGCACGTGGCTGTGAATCTGTCGCCGGCGCAATGCCTGCACAATAATTTATTGCTTGGCGTACAAGAGGCACTGACCGCGTCGGGTTTGCCTGCCGGCTGCCTGGAACTGGAAGTGACGGAGTCCTTGCTGATGAAGGGCGGCGCCCGCCTGGCCGGGGTGCTGGCGCAGCTGCGCGCGCTGGGCGCCAGGCTGGCCATCGATGACTTCGGCACCGGATATTCGCGCCTGGCCAATCTGCGCCATTACCCGGTGGATAAACTCAAGATCGATCCATCGTTCCTGCCCGCCGCCGCGAACGGCGCGGCAGGCGAGTCCGACACGGTCGTTGCCGCCACCATCATCGCCATGGCGCGCGCGCTGCAATTGACGGTGATTGCCGAAGGCGTGGAAACGGCGCAGCAGCTGGCGTATCTGCGGGGGCAGGGCTGCCAGCAATACCAGGGCCGCTATGCCAGCGCGCAAGTCGAGGGCAGCGCGCTGGCGAGGTTGCTGCATTAGTGGATATTTCCCAGCAGCTTGATGCGTGCCAGCACTTGGCCATGGTCGGATGCATGCGGCAAGCCCAGCAGCAAATGGTCGTTGAGATAACCCACTTCCTGCACCACGCCGATGGCGCGCGGCGAGGCGGCGTGGAAATGTTCGGATACAAGGATGTGGTCGATCGTCATGTAGGTGCTGTCGTGGATATTCGTGTAGCCCACGTGGCGCAGGGCATCCTGGCGTAGCTGGATGGCATTGGCGTCGTACAGGCGCGCGCGCATTTCCGGCATGTCGCCATGTGGTTCGCACGGCCCGCCCGCCCCCATGACGATGGCCGTGGTGACGGCATTGGCGATGTCGTTGAAGTCGCCCAGCACGATGCGGGGGCGGCCGCTGTGGCCCAGTTCGCTTGCCAGCACGCGCAGGGCCACGGCTTCCGCGCCGCGCCGCTGCAGCGAGCGCAGGTTGGCCAGCGCGTAGGCGATGGCATCGTTGCCGTCGCCATGGCGGTAGTCGGGCCGGCGTGATTTCAAATGCACGACGACCACGTCCGTGAGTTGTCCGCCAGGCAAGATGACCTGGACGTGCAGGGGCGCGCGGGCGAAGCGGCAGGCATTGTCATCCAGGACATGGCTGTCGGCAGGCACGCTCACGCCGGCAGGAAAATTCGCCCAAGCAACGCCAGCGCCGGCTAGCGGCAGGCGCGACACCAGCGCCACCGTGGGCAATATGCGTCCGGCGGCATCCATCGCATCGTAGCCGGCCAGGGTGGCTTCGCGGTAATGGCGCGTGCGCGACAGTACGTCGCGCAAGGCCGCTTGCGAGAAAATTTCCTGGAAACCGATCACGTCGGCGTCGAGCAGGTCGATCTGCCGCGCCGTCCACTCCGCCTTGGCCGCGTATTGCGCCGGGCTCAACGGTTCCAAGTTGTCATACAATTTCGCCCCGGCGGGGGCCAGGTTGCAGACATTGAATGTGGCAAAGCGGATTTCTTCCTGCATAATTAGCACTCCTCACTGAACGATCAGCGTATCACGCATGGCTAAAAAAGAGCATATTTCCGAGACCCAGGCGACGCAGTTGCTGCGCAAGCATCAAGTTTCCTTCGATGAACACCCGTATCCGTACGAGGAGCACGGCGGCACCAGCGTCTCGGCGCGCGAATTGAACGTGCCCGAGCATGCGGTGATCAAGACCCTGGTGATGCAGGATGAGGCGGCCAAGCCGATGATCGTGCTCATGCATGGCGATTGCAAGGTCTCGACCAAGAACCTGGCGCGCGCCATCGGCTGCAAGTCCGTCGAGCCGTGCAAGCCCGAGGTGGCGCAGCGCCATTCGGGCTACATGATCGGCGGCACGTCGCCGTTCGGCACGAAAAAGGCCATGCCCGTGTACGTGGAGCAATCGATCCTGGCGCTTGAACGCATCTATATCAATGGCGGGCGGCGCGGCTTCCTCGTCTCGCTGGCGCCGCAGGTGCTTGTTGATTTGTTGCAAGCCAAGCCGGTGCAGTGCGCCCTGCAGGATTAATGAAATGGACGACAGGCTGTTACCGGGCATCGGCCATGGTGTATATTCTGCTGCGCCAGCCTCGATGCTGGTGTAATAAACACAATAAAGGGAAGAAATGAATCCAGTAATCACAACCGTGGCAATGACAGTGGCCGCTTACTTGCTCGGCTCGATATCGTTTGCCGTGGTGATGAGCAAGGTCTACGGCATTGCCGATCCGCGCACCTATGGCTCGAAAAATCCGGGCGCCACCAACGTGCTGCGCAGCGGCAACAAGGGCGCCGCCATCATGACCCTGCTGGGCGATGGCGCCAAGGGCTGGCTGGCCGTGTTCCTGGCCGACCATTTTGCCACTGCGCTGGGCGTGGGCGACACAGCCGTGGCCCTGGTGGCCATCGCCGTTTTCCTCGGCCATTTGTGGCCCGTGTTCTTCCGCTTTGTCGGCGGCAAGGGTGTGGCCACGGCCCTCGGTGTGCTGCTGGGCATCAATCCATGGCTGGGCCTGGCGACCCTGGCTACCTGGCTGATCATCGCCTATGCCTTCCGCTATTCCTCGCTGGCAGCGCTGGTGGCGGCCCTGTTCGCGCCGTTTTACTATGGCTTGCTGTTCGGCGTCGATCCCATCTTGCTGTCCGTGATCGTCATGAGCGTGCTGCTGGCTTATCGCCACAGCCAGAACATCGCGAACTTGCTCTCCGGTAAGGAAAGCAAGATCGGTGGCAAGAAGGATGCGGCCAAGGCGACCGTCAAGAAGAAGTAAGCGCTTGATTTCCCGCGGCCCGCACGCATATGCTGTGCTTGCGGCGCCGCGCGGTGCGGCCGCCACCGACTCGCGCAAAGGCTGCCCACCATGAGTTCCACTCCCGTCACACCCCCCCCTATCCGTATCGATTTCGTGTCCGACGTTTCCTGCCCATGGTGCGTGGTGGGCCTGAAATCGCTGGAGCAGGCGCTGGACAAGCTGCAAGACACCGTCCAGGCCGACATCCACTTCCAGCCGTTCGAGTTGAACGCCAATATGCCGCCCGAAGGCGAGGATATCGGCGAACACATCGCCCGCAAATATGGTTCCATCCCGGAACAGATGGCGCAGTCGCGCGAAGCCATCCGCGCGCGCGGCGAGCAGCTGGGTTTTACCTTTGCCATGGACAAGCGCGGCCGCATCTACAACACCTTCGATGCGCACCGTTTGCTGCACTGGGCCGGGCTGGAAGGGCGTCAGAAGCAACTCAAGATGGCGTTGTTCGATGCCTATTTCACGCAGGGACAGGATCCATCCTCGCATGCGGTGCTGCTGGCCGTGGCCGGCAAGGTGGGATTGGACACCGTCAAGGCGGCCGAAGTGCTGGCATCGAACGCCTACGCGGACGAGGTGCGCGCGCAGGAACAGTTCTACCAGCAGAACGGCATCAACTCGGTGCCTGCCGTCATCATCAACGAGCGCCACCTGATTTCCGGGGGGCAGCCGCCTGAAGTGTTCGAGCAAGCCTTGCGCCAGATCATCGCCGGCGCTTGAGCGGGGCGCCAATGGCGCGCGCCATGGCAGACTTTTTGCGCTACACTCGGCGCAGAAGGAGGATAGTCAAATGCCAACAGCCAGCTGGAATGGCGCTGTCATCGCGCAAGCCACCGATGCGCAGGTGCAAGTCGTTGAAAACAATGTATATTTTCCTTTATCGTCGGTGACGCAGGAATACCTGCGTCCCAGCAGCCACACGAGCATCTGCCCGTGGAAGGGCACGGCCAGCTATTACGACCTCGTCGTCGGTGGTCAGACGAATGCCAACGCGGCCTGGTATTACCCCCAGCCAAAGGATGCCGCCAAGCAAATTGCCGGCCACGTCGCCTTCTGGCGCGGCGTGAGCGTCGAGCGCTGACCTGACTCCCCCAATTTCCTGACAAAGAAAGCAGACGATGGATTTACGCCTCGCCGTGTACCAACTCGCCTCGGACCATGCGCTCGATGCCCGACAAACCCGGCAGTTGCAGGAAGTGGCCGGCTTTCAGCGCGAACCCGCGCGCCTGGCCTACTGGCTGCCGCGCGGCGTGGCCGTGCTGGGCGCCGCACTGCTGGGCATGGGCTTGATCTGCTGGGTCGCCGCCAACTGGGAAGCGCTGGGCCGCATGGGCCGCTTTGCCCTGCTGCAAGGGGTGCTGGCCGCCGCCTGCGTGGGCGCCTTCGCCGTGCCCAAGGCGCGCGTGCCCTTGCTGCTGCTGGCCTTGCTGGCCATCGGCGGCTTGTTTGCGTATTTCGGCCAGACGTACCAGACGGGCGCCGACCCGTGGCAGCTGTTCGCCCTGTGGACCGTGCTGGCCTTGCCCCTGTGCCTGGTCGCGCGCAGCGACGTGCTGTGGACGCCATGGATGCTGATACTGTCGACGGCCGCCACCCTGTGGATGCAGGCGCAGGCGCGCCACAGCTGGCGCATCGATTCGGCCGATCTGTCCATCTTCGTCAGCGGCTGGCTGGCCGTGCTGCTTGCCTGTGCGTTTGTCTCGCCCCTGCTGGCGCGCTGGACGGGCGCGGGCAGCTGGGCCTTGCGCCTGGGCCTGGTACTGGCCACCGTCCTTATCACGGGCACGGGCGTCAGCGCCCTGTTCGGCAATGATATCGAGTCGCCGTACTGGGCGGGACTGGGCTTGCTGGCCGTCGCCGGCGTCCTGCTGGCCACCGGCCGGTTCTTTGATGTGTTCGGCCTGAGCGCCGTCGCGCTCGGTATCAACACCTTGCTGGTGGGAGGGCTGACGCACGTGCTGTTCAACGGCCATGGCGATGGCGTCGGCGCGCTGGCCATGCTGGGCTTGCTGGCCGCCGTGCTGCTGGCGCTGACCGTGCAAGGCATCCTGTGGCGCACGCGCCGGGAGGCGGCATGAACACTATCCATGGTCAACGAGCCGACGCGCTCGCCACCCTGATCGACGACGCCACGCGCGCCGGCCTGCTGCCGCCCAACGCCACCCGTCCCGCGCAGGATGTACGGCCGTGGCCGCTGGTGCTGATGACGGCCTTCGGCGCCTGGCTGGCCGCCATTCCCCTGATGATTGCGCTGGGCGTGGGCCTGGAAAGCGTCGTGCGCCACGGACCCGGCGCGTATGTCGTCGCCGCCATCGTACTGGTGGCGGCCGTGCTGCTGATCCGCACGCGCGGCGTGGCGCTGTTCGTCGAACAGCTGGCCGTGCCATGCCTGCTGGTGGGCGGCGGCTTGCTCGGTTATGCCCTGTACCGCGACTATTCCACGCAGACGGCGTCGCTGCTGCTGTGCCTGGCATGCCTGGTGGTGGCCGCCGCCTTGCCGCGCGACTGGCTGCGAGTGCTGCTGGGGCTGGTCGCCTGCGGCTTGCTGGGGCTGGGCATCGTCGATAGCACGCGCGACTTTATTTTCGAAAACGACCCCACGCAACTGTATCTGGCCTGGATGCTGGCCCTGGCCCTCTGGCTGGGCGCCCACTGGCTGCAGAAGCAAGCCTTCAACGATGGCCGCGGCGCGTCCGTCGCCGCCTTCCTGGAATCGCTGTCGACGGGGTGGGTCCTGGCAATCTTGCTGGGACTGGTCTTCTGGTCCGGCATGACCTTCATGCTGGGCGGCGCCTTGGGCGGTGGTTTTGCCGGCGAAGTGGCGCGCGAAGTGACCCGGCACCAGGCCGGCGCCTGGTATGCGCAAGCCTTGAATGGTGTGTCGCTCGTGCTGGCCATGGCGGCTGCCGCCTGGACGGGATGGCGCTGGCCGGCGTTGCGTCAGTTGCCCGCCATCGGCGTGGCGCTGGTGCTGGTCGTGCTGTCCTGGTTCATGCCGGCGCTGGGGCCCGTGCTGCTGATCCTCGCGTATTGCCTGACGAGCGGGCGCTCCCGCGTGGCCGTGGCGGCCGCGCTGGCCGCCGCATGGATACTCGGCAGCTTTTATTATCAGCTGGCCTGGCCGCTGGCCAGCAAGGCGGCGTTGCTGGCCGTGGCTGGCGCCGTGCTGTGCGCCCTGTCGTGGCTGGCCATGCGCGGCGCCGTGCTGCACCTGGTGGAAAGCAAACCGGCGGGCGTGGCCACCGAACACCGCGCCGCGCGCCTGGGCGTGCTGGGCGGCTTGCTGCTGGTGTTGCTGGTCGCTAATGGCGGCATCTGGCAAAAAGAGCAGCTGATTGCCAAAGGACAAGCGATCTTCGTGGCGCTGGAACCCGTCGATCCCCGCTCGCTGATGCAGGGCGACTACATGCGCCTCAATTTCGTCAACCTTGGCGTCTTGAGCACGCTGGCCAGCGTGGACCGGGCGCCTGGCCGGCCCCTCGTCGTGGCCACGCGCGATGCGCGCGGCGTGGCGGAACTGCTGCGCCCGTACACCAGGGAAGCCCTTGCGCCCAGCGAATTCCTGCTCGAGCTGACGCCGAAGGATGGGAACTGGGTGCTGGTCAGCGATGCCTGGTTCTTCAAGGAAGGCGAGGCGGCGCGCTGGGAAAAAGCCCGTTATGGCGAGTTCCGCGTGATGCCGGACGGGCGCGCCTTGCTGGTCGGCATGCGCGGGCCGGAGCTGGAAAAGCTGTAGCGCACGCGCACGTCCTGTAAAATTGCCCGATGGATAATATTACGCATTCGGTCATCGGCCTCGGGGTCGGCGAACTGGTACACCGCAGCCTGCCGCCCGAGCCGCAGGCCCCCGCCCAGCGCACCCGGCGCGCGCTGTTTCTCTTTACGGCCTGGTTTGCCAGCAACGCGCCGGACCTGGACCTGGTGCTGACCAAGCTGCTGCCGCGCCCGTTCGGCTACATGCTGCACCACCGGGGCCACACGCATACCTTGCTGCTGGCCTTGCCCCAGGCGCTGCTGTTGCTGGCCCTGTTGTGGCTGCTATGGCCCGGTGCGCGCCGGTTGCTGAAAAGCAGCGTGCCCGCCCGCATCGGCTTGGCGGCTTGCCTGTTGCTGGGATTCTGCTTGCACATGGGCATGGATTTCCTCAATTCCTATGGCTTGCACCCGTTTTACCCGTTTGACAGCCGCTGGCTGTATGGCGACATGGTCTTCATTGTCGAGCCCATGTTCTGGGTACTGCTGGGCGTGCCCGTGATCATGTCCTTGCACTACGGCATCGTCAAAAGCGTGCTGCTGGCCGCGCTGGCGGCGGCCCTGTGCTTCTTCACCTATAAAACCTACCTGGCGCCCGCTTCGTTGGTCGTGCTGCTGGGGCTGGGCGTGATCCTGGCCGTGCTGCAAGGCCGGGCCGGCGAGCGGGGACGCGGACCGTTGCTGCTGGCCTTCGCGCTGGCCGCCACGTTCATCGGCACGCAGGGCGTGGCCTCGGCCCTCGGCCGCGCGCGCATCGAGGCGGCCGTGCAGCGCCTGGACCCTGGCACGCGCGTGTGGGATGTGGCGATGACGGCGTTTCCCAGCAACCCGCTGTGCTGGATCTATGTCTCGCTCGACAGCAAAACGGACATGTACACCTTGCGGCGCGGCACGCTGAGCCTGCTGCCGGAGTCGCTGGCCCCCGCCGCTTGCCCGGCGGGACTGGCCGAGACGGGCAAGCGGGGACAGCAACTGGCGCCCGGCATCGCCGTGTCCGCGCAAGCGGCGGGCAGCCTGGCCACCTTGCGCGCCTTGCAGGAAGACAATTGCTATGTCGACGCCTGGTTCCGCTTTGCCCGCATGCCCAGGTTGAATGCGGACAAGCTGACGGACGTGCGCTTCAACCCCGGCATGTTGCCGAATTTCACCACGGTCGAATTGCAGCAGTTCCGTGGCCGGCCATGCCCCGCCTATGTGCCGGGCTGGGACCGCCCCCGTGCCGACATGCTGGCGCCGCCGAAAGCGGATGGCAAGTAGCGGTTATGTTGCCTTGTGGAAAAAATATCGCGGATGCGCCTGCTGTGCCCTTGCTCAGCATGCGACAATTGTAAATTCAGCATGAATGCCATTCAATTAGGATTATCTTGGAAGAGCAACACGCCTTACCGTATCTGCGGGAAACCCTGCTGTTTCTCGCCCTGGCCGGGATTTTTATTCCGTTATTGCAACGCCTGAAGGTCAACCAGGTCCTCGGTTTCCTGGCCGTGGGCGCCCTGTTCGGCCCGTTTGGCTTCGGCCTGTGGGCCGGCGAGTTCACGTGGCTGACGTATTTCTCGTTTGTCCGCGCCGAGCAGGTCAGCGGCCTGGCCGAGCTGGGCGTGATGTTTTTGATGTTCATGATCGGCCTGGAACTGTCGACGGAACGGCTGTGGGCGCTGCGGCGCTGGGTATTTGGCGCGGGCGTGGGGCAAGTGGGTGTCAGCGCCTGCCTGATCGGCGGCGTGGCGTATTACTTTGGCCTGTCGCTGGAAGCGTCCATCGTGCTGGGCCTGGTGCTGTCGCTGTCGTCGACGGCCGTGGTGATGCAGTTGCTGACGGACCAGCGCTCCCTGCAAACGCCGGCCGGCCAGGCGGGTTTTTCCATTTTGATGTTCCAGGATCTGATGGTGGTGCCGCTGTTCATCCTGATCGACGTGTTCGCCAGCGGGCGCAGCGACGACCTCGCGTATCTGCTCAGCTTTGCGGCCGTGAAATCGGCCGGCGCCATCCTGCTGATCTATCTGCTGGGCCGCCGCGTGATCCGTCCGCTGTTCCAGTTTTTCGTCAAGAAACGCCAGCCCGACGTGTTCATGGCCTTGACTCTGCTTAGCACCCTGGGCATCGCCGGATTGACCTATCTGGCGGGCTTGTCGATGGCGCTGGGCGCCTTGCTGGCCGGCCTGCTGCTGGCGGAAACGGAATTTCGCCACGAAGTGGAAGTGACGATCGAGCCCTTCAAGGGCTTGCTGATGGGCTTGTTCTTCATGTCCGTGGGCATGCAGATCGACGTGCGCGAAATCCTCAAGTCGCCGGTCTTGATTCCCCTGGCCGTGCTGAGCCTGTTTGCGCTGAAAACCCTCGTCATCAGCGTGATTTTCCGCATCGGCGGCTTTCACTGGGGGCGCGCCGTGGAAACGGGCGTGCTGCTGGGGCAGGGCGGCGAATTCGCCTTCATCGTCGTCGCGTATGCGCTCGGTACCAAGCTGATCGGCCCGCAGGTGGCGCAGTTCGTCATGCTGGTGGTGGGCCTGAGCCTGTTCGCCACGCCGGCGCTGGCCAAGGCGGCGCGCGCCTTCGGCAACTGGTGGGAACAGCGCCACCACCATCAGCTGGCCGACCTGGCGCACGGCGCGCTGCCGCCGCAGGGCAACACCGTCATCATCGCCGGCTTCGGCCGGGTGGGGCAGTTGCTGGCCAAGGTGCTGACGGAGCAGGATATCGCGTATGTGGCGATTGAAAACGATGCGCGCCTGGTGACGACCCTGCATCCGCGCGGTTTCCCCGTGTATTTCGGCGATGCGTCGCGCGCGGAACTGTTGCAAAAGGTCAATGCGGACCGGGCCGCCGCCGTGGTGCTGACCATGGACCATGCGGCGTCCGTGCTGCATGCCGTGAAATCGATACGCCGCGAATATCCGCAGCTGCCCGTGTATGCGCGGGCCCGCGACGAGGCGCATGCCGTGGCCCTGATACAGGCGGGCGCTACCCTGGTCGTGCCCGAGGCGCTGGAATCGGCGCTGCAGCTGACGGCCACCGTGCTGCACACGGTGGGCATCTCGGAAGCACGCACGACGGACATCGTGCAGGCCGAGCGCGACCGGCGCAATGCCGTGCTGCTGGCGAAAAAGCTGTCATAGTGTTGTTGTAATGAAACCTGTAGCCCAACCGTGCGTGTCGCCGTGCTTTGTCAATTATCTATACAATAATAGTATATGAGCACACTACCCACATGAAAGCCGCGACGAAGAGCGGCGCGGCGCCCCTGACGCCGCAGCAACTGGCGGCGCAGGAAACGCAGCAGAAATATGGCAAGCCCGAGCGGGGCTGGCGCGAGCAGGTGTACACCGTCATTTTCGAGGCGGAAACGCGCACGGGCCGCGCCTTCGACCTGCTGCTGATCGCCGCCATCCTGATCAGCGTGACGGTGGTCGTGCTCAGCAGTGTCGCCTCCGTGGCCGAGCGCTATGGCACCTGGCTGACGGCGCTGGAATGGTTTTTCACCATTTTATTTACCATCGAATATTTCGCCCGCCTGTCGTGCCTGCAGCATCCTGTGCGCTACGCCAAGAGTTTTTTCGGCATTATCGACTTGCTGGCCATCGTGCCGACCTACATCGGCTTGCTGCTGCCGGGCGCGCACGTGCTGATCGACGTGCGCATTTTGCGCCTGCTGCGCATGTTCCGTATCCTCAAGCTCACGTCGTATGTGCATGAATACACGGTGCTGGGGCGGGCCTTGCTGGCCAGCCGGCGCAAGATTCTCATTTTCTTGTCTTTTGTCATGATGGTGGTCTTTCTGCTGGGTACTGTGATGTACGTCGTGGAAGGGCCGGAAAACGGTTTCAGCAGTATCCCCACGTCGATATACTGGGCCATCAGCACCATGACCACGGTCGGTTTCGGCGATATCACGCCGCGCACTGACATCGGGCGCACCATCGCTTCCCTGATGATGTTGCTCGGCTGGGGCATCCTGGCAGTGCCTACCGGCATTATCAGCGCGGAAATGACGGTACAGCGCAGTTCCAAGCTGGTGACCACGCGTACCTGCCCCACGTGCCTGAAAGAAGGGCTCGATGACGATGCCAATTTCTGCAAGAACTGCGGCGTCGATTTGCCGCCGCTGGCACGCGATTAGCGCATAGACCATACATCAACCGTATTTACTTTACTTTTTTAAGGCCAACATGATTCCAGTTCGCCTGATCGCGACGGGCAAGGCCGTGCCGTCGCATAGCGTGACTTCCGCAAGCCTGGACCTGACATTGGGCCATCCAGCTGGCTACACCCTGCGCAAGAGCGGCGTGCTGTCGCGCTTTGTCGCCGCGCCCGATGAATCGCAAAGCCAGCTGGGCGCCGCCGCCCTGCTCGACGCGCTGAAAAATGCCAGTCTGCGTCCGGCCGACATCGACCTGCTGATCTGCGCCAACGGCGTGCCCGAGCAGGCCTTGCCGAATACGGCCTGCTTCGTTGCCGAACATGCGGGATTGCCGCCAGGCACGCAAAGCTTCGACGTCAACGCCAGCTGCCTCAGTTTCATGGCCGCCTTCCGCGTGGCCGCCTCCATGCTGGCGGGGAGCGCCTACCGCCGTATCGCCATCGTTTCGTCCGACCTCGCCTCGCGCGGCGTCGACTGGAGCGAACCGGAAGCGTCGATGATCTTTGGCGACGGCGCCGCCGCCGTCATCGTCGAGCGGGGCGATGGCAGCGCCGGCATCCGCGCCTACAAGATGGGCACGTATCCGGAAGGGCGGCGCTACTGCGAAATCCGCGGCGGCGGCACCGAGCGCAACCCGCGCAATGGCTGCGAACCGGGCGATTATCTGTTCCGCATGGATGGCAAGGCCGTGTTCCGCCTGGCCGTCAAGGTGATGCCGGATTTCCTGGCGGAACTAATGCTGGAATCGGGCGCGGGACTGGAAAGAGTCGACGTGGTCGTGCCGCACCAGGCCAGCCCATTGGGGCTCGCGCATGCGGCGCGCATCCTTGACGTTCCCGATGCTAAAATCATCAAGATCTTTGAAACGCACGGCAACCAGGTGGCCGCGTCCTTGCCTACCGCCCTGCACGAGGCGGTGATGACGGGGCGGGCCGTGGCAGGCCAGCGTTTGCTGATGATGGGGACGGCCGCGGGCCTGACCATCGGCGGCATGATTCTTGACCTGTGAAGGTGGTGTAATGAGGCGGATACTGGTCACGGGAGCGACGGGCGGGCTGGGGCGCAATGCCGTGCGCACCCTGCTGGCGCAGGGCGTGGAAGTGCGCGCCACGGGCCGCAACGCCGCCGTGGGCCGCGAACTGGAACGTATGGGCGCGCAATTCGTGGCGCTTGATCTGGCGCAAGCATCGCCGCGCCAGGTCGATGAGCTGGTGCGCGGCATGGACACCGTCTGGCACTGCGCCGCGCTGTCGTCGCCATGGGGCCCCGAGCGCGATTTCATCGCCGCCAACGTCACGGCCACGGCCCAGCTGCTGCGCGCGGCCGCCAGCCTGCACGTGGCGCGCTTCGTGCACATCTCCACGCCGGCCATCTATTTCGATTACCGCAACCGCTACGACGTGCCGGAAACCTTCCGCCCCGACGCCTTCGTCAACGCCTACGCGCGCAGCAAGGCGATGGCGGAAAAACTGGTGCAGGATTGCGTCGACCGCCACCGCGGCATGACGTGCGTGATCCTGCGCCCGCGCGCCATCTTCGGCCCGCACGACCAGGTGCTGATTCCGCGCCTGGCGAGGGTGCTGGAACAGCGCGGCGGCAAGCTGCCGCTGCCCAATGGCGGTGCGGCCATCATCGACATCACCTATGTCGACAATGTCGTGCATGCGATGTGGCTGGCCACCGTGCACAAGACCATCGCTTCCGGCGCCGCCTTCAACATCACGAATGGCGAGCCGGCGCGCCTGTGCGACATTTTGCGCACCCTGTTCTGCGACCATCTGCAGCAGCCGTTCGAGATCGTCAGCGTGCCGTACCGCGTGCTGGCGCTGGTGGCGCGCCTGATGCAGTTTGCTTCGCGCTTCACGCGCCGCGAACCGGCGCTCACGCCCTACAGCATCGGTGCGCTCAGCTTCGACATGACGCTCGACAGCGCCAAGGCGCGCAAGGTGCTCGGCTACCGTCCCATCGTCAGCCTGCAGGACGGCATTGCCCGCACGGCGCAGTGGATGCGCCAGGAAGCGGCGGCGCACAAGGTGGGCAAGGAGCGCAATGGCTAGCATCACCGCGTTTCGCGTCGGCCACTGCACCCATCCATCCTGCATGGTCTTGAAAGGCAGCGGGCTGGCCAGCCGCTGCTTCCCGTCGCGCGCCTACCTGATAGCGACGCGCGCGGGCCTGTACCTGTGGGACACGGGTTACGCCGAGCACTTCCGCGCCGCCACGTCGAAAGGCGTGTACCGCATGTATGCGTGGGTGACGCCGATTTCCTTCGATGAGCGTGAATCGTTGCAGGGCCAGTTGCGCGCGCATGGCGTATCGCCTGGCGATATCCACACCTTGCTGCTGTCGCACTTCCACGCCGACCATATCGCGGGCCTGCGCGACTTTCCCGGCGCGCGGCTGATGGCCTCCAAAACGGGCTGGGACGCCGTGCGGGGCCTGTCCGGCGTGGCCGCCGTGCGCCAGGCCTTCGTGCCCGAGCTGCTGCCAAACGATATAGCCGACCGCCTGGATTTCGTGGAAAGCGTGCCCGAGACGGCCTTGCCGGCGGCCCTGCTGCCATTCACGCACGGGCGCGACGTCAGCGGCACGGGCGAGATCTACATCGTCGACCTGCCCGGCCACGCCATCGGCCATCTGGGCGCCTTCGTGCTGCAGGAGAGCGGCTGGACCTTGCTGGCGTCGGACGCGGCCTGGGTGCCGGAAAGTTTCCAGCAGCTGCGCGGACCGTCCGAACTGTCGTTTATCATCCAGCACAAGCGCGCGCCGTATTACGCCACCCTGAACCGGCTGCACCAGTTGCACCGGTCGGGCAATGCGCAGATCCGCATCACGCACGAAGACACGGCGGACTATGTTCCTGTGGCGGGCCGCCCGTGAAGCGTATCTTCTGGCTGTTGCTGTCGTACTGGCGTACGCGCCGCCTGCACTTTGCGGACCGCGCGCAGCTGCACGCCTACCAGCAGCGGCAACTGGCCCGTTTCATTGCGGTGCTGTGCGCGCGCAGCGCTTATTTCGCCCCGTACCGCGGCTTGCCGCTGGCGCAGTGGCCGACGATGAACAAGGCGCTGATGCTCGAGCATTTCGACGCCATGAATACGCAAGGGGTGACTTTGGCGCAAGCGATGGACGCGGCCATGGCGGCCGAGCAGAGCCGCGACTTTACGCCGGCCGTCGGCGACATCACGGTGGGCCTGTCGTCCGGTACCTCGTCGCGGCGCGCCGTGTTTACCGTCAGCCCCCGCGAAAAGGCCCAATGGGCGGGCGTGATGCTGGCCAAGGCGCTGCCCGACGGCCTGTTCTCCGGCGAGCGGGTCGCCCTGTTCCTGCGCGCGAACAGCAATCTGTACACGGCCGTGCGCTCGCCATGGTTGACCTTTGCCTTTTACGATTTGTTCGAACCGTTCGACAGCCTGTGCGCGCAGCTGGCGCAATATCAACCAACGGTCATCGTCGCGCCGGCCCAGGTGCTGCGCCAACTGGCCTTGCGCGTCATCGATGGCAGCCTGGCGCTGGCGCCGAAAAAAGTCATCTCGGTGGCCGAAGTGCTGGAAGCGCAGGACCGCGCGCTGATCGTGCAGGCGTTTGGCGCCGTGCATGAAATCTACCAGGCCACCGAGGGTTTTCTCGCCAGCAGCTGCGAGCAGGGCGTGCTGCACCTGAACGAAGAGTACGTGCATATCGAGCCGCAGTGGCTCGATGGAGAGCAGCGGCGCTTCGTGCCCGTGATTACGGACTTCACGCGCATCACGCAGCCCATCGTGCGCTACCGCCTGGACGACATCCTGATCGCGCGCGCCACGCCATGCCGATGCGGCCGCGCCACGCGTGCCATCGATGGCATCGAAGGGCGCTGCGACGACATGCTGTTCTTGCCATCCTTGCCATCGGCGAACGGCGGTGCACCCGTCGCGGTGTTTGCCGACGTGCTGACGCGGGCCTTTGCGCAAGCCTTGCCTCCCGACGCCGATTACCGCCTGGTGCAGTCGGGCGACGCATCGCTGCAATTGCATGCAGCGCTCGACGATGCGGGCCTGGCCGCCCTGCGCGCGCACCTGGCAGCGGTGCTGCTGGGCCTCGGCGTGGCCGTCGACGGCCTGGCATGGACGACGAGCGCTGAACTGCCTCCTTTTGATCCCACCATGAAACGGCGCCGCATCCGGCGCCTTGCGACCGCATGAACCTTTCTTCCATGACCGTACGCGGCCGCCTGCTGCATTTGCTGGCCGGCTGGGGCAGCGTCGGCCTCGTGTATTTTTCCAGCGACTTGCTGCAAGGGCAGGGCGTACTTTTGCCTGAAACGGCTATCGACCGCGCCATTCCCTATACGGACGCCGCCATCTGGCTGTACCTGTCCTTCTTCATCCTGATCCCCTACGCCTACCTGGCGGCCGATGCGGCGCGGGTGCGCTGGCTGGCGCGCGCCATGGCGCTTTCCGCCGTCATGTGCGGCGTGGTGTTCCTGCTGTATCCGACCACGCTCGCGTATCCGCCCGTAGGTGCAGGCAATGCCTGGAGCATGCAGGCGCTGCGCATGCTGCAGGCGGCGGATTCCACGCAAAACTGCCTGCCGTCGCTGCACGGCGCCCTGACGTTGTTGTGCGTGTGGGCGCTGTGCGGCAGGCGCCACCTGCTGCGCTCCGCGCTGGCCGTGGTGCTGGGCCTGGCCATCTGCTACGCCATCATCGCGCTGCGCCGGCACGTGAGCATCGATCTGGCTGCCGGCCTGGCCGTTGGCATCGCCGGCGGCATGCTGGCCAAAATGCAGGTATCCTTGGCTGCCCGCCGCGCCGTTTCCATGAAAACCGCACCATGATGAATCCATTTGCCCTGTCGTTTTTGATCATGCTGGCCTTCGTGCTGGCCGAACTGCTGATCCTGAAATGGGTGCGCAAGACCCCCGTACCGTGGAAGGACGTGATCTTCAACCTCAATTCGGGGCACATATTGATGTGGGTGTTCCGCGGCGTGGAAGTGGCGGCCTTCGCCCTGCTGCTACGCCATGTGAACCTGCACATCGTCGACCAGTGGCCCGTGGCGGCACAATGGGTCTTCGCTTTTTTTGCCTGGGATTTGTGCTTTTACTGGATGCACCGGCTGCATCATAAAATCCCTTTGCTGTGGGCCGTGCACGTGGTGCACCACCAGGGCGAACATTTCAACCTGTCGCTGGGCGTGCGCAATTCCTGGTATTCGTCGCTGACGAATTTCCCCTTCATCGCCATCCTGGCCGTGCTGGGCGTGCCGCTGGAAATCTTCCTTGTCGTCTCGTCCCTGCATTACACGGTGCAGTTCTATAACCACAATGCGCTGGTGAACAAGTCCGGCATCCTAGATAGCTTTATGGTCACGCCCTCGCACCACCGCGTGCACCACGGCACGGATAAACGCTATATCAACCGCAATTTCGGCGGCACCCTGCTGCTGTGGGACAGGTTGTTCGGCAGTTTTCAGCCCGAACTCGAGGGCGTGGAAATGCGCTATGGCGTGAAGGGCATGACACCCACGCATAATCCGCTGCTGGCCAGCAATGGCAAACTGTTCAAATGGCTGCGTGCGCGCTTTCCCCACTGGCAGTCGCGCGGCACTTTCCACGTGCCCGAGCTGTTCATCGGCATCGGCGGCGTGATCCTGTTTGGCCTGGTGATCTATTACGTCAATCACGAAGCGGTGCTGGCCGGCGCGCAGCAGGCCATCCTGTTTGCGCTGATCTTTGGCGGCACCCTGGCGTTGGGCGGCCTGTCGGATGCGCGCCGCTGGGGCGCCATCGCCTGGGTCGCCATCGCCGTGGCCATGCCGCTGCTGTTCCTGGGCTGGTATGGCGCGCGCGATGCGTGGGGCATGGTTTTCCTTGCCGCGCTGCTGGCGCATGGCCTCGACGGCGCGCGCCGCCTGTGGTGGCCGGCAGCGGCGGGGACGCGCGCGTGACGCAGCCTGTACCTTCGCTGCCGCCGCTGCGCTTCCAGCCCGCCCGCGATTCCGCCTTCCGCCGCGAATTGCGCGCGCGCGCCGACGCTTACCTGGCGGACGAAGGAGGACACCGCTTCGGCGACGCGCGCCTGCATGCGAAAACCGTGTTTCTGGCCGCGCTGACGGTGGGGCTGTATGCGCTGGCCTTGAATGCCGGCGGCACCTGGCCGTTTATCGCCAGTTATGTGGCTTGCCTCGTCGCGGCCATGGCGCTGGCCATGAATACCCTGCACGACGCGGCCCACAGCGCCGTCTTTCGCCAGGGAGCCTGGAACCGCGTGCTGATCCGCCTGGTGGGCTTGCCCGTGGGCGTGGACACGGATTTCTGGACCATCCGCCACGTGCACTTCCATCACACGTACGCCAACGTGGAAGGCTATGACCTCGACACGGAGCCGAATCCGTTTTTGCGCCAGACGCCGTTCCAACGCTGGTCGCCGCAGTACCGCTACCAGTACCTGTACTGGCCCGTGGTGGCGGCCCTGTCGCTGCCGTATCTGAACTGGTATGGCGACTGGCTGGACCGCTTCGGCAAGACGCCCGTGGCCGCGCACAGCCGCTTGCAGGGCTGGCGTGGCTGGCTGTCCTTCCTGGGCTGGAAGCTGGGCCACGTGGCGCTGGTGCTGGCGCTGCCCATGTGGGTGCTGCAGCAGCACGGCATCGGCTGGGGCGTGGTGCTGGGCGCGTATTTCGTGGGCAAGATGCTCGCCTCGTGCGCGCTGGTGGCGCTGATCCTCGGCACGCACTGGGCCGAAGTCGAGTTTTTCCAACCGGGGCAGGACGGCACCCTGCCGCACGACTGGTACCAGCACACGTTTTATACGGCCTGCGACTGGACGCCGAAGCCGCGCGCCCTGCGCTGGCTCGGCTACTGGCTGGGCGGCTTGAACCTGCATCTGACGCACCATTTGTTCCCCACCTGGAACCACCGCCATTACCCGGCGCTGGCGCGCATCCTGGCCGAACTGGCGCCGCGCCACGGCCTCGTGTACCGCGAACTCGGTTACGGCCAGCTGCACGCCTCGCAGCAGCAATTCCTGCGCGCCATGGGCCAGCCACCGGCAAAGCCCTGACGAATCGCGCTTGACTCGGTTTCCGTTTCGTCTTAAATTTCTGTAACGACAGAAATAAGAGAAAGCAATGGAACTGAGTCCAACTACGCAAAAGTACATTCTCCATTGGGGCGAGATGGGCACCCGCTGGGGCGTCAACCGCACGGTGGCGCAAATCCACGCGCTGCTGTTCCTGGCGAATGAACCGCTGACGGCGGAAGACATCGCGGCCAGCCTGAACGTGGCCAGGTCCAACGTCAGCAACAGCCTGAAGGAATTGCAAAGCTGGGGCCTGGCGCGCATCACGCATGTGATGGGGGACCGGCGCGACCATTTCGTCGCCTTGCAGGATGTGTGGGAAATCTTCCGCGTCATCATGGAAGAGCGCAAGCGGCGCGAGATCGATCCCACCCTGACGGTGCTGCGCGAGTGCGCGATCGAGGGCGAGCACGATGCGGCCATTCCACCGGCTACTTTGGAACGCATGGGCGAAGTGCTGGCGTTTTTGGAGATGCTCAGCAGCACCTACAGCGATTATAAAAACCTGCCGCCCGCCACCCTGCAGCGCATGCTGTCGATGGGCGGCAAGGTGGCCAAGTTCCTCAGCCCGGAAGACAAACCGGGCAAGCGTGGCAAATCATGAACGGCCCCTCTGAAGGAGAACTGTTCAAGAAGGTGATGGGTGCACAGTGGCTGACCCTGCACCCGGATATCCGCCGCCGCTTCGAGAAAAATCCTGCGCCGGGCCAGCCCCTGTACTACCGGGGCGAACTCAGTGAACTCACCAGCTCGCGCCTGGGCAAGGTGCTGGGCTGGCTCACGCGCCCTTTCATCGACGGCGCTTTGATCCCGTACGACGACCATGACTTCCCAGTGGATATCGAAGTCTATTCGCGCCCCGGCTGTCCCTACATCTTCAAGCAGCGCACCTACCGCCTGCATGGCCGCGCGCCCATCCGCTTCACCTCCCACATGGCCGAAAGCGAAAAAGGCGAAGTGCTCGAATACGTGGGCATGGGGCTGGGCATGAAGCTGCTGCTCCACGTCGAGGATGGCAACCTGCACTTCACCAGCGACGGCTATTTTTGGGATCTTTTCGGCTGGCGCATGCCGCTGCCCGGCGTGCTCACGCCCGGCAAGACCTATCTGTGCCACCGCAATGACACGCCGCAGCAGTTCAATATCCGCATCGAGATCCGCCACGCGCTGTTCGGCACCACGTTCACCCAGGCGGGCGTGTTCCGCGAGTCCGCCACACCGGAAATGAAGGAAACACCATGAATACGCATTTGCTGGCCCTGCAACTGATGGCGGCGCAAGGCTGCCTGGGCGCCTTCGACACCATCTATCACCATGAAATCACGGAGGCGCTGCCGCAAAAGGCATCGGCGCGCCTCGAATTGACCATCCATGCGACGCGCGCCCTGATCTACAGCCTGCTGTTCGTGGGCCTGGCCGCCTGGGAATGGCATGGCGCCTGGGCCTGGGTGCTGGTGATCGTCTTTGGCGTGGAAATCGTGCTGACCCTGTGGGATTTCGTGGTGGAAGACCAGACGCGCCTCTTGCCGGCCACGGAGCGGATCACGCATACGGTGCTGGCGATCAATGCGGGCGCCTTTATCGCGCTGTTGGCGCTCAATAGCAGCGAGTGGGCCAGCTTGCCGACGGCCCTCGTGTGGCAGCCGTATGGCTGGCTCAGCGTCTTCCTGGCCCTGTGCGGCGTGGGCGTGGGCCTGTCCGGCCTGCGCGATGCGTATGCCGTGTGGCAGCTGGGCCGGCGCAAGGTGCAGGAGACGGCGGAGCAGGAGGAGCGCCTGAGCTTTGCCGCCGCGCCGCAGTCCGTGCTGGTGACGGGCGCCACGGGTTTCATCGGCCAGCAACTGGTCAGCGCCTTGCTGGCCGACGGCCATGCGGTGACGGTGCTGACGCGCCAGCCCAAGCAGGCCGCGTGGACGTTCGATGGCCAGGTGCGCTGCATCGACTCGCTGGACGCATTGCCGGATGCGCAGCGCATCGACATGGTCGTCAACCTGGCCGGCGCGCGCATCGTCGGGAAGCGCTGGACGGACGCGCGCAAAGCCACTTTGCGCCGCAGCCGCGTGGCGCTGACGCAGGCACTGGTGGCGTGGATCGCCCGCGCGCAGCACAAGCCGCGCGTGCTGCTGTCGGCGTCGGCCATCGGCTACTACGGCGTACAGCCGCAGGGCGATGCGACGGAGTTGACGGAAGACAGCGCGCCGCAAGCCATCTTCATGTCGCAGCTGTGCCAGGAATGGGAAGCGGCCGCGCGCCAGGCGGAGAGATTTGGCGTACAGGTGGGCTGCATGCGCTTCGGCCTCGTCTTCGGCCACCAGGGTTCGCTGCCGCAGATGCTGCTGCCGATCCGCTTCGGCGTGGGCGGCCCGCTGGGCAGCGGCAAGCAGTGGGTCACGTGGGTGCATGTGCGCGACGTGATCCGCGGCATCGCCCATCTGGCGCGCCGCAGTGAGCAGGGCATGGTCAGCGGCGCGTATAACTTTTGCGCGCCGGAAGCCATCGAGCAGCGCCGCTTCGCCCAGGTGGCGGGCGCCGTGCTGCACCGCCCCAGCGTCATGCCTACGCCGGCCTTCGTCATGCGCGCCTTGCTGGGCGAGCAGGGCGATTTGCTGGTGGAAGGCCAGCGGGTGGCGCCGCGCCGCCTGCTGGGCGAAGGCTTTGCCTTCCGCTATCCGCAGCTGGAAGGGGCGCTGTGCAGTTTATAAGTTGGCGTAAGATGGGGATTGGAGGAACCGAACCATGCCCCGCTTCAGTCATACGATAGACAGCCAGGTTTACCAGTTCGCCAGCCTGAAAACGCTGCTGGCGAAGGCCACGCCGCCCCGTTCGGGCGATGTGCTGGCCGGCGTGGCGGCATCCAGCGCGCGGGAGCGGGTGGCGGCGCAGCTGGCGCTGGCGGACGTGCCGCTGTCGCTGTTCCTCAACGAGGCGCTGGTGCCGTATGAAGACGATGAAGTCACGCGCCTGATCATCGACACCCACGAGCGCGCCGCCTTTGCGCCGATTTCCCACCTGTGCGTGGGCGATTTTCGCGACTGGCTGCTCGATGACGTGACGGATACGCAAACGCTGTCCCACGTCGCCGCCGGCATCACGCCGGAAATGGCGGCCGCCGTCTCAAAAATCATGCGCCTGCAGGACCTGGTGCTGGTGGCTCGCAAGTGCCGGGTCGTCACATCGTTCCGCAATACCCTGGGCCTGGAGAGCCGGCTATCCACGCGCTTGCAGCCGAATCATCCGACGGACGATGCCACGGGCATTGCCGCCTCCCTCCTTGATGGCCTGCTGCTGGGCAGCGGCGACGCCGTGATCGGCATCAATCCGGCCACCGACAATGTGGCGCAAGTGGTGTCATTGCTGCAGCTGCTCGACGCCGTCATTGATCAATATCAGATTCCTACCCAGTCGTGCGTGCTCACGCACATCACCAACACGCTCGAAGCGATCCGCTGCGGCGCGCCCGTCGACCTGGTATTCCAGTCGGTGGCGGGCACGCAGGCGGCTAACCGCAGCTTCGGCATCGACTTGTCCCTGCTGGCCGAAGGGCAGGCGGCGGCCCTGTCGCTGGGACGCGGCACGGTGGGCAACAACGTCATGTATTTCGAGACGGGGCAGGGCAGCGCCCTATCGGCCGGCGCGCACCATGGCATGGACCAGCAAACGTGCGAAGCGCGCGCGTATGCGGTGGCGCGCGCCTTTCAGCCGCTGCTGGTCAATTCGGTGGTGGGCTTTATCGGCCCCGAGTATCTGTACGACGGCAAGCAGATCATGCGCGCGGGGCTGGAAGACCATTTCTGCGCCAAGCTGCTGGGACTGCCCATGGGCTGCGACGTGTGCTACACCAACCATGCGGAAGCGGACCACGACGACATGGATGCCTTGCTGACCATGCTGGGCGTGGCCGGCTGCAATTTCATCATGGGCGTGCCGGGCGCGGACGACATCATGCTCGGCTACCAGAGCACCTCGTTCCACGACGCCCTGTATGCGCGCCGGGTGCTGGGCTTGCGTCCCGCGCCGGAATTCGAAGCCTGGCTGGCGCGCATGCGGATCACAGATGCGCAGGGTCGCCTGAATACGGCGCTGGCGCCCGCCTTCCAGGCGGCCCTGCTGCGCCTGGACACCTAGGGGGACGCATGGACGGGAACCATCCTTGGCAAGCCCTGCGCGCGTATACGGCGGCGCGCATCGCGCTGGGACGCCGCGGCGTGAGCGTGCCGACCCGCGCGCAGCTGGCGTTCCAGCTGGCCCACGCGCAGGCGCGCGACGCCGTGCACCTGGCGCTCGATGGCGAGGCCCTGGCGCAGGCGCTGGCGGAGCAGCGGCTGGCCAGCGTGCAGCTGCACAGCGCGGCCGCCACGCGCGCCGACTATCTGCAACGCCCCGACCTGGGACGCCGGCTCGACGACGCTTCACGCCTGCGGCTGGCCGCCGGTGCCACGGGAGCCGACCTGGCGCTGGTGGCGGCCGATGGCCTGTCGGCGCTGGCCGTGCAGCGCCATGCGGCACCCTTCCTGGCCGCCTTGCGCGAACGGCTGGCGCTGGAAGCGTGGACGCTGTCGCCGGTATGCATCGTGGCGCAGGGACGGGTGGCCATCGGTGACGAGGTGGGGGAATTATTGAAGGCGCGCGCCGTGCTGGTGCTGATCGGCGAGCGGCCGGGCTTGAGTTCCCCCGACAGCCTGGGCCTGTACCTGACGTGGGCGCCCGAAGCAGGTTTGCTGGACGAGCGCCGCAACTGCATTTCGAACGTGCGCCCCGAGGGGCTGGCGTATGCGCAGGCCGCATACCGGATGCACTACCTGCTGTCGCAGGCGTTCAGCCGGCAACTGTCGGGCGTGGGCTTGAAGGATGAAACGGTGGCGGAAGGCGCGGCCCTGGCGGGCGCGCGCAACTTCCTGCTGACGTGATCAGACTTCGCGGATTTCGTCCAGCGGCCAGCGCGGGCGCACGTTGAACGAGTAATCGTGCTTGGCGGCGTCGGGATTGATTTGCAGGCGCATGGCGCCGGCAAAGGCGATCATGGCCCCGTTGTCGGTGCAGAATTCCAGCTCCGGGTAATACACTTTGAAGCGCTTCTTGGCGGCGGCCGCGTTGAGCGAGGCGCGCAGTTGCGCGTTGGCGCCCACGCCGCCGGCGATCACCAGGCGTTTCAAGCCTGTGTGCTTGAGGGCCGAGACACACTTGGCTGTCAGCACGTCGACGATGGCGTCGACGAAGCCGCGCGCGATATTCGCCTTGTCCTGCTCGCAGATATTCGCGATGACTTTTTCTTCGTGGTTTTTCACCACCGTCAGCACGGCCGTCTTCAAACCGGAGAAACTGAAATTGAAATCCTTCGAGTGCAGCATGGGGCGCGGCAGCTTGTAGGCCAGCGGATCGCCGAATTCGGCCAGGCGCGAAATGGCGGGGCCGCCCGGATAACCGAGGCCCAGCAGCTTGGCCGACTTGTCGAACGCTTCGCCGGCCGCATCATCGAGCGTTTCGCCCAGCATCGTGTACTGGCCCACGCCATCGACGCGCATCAGCTGCGTATGGCCGCCCGACACCAGCAGGGCGATGAAGGGGAATTCCGGCGGCTCGGACGCCAGCAAGGGGGAGAGCAGATGGCCTTCCAGGTGGTGGATGCCCAGCACCGGCTTGTTGATGGCCAGGCCCAGGCTGCAGGCGACGGACGATCCGACCAGCAGCGCGCCGGCGAGGCCCGGCCCCTGCGTGTAGGCGATGGCGTCGATCTCGGGCAGGGTGATGCCGGCCTTGGCGAGGGTTTCTTCCAGCAGCGGAATGGCGCGGCGGATATGGTCGCGCGACGCCAGTTCCGGCACCACGCCGCCATATTGCTCGTGCATGGCGACTTGCGAATAGAGGGCGTGCGACAGCAGGCCGCGTTGCGTGTCGTACAAGGCCAGGCCGGTTTCGTCACAGGAGGATTCGACGCCAAGAACAATCATGAAGGTACTGAATAGGGAGGAGTAATCCGCCATTGTAAAGGAAAGCCGGGCAGTCCACCGTGCGGCCGGCGCACCATTTCGGCGGCAGTGTGCACTTGCGCAGTGCGCCGCGGGCCGGTTTTCCCCCGGTTTTTGGCCATTCTTCGCCTGTGCGGCACTGGCACCGCTCTTGCTTAGAGGTGCATGTGCCTTTCTCAAGGGAGCTAGCGATGTCGGAACAATGGAAAATGATTTGCCGCCTGAAGGACATGCCGCTGGCGGGCGCGCGCATGGTGCAACGGGGCCTGGCCTGGCAGGATTTGCCGGGCGTGGCGCTGTTCCGCGCGGCTGACGATACGGTGTATGCCTTGCTCGACACGGTGCCTTGTCTGGGCGGCCCGCTGGCGCATGGGGTGCTGATGGAGAAAAACCTGATGGGACCGAAAAACAGCTGGATCATCGAACTCGATTCGGGCCGCCTGGTGGCGCCCGTGCAGGGCATGGCGCGCCTGTACGCCGTGCGCATCATGGACGGGCGCATCTACCTGGATGTCAATGAACTCAATATCCCGGCCAGCAAGGCGGAACAGGCGCTGGCGGGATCGTTCGCCGTGCTGCCGCATGTGCAGATGGCTTGATATGCCTCGTGGTGGTGTCGGCTTACGCGCTGCGCGCTAAGCCGACCTACGCATTGACGCGCCCGTCGGGTAGGTCGGATCAGGCCCACAGGGCCGTAATCCGACAACATTGTTGGCCGTACTATTTTACGCCGGGCGATTGACGAGGTGCGCATGCGCATCGCGCAGCATGGTCGCCGTCGTGTCCCAGTCGATGCAGCCGTCGGTGACGGAGCAGCCGTAGGTCAGTTGCGACAGGTCTTGCGGGATCTTCTGGTTGCCGCCAACGATGTTCGATTCGATCATCACGCCCACCAGCGAGCGGTTGCCCTGGCGGATCTGGTTGACCACGTCGGCCATCACCAGCGGTTGCAGTTCCGGCTTCTTGTAGCTGTTCGCGTGCGAGCAGTCGACCACCAGGTTGGCCGGCAGCTTGGCCTTGGCCAGTGCCTGTTCGGCGATGGCGATCGACACCGAATCGTAGTTCGGACGGCCGTCGCCGCCGCGCAGCACGACGTGGCCATACGCGTTGCCGCGCGTGCGCACGATGGCCACATTGCCTTCGCCGTTAATGCCGAGGAAGGAGTGCGGGTGCGCCGACGACAGAATCGCGTTGACGGCGATGCTGATGTCGCCATCGGTGCCGTTCTTGAAGCCGACCGGGGTCGACAGGCCCGACGACATTTCGCGGTGCGTCTGCGATTCGGTGGTGCGCGCGCCGATGGCCGTCCAGGCGATCAGATCGCCCAGGTATTGCGGCGAGATCGGGTCCAGCGCTTCGGTGGCGGTGGGCAGGCCCAGTTCGCACACGTCGAGCAGGAACTGGCGCGCCTTTTCCATGCCTTCGTTGACCTTGAACGAGTCGTCCATATACGGATCGTTGATATAGCCTTTCCAGCCCGTGGTGGTACGCGGTTTTTCGAAATACACGCGCATCACCAGCAGCATCGTGTCCTTGACTTCCTCTTGCAGCGCTTTCAGGCGGCGCGCGTAATCGAGGCCGGCGACGGGGTCGTGGATGGAGCACGGGCCGACGACGACGAACAGGCGCTGGTCCTTGCGGTCGATGATGTTGCGCAGCGCTTCGCGGCCGCGGCTGACGGTCTCGAAGGCGCTTTCCGACAGGGGCAGCTTGGCGTGCAGTTCAGCCGGTGTCGGCATGGGCGCGAAGGAGGTGACGTTGATATTTTCGATGTCTGGCGTATTCATGATTCTGGCTCGGCTTTCGCTATTGCGTTCTTTAAGAGGCAATAGTGTAGCGGAAATGCGGCCTGGCGGCGGGGATGGCGCCAAAACGGGAATGCCTCAGTTGTTTTTATGGCAGGGCCGGCACGCCGCCGGCCCCCTGTGTGCTCAATGGCCGCCGGCCAGGCTGGCGCCAAAGGTATAGCGGGCGATGCGCTGGTAGTTGCCGGCCAGCTCGGGCGGCCGGGGCAGGCCGGGATGGCGCCGCACATGGTCGAGGATGGCGCTTTCGTGCTGGCGTATCTGTGCGTCCAGGCAGGCGACCTGCTGGCGCACGAGGGCGTGCAACGCATGCTGGCCGGCCTGCAGGTGCGCATTGAGGCGCGCCGATTCCTGCCGGCGCACGCCTTCCATGGCGTGCAGGCGGCGCAGCCACAGCCGTAGCTCCACATAGGCGGGCGAGGGCGGCGTCCAGCGCGCAGGGCGCCTGTGCTCGCAGTAGTGGGCCAGCACCGCGGCGCTGTGCGCCGCGTCCCCGGGCAAGCCATGGCTGCGGATATATTCTTCCAGCTGCGCGGGCTGGGCATCGCAGACCAGCATGCCCATGTCGGCCAGCATGCGGGCCGGCGCCTCGCTGTACGGCATATCGAGGCGCATGCAGACGCGCAAGCCCATGACGGGCACGTCGTTCCTTTGCAGCCAGCTGCGCAGCCAGCGGTAGCCGGCCACGTCGTTTTCCAGCACCTTGCACAGCATTTCGCCGCCCGAGAGCAGCACGGCTTTCAGCTGCAGCTTGCTCGTCTCGATGCCGACGAAGGCGCTTTCCCTTTTGCTTGCGTGTTCCATGATGAGTCCCCCCCTGTGCAGTCATATACGCAGCGGTGGCGCGTTTGGATGCAGTCGCGATGTAAATTCGTCCAAATTCGTCCCCAAAATAGCGTGAAAGACTGTTGCATTGGCGCCTATGGCGTCTTCCAGCCCCTCTGCAAGGGGAAAAATCCGTGTAAGCTGGCGCCATGACGACTGTTTCCATCCCCCATACCGATGTGGCCGGTGAGCCATTTCCCGCTGCACGTTTCATCAAAGAAATAGGACGCGGCAAGAACGGTGCGCGCAGCATGACGCGCGACGACGCCCGTGCCCTGTACCGCGCCATGCTTGAGGGCCGCGTGTCGGACCTGGAACTGGGCGGCATTTTGTTATCCATGCGCATCAAGGGCGAGTCCGTGGATGAGATCGCCGGCTTCCTCGACGCTGCCGAAGCATCGTTCGCGCCGCTGGCCGCGCCGGCCGGCGAATTTGCCCCGATCATCATTCCCAGCTACAACGGCGCCCGCAAGATGGCCAACCTGACGGCGTTGCTGGCGCTGCTGCTGGCGCGCGCGGGCGCACCCGTGCTCGTGCATGGCGTGACCGGCGATCCGGGCCGCATCACCACGGCCGAGGTGCTGGCCGCGCTGGGCGTGCCCGCCTCGCCGGACCATGCGCAAGCCGAGGCCGCCATGGCGCGCGGGGAAGCGGCCTTCCTGCCCATCGCCGCGCTGGCGCCGCGCCTGGCGCACATGCTGTCCCTGCGGCGCGTGCTGGGCGTGCGCAATTCCACGCATACCCTGGTGAAAATCATGCAGCCGTTCGCCGGGCCGGCCCTGCGCCTGGTGTCGTACACGCATCCGGAATACCTGGAAATGCTGGGTGAATATTTCCTGACTGCCTCAGATCCTGCACGCGGCGACGCTTTCCTGATGCGCGGCACGGAAGGCGAGACGGTAGCCAACGCCAACAAGGCGCAGCAGATCGACTGGTTCCATGGCGTGGAGCGCACGGTGCTGGTGGAAAAGCAGTTGCTGGTGGAAGAGTTGCCGCATTTGCCGGCCGAGCGCGATGCGGCCACCACGGCCGCCTGGATCGCTGCCGTGCTGCGCGGCGAGGTGCCCGTGCCGGCATCGATCGCCGAGCAGGTGGAGCAATGCCTGATGGCATCGCGGCAGATTGCCGCACGGCCGCGCTAGCCGCGTCGCCGCAGTTTACAATGGCGTCTTTGTAATCAGCGGTGACCGGAATTCTTATGGCAAAACAATTTGATGTGGCAGTGATCGGCGCGGGCGCGGCCGGCATGATGTGTGCGGCTGTTGCCGCCCAGCAAGGCAAGCGCGTGGTGCTGATCGATCACGCGGCCAAGCTGGCCGAAAAGATCCGCATCTCGGGTGGTGGACGGTGCAATTTCACCAATATTAACGCCACCCCGCAAAATTTCCTCTCGGAAAATCCGCACTTCTGCAAGAGCGCGCTGTCGCGCTACACGCCGCAGGATTTCCTCGCGCTGGTGAAAAAATACCGGATCGGTTACCACGAGAAGCACAAGGGCCAGCAATTCTGCAATGAGTCGGCCGAGCAGATCATCGACATGCTCAAGGACGAGTGCGCCGCTGGCGGCGTGCACTGGCGCATGCCGTGCAAGATCGACAATGTTGTCCAGCAAGATGATGGTGGCTTTGTGCTGCAGACCGATAGCGGCGACATCGAGACGGCCAGCATCGTCATCGCCACGGGCGGCCTGTCGATCCCGAAGATCGGCGCGACGGATTTTGCCTACCGCATCGCCAGGCAATTCGATTTGACGATGGTCGAACCGCGTCCGGCCCTGGTGCCGCTGACGTTCGATGCGGCCAGCTGGGCGCCGTTCGCGGAACTGTCCGGCATCGCCCTGGAAGTCGATGTGGAGACGGGCAGCCTGAAAGGCCGCAAGGCAACGGGCGCGCGTTTCCGCGAAGATTTGCTGTTCACGCACCGCGGCCTGTCGGGCCCGGCGATCCTGCAGATTTCCAGCTACTGGCAGCCGGGCGAGCCCATCGTCATCAACCTGTTGCCGGAAGTGGACGTGGCGCAGACCTTGATCGAAGGCAAGGGTACCCTGAAGAAGCAGCTGGGCAATATCGTCGCGCAATGGCTGCCGCAGCGCCTGGCCGACTGCTTGCTGGCCGTCAACGGCCTGGCGCCGGACGCGCGCATCGCCGACATGCCCGACGCGCAGTTGCGCAAGCTGGGGCTGGCCATCAATGCCTGGTCCATCGTGCCGAACGGTTCCGAAGGCTACCGCAAGGCGGAAGTGACGCGCGGCGGCATCGACACGCGCGAACTGTCGCAGCAGACAATGATGGCCAATAAAGTGCCAGGCCTGTATTTCATCGGCGAAGCTGTTGACGTGACGGGCTGGCTGGGTGGCTACAACTTCCAGTGGGCCTGGGCTTCCGGCGTGGCGGCAGGTATTGCCTTGCAGTAACAATCAGTTGTCATTTTGGCGCGGCAAGTGATTATTGGTGACAATGTTCTTGACTTCGATCAAGTGATGTTGAATACTTGGCATGTAAATTAATTTTTAGACATTTTTCATGCCTGGTGGTAATTAGTCAGGCATTCCCCTGACCATGCCCTGGAGTCGCCATGAAACGCCTGATCGCCACCGTCGCAGCAACCGTACTCACCAGCGCCGCCTTTGCCAGCACCCCCGTGCTGAGCAACGGTGGCTTTGAAAACAATTCTGTCGGTGGCGGCTACGTCTATGGCAATGTGGCGCCGGGCTGGAGCTTCACGGGCGGCGCCGGCGTGTCGGCCAGCTACACGGCGTGGAATGGCGTGGCGCAGGAGGGCAACGCCTTTGCTTTCCTGCAAAATACGGCATCGATCTCGCAAAGCTTCGTCAGCTCGGGTGCCGCCGACTACTCGTTCGCCTTCAACCTGGCGCTGCGTCCCGGCTACGATCAGGGCCAGGCCGTGACGGTCAGCCTCGATGGCAGCCTGCTGGGCCAGTACGCGGTGACCAGCACGGGCTGGACCGGCTTCAACGTGAACGCGCTCAACATCGGTGCCGGCAGCCATACCCTGAGCTTTGCCGGCATCAACCCGAACAATGCCTACGATACCTCGGCCTTCCTCGATGGCGTCAGCATGAACGTCAGCGCCGTGCCGGAACCGGGCACGTACGCCATGCTGCTGGCGGGCTTGGGCCTGCTGGGCTTCATGGCGCGCCGCCGCAAGAGCGCCATTTGAGGTAAACTGCTGCCAGGATGCGTGGTTTACACCACAGCCGGGCAGCAATCTCAGGCTGCATGCCGCACGCAAGTGGGGGAGGGGCTTCCCTTTCCGATTAAAAGCTGCTACTATCTATCTCTTCCTATACACCACCTCAACGGTTTGAATTTTACATGACCACTATTCGCCTTAAAGAAAACGAGCCGTTCGAAGTCGCAATGCGTCGCTTCAAACGCACCATCGAAAAAACGGGTCTGCTGACCGAATTGCGCGCTCGCGAATTCTACGAAAAGCCAACAGCTGAGCGCAAGCGCAAGCTGGCAGCTGCTGTAAAGCGTCATTACAAACGCATCCGCAGCCAACAACTGCCGAAAAAATTATTCTAAGACTGTTCAGTCAGAACCAACCCGGGTAGTTCGGCGCATTGTTCGCCACGGGTTTTGTTTTGATTCGCCTGGAGTGATACTTCAGATGAGTCGCATGCCCGCTCCGGTTCGCCGCAGCGGGTTTTCGCTTTTGTGGCCGCCTGCTTGGTTCACACACGAGCATTGAACCCCACTTACCAACACGAGGATTGCCATGAGCTTGAAAGAACAAATTACCGAAGACATGAAAAACGCCATGCGCGCCAAGGAAGCGGGCAAGCTGGGCACGATTCGCCTGTTGCTGGCGGAAATCAAGCGCAAGGAAGTCGACGAGCGCATCGAATTGACGGACGCCCACGTGACGGCCATCGTGGAAAAGATGATCAAGCAGCGCAAGGATTCGATCACCCAGTTCGAGGCCGGTGGCCGTGCCGATCTGGCCGACATCGAAAAAGCCGAGCTGGTGCACCTGACGGGCTACATGCCTGCCGGCCTGTCCGACGAAGAAGTGGCGGCCGAAGTGGCTGCCGCCGTGGCCGCCTCGGGCGCCGCCGGTCCGCAAGACATGGGCAAGGTCATGGCCATCGTCAAGCCGAAGCTGGCGGGCCGCGCCGACATGACCGTGGTGTCCGCCCTGGTCAAGAAAGCCTTGACGCCGGCAGCGTAAGCATACAATAGTATCAAGGGCTGCCAGCCGTCGCGCTGGCAGCCTGTTAACAGCCCGCACGTTGACCTGGCTCAACCTCAGGCCGCGTGCGGTAGTATAGTCTGACCTATAACAAGACCCGCCCTAGCCAGTGATACCTCAATCCTTCATTTCCGATTTGCTCAACCGCGTCGATATCGTCGATGTCGTGGGGCGCTATGTGCAACTGAAAAAAGGTGGCGCCAATTTCATGGGCTTGTGCCCGTTCCACAGTGAAAAATCGCCCAGCTTTACCGTCAGCCCTACCAAGCAGTTCTATCACTGCTTCGGCTGTGGCGCGCATGGCACCTCGATCGGCTTTTTGATCGAATACTCGGGCATGGGCTTTGTCGACGCCGTCAAGGACCTGGCGCAGAACGTGGGCATGGTTGTGCCGGAAGCGGACGACAAGATCCCGCCGGCCCAGCGCGCGCAGATCCAGGCGCAAAGCATGGCCCTGTCCGACGCCATGACGCAGGCGTGCGATTATTACCGCGGGCAATTGCGCCACGCGCCGGAAGCCATCGCCTACCTGAAGAACCGGGGCTTGACGGGCGAAGTGGCCGCTCGCTTCGGCATGGGTTTTGCGCCCGGCGGTTGGGATAACCTGCGCTCCGTCTTCCCCGACTACGACGTGGTGGCACTGGCCGAGGCTGGTCTCGTGATCGACAAGGTCGATGAAGAGGGCAATAACCGCAAGCGCTACGACCGTTTCCGCGAGCGCATCATGTTCCCGATCCGCAATACCAAGGGGCAAGTGATCGCCTTTGGCGGCCGCGTGCTCGACCATGGCGAACCGAAATACCTGAACTCGCCGGAAACCCCCTTGTTTTCCAAGGGTTTCGAACTATATGGACTGTTCGAGGCGCGCCAGGCCATCCGCGACGCCGGCTATGTGCTGGTGACGGAAGGCTACATGGACGTGGTGGCGCTGGCGCAGATGGGTTTCCCGCAAGCGGTGGCGACCCTGGGTACGGCGTGCACGCCCACCCACGTGCAAAAACTGCTGCGCCAGACCGATAACGTGATTTTCAGCTTCGACGGCGACAAGGCCGGCCGCCGCGCCGCCCGCCGCGCGCTGGAGGCGAGCCTGGCCCATGTGTCGGACAATAAAACCATCAAATTCCTGTTCTTGCCGTCGGAACACGATCCGGACAGCTATATCCGTGAATTCGGCGCCGAAGGTTTTGAACAGCAAGTGCATGAAGCCATGCCGCTGTCGCAATTCTTGCTGAAAGAAGTGTCGGGCGAGCATGATCTGTCGGAACCGGAAGGGCGCGCCCGCGTGCAGTTCGATGCCAAGCCCCTGCTGCAGCTGATGGCGCCATCGTCGCTGCGCCTGCAGATCGTGCGCGGCCTG
Source organism: Janthinobacterium sp. BJB301 (assembly GCF_002735685.1). Classification (NCBI taxonomy): domain Bacteria; kingdom Pseudomonadati; phylum Pseudomonadota; class Betaproteobacteria; order Burkholderiales; family Oxalobacteraceae; genus Janthinobacterium; species Janthinobacterium sp. BJB301. The sequence continues at coordinate 672,052 of NZ_PDZJ01000002.1, read as the reverse complement.
GCGCAGCTGACGCAGTCCACGCCGGCCGAGATCGAAGCCCTGTTCGAACTGGCGAAACCCGTTGCCGTGGCGCGCCGCGCGCCGCCGAAATCGGGCCGCCCTGTGCCCGTGGGCCTGGAATTGAAGATCATGCGCATGCTGGTGGCGCATCCGCCCCTGACCATGCGTATCGACGAGGCCGCTCTCACCGCCTTCCAGCACCTGGGGCCCGATGCGGCGCACAGCCTGGGGCAGCTGGTGGCCGTGGGCCAGGCGCTGGGCGAGCACGGCAGTTTCGCCGCGCTGGCGCAGCAGTTGAAGGAGCTGGGCAGCGAATACGACGAGATCATCGGCGAGATCGCGGCCGGCACGGAATCCGATTACGACAGCGAATTGTCGTGGCTGGTGAGCACCATCCGCGAGATCAAATTGAATGCCTTGAAGGCGGAATTGCAGCAATTGTTCGCGTCGGGTTTGCCATCGGAGAAAATTGGTGTACGCTACCGCGAAATCATGCAGGAGCAAGGCGACCTGGAGCGCGAGCGCGATGCCGAGTTGGTGAATCGCTAACCTTGCTCTGAGGGTATGGCGCGCACTGGAAAAACATTTTTCGCGTGCTATAATTAAATGCTAAGTATTGTGTGCTTTGGCAAGCTAGTTCTGTTTCGTAAATAGTATTTGTTTTCAGTAAGTTAGGCTCTTGATCGGCGCGGTGGATCGTGTCGGCAGCCAGAGCCAACTGGCGTTTTCGGCGTTGCGGGCAAGGGCTCGCAGACGCTGGCAAGCCGCGCCAGGCTCTCGCTCCCAACGCGGTCGATGCAGGAATTTTTGCCGAGACGGCTGGCAACAGCCGGTGGACAGGAATTGCTGCGCTTCCCGCGGATCGTGGCCGATGAGGTGTAAGTAACGTAACAGTGTCGAATTTGCGTTGTCGGCAGGTTCGAAGATGGTGGTTCCCGCAGGTAGACAGGGAACTGGCAGCAAACTTTATCCTAATCCACCGTAAAGCAAGTCGTTGTGTAATCGAAAGCGCCTGTGCCAATCAAGAAACCCGAATCCAAAGCGGCTGTAAAGCCCACTAAAGTTACCACGAAAGCCGAAAAGGCGCTCGACCGGCCAGAAGCGCGCGTCACCAGCGCGCCCGTGGTCAGCCAGACCACCGATGCCGCCACCCTGGCGGCGATCGATACGTCCGGTTATGTCTTGCCGTCGGTAAAAGTGCCAGGCCGCCGCGGCCGCAAGCCAAAAGAATTCCAGCCAGAAAATGATGAAGTCGCCGCCCTGAACGCCGTCGAGCGGGCTGAACTGAAGGCCGTCGACAAGGCCAAGGCGAAGGATCGCAAGGCGAAAGAGCGCGCGCTGCTGAAGGACGCTTTCTCGTCCGACACGGAAGCGAGCGAGGAAGAACTCGAGCGCCGGCGCCAGAAACTCAAGACCCTGATCAAGTTCGGCAAGGAGCGCGGTTTCCTGACCTATGCGGAAATCAACGATCACTTGCCCGAAAACATCGTCGATCCGGAAGCCATCGAAGGCATCATCGGTACCTTCAATGACATGGGCATCGCCGTCTACGAGCACGCGCCCGATGCGGAAACGTTGTTGCTGTCCGATAACGTTGCCGTCGTCACCAGCGATGACGAGGCGGAAGCGGCAGCCGAGGCCGCATTGTCGACCGTTGACTCCGACTTTGGCCGCACCACCGACCCCGTGCGCATGTACATGCGCGAGATGGGCTCGGTCGAGCTGCTGACGCGCGAAGGCGAGATCGAGATTGCCAAGCGGATCGAAGATGGCTTGAAAGACATGATCCAGGCCATTTCCGCCTGTCCCGTGACGATCGCCGAGATCATCGCCGCCGCCGACCGCATCGCCAACGAAGAGATCAAGATCGACGAAATCGTCGACGGCCTCGTCGATGAAAACGAACCGGTCGCCGCCGCGCCTGTCGTGGCTGCTCCCGTCGAAGAAGACGAGGAAGAAGGCGAAGCGGAAGAAGAGGAAGTCGAAGAAGAGGAAGAGGCGAGCGCTTCCGGCGCAGCCGGCTTCTCCGCCGAGCAGCTGGAAACCCTGAAACGCACGGCGCTGGAAAAATTCGCCATCATTTCGCAGCAATTCGACAAGATGCGCCGCGCCTTCGAGAAAGAAGGCTACAACTCGAAACCCTACGCCAAGGCGCAGGAAGCCATTTCGCAAGAGTTGCTGGGCATCCGCTTCACGGCCAAGGTCGTGGAAAAACTGTGCGACACCCTGCGCGGCCAGGTCGACGAAGTGCGCCATATCGAAAAGCAGATTCTCGATGTGGCCGTGAACCGCTGCGGCATGCCGCGCGCTCACTTCATCAAGGTCTTCCCGGGCAATGAAACCAACCTCGACTGGGTCGATGGCGAAGTCAACGCAGGACACGCGTATAGCGCCATCCTGGGCCGCAACATTCCGACCGTCAAGGAACTGCAGCAGCGCCTGATCGACCTGCAGGCGCGCGTCGTCTTGCCGCTGCCGGACTTGCGCAACATCAACCGCCAGATGGCGGCCGGTGAAATGAAGGCGCGCAAGGCCAAGCGCGAAATGACGGAGGCCAACTTGCGCCTGGTCATTTCGATCGCCAAGAAATACACGAACCGCGGCCTGCAATTCCTCGACCTGATCCAGGAAGGCAATATCGGCCTGATGAAGGCCGTCGACAAGTTCGAGTATCGCCGCGGCTACAAGTTCTCGACGTATGCGACCTGGTGGATCCGCCAGGCCATCACGCGCTCGATCGCCGACCAGGCGCGCACGATCCGGATTCCCGTGCACATGATCGAGACGATCAACAAGATGAACCGGATTTCCCGCCAGATCCTGCAGGAAACGGGCGCGGAACCCGATCCGGCCACCCTGGCGATCAAGATGGAGATGCCCGAGGACAAGATCCGCAAGATCATGAAAATCGCCAAGGAACCGATCTCGATGGAAACGCCGATCGGCGACGACGACGATTCCCACCTGGGCGACTTCATCGAGGACAACAACACCCTGGCGCCGGCCGACGCGGCCCTGCACGCCTCCATGCGCGGCGTCGTCAAGGACGTGCTCGATTCCCTGACGCCACGCGAAGCGAAAGTGCTGCGCATGCGTTTCGGCATCGAGATGTCCACCGACCACACCTTGGAAGAAGTGGGCAAGCAATTTGACGTGACGCGCGAGCGCATCCGCCAGATCGAAGCCAAGGCGCTGCGCAAGCTGCGCCACCCATCGCGCTCCGACAAGCTGAAAAGCTTCTTGGAAGGCAACTAGAAGCCAATAGGGCTTGACGCGCGCCCCTGATACCCCTATCCTCGCGTGTCCGTTTACAAAACGGCCGCGCGAGGCGGGTATCAACAGCGCCGCCACGCCGCAGTCCCCCGGGCCTCTAGCTCATGCTTGGTTAGAGCAGCGGACTCATAATCCGTTGGTGCCGTGTTCGACTCACGGGAGGCCCACCAGAATTTGCAGTAGTGATCGAAGCCCCGGCGGGCCACTGCCGGGGCTTTTTTTTATGCTGTCGTACAATCGCGGCATTGCGATTGATGAAGGATGAAACAAGATGACGGCTGAAGTGAAGATTGAAGACATCGTCGTTGGTGACGGCAAGACGGCGGCGCGCGGTGCGCTGGTGACTGCCCATTACCGGGGCTGGCTGGAAGATGGCACGGAGTTTGACTCGTCGCACAAGCGGGGCGAACCGTTCCGCTGTGTGTTGAGCAATAACAAGGTCATCCAGGGCTGGATTCTGGGTTTGCATGGCATGCAGGTCGGTGGCACGCGCAAGCTGTGGGTGCCGGCGGCGCTGGGGTATGGCGAGCGGCAGGTGGGCTTGATTCCACCACATTCCAATTTGGTCTTCGAGATTGAGTTGCTGGAAGTGCTGACACGCGATTGATGTCTGGATGGTGTAATCAGACAGATACGACGTCGTTTTTTTGCGCGAGCAGTTGTTCGATATCGGCGCGTAGCGCCTGCTGGGTGGGGGCGGTGGCATCGCGAAAGGCCACGTAGCCGACCAGCCTGAGCTTGCCCGCCTGGCGCTTGGCCAGCATGGCAAAGAACAGGATCAATGCCTCGATGGCGAGCAAGACGGTGCAGGAAGGCATGGGCTGGCACCAGGATGGACGAGTCCTGATGGTACGCGAACAGCGGCGTGTTTTCGTGTCGCTGTCGGCGTATTTCAGGTGCAGCCTTTGTTGAAGATCAAGCCTGTTTCAAGTTGATCTGCATCACGTCCAGCGCCGGCACGATGTCTTGCAGGCTGGCCACTTCATAGGTAGGGATGGCGGCCGAGGTATTGGCCATGCTGTCCGGATTGAACCAGCAACTGTCGATGCCGTAGCGGTTGGCGCCCAGGATGTCGGCGTCCAGCCGGTCGCCGATGATGATGGTCGCGTCCTTGCTGCATGCGCGCGCCATGTTGGCCGCGTATTCGAAGAAGCGCACGTCCGGCTTGGCGTGGCCGCATGCTTCGGAGGTGGCAACAAAGGAGATGCAGTCGCTCAGGCCGGAGGCGGCGATGCGGCGGTTCTGGATGGATTCGACGCCATTGGTGATGATGCCCACTTCGCCGATGCGCGACAGGGTTTCGCACACTTGTTTGGCGCCATCGATGAGCACGACCGTGTCCGGCAGGGAGTCAAGATACAGCCGGCTGGCCAGTTCCGGGTCGATGGCGATGCCGTTCATTGCAAACGTCTTGCGGAAGCGCTCCACCTTCAGGAAGTCCTTGCTCACGTCACCCGTTTCGAAACGTTTCCACAGGTCGACGTTGATCGCCTGGTATTGGGAAAACAGCGCGTCGATGCCATCGTGCAAGCCCAGTTCGTCCATGGTGTGCAGGAACGAGCGTTTTTCGGACGCCCGGAAGTCGAGCAGGGTATCGTCGAGGTCAAACAGGAATAGCTTGTATTTCATGGCGTGTCATTGAAAGGAACTTGTCTTGCATCGTAGCACGTAGCGATGAGTTCGGTTGCGCTGAGGAGTGCTAGCGAGTCGTCTATTTGCACTGAAACCTGACCATTTTCGTTCGCTGTTCAAGGGCCGCGATGCACTGTTTGACTCTTGGCAAATCCATACGCAGGTAGCGCTCGGTGACGGCACGTGCCCCTTCGCTGGGCGGAGCCAGGATAGGCAAGGCCTCGGCGTTCGCCGGCGGCTGATTCGCCGGATGGGACAGCATGCGCACACCGTCGAGCCTGGCGGCGGGCAGGTTCCAGCTCGAGGGAATCGCTTGTGGGCAAGAACCGGCGGCAACGTGCGCTGCGGCAACGGGCCGCATCGTCGTGGCCGCGATGGCTAATGCCAGCGGCTTCATCCGACCACCGAATAGAGTTCTGGGCGATTCGATGCCCGCCGCCGAACGGCCGAAGTAGATCACGCGGGCGCCGGGTTTGTGATTGCGCCCTTGGCCGAAAATTTCAATGCCGCCAAGCACCTGGCGCATGAAGAGCGCCGCATGGTTGCCCTGCCGCAGGTTCTGATAGGCTTACATATCGACCCACCAGTTGAGCAAAGTTTCATCATCGTCGTCGTCGAGGTTGACGTAGATATTGGCGAAGTACCATTCCACGCCCGTCGCTGTGCGGAAGGCGTCGAAGGGGGCGTTGACGTTGTAGATGCCGTGATGCCCCGGTACGCTGAAGGTGAGGTTGCCCTTGTACTGGCCATCCATCGTGCCGCCCAACTGGCTTTGCACGTCGCGTTCGAGCTGGTCCACTGCCTCTTGCGACACGTCGTCGGCATAGATCTGGATGCAGAAGTTACCGCCGCGCTTCAGTACATCGGCAGGGGCTAGCGGGTTGGCAATGTTGACGATGTCGCCGCGCGCCAGGTTCAGGGTCAGGCCGGGCGAGGCCAGCAGTTCGTAGACGTGCTCGTCGATCTGGCGCGCAGGCAGGGTTTCATACACGGGACCCTTGGTGTTTTCGCCTGCCAGTACGCGGATGTGCGGCAAGCCTTCGCAATTGATGTCTTCCATTTATTCTTTCATAGTGCCGGCGCCACGCACATTGGGCTGCGCCAGGGTGGGTTTATGGCAATATTGTACCGGGTACGTGCCGGCTGGCCGGGTACGCAACGCTGCAAACGAGGAGATGCGATGGAGAATGTGGTGCAAACAGGCGGCTGTTTATGTGGCGCCGTGCGCTTTGAAGTGACAGGCGAGGGCGGCAATCCGCACAGCTGTTCCTGCCGCAATTGCCAGCAGCACACGGGCGCGCCGGCGGTGGCGTGGGTGGAGTTTGCGCGCGATCAAGTGCGCTGGACGGGTACGGCCGGTGCACCGGCAACATACCGTTCTTCCGATTATTCCAGCCGGGCCTTCTGTGCTGCTTGCGGCAGTTCCATCGGTGCCATCGACGATGCGCCCACGGTGGCCTTGCTGGTGGGCAGTTTTGACGATCCTGCCCAGGCGGCCTTTGCACCCGAATATCACTCGTTTGACGATGTCAGGCCGGGCTGGTGGCACTTCGATCCGGCCGCCGCTATACCCGGGCCGGGCGGCGCAGGCAAATAGCCTGCGGCGCGTCAGACTGGCGGCGTGGCCAGGAAGGCGGGCAAGGTTTCCGCCGAGCGCGTGTAGGCGTGGATGGCCGGGTAATCGCTGGGTTTGACGATATCGGGCGTTTCCAGCTGGGCGAAGCTCCAGCCGACGGCGATGGTCACGCCCGCTCCAGCCGACGGCGATGGTCACGCCCGCCTGGTCGATACTGCCAGTCTCGCCAGGCAGGGGCAGGTGCGCGCATTCCTGTTCCAGCGCGTTCCAGGCGGCATGCAGCTGCATGCTGACCCGTTCCAGCCACGGCGCATGTTGCTTGTCGAGCGGACGCAGCTTGCGTTCGTAGACGATTTGCACGGCTTTTTCATAGGCGGCCAGCGCGAGGCCCGTCAGGCGCAGCGCGCGCACGCTGTCGGCGAGGGCGGGGACGGCGGTGCCCGGACGCAGCAGCGATAGATAGTGGAGTATCAAGGTGGAATCCATCAGCACTTGCCCGTCGTCCAGTACCAGGGTCGGCACCTTGATGACGGGGTTGATCTCGCGCACGGCATCCATGTTGCGGAACACGGATAGCGGCAAGTGCTCGTAGGAAATTCCCTGCAGTTGCAAACAGATGGCGACCCTGCGCACATAGGGCGAGTCGAGCATGCCGATCAGTTTCATGGCCAGTCTCCGGGGTAGTCAGGAATATCTACGATACCCGCTTGCCTGCCCGTTTGCCAGCGTGGTGCTTAATTGTGTGCGCTGATGCCGCTGCGGAACTGTTCAAAACCGGCGCGCGCTGCCTTGTAGCAATTGCCGGCGGCCGCTTCCAAGCCTTCGCGGTCGAGCACTTCGACCGTGCCGCGGCGGTACTGGATCAAGCCTTCGTCCTGCAGTTTGCGGGCCGTGACGGTGACGCTTTCGCGGCGCACGCCCAGCATGTTGGCCATGGTGTCTTGCGTCACTTTTAATTCGTTCGACAGCGAACGGTCGAGGCGGTCCAGCAGCCAGCGGCACAGTTTTTGTTCGATGCTGCAATGACGGCCGCCCACCACGTTCTGCGCCATTTGCGCGAACATGGCGCTGGTGTAGCGCATCAGCAATTGTGCCAGCGCGCCGCCTTCATTGAACACTTCGCGCAGGAAGGCTGTTTTCAAGCGATAGCCGTAGCCGGCCGTCTGCACGATGGCCGTGCAGGTGGCGCGCTCGGCTTCGTACAGCACCACGCCAGCCACGCCTTCGCGGCCGATGACGGCGATCTCGGTGGTGGCGCCGTCTTCCATCACATACAACAGGGAAACGATGGCGTTGGTGGGGAAGTACGTGTATTCAATCTTGCCGCCGCAATCGAACAGGTGCTTGCCGGCAGGCAAAGCGACCAATTCCAGTTGGCAGAACAGGCGCTCCAGATCGGTGCGCGACAAGGCGCGCAGCAATTCGTTCTGTTGTGCGCCCGTGATGCTGATCATCGGGGTGGCGGGAGCGGCTTGCCAGTTGTGCTGGGCGGCGGCGTGGTTATTCGTTGCTGGGGTCAGGTTGCTATAAGCTTTGTACATGGTAGGGCCTCGTCTTCTGATTTTGTTGGATGGCGCTGCTTTTCTGGCTTGCTAGCGTTGTGCTGAATCTTGTATCCACTATAGGACCAGGGGCCGCGGACGGGCATCGGATGAGCCGACGCGCTTATGTAGGCTAGGAACATTGCCTCGTGTCATCCGACTCCTACGCCTGCCGCTGCATTTTTCCCTGTAGAAACAACGTTGTCTGGAAAAAATACGCCGCCTTGCCCGCTACCCGTGAACTTTGGCCGCATACCTTGATCAAACCCCTCTGCGCTGCAGTACGACGGTGATAAAATGTTGCGCTGCGGAAATTCGACTGGTGTTTCGGGATGCGCTGCTGTCCTTGCCCTCCATCACTGTTTACTTCCGCTGCAGCCTGCCCTCACTGCCCGCGCCGTGCATTTGCCGGAGCGCGGCCATCTTGTCCCGTTTACCCGTCTAATGAAGGAATGCAACGCATGAAATGGTTTTTTGATCTGAAAATTGCCACCAAGCTGATCTTGTCGTTTGGCGCCGTGCTGCTGTTGACGGCCGCGCTGGGCGTGTCGGCGATCTTTTCCATGGCGCGCATCAATACCGCGTCGACGGACCTGTCCGCCAACTGGATGCCCAGCGTGCTGGCGGCCATGTCCATGCGCAGCGATGTCAGCGATTTCCGCCGCTGGGAACTGGCGCACATGCTGGCCGCGCAGGATGCCGACATGGCGCAGAACGAAACGCGCATGACGGAAACCCAGGCCAAGCTGAAGGTGGACGGCGACAAGTACCGCAGCCTGATTTCCGAACCGGGCGAGCGGGAAGTATTCGAGCGCTTCCTGGCGCTCAACGATGAATTCATGCGCCTGCATGCAACCATGCTGAGCCTGTCGCGCGAGATGAAAAAGGAAGAGGCGCGCGCGTTGGCCGTGGGGCCGTCCGCCAAGGTCATGGCGGACATGATGGTGACCCTCGATAAGCTGGTGTCGATTAACACGGATGGCGGCGTGCGCTCGAGCGCCAGCGCTGATGCAACGTATGCGGCCTCGCGTGCCAGCCTGATCGGCCTGCTGGTGGGCAGCGTCGTCATCGGCATGCTGCTGGCGCTGTGGGTGGCGCGCAGCGTGGCGCGTCCGCTGATCGAGGCCGTCGGCGTGGCGCGCCAGGTGGCGGCTGGCGATTTGACGGCGCATATCGTTGTGCAATCGCAAGACGAAACGGGGCAATTGATGCAGGCCCTGAAGGACATGAATGCCAGCTTGCAAAAGCTGGTGGGCCAGGTGCGCAGCGGCACCGATACGATTGCCACGGCGTCGAGCCAGATTGCCGCCGGCAACCAGGATTTGTCGTCGCGCACGGAAGAGCAGGCCAGTTCGCTGGAAGAAACGGCTTCGTCGATGGAGGAGCTGACCTCGACCGTGAAGCAGAATGCGGACAATGCGCGCCAGGCCAACACCATGGCGCTGACCTCGTCGAGCATCGCCATCGAGGGCGGCAAGGTCGTCGGCGAAGTGGTGGGCACGATGGCGTCGATCAACGCTTCGTCGCGCAAGATCGTCGACATCATCGCCGTCATCGACGGCATTGCTTTCCAGACCAATATCCTGGCCCTGAATGCGGCCGTCGAGGCGGCGCGCGCAGGCGAGCAGGGGCGCGGCTTTGCCGTCGTGGCCACGGAAGTGCGCAACCTGGCGCAACGTTCGGCCGCCGCGGCCAAGGATATCAAGGTCCTGATCGGCGATTCGGTCGAGAAAGTCGAGGCGGGGTCAAAACTGGTGGACCAGGCGGGCCGCACGATGGATGACATCGTGGCCAGCATCACCCGCGTGACGGATATCATGAGCGAGATCACGGCCGCCAGCAGCGAGCAGAGCGCCGGTATCGAGCAGGTTAACCAGGCGATTGCCCAGATGGACCAGGTGACGCAGCAAAATGCGGCTCTGGTGGAAGAGGCGGCGGCAGCGGCCGAATCGATGCAGGAGCAGGCCGCCAGCCTGAGTGACGTGGTCAGCATCTTCAAGCTCGACGTGGCCAGTGCCGCCGCAACCCGGCCGCGCGCGCCAGTCCTCGTCAAGGCGCCGGCCGCCGTGACGCCGGCAGCGGCGCCGCGTCAATTGGCCGACACGGCGCGTCGCACGGCGCCAGTGGATGAGTGGGAAAGCTTTTGATTAAGCGCGCTTGCGCGGTTTTTTGACGCCCTGAGTGGCGGGCGCGGTAGCGGCTTGCTGGCGCTGTTGCCACGCCCTCAGGGCCTCTTCGTAGGCAGCCAGGTCTTCCTGGTACATTTCCAGTACGCAAAAGGTGCAACCGCTGTGGCAACACTCGTCATTGCCCGGTTTGCTGGGCGCTTGCGGTTGCGGATCGTGGGGTAAAGGCGGGGTGGGCATGGTGAGGGCAGGGGGCGGCGGAAGAGGCATCGGAGCTGGCATCGCAGTTGCCATCATACGGCATCCCGGCGTGCCGTTGCTGGAACGCTTTTTGCTCAAAAATCACGGTTTCCGTGTACAGTTGCGGTGAATTAGGGTATCGTTTACAGCACTGATATTGTATCTTCTGCGCGCGATGTTCCGCCGGCGCGATCTCCGCCGCCATCGCAGCACATCTCTTCGACGCTCCCGCATACGCCCTACAGCATGTCCCGGAGCACGGAGGTGCCGCAAGAACAATGATCCATGGCTTGCAAGACGGAGCTGCCTGTGCCCCGAAATGTTGTTTATTGAGAAAGCATGGCTTCCGCAGTGCGGAGGCACACCAGAAAATTTATGTCTGAAACCGAATCGAATCCTACGCCCAGCCCGGCGATTGCCCCTGAAGCGGCGCCCGTCGCCGCTGCGCCTGCACCTGTACCAGCACCTGCCGCATCCGCTGCTCCCAGCCTGACTTTTGCCGACTTTGGCCTCGCGCCTGAAATCCAGCGCGCACTGACCGACCAAGGCTACACCCATCCGACACCGATCCAGGAACAAGCGATCCCCGTGGTGCTGCAAGGCCGCGATGTGATGGGTGCCGCGCAAACGGGCACCGGCAAGACGGCTGGTTTTTCCTTGCCGATCATCCAGTTGCTGATGGCGCATGCCAGCAGCAGCATGTCGCCGGCACGCCACCCGGTGCGCGCGCTGATCCTGACGCCGACCCGTGAGCTGGCGGTGCAGGTGGCCGAAAACGTCAAGGCTTACGCCAAGCACACGCCGCTGCGCTCGACCGTCGTCTTCGGCGGCATGGACATGAAGCCGCAAACCGTCATCCTGCGTGGCGGCGTGGAAATCGTCATCGCCACGCCGGGCCGCTTGCTCGACCATATCGAGCAAAAGAACATCAGCCTGAGCCAGGTGCAGATGCTGGTCATGGATGAGGCCGACCGCATGCTGGACATGGGCTTCCTGCCGGACTTGCAGCGCATCATCAACTTGCTGCCGAAACAGCGCCAGAACCTGATGTTCTCGGCCACGTTCTCGCCAGAAATCAAGAAGCTGGCTGCCACGTTCCTTAACGATCCGCTGACGATCGAAGTGGCGCGCAGCAACCAGACGGCCGACAAGGTCACGCAAGTGGTCTATAAAGTGACGGAAGACCAGAAGCATGCCCTGGTCGCCCATCTTCTGCGCCAACGCGACCTGAAGCAGGTCATCGTATTCTCGAATACCAAGATCGGCGCCTCGCGCCTGGCCCGCGTGCTGGAACAGGAAGGCATGAGCGCCACGGCGATTCACGGCGATAAGAGCCAGCAGGAGCGCATGGCGGCGCTGGAAGCGTTCAAGAAGGGCGAGATCGACGTGCTGGTCGCCACCGACGTGGCGGCGCGCGGCCTGGATATTTCCGATTTGCCTTGCGTCATCAACTTCGACTTGCCGTACAACGCGGAAGATTATGTGCACCGCATCGGCCGCACGGGCCGCGCCGGCGCCTCGGGCGACGCCATTTCGATCTACTCGGATAAAGACGAGCGCTTGCTGGCCGACATCGAGAAACTCATCAAGCAAAGCATCAAGCGTGGTGAATTGACGGGCTTCAACCCCGCGCCCGCCCGCAGCAGCGACAGCGAGCGCCGTCCGCCGCGCCGCAGCGAAGGTGGCGAGGCGCGTCCCGCGCGTGCCCCGGAGAGCCGCCATGCTGGCGACAGCAGCCGCGACAGCCGTTCCGCCGAGCGCGGTGCGCGTCCCGCTTTTGGTCCCGGCGCCCGCCGCGAAAAGGCCGACCCGTGGTTCCTGAAGCCATATGAGCCCGCCAAGGCAGCAGCCCCGGCTGCCGCCAGCATGGCGCCTGTCGCGGCCAAGCCGAAGCAGAAGGTGGCCGCGTTGCTGGGTGGTTTGCTGAAGCAGTAAGAGTTGGCTTGGGCTGGCAGAAATATTTTCCGCCAGCCTGTATTTGGATGTATTAGAGCTCGCGCCGTTGGCGCGGGCTTTTTTTTATCTGGGAGAAAGAGGGGACTTGCGCTGCCGGGTACGGCACGATGGGAGGGCCGCCCCCGGCAGGCAGGGCGGCGTTACTACGAGAAGGTCAGGAACCCATTTTCTGGCGGTTTTCACGCCACCATTTGCTCCCGAATACGAGAATCACGGAGAAGAGCAATCCCAGCAAGCCGCTGGTCAGAATGACCGAGGACAGGCGCGTGGATCGGCGTTCAGGCAGGCTTGGGCCGGCAATGAAACGGCTCTTTTCCAGATACAGGCTCAGAGCGCTCTGATTTTCGATCGAAATGGTGTTGTAGACTTCCTTTATCGTGTCGTCATTCAAGTCCTTGCCTTTGAAGACGCCATCCTTGACCGTTTCCAGACTGCGCACGATGACTTCGCCGGAACGAGTCTGGTTCATGAAGGCTCGGGCTTTATCGTAGTATTCGCGCAGCACCACAGCTTGCTGGCGGTCGCGCCTGGCCTTGTTGATGATTTCCTTAAGTTCAACGATCCGCACTTCGCTGGTCATCAATTGCGTGATTGGCGACAGGTAGCGGGCATTTTCTTCCGTGACAGTGACCAACTGACGCGCATTTTGCACCGAATCGGGATAGCGGGCCACGACCTGCTTCAAGCTCTCGCCCTTGCGTTGATATTCCTCCAGCAGCTGATTGCTGTCGATAATGTAATTGTCGAGCTTGGTGATCTTGGCATTCATTTCTGCTGCCTTGACACGCAGTGCATCTTCATAGCTGAGGTAGACAATGCTATCCATGATGAAGCGGCCCAGCAAGCCAACTATACGCTGGGCATCTTGCGGACTGCCGGATTCAAAGCTGAGACGCAGGCCGATGACATTGGTATTGCTGCCATCGCGAGGCTGCTCAAGTTCTTTGGCGTCAAGTTTGGAAAAGGGGTATACCGGCTCGACGACGTTGTCGATACCGCCGCGTACGATGAAAACCTTGCGCATCTGGTCAATACCCGGGGTGTCTTCCAGCTTGTTGTACTTGACGAAATCAGCGAAGCGTTCGGCCGTACCGAAGGCTGCCGCATAGCGCTTGTAATCGGCCAGGGCAATGCCGCTGGCAGGATCTTTTTCCTTGGTATCCAGCTTTTTCTCGGCTGGCAAGGGAATTGGGCCGCCAAACTGGAAAAAGCCTTCGCTCTTGTACTGTGCCATATGCAGGGCGGCCGAAACGCTGGCGACGACGATCAGCGACGTGACCAGGACGATGCGCCAGCGCGCTTGCCATGCCGTTCCAAGCAGTTCCGTCAGGGAAGCGACGTCTTCATTATCTTTGATTTGTTGCATTTTGAATTAGGCCTGCTTTTCCATAAATGTGGGTATAAATATCAATGCTGCCGATATGGAACATATACTTCTTGCCATTCGCAGGCAGGATTTTACTGCAGATGTTCCGCGGCAGGGACGGCGGCACGCATGGCGTTCTTGTGCATCTGGGATGCATGTTTTTCGTGCTCCAGCCAGATCAAGTCTTCGATGCCGCATTGAGGGGTGTACTCGCTGACTGTACGTAACAGCAAGGCACGGAGCTCGTCATATTTGAAGTTGTCACACGCTTTTTGCAATTCGGCTAACAGCGGTTCCAGCTCCACCCATGGAATCATCGACTCCTGGGCGCGCATGATGAGGGCATGTTCGGTGCCTTCAACCTCTTCACCGATCAACAATTCCTCATACAGTTTTTCCCCCGGCCGCAAGCCGACGTGTTCGATCTCGATTCCGTCCGGCGAGGCGGCGCTGCGCACTTCCAGGCCGCTCAGGTGCACCATGCGCTTGGCCAGGTCCATGATCTTGACCGGCTCCCCCATGTCCAGGACAAATACATCGCCCCCTTCGCCCATGGCGCCAGTTTGCAAGACCAGTTGCGCCGCTTCAGGAATGGTCATGAAGTAACGAGTGATTTCCGGATGGGTCAGGGTGATGGGGCCGCCCAGCATAATCTGCTTGCGAAACAGGGGCACGACTGAACCCGACGAACCCAAAACATTTCCAAAGCGCACCATGCAAAACCGCGTGATATCTTGCTCTCTGGAAAATCCTTGCAGGATCAGTTCAGCCAGTCGCTTGGTTGCGCCCATGACATTTGTGGGGCGGACGGCCTTATCGGTTGAAATCAGCACGAAGCAGCCCACGCCTGCGGCCATGGCTGCCTTTGCGATGCTGAGGGTGCCGAACACATTGTTCTTCACGCCTTCGACCGGGTTGTGCTCCACCAAGGGCACATGCTTGTAGGCGGCCGCATGGTAAAGGGTGTCGACGGCGAAGGACTTCATGATCCGCGTGCATTTCTCGGTATCGAGTACGGAACCGAGGAATGGCAGTAATTCGATTTGCAGGTCGTGGGAGCTGATAGTGCTCTTCAATTCCTGCTTGATGGTGTACAGGGCAAATTCAGACATGTCGAGCATGATCAGTCGGCTTGGACGCTGGCTGATGATCTGGCGGCATAGTTCCGAACCGATCGAACCGCCGGCTCCGGTCACCATGACAGCTTTACCCGTGATGCATTTGGCTAACAGTTCCCGGTTGGGGGCGACTTGGTCGCGACCCAGCAAATCTTCGATTTCAATGTCGCGCACGTCCTGAACCCGCAATTCGCCCGTGACCAGGCTGCCGACGGGCGGCGTCACCTTGATCTTGACTTTGTGAGTTTCCAGCTTGTTCAGGATGTGTTTTTGTTGGCTCTTGGCCAGCGAGGGCATGGCCAACAGCACTTCGCTGATGCTGCTTTTGGCAATCAGTCCCGCCAGGTCCGTTGACGGGTAGACCTTGATACCGGCGATGGTGGCGCCTTTCAGCTCCTTTTTGTCGTCGATGAACGCTACCGGGAGATAGTCGTGGCCGGCGCGCAGGGCGCTTGCCAGTTGCGTGCCTGCCTTGCCCGCGCCATAGATGGCCACGCGGACGGGCGCCCGTTCGCCGTTGGCGTGCAGCAGAAAGCCACGCGCGACAAAGCGACTCGCCACCATGTACATGATGGCACTGACCCAATAGATGCCGAACACGCCGCGCGACAGGCCGCTCATATGAATGGCAAACGCGGCGATGGCAACCAGCACGGCAACCGAGGCGGACACGCCCAGGATCACCACATACACAATTTTCTGGTCGATGAAACGGATGACCGCCCGATACAGGCCCAGCCGCACGAAAATGGGCAGGGAAATCACTGGCACCAGCAGAATCAACCAGGAGTATTGTTTCAGAACCACCATATCGACAACGTCATAGCGCAGCAATATGGCAGCAGAAAAAATCAGCGGCAACATGAACAAATCTGTCGTTGCGGCAATGATTTGTTTATGAAAACGTGAAAGATCAAGGAAAGATTTCATTTATATGTTTCTTATTAAAAGCATTCCTGCGGGCGCTACGCGCAATGATGTCATCATATATTACTCTGACCGAGATGACCGAGCTCTTCCGGAATCAATGTGTTACATTATCCTTGCGTATAACTTTGATGAAAGTCAAAAAGATAATTTTCACATCCAGCATAAATGAACGGCGTTGCAGATATTCCACGTCAAGCTTTACTTTTTCCGGAATCGGTAATTCATCGCGGCCATTGATCTGTGCCCAGCCGGTTAGCCCAGGTAAGATTTTCTCGACGCCATAGCGGGTGCGCAGGGCGATCAGATCCTGCTGGTTGAACAAGGCAGGACGGGGGCCGACAAAACTCATGTCGCCGCACAGGATGCTCCAAAGCTGGGGCAGTTCATCCAGGCTGGATTTGCGCAGAAATGAACCAATTGGCGTCAGGACGCTTTTCGGGTCGGGCAGCAAATGCGTTGCCACGGCCGGTGTGCCCACGCGCATGGTACGGAACTTCGGCATGCGGAATATCCGGTTATGGCGCCCTACCCGGTCGGACCAGTACACGACGGGGCCTGTGGAGGTAAGCTTGACCAGAACGGCTACAATGGTAATTGGCAGTAACAAGATGCAGAGCGCTATGCATGCCAGCAGGAAGTCGAATATTTTTTTCATTCAGTACCGATTCATGAGTGACGAAATGGAGAGACAGTCTTGGCGAGCGCCGCCTCCATGCTGACGGCGGGTTGCCAGGACAGCGTTTGGCAGGTAGGTGCGATATCCACTTGCAGGGAACCCAGCAGCCTGTCTGCCGCGGCAGACTTGCCCAGCAGGCGCGCGGCTGCAGCTATCCAGCTGGCGGGCACGGGCAGCAGCAGGCTGCGGCGTCCCATGGCTGCAGCGAGCATGCGCAGCAGTTCGGTGATACTGACGTCACGGTTGTCGGACACCATGAAAACCTGTCCTGCCGCGGCCGGATGTGTGCTACAGACGACCAGCAAGTCCACGAGGTTGTCCAGCGCGACCATGCTGCGGCGGTTATGTACGGCTCCTAGCGGCATCGGCAATCCCTTCGCCACCAGCTTCATCAGGCTATCGAAGTTGGCGCGCACGCCCGGCCCATAGACCAGCGGCGGACGCACAACCACGACCTCCAGGCCGGTTTCCCGCGCTAGCGCGAACAAGGCCTTCTCGGCTTCCAGCTTGGACTGCCCGTAAGGATCACGCGGCTCGGGGGTATCCGATGCCCGGAACGGCGTACCGGTGGTCTCTTCGCCGTTGACCTTGACGCTGCTGACAAAAACAAAACGTCGCACACCAGCAGCAACTGCCTGACGGGCCAGGTTGATGGTCGCCTCGACGTTTACCAAACGAAAGTCGGCCAGCGGGTTGCTGGACGTGTCTTGCATGACGTGCACGCGGGCAGCCGCATGGATTACCACATCGCAGCCAGCCAGAGCCCGTGTCCAGTCCGTTTTTTCCGAGAGCGAGCCGATGGCGAACTGCTTGCCATTATTACTATTGCGTACTGCCGCAGCGTAGTCTATACCCCGCTCAGCCAAGGTGGTGCACAATCCACTGCCGACAAACCCATTGGCACCTGTTACTAGAATCTTAGTCATTTTTTTGCAAGGTATTTCTTATCACTGTGACTGATACATGCTTTTTGGAACTATTTCGACCAGACGTTAGTATTAATATAATCAATATAGCTGCTGACCACCCGGCATACCTGTTTTGAAACAAACGGATTCTCATAATCCGCCACAGCCAACACCGGCGCTGTTTTTTCGTCATATTGGGACGTAATCATATCGACCGCTTCGAGTACACGTTCCGTTTTCAGTCCGCACATGATCAGCGTGCCGGCATCCATTCCTTCCGGCCGTTCGTGCGTGTTGCGGATGGTGATGGCCGATAAATTCAACAACGAGGTTTCTTCGGTGATCGTGCCGCTATCCGACAGCACGCAGAAAGCGCTCATTTGCAATTTGATGTAATCGACAAAACCGAAAGGCTTGGAAAAGATAATGCGCCTGTCCAGGTGGTCGATGCCGATTTCTTGCAGCCGCTTCATGGTGCGCGGATGCGTCGACACCAGTACCGGGAAGTCGTATTTTGCCGTCAGAGCTTCCAATGTGGCGAGCAAGTCCCGCAGGGCATCGGGCGAGTCGACATTTTCCTCGCGATGGGCACTGATCAGGAAAAACTTGTTCTTTTCCAGGTGTTGACGTGCCAGCACGTCCGAGCGTTCGATCTTCGGCATGTAAAAATCGAGTACTTCGCGCATGTGCGAACCGGTCTTGATGATGGTTTCCGGTCGCACGCCTTCGGCCAGCAAGTAACGCCGCGCATGCTCCGTCAGGACCATATTGATATCTGCCAGATGATCGACAACCTTGCGGTTCAGTTCTTCCGGTACGCGCTGGTCGAAGCAGCGGTTGCCCGCTTCCATGTGGAAGACGGGAATCTTGCGGCGCTTGGCCGCAATAATGGCGAGACAGGAATTGGTGTCGCCATACAGCAGCAGCGCATCCGGCTTTTCCTTCTCGAATACGGCGTCGGCCTTCACCAGCACCTGGGCGATCGTATCGATCGCGCTGGTGCCGGCTGCATCGAGGAAATAGTCGGGCTTGCGAATTTCCAGATCGTCGAAAAAGACCTGATTCAATTCGTAGTCGTAGTTTTGGCCGGTATGCACCAGGATGTGCTGGCTATATTTTTCCAGTTCGGCAATCACCCGGCTCATCTTGATGAGTTCCGGGCGCGTACCGACGATGGTCATGATTTTACGCATCGAGTTGCTCTTTTACGAATTCCAGTTTCAACAGGATGTCCTTGACTTGCTCTACCGTCAGGCGCTCGGTATTGTGCGACGTGTAATCATCGATTTCCGAAATCTTGGTTTCGCCTTCGACAAAGTACTTGTCATAGTTCAAGTCGCGATTGTCTGCCGGCACGCGGTAGTAGCGGCCCATATCTTCTGCCTTGGCCATTTCCTCGCGCGAGACCAGCGATTCATACAGCTTTTCGCCGTGGCGCGTGCCAATCACGCGCACTTCGTTGTCCTTGACGAATAGTTCTTTCAATGCGGCGGCAAGGTCGCCGACGGTCGAGGCGGGTGCTTTCTGAATGAAGATATCACCCTGCTTGCCGTGCTCGAAGGCATGCAGTACCAGGTCCACGGAATCGTCCAGCGACATCAGGAAGCGAGTCATGTTGGGATCGGTGATGGTGATTGACTTACCATCTTTTAATTGTTGAATGAACAGCGGAATCACGGAGCCGCGCGAAGCCATCACGTTGCCATAGCGCGTGGCGCAGATGACGGTTTCGCCGGCCACACGCATGCGTGACTTGGCCACCATGAGTTTTTCCATCATGGCCTTGGAGATGCCCATGGCGTTGATCGGATAGACGGCTTTGTCCGTGCTCAGCACGACCAGGCGCTGCACATTATTGGAAACGGCTGCGTTGAGGACATTTTCGGTACCCAATACATTCGTGCGCACCGCTTCCATGGGGTAAAACTCGCAGGATGGTACCTGTTTCAACGCCGCGGCGTGGAATACATAGTGCACGCCTTTCATCGCTTCATTGATACTGTCGTAATTGCGGATGTCGCCAATGTAAAACTTCAGTTTCGGATTGTTCAGCGCAATGCGCATGTCTTCCTGTTTTTTTTCATCGCGGCTGAAAATACGGATTTCTGCCACGTCGGTGGACAGAAAACGCTTCAATACGGCATTGCCGAAGGAACCCGTGCCACCAGTGATCATCAATACTTTATCTTTAAACATTTGTAGCTCCTTATTACTTAAAATTAGCCATTTTCTGGATCAGTTCCGGCCATGCTGGTGCCACATAGCCTGTCGCCGCCCGGAAGCGCTGCGCGTTCAGCGACCTGTCGATCACCAATTGCTCGTCAGCCACAATCTCAATTTCTTTCCGATAGGATTGTGCTACCAGCGTGAGCAGATCAAACTTGTTGATTGGCTCGGCAGCAACATGGTACAGACCCCGCAATGCGGGTTGTGGCAAGACGACATCGCGGATCACATGCGCCAGTTCGATCGTCGGCAAGCCCGAGAAGATAGCCTTCGTGTAGCCCTTGACGCTGCCTTGCTGGGCAAGGAACCAGCCGACAAGGCTTTTTGCACTGTTCAGTTCGTGACCGATGATCGACGTGCGCAAGGTGATGCAGTGTGGATAGTCGACTTCGCCCATAAATTTTGAACGGCCGTACAGATCCTTGGCATCGGATGCATCCGACTCCAGGTAGTTTCCCTTGCTTCCAGAGAAAACACAGTCGGTGCTGACATGAATCAGGCGCGCGCCAGCGATGTCGCAGAGGCGGGCCAGGCGGTGCGGCAGCAGGGAATTGATAGGAATCGCTTGCAGCGGGTCGTTGGCATCGGCCATTTGCTTGATGAGGCCGACACAGTTGATGACGACATCCGGCTTGACCTTGGCAAACAGCAGCGCCAGCGAATCCTGGTTATCGACATCCGTGCCGGTCACGATACGCTGGCCTAATGCCTCGGGGAAATTGCGGCGCACGCTATCGCTGCGGGCGGAACCGATGACCTCGTGTTGGCTGTCTTCGGAACAATACCGAAATACGGCATTGCCCAGCATGCCGGACACGCCCAAAACTAATATTTTCATAAACTATCCTTTTCTGGTCGATTTATTATTTTTTACCTGTACTGCCTGTCAACAGATTTTCAAAATGCGTGATCAGGTTTCGGGTCAGCATTGCGCTGTCAAAATGATGTTGAAAGTATGCCAAGCCGTTCTTGCCCAGCTGTTCCCGCTCCGCTTCGCTGAAGCGCGACATTTCCAGGATGGCCGCCGCCAAGGCTTCGGCGTTGTCTGCCGTACAGGCGATTCCAGCCTGGGCTTGCATCACGATGCGCGCACCTTCGCCGTTCAGGCAGGCGATGATGGGACGTCCCATGGCCAGATAGGCTTGCAGCTTGCTGGGCACGGTCTGACGAAAGATCGTTTCATCGCGCAGCGACACCAGCAGGGCGCCCGCCTGATGCAGGATGGCTGGCATCGCCTCGATCGGGTGTTGTCCTGCCATGCTGACATTCTGCAGTTTCAAACGTGCAATTTCTGCTTTCAGCCACGCGGCACGGCTGCCATCGCCTACCAGTACTATGCGAATATGTGGTTGGTCCTGCAACAGTACTGCTGCAGCGATGATGGTCTCGACGGATTGGGCGGTTCCCAGATTACCGGCGAAGACGACAGAAAAGCCATCGCGCAGGCCTGCTACCGGGCTGACTTGCTGTGTCGCCTGCTGAAAGAAGACATCATCGGCTGAGTTTGGATAATAGGATATTTTTCCCGGCTCGGCCAGCGCCGCAACGGGGGCGACGAAGGCTTCCGATTGCACTAGGATGAGGTCGGCATGGCGATAGATCCAGCGGACCAAGATTTCGACCAGGCCCAGCAGCTTGCGGTTGCGTACAAAACCCGTCGCTTCCAGGCTCTCGGGCCATAAATCCTGTACCCAGATGACCAGCTTGGCACCTTTGATCCATTTCAAGAAAATAGCGGGAATGACTTGCAGAATCGGCGAAATCGCATAGACGAAAATCACATCAACGCGTTTGCGCCGCAGGGCGAACGGGGCCAGCAAAATGCCGCTTACGACGAAAGACAGGTAGTTACCGATCAGGCCGAGCGCGGAACCCCGCCCGCGCGGCAGCAGCGGCATGCGTTGCACGGTCGCGCCATGCCAATCGTGCGCGGCAAAGCCGGTGGCAGTATAGCCAGAAAAAATTTTGCCATCAGGATAATTAGGCTGGCCTGTCAGGACATCCACATGCACCTTGTGCTTGACCAGTGAGCGGACCAGGTCATTGATGCGAAAATTTTCAGGCCAGAAGTACTGGCTCACCACGAGCAGGTTCAAGAGCGTAGCTCCGCAAGAAAGTCCGCTGCCGAGCCGATGCTGGCAACGGGTTCAGCCACACCCAGGAAGCGGCGGATTGCGCGGGCGATCGACACTGGCGATGTGGGATCGAAGGTGTCGGCGGGCACGCAGACATCGCGTACATAGTCGAGTTCCGATGCGATGATAGGCAGGTTGGCCCAGCTCGCTTCAAGCAAGGGTAAGCCAAACGATTCCGTCATGGACGGGAATACCAGCGCCTTGGCATTGCGATACAGGGCTAGGATGTCTGCATGGGGCAGCACGCCAAGTTGCTCGATATGCAAGCCATGGCTGGCGCTCGCGCTGTCGAACTCCGCGCGCAGGGCTTTGCAATGGGGCGGCAGCGTGAGCGCCAGCGTCGGACGGATATTCTTCTCGGCGAGCAATATCCATGCTGCCAGCAGCCGTCGGTGATTCTTGTGGGCTTCACCATCGGCCACATAGACAAAATCATAGCCGTCGCGCACGTTTGCGGCCGCTTCAGGGGACGTGCCGGCCATGGCGCCGATAAACGGAATCACGCGCACGGGCGGGTTCGCGCCATGCCAAGTCATCAGTGCCGTGCGCATGGAGGGGGTCTGGACGACGTATTCGTTGACATTGCCCTTGAAGGCACGGCAGACGATGCGTTCGAACGCCACGCGTATTTTCGTTTTTCCAGAAAATTCGGACAGGGGCGTGAGGCCAAAGTAATTCCGGTTTTGCTGGAAGACCACGACATGGCCGCGCAGCGGCAGCAGGGGCGGCATGCCATGGAAACACAGAATCACATCGTCGGTACGGGATGCGTGCTGCAGGCGCAGTTCGGCCTTGAGGCGATCGATGGGCGAGGCCTTGACAAAATGGCTTTCTGTTCCGGCAGGCAAGGACAGGATAGCCTTGGCCCGATGGTCAAGATTTGCCCACAACGAGGCGCCGTCCTGTGCCGCGAGCAGCTCCTTGAGCAACACCAGGCCGCCGCCCACATGGACGTTAGGCGCATGTAGCAAAAGACGTCCCACTTATTTGTCCCCCGCCTTGTACACATCCTTCGGGCCGACGCCGCCTGGCACCAGTGCGCGTACGCCCTGGCGCAGCTTGTTGTCTGCCCATGCCAGCACCCTGCGCGCCGTTTGTTCGGGGCGGGCGCTGAAGGACGTGACGTTAAAGTACTGCTCGCCGGTCGGCGAAGCGGGCGAGAAGTAATAGTTTGACACGCAGCAGCGCAGCCGGTCGACTTGCACCGGGCTCACCGAATGCCATGAGGTTGGCGTCGTTTCCATCAACACCAGACGGTTGAATTTGCTATGGATGGTCTCATTCTTGCGCACAGACGGTTCCCACAGTTCCAGATTGCCGCCATTTTCCAGCGCCCAGTCCGGCGTGACATAGAAGAGCAGGTTCAGGGTGCGATAAAACTGGCGCGTCGCCTCATGCGAATTGTCGATGTGAGGGTTGAGAAAGTGTCCTTCGCCCATCATGCTCAAGCCGCCGGCATACAGGGTCGGGTCGGGAATTTGCTGCGCGATGCCGGTGATTTCTTCGATAACTCGGACCACGGCAACGTCCTGCATCGCGAAGGTAATATCTTTGAGAATCGGATTAAATTGATCAAAATGCTTGGAGGTGAATTTTCTTTCGCGAAAACTCGACATCAGACGCATCTGTTCCAGCTTTGGGAAGGCATGGTAAATTTCCTTGGCCAACGACTCGGGAAGCATATTTTCGATGTAGCAATGGCGTACTCCGACCTTGTTCGCGCTGGCAGCAAACATGTCGGCGGCGCGCGCCTTTTCACTTTGCAGGCGTGCCACGATCAATTCGACGATTTCGTTTTTAGACATTTCCACTCCTACCTTTAAATGATGTCGATTTTTTACTTAAGAAAGCTTTCAGGGCGTCGCTGGCCGCATGAATGTTGGGAATGTCCGGGATGAAGAATCGCCCGCCCGCTGCGCTTGGCCGCGTCGCCCGCTTGGCCAGGCGCACGGCCTTGGCCAGGGCAATGCAGGCGGCGCCCATTAGTACGCGCACCACGGTGACCGTCGCATTCCGACCGTATTGCTGCCGATATACCATCGCGGCGTTAAAAATTTCTTTGTAGTAATCCGGGTGGCTCACCAGACAAATCGCGTACAAATGGAGGAAATTGAAACGCTCCAATTGTGCGGCATCCAGTTTGCTCAAGGTTTCATAGGCGGCCTGGCCCCAGACTGTTTCCACGCTGAAAAAGCGTGGGATTAGTGGCGGCCACACCAGATTCTTGTAGGGCTTGATATGGGGATCGTCTTCCAGGTTGCCGCGATGGGAATTCATGGCGCTGCGTCCCGTGTTGCTGTTGCCGGCCGCGCCAGGGATGGTCAGCGGATAATCAATTTCGGCAAATGAGCTGGTGAGAGCGGCGATGCCGAGCGCGCCCGATACGTCCGGGCTGACGCCGTGAAAATACTCGCCCGTCTTTGCCTTGACCTGTTCCATGATGGCGCGCCGGACGATGCCGTGATAAATCTTGGGCAGGCCGTCGGCACCCTGGCAAGCCATTTGCAGGGAATCGCGCAAGCCCTTGCCGCAATCCGCATAGGCGATGCCAGACGAGAAATCATTGATATACAGGCGGCTGGAGTGGCCGCGGCCGAAGGTTTTCGACAAGAAGTCCGGCCAAGCATAGTTGGCCACCACCTTGGGCGAGATCGCATCGACCTTGTGCTCGATGGCCCATTGCACTGCGTCAAGAATCTCGGCGGCAACGGTATCATCATCGCCGACTACGCACACGTAGTCGCCGCTGGCCATGGCCAGCGCTAGATTGTGATTTTCTGTCATTGACAGCCGGGTGGCGCAATGCTTGTAATGCAAGCGGGCATCCACCAGTAACGGCAGGATTTCGTTTTGCAAATTGCCGTCGGTGCTGGTGTCATGCATGACCAGCTCGATTAACGGCGAGTTGATGCTCAAGACACTCTTTGCGGCATGCACGGCATACGCGCTGCGATTGTGGGTCGCGATTACTACGGATAAAATGGGCATAAACAAACTCACAAAAAAATGGGCAGGCGCGGTATTACGCGGCAAGCAGGCTGGGGCCGGTTTTGTCCTTGCGGTTAATATTCTTTGCCGTAATGTACAGCATGGCCAGTAATAGTTCGAACGATACTGATCCGATTAGCGGTTCAAATAGTGAAAAAAGCAACAGGAATAAAAACGCAATTTTGATCGATTGAAAAATAGGTTCGCTGTGTGCCGCCTTGGCTATTTCTCGATAAATATTGTGCAGATACTTCAGATAGAGTAGCAGGCCAACTATGCCGTAATTGAGCCATAATAACAATATGGAATTATGCGCGCCCCATACGTCTTCCATATTGCCGGCCGCTTCAATTGCGGAACGGAAGCCGTTCGGGCCGACACCCAGCAGAGGGGAGTTGGCGATCAAATCAACTGAAAATCCCCACAGGATAATGCGATTGTTGAACGAATCAGGGATTTTAAATTCGCTGTCGTTGAGCATCATGAATATGCTGTAGCCATATTCAAAAAATAGATACACGGCGAACAGGATGGATAAAAAGACCGTGAAATATTTTATATGCGAATACTTTTTGTCTGTCCAGAAAATGTACAGGATGAACAGGCTGATGATTAAGATGCCTCCTCTGGACATGGTGGCGAGGATGGCGCCTACAAAAAACAGGAACAGGTATTTATTCTGGTAAAAAAAAGTCGCAGCCAGGAAAAAGAGATAGGCCGCCAGATAATTGGAGCGTCCTAGCAGCGTTTCTACCATCAATTTCTTGTCATAGTAGTCGCCTTGCACGCCGAAAGATTGGATGAATCCCAGGTACGTCCATAGGGCCAGGACTACGCCGCCATAAATAATGGCCTGGCGCACCTTGTTCATGTCTACTGGCCAGGCACGCAGGCTGACCAGTGCCATAGCCGAAACGACCAGTGGAATCACTGCGGCAATGGCCCGCTGCAGCTGACCTGGATCACGCAGCAAGGTAGTCAGGATGCCGAGCGCGGCAACGGTGCACAGGATTAGCGCATTGCGCGTGATGATCACGTCTTCCCGTAGCAGCCTTACCAGGAAGATCAGGCTGATCAACGCAAAACTGATCGGCAGGCTGACGGAACTGGTGCCGATGAATATCTTGAATTCACCGACGAAGATGAAAAACAGGACGCCATAATACAGCGGTACCAGCATCCTGATGACCCTGTCCATCCAGACCCGGCTGTTGTTATTTGCCGAAAATTGCATAGACTTTTCTTTTAGAAAGTAGACGTTCATTTTCACTCAAGAAACTGAACCACATATAGGCAGCAATGATGGCAAGACAGGTCGAAAATTGCCATATTTTCAGCCCTGTCAATGGAATCAAGGAGGATGCGAAAGAAAGGGTAATCAATGTCATCAAGGCAATGAATTTTGTGCCAAATACTTCCGTGAATCGTATCTCCAGAATATCAAAGGAGAAGTAAAACATGAGCCAGCCATCCGCGCAGATTCTCAGCAGCCATACCAGTGCCGCGCCTTCCAAACCATAATAGCTGCAGCTCAGCCACAGCAGCAGGCAATACACTGGGAACTCAACGACATGGACCTTGGCCGTCAGTGCGGCCTTTCCAGCGCCCTGTAGCAAGGAAAACGGAATTTGCGTGATGCTGCTGATGAGCACACCGTACGAAAAGATGCGCAGCACGCTGCTGCTTTGCTCGGCAAATGCGGCGCCTACCCAAAGCGTCAGGATTTCCTTGCTGGCAAATGCAATGATCAGCGTCATTGGGGTAATCGCCAGCAGCAGGTAGAGCACGCTGCGGCGGTACAGATCCATCAGTTCATGGCTGCGCCCAGTGCCGATCTGGCTGGAAAATGCGGGGAACAGCACCGCTGTCAAAGCGCCGGGAATGATCCAGATCTTGGTGATCATTTCGTTGGGCGTCACGTAATAGGCCACCGCCGCCGCCGAAATGGTCGTGCTTATCAGGAAGCGGTCAAGATAGGACATCAGAGGGCTGATGATATTGGTGACGGTCATCCAGCCGCCGGACACCAGCAGAGGCTTCATGAAGCTGGCACTGAAATGCCTGGCGTTGAGCATGCCAGGTAAGCAGCGCGCCGCAAAATAAGCATGTACGAGACAGGCGATGACACGTCCGAGGGTGAGCACCGCGGTAACGGCAACCAAGTCGTTTTTATACCAGAGGACGATGGCCAGTGGACCGAGGAACGTGAATAAGCCCATCGGCAGGCGAATCAGATTGATTACGCCAAAGGCTGACTTGGCCTCGAGAATGCCACGAAAACCCGTGGTCAGGACAATGAATGGCATGGCGATGGCCATCACGCGGATCGAACCGATGATTTCCGCGCTGTCGCTAGCATGCGAAATGCTGCGTGCGCCCAATTCGGCGCCAAACCAGAGCAAGGCTGAGGCCAGCAGGCCGAGGCCTGTCATCATCAACAGACTGGTGAAGACCATGGGGGCAATTTCTTCATCGCGTTCTGCCGCGATCAAAACCGACAATTGCTGTGTAAGTGCACGGCCCAGACCCAGGTCGAACAAACCGAAATAGCTGACCACTGCCCATATCAGTGTCAGGACACCAAAACGCGCGTCTCCGAGACTATGGATCAACACCGGCATTGAGGCAACCGCAACCAAGAGCGGCAAGCCCAATCCTAATAAATTATAAGCGGTGTTTTTGATAATCATGCAAATATTACAATTTATCCAGGGAAATAATACGGAGGGCAGCGCCGTTAAACGATTTTTATTACAGTAGTAATCCCGCGTCGAAAATAGAAGCAGCTAAACAGGGCTGGACGATGGAGTCGAGGAAAAAATGTTGATTACAATGAATGCGAGATCACTAGTCTGTAGCCGACTTTTGACCGGGGTAGGCAATGATATATATATTGTAGCAATTGAGCAAATTCTTAAGCCGTAGTGTTCGCCATTTTGCTCGGCATAATTGTAATCATTTGTAAGGCATATTCAGGAATTTTGCCTTTTTTGCATTGTTTTCTGCAGGCGTATGTGAACTCCGGCCAAAAAATACTGGCCGGTACGAAAATGCCCGTGTCAGTGCTGACGTACCGGCACTTAATGTTGTTAGGCGGCGTGCTTGCCGTAACAATGCGGGCAAGACACCTCATACACGTATTCCGGCGCCAGCTGCTGGCGCGGCGTGACGACGGCGCGGCAGACGAAACACTGCACCGTTTCCGTCGGTTCCAGTTTCGGGTTCAGCGCCGTGCGGTAGTCGAAGACGAAGCAGTCGCCAGTGTAGTGCTCGCCGCCCACTTCCTCGAAATATTTCAGGATGCCGCCGTCGAGCTGGTACACGCTGTCGTAGCCGATTTCCTTCATGTGGATGGCGGCCTTTTCGCAGCGGATGCCGCCCGTGCAGAAGGTGACGACGGTCTTGCCTTCCAGTTCATCCTTGTGGGCGGCCGCCACGGCCGGGAATTCCGTAAACTTGTCGATGCGGTAATCAAGCGTGTTGTTGAACGTGCCCACGTCCACTTCAAAGGCGTTGCGCGTTTCCATCATGACCACGGGTTTGCCCGCATCGTCGACGCCGGCGTCGAGCCAGCGCTTGAGCGTCTGCGCATCGACGGACGGGGCGCGGCCCAGTTCCGGCTTGATCAGCGGCATGCGCATGGTGATGATTTCTTTTTTCAGCTTGACCAGCATGCGCTTGTGCGATTGCTCGTTCGACAAGCTTTCCTTCCATTCCAGATCGGCCAGACGTTCGTCACTGCGGACCCAGGCGAGGAAGGCATCGATATGCTCGCGCGTGCCCGACAGGAACATATTGATGCCTTCCGGCGTCAGCAGGATCGTGCCCTTCAGTTCCAGCGCCAGGCATTGCTCCTGATACAAGGGACGCATGGCTTCCGTATCGGCTAGCGTGATGAATTTATACGCGGCGATATTGACAAACGAGGCGGCCAGCGGGCTGACGGCGGCGGAAACGGCGGGTGTGGCAGGGGTGATGGCTTGCATGATGGCGATCGGGTTAGACTGAACAGCCGATATTATAAGCCCGACAGGCCAGGCAGGATACCCGGCCAGCCACGTTTTGCCCTGCCGGCGGGCTGTGCACGGCAGGAATTTCTTGCCCGCAACCGAGGGCCGCACCGCCGGTCCGGGGCCGCGACGCGGTAGAATAGACCCCATTGAATTTTGCACGAAACGGTACACAGGATGGAAATGGTAATGCAAGAGGCCGGCGCTCCGGCAGGTTCACAGCAAGCGATGCAGCCCGGTCCTGCCTTCGTCCACTTGCGCGTGCACTCGGAGTACTCGATCGTCGATGGCCTGGTGCGCATCGACGACGTGGTCAAGGCGGCGGCGAAGGACAAGCAGGTGGCGCTGGCCGTCACCGACCTGTCGAACCTGTTTGGCATGGTCAAGTTCTACAAGGAGGCGCGCGGCAAGGGCATCAAGCCCATCGTCGGCGTCGACGTGTGGATCACGAATGACGACAACCGCGAGAAGCCATCGCGGCTGCTGCTGCTGGCGAAGAACCGCATGGGCTATCTGCAGCTGTGCGAACTGCTGTCGACGGCCTGGCTGACGAACCAGTACAAGGGCCGCGCCGAACTGCGCATCGAGTGGCTGCAGGCGCTGGCGACGAATACCTACGACCTGTACCCGGGCGAAAGCGCGGCGAATGGCTTGATCGTGCTGTCGGGCGCGCACTTTGGCGATGTCGGCACGGCCATCGAGAATGGCAACCTGGCCCTGGCCGAGCGCAATGCGCAGCGCTGGGCCGAGATTTTCCCCGGCCATTTCTATATCGAAATCCAGCGCGGCGGCCAGGCCAACCAGGAGGCGCAGGTGCGCCATGCGGTGGCCCTGGCGGCCAAGCTGGGTTTGCCCGTGGTGGCCACCCATCCCGTGCAATTCATTTCCCCTGAAGAATTTATTGCCCACGAAGCCCGCACCTGTATCGCCGAAGGCGAAATGCTGGCCAACGCCAAGCGCGTGAAACGTTTCAATGACAGCCAGCGTTTCCTGTCGCAGGCCGACATGGCGGAACTGTTCGCCGACCTGCCGGCCGCGCTGGCCAATTCCGTGGAAATCGCCAAGCGCTGCAACCTGACCCTGACCCTGGGCAAGCCGCAATTGCCGAACTTCCCCACGCCGGACGGCATGACGATCGACCAGTTCCTCGTCGCCGAGTCGCAGGCCGGCCTGGAAAAACGCTTATTGCAGCTGTATCCGGACCCCGAGCGCCGTGAAAAGGAGCGCCCGCGCTACGAGTCGCGCTTGAAATTCGAGACGGACACGATTTGCAACATGAAATTCCCCGGCTACTTCCTGATCGTGGCCGAGTTTATCCAGTGGGCCAAGGAAAACGGCGTGCCCGTCGGCCCGGGCCGCGGTTCGGGGGCGGGTTCGCTGGTGGCGTATTCGCTGCTGATTACCGACCTCGATCCATTGCAGTACAACCTGCTGTTCGAGCGCTTCCTGAATCCCGAACGCGTCTCGATGCCCGACTTCGATATTGACTTTTGCCAGGAAGGGCGCGACCGCGTCATCCAGCACGTCAAGGATTTGTACGGCAAGGAGGCGGTCTCGCAGATCGCCACCTTCGGTACCATGGCGGCCAAGGGCGCGATCCGCGACGTGGGCCGGGTGATGGACTTCGGCTACAACTTCTGCGACGGCATCTCCAAGCTGATCCCGTTCAAGCCGGGCAAGCCCGTGTCGATCGCCGACGCCATCGAAGAGGAACCGCTGCTCAAGGAGCGCCTGGAAAACGAGGAAGAGGTCAAGCAACTGCTGGACCTGGCGCAGCAAGTCGAAGGCATCACGCGCAATATCGGCATGCACGCGGGGGGCGTGCTGATCGCCCCGGGCAAGCTGACGGATTTCTGCCCGCTGTACACGCAGGGCGGCGATTCGGGCGTCGTATCGCAGTACGACAAGGATGACGTGGAAGCCGTTGGCCTCGTGAAGTTCGACTTTTTGGGTCTGACGACCCTCACCATCCTCGACCGCGCCGTGCGCTATATCAAGCAGCTCGATCCGGCGCAGGCGAACTTCGACCTGGCGACCTTGCCGCTGAACGACAAGCCGTCGTACGACTTGTTGACCAAGGCCAAGACCGTGGCCGTGTTCCAGCTGGAGTCGCGCGGCATGCAGGGCATGCTGAAAGACGCCCGTCCCGACCGTTTCGAAGACATTATCGCGCTGGTGGCGCTGTACCGTCCGGGCCCGATGGACCTGATTCCCGACTTCTGCAAGCGCAAGCATGGCGAACGCTTCGATTATCCCGATCCGCGCACGGAATCGATTCTGTCCGAAACCTACGGCATCATGGTGTATCAGGAGCAGGTGATGCAGATGGCGCAGATCGTCGGCGGCTACTCGCTGGGCGGCGCCGACATGCTGCGCCGCGCCATGGGTAAAAAGAAGGCCGAAGAGATGGCCGAGCACCGCGAGATCTTCCGCGCCGGTGCCGCGAAAGATGGCTTGACGGCGGAAAAGGCCGACGAGATCTTCGACTTGATGGAAAAGTTCGCCGGCTACGGTTTCAACAAATCGCACGCCGCCGCCTATGCCTTGCTGTCATACCACACGGCCTACCTGAAAGCGCACCATACGGCCGCCTTCATGGCCGCCAACTTGTCGCTGGCCATGGACGACACGGACAAGATCAAGATCCTGGTGGAAGACTCGCTGGAAATCTGCAAGCTGACCTTGTTGCCGCCGGATATCAACGAATCGGACTACCGCTTCACGCCAAGCGGCGCGGCGCCGTCCGTGAGCGGCAAGAAAGTCACGCAGATCCGCTATGGCCTGGGCGCCGTGAAAGGTTCCGGCCAGAACGCCATCGAAGCCATCATCGCCGCGCGCGAGGCGGGCGGGCCATTCACGAGCCTGTTCGATTTCTGCAAGCGCGTGGACAAGAAGCAGATCAACCGCCGCACCATCGAGTCCCTGATCCGCAGCGGCGCCTTCGACTGCCTGAAGGTCGACCGCGCCATCCTGCTCGCGTCCGTGGCGTTCGCCATGGAGTGCGCCGACCAGGCCGCCAAGGCGGCAAACCAGGTGAGCCTGTTCGGCGGCGACGACAGCGACATGGTGGCGCCGCCCGAGTACGTCAAGGTGCCCGTGTGGACGGACAAACAGCGATTGACGGAAGAGAAGATCGCGCTGGGCTTCTACCTGTCGGGCCACCTGTTCGATTCGTATGCGCCCGAAGCGCGCCGCTTTGCGCGCACGAAATTGTCGGAACTGTCGCCGTCGCGCGAACCGCGCATGATGGCGGGCGTCATCACGGGCTTGCGCACGCAGATGACGCAGCGCGGCAAGATCCTCATCGTCACCCTGGACGACAAGAGCGGCACGGTGGAAGTGACGGTGTACGGCGAATTGTTCGACTCAAACAGGAAAATCTTCAAGGAAGATGAATTCCTGGCCGTCGTGGGCAAGGTGTCGGAAGACCGTTTTTCGGGCGGCTTGCGCATCACCGCCGAGAGCGCCTTCGACATCATCGCCGCGCGGGTGCAGTATGGCCGCCAGCTGGGCTTGACTCTGCCCACGACGCTGGACATGAAACGCATCAGCGACGTGATCACGCCGCACCGGGCTGCGGACGGACTGCCGATCGCAGCCAAGGTCAGCCCGCAGGGCGTCAGTTGCGTGCTGCAGTTTGGTGACGAGTGGAAAGTGGCGCCATCGGATGAGTTGCAGATGGCGCTGGAGCAAATGCTGGGTGCGCAAGAAGTGGCGGTCGAATACTGACCGGCACCGCCCGGCGCATACAACAAAGCCAAACCGCGGACACGCTGGTTTGGCTTTTTTCGTTTACATGTCTTTCAGGCCCGTGATCGCATAGCCCTTGGCGGCGATCTGCTGGTGCGGCTGTTCGATATGGTAGTTGGGCAAGGCCTGGGCATCGTCGGCCACTTCGCTGGCGCGTACTTCCAGCTGCCAGTCGGTATTGGTAACTTCTTCCGGAATGAGCTTTCCTTCCGGCACGGCGAGATAGGAAAAAATGCCGTCGTGCTCGGCCCGGCGGTAGATGTCTACGCGCATGACTTGCCTCCTAGTAAGCGTTGGGGGAACCGGCGCACCACATGTGCATACCGATAGCGCTAGCGTAACAGGATTGTGCCGTGCACGGGTTGAAGCGTGTGCCGCAGGAGGAGGGGCGGTGCTCAGGCGGCGGCGGAAGCGTAGTCTTCGTCGTCCATATCTGCCGCTTGCCGTGCCTCGGTGACGGCTGCCGCAGTGCCTGCCGTGGTGACCTGCAGCGGGCTGCGATGGGCGTCGAGGCCGCTACGTAGGCTGCCGATCATGGCCAGCGTCAGTTCGTGGCGTTTGCGTGCTTCCGAGCGTTTTTTTGACGGAATGTCTTCCAGTGCAGGCAGGGGCAGATTTTCGCATGGCAGCTCAAAATCGCCATCCTTGCGTGCCTGGGCGCCAAGTTCTTGCCAAAGGGCATTGTAGTCGGCGAACAAACGGCCCTTTTTGGCGGAATGGTGGACGGCGCGGTTGGCGTTACCTACAAGTACCATGTTGCGGCAGCCATGTTCATGTCCCAGCTGGCGCACCAGGCGCACCATCAGGGCCTTGGGGCGCATGCCATGCAGGTCGCGCGTGGCCTCGCGCACGCGGCGCAAGCCTTCCGCACCGCGCGGACCCTGGATGCAACCGATGCCCACGCTCATGCTGGCGCGCGCGCGGGAACCGAAGAAGGTAAAGGCGACCGAGTAGATCACGTCATCGCCATGTGCCAGTTGCAATACCATCTCGCCTTCGCGGTCCATCGGTTGTAGCGAACACAGCTGCAGGTGGTAGGGCGCGCCCGATTTTCCCGGTACGGTACCCAGGCGCACGGGCGCGCGCGCCGCCTGCGTCATCAGCTTGCCCCAGCCTTGTTGCAGGATGAAATGATAGTGCTCGACCAGCAAGGCGACGCGCTGGCGGCACGACAGGTTCGTGCTCAGGTAGTGGCGGTACACCTTGTGCATCATGCGTGGATAGGCTTGCAGCAAGTCCTGGAACACGGGATGGGAATTGAGCAGCTGCAGCCAGATGCGCGTCTGCCGGCGCTGCAGCTGTGCCCGCAATTGCAGCTTGAGCAGCTCGCGCACGCGTGACATGCCTGGCGGCATATTGCTCAGGCCTGCGTGCAGGGTAATGGCTTGTGTCATCAAAGGGTTCCATGTGTATGTGGATGGGCCTGGCGCCGGCGGCGCTTCAGGCAGGCGGCGGTCCG
Source organism: Janthinobacterium sp. BJB301 (assembly GCF_002735685.1). Taxonomy (NCBI): domain Bacteria; kingdom Pseudomonadati; phylum Pseudomonadota; class Betaproteobacteria; order Burkholderiales; family Oxalobacteraceae; genus Janthinobacterium; species Janthinobacterium sp. BJB301. Next base: position 638,142 of record NZ_PDZJ01000002.1, on the reverse strand, counting down.
CTCATGCCGTCGGTATCGGCCAGCAAGACCGTGGCGCTGCGCGTGGCGCGCGCCAGCCTGCGTGCCAGCGCTCCGGCAAAGCGGCGCTGCCAGGGACTGTGCCGCAGGGCCGGCAGGACGATTTCGTGGCAGCCGAGCAGTTCAGCCGTATCGAGGATCGTAAACAGCAGCTCGCCGGCGACAATATGCGTGCTGAAGGTGAGCTGCGAACGGCTCAGATACAGTCCCGCCTCGTGCATCATCTGCTGCGTGGCCGGGTCCAGCGCATGGCATGCGCCGGCGCTGTGCCGGGGCAAGCCATCGGCCTGGCGCGGTGGCGCCGCTGTCACGTGCAGCAGGCTGACGCTGACCTGGATGCCCCATTCCTGCAAGCGCCTGGCGTAGCGCGCGCCGTAGATGATGTCGCTGGCGCGCTTGACGGGCAAGAGCAGCAGCAAGGTATCCTGGCCCGGCTTGCCGCCCGCGCCCGCGGCGCTGTCTGGGGCGCGGTGACGTTGCGGCGCAAGGCGCGATGCATGCATGGAAGGGATGGCCATAGTCGGAAAACCGTCTCATGTTATCTATGCCACCCCCCTGTGTAAATTGGCGAAACAGCGTACGGGTTTCCCTTATGCCGTCCCGGTCTTAATAGCGGTAGGTGACATACACGGCGCCGATCGGCGATGTCTTGCGCTGCACGATGGGGCTCTTGGCCGCGTCGCCCAGGCGGCTCTCGACGCCGACCAAGGTATTGATGCCCCAGCGCGCATCGAAGCGGTGCTCCCAGTTGATGGTGGCCTGTGCTTCATAGAAACCGCCCTTGGGCGTGTATTGCTTGAACGAGGTATTCGCCGCCTGGGTGGCCGTCACGCCATACATGGTCTGCACGTACTTGCGCTCGCCCCAGCCGAGCTGGCCGCTGATGTTCACGCTGTCTTGCTGCACGCCCTTGGCATCGGCCCGGCCGTAGATCTGGCCTGTCGCGCCGAAATGCACGTTGGCGCCGTTTTCGCGGTTCGACAGGGGAATGTCGCTCGACACGCTCAACGACAGGCCCGGCAAGGGCGAATAGCCCGCGCTGAGCAGGGCGCTGGCGTTGCCCTTGACTTCGCCCATGCCCTTCAGATAATCGCTGCCGCCCCAGCCGTTGGCACCATTGCGCTTGTGGTCTTCGCGATTGCCGCGGTAGCCCAGCGCGGCGCTGTAGCTGAAGGGGCCTGCCTGGCCGCCATAACCGATGCCGCGCGAAGTGCTGAAGAACAAGCCATTGGCCATGGCGTAGTCGAGGATGATCAGCGGCGAGGCCGACAGCTTGTCAGCGCCGGAATAGCTGGACACGGCAGCGACGCCGCCGCCGATGGTGAAGACATTTTCCGCCGCCGGTTCGGCCGCCGCGGCGGCCAGGGGATTCAAGCTCAGGCCGCAGGCCAGTGCCAGCGAGGTCAACAAGGTTGTAGATGCGTGCATGGAGTTTTCCGTCAGGTGGAGAACCGAGTCCGGAGTGGCTCGATTGACAGCCGACAGTATTCATCCTTGCCATGAAGGAAAAATGAGCCTTTTATTAAGATTGGATGAAGAACGCTTCTTTACCCATTCTTCAGCTTGCGGTGGTTTAATACTCCCCATGAAGATACTGCTGATTGAAGACGATATGGACCTGGGCAATGGCGTGCGGATTGCCCTGCGTGACCAGGGCATGCAAGTGGTCTGGGTGCGCAGCCTGGAGGATGCGGCGCGCAGCATCGAGCACGACAGTTGCGAACTGGTGCTGCTGGACCTGGGCTTGCCCGATGGCGATGGCCTCGATTTGCTGGCCCGGCTGCGCGCGGCGCGCCTGCCGGTGCTGATCCTCAGCGCCCGCGATACGCTGGAACAGCGCTTGCGTGGCCTGGACGGTGGCGCCGATGACTACCTGGTGAAGCCGTTCGTGCTGGCCGAGCTGCTGTCGCGCGTGCGCGCCCTGGCACGCCGCAGCTATGGCTTCGATGGCGACACCATCGAATTGCGCGGCTTGCTGCTGCAAGTGCCCACGCGCAGGGTCAGCGTACATGGCCGGCCCGTGGAGCTCACGGCCAGTGAATATGCCCTGCTGAAGACCTTGCTGATGCGTGCCAACCGGGTCATCACGCGCCGCGTGCTGGAAGAGCACATCCTGCCCGGCGGGCTGGCCAATGCCAGCAATACCCTGGATGTGCATATGGGCAACCTGCGCCGCAAGATAGGCGAGGGTTATATCCGTACCGTGCGCGGCGTTGGCTATGTCATCGACCAGCAGGGCGAGACATCCCCCCCGCCGGGTGCTGGCGCATGATGGGGCGTTTCTGGGCCATGCTGCGCCGGCCTACCCTGGTGCGCCGCCTGATGATGGCGCAAATGCTGATGCTGACAGTACTGTGGAGCCTGGCCGTGGCGTATGTGCTGTTCGAGGGGACGAGCGAAGCGAGCACGGTGAGCCGCGGCGTCTTGCACGCCATTATCAGCGTGGCCGATAACCTGGCCGAGCAGCCGCAGCGCCAGGAGCAAAGCTTGCGCGCGATCGACGAAGCCTTGCGCGAGGAATTTGAAATGGGCCAGGTACCTGAGCTGGCGCCGCGCATCCTGGTCTGGCGCGAAGGCAAACTGGTCTACAAGTCCCCCGCGGCGCCCAGCGGCATCCGCAGCGCCGGCCCCGAGCAGATGGAAGTGGTGTACATCAAGGGCCAGGCCTGGCGCAGCCGCAGCCTGATCGAAGGGACAACCCGCGTGACTGTGCTGGAAGTGGGGGGCGCCTGGCAATTTTTCGTCACGATCAATTCACGTGGCTACTACCTGCTGCCGTTGCTGATCAGCTTGCCGTTCCTGCTGGTGCCGGCCTGGCTGTCGATCCGCCTTGCCATGCGCCCGTGGCGCAAGGTGGCGCAGGAGGTGGCGGCGCGCGGGCCGCAGGATTTGCGTCCGCTGGCGTTCAAGCCGCCGCATGGCGAACTGGCGGCGCTGGTCGACAATATCAATGCCCTGCTGCAGCGGGTCGATGCCAGTGCCTCGCGCGAACGCAGCTTCATCGCCGATGCCACGCATGAGCTGCGCACGCCGCTGGCGGCCATGCGCGTGAATGTCGAGGCTCTGCAGGGGCAGGCGCATGATGCACGCCAGCAAGAGCTGTTGGACGGTATCTTGAACAGCGGCAACCGGGCCGCGCGCCTGGTGGGCCAGCTGCTGCAGCTGACGCGCAGTGAAGTGCAGGCGGGCGGGGGCGAGTTGCCGCGGCGGCAGGCGCTCGATACCTTGCTGCAAGACCGGCTGGCGGCCCTGTCCGGCCTGGCCCAGGCGGGCGATATCGAACTCGAGTTGCAAGCCAGCGTTTCGCTCAACGTGGCCGGACAGCGCGAGAGCCTGGTCTCGCTGATCGACAATCTGGTGGAAAACGCCATCAAGTACAGCCCGCGCGGCAGCAGCGTGACGGTGTCGCTGCACGCGGAGCGGGGCCAGGCCGTGCTGCATGTGGCCGATCAGGGGCCGGGCATCGCGCCGGCCCTGTATGAACGCGTGTTCGACCGCTTTTTCCGCGCGCCGCAGCAGGTGCAGCCAGGCAGCGGCCTGGGCTTGTCCATCGTCGCTTCCGTCGTGCGCCAGCACGGCGGCACGATTCAGTTGCACAGAGGTAATGGCGGCCTGGGTTTGCTGGTGGAAGTGCGCTTGCCGTTGGCCTAAGCCTGACGCCGCCTGCGTGCCTTGCGATATTGCATGAAAATTATTTCATGTGCTTATAACGCAAGTTGGCATGGCGTGGCGCACGCTTGCGATGCATAATGCGGGACAGTTAAAAAAACACCGTTATGCGCCTATTTCTGTCCCGCTACCTGCCGTATCCCGCCTTTGTCGGCTTGTATCTGCTGTTTGACTGGGCCACGTATATTGACCCGATGTACGGGCTGAACATCACCCCCTGGAATCCCGATCCCGCGCTGGGCCTGGTATTTTGGCTGATCCACGGCCGCAAGGCGGCGCTGCCGTGGTTTATCGCCCTGGTGGCAGGCGAGGTACTGGTGCGCGGCATGCCGGCAGGCTTGCCCCTGACCTTGCTCTGTTCGGCGTGGCTGGTGCTCGGCTATGGCAGTATGGGCGCAGTCTTGCGCCGCAGTTTCAGCAGCAGCGACATCTTCGACAACCGGCGCCGCCTGAGCGCCTGGGTCGCCATCGTGCTGTTTGGCACCGTGCTCAATGCGCTCGGCTATATTTCCCTGCTGTCGCTGACGGGACGCATCCCGGCCGGCGAATGGGGGACGGCAGTCTGGCGTTTCGGCATCGGCGACATGGTCGGCATGCTGGTGTCGATGCCGCTGATCTGGGTGCTGTTCAGCGAACGGGGGCGCGAGCGTCTGCATGCCGCCGTCTGGCGCTGGGAAACCCTGGCGTATCTGGCACTCGCCAGTTTTGTGCTGTGGAGCCTCTTCGGTTCCATCGTGCGTTCCGAATACAAGCATTTCTACTTCCTGTTTCTCCCCGTGATCTGGGCCGCCTCGCGCCAGGGATTGCATGGCGCCGTGCTGGCCGTGTTTGTATTGCAACTGTGCATCATCACCCTGGTGAAATGGACGCATGCGGTCGATATCCAGTTTTATGAATTGCAACTGCTCGATGCCGTGCTGGCGCTGGTGGGATTTTTTATCGGCATCGTCGTCGATGAGATGCGCCAAGTGGCCGACGAACTGAAACACACGATGCGCCTGGCGGCCGCAGGAGAGATGGCGGCCGCGCTCGCGCATGAGCTGAACCAGCCGCTGACGGCCTTGTCGACCTATGGCAAGGCGTGCGAATACTTGCTGGAGCGGGGCGAAGCGGGCGCCTTGCTGCAGGGCGCGGTGGGACACATGATCGTGGAATCGGGACGCGCCGCGGACGTGGTGCGCCGCCTGCGCGACTTTTTCCGCACGGGCGCGATGCAGCTCGAAGCGGTGGAGGCGAGCGCCTTGATCGAGGGCATGGCGCGCCAGTTCACGCCGCTGTTCCATGAACATGGCATCGAACTGGTGCTGGTGCCGCCGTCGCCGCTGGCCGTCAACGCCGACCGCCTGCAGATCGAGCTGGTGTTGCGTAATTTATTGGCCAATGCGCAGGATGCGGTGATGGGTCAGCCGCGGGGACGGCGCCGCATCACGGTCTCGGCCGAGCGGCTCGAAGGCGGGCGGCTGCGCCTGTCCGTGGAAGATAGCGGCCCCGGCATTTCCAATAGCCTGGCGGCGCGCCTGTTCGAACCGTTTGTCTCGAGCAAGGCCAGCGGCCTGGGTCTGGGGCTGGTGCTCAGCCGCAGCATCGTCGAAGCGCATGGCGGCCAGCTATGGGCCGAAGTGGGCAAGCATGGCATTTTTCGTTTTGTCCTGCCCCTGGCGCGCGCCAGTGAGGCTGCTACAGGAGAGTATGGTGACAAGTAATTTGACGGTGTTTATCGTCGACGACGATCCCGCCGTGCGCGATGCGCTGGGTTTGCTGCTGGGCATACGCGGCTACCGCACGGCCCTGTTTTCCTGCGGAGAGGATTTCCTGCGCAGCTGGCGTCCCGAGTGGGCTGGCTGCCTGCTGGTCGATATCCGCATGTCGGGCATGGATGGCCTGAGCCTGCAGCGCCGCTTGCTGGAGCTCAAATGCATGCTGCCCGTCATCATTATCACGGGACACGGCGACGTCGCCCTGGCACGCCAGGCCTTCAAGGCGCAGGCCAGCGACTTCCTGGAAAAACCGTTTGATCACGACAAGTTGCTGGCAGCCATCGATGAAGCGTTTTCGCGCGAGGCGCATGCGCGCGGCCAATTGCTGCGCCAGGTGGAGGGGCAAGCCTTGCTGCGCGCCTTGACGCCGCGCGAGCGGGAAGTGATGCATCTGGTGGTGACAGGCCAGCACAACCGCGATATCGCCCCGGCACTGGGCATTTCCGTGCGCACGGTGGAAGTGCACAAGGCGCGCCTGATGGACAAGCTGGGCGTCGACAATGTGGCCGACCTGGTGCGCATCAGCATGCTGGGCACCGGTTAGCCACTGCAGTGTTGTCTAGGCGATGGTCTGCAATACCTGGTCGACCGAGATCGCCTTGACCCAGTCGCTGCGCCGCGCCACCGTGATGACGGTGCTGTTGGCGCTGTCGAACGGCGCCCACTCCGGATTCTTCTTGCGCATCAATGCCACCACCGGCACATGCACGGCGTTCGCCAGGTGCATGATCGATGTTTCCACCGAAATGATCAGGTCGCATTGCGCCAGCATGGCGGGCAGCTGGAAAAAGTTGTCGACAGCGCTGAAGGCTTGCGTGCGCGGCAAGCCACGCGCCTGCACGACCGCATCGACCTTGGCCAGTTCCTGCGGCATGGCATTGATCAGGAAGCAGGCATTTTTCCACTTCGGCATCGCTTGCATGCGCGCGATCAGCTCGGCGATGCGTTCCAGCGGCCAGCCGCGCTTGTGCGACTTGGCAAACGGGTTCAGGAGTACGAGCGGACCCTGGCGTGGGGCAAAGCCCCAGGTGGCCAGTTGCGCCTGCGCCTGCTGCAGCGCCTGCTCGGGAATGTGCACGAAGGGATAGCGTTCGGCCACGGGAATGTCGATTCCCGTCAATTGATGGAACCAGTCCGCATACACGCTGCTGATATGGTGCTCGCCGGCATCCTGTCCCGCATACGAGGCCAGCACGGCATCGATCTTGCGATAGGCCAGGTAATGCCAGGGACGCAGTGGGCTGAACGGCTTGCGCGTGCCGATCACCAGCCCGTTCGGGCTGATCGCGCGGGCAAGATCCGCGTATTGCTGTGGCCGTACGTGGGCCAGTGACACGACGACAGGATAGTGTTCCGCCTTGGCTTCGCGCAGTGACTCTTCGTAGAGCGCAGGGCTGTAGGTCTTGCGGTAAACCTTGGCGAACAGGCCCGACTGCTCTACCCAGTCATACAGCGAATAGGTGCGCAGGCTTTCCCATTGTTTCGCGTCGGACGTGCGGCGCACTTCGTCGACCCACAGGTGGATCTGAATATGGGGATAGGCCGCGGCGAAGGCGCGGAAGCCGTTTTGCAGGTAGGTAAAGTCTCCCAGCGCCAGATGGGCGATGAAAAGAATTTTGTCCGACTTTTGTAGAAGTTCGGCGGGAATCAAAGGCGTCATGTATCAGTACGATTTCAGGTATTCATTCGATGGTGTCAAGCCACTTGCTGGGAAAATTGCAGGCGATGCAGATTGGCATAGGCGCCGTTGGCATCCAATAATTGCTGGTGACTGCCGGTTTCCATTATTTTCCCATGTGACAATACCACGATACGGTCCGCACGTTCAATTGTTGATAGCCGATGCGCAATAACGAGGGTGGTTTTACCTTGCATCAGATGTTCCAGCGCCGCTTGCACGGCCCGTTCCGCTTCCGTATCCAGTGCCGAGGTCGCTTCATCAAGGATCAGGATGGGCGCATCCTTGTAGATCGCGCGGGCGATGGCCACGCGCTGGCGCTGGCCGCCGGACAGGCGCGAGCCGTTGTCGCCCAAGCGCGTTTCCAGGCCGTCGGGCAAGCCGTCGATGACGTCCGACAGGAAGGCCGCGGCCGCGGCCGCTTCGATGCGCTGCCGGTCCGGCGTTGCATCGCCATACGCGATATTGGCGGCCAGGGTATCGTCGAACAATACGACCTGCTGGCTGACCATGGCGATCTGGCTGCGCAGGCTGGTCAGGGCGATGGCATCGATATTCTGCCCATCGAGCAAGATCTCGCCACTGCTGGCCGAGTAAAAGCCGGGCAGCAGGCTGACCAGGGTTGATTTGCCGCCGCCGGACATGCCGACAAAGGCGATCGTTTGTCCTGGCGCGATGCTCAGGTCGATGTGCCGCAGCGCCGGTTCCTGATGTCCGGGATAGGCAAAGCTCACGTCCCTGAACTCGATGCGGCCTTTGCTGCGCCCGGCGAGCGGCTTGCCGCCCGTGCGTTCCGGCGTCTTGTCGATCAGCTGGAAGACTTCCTCGGCGGCGGCCATGCCGCGCTGCAGGGGGCCGTTGACTTCGGCCAGTTGCTTCAAGGGCGTCAGCAGCATCAGCATGGCCGTGATGAAGGACACAAACCCGCCGACCGTGATCTGCCCCTGCTCCGACTGGAACAGGGCCATCACGATGACCAGGGCCACGGCGGCGGCCGTGATCACCTGCGTGATGGGGACTGTGGCGGAAAAAGTGGTGGTCATGCGCATGCTGTAGCGGCGCAATTGCTCGGCACGCTCTTCGAAGCGCGACTTTTCGTAGTCCTGGCCGCCGAAGATCTTGATCACTTGCTGGGCGCGCGTGGTTTCCTCGATGACCTGGGTCAGCTCCGCGTTGACGGCCAGGGAGTCGCGGTTGAGTTTTTTCAGGCGCTTGCCCGTGGTGCGCACGACGATGGTCAGCAGGGGCAGCAGCACCAGGGTCACCAGCGTCAGCACCCAGTTCAGGTACAGCAGCCACGCCAGCAGGCCCAGCACGGTCAGCGAGGAGCGCACGATCGACGTAAACACTTTGGTCACCATCTCGATGATCTGCTGCACTTCGAACATGATGGAGTTGATGACTTTGCCCACCGTGTGGGTGTTGTAGAAGTCGATGGGCAAGTTGAGCATGCTGGCAAACATCCTGCGCCGCAACTCGTTGAGGATGCGCGTGGAGACATAGCTCATCAGGTAGCTGCTGGCAAACGTCGACGCGCCGCGCATGGCAAAGATGCCGATGACGATCAGCGGCACGAGCCAGAAGGAAAAATTCACCTTGCCGCCAAAGCCATTGTCGAGCAGCAGCTTGAGCGCATATGGCAGCAGCGGTTCCGTGGCCGCAGTGACGACCATCGCCAGCAAGGCCAGGGCCAGGTGTTTTTTGTAGGGCGCGTGCAGTGCGGTGAGGCGCTTCAGGTCGGGCGTGAGCATCGGTATGGTTCCTTGCAGGGGACAGCAAAACGGTCAGGCGGAAGCTCAGGCAATGCGTTCTTGCTGACGCAGCATGGCCCACAGTATCACCATCGGGAAGACCAGCATGATGATGCCGATATTCAGGGTGAGCGAGCTCGTCGTCAGGCCGAAAATCATATAGCAAGTGCATAGCACCACGCCGGCCAGCGCATAGGGCTGGGCGCTTGCGGGACCGCGGTACGATGTGCGAGCAAACAGTGCCAAGGGCAGCAGGAGCAGCGCCAACAGTGCCAGCAAGCCAGTGATGCCGCGCTTGACCAGCACATCGAGGTAGTCGCTATGGGCATTCGTGTAGTCGCTGACGAGTTTGCTAATTTTCCCTTCCGCCAGCATTACTTTTTTCTGTTGCAAATAGCCGGTACGACCCATACCCAGCCATAGATGCTCTTTTACGAGTTCTGTTGCGGTATCCCACATCACCAAGCGCTGGCCAACTGAGGTGCTGACATCTCCGTCATTTTTGTATTTTTGCAGTTCGGAGATGACTGTGGCCACACGCTGCTGTACCGGCGAATGCGGCATAGCGTAGGCCAGGCTCAGGAGGACGAACAGCAGCGTCATGGTGACGGCCAGATGGCGGCGTCCATGGTTTTTGGCGTGATGTAGGGCCATGATAATGAGGCAGACGGGCAAGGCCAGCCAGCCTCCGCGGCTTCCACTGATGACCGAACCGACGATGCCGGCCAGGCATCCTGCCAGCAACAGGCCACTCCAGGCATAACGGTGCGTTTGCGTGCGCGCCCAGTCGAATCCGCAGAGCGTCAGCATGCCCAGCAGCATGCTGACATTGCCATAATGAATGGGGTTGCTGGTGGCAGCTTGCGGACGAATCAGACTGTCAGGGACAAATTCCGTCAATGCATACGCTGCACCGGCGATAGCGCCGAGGGACAATCCGGCCCACCAGAACGTCGGCCGTGGTGGATATGCCAACAGCAACAGCAGCACCGGGACCGCCAGCAGGGCGCGTAGGGGCATGTCGAATTCGCGCGGAGGATCACCGTGGTACAGCATATTGGCTGTGAAGATCAGGAAATACGTCAGTAGGACACTGATCAATAGGTAGTCCTGGCGCTGCAGGGCTAGGCTGGGACGCTTCCACAGCAGGGAACCGCTTGCCAGTAGAAGAACCAGCGCGCCGAGAGAATATCCGCTGTTGACCGCCAACGCCAATGCCGAAAAGAGAAAAACACAAACAGAGGTCAGGCCGAGCATGAATATCCTTGGTAACGCACGACGTCGCCATTATGGCAACTGTAGCAACATAAAGTAGGCGTCATTGTAATCGAAGGTGGCAGCAAAAACGGCACCCGGGAATTTACTCTTCGATAACTATATAGGCGGTCTCAAGGGGGAAATGAAAAAAACCATGGTTTTCAGCCATGGTTTTTTTGTAAGCAATGGTAACTTGCTGTTATTTTGCCAAGGCAGGATTGCCTGCCATGCGTATCAGGCGACTGCTGGCACGCGGGTGGCGACGCCGGTGGCGATGGCCGCTTGCGACACGGCAGGCGCGACCCAGCTGCGCAGACGCTCGTCGAACGGCGACGGTATCAGTTGCAGCGGCGTCAGGGCGCTGCTTTCGTGACCCGGCAGCGGCTCCTTGGCCAGCGCGGCGATGGCGCGCACGCAGGCCAGCTTCATTTCTTCATTGATGGTGGTGGCGCCCACGTCGAGCGCGCCACGGAAGATGTACGGGAAGCACAGCACATTGTTGATCTGGTTCGGGTAATCCGAGCGGCCCGTGGCGACGATGGCGTCGTCGCGCACGGCGTGCACTTTCTCCGGCGCGATTTCCGGATGCGGATTGGCCAGGGCGAAGATCAGCGGCTTGGCGGCCATCGATTCGACCATCTGCGCGCTGACCACGCCGCCCTTCGAGACACCGATGAAGATGTCGGCGCCGACCATGGCGTCAGCCAGGTCGCGGTCGCTCGTGTCGTTCGCGTAGCGCGCCTTGTTCTCTTCCATGCTGGCATCGCGGCCCGGGTAGATCACGCCCTGGCTGTCGCACACTTTCAGCAGCGACTTGTTCAGGCCCAGCGAGACGAGCAAGTCCAGGCAGGCGATCGACGCGGCGCCAGCGCCCGAGACGGCCACTTTGACGTTGCCGATGTCCTTGCCGACCAGTTCCAGGCCGTTCAGGATGCCGGCCGCGACGATGATGGCCGTGCCGTGCTGGTCGTCGTGGAAGACGGGAATATTCATGCGCTTGCGCAATTGCTGTTCGATGTAGAAGCAGTCGGGCGCCTTGATATCTTCCAGGTTGATGCCGCCAAAGGTCGGCTCCATGCGCACCACGGTGTCGATGAACAGGTCGGGATCGTTCTCCGCCAGTTCGATGTCGAACACATCGACGTCGGCGAACTGCTTGAACAGGCAAGCCTTGCCTTCCATCACCGGTTTGCTGGCCAGCGGACCGATATCGCCCAGGCCCAGCACGGCCGTGCCATTGGTGATCACGGCCACCAGGTTGCTGCGCGACGTATAGATGCCGGCCGTGCGCGGATCTTCCACGATGGCTTCGCAGGCAAAGGCCACGCCCGGCGAGTACGCCAGGGTCAGGGCGCGGGCGTCGCCCAGCGGTTTGGTTGGCGTGACGGAAATCTTGCCTGCGCGGGGTTCCGCATGATAGGCGAGGGCGGCTTCTTTCAGGTTGAAGGTTTCGCCGTTCTGTTCGGCGTGCTTGCTGTGCGAAGTAGACATAGGAATTCTGTGAGGGGCAACCAGGCCCGAGTGGTAAGTCCGAGTCATGGTATGCAAGCGTTTGCACGCTGTCAAGGCTGGATTGTACTAAAGCCGGCCAAAACCGCTTTGGGCAACGGCATTATTTCAATGCAAGCGTTTGCTCGGTTTTTGACGGCGGGGGCATTTTTTGCGATAAAATCACCGTATTGCGATCCGGGAAGCCCATGACAAACAAGAACCCCACCTTAAGCGACGTCGCGCGGGCCAGCGGCGTGCACTTTTCCACCGTCTCGCGCGTGATGAACCCGGCAACGCGGCAAATGGTCAGCGCCGAGGTGGCCGCGCGCGTGCTGGCCGAAGCGGGCCGGCTCGGCTACCGGCCGAACCGCGCCGCCTCCACCCTCGTCACCCGCAAGTCGCGCATCATCGGCGTGGTCTTGCCCGACATTACCAACGCTGTCTTTCCACCGATCCTGCTGGGCATCGAGGAAGGCTTGCGCAAGCATGGCTACCTGGCCATCGTCGCCAACGTGGGTGCTGACGAGGAAGAGCAGCTGTTCGTCATCAACCGCCTGCTGGGACAGCAGGTCGACGGCCTGATTTTGGCTACCGCACGGCGTGACGATCCTGTCATCAAGATGTGCATCGACCAGAATGTGCCCGTCGTTACCGTCAACCGCAGCGACGAGACGGGCGTCGCTTCCTGCGTCGTCAGCGACGACGTGGTCGGCATGCGTCTGGCGGTGGAACACTTGCTGGCGCTGGGCCACCGCCATATCGCGCACATCGCCGGCCCGGAAAACCTGTCCACGGGCCACGTGCGCCGCCTCGGTTTCCTGGCCGCCATCCAGGCCAGCGAACTCGATCGCTCGCAAGCGTTCGTGTTTGAAAGCAGCGGCTATTCGCGCGAATGCGGCAAGGCGGCCCTGCTGGAACTGCTGCGCCAGTCGCCACGGACGACGGCCGTGGTGACGGGCAGCGACCTGGTGGCCCTCGGCTGCTACGACGCCATCCGCGAACTGGGTTTGAGTTGCCCCGAAGATATTTCCGTGGTGGGCCACAACGACATGCCCTACATGGACATGATCCGTCCGCCCCTGACCACCATCCGCATCCGTCACCACGGCATCGGCACGGAAGCGGCCCGGCTGATCCTGCAAACCATCGCTTCGCCCGATTCCCCGGTGCTCGACGTGCGCCTGAAACCCGAACTGGTGGTGCGCGAATCGACGGCGGCGCCGCGCGCCTGAGTCTGCCGCTTGTTGCCCTTCTTTTGCTGGAGTATGTTTAAATCTTGATATTGATAATGATCAAGATAACCCCATGCAGACGACATATAGGCGACAACGGCGGCATGCACGGCAGGGAGGCCACTGATGCCGAAGAATTTCGGCATGCCTGGCAACGCCTGGCGCTATGCACTGGGCAGTGACTATGGTTATTGCTCGCCCTTGCTTGACGGCATAGAGTTTGAAAACGAGTGGGTGACGATACGCGAATCGGCGATCCGCATCCGCGCCGGCTATGCCTGGGATGGCTGTTCGCCCTGTATCAGCGTGCTCGGCCTATTTTATGTGGGCACGCCCGATGGCGCGCAGCACCTGGGCTTGCCGGCGACGTATCATGCCAGCCTCGTGCATGACGTGCTGTGCCAGTGGCGCGCCGACATTCCCGTCACCCGCGCGCAGTCGATCGCCATTTTCCAGCAGTTGCTCAGGGAGGTACGCTTCCCCCTGGCGGGGCTGTATGCGGGCGCCGTCTTCCTGTTCGGGCCACGGCGCGACTTCATGCGGCCTGGCGCGCGCGCCGCAGTGGCCGCCCCGCGCCCGTCAGGCGCAACATTAAAGCGGCGCTGAAGCCGCCGCCGACGCGCCATGGTGTTAAACTGGCGGCCCTCAACGTATTTTGCCCTCCATCGCCATGACCAAAACCAACACGCCCTCCCCGAAACGCCGCGAAGAGGGCGTCGCCAAGCTGACCGTCAATCCCTTCCTCGATGCCGAGTTTTACGCGCGCATGCGCGATTACACGGAACGCGATGCGGCCATCATCAAGGAATTGAAAGCGATCGCCGAGATCCGCGCCGGCAACAAGCAGCCCGATCCCCGCCTGGCGCCGTCGCTGCAAGCACTGCGCGATACCGTCAAGAAAGGTCTGACGTTTGGCGAGATGCTCGAGCGCATGGCGGCCGGCAAGGAAAAAGGCTTGTGGGAACCGTGGATGACGACCTTCGGCATTGAAATCCGCGCCGTCAACTACGGCGCCGGCCCGCGCAACGCCTGCCTGGTGCTGGACCTGGCGGCGAATGCCCCCGCGCACGCCATGTTCGCCAAGGTCGGCATCCAGAACTGGCGCAGCCTGGCCGCCGACGATTGCTCCGTCGTGCGCTCGGAAAAAGCGACGGAAACCACGCCCTTGAAAGTGTTTGCCGTGTTTTACCTGGATCCGCTGCCGGCCTGATCCGCTAGCAGCACCACCGCCAGCACGATCAGCATCACGCCCGACAGCCGTTCCAGCGACGGCAGCGCGCGCGCAAAGCGCTGCCGCAGGGCGCTGCTGCCGATGGCCAGCGCCACCGCCATATCCCACGCCAGCACGGCAAAGACCATCCACGCGCCATATGCGACCATCGCAGCGGTGTCTGTCTGCCTGGAGGCCAGCACGGTGGCCAGGCTGACGTAGAACAGCGCATTTTTCGGATTCAGGATGGCGGAGGCAAACCCCATCACGACACCGCCGCGCCAGCGCGCCTTGCCGGTGGCGGGCTTGGCATCCAGGCGGCTCTTGCCCGCATGGCGCAAGAACAGCCAGCCCAGGTACAGCAGATAGGCGCATCCCGCCAGCCGCACCACCATGAATGCCGTACTGCCCGCCCGCAGCACCGACAGTCCTCCAAATGCCGCCACGATAAACACCGCATTGGCCACGGTAATGCCCATGCACGTGCCGGCGGCGGCGCGCCAGCCGTGGGCCAGCGAGGTGCGCGCGATCAGGAAGAAATCGGGCCCGGGCGACAGCAGGGAAAGAAAGTGGGCGGCGGCGATCAATAAAAAGTCCTGCATGGCTTGCGCTCCGTAACGATAGGGAGGCGAGTATGCAATGCTGCTGCCGGCGCGTATTGAAGAAAATTGCAGGCTAGCGGTAGCGCCCGGGCGTGATGCCCGCATGCGCCTTGAAGACGCGCTGCAGGTGGCTCTGGTCGGCAAAGCCCAGCTCATGCGCCAGCTGCGCCAGCGCCGTCCCTTCCTGCAAGCGGCTGCGCGCGCGGTTGACGTGCATATTTAGCTGGTAGGCATGCGGCGTCAGGCCCGTGGCGGCGCGAAAGGCGCGGATCAATTGATAGGGGCTCAGGCCAGCCGCCTCCGCCAGTTGCCGCAGGCTGGCCGAGGGCTGCGCCTGCAGCGTCGCGAGCACGGGCGCCAACTGCTGGGGCAGCGGCTTGCGTTCCGACGGCAGCACGTCTGCGCTGGCGCTGGCGCAGGCGCCAAGGAACGCCAGCAGCACCGCATTTTTCTCCGCCGCGCCGGCCGTTGAAAACAGCAGCGCATTCATGCCGCAAAACTGCGCATACAGCAGCGGGCAGTGCAACACCGCTGCCGTGTCGCCATCGAGCGCCGGCGCGTGTACTTGCAGCCACCGCGCATCGAGATGCAGCATCTGGTAGCTCCACGGGGCGTCAGGCAGGGGATTGCAGGCGTGCACGCAGCCGGCCGGCACCAGCACCAGGCTGCCATTGCCGAGGGCGACCTTGCCGTCTTTGCTGCCCGTAAAGATGCTGCCGCCTGCGTCGACGGCGCCGATGGAAAACGTGGGATGGCTGTGCGGCTTGTAGCACGCCCTGCTGTGGCAGGCGCGCCGGCTCTCCACGTGGGGGAGAGACGGGTCGCGCCAGAAGGCGGTGGTGCCCGGCATGACTACATCAGGATCACGTCGTACTGCTCCTGGTGGTAGGCATTCTCCACCTGCAGCGAGATTTTCTTGCCGATGAAATCACCGAGCATGGCCAGGTGCTGCGATTCTTCTTCGAGGAACAGATCGACCACTTCCTGCGAGGCGAGGATGCGGAATTCGCGCGGGTTGAACTGTTTCGCCTCGCGCAGCAGTTCGCGCAGGATTTCATAGCAGATCGTGCGCGAGGTCTTTACTTGTCCCTTGCCGGCGCAGGCGGGGCACGGTTCGCACAGGATGTGGGCCAGCGATTCGCGCGTGCGCTTGCGCGTCATTTCCACCAGGCCCAGCGGCGAGAAATTGCTCACCGAAACCTTGGTGCGGTCGCGCGACAGCGTGCGTTTCAGTTCGGCCAGCACGGCGTTGCGGTGCTCGGCATTGTCCATGTCGATGAAGTCGAGGATGATGATGCCGCCCAGGTTGCGCAGGCGCAGCTGGCGCGCGATGGCGTGCGCCGCTTCCAGGTTGGTCTTGAAAATCGTGTCGGCGAAATTGCGCCCGCCGACAAAGCCGCCCGTGTTGACGTCGATGGTGGTCATCGCTTCCGTCTGGTCGACGATCAGGTAGCCGCCCGATTTCAGGTCGACCCGGCGGCCCAGCGCGCGCAGGATCTCTTCTTCCACGCCATACAGGTCGAACAGCGGGCGCTCGCCCGTGTAGTGCTGCAAGCGCGTCAGTTCGCTGGGCGTGTAGATTTCCGCGAATTCGCGCAATTTCACGTAGTTCTCGCGCGAATCGACCTGGATGGTGGCCGTTTCATCGCCGACGAAGTCGCGCAGCACGCGCTGCGCCAGGCTCAAGTCCTGGTGCAGCAGGCTGGTGGCGGGACGCGTGCGCGCGCCGTGCGTGATTGTGCTCCAGGTCTTGCGCAGGTAGTCGACGTCCGCCTTCAAGTCAGCGTCGGAAGCGTCCTCGGCCATGGTGCGCACGATGTAGCCGCCTTTTTCATCGGGCGGCAGCAGGCTTTGCAGGCGCACGCGCAACTGCTCGCGCTCCGCTTCCTTTTCGATTTTCTGCGAGATGCCGATGTGCTTGTCCTGGGGCAGGTACACCAGCATGCGTCCGGCGATGGAAATCTGCGTCGACAGGCGCGCGCCCTTGGTGCCGATCGGGTCCTTGATCACCTGCACCGTCAGCACCTGGCCGTCGAAGAGGATTTTTTCGATGGGCGCCGGTGTCGCGTTCTGGCCGTCGTGGCCGCGCGCTTCCCAGATGTCGGCCACGTGCAGGAAGGCGGCGCGCTCCAGGCCGATGTCGATGAAGGCCGACTGCATGCCCGGCAACACCCGTACCACTTTGCCGGAATACACATTGCCGGCCAGGCCGCGCGTGAGCGTGCGCTCGATGTGCAATTCCTGCACGGCGCCCTGCAGGATGAGGGCGACGCGCGTTTCTTGCGGCGTGATATTGATCAGGATGTCTTCGTTCATGGAGGCGGGGAAGTGGAGGCGACGAATGACATCATACCCGGGATCAGGGCAGGGGCAAACCTGCTTCACGCAGCAATTGCGCCGTCTCGTACAGGGGCAGGCCCATGATGCCGGAATGGCTGCCTTCGATATGCTCGACGAACAGGGCGGCGCTGCCCTGGATGCCGTAGCCGCCGGCCTTGTCGTAGGGCTCGGGCGTGGCGCAGTAGGCGGCGATGGAGGCCGGCGAGAGCACGCCGAAGCGCACTTGCGACACCTGCGTGCGCTGCTCGGCGAAATCCTTGTAGTGCACGGCGATCGAGGTGAGCACCTCGTGCGTGCGGCCCGACAGCTGCTGCAGCATCGCCACGGCCTCAAGGCGGTCGGCCGGCTTGCCGAGGATGACGCCGTCGATGGTGACGGTGGTGTCGGCTGCCAGCACGGGGCGCGGGGTCAGGTGGCGGCGGCGCACCAGGTCCCAGGCGAAGGCGGCTTTTTCATTCGACACGCGGGCGACATAGTCGAGCGCCGATTCGCCGGGCAGGACTTCCTCGGTGACGTCGGCGCCGCGCGGGCCGTCGCTGCGCAGCAGCAGCAATTCGAAATCGATGCCGATCTGGCGCAGCAGTTCGCGCCGTCGCGGGCTTTTGGAGGCAAGGTAGATCTTGTGATCAGCCGTTTTCATGGGGGAGTTCAGACGCGGTGGTAGGGGTGGTTTTGCGTGATCGACCAGGCACGATACAGCTGCTCGGCGAGGATCACGCGCACCACGCCGTGCGGCAGGGTCATGCTGGAAATGCGCAGCATGCCTTCGGCACGTGCCTTGAGTTGCGGATCGAGGCCGTCGGCGCCGCCGATCAGGAAGGCGGTGTCGCGGCCATCCTGCTGCCACGCCATCAACTGCTGCGACAGGCCGACACTGGTCAGGTCCTTGCCGCGTTCGTCGAGCGCGATGATGCGTACGCCCTTGGGCAGGACGGCTTCGATGCGTTCGCGTTCCAGCGCCATCGCCGTGGCGGCGGTCTTGCTGCCGGAACGCTCCACCGGCTTGATTTCTTTCAGCACGATGCGCAATTCCGGCGGCATGCGCTTCGCGTATTCCGCGAAGCCCGTCTCTATCCAGGCCGGCATTTTATGGCCGACCGCAGCGATGATGAGCTGCATCGAGGCTTACGCTTCGACTTTTTTGATACGCTTGATCACGGTTTTTGCCGGTGCAGCATCGGCTGCCGGCTTGGCCGCGCGTGGGGCGCGCACTTTTTTCTCTGGCAGCGCTTTCAAGGCTTTCACGGCAGCCGCTTCGGTCTTGGTTGGCGCGACTTTCACGGTCTTGCCGACAGCTTTGGAAGCGGTGGCTTTTTTCGCCGGGGCTTTCTTGGCGGCGGTGGCGGCCGTGGCTTTCTTGGCCGGTGTCTTTTTCTCGATCACGGGCGAAGCTTCCACATTGGCCTTGCTCGCTGCCAGATGGCCGCTGACCTTTTTCGGCTCGTCGCCGGCCGCTTTTTTCGGCGCGCGCTTGGCGGCGCCCAGCTTGACCGGCGTGTCGCCCCAGATTTCTTCCAGGCGGTAGTAGGCGCGGATAGGCGCTTGCATGATGTGGACGATCATGTCGCCCAGATCGACCAGCACCCATTCACCCGTTTCCTCGCCTTCCATGCCGATGATGTCGCCGCCGGCGTCCTTGACCTTGTTGCGCACCGAGGCGGCCAGCGCCTTGGTTTGACGGTTCGAGGTACCGGAAACGATCGCGATGCGGTCGAACAGGCTGGTCAGGTGACTCGTTTCGAAGACGGCGATGTCTTGGCCTTTGACGTCTTCAAGGGCGTCAACGACGAGGGTTTGCAGTTTTTTGATGTCCATTTAGCTTTTGTATAAATTATGTTGTTCAATATAGTCTAGCACTAGCGGGGAAACAAGCGAGTTTGCCCGATTCCCCCGTTGTAATGCCGCACGTATTTCGGTGGCGGAGATATCCACCGCGAAGTCCTGTGCCAGATAAGTCAGACCGTGCGGCGTGTTGCGGATGCTTTCCAGTGACCCCAGGCGGCGCGAAAATTCTTCGGCGACCACTTGCGGCACTGCGGTGTCATTCAGCGCGAAGCCGGGGCGGGCCGCGACGCAGATATGCGCGTATTCAAATAATTGCTGCCATTCGCGCCATGTCGCGAGCCGCTGCAGCTGGTCGGCACCCATCAGGAAAACGATGGATGCGCGCGCTCCCAGCTCGGCGCGTACCTGGCGCAAGGTATCGATGGTGTAGCTGGCCTGGCCATGTTCGCTGCGCTCGATTTCCTGGCGGTCGATCACGACCGGCACGGGCAGGCCGGCAAACGCCAGGCCGGCCATCTCGGCGCGCTGCTGGCCGGTGGCGCCCAGGTTGCCCTTTTGCCAGGGCGCGCCGGCCGGAATCACGCGCAGTTCATCGGCGTGCAGCAGGCTGGAAAAATGCGTGCCCAGCGCGACATGGCCCATATGCACCGGGTCGTAGCTGCCGCCCAGCAGCGCCACGCATGGGGTATTGCCGGCGATGCCATGCGTCGTGCTAACTCCGGTCACGCCTGCAGCCAGTCGCGATGCACGAGGAAGTCAGTATACAACGCCGCTTCGGGACTGCCCGCTTCCGGGTGCCAGTCGTAGCGCCACTTGACCACGGGCGGCATCGACATCAGGATCGCCTCGGTGCGTCCGCCCGACTGCAGGCCGAACAGGGTGCCGCGGTCGAACACCAGGTTGAACTCGACATAGCGTCCGCGCCGGTAGCACTGGAAATCGCGTTCGCGTTCGCCGTAGGGCGTGTCCTTGCGGCGCGCCAGGATCGGCACATAGGCTTTGACGAAAGCATCGCCGGCGCTGCGCATCATCGCAAAGCTGTCGTCAAAGCCCAGGGCGTTGAAATCGTCGAAGAAGATGCCACCGGCGCCGCGCGCTTCGCGCCGGTGCTTCAGGTAGAAATAATCGTCGCACCACTGCTTGAACTTCGGATGCAGTTCGTCGCCAAACGGCGCCAGCGCATCATGGCACACCTGGTGGAAGTGCTTCACGTCGCCCGCGTCGCCATAATACGGCGTCAGGTCCATGCCGCCGCCGAACCACCATACGGGTTCGCCATCGGCATTGACGGTGCTGAAAAACCGCACATTCATGTGCACCGTGGGCGCATACGGATTACGCGGATGCAGCACCAGCGACACGCCCATCGCTTCCCACGCCTTGCCGCCCAGTTCAGGGCGCGCGGCCGCTGCCGATGGCGGCAATGCGGCGCCGGTAACGTGCGAAAAATTCACGCCGCCCCGCTCGAATACATTGCCTTCCTCGATCAGCCGCGAAATGCCGCCGCCGCCCTCGGGGCGCTGCCAGGCATCGGTCAGGAAGGGCTTGCCGTCCTGCGCTTCGAGTGCCTGCACGATACGGCTTTGCAAATCGAGCAAATAGGCCTTGACGGCCGAAGGAGAGGGAGTTGACGACATCGCGTGGGCCGACGAGGCCGAAATAAAAAAGTAAGGACGGATTGTACCCTGTTACGGATTTTTGTGATAGCAAAACCGGCGCTGCTGTTGCCGACCCTGCTTTACCGAGGCGGCTTGTCCTGCACCACATGGACATCGTATTGCACGCTCTCATGGCCCGGCTGGCGGGCGGCATCGAGTGCTTGCGCCGCACGCTGCTGCCGGTCGTCGCGTTCCACCGTGTCGGCCGGTTGCGCCAGCGGTGCCGCAGGCGTTGGCTGCTCGCGCTTGAACCACAACGGCCCCACAATCGCCACGAGCATCAGCATTAGCAGCATCAGCACTATCATCAGGACGTTGAACGGGCGCGCGGCGCGCCGGCCATACTGGACCGGCGGTTTGCCGGCAGCATCGACGATCACGCGCGCCAGCGGCGAGCCGTGCGCGCGCGTGCGCGCTTGCAGCTCCTTGTATTGCAGCGGCGATAGCGTGCCCTGTTTCAGCATATGCCGCAAGGCCGCGACGGGCGTGGCGGCCAGGTGGCCGGCTGGCAGGCTGTCGTGGGCGGCGTCGCGCTGCCACGGGTTGATCAGGTTATGCTGGTACAGCGCGTCGACCGCCTGCCGGTTCACCTGCTGCAGCGCGGCGCTGGCCAGTTGCCGGCGTGGTTCATCGGCGGGCAGCTTGCGCAGCATCTTGAAAAAACGGTCCTCGGGAACGAGTTCGGCGCTCAGCAGCCAGGCCAGCGTCCCGATCTGGTCGGCATTCATTGCCAGCTCCGGCACATCAATGTCTTCGGCGGCATTGTGCGCGCGCTGCAGGTCGATGATCTCCAGTTCGGCCAGCGTATCGTCGTATTCGTCGCTGGTGATCAGGCCGAGGCGCAGCAGTTCCGCCAGCGGCAGCAGGCGTGGATCGGTGCTCATGGCTGCAGGCTTCCGGTAAGCACGCCGTACACGACGGACATGACCAGGATCAGCCCCAGCACGATCAGCGCGCCTTTCCAGGCCGGTGGACGCTTGTACGGGATGCGGTCGTGGCCATGGCGCAGCCTGGACGCTTCCATGATGTCGCGCGCCAGTTCGCTGCCATGTTCACGCACGTGCACTTCCAGCGCTTCGAACTGCGCCGTCGGCAGGATGTTGTTTACCACCAGCCAGCGCATGGCGATCCAGGGCGTATAAAACATGCGGTCGGCTGGCGCCGCCGCGTGTGCCGCATCGCGCTGGAACTGGTTCAGCAAATCGAGCTCGTACAAGGCGTCGACCTCGCGGCGGTTGTAGTGCCGCACACCCTCTGCTGCCAGTGCCTGTTGCCGGGGTGGCAGTTTGGCCACGCGCTTGTCGAAGTCATTCTTGGGCAGCAGATCGGTCAGCAGCAGCCAGCCCAGGGTGCTGGCCAGATCGGCGTCCTGCGCCAGTTCCGGCATGTCGACGGGATCCTCGGGCGGGTGCAGGCGCTCATGGGCGGCGATATCGCGTTCCGAGTTGGCCTCGTCCAGTTCCTGCGCGGTGATCAGGCCAAGCTGGTGCAGCTGGCCCAGCGATGCGTGGGGCGGTTCGATATGCATGGACTTACTCATTTACTTTGGCCAGGCGCGGTTCGCCGGCAAATTGCGTCGTCACCGACCAGCCATTGCCGGCCGCGTCGCGCTGGCGGCGCGTGAGCAGCTTCAGCACATGCAGCGCCTCGACGGAAGTATGCGTGGGCACAGGTGGATTGCTTGTCATCGGGAGTGGGTTTGTGAAGAATCAAGATGGTAAATTTTACAATGCAATCTCGTTTCTCCAGCGCACTATTGAAGTTGCGCCTGCTCCAGTTCTGTCCTGAATCGCGGTGTTAGCGACCAGTTCTTGCCATCCTCGCTGCGCTGGAAAGTAAAGTCGCCTTGCTGCAGCACCGACACTGCCAGCACCTTTGTTGCGGCAGCGGGCGCAAGGTCGTTGCGGGCCAGCAGCAGGCGGCAGGAAATCACGCCGGGCAATACTGCCTTGCATGGTCCCAGCGCTTCAATATCGCCGATTTCACGGTAGTGCTGCGGCGACACCACCGCGTTGAGATTGACATGGTAGAGCGGCTTGCCGCGCAGTGCATCCATGCCGGCCAGCATCGCATTCTTCAGTCCATCGCGCCCGATGGGCTGGCCCTGCTGCGCAAAGCCGCCATGCCAGGCGATGTCGGCAAAGCGCGTTTGCACGATGCCCGGATGCGCATGGTCATACTCCAGCCGGCTTTTGCGGCGGCCTTCCACGCGTGAAATGGTCCGGGCGTATTGCATCGGCTTGCCGTCCTGGATGACGGTAGCCAGGCAGCCACGGGTTTTTTGCGACCAGGCATAGCCGGCCTGCTTGATATCGTGCAGGCTGAATTTGCCATCCGTGACCGCGGCCACGGTTTGTCTGGTATCACAGCGTGGTACGGCATGGCTGCTGAACCAGTACCAGGCCAGGCCAGGCCGGCAACGAGCAGCGAGGCAAGCGTCAGCCAGGCCAGGGGGCTCACCGGGGCATCGCGGTCTGGTGCGGCAAGGCCGGGTGGAATGGTCATGGCGAGGAATGGGGGAGGCGATCAAAATGAAAACGGGCCGGGGCGGATGCATTCCGCGCCGGCCCGCCGTGTGATCGTTATGGGGCGATCAATGCTTCAGGCCGCGCCAGCCGATGTCGCGGCGGTACTGGGCGCCGTCGAAATGGATTTTTTCCACGGTTTCATACGCCTGCTTCTGCGCCATCTTGATGCTGTCGCCCAGGCCCACCACGCACAGCACGCGGCCGCCGTTGGTGACCAGGCGTTCACCTTCGATGCGGGTGCCCGCATGGAAGGTGACAGAATCGACGGTTTCGGCCGGGATGTCGCCGATGGACGTGCCCTTGACAGGATCGTCCGGGTAGCCGGCGGCAGCCATGACGACGCCGACGGCCGTGCGGCGGTCCCATTCCAGTTCCACGGCGTCGAGCGTGCCGTTGACGGCGTGCTCCATGACGGTCACCAGGTCGGTTTTCAGGCGCGCCATGATTGGCTGCGTTTCCGGGTCGCCCATGCGGCAGTTGAATTCCAGCGTCTTCGGCGTGCCCTTGTCGTCGATCATCAGGCCCGCGTACAGGAAGCCCGTGAACGTGATGCCATCCTTGGCCATGCCCTGGATGGTCGGCACGATGATTTCGCGCATGACGCGCGCATGCATGGCCGGCGTGACGATAGGCGCCGGCGAATACGCGCCCATGCCGCCCGTGTTCGGGCCCTGGTCGTGGTCCTTCAGGCGCTTATGGTCCTGGCTGGTGGCCAGCGGCAGGATGTTCTTGCCGTCGCACATGACGATGAAGCTCGCTTCTTCGCCGGCGAGGAATTCCTCGATGACGATGCGCGCGCCGGCGTCGCCGAACTGGTTATCGGCCAGCATCATGTCGACCGCCTGGTGCGCTTCTTCCAGGGTCATGGCGACGACGACGCCCTTGCCGGCGGCCAGGCCGTCGGCCTTGATGACGATGGGCGCACCCATGGCGTCGATGTAGGCGTGCGCGGGAGCGACATCGGAAAACGTCTGGTAGGCGGCTGTCGGGATGCCGTGGCGCTGCATGAAGGCCTTGGCGAAGTCCTTCGACGATTCCAGCTGCGCCGCTTCTTTCGTCGGGCCGAAGATTTTCAGGCCGCGCGAGCGGAACAGGTTGACGATGCCCGCCGCCAGCGGCACTTCCGGACCGACGACCGTGAGGCCGATGTGTTCCTGTTGAACGAAATCGGCCAGCAATTGCGGGTCGCTGATGTCGAGATTGACCAGGCGCGCATCGCGCGCGGTGCCGCCATTGCCCGGCGCGACATACACCATCTGTATGCGTTCGGACTGGGCCAGTTTCCAGGCCAGGGCGTGTTCGCGGCCGCCAGAGCCGACTACCAGAATTTTCATAGGTACCGTTCGTTCAATGTGGGTTGCAGGGCGGCGGTGCCGCCCTTGATGTTGTTGCTTAGTTCTCGATCAGGGCGTTCGTAAACACTTCCTGGACATCGTCCAGCAGTTCCAGCGCATCGATCAGCTTTTGCATCTTGATGGCGTCGTCGCCCGCGTAGACGGTTTCCGTCGCCGGCTTCATGATGACTTCGGCCACTTCGGCCTTGAAGCCGGCCGCTTCCAGCGCTTCCTTGACGGTGGCGAAATCGTGCACGGGAGTGACCACTTCGAAGCCGCCTTCTTCATCGGCGATGACGTCGTCGGCGCCCGCTTCCAGTGCCGCTTCCATCAGCTTGTCTTCGTCGGTGCCCGGCGCGAACAGCAGCTGGCCGCAGTGCTGGAACATGAAGGCAACCGAGCCTTCATTGCCCATGTTGCCGCCATTCTTGTTGAAGGCGTTGCGCACTTCGGCCACCGTGCGCACCTTGTTGTCGGTCATGCATTCGACGATGACGGCCGCGCCGCCCACGCCGTAGCCTTCGTAGCGCACTTCCTCGTAGTTGGCGCCGTCGACGCCGCCGCTGCCGCGGTTGATCGCGCGCTGGACGTTGTCTTTTGGCATGTTCGCATCGGCCGCCTTGTCGACCGCCAGGCGCAGGCGCGGATTGGTGATGGCGTCGGCGCCGCCCATGCGGGCCGCGACCGTGATTTCCTTGATCAGGCGCGTCCAGATTTTGCCGCGCTTGGCATCGGTGGCAGCCTTTTTATGCTTGATGTTGGCCCATTTGCTATGTCCTGCCATGTCGAATCTTCCTTAGACGGGTGTTCAATTGTGGCCGACATTTTAGCATATCGGCCCCCCGCAAAGCGGCATGGCCCGGTCATCAAGCGGACACATTTTGTTGTTAAAGTGACGCGCTTTCATGTTATGCATCATCCCACCACTCCAATAATCAAGATTAAGGGCGCGACATCATGGCAAGTCAAATGGATAGGCGGCAATTTCTGAAATTGGGCGGCTTTATCACGGTCTCCGTGGCGACCGCCGGCCTCGCCGCCTGCGGCAGCACCGATTACAGCGATCCTGGCGTGCCGCTGGCCTCGGGCAGCGACTGGAAATTCCCGCAAAGCGTGGCCTCGGGCGACCCGCGCGCCGACAGCGCCATGCTGTGGACGCGCGTCGTGCCCGCCAGTTTCGATGCCGTCGCGCCCGCCGTGGCCGGCAAGGACGAGGTCGCCGTACGCCTGATCGTCAGCGCCAGCGACAATACGGCCGCCCTGGGCAGCAATACGGCCCTGGTCGGCACGCCCATCGTCGATGCCAAGCTGCCGCTGAAAGCCGATTTCGACAATACGCTGCGCCACAAGGTGACGGGCTTGCAGCCGGGCCAGGTGTATTTTTACCAGTTCATCGCCGGCGACGTGCGCTCGAACGTGGGCCGCTTCAAGACGGCGCCCGCCGCCACGGCCGACGTGCCGCAGCTGCAGTTCGCCTACCTGACGTGCCAGGACTGGAGCATCAACCACTGGGGCGCGCTGTCGCACATCGCCGCCAATGAAAGCCTGGATTTCATCGTCCACCTGGGCGATTACATCTATGAAACGGTTGGCGAGGCCTTCCAGAGCGGCGCCGTGGAAAGTCGCCACGACCAGCTGAAACTGCCGGACGGCACGTATAAAAGCGGCACGTCCGGCGCGAAATATGCCACCACCGTGGCCGATTACCGCTACCTGTACAAGAAATACCGCACCGATGCGCGCCTGCAAGCCGTGCACGAACGCTTTGCCTTCATCGCCATCTGGGATGATCACGAATTCACGGACGACGCCTGGCAGGACGCGTCCACCTACGAGGGCCTCGTGGCCGCCGACGGCAGCGATTTGCACCAGCCGGCCCGCCGCCGCAGCGCCAACCAGGCGTGGTTCGAATACATGCCGGCCGACGTCACGTTCGATGCCGCCGCGACAACGTTCCAGAATATCCAGATCTACCGCGATTTCCAGTTCGGCAAACTGATGCAGCTGGTGATGACGGACGAGCGCCTGTACCGCGCCGACCATGCGATCGCCGAATCGACCATCAATCCCGCCACGGGCAAGCCGCTGGGCAGCATCGGCAGCCGCTATCTGGTGCCGCAAGCGCTGTTCGACAGCGTGGAAGGGCAGAAGATGGCCGCCGCCACCAAGGCCGGCGCCGACCCGCTGGCTGCCGTCGGCATGCTGGGCACGACCCAGCGCGACTGGTGGAAAAGCAAGATGAAGGCAGCGACGTCCACCTGGAAGCTGTGGGGCAATGAAGTGTCGCTGCTGCGCATGGGCTTGAATGGCACGGATGCGATCGCCACCTTGCTGGCGCTGGGCGCCATGTCGAACGTGGGCAAGGCCATCGCCAGCACCCTGCCACTGGTGGGCGGCAGCGTGCCGCTGGCCTCAAGCATCGTGGCGGCCTCGACGGCGGGCGCATCGGCGACCGTGGCGCAAGCGGCGGCCATGGCGATTGCCGGCGCGGCAGCCAATGCCGGCGCGCAGGGCGCCGCTGCCGTGGGCGCCGGCTTGAGCGCGGCTCAGGCCGGCATCACGGTGGCCGCCTATAACAGCGGCTCGCCGGCCGCCGCCGCGCAAGTGATCGCCTTCGGCTGGATCAAGCCCGACGTGCAGGCCAAGGGCGCTGCGTCAAGCTTTGTCGCCGCTTCCGGCCAGCAGGTGGCGCTGGCGCCATTCTTCACGCGCTTCCTGCTCAATTGCGACCAGTGGGATGGCTACAACAGCGAGCGCAAGAACCTGATGGCGCACCTGAAAAACAATGCCATCGGCAACGTGGTGGCGATTACCGGCGATATCCACTCGTTTTTTGCGGGCACGGTCAGCGACGATTTCGACGCCGCCGGCGGCGGCACGCCCGTCATGGTGGACCTGGTGTCGGCCGGCGTGAGCTCCGATTCCTTCTTCAGTTACCTGAAATCGGCCGCCGGCAGCATGGGCGATATCGGCACCCTCGTCAGCTATCCGCTGGCCATTCCCGTCACGGGCCTGGGCACGGTGAATCTCGACATCAACCTGCTCGACTACACCATGGGCAAGGCGGCGCCCACCATCGACAGCCTGCTGGAGCAATTGCGCGTGCAGCTGCGCGGCGCCCTGGCCGCCAAGGGCGTGCCGGAGGCGCAGCTCGATGCCACGGTAGCTGCCGTGCAGGCCGGCTTGAAAGCGAGCACTGACTTCAGCGCGACCCTGCTGGGCCTGGCGCAGCAATTGTCCGGCCTGGGCAATAACCCGTGGATCAAGCATTTGAATACGGATGCGCAGGGCTATACGGTGGTCACTTTGACGCCGGGCAAGCTGGTGGCGCAGTTCAAGCAGGTAAATAAACTGATCGGCACGGCGGCGCCAAGCAACGTGATTGCGCGGGTGACGACGGCGACGGTGACGGCGGGCGCGGCGGCGGTGGTGGTGTCTTAAATTTATTTATTAAACGTCAAGCCTAAAGCAAGGGCTGGGGTCAGACCCTCAGGGTCCGACCCCGGTTTTTGCCGTCGGGCTTATCAGCCGCCTGTCGCTTTTGCCTTACAATCTGGAGATGAGCTCCAGTTCCCCGCAAGCAACCCCTGCATCTATTCCCCGTTCCGTCTACCTCGGTGGCCTGGCCATCGCCGTGGGCGGGGCGGTGCTGTTTTCCACCAAGGCCATCGTCGCCAAGCTGCTGTACCGCTACCAGATCGACGCCGTCACCCTGATCGCCTTCAGGATGATTTTTTCGCTGCCCGTATTCGCCGTCATCGCCTGGTGGAAGATGCGCACGGAGCCGCCGCTGTCGACCAGCGACCGGCTGCGCCTCGTCGGGCTGGGCCTCGTCGGCTACTACCTGTCCAGCTATCTGGATTTTCTGGGCTTGCAATACATTTCCGTGGGCCTGGAGCGCTTGATCCTGTTCCTCACGCCCACCTTCGTACTGCTGATTACCACCGTATATTTCAAGCAGCGCATCAGCCGCCTGCAGTGGCTGGCACTGTTCACGTCCTACTGCGGCATCGTGCTGGTGTTCGTGCACGACTTGCAGGGCGGCGCCAGCAATGTGGCGCTCGGGTCGACTCTCGTGCTGGGTTCGGCTTGCGCGTATGCCGTGTATCTGCTGGGCTCGGGTGAACTGGTCAAGCGCATCGGCTCGATGCGCCTGGTTAGCTATGCGATGTGCGTGGCCAGCTTTGCCTGCATCGCCCAGTTTTTCATCCTGCGTCCCGTCGAGCTGCTGATCCAGCCCATGCCCGTGTATGGCTTGTCTTTGCTGAACGGCATCTTTTGCACGGTGATGCCCGTCTTCATGACGATGATCGCCGTCGAGCGCATCGGCGCGCCCGTCGCCTCGCAAGCGGGCATGATCGGCCCCGTGTCGACCCTGTTCCTGGGCGCCATGATTCTCGATGAGCCGATCACCAACTGGCAACTGGCCGGCACCAGCCTGGTATTGGCCGGTATCTACTTGCTGTCGAAAAAGAAATAATTCCTCCACCCACTGAAATGGTCCTCACCATGAAAACACGTATCGCCCTGATTGCCCACGACAAGAAAAAAGATGACATGATTACCCTGGCGGGCGAATACCTGGACTTTTTGAAGGGTTGCGAACTGTCGGCCACGGGCACCACGGGCGGCCGCCTGATCAACGAACTGGGCCTGGCGGTCGAACGCAAGCATTCCGGTCCGTTCGGCGGCGACTTGCAGATCGGCTCGCTGCTGGTGGAAGGCTTGATCGATTGCGTGATTTTCCTGCGCGACCCGATGACGCCGCAGCCGCACGAGCCGGACATCAACGCCCTGGTGCGCGCCTGCGACGTGCACAACGTGGCGTGCGCGACGAATCTGTCATCGGCGCACCTGGTGCTGTCGCAGTTGCAGGCGCGGGCCAGCGCGGCCGCCTGATTCCCCCAGACAAGGAGATGAGCATGAGTGCAACGATTACCACCAAGGCCATCCGCGTGCAGCGCGTGGGCGGCCCGGAAGTGATGGAATATGTGGACGTGGAATTGCCGCCGCCCGGCCCCGGCGAGGCGCGCGTGAAACACGAGGCCATCGGCCTCAATTTCATCGACGTGTATTTCCGCACGGGCCTGTACCCGCAGCCGCTGCCCAATGGCCTCGGTGTCGAGGGCGCGGGCATCGTCGAGGCAGTGGGCGAGGGCGTCACGGAAGTGAAAATCGGCGACCGGGTGGCGTATGCGGCGCGCATCAATGGCGCGTATGCGCAGCAGCGCAACTTGCCGGCGGCCCTGCTGCTGGTGTTGCCCGAGCGCATCGCTTTCGATACGGCCGCCGCCATGATGCTGCAAGGCTTGACGGTGCAATACCTGTTCCACCGCACGGTGGCCCTGAAGGCGGGCGATACCATCCTGTTCCACGCGGCCGCGGGCGGCGTGGGCCTGATCGCCTGCCAGTGGGCGAAAGTGCTGGGCGTGAACCTGATCGGCACGGCCGGTTCCGATGAAAAGGCGGCGTTGGCCAAGGCGCATGGCGCCGCCCACGTCATCAACTACAACACGGAAAACTTCGTCGAGCGCGTGCGCGAGATCACGGGCGGCAAAGGCGTCTCCGTGGTGTACGATTCCATCGGCAAGGATACGTTTACGGGTTCGCTCGACTGCCTGGCGCCGCTGGGCATGATGGTCAGCTTCGGCAACGCGTCCGGTCCCGTGCCGGCTTTCACCCTCAGTGAACTGGCGTCGCGCGGCTCGCTGTTCCTCACGCGCCCGGCCCTGTTCAGCTATGCCTCGAACCGTGCGAACCTGGAAGAAATGGCCACCTCGCTGTTCGGCGTCGTCAGCAGCGGCGAAGTGCAGATCGAGATCAACCAGCGCTACAGCCTGGCCCATATCGCCCAGGCGCACACGGACCTGGAAGGGCGGAAGACGACCGGTTCCACCATCATCGTGCCATGAGCGGCAGCAATGACGGCACGCCGAAGTTCGGCCGCCTGCTGATCGTGCTGTTATTGGCCGTGGCCCTGATCGGCGCGCTGACCTTTGCGGCAGAAGCGTATTATTCGTAGACATAAAAAAACCGGCTGGCGCATCGCTGCACCAGCCGGTTTTTTTGTATTGCCACGTAATTATTCCACCTTGACTTCCACCTTGCGGGGCACGCCGCTCTGGCCGGGGAAGTCGGCAAAGGCGCTGGCGACCATGGCGGGCATTACTTGCGACGTGGCGCGCTTGTTGCTGGTCGATTGCACGGTCACGTCGTACAGTTTCTTGCCGTTGCGGTCATTGATCGTCACGCGCAATTCGCGTTCGTATTTATGGCGCACGCTTTCTTCCATGTCCATCGGGCCATACCAGTAGGGGTTATAGCCAAAGCGGCCATAGCCTGGCCATGCGCCGTAGCGGTAGCCGTAGCGGCCAGGCCAGTAGCCGGGGCCATACCAGAATGGATCGGACGCCTGCAGCACGCGCTCAGGATAGTCGACGGTGGAAAACTGCATCGCCACGCGCAAATTGGCTGCCGCAGGGCCGGAAGCTTCGCCGAAGCCGTGCTTGGCCAGTTCCGCGCGCACCAGGTTCTGGTAGCTGCGGTATTCCAGCGTGTCGTTTTCCGCCGCTGGCGCTTCAAACGCATACGATTTGTCCTGCAATTGCGCAGGCCACTCGTGGAAGACGGTGACGTCGCTGCGTATGGTGGTGGCGCATCCGGTCAGCAACACGGTCAATGCGGCCATCATGATGGTGAGATAACGTTTCATTGCATGACCTCCTGATAGTAGACACAATTCATCGCTTAGTATTATAAGAATAGTTCTATTTGTTTCTATTCATTATTACAGAATGTTACCGAGCATGTCGGCGTGTAAGGGAATCCAACATTCCTGGCCTGAATCGCGACTATCGGGGGCTGGTGTTGGTAAAATAGGCTTTTGCCTCCGCTCCCACCCAAACCCCTATGCGCACAGACAGCCCTCAGACGATTTACCGCAAAGATTACACGCCGCCCAGTTTCCTGGTCGACAGCGTCGAACTTGGTTTCGATCTCGATCCCGCCCGCACAGTGGTGGCGAGCCGGATCCGCATGCGCCACAACCCGGCCAGCACCAGCCGCAGCATCGAATTGCACGGCGAACATATTGAACTGGTGCAAGTCCGCCTGAACGGCAAGCTGCTCAAGCCGTCGCAGTACAAGCTGACGGCCAGCATGCTGACCATTCCCAAGGCACCGGACGATGTTACGCTCGATATCGAAACCGTGCTGGCGCCGCAGGACAATACCTCGCTGTCCGGCCTGTACGTGTCGAACCATAATTTCTTCACGCAGTGCGAGGCCGAAGGCTTCCGCCGCATCACCTTCTTCCCGGACCGCCCGGACGTGATGGCCAAGTACACGGTCATGCTGCGCGCCGACAAGGAGCAATATCCGGTACTGCTATCGAACGGCAACCTGATCGAAGAGGGCGACCTCGGTGACGGCCGCCATTACGCCAAGTGGGAAGACCCGTTCAAGAAGCCGTCCTACCTGTTCGCCCTGGTCGCCGCGCGCCTGGTGTGCCAGGAAGAGCGCTACACCTTGAAGTCGGGCCGCGAAGTGCTGCTGCAAGTGTGGGTGGAAGACGGCAACCTCGATAAGACCGACTACGCCATGCAGTCGCTGAAAAACTCGATCCGTTGGGACGAGGAGCGCTTCGGCCTGGAACTGGACCTCGACCGCTTCATGATTGTCGCCGTGGGCGACTTCAACATGGGCGCCATGGAAAACAAGGGGCTGAACATCTTCAATACCAAGTATGTGCTGGCCAATGCGCGCGTGGCGACCGACATCGATTACGCGGGCATCGAAGCGGTGGTGGGCCATGAATACTTTCATAACTGGACCGGCAACCGCGTGACGTGCCGCGACTGGTTCCAGCTGTCGCTGAAGGAAGGCCTGACGGTGTTCCGCGACCAGGAATTCTCGGCCGACATGATCGGCACGGATACGGGCCGCGCCGTCACGCGCATCGACCAGGTGCGCACCCTGCGCCAGGCGCAGTTCCCTGAAGACGCGGGCCCGATGGCCCACCCCGTGCGTCCCGATTCCTTCGTCGAGATCAATAACTTTTATACGGTCACGATCTACGAAAAGGGCGCCGAAGTGGTGCGCATGTACCAGACCCTCGTGGGCCGCGACGGCTTCCGCAAGGGCATGGACCTGTATTTCGAGCGCCACGATGGCCAGGCCGTCCAGTGTGACGACTTCCGCGCCGCCATGGCCGACGCGAATGGCCGCGACTTCAGCCAGTTCGAGCGCTGGTACAGCCAGGCCGGCACGCCCATCGTCACCGCCTCCACGCGCTACGATGCCGCCAGCCAGACGTTCGAGCTGACCCTGGCGCAAAGCTGCCCCGCCACGCCGGGCCAGCCGAAGAAACTGCCGTTCCACATCCCCGTCACCGTCGGCCTGCTGGCTGCCGATGGCGGCGACCTGTCGCTGTATGTGGATGGCGTGGCATCGAACGGCGCCACCAGTGTCGTGCTGGAATTGACGCAAGCGTCGCAGACTTTCCGCTTCACGAATGTGACGCAAGCCCCCGTGCCGTCGCTGCTGCGCGACTTTTCCGCGCCCGTGGTGCTCGAATACGGCTATACCGACGCCGAACTGCTGCACCTGTTCCGCCACGACAGCGACCCGGTGAACCGCTGGGAAGCGGGCCAGCGCCTGGCCATGGAGCGCCTGCTGAAACTGACCGGCGCCGTCGCCGAAGGCGAAGCGCTGGCGCTGGACGACACCTTCATCGAAGCGCAGCGCGCCCTGCTGGCCGATGAAACGCTCGATCCTGCCTTCCGCGAGCTGGCCCTGATCCTGCCGTCGGAAACCATCATCGCCGAGCGCCTGGCGCAAGTCGACCCGCAGGCGATCCATGCGGCGCGCCAGTTCATGCGCCGCACCATCGCTGCCGCGCTGAAACCTGAGCTGCTGGCGCAATACCATGCCAACCAGACGCCGGGCGAGTATAGCCCGGACGCCCTGTCGGCCGGCAAGCGCGCGCTGAAAAACCTGGCCCTGTCGTATCTGTTGATCGCGCCCGCAGCGGCGGAGCTGGACCTGGCGCGGCTGCAGTTCGACAATGCCGGCAACATGACGGACCGCGCCGCGGCACTGGCGGCGCTGATTCATTCCGGCTCGCAGCCGCATGCGCAGGCGGCCCTGGCCAGCTTCTATGGCGATTTCGAGAACGAGGCGCTGGTGGTCGACAAGTGGTTCGCCATGCAGGCGGCCGCGCCATCGACCGACGTGCAAGCCGTGCGTCAACTGATGACGCATCCGGCCTTCACCTTGAAGAACCCGAACCGCGCGCGCAGCCTGATCTTCAATTTCACCAACGCCAATCCGTCGCAATTCCATGCGGCTGACGGCAGCGGCTATGCCTTCTGGGCCGAACAAGTCATCGCGCTCGACGCCCTGAACCCGCAAGTGGCGGCCCGCCTGGCGCGCTCCATGGACCGCTGGCGCCGTTACGTGCCGGCGCTGCAAAGCCACATGCGCGAGGCGCTGGAAAAAGTCGCCGGCCAGGCCAGCCTGTCGAATGACGTGATGGAAGTCGTCAGCAAGGCGCTGGCCAATTAACACCGCAATAATCATCAAAACAGAGGGATTTCATGAAACGCATCAGTCTTACGCAATACCTGGTTGAAGAGCAGCGCTCGAACAACAGCATTCCGGCCGAACTGCGCCTGCTGATCGAAGTCGTCGCGCGCGCTTGCAAAACCATCAGCCATGCTGTCGGCAAGGGCGCGCTCGGTGAAGTGCTGGGCACGGCCGACACGGAAAACGTGCAGGGCGAAGTACAGAAGAAACTCGACATCATCTCCAACGAGATCCTGCTCGAAGCGAATGAATGGGGCGGCCACCTGGCGGCCATGGCGTCGGAAGAGATGGAATCGATCCACCCGATCCCGAACCGCTATCCGAAGGGCGAATACATGCTGCTGTTCGACCCACTGGATGGTTCGTCGAACATCGATGTCAACGTGTCGATCGGCACCATCTTCTCGGTACTGAAGGCGCCGGACGGCATGGGTCAGCCGACCGAGCAGGACTTCATGCAGGCGGGCAGCAAGCAGGTGGCGGCCGGCTATGCCGTGTACGGCCCGCAAACCATGCTGGTACTGACCTTCGGCAATGGCGTGAACTGCTTCACCCTGGACCGCGAGATGGGTTCGTGGGTCCTCACGCAAAGCAATATGCAGATTCCGCCGACGACGAAGGAATTCGCCATCAATATGTCGAACGCGCGCCACTGGCATCCGCCCGTGAAACGCTATGTCGATGAACTGCTGGCCGGCGACACGGGCCCACGCGGCACCAACTTCAACATGCGCTGGATCGCTTCGATGGTGGCCGACGTGCACCGCATCCTGAACCGCGGCGGCATCTTCATGTACCCTGCCGACCTGCGCGACACGTCGATGCCGGGCAAGCTGCGCCTGATGTACGAAGCGAATCCGATGGCCTTCATCGTCGAGCAAGCCGGCGGCGCAGCCACCGACGGCCAGCATCGCATCATGGACATCGCCCCGCACAAGCTGCACCAGCGCGTGCCCGTCTTCCTCGGCTCGAAAGACGAAGTGGCCCGCGTGACCGCCTACCACGCGGAGTAAAAAGCCGCACTTTTCCACGATTTTCAGCGGCCGGCAGCCGGGCCGCTAAAAAAATGCAAAAAAGTTCGCGTTGACACTAGCAAATTTTGTGCATTGTTTGTAGAATGTGGGTCTTCGCCGTTGTAGCTCAGTTGGTAGAGCAGCACATTCGTAATGTGAAGGTCGCCAGTTCGATTCCGGCCAACGGCACCAAGTTTCATCAGAAAACCCGCTTGCTTGCAAAAGTCAGCGGGTTTTTTGTCGTCCTCGATTTCAGCGCCATGGCTGACGGGACCAAGCTGTATTGGAAGCCGGCCGCGAGCTCGAACCCAGGCGCGGTGCTCCGCCGGCATATACGTCTGCAGGCTACAATATTGCATTGGCTTTTACATCAGCGGAACTCTACCCATGCCCGAAAAACTGTCCCAGTACCTGGCCTCGCTCGACGCCTACGATGGCGATGCGCCACCCGTGATTGATCTCGATCTCTACTTTGCAGGCAATACCGACGAAGAGTCGATCGCGCCGAACCAGTGGGGCTATGGCCGCCCGCCTATTGCGCAGCTGTATGAAAGGTTCCGCGAGATCGCCGCCAGGCCGGACGTGGAAAAGGTGCTGGTCGGCTTGCACCAGGATTGGTGCGACTATGGCGAGGCGGACGTGGACGCGAAACGTTTTCCGCCTGCGGAAAACGTGCATATCTTCACGTCCGCACGCCAGGACGAGGTGGAGCGCTGGATCGCCGGCATGGAAGCCGACGGCGTCATCCCCGGCTGGCCTTACGGCAAGCCCGACAACGCTCCTGACCCGTCACAGGGCTATACCGTGCTGTCGGTCTGCTGGGACTGAGCGCCGCTCAGAAATTGTGCCTGATCCCCAGCGCCACGCCCGACATGGTGGCGCCCGTCCTGCCTGTTTCGTGCCCCAAGCTGTTGATGGCAAAGTCGGCGATGCCGTGGCGGCCGTTGGCCAGGCGCGTGTAGTAGGCATACAGGCTGCTGCGTTTCGACAGCTGGTAGTCGTAGCCGGCGGTGGCGTGGGTGGCGCCCGTATCCGCTCCCGCACGCACGGTGCCGATGCTTTCCAGCGCGCCGCCGCTGGCGCTTTGGGCATGCGCCAGGCCGAAACGCAGGCCGTGGCGGCCGAACTGGCGCGTGGCGGAAAAGTAGGCCGTGCGCCGGCGCAGCTGGCCCGTGGCCGTGGCGTAGCGCAGGCTTTCCAGCACCACAGCCAGCTGCGTGGCGCTGTCGACGCGCCAGGCCAGGGCCAGCTTGCTGCCACGGTCGGTCAGCCCCCGCCCCTGGTAGTCGTGATGGTCTTCCTGCGCCAGGGTGGCGTACAGGGTGCCGCCGTCATAAAGCAGGGCGGCCGACGCCAGGGCTGGCCGCGCGCCGCTGGCCAGCCGTTCTTCCCCCATGCCGCGCGCCACGCGCAGCGACCAGCCTTGCCACTGCGGCGTCCAGTAATGCACGCTGTTTTGCTGGCGCCGGTCGAAGGAATACGTGTTGCTGGTATTGCTTTCGGTGGCGCCCGCGCCGTTGCCCATCAGGCTCATGTAGCCGGCCGTGGTGGGGTAGAACGGGTCGAGCGCGGACGTGGCGCTGTTGTAGGGCAGGGTCCAGTTGCCGGCAAAGAGCGTACCCCACGGCCCGGCAATACCGACGCGCGTGTCGCGCGCGGCGATTGATCCTGCGCCCGTATCGGGCGACAAGGTGCCCTCGACCTGGAACAGCGCCTGCCAGCCGCCGCCCAGGTCTTCGCCGCCGCGAAAACCGAGTACCGAGCGGTTGTTGGATACACGCTGCACGCTGTCGCCGCTGGCGGACGAGTGCAGCGCTTCGAGCGCCACGTTCAGGCGGCCGTACAGCTGCACATTGTCCTGTGCCGCGGCGGGCAGGGCAACCGCCAGCGCGATCGCGCCGGCCGCCAGCAAAGGCAATCGCGTCAGCATGGCTTCAGAACGCAAAGCAGCTGCACCCCAGCGCGCCCCAGAAGCCGGAGTGGCTGGAGACGGGCACGGAACTCTTGCGCGCCACGTCATGGGCGTGAGCGTGCACGCCGCAGGCGCCCTGGCACTGGTGCTGTTGCATCACGCTGCTCTTTTGCGGCGGCGCGGACCGGTAGTGGCCGGCCACGTTTTTCACGGGCGACCAGTCGGGCAATACGGGGATAGGAGGCGGCGCCAGATTGGCAAATTCCGCCTGGCCGTAGACGATCTTGCCGCCGACGATGGTGAGCACCGATTCGATGGACTTGATCGCCTCTTCAGCTATGCTGAAAAAATCCGCGCTCAGCACGGCCAGATCGGCCAGCATGCCTTCCTGGATGCGGCCCTTCTTGCCTTGCTCGCTGGAGAACCAGGCGCTGCCCGCCGTCCACAGTTCCAGCGCCGTGTCGCGCGACAAACGGCTGCCCGCGTCGTACAGGCGCAAGCCGCCCACGGTGCGGCCCGACACCAGCCAGTACAGCGCCGTCCACGGGTTGTAGCTGGCGACCCTGGTGGCGTCGGTGCCGCCGCCTACCGGCACGCCCGAGGCAAGCATGCGCGCGATCGGCGGCGTGGCCTTGGCTGCTTCGGCACCGTAGCGGTCGACAAAGTACTCGCCCTGGAAAGCCATGCGGTGCTGGATGGCGATGCCGCCTCCCAGCGCCTTGACCCGGTCGATGTTTTTCGGCGTGATGGTTTCGCAGTGGTCGAACATCCAGTGCAGGCCGTCGAACGGAATGTCGCGGTTGACCTTTTCAAAGACCGTCAGCATGCGCTCGATCGATTCGTCATAGGTGGCGTGCAGGCGGAAGGGCCAGCGTTTGGACACCAGGTGGCGCACCACCTTTTCCAGTTCGTCGTCCATGCCGGGCGCCAGATCCGGGCGCGGTTCGAGGAAATCCTCGAAGTCGGCGGCGGAAAATACCAGCATTTCGCCGGCGCCGTTATGGCGGTAGTAGTCGTCGCCCTGGCCCGGCGTGACCATCTCCGTCCATTTTTCAAAATCCTCCAGTTCGCGGCCCTTGTTTTGCGTGAACAGGTTGTAGGCGATGCGTATCGTCAGCTGCTCTTTTTGCGCCAGTTCTTCGACCACCGCGTAGTCTTCCGGATAATTCTGGAAGCCGCCGCCCGCGTCGATGGCGCTGGTCAGGCAGAGGCGATTGAGTTCGCGCATGAACTGGCGCGTGGAATTGACTTGCAATTCTCGCGGCAGGGTCGGACCCTTGGCCAGGGTCGCATATAAGATCATGGCGTTTGGACGGGCGATCAGCATGCCAGTGGGGTTGCCGGCAGCGTCGCGCACGATTTCGCCGCCAGGCGGGTTCGGCGTGTTCTTGTCGTAGCCGACCACGCGCAGGGCGGCGCGGTTCAGCAGGGCGCGGTCGTACAGGTGCAGGATGAAGACCGGGGTGTCGGGCGCGGCCGCGTTGATTTCATCGAGGGTCGGCATGCGCTTTTCCGCGAACTGGAATTCGTTCCAGCCGCCCACCACGCGCACCCATTGCGGATTCGGCGTGCGCAAGGCTTGCTCCTTGAGCATGCGCAGGGCGTCGGCCAGCGAAGGCACGCCTTCCCAACGCAATTCCAGGTTGTAGTTCAAGCCGCCGCGGATCAGGTGCAGGTGCGAATCGTTCAGGCCGGGAATCACCGTGCGGCCACCCAGGTCGATCACGCGGCTGTCGGGCGCGCGGTGGCGCATGACGTCTTCAAGATCGCCCACGGCGAGGAATTTACCGTCGGCGATGGCCACCGCGCTCGCTTGCGGGCAGCTTTTATCGACGGTATGGAAGCAGCCATTGAGCAGGATCAAGGGTGCGGCGGCGGGGAGGGTATGTTCTGGCATGGTGCAGCTCCATGGTTGCGGTGCAGGGGGGAGGGGGCCGGCGTGCGCGGCGCGAAAGTCACTTCGGCCAGTGTAGCGGACGTCCTGCGCTTGAACACGGGCCAAAAGATCAGGTGGAGCGTCGCGCACTGGCCGAATGGCGGGGGCGGCGGCCGGCCGCATGGCTTACCATGCAGGCAGTAGCGCCGGGGCGCTTCCCTGGCGCGTTTTTCGTTTTTTAGTGCATTGCACGGTATCGGGAGTCATTCGATGGATCAGCCACCACATAGCCGTTTATACGGCACCAGCCTGGGCTTTTTGGCCGGGTATGTCGATACGCTGGGCTTTATCGCCCTGTTTGGCCTGTTTACGGCCCATGTCACGGGCAACTTCGTGCTGATCGGCGCCGCCCTGGCCGAACCGACGCGCATCCCCATCCTGCTGAAAATCCTTGCTTTTCCCGCCTTTATCGCGGGTATCGTCGTCACGCGCCTGATGGTGCTGGCCATCGAGCGCCGCGGCGGTCCGGCGCTGACGCTGGCCTTTCTGCTGCAATGGATCTTGCTGGCCGGTTTCATGGTGTTTGGCGTGCTGGCCGAGCCGCTCGGCAAGGATGCCAGTTCCATGGCCATGGCGGCAGGCTTGCTGGGAACGGCCGCCATGGGCGTACACAGCGCCACCAGCCGGCTGCTGCTGGCACACCTGGCGCCGACCTCCATGATGACGGGGAACGTGACGCAGATCGTGCTCGACACCGTCGACGTGCTGCGCGGCGCGGCCGACGAGGGCACGCGCGCGCGCTGCGGCAAGTTCTTCTGGCCGCTGCTGGCCTTTGCGCTGGGCGCCATCGCTGCCGGCTTTGGCTACCTGGTTTTCGGTTTCGCGGCGCTGGCCGTGCCGCTGGTGCTGCTGGGCGGGCTGATCGTCGTGGAGCAGCGTAGCGGTCGGACCGCCGTGCCCATGTCCTGACAGCCGCCATGCGCGCCTTCCTGCTGTGGCTGATGTTCATGCTGGCCAGTCCTTGCGCGCTGGCCATCGATGCCGCACGCGGCATCCATCAGCTGCAGCACACGCGCTGGACGGCCAGTGACGGCGCGCCCGACGATATCATCGTCATGGCACAGGGCAATGACGGTTTCCTGTGGCTGGGCACGCATGCAGGCGTGCGCCGTTTCGACGGCCTGCGCTTCGAGCCCGTGCGCGCGCGCCAGGGCAGCTTTCCCGACACGGTGGCGCTGGCGCTCAAGCGCGCCGCCGACGGCGGCATGTGGATAGGCTGGCAAGTGGGCGGCATCAGCCACGTTAAGGATGGCGTGGTGCGCAATTACGCCGAGCCCCAGGGCGTGCCGGCGGGCGCCATCTGGGGCTTTGCCATCGGCGGTGACGGCGCCGTGTGGGCGGCCGGCGTGTCCGGCATCTCGCGCTTCGATGGCCGGCGCTGGCAGGCGATGGGACCGGCGCAGGGCTACACGGCGCAAAAGGCGTCCGCCGTGTTTGCCGACCGCGATGGCCGCATCGCTGTGTTCAGTGAAAACGGCCTGTTCATGTGGCAGGCGACGCAGTCGCGCTTCGCGCCGCCCATCGGCCGTCTTGACCTGCGCGCGCCGCCGCAGCAGGGACCCGACGGCCGCATTTATTTGCTGGAGATGCGCGGCATCCGCATCATCGAGTCGCTGGATCGCTACGAGCAGCTCGATCATCGGTGGATTTACCGCGATACCAGCGGCACCAGCGGCAGCATGCTGGTCGATCGCGCGGGCACCCTGTGGTTCGACAGCCAGTACGGCTTGCACCGCACGCGCAGCAGCGGCACGCTGGCGCCGGGACAGCTGGGCATCAGCAGCGACACGGAATCGTTCCTGCCGCGCGATGGCTTGAGCAATGTCCTCGTCGGCTCCATGTGCGACGACAATGAAGGCAATGTCTGGGTTGCCACGTACGGAGGCCTGGACCGTTTCCGCCAGGCCGCGCCCGTGGTCCTGCGCACGCCTGCCGCGCCCGGCGTGGCCGAAGTGTTCCGTACCCAGGAAATGCTGGCCGGAGCGGCAGGCGCGATGTGGCTGTCGCGCGATGACGTCCTGGGGCCGCTGCTGCTGGCGCGGGCCGACGGCAAGGTGCTGCGCGCGCCGCGCCTGGGGCCCATCAGCGCCATCCTGGAATCGCCGGGCGGCCTGTGGGTGGCGGCCCGCGCCGGCCTGCAGCAGCTGGCCGGCGAGGATGGGCGCGTACTGCGCACGATCGCCTATCCATCTGGCGCTGCCGCGGTCAAGCGCATGCGCGCCGGCGTGCTCGCGCCCGATGGCAGCATCTGGGGCGTGTTCAGCGGCGCCGGCGTTTTCCAGTATCGCGACGGGGCCTGGCGGCGCGAACCGCTGCTGCCCGATGGCGGCGCGAAAGTGCCGCTGGCGCTGCTGGCCGACGCGGCCGGGCGCCTGTGGCTATCGTATGCCGATGGCAGCGTCGCCATGCTGGAACGGGGGCGGCTGCACACCTTCGGTCCCGCGCAGGGCCTGGACCTGGGCAAGATTCCCATGCTGATCGAATACCGCGGGCAGGTGTGGGCGGGCGGGCAGCGTGGCGTGGCGCTGTGGCGCGGCGGCCGCTTCGTCACCCTGCGCAGCGAGCCGGCCAGCGCCACCGAGGGCGTGGTGGGCCTGCTGCGCGCGCGCGACGGCAGCCTGTGGCTCAATCACGGCAGCGGCGCCGCGCACATTCCCGCCGCGGAAGTGGACCTGGCGCTGCGCGACGCCGCCCATGCCATGCGCGCCACCTCGTACGACGCCGTCGATGGCTTGAACGGCAGCATCAGCATGCTGCACAACCGCTCGGTTGCCGAAGCGGACGATGGCAAGATCTGGTTTTCGCGCCAGAGCGCGACGTTCTGGATCGATCCGCGCCAGACGTTTGCTCCCTTGCCGGCGCCACGCGTGGAAATCGGCGCGCTGCTGGCCGACGGCCGACGCGTCGATCCGCCCGCAAGCGCCGGCCTGCAGCTGGCGGCAGGCACGCGCGACGTGCAATTCCATTACAACGCCGCCAGTCTGGGCACGCCGGAGCGTTTGCAGTTCCGCTACCGGCTCGACGGCTACGATACGCAGTGGCAGCAGGCGGGCGGCCGGCGCCTGGCGCAGTACACGGGCCTGGGGCCGGGCAGCTACCGCTTTGAAGTAATCGCGGCGAATGGCGACGGCGTGGCCAGCACGGTGGCGCAACTGCCGTTCCGCGTGCTGCCCGCCTTTTACCAGACCTGGTGGTTCCGCAGCCTGTGCGCGGCGCTGCTGCTGGCGGCCGCATACGGCGTTTGCCGCTGGCGGCTGGGCCAGCACGCCGCGCGCCTGCAGGCGCGGATGGAGGCGCAGCAGGCCGAGCGCGAGCGCATCGCGCGCGAGCTGCACGATACCCTGCTGCAGGGCACGCAGGCGATGATCCTGCACTTTCACAATGCCAGCATGGCCATCGCCGAGGATGACCCCGCGCGCGCCGCCATGCTGCGCGCGCTCGACGACGCCGACCGCATGCTGGGCGAGGGACGCGACCATGTGCACGACCTGCGCGCGGGCGACGATGCGGGCGCGCGCTGGAGCGCCATCCTGCGGCGCGAAGGCGAGCGTCTGGCGGCGCAGCACGGCATCGTGTTCCGCTATGCGGAGGAAGGCGAGGCGCGCATGCTGCATGCGCGTGCCGCGCATGAAATCTACCGCATCGCCAGCGAAGCGCTGCGCAATGCCTTCCAGCATGCGCGCGCGCAGGTGGTCGAGGTGGCGGTGCGCTATGCGTGCGGAGGCATCGAACTGCTCGTGCGCGACGATGGCCAGGGCTTGCCGCCGGTGGTCGCGGCGAACGGGCAGATTCCCGGACACTGGGGCATGCCCGGCATGCGCGAGCGCGCGGTGAAACTTGGCGCGCGCCTGACTGTGGGCGGGCGCGATGGGGGCGGCACGCAGTGGCGCCTGCGGGTGCCGGCGCACCGAGCCTGGCCGGCGGAGTACGGCCCGCTGCGCCGCTGGTGGCAGCGCTGGCGCCGTTCAGGCGTCGAGGATGCCGCGCCGTAGCGCGATGGTGACGGCGTGCGTGCGGTCCCGGGCGCCCAGCTTGGCCAGGATGGTGCTCATGTGCGCCTTGACGGTTTCTTCCTTGATTTGCAGCAGGGCGCCCGTCTCGCGGTTGGAATTGCCTTGCGCAACCTGCTTGAGCACGTCCAGTTCGCGGTTCGACAGCACGTCGCTGCAGGCATACAGCGCCAGTTCCGCCTCGATCTCGGGCGTGATGTGGCGCCGCCCCGCATGCACGTTCTGTATCGCCGCCAGCAATTCGTGGCGCAGCGCGCTTTTCAGCACATAGCCGCATGCGCCCGCGCGGATGGCGCGCAGCACCTGCGTGTCGCCCTTGTAGGTGGTCAGCACAATGATGCGCGCCTGCGGATGGCGTGCGCGGATGGCGCCGATGGCGTCAAGGCCGTTCATGCGCGGCATCTGCAAATCCATCAGCGTCACATCGGGCTGCAGTGCGTCAAACTGCTGCACCGCCTGCTGGCCATCGGTGGCCTGGCCCACCAGCGCCACGCCGGGAAAGGCGCGCAGCAGGGCCGCGATGCCGTCGAG
This sequence comes from Janthinobacterium sp. BJB301, assembly GCF_002735685.1. Taxonomy (NCBI): domain Bacteria; kingdom Pseudomonadati; phylum Pseudomonadota; class Betaproteobacteria; order Burkholderiales; family Oxalobacteraceae; genus Janthinobacterium; species Janthinobacterium sp. BJB301. The sequence goes on along the minus strand of NZ_PDZJ01000002.1, from coordinate 594,845 downwards.
CAGTAACTGGTGGTCGTCGGCAATGAGGACGCGTATCGGCGCCGTATCGCTGCGCATGATGTTGCCTGGCAAAGAGGAGTTATCGATCAAGAGTCGTCGGAGCATGGTGAGCAAAAGGTATTTTACCGCAGCGCCCGCCCTCCTGCAGGGGGCATTTCCCGGAGGCAGCCTGCATGCCAGCCTATATTTAGATAGTGGTGCGGGCACGCCGCCAGGCATACGATGCACGGCAGTACCCACTCAACCCTTTCTTCATGGATGACATCATGACCAATCCGAAACTGGAAGTCCTCACCCCCGATAATTGCCAGATCATCTTCATCGACCAGCAGCCGCAGATGGCGTTCGGCGTGCAGTCGATGGACCGGCAAGCGCTGAAAAACAATACCGTGGGCCTGGCCAAGGCCGCCAAGGTATTCAACATCCCCACCATCATCACCACCGTCGAAACGGAAAGCTTCTCCGGCCATACCTATCCGGAACTGCTGGACGTCTTCCCCGGCAAGGATATCCTCGAGCGCAGCTCGATGAACTCGTGGGATGACCAGAAGGTGCGCGATGCGCTGGCCGCCAACGGCAAGAAGAAAGTCGTCGTTTCGGGCCTGTGGACGGAAGTGTGCAACAACAGCTTCGCCCTGTGCGCGATGCTCGAAGGCGACTACGAAATCTACATGGTGGCCGACGCTTCTGGCGGCACTTCGAAGGAAGCGCACGATTACGCCATGCAGCGCATGATCCAGGCTGGCGTGGTGCCCGTGACGTGGCAGCAGGTGCTGCTGGAATGGCAGCGCGACTGGGCGCACAAGGAAACCTATGACGCCGTCATGGCCATCGTGCGCGAACATTCGGGCGCCTACGGCATGGGCGTCGACTACGCCTACACGATGGTGCACAAGGCGCCGCAGCGCATCCATGGCGAACACGCCACCCTGGCGCCGGTGCCGGCCAAGTAAACGCCACGCGGCAGTGCCATGCGCCGCGCGCCTGACCGCGCGCGGCGTTTTTTTTCATCGAAAGGAATGCGCCATGAAGTTATATGTGATTTCGCTGGCGGTGGGTTTGCTGGTTGGCATTATCTACGCCGTCTTGCAGGTGCGCTCGCCGGCGCCGCCCGCCATTGCCCTGATCGGCCTGCTGGGCATGCTGATCGGCGAACAGATCGTCCCCGGCGTCCAGCGCCTGATGGCGGGAGAAGCCATCACCGTGTCGTGGCTGCGCAGCGAATGCGTGCCGAAGATCAGCGGCGTGGAAGCGAAGCCGACATTGGCCAAGGCCGAGCCGCAGCAGAAGGACGACAGCGCCGCCTGATATTCCCGGCAGCTAGAACGCGGCCAGCAAGCCGCGCCGTGCGGCCACCGTGGCCGCCTCGGTGCGGCTTGATACGTTGAGCTTGGTCAAAATATTATTCACATGAAATTTGACGGTGCCCACCTCGATGCCGGCGCTGCGCGCGATCATCTTGTTGCTCTTGCCCGCTGACAGGTGCAGCAGGATGTCGTGCTCGCGTTTCGACAGGCGGTTCGCCTCGATGCGGCCGGCTTGCTGCGCGGCCAGTTCCGGTGGCAGGTAGTGCCTGCCGGCGGCCACCTGGCGGATGCACTGCGTCAGTTGCAGGAAGCCGGAATCCTTCAGCAGGTAGCCGCGCGCGCCGGCGCGCAATGCCCGGTGCACGCTGTCCTCGCCCTGGTAAGTGGTGAGGATGACGATCTTCGCTTGCGCGTCGTCTGCGCAGATGCGCTCGATCGCCTCGACGCCATGCATTTCCGGCATGTTCAAATCCATCAGCACCACGTCGGGCCGCAGTTGCCGGTACAGCTCCACGGCGGCGCTGCCCGTGCCTGCCTGGCCCAGCAGGAGTAAGCCAGGCAGTGATGCGATCAGCGAGGCCAGGCCGGCCAGGATCAGCGGGTGGTCGTCGGCGATCAGCAGGGTAATCGGCGGATCGGCCGGGGGCATGGTCGTGTGCATGGTTGTGCTCATGGGGCTGGCAAGGTGAAGTGGAAGACGCTGCCGTGCGGCGCGCCGGGCGCATGCCACAGGCGGCCGCCATGCGCGTCGAGGATGCGGCGGCAGATGGCCAGGCCCATGCCCATGCCGTCCGGTTTGCTGGAATACAGGGCGTGGTACAGGCGGCCGGCCGCCTGCGGCGCGATGCCGGCGCCATTGTCGGCAATGCTGAAGTGCTGCACGCTGCCATCCAGGCGCGAAGACAGCAGCACCGTGCGCGGCCGGCCGCCGGTGTCGCGCAGAGCCTCGATGGCGTTCATCAGCAGGTTCAGGATGACTTGCCGGAATTGCACCGGGTCGGCATGCAGCAGCGGGCGGCCCGGCGCCAGCTGCGTTTCCAGATGGATGGCGTGGCGTTGCAGTGGCGCGCGCAACAGCGGCAGCAGGTCTTGCACGGCGTCGTCGGCCACAAAATGATCGTGGCTGTCCGGCGAATTGCAGGCAAGGCCATGCACGCTGCGCAGCACGGCGCTGGCATGGCTGCCGGCACTGGCGACCAGGGCCAGCGCCGCGCGCGCCTCATCGAGGCGGGGCGGATCGTGATCGAGCCAGCGCAAGGCGGCATCGGCATTGAGCGCGATGGCCGCCAGCGGCTGGCGCACCTCGTGCGCGACTGATGCGGCAAATTCGCCCATACCGTCCATGCTGCCCATGCGCTGCGCCTGCGCCGGACCGGGGTCTTGCTTCTGAGGGAAATAATGCATGCTGGCCATCGCGGAACTCCTGTCGTTCGCTGCGGCGTATGCCGCGCTGCAACAAGTATGCACGGCGCATCAGGCAAGGCAGTTATACGAATGGGGGAGGCGGGCGGTTTTTTTTGCGCGGCGGGGAAGAGTAGCACCGCCGGGCGGGCCGGCGGTGCGGGAAGCGTAGAACGGTCAGGACTTGATAAAGGCCAGCAAGTCTTCGTTCAGGCGGTCCTTGTGGGTGGCCGGCAAGCCGTGCGGCGCGCCTTCATAGATGACCAGCTTGGCGTTCTTGATGAGCTTGGCCGCAGCCTTGCCGGAAGCGTCGATCGGCACGATCTGGTCGTCGCCGCCGTGCACCACCAGGGTGGGCACGGAGATTTTCTTCAGGTCGGCCGTGAAGTCCGTCTCGGAAAACTGCTTGATGCAATCGTAGGCGTTCTTGATGCCGCATTGCATGCCCTGCAGCCAGAAAGTGTCACGCATGCCTTGCGACACCTTGTTGCCGGGACGGTTGGCGCCGAAGAACGGCACCGTCAGGTCCTTGAAAAATTGCGAACGGTCGGCCAGCACGCCGGCGCGGATGCCGTCGAAGACGGACATCGGCAAGCCGCCGGGATTCGTCTCCGATTTGACCATCTGCGGCGGCACGGCGCCCACCAGCACGGCCTTGGCCACGCGCTTTTCGCCATGGCGGCCGATATAGCGCGCCACTTCGCCGCCGCCCGTCGAATGGCCGACCAGGGTCGCACCCTTGATGTCGAGCGCGTCGAGCAGGGTGGCCAGGTCGTCGGCGTAGGTATCCATGTCATTGCCCTGCCATGGCTGGCTGGACAGGCCGTGGCCGCGGCGGTCGTGCGCGATCACGCGGTAGCCGTGGCTGGCCAGGAACATCATCTGGTCTTCCCAGGCGTCGCCCTGCAGTGGCCAGCCGTGGCTGAAGACGACGGGCGTGCCGCTGCCCCAGTCCTTGAAGTGGATGACGGCGCCGTCCTTGACGGTGACGCTGTTGACGGTGAGCTTGCCCGGTGCCGCCGTAGCGGCAGCGGCTGGCTTGGCGGCGGCGCTGGCGCCACCGGCGGCCAGCAGGCCCGCGCCGGCGGCGACACCGGCGACGCTGACGAGCAGCTTGCGGCGGGATGTGACTTCTTCGGCTTCGATTTTCTTCGACATGATGCATTTCCTTCGGGGATGGGGGAGGGACCAGTTACGGCCTGAGCCAGTAATGGCATCGGCCAGTCTAGGCCTTCGCGCGCGCCGGCGCCTCTGCCAAAAGACCAGTCGCGCCCAGGCGCCCGCCTGCCTATGATGGCTGGCAGCGTCGCGCCGCGCCGCCTGGCTTTCCCACTGGAGTAAACATGAAGAAACACTGGATGGCGGCGCTGGCCGGCCCCTTCTTGCCCGATGCGGGCTTGCTGTTTGCGCGCGTGACGGGCGCGCTGCTGGTACTGCACGTGCACGGCTTGCCCAAACTGCTGCACTTCTCCGATGAACTGGCGCATATCGACGACCCGCTGCACCTGGGGCGCGCCGTCACCCTGTACTGCGCCCTGTTCGCGGAAATCCTCTGCCCGCTGCTGGTCGCCGCCGGCTTGCTGACGCGCCTGGCCTGCCTGCCATTGCTGTTCCTGCTGGGCGTGTCGATGCTGCTCGTGCACCCGGACTGGAGCATCGCCGACGGCCAGTTCGGCTGGCTGCTGATCATCGTCTTTGGCACGATTGCCATCAGTGGCGCGGGACGTTATTCGCTCGATGCGCGGCTGCGCCGTTAAATGACGAATTCCCGGGGCAGCGCCGGCTTGTGCGCCAGCAGCAGTGATAATTTCTTTAATGCGTTGGCCAGGCGTGCGCGGTCGCGGATGCTGCCCAGCGAAATGCGGATGGCGTTCGGCGGGCGGTTGTCGTAGAAGGCGTCCGAGGCCGTGACGGCCACGCCCTGGGCGCGGGCCGTGGCGGCCAGTTCGCGCGAGGTCCAGTAGCTGGGCAGTGAATACCATACGTGGATGCCGTTGCTGTGCGGCTGGCTGGTGCCCGTCAACATCGTGCGGATGACGTCCTGGCGCGCGTCCGCTTCGCTGCGTATGCCGGCCAGCAGCGCGTGCGCGGAGCCGTCGTGTATCCATTGCGTCGTCAGCGCCGTCGTCAGGGGCGTGGCCATCAGGGAAAACGAGCGCATGGCCTGCAGGAAGCGTTCGCGCAGCTGCACCTCGGCGATCAAGGTGTAGGCCATGCGCAGGCCCGGCGCCAGGCATTTCGACAGGGTGGCGATATACGACACGTGGGCGGGCGCGTAATGGGCCAGCGGGGGCGGTGCGTCGGACGCCAGCAGCCAGTATGGGTCATCCTCGATGATGTGCATGCCGCAGCGCTGCACCACCTCCGTGATGGCCAGGCGGCGCGCGGCCGGCATGGTGTGCGCTGTCGGGTTTTGCAGGGTCGGGTTCAAATACACGAGGCGCGCCTGGTGCTTGCGGCAAGCCTTTTCCAGCGCTTCGGGCAGCATGCCGTCGGCATCCGTTTCCACGACGATGGCCTTGCGGTTCAGCTGGCTCGCCGCCAGGCGCAGGCCCGGGTACACGGCGCTTTCCGTCAGGATGCTGTCGCCGGGCCGGCTGAGAGTCAAGATCAGCGCCGCCAGCGCCGCCTGCGCGCCGGGACAGGCCACCACATGTTCCGCATCGACGTCGCCGAACATGGGCGCGAGCCAGACGGCGCCCGCCGCGCGGTCGGCCTTGCCGCCGCCGCCCAGGTGATAACTCATCAACAGATCGCTGTCCGTGCGCATCAGCACTTGCGCCACGCCCTGTTTCAGCAAGTCGCCGAAATCCACGCCCACGGGCGGTGGCGGGATGTTCATGCTCAGGTCCAGCATCTGCGTCAATTCCACTTTCGGCGCCGCCACATAGGTGCCGCGCGCGCCATGTCCCTCCAGCAGGTTGCGGCGCTTGGCTTCGTCGTAGGCGCGCGTTACCGTCGTCAGGTCGACCTGGTACAGGGCGGCCAGGCGGCGCTGCGGCGGCAATCGGTCGCCCGGGCGCAGGCTGCCGTCGGACAACGCGCGCTCGAGCATGTCGGCGATCTGCAGGTAGCGCGGGCCGCCATGCTGCACGAAGGGCGTGATCCACGCGCTGGCCTGGCTTTCTTCTTGTATGGATTTGGATTGGGGCATTTTTTTTTATGTATGGGTATTGCTTCTCGTAATTATGGGCTGAAGCCTTGAAAAAATCCATACATTTATGCGTGGCGGGCTGTATCTTCAGGACGATGCATGACGGATGGTTTGCCCGCCCGTCCCGCCAGGCCGGCGGGGATTGCTATTTCCAACAGGCATTTAAGTCTGCGTCTCAAGGTGTGGCAGCGCACGGTGGCGCGTGGCGGGGGCGGTTAAGGTAGTACCAACAGCTTGCTGCTGATCCACTGTTTGATATGGCTCAGCCCGGCAGCGTTTAGCCGCTTCTTTTTCCCCGAAGCGAGGAGAATCATGATTCGGTCACGGCATCGAGCATGGTTGAAATTATTCACTGTTAAAGGAAACCATCATGAACGCGATTGAAAAAACCAGCTCCGATTTGAACGGCACCGTCCAGGATACCCGCCAGGATTTGCACCGCACCATCGACAAGGTGGCAAGCCAGGCCCAGCCTCTGGCCGACAAGGTGGCCACGCGCGCCCATGACGGCGTGGACCAGGTGGGCGACCGCATGGGCCAGGTCAGCGACACCGTCAACAAGGCTTCCGAAACCTTGATGGCGCGCGGCAAACAATTGGGCGCAGCCTGCCAGCGCGCCGGCGAGACGGGCCGCGATTATGTGCGCGAGCGTCCGGCCGTGTCCTTGCTGATTGCGGCGGCAGCCGGTTATGGCCTGTCGAAACTGCTGGGTTCGCGTAAGTAACTGTACGCAGCCAGGCAAGGTCGTTGTCGTTGTCGTGGGCGCTGGCCCGGTCTGCGGGCCGTGCCAGCGCCCACGCGCACAAGGTAGCAGCAAGCGGTAAAGGAGAGTGATGATGCGCTCCATTTTGTTGTGGTTGATCGGCATACCTATTCCCATCATTATTTTGATTGCCCTGTTCGTGCGCTGAATGAGGGAGTTGTAGCGTTACTTCCCGGGGCAAATTACTCACAGGAGATGTAATGGCTAGCAACAAGAAAACGCCGTCCACGGACGGTGCTGGTTCCGTATTGAGCAGCATGTCCGGCCCATCCGACAGCAATGCGCCGCACAGCCTGGGCGCGGACAACGACGTGGCCCGCGCGCTGCTGCAAAAGACGGCCGCCGGCCAGCAGCTGGCCGCCGCCATGGCCGTCAATCCCAAGGAGGATGGCCAGTATGGCGAGGCGGCGCGCACGCCGGTCGAAGGCGTGCATGTGGCGACCGGCGAAGCGCTGGCCACGGCCAGCACCACGGGCGAAACGCTACCTTCTCCGAAGACGGGTGACGGCCAGCCCGCGCTGGGCGAGAATGCGCTGAATAGCTCGCTGGATGGCGCCCGTAGCGACGATAGCGGCTGCGTGCTGACGACCAACCAGGGCGTGCCCGTGGGTGACAACCAGAACTCGCTGAAGGCGGGCTTGCGCGGCCCCACCCTGATGGAAGATTTCATCCTGCGTGAAAAGCTCACGCATTTCGACCATGAGCGCATCCCCGAGCGCGTCGTGCATGCGCGCGGTTCGGCTGCCCACGGTTACTTCGAATGCTACAAGGAGCAAAGCAAGCATACGCGCGCCAGGCTGTTCGCCAAGGCGGGCAAGCGCACGCCCGTCTTCGTGCGCTTTTCCACGGTGGCCGGCGAACGCGGTTCGACCGATACGGCGCGCGACGTGCGCGGCTTTGCCGTGAAGTTTTATACGGATGAAGGCAACTGGGATTTGGTGGGCAATAACATCCCCGTCTTCTTCATCCAGGATGCGATGAAATTCCCCGACCTCGTGCATGCGGTCAAGCCCGAACCGCACAATGGCATGCCGCAGGCGGCCAGCGCGCACGACACCTTCTGGGATTTCGCCTCGCTGTCGCCGGAAATCACGCACATGCTGATGTGGGCCATGTCGGACCGCGCCATCCCGCGCAGTTACCGGATGATGCAGGGCTTCGGCGTGCATACCTTCCGCCTCGTGAATGCCAAGGGGCAGTCCGTGTTCTGCAAATTCCACTGGTCGCCGATGGCCGGCACGCACTCGCTCGTGTGGGACGAAGCCGTCAAGATCAGCGGCGCCGATTCCGACTTCCACCGGCGCGACCTGTGGGAAGCCATCGAGTGCGGCGAGTATCCCGAATACGAGTTGTCCTTCCAGGTCTTCACGGAAGCACAGGCGGAAGCGTTCCCCTTCGACGTGCTCGATCCGACCAAGCTGATTCCAGAAGAACTTGTCCCTCTTGTCCCCGTCGGAAAAATGGTCTTGAACCGCAACCCGGACAATTTTTTCGCCGAGACGGAGCAGGTGGCGTTCTGCACGGCGCACATCGTGCCCGGCATCGATTTCTCCAACGACCCGTTGCTGCAGGGACGCATCCATTCCTATGTCGATACCCAGCTGACGCGCCTGGGCGGCGCCAACTTCCATGAAATCCCCATCAATGCGCCGCTGGCGCCCGTGCACAACAACCAGCGCGACGGCATCCACCGGCAGGCCATCAACCGGGGCCGGGTCGCGTACGAGCCGAACTCGCTGGCGGGCGGCTGCCCGTTCCAGGCGGGCGCGAAGGGTTTCAACAGTTTTCCCGCTTCCGCCGAAGGCGACAAGGTGCGCGGCAAGCCCGAGAAATTCGCCGAGCATTATGGTCAGGCGCGCCTGTTCTGGATCAGCCAGACGCCGGTGGAACAAGACCATATCGTGCATGCGTTCCGCTTTGAGCTGAGCAAGGTGCAGACGGTGGCGATCCGCCAGCGCATCGTCGCCATGCTGCGTAATGTCGACGAGACCCTGGCGCAGCGCCTGGCCGATGGCCTGGGCCTGGCGCTGCCGCCCGTCATGCCGCGCGCCTCCCTGGAGCCGCTGCCGGCATATCCGCCATCGCCAGCCCTGTCGCTCTTTTTCCGCCCCGGCAAGACGGGTATCCATACCTTGCGCGTGGCCATCCTGGTGGGGCCGGGCAGCGATGGCGCGCAAGTGCGCAATATCTATGCCTCGCTGCTGGCCGATGGCGCCGTGCCGCGCCTGGTGGGCAGCCACCTGGGCAAAGTCGACACCAGCGGCGGCGCGCCGCTCGACGTGGAAATCTCGCTCGAGGCGGGACCGTCCGTGCTGTTCGACGCCGTGGTGCTTCCCGACGGCCAGGGTGCCGTGCAGCAGCTGGGCAGTGACGCCAACGCGCTCGACTTCCTGCGCCTGCAATACCGCCACTGCAAGCCGATGCTGGCCAGCGGCGCCGGCAAGGACTTGCTGGACAAGGCTGGCGTACCGGCGACCCTGCCCGATGGCAAGCCGGATCCCGCCATCATCGTCGCGCCTTCCGGCGACGTGGTGAAAGCCGTGGCGGCCTTTAAAAAGGCGCTGGCCGCGCACCGGGCGTTTGCGCGCGAGACGGATCCGCCGAGGGTGTGAGTGGCTGCATCAGCACGGGGGCCGGATCCGCCGGCCCCGTTGCCTATGCTGTTTGAGCTGCATGCGCAACGCCCTGCAACAATGTAAACAATAAAAACGTCCTGCGGTGATATGCTGCTGACTAGAACTGTTCATTTGCAACTATTTGCTTGAAGGAAGCAGAACAGCAGCAAGGAACGGCTTCAGCAAACCGGATCGCGATTACTGCATGGACAAGTACACACCTCGCACCTGGGGGCCGGGCGAACGCCCGACCTTGCCCGGGTCGCCATCGATGCCCGAACATTCGACGCCCAAGCGTGTCGCGTATTTCATCGTCGGCCTGATCGTCGCGCTGACGGGGGGACTGGGCAACGGCCTGGTGACTGCCAATTTGCTGAACCTGCAAGGTTCGCTGGCTGCCTATGCCTACCAGATGCAGTGGCTGCCGGCGGCCTACGTGATGACCATCGTTTCCATGAATCTGCTGCTGGTGAAGTTCCGCCAGCAGTTCGGCCTGCGCCTGTTCACGGAGGCGTTCCTGGTGCTGTATGCGCTCGTCACCTTCGCCCACTTGTATGCGAATACCTTGCCGTCCGCGATCGCCGTGCGCGCCGCGCATGGCATGGTGGGCGGCGCGCTGGGGGTGCTGGGGCTGTACTACACCCTGCAGGCGTTTCCCGCGCGGCACCGCCTGAAGGGCGTGGTGCTGGGCCTCGGTTTTGCCCAGCTGGCGCTGCCCCTGGCGCGCATCTTCACTTCCGAACTGCTGCAGATCGGCGAATGGCATGGCCTGTACCTGTTCGAGCTGGGACTGGCCCTGCTGGCGCTGGGCTGCGTGCTGGCCCTGAAACTGCCGCCCGGCGACAGGGTGCAGACGTTCGAGCCGCTCGATTTCCTCACCTTCATCCTGTTCGCGCCCGGCGTGGCCCTGCTGTGCGCCGTGCTGGCGCAGGGGCGCACGGCGTGGTGGATGGAATCCGAGTGGGTGGGCGTGTGCCTGGCATGCTCGATCGTGCTGATCGCCGCCTCGCTGGCCATCGAGCATAACCGGGCGCGCCCGCTGCTCAACACGCGCTGGCTCACCACGGGCAAGATCGCCAAGCTGTTTTTATCCGTGCTGCTGTTTCGTATCGTGCTGTCCGAATCGACGGGCGCCGTCGGCTTCCTGCAGGCGCTGGGCTTGAACACGGACCAGATGCAAAACCTGTTCGTTGTCGTGCTCCTGGGCAGCGTGGCGGGCCTGGTGGTCAGCGCGCTGACGATCAATCCGGCGACGTTGAACCGCTCGCTGATGTTCGCGCTGCTGCTGATCGCTGCAGGCGCCCTGATCGACGCGCATGCCACCAGCCAGACGCGCCCCGTCAACATGTATGTCAGCCAGTTCCTGCTGGCCTTTGGCGGCACGTATTTCCTCGGTCCCACCATGGTGGCCGGCATGGGCGCCGTCATCGCCGAACCGCGCAACCTGGTCAGCTTTTCCGTGATGTTTACCATGACGCAGAACCTGGGCGGCCTGCTTGGTGCGGCCATCGTCGGCACCATCCAGACGGCGCGCGAAAAATACCATTCCAGCTACCTGGTCGAGCATCTCACCATGCTTGACCCGCAAGTGGCCGCGCGCGTGCAGTCCGGAGCCGCAAGCTATGGCGGCGTGCTGACGGACCCTGCCTTGCGCAGCGCCCAGGGCGTGGCGCGCCTGGGTGCCATCGCCACGCGCGAAGCCAATGTGCTGGCCTATAACGATGTTTTTTTGATGATCGCCGGCGTCGCCATCGCCACCCTGATATGGATGCTGGTCAGCCAGTCCTGGACCCGCATCACCACCGGCGCGCGTCGCCTGGTCGGCCCCGTGCGCGATGCGCAGACGGCCATGGCCATCGTCCCCATTACCAATTCGGAACCGAGCAATGACAGAAAATAACACCACGCCGCCAGTACCAACACCAGCACCCGCTGCGCCACCTGCCCCGGCGCCCGCGGCAAGCAGCACGCCGCCGCAGCCGGACCGGCGTCACCAGTGGCTGTCCGCGCTGGCCTTTGCCTCCGTGGCCCTGGTGGGCGTGCTGATCGTGCTGTATGCGTGGCGGCTGCCGCCGTTCACCAGCCCCATCGTGACGACGGAAAACGCCACCGTGCGGGGCCAGGTGACCATCATCGGCACGCAGCTGTCGGGCTATGTGGTGGAAGTGACGGTGCAGGACTTCATGGACGTCAAGGAAGGCCAGCTGCTGGTGCGCATCGACGACCGCATCTACCAGCAGCGCTACGAACAGGCGCAGGCCCAGCTGGCCGCGCAGCAGGCGGCGCTGTCGAACTGGGCGCAGCAAAAGGCCAGCGCGCAGGCGGGCATTTCCGTCAGCGAGGCCGTGATGGCCAATGCGGAAGCGCAGGCGCGCAAGGCCAGCGCCGATCTGAATCGCGTGGAGCAGCTGGTGGCAGACGGTTCCCTGTCGCAGCGCGAACACGACCAGTCGCGCGCCGCGCAGGCGCAGATGGCGGCGGCGCTGGCGCAGGCGCGCGCCAATCTCGACATCGCCCAGCAAAGCGTGCACAGTGTGGTGGTCAACAAGCAGGCGCTGGAAGCGGCCGTGGCGAATGCGCAGGCGGCCGTCAAGGCGGCGAAGATCGACCTCGATAACACGCGCATCGTGGCGCCATCCGACGGCCAGTTGGGCCAGGTGACGGTGCGCCAGGGCGCGTATGTGAACTCTGGTGCGCAGCTGATGGCGCTGGTGCCGCGCCAGATGTGGGTGATTGCCAATTTCAAGGAAACGCAGATGAATGGCGTGCAGGAAGGGCAGAGCGCCACCTTCCACGTCGACGCGCTCGATGGTGCCGTGCTGACGGGCCAGGTGGAACGGATCTCGCCGGCCACCGGCTCCGAGTTTTCCGTGCTGCCGGCCGATAATGCGACGGGCAACTACCTCAAAATCGCCCAGCGCATTCCCGTGCGCATCCGCATCGATGCGGGCCAGGCGAATGCGCGCCGCCTGGTGCCGGGCATGTCGGTGGTGGTCAGCGTCGACACGTCGGCCGTGCTGAACGACTCGGCGGACAATCCCGCGCCACCGCCTGCACCGAAAAAGGCGACCGCGAAGGCCAAGCCATGAGGCGCCGCCTCCTGCTGATTGCTGGCGTGCTGGCGCTGGCGGGCTGCGCCGCCAACGCGCCACCGCCGCCCGCATCGGCCCTGCAACTGCCGTCCGGCTGGCGCGCGCAAGGCGAGGGCGGCGCAGCGTCCGCGCATGGCACACAGGTGGAACAGCTGTGGTGGCAGGCGTTCGGCGATCCGGTTTTAAGTGATCTGGTGGGCGAGGCGCTGGCGCGCAATGGCGACTTGCGCGTGGCGCGCGCCCGCGTGCAGGAATACCGCGCGCGCCTGGCGCAGGCCGATGCGAACCGCGCGCCCAGCCTGGCCTTCGATGGCTCGCCGACGCGCACGCGCACCCTGGCGTCGAGCGGCAAGCCGTATGTGACGAACGTCTTCCAGGCCGAACTGCAGGCCAGTTATGAAATCGATGTGTGGGGCCGGCTGGCCAGTCTGAGCGATGCAGCGGGCGAGAGCTACCGCGCCGAACAGGCCAGTCTCGATGCGGCAGCCCTGTCGATCGCCGCCAGCGTGGCGACGAGCTACCTGAACTTGCGGGGCCTCGACGCGCAGCTGGCGCTGACGCAATCGACCCTGCAGCTGCGCGAACAGTCGCGCGAGCTGGCGCGCAAGCAGTTCGAGGTGGGCTACAGTTCGCGCCTGGAATGGCTGCAGGCGCAATCGGAATACCATGCGGCGGCCGAGCAGGTGCCGCAGCTGCAGCGGCAGATCTTCGAGCAGGAAAACGCGCTGGCCGTCCTCGTCGGCGGCAATCCCGGTCCCATCGCGCGCGGCTTGCCGCTGGCGGAGCTGGCGGCGCCTGGCGTGCCTGCCGGCCTGCCTTCCGAATTGCTGCGCCGGCGGCCCGACATCGCGCGCGCGGAACACAACCTGGCGGCAGCCAACGCCAGCCTGGCCGCCACGCGCGACCAGCTGCTGCCCTCGTTCAAGCTGACGGCCGTTGGCGGCGGGCAAGCCACAACCCTCACTGATTTCCTGCATGCGCCCACCGCCCTGTGGCGGCTGACGGCGCTGGCGGCCGGTCCCCTGTTCGATGGCGGCAGGGTGCAGGCGCAGACGGATGCGGCCGGTGCGCAGCGCGACCAGCTCGTGTACGCGTATGAAAACGTGGTGCGCAACGCCTTCGCCGAAACGGAGAACAGCCTGGGCGCCATCTACCGCCTGCGGCAGCAAGCAGTGGAAAACGAGGCGCGCCGCGCCACCGCGGCCGATACCCTGCGCATCGCGCACAACCGCTACCGCAATGGCTACGCCTCGTACCTGGAAGAACTCGACGCCCAGCGCACCCTGTACAGCGCCGACGTGGGGCTGCTGCAACTGAAGACGCGCGTCCTTGTCGCCTCGGTCGACCTGTACCGGGCCATGGGCGGCGGCTGGTCCGCCAAGACGGAATAGGCGCGCGTGCACGGCGCGGTCGTTTGCCGTGGCCAGTGTAATATTCTGCCCGGGGAAAGCGGCGGCATGGTGCCAGCTGCTCCCGTCACGAACGAGGTCGCAGCATGACGATTTTTGGCATAGGCATCCACATCCTGATCGCGGTATTTTTTGCGGTTCACGTGGTGCGCAACGGGCAGCAGCTGTACTGGCTGCTCATTTTATTCATGTTCCCGCTGCTGGGCAGCGTGGTGTATTTCTTCGCCATCTATCTGCCCAATTCGCGCCTGCCGCAAGGCGCGCGCAAGGTCGCTTCGGTGGCCGTGCAAGTGCTCGATCCGAACCGCGAACTGCGCGAGGCGAGAGCCGCTTTCGAGTACACGCCGACAGCGCAAAACCAGATGCGCCTGGCCAGCGCGCTGCTCGAAGCGGGCGACGCGCAGGAAGCGGCATCGACCTACGAAGCCTGCCTGCGGGGAGCGTTTTCATCGGACCTGGAAATTCGCCTGGGCGCGGCGCGCGCCTATCTGGAATGCGAACGGGGCGCCGAGGCCTTGACGCACCTGGAATTCATCCGCCGCACGGATATCCATTTCCGTCCCGAGATGGTGTCCCTGCTGACGGCGCGCGCGCTGGCGCAAAGCGGGCGCCAGGTGGAGGCGAAGGCGGAATTCGACGACGCGCTGACGCGCTACAACAGCTTCGAGTGCCGCGCCGAGTGCGCGATCTGGGCGCTGCAGCAGGGCGACAAGGTGTTGTCGGAACGCCTGCTGCTCGATATCGACAGCGCCATGGCCCGCTGGAGCAGCCATACGCGTGCCATGTATGCGCCGCTGCTGGTGCGCCTGGAGGCGGCGCGCAGGTAGCTGGCGTGCGTGGGGTCCGACCCGGCGGGTCCGACCCCGTCAAACGCCAGGCACCGTGTTTTTCCCTTCGATTAATTTATATCCCTTGCCATCGAAAGCATAGCGCGCGTGTCCGTTCAACGGCGTGGCGATGCGCGGCGGATCTTCATCCGGCTTGACCGTGACGCCGGGCTTGATCTTCTCGGAGGCGCCCTTGAAATCGATCAGCAAGTCATCGTAGGCGCCGCCATTGCGCGCGGGGGCGAAGCGCCACTTGCCTTCGACCATCCAGCATTCATCCATGTCCGGCGTGCAGGCGCCCATATTGTCCGAGTACAGGTCCATGCCGCCATCGAGCGCGGTTACCTTGCCATCGCCGATTTCAAACAGGGCCAGTTGCGTGATGGTGTAGCCCTGGCCCGTATAGCCATGGCGGATCGCCAGTCCCGGCTTGTTCGCGCCCAGCATGACCCAGTGGACTTCACCGAGCTGCCCCGATGAACCGAGGGCGGCGATGTTTTCCAGGCGTTTCACGACTTGCCACTGGCCGTCTTCCGGCTGGCCCTTGGGCGCCAGGAAAAAGACGTTCAACAGTCCCGACGAGGCATGCGCCGATTCCGCCGTGCCTTCCGTGTTGGCCGTTTCCGCATTCGCCACCAGGATGGCGCGGCCATCGGGCAGGAGCTTGTGGCTGACGGCACTGACCACGTAACTGAGTTTGTCGACGTGGTTGTCAGGATCGGGCAGGTCGGCCAGCGCATCCTCGCTGTCGCTGCGGTAGTCCTTGCCGAAGATGGCGCGCATCATGCCCACTTCACGCTCGCGCGCCTGCGGCGTGTTCATCGCTTCCGTCCTGGGGGCGGTGGCGGCCGGCGGCGGCACGTGTTCGGCCGATGCGGCATCGTCAGCGGCAGCGGGGACATCGCTTACCACGTCAGCGGCCAGGTCGGCGCTGGCGGGAGCGGTCTTTTCCGAGCAGGCGCCGAGCAGCGCGGATACCAGTAGCAGGACGAGCGGGGTGCGGTAATTCATAGGCAGGGCAGATTGCGTTCATGGAGAATGGGCGCAGTATGCCAGATAGATGGAAGCGAGGGAGCGCGGCCTGGCGGCCGGTCCTTCGCTTCCTTGCCCGCGAGGGGCGATTTTGCAAACAATGGCGACGCCTATTTTTCCAGCGCTACCTTGTCATCGCGCCGCAGCGGCGCCTTCTGGCGGCGCAGTCTGGCCATGCCGCGCTTGAGCAGGTGCTCCAGGTCGTCGATGTAGGTGAACACGGCCGGCACCACCAGCAGGCTCAATAGGGTCGACGTGATCAGGCCGCCGATCACGGTAATGGCCATCGGCGAACGGAAGCTGGGGTCGGCGCCCCAGCCCAGCGCCAGCGGCATCATGCCGGCGCCCATGGCAATCGTCGTCATCAGGATGGGGCGGCTGCGCTTGTGGCAGGCATCGACCAGCGCATCGAAGCGGTTCATGCCGGCCTGGCGCGCCAGGATCGCATAGTCGACCAGCAGGATCGAGTTCTTGGTGACGATCCCCATCAGCATGATCAGGCCGATCATCGATGGCATCGACAGGGCGCTGCCCGTGATCAGCAGCGCCACGAAGGCGCCGCCGATCGACAGCGGCAGCGCCGCCAGGATGGTCACCGGCTGCATGAAGTCCTTGAACAGCAATACCAGCACGCAGTAGATGCACAGCACGCCGATCAGCATGGCCAGGCCGAAGCTGGCGAACAGCGAGGCCATCTCCTGCGCGTCGCCCAGTTCGGCGATCTTCACGGATGGCGGCAAATTCTTCATCGATGGCAGCGCGCGCGCTTCCACGTTCAATTCACCGAGGGTGCGCGAACCGAGTTCCACGTCGAGGGTCACGTTGCGGCTGCGGTTCAAGCGGTCGATCTGCGCCGGGCCGCTTTCCATCGTGACGCTGGCCACGTTCGCCAGGCGCACGGGGCCATTCTTGCCAGGCACCGTCAGGCGCTCGATGGCGGCTAGGTCGGCGCGCACGCTGTTGGGCAGCTTGACGCGGATCGGCACTTGCCGCTCCGGCAGGTTCATTTTCGTCAGGTCCGTGTCGTAGTCGCCGGCCGTGGCCACGCGCACGGTCTCGCCGATGGCTGCGGCCGTCACGCCCAGGTCCGCCGCCTTGGCGAAATCGGGACGCACGATGATTTCCGGGCGCACCAGCGAGGCGCTGGAATTGACGTTGCCGATGCCTTTCAGGCCGCGCAGTTCGCGCTCGACCTTTTGCGCCGCCGCCATCAGCGCCACCGGGTCTTCCGAGCGCAGCACCAGCTGCATCTTGACGCCCGTGTCGGGCGGCCCCACCGTGAAGCGGGCGCCGGGGATCGTATCGAGCTTGTGGCGCAGCTGCGTTTCCAGGTCCGCCATCGATTCCTTGCGCTCCGTGCGGTGCACGGTGGTCAGGGTCAGCACGGCGCGGCGCGCTTCTGCCGCCGCGCCGGGGGCGAAGGCGTCGCCGCTCGAGCCGCCGCCTATCGAACTGAAGACGCCCTGGATGCCAGGCGTGCGCATGGCCGCATCGCGCGCCAGGGCTGCCACGGCCTGCGTTTCACCCAGGGTGGAGCCGGGCGGCAGTTCCAGGTTGATCTGCGTCTGAGCGCGGTCGGCGGCCGGCACGAAACCGGTCGGCAGCAGCGGCACGAGCGCGATGGCGCCGACAAAGAACAGGGCCGCGGCGATGGCCGTGATGCCGCGGTGGTTCAGGCACCAGCGCATGACCGTCAGATAGCGCGTCATCAGCCAGCCATCCTGCTCTTCCTTGTGCGGCAGCGGTTTCAATATGTAGGCTGCCATCATCGGCGTGAGCAGACGCGCCACCACCAAGGATGCCAGCACGGCCAGCACGGCCGTCCAGCCGAACTGCTTGAAGAACAGGCCGGGAATGCCGCTCATGAAGGCCGTCGGCAGGAATACTGCCACCAGCGCGAAGGTGGTGGCGATCACCGCCATGCCGATTTCGTCGGCCGCTTCCATGGCCGCTTCCATGGGCGACTTGCCCATGCGCAGATGGCGCTCGATGTTTTCGATTTCCACGATGGCGTCGTCGACCAGCACGCCGACGACCAGGGCCAGCGACAGCAGGGTGACGGTATTGAGCGTGTAGCCGAACCAGTAGATGCCGAGGAAAGCCGGCATCACGGACAGGGGCAGGGCGGCGGCGGCGACCAGGGTGGCGCGCCAGTCGCGCAGAAACCACCACACCACCAGCACGGCCAGCAGCGCGCCTTCGTACAGCAGCTCCATCGAGCCGTCGAAGTTTTCCTCGACGGGGAAGGCATTGTCGATCGACTGCTGCAGCACCACGTTGGGGTTTTCCTTCTGCAGGTCGGCGATGGCGTCGCGCGCGCCCTTGGCGACAGCCACTTCACTGGCGCCCTTGGTGCGGAACACCTCAAAGGCGACGACCGTCTTGCCATCCTGCTCGGCCAGCGCGCGCGGTTCGGCGACCGTGTCACGCACGGTGGCCACCTGGTCCAGGCGCACATGGCGGCCGTCCGGCAGCGGCACTTCCACGCGCGACAGTTCATCGGCCGTTTTCACGGTGGCGATGGTGCGCACCGACTGCTCGGCGCCGCTGATGTCGCCCCGGCCGCCAGGCGCTTCGCGCTGGACCAGGCGCAACTGGCGCGAGACGTCGAGGGCGGAGACCTTCAATGCCGCCATGCGCGCTTCGTCGAGTTCCACCTGGATCTCGCGGTAGACGCCGCCCACGCGGGTGACGGCGCCCACGCCGGGCACGGTCAGGAGGCGCTTGGCCACCGTGTTGTCGACGAACCAGGACAGGTCGGGAGAGTCGAGCGGGTTGTCGACGCCCGGCTTCGCCGTGGCGATAAAGGTCAGCACCACGCGCCCGGCCGTGGACGCCTTGGTGACGGTGGGGTCGCGCAACTCGGCCGGCATGTCCGCCTTGACTCGCGCGACGGCATCGCGCACATCGTTGACGGCTTCGGCAATCTGCTTTTCCAGGATGAATTCGACGGTGACCGTGACGACGCCATCGAGCACCTTGGTGTAGATGTTTTTCACGCCTTGCAGGGTGGCGACGGAGTCCTCGATCTTGCGCGCCACTTCCGTTTCCAGCTGCGCCGGCGCGGCGCCTGGCAGCACCGCGCTGACGGTGACGATGGGCAGTTCGATGTCGGGGAAATCCTGCACCGGATTGGCCTTGTAAGCCAGCAGACCGGCCAGGGTCAGCAGCGCGAACAGCATGATGGCCGGGATCGGATTCTTGATCGAGAGGGAGGAAAAATTCATGGCCTCTCCTTACTTTTTCGCTGCGGCCGGCTTGGCTGCTGCTGCGACCGGGGTTGCTACCGGGTTTTGAACATTGCGTACCAGGTCGCCGTCATTGAGGAAGCCTGCGCCGCTGACGACGATGGTGGTGTCGGCCGTGATGCCGCCTAAAATCTCGATGCGGTCGCTCAGGCGCCGTCCGGCCTGCACCTTGATCTGGCTGACCCGCTGGTCGGCATTCAGGCGGAAGACATAGCTGAAGCCATCGCGCACGGCGATCGCCTGCTGCGGCACCGTCAGCGCGCCCGAGCTACCCAGTTCGAATTCGCCGCTGGCGTACATGCCGGCCTTGAACGGCGCATTGTTGCCGGCGCTGGCCGGCAGGTCGACATACACGAGGGCGGAACGCGTCTGCGGATCGACGGTAGGGGCGATCATGCGCACCTTGCCCGTCAAAACGCTGCCGTTGGCCGCCTTCACCTGCGCCAGGGTGCCCGGTTTCAGGCTCATGAGCTCGGTGGCCGTCACTTCGGCGCGCCATTCGAGGCGGCCCTGGCGGATCATGCGGAACAGTTCCGTGCCGGCGCCCACGACGGAACCGACGGTGGCCGAGCGCGAGGAAATGATGCCGCTGTCGGGCGCCAGCACCTGCGTGTATTTCAGGCGCAGCTGCTGCGACGCCAGTTGCGCCTTGGCGGACGCGATGCGCGCGTTGGCCGTCTGTTCGGCCGTCAGGTACTGGCTGATCTGCTGCGCGCTGATGGCGCCCGTACTTTGCAGCGAGCGGGCGCGCTGCGCGTTGGCGGCCGCTTCCGCCGCATTCGCTTCCGCTTCCAGCACTGCGGCCTTCGCCTGCGCCACGTCGGCGTTCACCGTATCGTTCGAGAACACGGCCAGCACCTGGCCGGCGCGCACGACGTCGCCGACATTCACGCGCACCTCGGTGAGGCGCAAGCCGTTCGATTCACTGCCGATGACGGCTTCCTGCCAGGCGGCCACGTTGCCGTTGGCGTTCAGCTTGATGGGCAGGCTGGCCGTTTGCGGCTTGGCCGTGGTGACGGTGAGCGCCGGCTTTTGCGCCGCGTTTTTATCCTTGGCGTCGTCGGCCGCCGTGGAGGAAGGGGAGTACAGGGCCACGCCGGCGCCCAGCACAATGCAAAGGGCGGCCAGGGCGAGAGCCATCGGTTTCAGGGTCATTTTTTTCATGTTGTCGTATCCGTCAAGGTGCGTTGTTGGCGATGGCGCTGCTGCTGCTGCTCCAGCCGCCACCGGCGGCGCGGTACAGCGCCACCCAGGCGGCGCTGCGTTCGCGCTCGAGGTTGACCACCGTGTTTTCGGCGGCCAGGCGCGTGCGGCGCGCGTCTTCCAGTTCGATCAGGCTGGCCAGGCCATTCTTGTAGCGGTCCTCGGTGGCGACAAACGACACGCGGTAGCCTTCCAGGGCCGTTTTCGCATGGCCGCTGCGCGCGTCCGTGCTGGCCAGGTTCACCAATGCCTCTTCCACTTCGCGCACGGCCTGGCGCACGCCGGCGCGGTATTTCACCACGGCTTCGTCGTAGCGCGCCGTGGCCGCGTCGACCTGGGCGCGGCGGGTGCCGCCGTCGAAGATGGGCAGGCTGACGGCCAGCGGGCCGATGCTCCAGGTACTGGCCGTGATGCTGGTGCCGCCGGCGCGGATATTGCCCTTGCCGATGGAGCCGGCCAGACTCAGGCGAGGGTAGCGCTGCGCCTGCGCGCCGCGCACTTCGAAGCTGGCGGCCGCCACTTCGCGTTCGGCGCTGTAGATGTCGGGACGCTGGCCCAGGGTTTGCGCCGGCAGTTGCGCAATCGCCACGGGCGAGGGCAGGACCGCCGGGCTGGCCGCCAGCTTCTGGCGCAGCGAGTCTTCCGGCATGGCCGACAGGGCCACCAGCGCCTTGACATTCACGTCGCAGGCGGCGCGCTGTTCGATGGCGCGGCTGGCGCCTTCGGCGGCGCTGGCACGGGCCAGGGCGGCATTGGCGGGCGGCTGGAAGCCGGCGCCGGCGCTCAGTTCCGTCAGGCGCGCCGAGTCGCGTCGCGAGACGGCATCCTGTTCGGCCACGGCCTGCAATTGCTGGCAGGTGCGCAAGGCGTAGTACTGGTTTGCCACTTCGGCGGCGACCGAGACGCGGGCTTCATGCCAGCCGGCGCGGGCGCTGTCGTAGCGTTCTTGCGCCGCATCGCGCGTGGCGCGCCTGGCCCCAAACACATCGATTTCCCACGAAGCCTGCAAGGCCGCCTGCGAGGTGGTGCCGCTGGGCTGCGCCGATTGCTGGCTGGTGCGCACCACGCTGCCTGTCGCATCGAGCGTGGGCGCCAGCGCGGCGCCGCCGGCGATGCGGTCCGCGCGCGCCTGCACGATGCGCGTGCCGGCGGCGGCGATGGTCGGGCTGACCTGCTGTGCGTCGGTGATCAATTCCACCAGCAGGCTGTCGCCCTGGCCCTGCCACCAGCTGGACAGGTCCGTCAGCTTGCCGTTATGCGGCAGCGGCGCCTGCCACTGCGCGGGCGTGCTGGCGGCCACCGTTGCGGGCGGCCCCTGCAGGGCGCAACCGCCCAGCGCCAGCACGATGCTGGCGGCCAGGACGCGTTGAACGGTGCATCGAATAGTCGTCATGCTTGTCCTTCTGCTTGTCGTTGAGCGGTGGGGGGAGAGGGAGGAAGGGCCAGGCGCCGGCGCTCCACGTCGGCCATGGCCAGCGCGTAGTCGGTCATGCGCACCAGCCAGGTGTCGATCGCGCGCGGCGATTCCAGCAGTTGCGGACGCAAGGTGTGCAGCACCTCGGCGCCGACCATGTGCTGCAGGGCCAGCGAGGCGATGGAAAAGGCCAGCCGGTGCATGTCGTCGCTGTTGTCGGGCGCGCCCAGGTGGCGTGCCAGCACGCGCGTGAGCGCCTCGTGTTCGGCACGGATGTTCTGGTCAACCTCGCGCGCCCACAGGCCCGTCGGTTCGAGCATCTCGCGGCACCACAGGCGCATGCAGTCGCGCGCGATTTCTCCCTGCTGCATGGGGGCGAGCAATTGCGCATAAAAGCCTTCCAGACTTTGGCGCAGGGTGAAATGGGGTTGCTCGTACAGGGCGATATTGTCTTGTGGATTCGATAGTTGATGGGAGAAGGCGGCGCGGTACAGGCCCGCCTTGTCGCCAAAATAGTAGCTGATGGCCGCCGCGTTCGTGCCGGCCGCCTGCGCCAGTTCGCGCGTGGACGTCTTGGCGTAGCCCTGCTCGGCAAACAGGCGGATGGCGCTATGCAGCAGCCGCTCGCGCGACTGTTCGCCGTCGGAACGGGGCTTGCGCCCGTCGTCGGCGTGGGAGGTGGGGATGGCGTTTTTTTCAATCATGCCGGAGATTTAATCATATATCTCAAACGATTGATATAACTAAATCGTTTGATTTAGTTAAGAAAGGATGAAGATGCGTGAAAAACGCAGGCAAAAAAAAGCCCGCGGTTGTATTCGCGGGCGGAATCCAATGTTCGGAGAACGAATTGGAGGAGACAGTTCTACTATAGCGCCGAAAATGGTGCAGTGCAATACCGTAGAACTACTGTATCGGTCTCTTCTGGATGGCAAAAAATCAGCATTCCATGCTGCGGCGCACAGAAAGTCAGGCCTTGCTGCGCAGTGCCAGCGTAAACGTGCTGCCGGAACCGTAGTCGCTGTTGAAGAACAGCGCGCCGCCGATGGCGTTGGCCAGGTTCTGGCACAGGTACAGGCCCAGTCCCGCGCCTTCCACGTGGCGCGTGGAGGTGGAATCGAGCTGCGAGAAGGCCTGGAACAGCTTGGCCTGGTCTTCTTCCTTGATGCCGGCGCCGCTGTCGGCGATGCTCATTTCCGTCACCAGCACGCCGTCTTCGTCGCGCTGGGACAGGCTGATGCGCACCGTGCCCTGTTCCGTGAATTTGATGGCGTTGTTGAGCAGGTTGATGAGGATTTGCGTCAGCGCGCGGCGATCCGTGTCGATGATGGCGGGCGGCTGGCCCGCTTCTCCCAGTGCCATTTCCAGCGCCAGGCCTTTTTGCTGGGCCAGGGGGCGCAGCGTGTCGGCCACGTCTGCCATCAGCTCCTGGCAGTGCACGGGTTCGATCGACAGGGTCAGCTTGCCCGCTTCGATCTTGGCGACGTCGAGGATGTCGTTGATCAGCGAGAGCAGATGGCGCGCGCTGGCGCGGATGGTATTGAGTTGCTTGTCCTGGTCGGACGTCAGGGGACCGGGCAGTTTCATCAGCAGCGCGCCCGTGAAGCCAATGATGGCGTTCAATGGCGTGCGTAGTTCATGCGACATGTTCGCGATGAAGGCAGACTTCATGCGGCTCGCTTCGGCCAGTTCCAGGTTTTTCAGGGCGATTTCGCGGTTGATGGTTTCCAGTTCGGCCGCATGGTGCGCCAGGCGCATGTTCAGCTCGATCACCTGGCGTTCGCGCGCCTGCAGCTCGCCGTTGACCTGCACCGCCTGCTCATACGTGGAGATCAGCAGGTCGAGGATTTGCTGGCGTTCCGCATTGATGAAATGCTTCTGGTCGCCCAGGTACAGGGCGATGCCGATTTCCACATTCTGGTTCTTGCGCAGCTTCTGGTTCATCAGCATGTGGCTGATGCGGTTGAGCAGATAGTCTTCCGCGTAGGGCTTGCGGATGAAATTGTCGGCGCCGCACTCGATGCCGCGGATGATGTCCTTCGGATCGTTGAGCGAGGTGACGAGGATCACGGGGATGTCGCGCAGGGTCGGATCGGACTTGATGGCGCGGCACAGGTCGTAGCCATTCATTTCAGGCATGACGATATCGGACAGCACCAGGTGCGGCTTGCGCTCGCGGATGGCGGCCAGGGCCAGCTGGCCATTCGCCGCCACGCGCGCGTTATAGTGCAGGGACTGGATCAGGCGGCGCAAGCGCTCCGCCTGGGTCGGGCTGTCCTCGACGATCAGGATCTCGATTTCGTCAGGCTTGATTTGGTTGTTGGAGTCCACAGACCTCTCCTAGGATTTCAGTGTGGTGATGCTGGGCGCAGTGAGCGCACAATATCGACATCGTATGACTATATCGGATTTAGGTCTGCAAAAGTAACTTCCAAGTAACTATTTTGGCCACAGGGAATGCTGTGGCCGCTTGTCAGTTTTCGCCCTGGAACTGGCCTGCGCGATAGGTCAGCACGAGCGTATCGCGGTGGCCATGTTCGCCGATGGGCTGGATCGGCGTCGATTCGTGGATCACGGCTGCATCGTCGAGCAGCAGCAGCGACCACGGTTCGGTCAGGGTAAAGCGCTTTCCGTTGGGGCCGTCTGCTTCGAAGATGCGCGTCTCGCCGCCCTTGACCTGTTCGCGTCCGATCAGCAGCACGGCGACGAAATCGACGCCGTCACGGTGCGCGCCTTCCGGCGTGGGCCGGCCGATGCCATCGGTCGTATCGATGCGGAACTGGTGCGCCTCGATGAACCAGGGCTGGCTGCCCTTCACCTGCGAGCAGGCGTCGCCCAGCGCGCGGATCAGCTGCTGCCAGGCCGCTTGCGCGACGATAGCCGCTTCGACCGGTTCGAACAGGCGGTGCATGCCGCCGTGCAGGGCGTTGTATTCCACCGGTTGCCAGTGCGGACGGTGCGCCGTCTGGGTCAGGCGCTCGCCATCCTGCACGAAGCACGAGTGGCGCCGGCGGCGATAGCGGCCGCCATCCTTCAGGTAATTGTCCAGCGCCAGGGTATTCCAGCTCGGCTCCAGCGCGCGCAGCGCGGCCAGCGGGCAGCCGGCCAGCGCGGCCACGTCCTGCGGGCGCAGCACGGCATAGCCGTCATCGCGCAAGGCATCCTTGACGTGGGACGGGTCGGTAAAGATCGGTGCGGAAGTGCTCATGGCGGTGCTGGCCGCAATGCGGCCTGTCTCAGTTTATCCAGCCTGGCATTCTACGACTTCGCGGCGTTTCCTGTGCAGTGCGACAGGAATTATTCTTGTTGAGTTAAAAATTCTTTACCAGGGTCAGGCGCAGCGAGCGCGATTCCACCGGATGGAAGTGGATGTCGTCGACGGGCTGCGCCTCGCCGGGCAGGCGCGAGGCATAGTAGTAATCGATGGCCGAGTCGCGCCGGTTGGCCAGGTTGTAGCCTTCCAGTTCCACGCGCAAGGTCTTGTCGATCTGGTAGGCGATGCGCCCGTTCAAGCCCACGCTGGCCGCGGAGCGCACGCTGTTGTCTTCAATCAGGGGGCGTGGACCGAAGTAGCGCAGGCGCAAAGAACCCGACCATGGCCCCGGCGGCGTCACCGTCATGGCCAGCTGGGCTACGCCTTCGATGGCGCCGGGGATGAAATCGCCCGCCGGGTCGCTGCCGCGCGAGCGTGCGCGCGCATACGCCAGGTCCAGGTCCAGCGACAGCCAGCTTGCCGCCTTGTAGTAGCTGGAAAACTCGATGCCATAGCGGCGGCTGGGGCGGCCCGCCTCGGTGGCGCCAGCGTCGCCGATGAACAGCAGTTCGGAATCGAAGTCCAGGCGGTACAGCGACAGCGAGGTTTGCAGGCCGGCGATGGCGGCGCTGCGCAAGCCCAGTTCCAGTCCCCGCGAGCGCGCCAGAGGCGTGACCTTGTCGGCCGCCTCGCCCGTCTTCGGGTCGACCGTGATCGTCGTGCCGCGCGCATCGTTGCTGTGAAAGCCATTGCCGATGTTGAAATACGCTTCCGTATCGCGCCACGGCCCGGCGATCACGCTCAGGCTGGGGCTGAACAAATGGTCGCTGGCCTTGCCTGAATTGGCGGCGCGGTCGCTGCGCACGTCGAAGCGGTAGGCATCCGCGCGCAGGCCGGCCACGGTGCGCAGCCAGCGCGACCAGCGCGTGCTGTTTTCGCCATACACGCCGAGGCTCGATTCGACGATATGGTCTTGCCGCGTGGTTGACAGGGTCTGCCGCTGCCGCGTGTTGTACAGGCCATTGTGGATATTGTCGTTCTGTAGCTGCAGGCCGATGGTGGTGTCGCTGCTGCCCCTGTCCGTGTGGCGGTGCCAGGTGTGGCTGGCGTTGATGCCGGACGTCACGCGCCGGTCCGGCTGGGCGAACTGGTCGCCGTTATCGGGGTCATCCATCGCATACGTGAAATTCGAGAACAGGGCCAGGCGGTTGGCGATCACATATGCGCTGACCCTGGACGACATGTCGTCCGTTGTCTGGCGCCAGGCGCCCGAGAGGCTGTAGCGCTGCGCCTTGCCTCCATCGCTGGCATCGATGGCGTCGAAGCGGCCCAGCGTGCCGTCCTGTACGGCGCGCAGCGGAATCTGGTCGGTGGCGTTCCAGCTGGCGTCATACGCCATGGCCGTGACGTTGAAGCCGTTGTTGGCATAGCCTTCGCTGTAGCGCAGCACGCCATTGAGCTTGCGGTAGCGGTCCGGCTGCGTGAACGGGCCATCGTTGTGCTGAGCTTCGAGCGCGTACAGCAGGCTGCCGTCGCCCGCATCGAGCGAATCGGCCAGCAGGGCGCGGCGAAAGCCGTTCTGCCCGATGCCCACGCTGGCGATGCCTTGCGTCAGGCGGTTCGCGTAGACGACGGACGCCGCGCCGGCCGAGGAGAAATCGCCTTGCTCCGCCGAATACGGCCCCTTTTTGTAGTCGAGACGCATGGCCAGTTCGGGGATCAGGAAGTTCAGGTCCGTCCAGCCTTGGCCGTGGCCATGGCTGCGCTGGTTGACGGGCATCTCGTCGACGGTGGTGCGCAGATCCGTGCCGTGATCGAGATTGAAGCCGCGCAGGTAGAACTGGTTGGCCTTGCCCTCGCCGCTATGCTGGCTGACGATCAGTCCCGGCACGGCTTCGAGCAGTTCGCCTGGCCGGTAGCTGGTGCGCGCGTCTAGCTGCTGTTGCGTGACGCTGCCCGCGTTGGCCGAATCGGCCACGCCCAGCTGGTTCAGGCGCGAACCGTCGACCAGCACGCGCTGGAAGATGTCGTCGGCGTGGGCGGTCGCTGCGGAAAACAGGGTGGCGAGGAGGAGGGGAAGATGGCGTGGCGTCATGGGTGTGGTGGGACTTGGCGGATCGGCAGTTCCGTGTTCTGGCGGTCGAAGATCAACGTCTGGATGCTGCCGCTGTCCTGCACGTTGAGGGTATTGCGCTGGCTGGGCAGGAAGTCGATCAGCAACTGGTTATGGATGCGCGTGGCGGGGGCCAGGCGCGTGCGTTCGATCTCCTGGAAGATCATCACGTTGTCGGCATTGACCTTCATGCCGACCCAGTTCAGGCGCAGGCGCTTGCCATCCGGCCCCACGAGGTAAAACTGTTTTTCGACATAGCGGCGCAGGGCCGCTTCGCTGTCCTCCTGGCCCAGGTCGAACTGGCGCTGGTACAGGTTCGCCAGCAGCGCTTCGACGTCGTGGCCCGTGTAGGTGTGCACCACTTCCGTGCTGCCGCTGGCCGCGTTATAGCTGATGTCGGCGATACCCATGTGGAAATTGTGGGCGCCGGCCGCCATGCTGGCGCAGGCCAGCGTGGCGCAAGCCAGCGCGCGCCAGCGCTTCATGCCTCGTCGCCCTTGGCCGAGCCGCCATTCTTGCCTTTCAATGGCGTATGAAAATCGCGCATCAGGTTATCCTTGGGCGACTTCTCGCTCTTGAACAGTTCCAGGCGCGATGGCGTGATTTTTCGCGGCCAGCTATTGTTGCTGGTGTCGATGTCGGCCGTTTCCCAGTACGGGTCCTGCACCAGGCCCACCATCGGCTCGTCCGTGATGACGACCTTGGTGATTTTCTTCGGCGAGTAGCGCCACACTTCGGCCGGCACGCGCTCGACGTACTTCTTGCCGCTTTTCAGTTCGATTTCGAGTATCAGCGGCATGACCATGCCGCCCACGTTCGACAGGTCGACCAGGTACAGGTGCTTGCCCTGTTTCAGCAAGTCCTTTTCCCACGGCTCCAGAGCGGCCAGCGCCTCGGCATAGGAGTTGCGGTCCTTGTTGGTCACCGTGAAATCGTCGTGCTGGTTGTAGAAATCCTTCAGCTCCGGATGCGCGTCGACCCGGCGCGGCATGCCCTTGTTGGCGCGGCTCGTGACGGATTCCGGCTGGGCGTCCTTCTGCGCCTTCTTCCAGGCCTTTTCCGTTGCCGGATCCTTTGAACTTACGCCGTATTCGCTGATGCCGTCGATGCTGATGTCGACCGGGTCGGTCGTATAGAACCAGCCGCGCCAGAACCAGTCCAGGTCCGTGCCGGAAGCGTCTTCCATCGTGCGGAAAAAATCGGCGGGCGTGGGGCGCTTGAATTTCCAGCGCTGCGCATATTCCTTGAACGCGTAGTCGAACAGCTCGCGCCCGAGGATGGTCTCGCGCAGGATGTTCAGGCCCGCCGCCGGCTTGGCGTAGGCGTTGTTGCCGAACTGCAGCAGGGATTCGGAATTGGTCATGATCGGTACCTGGTCGCGGCTACGCATGTAGTCGACGATTTCGCGCGGTTCACCGCGCGAGGCAGGGTAGTTTTCTTCCCACGCCTGCTGTGCCAAGTATTGCACGAAGGTGTTGAGGCCTTCGTCCATCCACGTCCACTGGCGCTCGTCCGAGTTGATGATCATCGGGTAGTAGTTGTGGCCCACTTCGTGGATGATCACGCCGATCAGGCCATACTTGGTGCGCTTGGAATACGTCAGCTCGCCCGTCTTTTTGTCTTTCACCGGGCGCGGGCCGTTGAACGAGATCATCGGATACTCCATGCCGCCCACGGGGCCGTTGACGGAAATGGCTGTCGGATACGGGTAGTCGATGCTGTACTTGTTGTACTGTTCTATCGTGTGCACGATGGCTTGCGTGCTGTACTTTTCCCACAGCGGATTGCCCTCTTTCGGATAGTAGGACATGGCCATCACATCGCTGCCGCCCTTCTTGTAGCCCTGCGCATCCCAGATGAATTTGCGGCTCGAGGCCCAGGCGAAGTCGCGCACGTTGGCCGCCTTGAAGTGCCACGTCTTTTGCGCGCGGCTGACGGATTTTTCGGCCGCTTCCGCCTCTTTTTGCGTGACGATGACGACGGGCTTGTCGCTGCCGCGGGCCTTTTCCAGGCGCTCGCGCTGTGCGGAAGACAGCACGTCCTGCGGGTTTTGCAGCTGGCCCGTGGAGGCGACGATATGGTCGGCCGGAACCGTCAGTTGCACGTCGTAGTCGCCGAATTCCAGGGTGAATTCGCCCGAGCCGAGGAACTGCTTGTGCTGCCAGCCGGCCGCGTCGTAATAGGCCGCCATGCGGGGGAACCACTGCGCCACTTCGAACAGGGCGTTCTTGTCGTCGAAGACTTCATAGCCGGCGCGTCCGCCCAGCACCTTCTGTTCGTTGATGCGGTAATCCCAGTCGATCTGGAAGGCGAAATCCTGGCCCGGTTTCAATGGCTGCGGCAAGTCGATGCGCATCATGGTGCGGTTGATAACGTACGTCAAAGGCCGGCCATCGGCGCCTTTCAGGGCGCGGATATTGAAGCCGCCCTGGAAGTCGCCGCGCGCCAGGAGGCCGCGCAAGCCTTCGAATTTCATGGTGTCTTCGCCCGCCGTCCTGGCCCACGCCTGGCGCGACGGCGCCGTGGTCATACGGCGCGCGTCGGAATCGGGCTTGTAGATATTCTGGTCCAGCTGCACCCACAGGTAGCCGAGGGTGTCGGGCGACTGGTTATGGTAGGTGATGGTGCCGCTGCCGGCGATCTCGCGTTTGGTTTCGTCCAGGGTGGCGCGCAGCGTGTAGTCGGCGCGCTGCTGCCAGTAGGCGTGGCCCGGCGCGCCTGAGGCGGTGCGGTAGGTATTCGGGGTAGGCAACACCTCTTCGAGCTGGCGGAACTTGTCGTCGAAGGGTTCGGCAGCGAAGGCCGACACGGTAAAGCAAAGAGCCAGCGAGGCTACGGAGCCGAAAGGTATGCGCATATTCACCCTGATGTTGTTGTAAGGAAATAGTGGCAACTATTCTATACGCAGGGTGAGGCCATCCATGTATCGATTTGTAATAAAGAAAGGCGGATTTTGCGCCAGCTTTTGCCTTGCGCCGTCAGGGCAATGCTTTACCTGATTTTGCTCGGAAAAGCGGCGTTTTTACTCACTTTTCATCAGGCTGTCGCGCAACTGGTTCAGCTGTTGTTTCATGTCCACAACTTGCTCCACGCTGCAGTGGCTGGCCGTCAGGATGGCTTCGGGCAGCAAGGCTGCTTCATGGCGCAGCTGGTCGCCCTGTTCCGTGAGGGAAATGATGACTTGCCGCTCGTCGCTGGCGGCGCGCGTGCGCGTCAACAGGCCCGATTGCTCCATGCGCTTGAGCAGGGGCGTCAGGGTGGCCGAGTCGAGGAACAGGCGCTCGCCCACTTCCGACACCGTCAGGCCGTCGCGTTCCCACAACACCATCATCACCAGGTATTGCGAATAGGTGAGGCCAAGCTTGCGCAGGAGCTTGCGGTACAGCTTGTTCATGGCAAGCGAAGTCGAGTACAGCGCAAAGCACAGCTGGCTGTCCAGGCGCGGCACCTGGTGCAAGGGGTTGGGGGAGGTGGTGGTATCCATGGGCACAGTATATATAGCGCGCTACTTAATGACAAGCATGGCTGGTATGCACGCGTGCACCGGACCGGCTGGCCCGGTGCATGGAGAGTGCCTGTGACGAACTACTGCGCGTAACGCGCGCGCAGCAGATGCAGCATCGCGACGTTCTGTTCCCAGGCATCGCTCACGGGCTGCTGCGTCCAGGGCAGGGTTTGCGTGTATGGCGCGGGGCCGAATTCCGGCGTGAACGTCATGCGCTCGGCGCCGGCGGCGCGGCGCAGGGCGACGATGGCGTCCCACCATGCCAGGTGGGCGTCGAGCGCCGGTTTCGCTTCCGGCGCGCGGAAGTCGGCTACCTGCGGACCCTGCGCATGGCCCACGCGGGCATGCACGTGGCGCACCAGCGGCAGTACTTGCGCCAGCGTCTGCGGCTGGTCTTCCAGCAGGGATTCGCAGGCGCAGCACCAGTGCGACAGGTCGGCTGTCAATGGCAGCTCGGGATATTGCGCCAGGTAGGGCAGCAGCAGCATCGGGTGGCCGGAAAAGCGGCTGCGGTGGATTTCATGCACGATGGGCACGCCGTGTTTTTTCGAGATGGCGGCGGCCAGGTCGATCAGCTGCGCGTTCTGCGCCTGGCTGTAGTAATCCTTGCCCGTGTGGGTGTTGACCAGCACGGGGCGCGCCAGGCAGGCGTTTTCCAGCAGTTCCGCCAGGGCGGCGCGGTGCTGCTCGAAGTCGCTGTGGAACACGGTTTCCCACTGCGCGGCGATCAGCTGCAGTCCCGCCTTGGCGATACGGTCCGTCCACTCCTCGCGCAGTGCCGCGTCCAGCGGCAGCGACATTTCGATGCCGTCGAAGCCGGCCGCCGCTACCCTGTCGATGAAGACGTCGGGCGGCAGCTCGTTATTGCCCCAGTGGGCGGCAAAGACGTCGATGCGCATCAGACGAAGCCCCGCACGGGGAAGGTATCGTCGCGCTGTATCCAGTTGTGGGCCGCGTATTCCGTCTGGCCGTCCGTGGCGTGCAAGGTGTAGGCGTGGCGCGAGACGGGCGAGCGGTTCGGCGCGCTGTAGTGGGGCAGCAAGCCGTGGAAGCAGACGAGGGCGCCGGCCTTCACTTCGAGTGGCACGGCCGTGCTGTCGTCGGGCCAGGGCATGCTATCGAGTTTTTCCACGCGCACCTGGTCGCCGTTGCGGATGAAGCGTTCGCGCAGGGGGCCGCGGTGGCCGCCCGGTTCGGCCCACAGGCAGCCATTGTCCAGGGTGGCGTCTTCCAGCGCGAACCAGAAGGTGGTCACGCTGACTGGCGTGGTTTCGAAATACGTGGCGTCCTGGTGCCAGCGCACTTCGCCGCCGATGCCGGGCTGCTTGAAAATGTACATCGATTGCCAAACCTGCGCGTCCGCCAGGCCCAGCTCGCGCGCCACTGCGGCCAGTTTTGGATCGGCGGAAAAGCTGCGGAAGACGGGATCGAGGTCGTGCATGGCGTGGCCGATCTTGTTGATCGACAGGGACTTGGCCTGCTTCAGCTGGCCGTCCGGACCAAACGCCTCTTCCTCGAAGAAGCAGCGGATGGTGTTGTCGGAAGCGAGGAAATAATCGTTGGTGTTCTTGGCCTGGTCGCGCGTGGTGAAGATCGACTGGCTGACGCTGGGATCGAATTCGTTGACAATCTGCTCGGCGCGCGCGCGCAGGGCGGCGATTTCGTCCGCACCCTTGAAATCGGGCAGGATGATGTAGCCGTCGCGTTGGTATTGTTCTTGTTGCGGGATTGTCAGCATGGCGGCGGCTCCGGAGGTCAATGGAAAGCGCCATTGTAGGATGGGCGAGGGCGGCAAACAATCGCCCAGCGGTTGACAGATTGTCGCCAAAACGATGACAATCTTTGACATGGATCAATTAAAAGCGATGGAAATCTTTGTCGAAGTGGCGCGTCAGCGCAGCTTCACGCTGGCCGGGCAGCGCCTGGGCCTGACGCGGGCCATGGTCAGCAAGACCATCATGCAGCTGGAAGAGCGCTTGCATGCGCGGCTGCTGCACCGCTCCACGCGCGAAGTGAGCTTGACGGATGCGGGCCGCGCCTATCTGGCGCCGTGCATGGCCACCGTCAGCCAGGCGCAGGAGGCGGCGCGCATGGTGGCGCACGTGGCGCAGGCGGGAGCGGGGGCGGAGCTGGCCGGGCCGCTGCGCATCCAGGCGCCATCGAGTTTCGGCAGCGCGTGGCTGGCCGATGCCGTCGCCCGTTTCAGTTTGCTGCACCCGCAGGTGCAGGCCGAGTTGTTTGTCGACGATGCGCTGCTCGACCCGATACGCCACGGTTTTGATTTGACCATCCGCGTGGGCGGCATCCCGGACAGCAGCGCGCTGGCCATGCGCCCGCTGGCGCCGTGCCGCGCCGTGCTGTGCGCCAGCCCCGCCTATCTGGCGCAATGGGGTGTGCCGCAGACGCCGCAAGAGCTGTTGCAGCACCAGTGCCTGCATTTCAGCCACCTGACGGATGGCACGAACTGGCATTTCCAGCGTGGGGAGGGAGACCAGCAGGAGGCGGTGAGCGTGCGCGTGCAGGCGGGCTTCACGGCGAATAACGGCCTGGTGCTGCACCAGGCGGCGCAGCGGGGGCTCGGCATCGTCTACAGCACCACGTTTCTCGCCTGGCGCAATCTGCTCGATGGCAGTCTGCTGCCCGTGCTGTCCGGCTGGGACCTGCCGCTCAACCACTTGAGCGCCCTGTATCCGGCCAGCCGCCAGCCTTCGCCCAAGGTGCGCGCGCTGATCGATTTCCTGGTGGCCGAATACCAGCCCGTGCCGCCGTGGGACCGCGAGCTGGCAGCGGCAGGTTTTTTCAGCTGAGGGTCAATTGAGGCTCAGTTGAGCGCGAGGGGTTCCACCGTCCACGCGCCATCCGCGTACACTCTTTTGTCGTCCAGGTAGACGGCTTCGGTGACGGCGAAGATGTCGACGTGGTAGCGCGCATCCTTGCGCTTGAATTGCGGCTTGGCGTAGACGCCGTGCTTGGCGCCCAGCGACAGGTGGATGCCGCACATGCGCTCATACGTGCCGATGTCATTGACCAGCTGTTCGCGCGAAAAGGCGCGGTTCATGCCGAAGCCCAGTTCGCGCACCCACACTTCACCTTCATGCGCGCGGATGATTTCCAGCATGGCGGTAAATTCCGGCGTGGCGTGCTCCGTGCCCGTGACTCTGCCCTTTTCGATGATCAGGGTGATCGGCGTGTCGGGGCGGTTGACCATGAAGTGCGTGTCGCCGAAAACAAAGATGCGCACCCGGCCGTTCACGGCTTCCAGGTCCTGCGCTTCCGTAAACACTTCGCCCAGCGGGAACTGGCCGCCGATATTGTTCATGCCGCTGTAGTCGCCGATATTCAGCTTGGCCGATTCGAACGGCGAAGCAAAGACCAGCTGCTCGCCGCCGCTGTCGACCATGCCGTGGCGGGCGCCGTCGATGCGCGCTTTCAGTGCATGGCCCACGCCCCGGTAGTAATCGGGATCGTACGCCAGCGAAGCGATGTAATGCAGCCCCTGCACGCCGGGCATGCGCGACAGGTGCACGTGCTCGATGACCTTCAGGCCCCGCTTGAACAGCTCGATGCGGATGCGGAACGCTTCCAGGCGGAAGCTGGTCGACTGGATCAGCACGACGAGGCTGCCGGCCGGCAGCTCGGCAAAGGCAGCCAGCACTGCATCGGGCGTGACCTCGTCGAAATCGATGAAGGTCGCGTCGGGCAAGGCCTGGCGATACGCTTCCGTCAACACGACATTGAGCCAGCTGCGCTTGTCGCAGACGATCAGGGACGGTTCGTCCGGGCGGTGGCAGATGGCCATGGCCAGCAGGTCGGCCACGTTTTGCGCGGCCACTTCGGTGGCGGCGGCGCTGATGGCGTCGAGCCGGCTGGTGTCATTCTCGGGAAGCGTCATGGTGCGGAGGTGGGGACGTGAAGTAATCGCAGCATTATAAGGCGATTGCCGCTGGGCACACCATTCCCCATCCGGCGGAGGACAAGCGGCTGCCGCGTCCCTGATTATCTTGTGTAGTGCTTTACGGCAATGTATTATTTGACAAACAGCCTGGAAGCGGCCCGGCGCAGCGGCAAACGCGCGCATGCGCATGGCATGCTTTCAGTGATGCAGGGACAACAAGCCAGCAGGCGATGACTAAGAGTGTGATGTGATGAGCATAATCGGACAAGATATTCCCATGGAACGGCCGGATACGGATGGGCGCGCCGCCCTCTTCGTTCCCGTCACGGGCGTGAAGGAAGATGTCCTGTTGACCATACGCAAGGGGGCGGCCATCGTCGGCTTTGCCAACCACGACCGCACCATCACCGTGTATTTTGAAAGCAACCGTTTTGACGATCCCGTGCTGGCCAAGTGGGAGCACAAGGCGCGCAAGGCCTACGACCGCCTGGTCGACAATGCGCCCACCGTATCGAAACTGACCACCAGCCCCGCCAATTTCGAGCAGATCGGCTATATCAATGGCAAGGGCATCACCATCCGCCGCATGGAAAGCCTGCAGCGCTGGCTCGCGTATTCGGATGCGATGGAGTCTTGCCCGGCGACGGATATCATTCCGCGCACGCTGATAGCGAAACCTGAAAGCGTTAAAGTTTAAGAGCGGCTGATACAACACCCTCGGTGTTGTTGCCTGCCCTGCATTTACCTTACTGTACTGAAGTACTGTCTTCGGGGCGCGCCTAGCCCTGAGCATTTTCTCAGCCGCTCCTGGTGTGCATACGGGAGCCAACGATGTTGTCGCATTACGCAGGGCTTTGCCCCGCTGATCCGACCTGCGCGACCTACGCCTGACTTCGCTCACGCCCCCCTCACACCACGACGATATTCGCCTGCGCCTTGAGCGGACAGGGCAGGGTGTCGTCGAAGGTGATTTCGATGGCGCTGGCGATGAACATGCCGCCGATGTGCTGGGCCGCGATTTCCGGCGGCGTGCCGGGCTTGGTCAGGTTGACGTCCTGGGCGAAGACGAAGACGCGCCAGGTGCCGTAGACCTTCTGGTCGTATTGCAGCAGGGTGCGATAAGCCCGCTTCAAGTCCAGACTGCCTGCGTAGACACCATCGTTGGCGCCCGGGTCGAAGCCCAGGCCGTCGTCGGCCAGCGATTCCACGAAATACAGGCCCTGCGGCGCCTGGAACAGCACGAAGGCATACAGCTCCGTGCCGCGGAACACATTGCCATTGTCGCGCTTGAAGCTGGCGCGTATCCACAGCGGTTCGTAAGCTTGCACGACGGCGGGCGTATCCGTTTCCACGGGCCCCGCCACATGGATGTTGACCTGCGTTTCGGTGACGGCATGCTGGTAGGTGGCGCCCGTCGTGAAGCGTTGATATTCCCAGCTGATGTCGGCCGTGTAGGGCAAGCCCGCGTTCGGCGCTTCGGGCAACACCCATTTCGCCACCACGCGCTCGGCCAGGGTCAGTTCGCCGGCGGCCGGTGGTGTTGCTTCCTGGCCACGCCAGAACGGATCCGCGATATCGGAGCAGGCGACGGCGATGGCGCCCGAGGCGATGGCCGAGGCGACGCCCGCTACCGTGAATTCGGGCTGGCCCGAGCCGGCCCCTTCCAGCGAGCAGCAGTCGACGCTGGGATCGGTTTCCTCGAAGGTGCCGCCCACGCTGAAGCTGGCCTTGCCGGACCCGAGTGCGGCTGAAATGATGGCCACCAGCGCGGCGATGATGGCGATGATGATGGCGAGTATCTTCCACCACGGGTCGGCAAACGGCAGTTCGCCATGCGTGCCCGCGTAGGCGGGGTTCGGCGTCCAGACGAGGGTCATGCCGGTCGGCACGATCGGTCCCAGGCCGGGCGGGCAGCGGCACGCATTTTCCCCACCTTTGCCATCCGTGCCCGTGCTGCCCCAGCGTTTGCCAGGCAGGTGGCCTTGTGGCTTGGACAGTTCCAGGGTGCCTTCCTCGACCGTGCACGTGTAGGTATTGGTGGCGCTGTCGAAGCGCGTTTGCGAGACGAAGATTTGCTGGATCGAGCGGCGCGGCGCGTAGCCGTCCGCCTTGGCGACGAAGCTGACGAGGCGCTTGCCGGGCGCCGCATGCTGGAAGTCGGCATCCCACATGACGAGCATGGCCGCGCCGGCGGGAATGCTGGCAAAGAAGAAAGTGCGCGCCACGGGCACGATGCCGGGGTCCCCCACGCTTTCCAGGTACACCGTGACATTGTTCAGGGCGCTGCCGGACATATTGCTGACGTGGGCGGCGATGCGCAAGCCATAGATGGCATTGTCGAAGATGCCATCGGGCAGCATGATATTGGTGACGGGCTCGATCGCGAACGGCCGCGTCAGGACCTGCAGGGGGGTATCGCTCATGATGCTTGCTCCTCGGGGCTTTGCTGCTCTTGAGCTTGCTCTTTCTCCAGATCGGTGACGATATACGTGATGCCGCCCATGACCTCGCCTTCCTGGCTCTCCAGCACGCGCAGCAGCGCATACTGGCGTGGCGGCAAGGCTTCAGCGCGCACGCTCAGGTACACGGCCTGCGCCTGGCCGCGCGGCACCTCCAGCGCCAGCTTTTGCTCCCCGGGCGCATCGCCATTGCAGTGGGGCGTGCGCGCCAGGCCAGCGATCAGGCGCGCATCCCTGGCCGGCTGCCATCGCTCAAGCCCCAGGGTGGCCAGCAGGCGCTCCGGCAGCTCGCCGCCCTGCTCGATCTGCAATTCCACTTTTTTCGTTGCGCGGGGCAGGGCCGCCACCGCGATGCTCAGCAATTGCGCGCGCCGCGCTGCCAGCACCACGGTGACATTGCGCTGGGCGATCTGCTCGTGTTGCTTGGGCTGGAAAGGAAAACCGTTGGGCAGGGGATCGGGCAGCGGATTGATGTCGCCCGGGCCGTGGGCGACGGCCAGCAGGCATTCGTGGCCGCCATTGACGATGACGGGGACCCAGGGCACCAGGCACAGCACTTCCTGCGTGGCGCCGGGCGGCAAGTCCGCAAAGGCGGAGCCGATCTGCGTGGCGGCGCCGACGGCGATCTGGCCGGACGGGTCGGCCCAGTAAAAATCCACGCGCACGCCGTTCGAGGCGCTGTTGCCCGTGTTGTGCACGCGGCCCCACAGGTAATTGCTGGTGCCGGCGATGGGCGCGCCGGGCGGGCCATTCGGATCATTGCCCGGCACGACCCAGATATCTGCGCTGTCCCACCACGAGGGCTGGCCGTCTTCGATGATCAGGTGGGCTGGCATGGCGTTCTCCTTGTCCTTGGCCGGTGCTTCCAGCTTAGGCCGCGGCGGCGTATGCTTTTTGATCGGCATCAAAGCGATGGAACACGGCGCCGGTGCGCCGTTGCCGTGCCCGCGTAAGGTAATATTGCGGCAGAATGCAGTGGAATGACTCCAGGAAAAGGTTGGAATGTGCTTGAAACAGTGAATGACGTTTGCATCAACGCCGCTTGCGGCCGGACCTTGCCGCTGCGCGTGGCGCATTGCCCGTTTTGCGGCGCGCGCCAGATGGCGCAAGCGCCTGTTCTGGAGAAAGCCGTAGCGCCGCCGCGCATGCCGCGCATGCCGCGCATGCCGCCGCCGGTGCCCGCGGCTCCGCCCATTCCTGTGCCCACCCCCGTGCCGCAGCCCGCACCCGTTCCCCAGGCAATCCCGCCAGCGCCTGCCGCGCCGGCAGCTGCGCCAGCCAAGGCGCCGCCCGCCAAGCCTGCTACCAGGGGCTCGGTGCCGCCGCCGCGCCCGCCCGTGCGCTTGCGCACATGGATCGCGGCGGCAGTGGTGCTGACCGGTATCTGGTTTTTCAACAAGCCCGCCGACAAGCCTGCCAGCGTGGCGGAACAGGTCGAGGCCGCCACTGCGCTGGCGGCGCAGTGCGACCTGGACGGGGCACGCAGCGCGCTGGCCGTGCTGAAAAGCGCCAAGGCGCCCGCCGCGCAGATCAAGCGCTTGCAGGCAAGCATCACCAAGTCCGCCGCTACCTGCGACAGGCAACAGCAGCGGGCGCAGGCGTGGCTGGCGCTGCAAGGCAGCGTCAACCAGGCCCTCGACGCGGGTAAGCCGGAGCTGGCCGCCACGCGCCTGGCCGTGCACGTCAAGCGCTGGGGCGACGATCCCGACACGCTGGAACTCGACGCCAAGGTGAAAGTGGCGCTGGCCAGCGCCCAGCTCGACCTGGCCGACGCCTGCCTGGCGCGTTCGGACCGGGTGTGCCTGGAAAACAGCCTGATCGCCGCCGAACGCTACAAGCGGCCGGAACTGGCGGCGCGCACGCAGGCGCTGCGCACGGCGTTGTCGCAATTGCTCGAACGTTCGCTGCTCGATGCGTCCCCCGGCCAGTAGCGCCAACATGTAAAACGCCCGCCGGGGTCAAGCCGGGTGGGCGAATTTTACTCAGCCTTACTCTTGCGGCACCAGCGCCAGCGCCGCGCTGAAGTCGCCCATCGGCTTGCCGCCATGGGCCACCAGTGCCTTGTCGCGCGTGCTCAAGCCATCGAGTACGGGCAGGGCGAAGCGGTGCGTGATGGCGCGCAGGATGGACGCCGAATCATATTGCGTATGGTCAACTAATCCCTTTTTCACGTAGGGCGAAACGAGGATGGCCGGCACGCGCGTGCCCGGACCCCAGCGGTCGCCCTTCGGCGGCGCGGCGTGGTCATAAAATCCGCCGTTTTCATCGTAGGTGACGATGACCAGCATGTTCTTCCACTGGGGACTCTTTTTCAGCTGGGCGATGACGCCGGCGATGTGCGCGTCGCCGTCGGCCACGCTGGCGTAGCCCGCGTGCTGGTTCAGGTTGCCCTGCGGCTTGTAGAAGGCGACGGGCGGCAGCTTGCCGGCGCTGGCGTCGGCCAGGAACTGGCTGTCGAAGTCGCGCAGGTGGGCGGCGCGGTAGGCGGGCGCCTTCACGGGGTCCATATTCGCAAAGTAATTGAAGGGCTGGTGGTGGAACTGGAAGTTCGGCGGATTCGGGAAGCTGCCGGCGCGCGCGCTGGCCGTGGCCAGGGCCGTCGTGTCCTTCCAGGCGCCCGCATACCAGGCCCAGTCGATGTTCTTGCCAGAGAGCAAGTCGCCGATATTCGTCTGCGTTTGCGGCGGCAGGGTGGTGGCCTTGCCCGTGTCCGCATACAGCTTGCTGCCGTCGCCCGAGGCGGGCGCGTTGCTGCTGGGCTGGAATGGCGGCTGCATGGTATTGACGGCGTAGAACATGCCCGTGCTGTCGGCCGGCGTCAGCGCGCCGTCGTTGGCATAGGCAGGCGCGCCGTTCAGGACGGTGCTTGGCGCCGTGGCGGACGGCGTCAGGCGCAGGAAGTTGCCGTTGGCGTCGACGTCGATCTTCGCGATCGAGCCCTTGGCCACCGAGGTGTCCGCGTTCGGATAGGTGGGCGCGCAGGCGCAGATCAGGTACTGGTGCGTGAGGAAGGAGCCGCCAAAGGCGCCGATGAACAGATTGTCGGCCAGCGCATACTGTTTGGCGATGTCCCACAGCTGCATCTTGCTGCCGTCGTAATAGCCCATGCTCAAACCGCCCGCATCGGAATACGCGGCGAACTTGTCGTTGGCGCCGCCGTTGATCTGCATCTGGTTGTTGTAGAAGCGGTGGACCAGGTCGCGCGTGATGACCGATTGCGGCAGGTACAGGGGGCTGTTGGCGTCGTCGATCTGGAACGGCTTGTTCGGCAGGTTGGCCGATTGCGCCTGGGTGATGACGGTACTCTGGCCTGCCGCCGTCATGCCGCCCCAGGTGGGCGGCAGCACGGGCAGGGTGCTGCCGTCGACGTCCTTCTGCGGCACGTAGGCGGAGGTCGACGTGGGGTTCACGCCCGGCACGCCGTTCGCGCCCGGGAACAGGCCGTACAGATTGTCGAAGCCGCGGTTTTCCGCATAGATGACGACGATGGTCTGGATATTGTTCAGCGCCAGGGCGCCGTTCAGTGCCGCCAGCGCGTCGGCGGGCGCCGCCTGCGCGCTGGCGCTGGCGATGAATGCCGTCACGCTGGCGTTTTCCGCCTTCAGTTTCGCCAGCTCGTCGCCGCTGGCCTTGTTGAAGTCGGACGCCAGGCCCGCTTCCGACACGCCCAGGCGCGCGGCCAGCTTGCTGCTGGCGGCCGCAAAGTCGCCGCCGTTGCCGTCCATGACTTGCGCCAGTTCCGTCGACAGGGCGCTGACGAAACCGCTGTGCCCGGCGGGGGCGCGCAGCAGCAGTTTTTGCGTCACCTTGCTGCCCACGTCGCCGATGGCGTCATGGCGGATGGCATCCGTGCCGATGGTCACCAGCACGGCGCCCTGGCCGCCGAGCGTGTAGCTGCCGTCGGCGGCCGTGCGCACGGCGGCGGAGGCGCTGTCGCACGTGAGTCTGGCGGTGGCGCTTTCCAGGCACACCTGGGCGTTTTCATAGTAGCTGCCGATCACCTGGCCCTGGGTGCTGGGCGTGATCGCATAGTTGCTGCCGCAGGCGGCCAGGCCCAGCGTCAGTAACAACGGCAGGGGCCGTAAAGAGGTTTTTGCGTGCAAGTTCATTTTCATGCCTTCTGGGTGGAAAACGTCGCATGCTAGGCAGGCAATATGTCAGCTGCGTGACATGTCAGCGCCTGTTACATGACGTAATGTACGGACTTGATACATGAGGTTTTGCAGGGTTTTGTCACGCAGCTGTCACATGCCGTTGCTACGCTGCCAGCCCATGATGAATACGAATCCCTCCCTGCTGCTTGCCGCCGTGGCTGCCTGCCTGCTGGCCGCCTGCCATCCGGCAGCGCAGAAAGAAGCCGCAACCAAGCCCGCCTATCTGTCGGGCGCATACGCCCCCACCCTGCAACGCCAGCCTTCCGTGGCCCAGATGACGGCCATGGGCCGCGCCATGTTTTTCGCGCCCAGCCTGTCCGTGTCGGGGAAGATGGCGTGCGCCAGCTGCCACAGTCCGGATCACGCGTATGGCCCGCCAAATGCCCTGGCGGTGCAGCTGGGCGGCC
Organism: Janthinobacterium sp. BJB301; assembly: GCF_002735685.1. Taxonomy (NCBI): domain Bacteria; kingdom Pseudomonadati; phylum Pseudomonadota; class Betaproteobacteria; order Burkholderiales; family Oxalobacteraceae; genus Janthinobacterium; species Janthinobacterium sp. BJB301. The sequence goes on along the minus strand of NZ_PDZJ01000002.1, from coordinate 553,594 downwards.
CCGAACTGAAGGATGCGGGCACGCGGGCCGCACCGTCGCTGCGCTACCTGCAGACGGCGCCCGCCTTTACCGAGCATTTCCATGACGACGATGGCGACGACAGCGTCGACGCGGGCCCCACGGGCGGGCGCAACTGGGATGGCCGTGCCCAGTCCGGCCACGAACAGGCGCTGGCGCCGTTGCTGTCGCCGCGCGAGATGGGCAACCGCGATGCGGCCGCCGTCGTCGCCAAGTTGCGGGCCGGCCCTCTGGCGGCGCAGTTCCGCCAGACGTATGGCGCGGATATCTTCGAACAGCCGGGCCAGGCGCTGCGCTGGGCGCTGATGTCGCTGGAAGTGTTCCAGGAAAGCCCGTTGGATTTCTATCCATACACGAGCAAGTACGACGCCGTGCTGCGCAAGCAAGCCAGCTTGAGCCCGCAGGAAGCGCGCGGCCTGGCCCTGTTCAATGATGAGCGCAAGGGCAATTGCGCGTCCTGCCATATCAGCCAGGTGAGTGCCGGCGGCGCCTTTCCCCAATTTACGGATTACGGCTTGATCAATATCGGCGTGCCGCGCAATGGCAAGCTGCCCGTCAATGCGGACCCGGCGTTTTTCGACATGGGCTTGTGCGGCCCGGATCGCACCGACTTGATGGAGCACAAGGAATACTGCGGCAGCTTCAAGACGCCATCCTTGCGCAACGTCGCCCTGCGCAAGGTGTTTTTCCACAATGGCAGCTTTGACAGCCTGGAGCAGGTGCTGCGTTTTTACGTGCAGCGCGATACGGCGCCGCAAAAATGGTATCCGGCAGATAAGCACGGCAAGGTGCGCAAATACGACGACTTGCCGCCCGGCCTGGTGGCGAACGTGAACGTGGAAGCGCCATTCGACCGCCAGCCGGGCCAGGCGCCCGCCCTGAACGAAACGGAGATCGCCGACGTGATCGCCTTCCTGCATACCCTGACGGATGGCTATCAGGCACCCCGCCCGGCACAGGGAAAAAATGGCTGAAAAGATATCAAGATACCATTGCTTACAACTACGCCACAAAAGCCTGTTTTTATGTGCGTTAGCGCACGCTAGAAAATTTTAGGCAGGTGTATATTGCGAACTGATCTGTGTCTTTTGATAACAATGAAAGGGAATATCATGAAAGTAAGCAAAAATTGGATGACCGTGTGCGCCGCCGGGATGATGGTTGTGGCACTGGCTGCCTGCCAGAAGAAGGACGATGTCGCTGCAGGCCCTGCTGAACAGGCTGGCCAGAAGATCGATGCGGCCGCTGCCAAGGCTGAAGCCGACATCAAGGCCGCCGCGACCAAAGCTGACGCTGCCGTGAGCCAGGCCGCTGCCGATACGGGCGCCAAGATGGACCAGGTCGCCGCTGACGCCGACAAGAAAATGAGCGAAGCGGCCGATGCCGTCGGCAAGAAAGTGGAAAAAGCCGGCGAAAAGATGCAGGAATCCGCGCACAAGTAATCATCGTAGCAAGCGCGCCAGGGCCGGCCACTTCCGGCCCGGCCCGGCCCCCGCAGCTGTCGTCAGGTGATGGCGGCTGCGGCGACGCCATCGCTGGCCTGGCCGCCTGGCCTCTTCTTCCCCGCCGTCTCCGTTTTATCCACTCCGTCCGCGCCCCCCAGTACCACGCTCAAATCGACAAAGCCGTCGCGCCACGCGCGTTCCAGGTCTTGCTCCACCGCTTCCAGGGTCGTTCTTTCCACCTGCTGAAAACCGCGCAAGCCATACGCCCGGTTGCGCCCGTGCGCCTTGGCCAGGTACAGCGCCATGTCGATCAGGTTGACGCTGCGCTCCCACGTGAGCGGCCGTCCCAGCGGCGCCAGCGGATAGGGCGCAAAGCCCACGGACACGTGTACCTTGATGGCTTGCCCCTGGTAGTGGATGCTTTGCGCCGCCATGCCGTTGAGGATGCGCCGCGCGATATCGTCGAGTCCGTCGCGCGCGACGGCTGGCAGGAAGGCGAGGAATTCTTCGCCACCCCAGCGCACGATCATGTCCGTTTCGCGCAGCACTTCGTGCAGGGTTTCGGCGATCGTCGTCAGCACCAGGTCGCCTGCCGCATGGCCGTAAGCGTCGTTGATGTGCTTGAAATGGTCGACGTCGAGCAGGAACAGCGCACCCACGACATCGGCGCCGCCATACGACGGCTGCGGCTTGCCCGCATGGCTGCGCATGAATTCCTGGAAATGGCGGCGGTTGTACAGGGCCGTCAGCGGGTCGCGCGAGCTCTGGCGCTTGAGTTCCTGATTTTTCACCTTCAGCTGCACGTTCGCGTGGCGCACCTTGCGGTACAGCAAACCGACGATGACGGAGGCCATGGCCAGTACCAGCGCCAGCAGCCACCATACGCGCTGCTGCAGGCGGCGGTTGTCGATTTCCGTGCTCTTGATCTGATTCTCGCGGCTCAGCAGCTCGATCTGGCGCTGTTTCTTTTCCGCCTCATACTTTTCCTGCAGCTCATATACGGCCTTTTGCCGCTGCTTCTCGAACAGCTGGTTCGAGATCCCCCGTTCGCGGTGATACGCCGTGACGGCGCCGCGCAGGTCGCCTGCCTTTTCCAGCGCCATGCCGTATTCCAGCATCACGGCCTGCATTTCCGGCTGGTTGGCCGTGCGTTCGTAGTAGGCCAGGCCCGTGGCCACGCTTTGCTTGCCTTCTTGTAAACGTCCCTGGCCGATCAGCGCCTGGCCGATGTTCAGGCGCGCCGTCGCCTCCACCTGTTCATTGTTGACCAGGCGCGCCGCCGTGATGGCTTCATTCGCAAAGCGCAGGGCGCGCGCGTAGTCGCCTTCCTTCAGATAGCTGTCCGACAGATTGACGAGGGTGACGGCGACCATGCCGCGCGCGCCCAGCTGGCGTTCCAGCGCCAGGGCCGCCAGCAGGGCGCGCTGGCCCCGCTGCGGCTGCTGCGCGTCGAGCGCCAGCCCGTATTCCGTATTCTTGGCCTGCGCCATGCGGCCCGGCGATGCCAGGGTGCCGGATACGGCCAGCAATTCGTCGAGCACCTCGAAGCCCTTGTCGTATTCGCGCATCTGCGTGTACAGCAGGGTGAGGGCATTCAGCGCGGCGGCCAGGCTGGAGGGGGAGTTGCTCTGGCGCGCCAGGTCGACGGCCGCCTGCAGCTTGGCCAGCGCAAACGGGAAATTGCCTTCCTCGGCCCAGGACTGGCCCGCGCTGATGGTGGCCTGCACGCGCACGGGCAGGTCGTCCGTGCGGTTGGCGATGCGTTCCGCCTCAAAGGCCAGCAGGTGCGAGGCGCGGCGCTCGTTCATGGCGAACGTGACATAGGCCTTGCAGAGAATGCCTTTCGCTAGCGCCACGTCGCTCTTGTTCTGGCGGGCGTAGGCGATCAGTTCCTCGGCCAGCCGCATGGCGATATCGTTCTGTCCCAGGCGCATGCGCACGGTACTCAGCTGTGTCAGGAATTCCGCGCGCACCAGCAGGGGAGCGTTGCGCGCCTGCGTTTCCACCTCCTCCAGGCGCTGCAGGGCGCGCGCGGGGACGAAGCGGCCATCCTCGCGCACGGCGGCAATATGCTGCTCCAGCTTGTTGACCTGGGCATGGCTGGCGGGCGGCAGCAAGCAGGCCAGTACCAGCAGCCAATGCGCCTTTCGCCATGATGCCCGATTCTGTCTGCCTGCCAACGTCCCGCTCCCGCAATGACACCTGTCTGTAACAGATTATATTCTGTTGCAATCAAGAAATATCATGCGGGGTACAGAAATTTGCGAAAGTGCACACTGCCGGCATTGACAAGGCCCCCTTACTGCGCCAGCTGCTGCAGCAGGTACAGGCGCTGGTACAGGCCGCCTTCGATCTGCATCAGGGCATCGTGCGGTCCCGCTTCCGTGATGCGGCCGTGGTTCAGCACGATGATGCGGTCGGCCTCGCGGATGGTCGACAGGCGGTGGGCGATGGCGATGATGGTGACCTTGCCGCGCAACTCGTTGAGGGCCTGCTGCACGATCTGCTCCGTCTGGCTATCGATGCGCGACGTCGCTTCGTCGAGTAGCAGGATGCGCGGCTGGCCGGCCAGTGCGCGGGCAATCGCGATCAGCTGCTTCTGCCCCGACGACAGGCGCGAGCCGCTTTCGCCCAGCGGCGTGTCGTAGCCGTGTTCCAGCGCGGCGATGAAATCGTGCGCATGCGCGGCGCGGGCGGCCGTCTCGATCTGCGCCTGCGTGTAGCCGCGGCCCATGTCGATGTTTTCGCGCGCCGAGGCCGCCAGCAGGAAGGGGTCTTGCGGCACCAGGCCCACGTCGGCGCGGAAGTGCTCGTTGTCGATGCTGTCAAGGGCCACGCCATTGATGGCGATGCTGCCCCGCGTGACGGGGTAAAAGCGCAGCAGCAAGGAGAGCAGGGTCGACTTGCCGCTGCCCGTATGGCCGACGATGCCGAAGAAGGCGCCTTGCGGAATCGTCAGCGACAGGTCGTGCAGCACGGGCTGGTTTTCCACGTAGGCGAACGTCAGGTTCTGGATGTCCACGGCGGGCAGGTCGCTGCCCTCTTTCGTCTGCCGCAGGGCCGGTGTTTCCCTTCCCTGTGCATGCTCGAGCGCCTGCGCTTCGTCCAGCAGGGCCGAGACGCGGGCCGTGGCCACCACCGACTGTTGCAACTGGCTGAACTGCATGGTGATCTGGATCAAGGGTTCGATCACGCGCGCGATGTAGCTGATGAACGCGTACAGCACGCCCACTTCGACGGCGCCCATCTCGCGCCGGCCGAAGCTGAAGATGACGACGGCCAGCAGCACGATGTTGAGCATGTCGAGCGCGGGGCGCAGCAGCCAGGCGTTGGCGCGCAATTCCTGCATGCGCGCCGTGTAGTGGTCCTGGTTGATGCCCGTGAAGCGCGCGCCGAAGCGCTTTTCCGCGTTATTCGCCTGCAGCACGCTCATGCCGCCGATCGATTCGGCGATCTGGCCGTTGATCTCGCTGCGCAGGGCGCGCGCGCGCGTGACGGCCGGCGCGCTCCAGCGCTGGTACAGGAAGACGATGACCAGCACGGCCGGCAGCAGGGCCAGCACGATCAGCATCAAACGCCAGTCGAGGAAGGCCATGGCGGCCATGGTGCCGACCAGGACGATGGAGCTGTCGAGGATGACGAACAGCACTTGCACGTACAGCGATTTCACCGCTTCCGTGTCGTTGGTGACCCGGCTGACCAGTTGCCCCGTGATGGCGCGGTCAAAGAAGGCCATGGGCAGGCGCAGCACGTGCTGGTAGACGGTTTCGCGCAGGCGCTGCACCGAGCGCATGGCCAGGCCGGACAGGCGCACCAGCTGCAGGTAGCGCAGCCCGGAAGCGACCCAGCCCGTCAGCAGGCAGCCGCCCAGCAGCAATGCCATGCGCGTCCAGTCCAGGTTGCGCGGCAGCAGATGCTGGTCGATCAGGGCCTTGCCCAGAATGGGGCCCGTCACTTCCAGGGCGGCGGCGAGGATCAGCCAGAACGTGGCCCAGTATAAATGGCGCAGGTCGGGCGCGGCGGCGCGGCGCAGCAGGCCGATGGCTTGCGCGGCCTGGCGGCGCACGGATTGCGTGGCGGTGGTGGCTTGTTCGGTCTTAGATGGCATCGAGGCTGGCCTCCAGTTGTTGATAGCGCCACTGGCTGGCATACCAGCCGTCGCGCTGCATCAGCGCGTCGTGGTTGCCCGTTTCCGTGACGTGGCCGTCGCGCAGCACCAGGATCAGGTCCGCGTTGACGACGGCGCTCAGGCGGTGGCTGGCGATGATGGCGCTGCGCTCGGGGCGCTTGCGGCGCAGTTCTTCCAGGTGCTGCAGGATGCGCGTTTCCGTACCAGTGTCGACGGCGGACAGCGCGTCATCGAGCAGCAGCAAACCGTTGTCGGCCAGCAGAGCCCGGGCAATCGCCACGCGCTGGCGCTGGCCGCCGGACAGGGTGATGCCTTTCTCGCCCACGTGGGTGGCATAGCCGTCGGGGAATTGCAGGATATCGGCATGGATGTCGGCCAGCTGCGCCGCCCGCTCCACTTCTTCGCGCGTGGCGCCGGGACGGGCCAGGGCGATATTGTCGGCGATGGTGGCGGAAAACAGGAACGATTCCTGCGGCACCCAGCTGATGGCAGCGCGCAGCGCGTGTAAGGTATACGCGTCCAGCGGCTGGCCGCTCCACGTCGCCGTGCCCGATTGCGGCGTGACCTGGCGCAGCAGCACCCGCAGCAGGGTCGACTTGCCGCTGCCCGTCGGGCCCACCAGGCCCAGGGTCTGGCCCGGCTCCAGGCGCAGCGAGATGCCAGACAGCGCGGGCGCCGTCTGGCCCGCGTAGGCAAAGCCGACGTCCTGCAATTGCAGGGGCCCGGGCGTGAGGGTGGCGATGGTGCCATGGTCGTCGATGGCCAGCGGCGCATCGAGCATCGGCTGCAAGCGCTGCCAGGCGGCACGGCCCCGTTCGATCAGGGAGAGCACCCAGCCGGCGGCGAACATGGGCCAGATCAGCTGGCCCAGGTACATGGAAAAGCTCGTCAGCGCGCCGATGGTCAGCTGGTCTTGCCATACGAGGTAGCCGCCCAGGCCCAGGGTCAGCGCCGTGGCGGCCGTCAGCGTCAGGCCGACGGCCGGTTCGTATGCCGCTTCCCAGCGCTGCGCCGTCAGGCTGGCGTTCGCCGCGTGGCCGGCCAGGGTGGAGAATTGCTGGCTGCTGCGTTCTTCCAGGCCCAGCGCACGCAGGGTGCGCACGCCCGACAGCGATTCCTGCACATGGTCGTTCAGCGCGGAAAAGCGCTTCAATGAATCCGTCGACGCCGTGTGGATATGGCTGGAAATGCGCCAGAAGGCCAGTCCCATCAGCGGGAAGGGCAAGAGGGCGATGCAGGCCAGGCGCCAGTCCACGCCCAGCAGCATGATGCCCAGCACCATCAGCAAGGTCAATGTGCCGTCGAAGCCGGCCAGCATGGCTTCGCCGGCGGCCATTTCGATGGCGTCGATGTCGTTCGTCGCCAGCGCCATCAGGTCGCCCGTGCGCTGGTTCTGGTAGAACGACGCGCCCTGCTGCGACATGCGCGTGTAGAAACGCGTGCGCAGCATCACGCCCAGCTGGTAGGCGGCCTTGAACAGGGTGATGCGCCAGCCCACGCGCAGGAAATAGATGACGACGCCGACGGCGAGCAGGGTCAGCAGCTCAAGCCACAGTTCGGCAGCCGTCATGCGGTGCGCGGCCAATGCGTCGATGATGGCGCCCACGCGGCGCGGGATCCAGACGGTCAGTGTTGCCACGCCTGTCAGCATGACGGCAGCGGCGGCATACGCCGGCCAATGCTGACGCACGAAGCCGGCGATGAGCCTCGATAAACTCATGGTTACCTTTTGTTTTTAGTAATGGGGTGTCGCGGGGCGGAAGGACGGGCACGCGGACGGAAAGTACGCGTAGGATACAACAAGGTAGAAAAGCGCGCTGTGGACGGGCACGCAAAAAACGGGCCGTAGCCCGTTGTTTTGCTGCGTCAGTGGCGTGCGCGACGCTTACTTGCGGCCGCTGCCTTTGCCGCCCAGCATGTCGAGCTGTTTCGATGGCGTGCCCTTGGGCGCAGCCTTGGCTGCCGGCTTGGCGGCTGGCGCTGGCACGTGCTTCACGGCGGCCTTGGCCACGCTCTTGCCGGCGGCGCTGGCCGGCTTGGTGGCTGGTGTGGCCGGTGCTGGCGCGGCGGCTTTCGCTGGCGCGGCGGCGGGTGCCGGTGCGGGCTTGGCCGCTTCAGGCTTGGCAACCGGTTTGGCTTCGACCGCTTTCACGGCGGGCTTGTCGGCGGCCTTCTCTGCCACCTTGGCAGGCGCTGCCGCTGGCTTGGCTGCCGGTGCGGCGACAGGCGCGGGCGCTGGCTTGGCGACAGGCTTGGCCACTTCGGCAGGCTTGGCGGCAACGGGCGCTGGGGCCGCTGCTGGCGCAGGTGCAGCGACAGGGGCAGCGGCAGGTGCCGGTACGGCGGCCGGCGCCGGCTTGGCGGCGACAGGGGCGGATGCGGCGGCAGGGGCGGCAGCATCGAGGCGGGCCTTGGCCGAGGCCAGCAATTCCGCCTGGGTGCTCGAGGCGATGCCGAACAGCTGGCGGCTGTAGGCCAGCACGCTCTCGATGTTAGGCTGCGCCTGGTTGCTGCTGTAGCTGAAGAAGTCGCGCGGGTCCTGCGTTTCCAGCAGGTGCTGCGCCGTTTCCGCTGTCTGCGACAGGGCGGCCTTGCTTGCGTTCAAGTTCAGGGCGATGATTTTCTCGGCGCTTTCAAAGACTTTGCTGGTCAGCGTGCTGAAGATCTGCAGCTGGTTTTCCAGTTGCGACTTGGCGGCGCTGGAAATTTGTTCAGGAAGCGGAAACATATTTACTCCTTTGTACGGATTAAAATGCTGGCAAAACGCTCTGCAAAATTCCGAAAACCAGAGTTGGCCGCGTTTTGTAAAGTGGGTAGCGCGCTGAATAGCTGATCATAGACTGTTTATGATGCAACGCAATATGAATATTCTAGCGGTGATTCGAGTTGGTTGAAAGTTATTTTTATCGCGCCGCCCTATCATGGCGGCATAGTATTCATCAGCTTGTTGCTGTCTGACGAATGTTTGCGCCCGCGCAAGGTGCGCATCGTGATTCTATGGCTATGTTTTTGCCAGTCGCTATATTTTTGCACTGCAGCATTCGCGCGGAAGTAGATGTAATGGCAATAATGTCATTACCCCCAAGTAGCCAACAGAAGGAGTGTCCGCATGGACCTAGTCATCCGCAATGCCAGCCTGCCCGACGGGCGCCGCGCCATCGATATCGCCATCGAGGGCGGCCGCATCGCCGCCGTCGGCCCCGCCTTGCCCGTGGCGGGCGCGCAAGAGATCGACGCCGCCGGCGACCTCGTCACGCCGCCGTTCGTCGACGCCCACTTCCACATGGACGCCACGCTCAGCTACGGCTTGCCGCGCGTGAACGCCTCCGGCACCCTGCTCGAAGGCATTGCCCTGTGGGGCGAACTGAAGCCGCAATTGACGCAAGACGCCCTGGTGGATCGCGCCTTGCAGTATTGCGACTGGGCCGTGGCGCGCGGCTTGCTGGCCATCCGCTCGCACGTGGATATCTGCGACCCGCGCCTGCTGGCCGTTGAAGCGCTGCTCGACGTCAAGCGGCAAGTGGCGCCGTATCTCGATTTGCAGCTGGTGGCCTTCCCGCAGGATGGCATCCTGCGCAGTCCCGGCGCCTTCGACAATCTGAAGCGCGCGATTGCCATGGGCGTCGATGTGGTGGGCGGCATCCCGCATTTCGAGCGCACCATGGCCGACGGCGCGGAATCCGTGCGCCTGCTGTGCGAATTTGCCTGTGAACGTGGCTTGATGGTCGACATGCACTGCGACGAGTCGGACGACCCGCTGTCGCGCCACATCGAAACCCTGGCCTTCCACAGCCAGCGCCTTGGCATGCAGGGCAGGGTGACGGGGTCGCACCTGACGTCCATGCATTCGATGGACAATTATTATGTCAGCAAACTGCTGTCCCTGATCCGCGAGGCGGGCGTGGCGGCCATCGCCAACCCCCTCATCAACATTACTTTGCAGGCGCGCCACGACACGTATCCGAAGCGGCGCGGCATGACGCGCGTGCCCGAGATGCTGGCCGCCGGCATTCCCGTCGCCTTCGGCCACGACTGCGTGATGGACCCGTGGTACAGCCTCGGGTCGGGCGACATGCTGGAAGTGGCGCACATGGGTTTGCACGTGGCGCAGATGACGGGCCAGCAAGCCATGCACGACTGCTTCCTGGCCGTGACGGAGACGCCGGCGCGCATCCTGGGCCTCGATGGCTACGGCATCGCGCCCGGCTGCCATGCGGACTTGCTGATCCTCGATTGCAGCTCCACGGTGGAAGCGCTGCGCCTGCGCGCGGCGCGGCGCCTGGTGCTGCGGCGGGGGAAAGTCGTCAGCGAGGCGCCCCGCGCGCAATCGCGCCTGCACCTGCCGGGACGGCCCGAAACGGTCAATTTTCGCCTGGGGCGCTGATACAATCATCCATCACTTGTTATCGGGAGTACCGCTTTGAAAGAAATTGATATCCGCCCGGCCAACGAAGCCGACTTCGACGCCATGTGGCCGATCTTCCAGACACTGGTTGCCGGCGGCGACACCTATACCTTCCCCGCCGATACCACGCGCGAAGAGTGCCATGCCTACTGGTTCGGCCCCGGCGTGCAAAGCTTTGTCGCCGTGATGGGCAGCGAGCGCCTGCTGGGCATGTACAAGCTGGTGGCGAACCAGCCGGGCCATGGATCGCACGTGGCCAATGCCTCGTTCATGGTCGATCCCGCTGCGCAGGGCGTGGGCGTGGGCCGCCTGCTGGGCGTGCACTGCATGGAAGAAGCACGCCGCGCGGGCTATCTGGCGATGCAGTTCAACTTCGTCGTCAGCACCAACCTGGCCGCCGTCACCCTGTGGAAAAAACTGGGCTTCACGGTCGTTGCCACCCTGCCGCTGGCCTACCACCATGCGCAGCTGGGCTATGTCGATGCCTACGTGATGTACCAGCTGCTGACCGATCCGATGCAGTGGCCGGCATGAGGGGCGCCATGACAGAGCCGATCACCGTCATCGAGACGCCCCGCTTGCGCCTGCGCACCGCTACCCTGGACGATGCGGCCTTCTACATGGAGCTGGTCAACGACCCGTCGTGGATCGCCAACATCGGGCAGCGCAACATCCACACCCTGGAAGCGGCCCGCGCCGCGCTGGAAACGGGACCCATGGCGCAGTTCCGCGAGCATGGCTATTCGCTGTACATCGTCGAGCGCCGCAGCGACGGCGCGCCTGTCGGCATGGCCGGCCTGGTGCGCCGCGACAGCCTGCCCGGCCCCGATATCGGCTATGCCGTGCGCCCTGCCTACTGGGGCCAGGGCTATGCCTGGGAAGCGGCGGCCGCCATCGTGCAGCATGCGCAGCACGTGCTGCGCCTGCGCACCCTGTACGGCATCACTTCGCAGCAGAACCAGGCGTCGATCAACCTGCTCAACAAGCTGGGCCTGCGCTTCGAGCGTTTCTCGCGCCTGCCGCCGGATGGCAGGGAGACGAATGTCTACCGCAAGGATTTTCGCCAGTTTTCGTAGTGCGAACGTAAATATTGAATAGGGTAAGGAAATAGATGGCCACAAGTAAAAAAGTCGTTCCACCTCTCGAAACTATGCTTATTGAATTGCACGATCTAGCCAGTCGAATAGCCAATGTTGACGCAGGTACTGATGCCCGTAGTGTCAAGAAAATCCGTTTGGAACTAGAGCGGGCGGTGTCTGAGATCAAGGCGACCACGGAAAGGTTGGACCCCGTTTGGCGTCCGGAATCGATTTTCGATCCATCCGATCCTAACACTGCGGGCAGGGTAGTAGCCTTGACCATGGTTGCGCAGGAAAGGCATTCGTTGGCGGCTATCCCTGAATTTTATGGTGCCGGGGTGTATGCGATCTATTATCGAGGCGATTTTTCACCTTACTTACCATTGAAAGATACTGATCATCCTATCTACGTGGGAAAAGCTGACCCTGATCGACAAGGCGCCAAGGATGCTGTAACTCAAGGAACAAAGCTATCGGCACGACTCAATGAACATGCCCGCAGTATTCGAAAAGCAACTACTACACTGAAAATTGAAGATTTTGAATGTCGTTTTTTGATTGTGCAAAGCGGGTATCAAAAGTCGGCCGAAGATTATTTGATCAACTTTTTCAAGCCGATCTGGAACTCGGAGACGAAGATCTGCTTTGGTCTTGGGAAGCATGGAGACAGTTCCGATACGCGTGTCAATAAACGCTCACCCTGGGATACCATGCATCCAGGACGAGAATGGGCGGATAGAACTTTTGAGAACCAGAAATCGATCGAGGTGATCAATGACCAAATTGCTGGTCACTTGTCAGTACATACGCCTTACACAGATGTCCATCAAATTTTTGAGCGGATCATGGCCGATATGCGTCAGATTAACCGGGAGCGTTTCTTTACTCCTGCAAAAGGTGGTGCTTTGTTCGATCAGGTAGCCGCCGAGGTCATGCCCCCTTCAGAGTAGTGGCGCGATTTTTTGACTCGGATTTATTCTTTAAAATATGGCGGAAGGGCAGGGGCTTTTGGTGAACCTCTTGCATTCTTCCTGCCATGCTGGGATCCACTTTTATTCTCGCAGAAGTGCGCATACACCGCGTGCCATTACTGCCGCTAACTTTACAGGAACCGCGTTGCCTAGCTGGCGCATGGTCTCAGACCATGTACCTTCAAATATGAAATTGTCAGGGAAGGTCTGAATACGTGCTGATTCCCTGACAGTAAAGTACCTAACTGAGCCGTCAGTGCGGCGTAGCATATTTTCACCTCCAGGAACCCCATGGTCACCTGCTTTGAGTGCCTTTGCTGGTTCATCAATCGGGCTCCCTGTATGCCCGGCGTAAGCTCTTGCGCCTGGCTGAAAGCGATGTGCTTGCGCCAACTCCAATTCCTTTGTGGAGGATCTCTCAGGGTCGGGGAGATCTGAGATAGCGTCTCTGACGGTTTGCCAGGCAAGCATGTTTGCGCCGTCATCAGCATCTAGAATTTTTTGGATCTTTTTATCTATGCCTTCGGGCCGCGGCGGACGCTTCTTGGATGCGACGCGGTGACGTTCCCAGTAGCTCCCGTTTGCCCATTTTGTCAGCACTAGCGCATCACTACTATGTGTTTCAGCTGGAAAGTCCCAAGGCTTGTGAACATCAGCCCTGAAACCAACGAAAAAGATACGCATACGCTTTTGCGGAACACCATAATTGGCGGCATTGACCAGACGGTGATAGACATGATATTCGCTCGGCGCCCCCTTGGCCTTGTATGTTTGCAGCCTTGCCAAGTGTTCTGTCCACAGCTCTTTCGTTTTGGAAATTTGTGATGGAAATTCAAGTTGCAGAAGGATGTAGTTGAAGTAGTCGGCGAATGCCGCACGTTTTAGACCTTGTACATTTTCAAAGGTAAACGCGCGCGGCCGGGCCTCTCGGACAGCACGTATCGCTTGCGGGAACATATCTCTCTCGTCGAGAAATCCGCCGTGCTTCCCACCCATGGAAAAAGGTTGGCATGGTGGGCCTCCGGTGATTAGATCGATATTGATATGACTTGTATAGTTAAAATCACGTACGTCGCCTTCTATGACATCAGGCCAATGACTTATCGGTTCCACCTGCTGAAGTTTGTTATTGCGCAAGGTATTGCACGCATGGCTGTTCCATTCGACAACTGCGCGATGCTGAACATCATTGCTGGAAAAACCAAGCGCCAGTCCTCCCGCCCCTGCGAATAGTTCAATTGACTCAATGGTACGAGCATTTGTCACTAGTGTGTCTGAAGGGACTAAGAGGGCGGGCGTGTTATACATGGTCATTTGGGGCGGCTGAAACGCTGCTGCTTTTTCGGTACATTATTGAATCGATGTGGTTGATCGTAACCTGACATTGCAGGGTGGCAACTGCCACTCTCGTCTGCATGCGATGGTGTGTATAGCAACTTCTGTGTGGATACATGTGGATACATTTAAGTAGTGCAGCAGTATAAAGCAATGAACACAAGAGGAACAAACTGAAGGAGGTAGCTGCACGCCATATGCTTCAATGTCCATCTCTCTGTAGACCTCATTTTACTGTGTTTTTGTACAGTACTCAATGGGCTGATTTGTTGTGACTCAAACTACCCGTTGAAAATGCCAGGAACGGCACTATTTTTGCACGGTTTCATGAGGTGCATTATGGTTGACACTATAGATCAGCCATCGCGTAGCAGAGTGATGGCACGGGTTAAAGGCAAAAACACTGGGCCAGAGCTGTTGGTTCGAAAGCTGGTGTTCGCAGCTGGATATCGCTATCGAATTCATGTCAAGAATCTGCCGGGATCTCCCGATTTGACATTTCCTCGCAGGAAAAAAGTCATCTTCGTACATGGATGTTTTTGGCACCGGCATGAGGGTTGTGATTTGGCTCGCATGCCTAAGTCACGAATCGATTTTTGGGACTCAAAATTGAGCGGCAATAAGTTACGCGATGCACGAGCAGTCGATGCCTTGCGTCAATGTGGATGGGATGTCATGGTCGTGTGGGAGTGCGAGCTTCGTGATCCCCAGAACGTAGCGAAAGCGATACAAGAATTTCTCGGCGCACCTTGTCGGCGTGTCTTGCCTGAGGTGTGAGTCCTCGAGCAAATGAGGATATCTTGGCTCTTGACGATCCGCCAGCAGGTGAGGGATGGCTGAAAAAAAGTATTTAGAAACCGGCGCCTTTTGTAGTGGTGGCGCGCGGTCTTTGTTTTTATAGTTGGCATACCGGTGGAAAACCGCCGGACTATAAAAATGGAGACGTGTTATGAAAATCATGACTGCTGTTGCATGGGGCGCCCTCATGTCCGCCGGGTTCGCAGACGCTTCGGCGCAAAGCTGCTCGGTGCCTGTGCTCAAGGTGCTGGCGCAAAAAAGCCTGGGCCTGACCGTGATGGAAAAGACCCTCGCCGAGTATGAAAAGAAAAGCGGCACCAAGGTACAAATCAGCTATTTCGGCGAAAACGACCGCCGCTCCAAGGCCAGGCTCGATGCTTCCACCAAGGCCGGTTCCTACCAGATCTATTACATCGATGAAGCCAACGTGGCCGAATTTGCCACTGCCGGCTGGGTCGTCCCCCTGCTCAAATACCTGCCGAAGGAAGCCGACTACGACGACTTCCTGCCGGGCCGCCGCGCCGTCGCCTCGTACAAGGGCGTGGCGTATTTCGCGCCCCTGATCGGCGGCAGCGACTTCCTGTTCTACCGCCGCGACCTGCTGGAAAAGGCCGGCATCGCCGTGCCGAAGACGCTCGACGAACTGGTCGCCGCCGTGAAAAAACTCAACAGCCCGCCCAACGTGTATGGCTGGGCGGCGCGGGGCCAGCGCGGCTCGGGCATGAATGTGTGGCGCTGGTCGCCGTTCATGCTGGCCGCCGGCGGCAAGTGGGAAAAGGATGGCGTGCCGACCTTCAATTCGCCGCAGGCCGTGAAGGCCACCACCTTGTACCGCGACCTGTTCAAGTATTCGCCGCCGGGCGGCGCCACCTACGACTGGAGCAATGCACTCGAAGCGTTCAGGTCGGGCAAGGTGGCCTTCATGATCGAGTCGACGCCGTTTGCCGACTGGATGGAAGACCCGAAAAAATCCTCGGTGGTCGACAAGGTCGGCTATGTGCGCCCGCCTGCGCCGCTGGCATCGGCCGCCTATGGCCACGGCCTGGCCATCTCCGCCACGGGCGCGAAGGATGAATGCACGCGCCAGGCGGCCGGCAAGTTTATCGCTTTCGCCACGGGCAAGGAACAGGAGCAGGCGCGCCTGAAGGACAATGTCTTCAGCGACTACAACCGCAGCAGCACCATCGCCAGCGACTACTTCCGCAAGCACGTCAAGCCGCAGATCCAGGCGGGCCTGACGGACACCACGCCCGTCTCGCGCGTCACCATCTGGCCTAGCCCCGAGTGGCCGGACATCGGCGACAACCTGGGCGTGGTGCTGGAAGAGGTATTTACGGGCACGCGCGGCGACGTGCAAAGCGCGCTCGATGAAGCCAATGAGTACGCGACGGAAGTGATGCAACGGGCTAGCAAAAGAAAGTAAGCCGCATGCCGTTCCGCCGCCGCCCGCGAAGGCGGCGGCCAGCTTCCCTGTGCCTGACAGTCCGTTGCGAGAGTCTCTCCTATGCCACACACTATCCGTAAAAAACGCCATACCTGGCTGCCGGCCGTGTTTCTGACGCTGCCGCTGCTGGTCCTGCTGATACTGGGCCTGGTGCCCAGCATCGCCGCCATCAACCTGGCCCTGCAAAATCGCGTGTTGCGCTACAGCGACAGCGATTACGTCGGCTTTGCCAATTTCATCCGCCTGTTCGGCGACCGCCGCTTCGTCAATGCCGTGCAGGTATCGGCCATCTGGGAAGTGGTCACCGTGGCCGGCTCGCTGATCGTCGGCGTGCTGCTGGCCGTGTTCCTGTTCGAGAGAGTCAAGGGACGCACGCGTGACGTCATCGCGCTGCTGCTGATCGTGCCCGTGCTGCTGCCGCGCGTCTCGGCCGCCTTCATCTGGAAGTTCATGTATTCGCCGCTGATGGGCATCCTCAACTGGCTGCTCGAGTGCGTGGGCCTGGGCGGCACGGCCCTGCTGTCCGATCCCGCCACTGCCCTGTATGCGGTGGCGCTGGTCGACATCTGGCAGTGGGGCCTGTTCTTCGGCGCCGTCATCCTGAAGCTGCTGGAAACCCTGCCCGCCGAACCGCTGGAAGCGGCGCGCCTCGATTACGCCAGCACGCTCCAGGTGTATGCGTATATTGCGCTGCCGATGCTGAAGGTACCCATCATGAGCCTCGTGTTCATCAAGATGGTCGAGTCGCTGCGCTCGTTCGACCTGATCTACGTGATGACCAAGGGCGGCCCCGGCATCTCCACCGAAACCCTGGACATGTACGCGTATGCGCAAGGCATCGGCCTGATGGGCAAGGTGTCGTATGCGTCCAGCATGGCCGTGCTGATGATGCTGGCCACGACTGTCATCTTCACTTTACTCTGGAAGCGGGTCGCCAAATGGGAAAACTGACTGTTCGGCGCGGCATGGACCATGCCGCCACCACCGCCATTACCACCGCCATCGTGCTGGTGGCGCTGTTTCCCATCCTGTGGGCCGTGCTCAATTCCTTCAAGGAGTTGATGGATATCGTCACGCCCGTGCCGCGCTTTTTCTTCAGCCCGACCCTGGCCAACTACAAACAGGTGCTGGCCAGCCCCGAAGTGCTGACGGGACTGGGCAACAGCGTGGCCATCGTCGGCGTGGCCGTGTTGCTGGGCGCCGTGCTGGGCGTGCCGGCCGCGTATGCGATCGCCCGCTATCCGATCCCGGCCAAGAAGGATATCCAGTTCTTCCTGCTCTCCCTGCGCTTTTTGCCACCCGTCGCCGTCGCCATTCCCTTGATCTCGATCTGGATCGACCTGGGCCTGTACGACTCGCGCCTGTCGATGGTGGTGACATATCTGCTGGTGACCCTGTCGACCATCATCTGGCTGTCGATTCCCGCGTTTGCCCGCATCCCGAAAGAGATCGAGGAAGCGGCGGCGCTGGACGGCTACGGCCCTTACCAGGTGTTCTGGCACGTGGCCCTGCCGGTGGCCTCTAAAACCCTGATGGGCGGCATCGTCTTCAGCTTCGTGCTGGTGTGGAACGAACTGATGATCGCGCTGGCGCTCACCTCCTCGAAAAGCATGACCCTGCCCGTGGTGGCGTCGGCCTTCACGTCGATGGGCCAGGAAGTGCCGTGGGGCGTGGTGAACGCTTCCACCGTGCTGCTGGCGCTGCCGCCGCTGCTGTTCGTCGGCATCCTGGGACGGCTGCTCAACTCCATGCTCAAACATAAATAAGGAAGGCTATCATGCAAGCACTCGTACTGGAACAGGCGCATTCCATCACCCTGCGCGATATCGACGTGCCGCTCGCCGTCGGCCCGCGCGATGTGAAAATCAAGATTCATACCGTGGGCATCTGCGGCAGCGACGTACATTACTTCAAGCACGGCAAGATCGGCCCCTTCGCCGTCGAAGCGCCGATGGTGCTCGGCCACGAGGCATCCGGCGTGGTGGCCGCAGTGGGCGCGGAAGTCACGCACCTGAAGGCAGGGGACCGGGTCTGCATGGAGCCGGGCGTGCCGCAGTTCGATTCGCCGGCCACCATGCGCGGCCTGTACAACCTCGATCCGGCCGTGCGCTTTTGGGCCACGCCGCCCATCCATGGTTGTCTCACGCCATATGTCGTGCATCCGGCCTCGTTCACCTTCAAGCTGCCCGACAACGTCAGCTTCGGCGAAGGCGCCATCGTCGAACCGCTGGCCATCGGCCTGCAGGCGGCCAGGAAGGCGGCCATCAAGCCGGGCGACGTGGCCGTGGTGATCGGCGCCGGCACCATTGGCGCCATGAACACCCTGGCCGCGCTGGCGGGCGGCTGCTCGCGCGTGATCCTGGCCGACCTGGTGCCGGAAAAACTGGCCCTGTTCGCCGGCAATCCCGCCGTCACCACGGTCGACGTGCGCCAGGCCAGCCTGGCAGATACGGTGCGCGAGCTGACGGACGGCTGGGGCGCCGACATCGTTTTTGAAGCCAGCGGCAGCATGCGCGCCTACGACAACATCATCGATCTGCTCTGCCCGAACGGCTGCCTGGTGCTGGTCGGCATGCCGCCGGATAAGGTGCCTTTGGATATCGTCGCCATTCAGGCCAAGGAAGTGCGCATCGAATCGGTGTTCCGCTACGCGAACATCTTCCCGCGCGCCATCGCCTTGCTGGCCTCCGGCAAGATCGACGTGAAGCCCTTCATTTCGCGTACCTTCGGCTTTGCCGACGGCGTGCAGGCGTTCGAGGAAGCGGCCAAGGGCCATCCGCGCGACGTCAAGATCCAGATTGAACTGGCAGGAGACTAACCATGGCAAATATCGCCTGCAGGCAGCTGCACAAGACGTATGACGAGAAGACGGCCGTGCTGCAGCCGTTCGACCTGGAAATCGATGACGGCGAATTCATCGTCCTGCTGGGGCCATCGGGCTGCGGCAAGTCGACCTTGCTGCGCATGATCGCGGGCCTGGAAGACATCAGCGGCGGCGAGCTGCTGATCGGCGGCGCCGTCGTCAACGACTTGCCGCCCCGCGCGCGCAACGTGGCGATGGTGTTCCAGAATTACGCGCTGTATCCGCACATGACGGTGTACGACAATATCGCCTTCGGCCTGCGCCGCCTGAAGGTGCCGAACGACGAGATCGAGCGCCGCGTGCGCGAGGTGGCGGCCATCCTCAGCCTGGACAGCCTGCTCGAGCGCAAGCCGCGCGCCATGTCGGGCGGCCAGCAGCAGCGCACGGCGATTGCGCGCGCCATGATCAAGACGCCGCAAGTATTCCTGTTCGATGAGCCGCTGTCGAACCTGGACGCCAAGCTGCGCGCGCAGCTGCGCGCCGATATCAAGCGCTTGCACCGCCGTTTGCGCACCACCACCCTGTACGTCACGCACGACCAGCTCGAAGCGATGACCCTGGCCGACAGGGTGGTGCTGATGAGGGGCGGGCATATCGAGCAGATCGGCACGCCGGCGGAGCTGTACAACCACCCGCGCACCCTGTTTGCGGCCGGTTTCATCGGCACGCCAGCCATGAATTTCATCGACGGCGTCATCGAAAAAGAGAACGGGCAAACGGTGCTGGTATGCGCCGGCTACCGCTGGCCGCTGATTTCGCCCCGCTTCGCCCCGCTGCCGGCCGGCATGCGCGTGGTCTTCGGCCTGCGGCCGAACCACTTGCGCGCGGCGCTGCCGCAGGAACACGCCGGCAGCCATGGCCTGGCGTGCGCCATCGACCTGGTCGAGCTGCTGGGTGCCGAAGCGCTGATCAGCTTTCAGTGCGGCGCCCTGACCTTGTCGGCCCTGCTGCCGGCGAATGCGGCCAACAGCGCGGCGCAGGTAGGGCAGACCCTGGCGCTGGCCTTCGACGAAGAGCACATGCATCTGTTCGACGCCGACAGCGGGCTGGCCGTGGCGCCCGGTGGTCAGTAAGTGGTTAGAATAGGGTGACCAAGACCGTGCAAGGGAACTGCCGTGACGCCTGACCTGGAACTGATCCATAAACCGATCCATGAATCGTTTCGCGCGTGGGCGCACGGTTTTCCGCACACCGTGGCGAAATGGCATTTTCATCCCGAGTACGAGCTGCACTTCATCATCACATCGAATGGCAAATTTTTTATCGGCGACCATATCGGCAGTTACGGGGCAGGCAATCTGATCTTGACAGGGCCGAACCTGCCGCATAACTGGGTCAGCGAACTGCCGGAAGGCGTGGTCCTGCCCGAGCGCGACCTGGTGCTGCAGTTTTCCAGCGACTTCATCGAACGTTGCGCGCTGCTGTTCCCGGAGATGGCGCCCCTGAAAGCCCTGCTGGCCGAGGCGGGGAGGGGCTTGCAATTTCCCGATGCGCTGGGCCTGCGCCTGGTGCCGCTGATGAAGGAATTGACGACGGCGCAGGGCTTGCGCCGGGTCGAACTGTTTACGCGCCTGTTCGGCGAGCTGTGCGACTGCCGCGAGCGGCGTCCGCTGGCCAGCGTCACCTACCTGGCGCAGGCTGGCCGCTACATGTCGTCGACCATCAACCTGGTGCTGGCCTATATCAAGCAGAACATCACGCTCGATTTTTGCGAGCAGGACGTGGCCGACGTGGCGGAGATGAATACGCTCAAATTCACGCGTTTCTTCCGCAAGCATACGGGCACCTCGTTCATTCAATACGTCAACCAGGAGCGCATCGCGCTGGCCTGCGAGCTGCTGATGAACACGGACATGAAGGTCACCGATATCTGCTATCGCACGGGCTTCAACAACCTCTCCAATTTCAACCGCCAGTTTTTGGCACACAAGCAGATGTCGCCGTCGAAATTCCGCTCCTGCCTGCTGATGAACATGCCCGAGCCGTCAGGCGACGGCCATTCTTAACTTTCTTTTGGAATCAAATGACTTATCTCGGTATCGATATCGGCACTTCCGAAGTCAAGGCCATCCTCACCGATGACGCCCAGGCCATCCTTGCCAGCGCCGGCGTGACCCTGCGCGTCTCCAGCCCCCATCCCGGCTGGTCGGAACAGAATCCCGAGGACTGGTGGCACGCCACCCTGGACGTCATCGCGGCCATCCGCGCCGCGCAGCCGGTGGCGTTTTCCGGCCTGCGCGGCATTGCCCTGTCGGGCCAGATGCATGGCGCGACCCTGCTCGACAAGCAGCAGCACGTGCTGCGCGCGGCCATCCTGTGGAATGACACGCGCGCGTTTGCCGAATGCGTGGAGCTCGAGGCGCTGGTGCCCGAGTCGCGCGCCATCACGGGCAACCAGGCGATGCCCGGCTTCACGGCGCCCAAGCTGCTGTGGCTGCAAAAGTACGAACCCTCGCTGTTCCGCGCCACGGCCAAGGTCTTGCTGCCGAAGGATTACGTGGCGCTGCGCCTGACAGGCGAGTATGTGTCCGACATGTCCGACGCTTCCGGCACACTGTGGCTGGACGTGGCCAGGCGCGACTGGTCCGAGCGCATGCTGGCCGCTACTGGCCTCACGCGCGAGCATATGCCGCGCCTGGTCGAAGGCAGCGACGCTGCGGCGCAGGTGCGCCCGTCCCTGTGCCAGGAGTGGGGCATCGCGCATCCGGTGCTGCTGGCCGGCGGCGCGGGCGACAACGCGGCCGCCGCCGTGGGCCTGGGCGTGGTGGAGCCGGGCGCCGGCCTGCTGTCGCTGGGTACTTCGGGCGTGCTGTTCGCGGGCAGCGATGGTTTTGCGCCGAATCCGGGCCAGGGCGTGCATGCGTTCTGCCATTGCCTGCCCGAGCGCTGGCACCAGATGAGCGTGATCCTCAGCGCCGCGTCCAGCCTCAGCTGGGTGGCGCGGCTGACGCAGTCGAGCGACATCGGCGAACTGGTCAGCCTGGCGGAAAATGTTGAGGCGCGCACGGCGCCGGTCTTCCTGCCCTACCTGAGCGGCGAACGCACGCCGCATAACGATGCCTCCGCGCGCGGCGTATTTTTCGGCCTGTCGACGGAACACGGGCGCGCCGAACTGGCCTACAGCGTGATGGAAGGCGTGGCCTTTGCCATGGCCGACGGCAATGCGGCCTTGCGCAGCGCCGGCACGCATCTGGAAGAAGCGTCGTTCGTCGGCGGCGGCTCGCGCAGCCGCTTCTGGGCGCAGCTGTGCGCGAATGCTTCCGGCCTGGACGTGCTGCGCCACAACCACGGCGTGGCTGGCGGCACCATGGGCGCGGCGCGCTTGGCGCAGATGGCGGTGACGGGCTTGCCGCCCGCGCAGGTGTGCACGCGCCCGCCCGTGCAGGAAACCATCGCACCGCAGGCGTCCGCCGTGCTGGACGACCGCCTGGCGCGCTACCGGCGGCTGTATCCGCTGCTGCGCGAGGAGTTCGCGGGAGCGGCTGTGGTGGCGCGCTGACGCTGCCAGCAAGCTTGCCCGGATGACCATAACGGTGACGGAAAATCATGACCATCCAGTCAACCTTGTGCTGTAATTTGTTGTTTCTATGTTGAAAGTGTTTCTCTAACGAAAGCGCTGCTTGGTTTTTCACGGGGCGCGCCCCATGATTTCCCTATTTGGTGAGAATTGGATAGTTTTGGTGGCGTCTTTGTTGCCATCCTGTTCTTGCCGCCGGGAGAAACACATGCAACTCGCGAATCTGAAAATCTCCGTCCGCCTGGGTCTGTTGGGCGCCTTCTTCTTCCTTGCGCTGGTGTTCGTTGGCGCGCGTGGCTGGAGCGCTCTCGACGCGGCCAGTGCGCGCAGCGCGGACGCCATGCAGCGTTCCGTCGCCCTGACGGAAGCGGTGGACGCGGCGCGCAGCGCGCAGGTGGAATTCAAGATCCAGGTGCAGGAATGGAAAAACATCCTGCTGCGCGGCGGCGATGCTGCCGCCTTCCAGCGCTACCGCGAAGCGTTCGTTGCCAGCGGTGCGCAGACGCGCAAGGAATTGAAAAGCCTGCAGGCGATGATGGGCGCATTAAAACTCGACACGGCACCCGTGGAGCAGGCGCTGCAGGCGCACGACGCGCTGGGCGTCAGCTACCTGGCGGCGCTGCAAAAGTATGATGGCGCGCGCGCCGACAGCGCCCAGGCCGTCGATGCGCTGGTGAAAGGCATGGACCGCGAACCGACGCGCCAGATCGACGCCATCGTCGCGACCATCGGCAAGCAGTCGCACACCCTGATGGCGCAGATGAAGGAGCAGGATGCGGCCGCGCACCGCAGCGCCAGCATCGCCATGCTGGCCACCGTGCTGGTGACCCTGGTCGTCGGCAGCGTGACCGTGTGGTGGCTGATCCGCAGCATCACCGTGCCGCTCGGTGCGGCCGTCGGCATCGCCCAGCAGGTGGCGGCGGGCGACCTGCGCGCCGTGGTGGCCGACGGCAGCCGCGATGAAATCGGCGACCTGCTGCGCGCCTTGAAAGCGATGAGCGGCAACCTGGCCGCCATCGTGGGACGGGTGCGCGCCGGCACGGACGCCATCGCCACGGCGTCCGGCGAAATCGCCAGCGGCAATATGGACCTGTCGTCGCGCACGGAAGAACAGGCCAGTTCGCTGGAAGAAACGGCCGCCTCGATGATCGAGCTGACGTCCACCGTGCGGCAGAATAACGACAACGCGGACCAGGCGCGCCAGCTGGCCGGCGGCGCCTCCGACGTGGCGCAGCGCGGCGGCGCAGCCGTGGCGCAGGTGGTGCAGACCATGAGCCATATCAATGCCTCGTCGAAGCGTATCGTCGATATCATCGCCGTCATCGACGGCATCGCTTTCCAGACAAATATCCTGGCCCTGAATGCGGCCGTGGAAGCGGCGCGGGCCGGCGAGCAGGGACGCGGCTTTGCCGTCGTTGCCACCGAGGTGCGCAACCTGGCGCAACGTTCGGCAGCGGCGGCCATGGAAATCAAGCAGCTGATCGGCGAATCCGTGCGCACGGTGGAAGAGGGCAGCGTGCTGGCCGGCCAGGCGGGGCGCACGATGGATGACGTGGTGAGCAGCGTGCAGCGTGTCAACGCCATCATCGGCGAGATCGCCGTGGCCAGCGTGGAGCAGCGCGACGGCATCGAGCAGATCAGCATCGCCATCAGCCAGATGGATGGCGTGACGCAGCAGAATGCGGCCCTGGTGGAGCAGGCCGCCGCTGCTGCGGACGCGCTGCAGCAGCAGGCGGCCAGCCTGGCCGACGCCGTCAGTATCTTCAAGCTGCATGCGGCGCCCGGCGCGGCCGCACCGGCGGGTGCCACGCTGGCCCGGAGGCTGTCGCTGGCCTGACGAAGACCTACCCCGTGCCGCTTGATGCCAGTCAAGCGGCCCCCGATCAGGCAAATATCGCGCCCAAATTCTTATACTATTTCCTTTCCGCATGGTTCTGCGCCCGGCCGCATGGCGCGCGTTGCAAAGGAAAAGCATGTCTTCCAAATCTTGCCTGCCGGGTGGCGCATGACGGCGCTGCTGCTGGCGCTGTGCCTGGTCCTGGCCGTGGTGCTGAGCTTGCTGCTGGCCTGCCAGTGGCAGGTGGCGCGCACGTGGCGCCTGCGCCATGCGACGGGCGTCGTGCTGCAGGCGGCGCAGGGCCAGCGCATGGCCGATGCGCTGGCCCTGTTGCAGGCGCTGCCGGCGGCCGTCATCGGCACGGACCACGATGGCGTGGTGCAGTACCTGAATCCCCGCGCCAGCGCCATGGGCGGACTGCTGGGCGACGGTGGCCTGGGCCAGCCCGTGACGCAGCTGCTGCCCCTGTTCCATGACGGCACGCCCATCGATGCGGCGCGCCAGGTGCGCGACTGCGTGGCGCAGCAGGAAGTGCTGGAAGTGGCGCGCGGCGCCGTGCTGCTGCGCCATCTCGACGGCAAGCGCATCGACGTGCAGTACAGCTGCGCGCCGCTGGCGCAGGGCGGCGCCGTACTGCTGCTGCACGATGTGTCGGCGCGCCGGCGCGCCGAGCAGCAGCTGGAATTCATCGCCCACCACGACGGCTTGACGGGGCTGCCGAACCGGCTGCATTTCCAGATCCGCTTCGAGCACGGCATCGCCTACGCGCGCCGCCACCAGGCGTTGCTGGCCGTGCTGTTCGTCGACATCGACCGCTTCAAATCCATCAACGACAGCCTGGGGCACGACGTGGGCGACCAGGTGCTGACGGAGTTCGCGCGCCGGGTGCAGCAGTGCGTGCGCAAGGTCGACACGGTGGCGCGCCAGGGCGGCGACGAATTCATCATCCTGCTGACGGAACTGCGCACGGCGCACGATGCCGAGCGGGTGGCCGAAAAAATCGTCGGCGCCATCGCCGCCCCCTTCGTCATCGGCGAATACAGCCTGTCGGTGGCGGCCAGCGTGGGCGTGGCCCTGTACCCGGACGACGACGACGACGTCAATGCGCTGATCGAAAAGGCCGACCTGGCCATGTATGCGGCCAAGCGCCATGCGCCCGGTACCTGCCTGCGCTACGCGCCGCGCATGCAGACGCAGTCGTATTCGCGCACCATCCTCGAGACGGCCCTGCGCCACGCGCTCGAACGCGATGAATTCGCGCTGTACTACCAGCCGCGCATGGACTTGAAGATGCGCAGGATCACGGGCGTGAAGGCGCTGCTGCGCTGGAAGCACCCGGAACTGGGCCTGATGATGCCGCTCGACTTTTTACCGGTACTGGAGGAAAGCGCCTTGATCCTGCCGGTGGGAGCGTGGGTGATGGCCACGGCGGTGGAGCAGGCGCGCAGCTGGATCGCGCAAGGGCAGATGCTGACGGTGTCCGTCAGCCTGTCGGCGCGCCAGTTCTACCAGCGCGATATCGCACGCAATTTCGCCGCTGCGCTGGAGGCGGCTGGCGTGCCGGGGCATTGCATCGAACTGGAAATCGCCGCCGGCATTCTGATCGCCCGCAACCAGAACTGCGAACTGATACTGCGCCAGTTCCGCCAGCTGGGCATGGCGATTGCCATCAGCGATTTTGGCACGGGCGACGCTTCGCTGAACTACCTGAAACGCTTTCCCACGGATGCCGTGAAGATCGAAAAGTGTTTTGTCGACGACGTGGGAAAGCCGGGCGGCGACGGCGCCATGGTGCGCGCCATCGTGGCGATGGCACGCACGCTCGGACTGCGCACCATCGCCGGCGGGGTGGAAAGCGGCGAGCAGCTGGAACTGCTGGCCGAGATGGGTTGCGACGAGGCGTTTGGCTACTACCTGGGCCGCGCCATGGCGCCCGAGGGTATCGAGGCGCTGCTCAAAAGTGGCGAAGCCATTCAGAACTGATAGCGCAGCGACAGCATGGCGTTGCGCGGATCGCCGTAGTAGCCGCCCATGCCCGTCGAGTAATAGCGCTTGTCGAAGACATTGTTGACGTTCAGGGTCGCCACCAGTTGCTTGCCGAGCTGGTACTGCGCCATCAGTCCCGCCACCGCATAGGCCTTCTGCGTGAAGCGTTCGCCGTTCGGCCCGCGGTCATCCATGTAGATATCGCTTTGCCAGTTCACGCCGCCGCCCAGCACCAGGCCGGGCACGCCTTGCGCCAGGCGCCAGGTGGTCCACAGCTTGGCCATGTTCTGCGGCTGGTTGGTCTGGATGCGTGCGCCGGCGGCATTGCGGATGCGGCTATAGGCATAGCTGGCCGTCAGTTGCCAGTCGGGACGCAGCTGGCCCGAGACTTCCGCCTCGAAGCCGCGCGTAGTGGCGCCCTTGACCGTGTGATAGGCGTAAGAACCGCCGCCCGTGCCGATGATCCAGACATTGCCCGGATCGGCTTCGGCCAGGTTTTCCTGCTTCAGCTGGAAGAGGGCGGCGCTGGTGGTGAGCTTGCCGTCGAAGAATTCGCCCTTGGCGCCCACTTCGTAGTTCTTGCCTTCCAGCGGCGCCAGGAAGCGGCTGTTGACGTCGCGCTGGCTTTGCGGCGTGAAGATGCTGGTGTAGCTGGCATAGGCCGACCAGTGCCGGCCCAGGTCGTAGACGAGGCCCGCATACGGCGTGATCTTGCCGTTTTCGCGCATCGCGTCGTACAAGTCCGTGTCGGCATCGTAATCGCTGCGGATGTCGCGCTTCCAGTACGACAGGCGCGCTCCCAAAATCACCGATAGCGCGTCCGTCGGGCGCAGGCGCAGGGTCGAATACAGGCCGCTTTCGCGTTCCTTGTCGTACGAGCTGCCCAGGCGCGTGCCGCTGTAGTCGGGCACCGGCATGGCGCCATTCCAGGCGTGGATATCCGGCACCGTGTAGTCGTAGCCAGTCAGGCGCCAACCCGGATAGATGGGACTATTCGTCTTGAGTTCCGAGGCGCTCACGCCCAGCACCAGTTCATGCTTGCGGCCGAAGGCCTGGAACGGGCCGCTGACGTAGGCGTCGAGCGAGGACTGTTGCGGCTTGCTGTGCCAGTTGGCCAGCCACAGCTTCATGCCGCCGCCCGTCGCGCGGTCCGGGTAGCCGTTGCCGGAAAAACCCTGCAAGGCATCGTACTGGTTGCTGCTGCGGCTGACGGCCACCTTGGCGATCCAGTCATTGTCGAAATAATGGTCGAGCGTGGCGAACAGCATGCTCTGTTCGCGGTCATACGTGCTCCACGCGGCCGTGCCGTTCATCGAGCGGGGGAAGCGGGTCTGCGAGCCGTCGGCATAGAACATGGGGAATTCGCGCCCCGCGCCCTTGAGCTTTTCCTGCTGGTAGTTGACGCCGGCGCTGAGCACCGTCGACGGCGTCAGGTCCGCTTCGACGATGGCGTACAGCACGTCCTTTTTCTGCTGGTAGCGGTCGATGAACGAGCGCTGGTCTTCATGCGCGGCGACGATGCGCGCGCGCACCTTGCCGTCCGTCGTCAAGGGCGTCGAGACATCGCCTTCAATGCGGTAGCGGTCCCATGAGCCCAGCTGCGCGCCGGCCGTGGCGGCAAACGCGCGGCCCGGGCGCTTGCGCACGAGGTTGATGGCGGCCGACGGGCTGCCCGTGCCGCTGATCAGCCCCGTCGCGCCGCGGATGATTTCGACGCGGTCGTAGATGGCCATGTCGTAGGTGCGCGCTTCCAGGTTCTTGCTGGTCGGGATGCCGTCGAACATGTACGACGTCACTTCGAAGCCGCGTGAAAATACCTGGTCGTATTCGCGCGTGCTCGACGAATGGTCGACCGTGATGCCGGGCGCCTGCACCAGCACGTCCTGCAAGGTGCGCAAGCCCTGGTCTTCGATCTGCTGGCGCGTGATGACGCTGACGGCTTGCGGCGTTTCGCGCAGCGACAGGTTCAGGCGCGTGGCGCTGGTCAGGCCCGCGTAGCCGCGCTTGCCTTCCGTGGTGCCGTCGCGCAGGGCGCTGGAGCTGACGGCTACTTCGCCCAGGGTCGCGGCAATCGGCGCGGCGGGCGATGCCGTGCCTGCCTTGCGCAGCACGTAGCTGCGTTCCCCGCTGGGCAGCGCATCGAGGCCCGTGCCAGCCAGCAGGCGGGCCAGTGCCTCCGGCACCGTGTAGCTGCCGCTCAGGCCCTGCGTGCGCACGCCTTGCAGCAGTTCGGCCGCCGCGCCCACGCTCACCTTCGCCTCGATGGCAAAGCTGGCGATGGCGGTGGATAGCTCGCCGGCCGGTACGTGGAAAACCGTTTGCGCGGTGGCTGGCGTGGTGGCATCGGCTGCCATGGCCGGCGCCTGCGCCAGCGACAGCAGGAACACGGCGCTGCCGATGGCGCGCGCGAGGGGAGTCAAACGGGGTGGGTGCATGGTCTTGCCTTTCCGGTGAGTGTCGTTGTAATACTCATAGGACAGGCCATGCCGAAAAAAGGGGCCAATTCTTGTCAACTATTTTTTGCGGGCCGCGATGGTGACCCAGTACGGGGTGCGGTACAGCACGTCGACGGGCAGCATGCGCGCCAGGCTTTCCAGCACGGCGTCCGTGTCGTCGAGCTGGAAGGCGCCCGACAGGCGCAAGCCCGCCACTTGCGGCTCCACGCGCAGCAGGCCGGGGCGGTAGCGTGACAGCTCCAAGGCGAAGGTATCGAGGCGCATGTCCTGCGCCGCCAGCATGCCGTGCGTCCACGCATCGGCTTGCAGCGGGGCCGGCGTGGGCAGGCCGGCGTGGCTGGCGTCGAAGCGGCTTTGCTGTCCCGCCATGAGCGTGCGGACGGTGGCCGAGGGCGCGCGCGGCGTGATTTCCACCGCGTGCTCGAGCACCGTCACGCGGCTGCTGTCGTCGTCGACGCGCACGGTGAAGCGCGTGCCCAGCGCGCGGATGCGGCCATGGCAGGTGGCGACGATGAAAGGGCGGCTGCCCGCATGATCGGGACGCGTCTGCACCAGCACTTCACCGCGGCGCAGGGTCAGCAGGCGTTCGCCGGCGCCATACGCCACGTCGACTGCGCTGTCCGTGTTGAGCACCAGGGTGCCGCCATCGGGCAGGGACACTACACGCCGTTCTCCCACGCCGCTGCGGTAATCGGCCAGCATTTCGTGGCGTGCCAGCAGCCACGCGGCGGGCGCCGCCATCAGCGCCAGCAATACCTGCACGGCCACGCGGCGCTGCGGCCGGCGCAGCACAGGCACGGCCAGATCCGGCGGCAGCAGGCCAGCCGTCTGGCTCACCTGCTGCACCCGGTTCCAGGCGCGCGCATGTTCCGGGTCGCGTGCGCGCCATTCGGCGCTGGCGGCCAGGTCGTCCGGCGTGGCCTGGCCCGACTGCTCCAATAAATACCATTCGACGGCCTGGCGCGCCACCTTGCGCGACAGCGGAGGATATGGCGAAGCAGCGGCGCTCATGCCGGAAAATCCGGCGCCAGCAGCACGCATTCCGTCAGCGCCTCGGCCATGTAGCGTTTCACGGAGCGCTCGCCGATGCCCAGCAGCGCGGCGATATCCGCATAGGCATGGCCTTCGATCTGCGCCATGATGAAGACGGCGCGCACCTTCGGTTTCAGGCCGTCGAGCATGGCATCGACCGCTTGCAGCGCCTGCAGGATTTCCACGCGCTGCTCGGTCGATGGCAGATGCTGTTCGGGCAGGGCGGCGAGCGCTGCCAGCCACGCCCGTTCCAGCGACTGGCGGCGCAAATGGTTGATCAGCAGATGTTTGGCGACGGTCGCCAGGTAAGCCTTGGGGGCGCGCAGGGCAGGCGTTTGCGGCTGCATTGGCGCGCTGGCCAGCAGGCGCGCGAAAGTATCCTGCATCAGGTCGGCGGCCTCGGCAGCGTTACCCAGGCGCCGCTGCAGCCAGTGCGCCAGCCAGCCGTGGTGTGCGCGGTAATGGATTTCCAGCTGCGTGGCCAGCAGGGGGGAGGGCGCGAACGGACTGCCTGGCATGGTGGGGATGGCCTTAATGCAAATAAGAATTATTCTCATTTTAGCGCGGTGAGCGTGCCGATGCAATGCGCTGTTGCTGTCCCGCCACGCACTTGCCGTCACGTGGCGGGACCGCCAGGTCCTCTACAGCAAGGCCAGCGCGACGGCGGCCAGTACGGCCGCGCCGCCGATGATGCGCGCCAGGCGCATGGCCTGGTGCGGAGCGTAGGGCAGCAGCCAGATCAGCAGCAAGCCGCAGCCCGTCAGGCTGCCCACCCAGTAGACGAGGCCGTAGCCGCCGCCCGCGATGTGCATGGCCCAGGCGAGGCCGGCCGCCAGCGCCAGCCAGCCGGCCCATTGCAAGCGGCGGCGCAGTGGCGCGGGCGGTTCGGCGCCGCGTCCGTGCAGGTCGGCGTAATGGCGGTCCATCGCCAGGCACAGCGAGGACAGGCCCGCATAGCACAGGGCAAACACGAGGAAGTTCGACAGCAGCTCCATCACGCGGCCTCCATCGTTTGCGCCGGTTTCACCGGTGCTGCCTTGGCCGCCTTCACGGGCAGCGGTTTCAATTTGAACGCCGCATACGCGAGGCCCAGGCCCAGCACCAGTACCACCAGGTCGAAGGCGGCGACCGCCACGGGGCCGCGGCCCAGGAACAGGGTCACGCCCAGGTGCGAACCGGTCGTGAAGACGTTCAGCACAGGCAGCGATGCCAGCAGGAAGGCGCCGGCGGCCAGTTGCATGCGCCACATGGCGCGCGACGGGCGCAGCTGGGCGATGATGGCGGCCAGGGCCCAGGCGCCGAAGAAGCAGGCGATTTCCTCTTTCGGCCGGTCTTCCATCGTCACGGACAGCAGGCGGTTGGCCCAGAAGTAGGCGCCAAAGGCGATCGGGATGCCGGCGATGGCGCCGATGTTGAGCGCTTCGACCAGGCGCAGGCCGAAGCTGGCGCGCTTGCCGGCGGCCAGCGCCTTGGCCTGCTTCTGGCGCGTCTTGACGGCCCACAGCAAGGCGCCCGTGGCCACCATGGCACAGCCGGCCAGGCCGGACAGGAAGAACAGGGCGCGCAGCAGCGGCCCGCCGAAATGCGCGACGTGCAGTCCAACCATCACGCCTTGCGTGGCTGCCGCGCCGGGCTGCGCGTCGCCATCGCTTGACAACTGCTTGCCGGAAACGCCATCGAATTCCATCGACGGCTGCTTCGACGACATGTCGCGTCCACCGGCGCGCGTCAGCGAAATGGTGGCATTGGCGTCGCCCGGGTGGTTGACGGAAATGCGCTCGACCTTGCCACCGCCCCAATGCTGTTCCGCCTGGCGCACGAGGGGCGCCAACCGTGCCAACGGCGCGGCCACGCCGGCTGGCTTGCTGTCGCCGGAGCGGCCCGGGAAGGCTTCGGCGAAGAAGGCATCCTGGTCGCCCTTGTAGGCGGCCGTGACGCCGGAAGGCATGTACAGGAACATCAACGTGACCAGGCCCGTGTAGGTGATCATGATGTGGTAGGGCAGGGCCAGCACGGCCGTCACGTTATGCGCGTCCAGCCACGAGCGCTGGCCCTTTTTCGGCCGGAAGGTAAACAGGTCTTTGAAGATGCGCTTGTGCGTGACGATGCCGCTGATGATGGAGACAAACATGAACATGGCGCAGAAACCCACGATCCAGCGGGCCCAGATGGCCGGCATGTAATGCAGGTCGAAATGCAGGCGGTAGAGGAATTCGCCGCCCCGCGTCTCGCGCGGCTTGGACAGCACTTCGCCCGTGGCCGGGTCGGATTTTTCGCTATGAAAATTGCCTCGCCGTCCGCGTTTCTTTTCGCCGGGCTTCGAAGGCTTGCTCCAGCCCAGTTGCGTGGTCGGGCTGCGTTCGCCGGGCAGGCTGATGAACCAGCGCGTGGCGCCTTCTGCCCGCTCTTCCATCGCCTTCTGCGCCACGCTGGCCGCTTCCTCGGTGCTGACCTGGCTGGCGGCGGCGCCGTGCAATTCGGGCTGCATCCACAGGGTGATTTCATTGCGGTAGTAGCTGGCCGTGCCGGCGCAAAACACCAGCAGCAAAATCCAGCAGACGAGCAGGCCGGACCAGGTGTGCAGCCATGCCATCGACTGGCGGAAACCTTCTTTCATGCGAAACTCCAGGATAGTGCGTCCATCCAGTGCAGGATGGCGGCGATGACGGCGGCGGGGATCGCGAGGCCCAGCCAGGCGCGCAGGGCGCTGCGCGTGGCGAAGACCCACATCACGGCGCAGGTGTAGATGGCAAACGACAGCAGGGTGGCTGTCATGACGGCTTCGGAACGGGCCATGGGCAGGCTTACCGACAGCAGCATGGTGACCAGCGCGGCCAGCACGTAGCCGCCAACGATGGCCGCCACGCTGCGCGAAGCCACGCCGAGGCGGTAGAGCGCGCCGGCGGAGAGCCGCAGGCGCGGCATTTTAATGATGGCTGGCGCTTGCATGGTCAGTCGTGATCCTTGCTCGGCGGCAGGGCCGGGCCGGCCGGCAGCGGCGTCACGCCTTGCGGCTGCACCAGGCTCAGGGTCGTCACGAACATGGCCTTGTCATAGGCTTGCGTGCCGCGCTGGCCGGCCGTCTTGTCCGTGTGCTGCACTTCCAGCACATAGGTGCCCTTCCATGGCAGCGGGAAGCTGACCAGGCCTTGCGCATCGCTCCACGCTTCCTTGCCCCAGCCCGATTGCACCACGGCGTTGACCTTGGCTTGCGCTAGCGGCTTGCCCTGGTAGCTGACCTGGAACTGGCCTGGTTTGCCGGTCGGCACCAGGTCGAGGGTCAGCGCGGGTGCTTGCGCCTTGCTATCGGCGATCAGGCGCGCGGCCGGGATCCACACGGTGCGCGTGCTCTT
The DNA here is from genome assembly GCF_002735685.1 of Janthinobacterium sp. BJB301. Lineage (NCBI taxonomy): Bacteria > Pseudomonadati > Pseudomonadota > Betaproteobacteria > Burkholderiales > Oxalobacteraceae > Janthinobacterium > Janthinobacterium sp. BJB301. The sequence goes on along the minus strand of NZ_PDZJ01000002.1, from coordinate 520,926 downwards.
GCCATCCTTTTTCTCTTCCCACGACGGGTAGTTGTCTTCCTCGACGATGATGCTTTCGCCGGCACCCACCTTGCCATTCAGGATGAACGCGCCGGCCGTCTTGCTCGCCTGCAGCGGCTGCGTGCCCTTGGCGGACACCCATGTCACGTTCTTGATGCTGAACTTGTCCAGCAGGCCGGGCGACGCCTCGCGCAGGTTGTCGCCGAACTCGCCGAAGTACACGCTGGCCGCCTTGCCGTCCTGCTGCAGCCAGATCTGGTGCGCGCTGGCCGTGCCGGAAACGAGGGCCGCGCCCAGCAGGGCGGCAGCGAGGGCGCCGAGGCGCGCGATGGAAGTGATGTGCATGGTGTATCCCTTATCTTCTTATGTGAAATGGACAAAGCGGCCGCGCTCCCGGGGGGGAGCAGCGGCCTGCGATGCATCAGTACTGGTAGCGCAGGTTCAGCGCCACGTTGCGCGGTTCGCCGTAATAGCCGCCGTTATAGAAACCCACGCGGCGGAAATACGTCTTGTCGAACAGGTTGTTGACATTCAGGCTGGCCGACAGTTTCGGGCTGATCTGATAGCGCGCCATCAGGTTGGCCAGCACGTAGCTGCCCTGGCTGACCCGGATCTTGCTTTTGTTCGGCAGGGTGGCCGTCGTGTAGATCTCGTTCTGCCAGTTCAAGCCGCCGCCGATGGTGAGATTTTGCAGCTCGCCCGGCAGGCGGTAGGTGGTCGAGACGCGCAGCATGTTGGTCGGCTGGATGGTGTTGGTCACCACGCCCTTGCCCGTCTTCGATTTGCTGTGCGTGTAGCCGGCGAACAGCTGCCAGCCGCTCAAGGGGCTGCCCGACACTTCCGCCTCGTAACCCTTGCTTTTCGTGCCCTTGCCCGTCGAGATATAGGGACGGCTGCCGTCCGGCAGCACGAAGGTCAGCGGCACCGATTTGTCTTCCTCGCCCAGGTTGTCCTGCTTGGCTTCATACACGGCAAACGAGGCATTCACGGCGCCGTCGAAGAATTCGCTCTTCACGCCCGCTTCCACATTGCTGCCCGTGATCGGGTCGAGGAAGGCGTTGTTCTTGTCCTTCAGGTTTTGCGGCTTGAACAGGTCCGTGTAGCTGGCGTACAGCGACGTGCTCTTGCTGACGTCGAGCACCACGCCCGCGTACGGCGTGACGACATCGTCCGTCTTGTAGGCGGAACTGCGTTTCACAAAACGGCCCTGAGTATCGTAGCGGTCGTTATATGTTTCCCACCTGGAGACGCGTGCGCCGGCCAGTACCTTGAAACTGTCCGTGACATTGATGCGCGTGGCGATGAAGGCGCCGGACTGCTTGGTGGTGGCGACGTCGCGCGCACCCGTGCGCGTGAGCGCCGGCTCGGGCACGTCGCCCGTCCAGTTGCGGAAGTCGGGGATGGTGGTGGCGAATGGCAGCGGATCGGGCAGCAAGGTTTCATTCGTCGTGCCGGTGCGCTTCCAGCCGTTCACGCCCAGCACCAGGTCGTGCTGGCGGCCGAACAGGGGGAAGGTGCCGTTGGCCGACAGGTCGAAGTTGTCCTGCTTTTCATCGTAGGGGAAGGCGCCGCTCCAGACTTCCAGGCCGCTGCCGTCGCGTTTCGGATAGCCGCTGCCGCCGTAGAACAGTTTGCCGTTCGAGGAGCTGTCCAGGCGCCCGTAGGCAGCCTTGATCTTCCAGTCGTTGGCGAAGCGGTGTTCGAGGTAGACGTATTTGTTTTCGAATGCGCGCTCCCAGCTGCTCCACTTGGCCGCCATGTTGAACGAGCGCGGCATGTTGGCCGGCGTGCCGTCCGAGAAGAACAGGGGCGTGGTGCCCCAGCTCGTGCCTTTCGGCGTGTTCTTTTGATAGTCGATGCCGGCCGTCAGCAACGTTGCAGGCGTCAGATCCGCCTCGACGATGACGGCGCCCACCAGCTTGCGTTCCTTGTACAGGTCCATGTAGGAATGGCGGTTCTGGCCTGCCACCACGACGCGCCCGCGGATGCTGCCGTCCGCATTCAGCGGCGCGCTGATGTCGCCTTCGAGCCGGACCTTGCTCCACGAACCCACGGTCAGGCCGGCCGAGGCGGCGAACTCCTTGCCGGGACGCTTGTGCATCATGTTGATGGTGGCCGACGGGTCGCCATTGCCGCTGACCAGGCCCGTGGCGCCGCGCACGATCTCGATGCGGTCATAGATGGCCGTGTCGAACAGCGCATTGCTGCCTGAATTGACGGCCACGCCATCGATCTGGTAATTGCCGATGGAAAAGCCGCGCGCCGAAAAGCTCGTGCGTTCGCTGTCGTTTTCCTGCACCGTCACGCCCGTCGACTGCACCAGCACCTCGGCCAGGCTGTTCAAGCCCATGTCGTCCATGCGCTGGCGCGTCACCACGGAAATCGATTGCGGCGTTTCGCGGATCGACAGGCCCATGCGCGTGGCCGTGGCCATCTGTTTGGTGGTGTAGGAACCCGTGTGCTCGGTCGCTGCCTTGTCTTGCTGGCCCACTACCTTGATTTCGCTCAGAGTGGCTTCATCGAGCTTGGCGGGTGCCTCCGCAGCCAGGGCCGCTCCGGCGCCCAGCGCTGCCGTCAGCAATGCGGAATGCACGGCGAAGGCCAGCGGACGCATGGCGACATTGGAAACTGGTGGGGAAAACGGGCCGGCAACCATGCCGGCCAGCGTACGTGCTCGCGCCATGAAACATCCTTCTTCTCGTGTGCCCGCCGTCGAGCGGCTGGCGTTTTTGGTATGGGAGGCTTGCTTGGCGGTGGTGCCTGGCTGGCGCAGCGTGTCATCCAGCCGCGCATCAGTCAGGCGACTGTGCGCAAACTCGGGTGGGAGTCTAAATGTGAATGAGAACTATTCTTATTATAGTGCGGGGTTGCGAGACATGCAAGAGAGCGATGTGGTAATGAAGCCGCAGCGATGCCGTCAACGCGCACGGCCGCCCCATTGCTGGCGGCGGCCGTGCATGCGCAGGAGCGCGGGCGTTTACAGCTGGCCGCGCAGGGTCAGCATGGCGTTGCGCGGTTCGCCATAGAAGTTGGAGCCATAGGCGGCCCACACGCGCGTGTAGTATTTTTTGTCGAACAGGTTGTTCACCGTCAACGACAGCTCCAGTGTGGGACTGAGGCGGTAGCCAGCCTGCAAGCCCACCGTGGTGACGGGTCCCTGCTCGAATTTCACGGGCCCGTTCAGGCGGTACATGCTGCTGACGCTGCGCAAGCCGCCGCCCACGCTGACTTTATCGAGCGCGCCGGCGAGCCGGTAATTGGTCCACAGATTGACATTGTGGCGCGGTGCGATGAAGGAATACAGCTGCGCCTTCTGGTCGTCGCTGCCTTCGAGGGTGCGCGTGCTGGTATAGGAATAGCCGCCCGTGATGTTCCAGCCGGGCAGGGGACTGCCGCTCAGTTCGGCTTCCATGCCCTGGCTGCGCATCTTGCCGGCGCCGATGGAGAATAGCGGGTTGGCCGGGTCGGGCATGACGCGGTTCTCGTCTTCCATGCGGAACAGGGCCGCATGCGCGTTGACGTTCTTGTCGAACAGCTCCGCCTTCAGCCCCAGCTCGAACTGCTGGCCCGTGCGCGGTTTCAGCGTCTGACCGGCAGCGTCCGTGGTCGACTGGGGCGAGAAGATGCGCGTGTAGCTGCCGTAGGCCGACACCTGCTTGTCGAGCTCGTAGACCAGGCCCGCATACGGCGTGAACTTGGCCTTGATGGTGTTGCTGACATCGGTGAACTGGTTGAAATACGCGTTGCGGTTGACGGTATGGTTGTCCCAGTGCGTCAGGCGTCCGCCCAGGTTGACGGCCAGGCGCTCGGTCGCTTGCAGGCGGGTGCGCGCGTACAGGCCGAACTGTTTGGTGCGGTTGTCATTGCCGTTGGAAAAGGTATAGCTGGGCCGCGCGATATTGTTATCGGGATGGAAGATGTTGATCGGCGCATTGTCTCCGCCGCCATACTGGAAATTCTTGTGCACCTGGCGGTAGTCGGCGCCCACGATCAGGTCGTGGCTGCGGCCAAATGCCTGGAACGGCGTGGCCAGGTAAGCGTCCAGGCCCTGCGTCTTCCAGTGGCTGCGGTAGTTCCAGCTGACCAGGCAGCTGTCGCCCGTGACGGGATCGGCGGAACAGTCGGACCAGCCGAAATTGCGCGACGGTTCGTCCTGCTCGCGGTACAGGGCGGTCGCCTTGAACTGGCCGCCGTTCGCCAGTTTATGCTCGAGTTCGGCAAAGTATTCGGTGACCTTTTCCGTGATGTGGTTCCAGGCCGGGTCGAGGTAGGTGGAGCGGGGCACGTCGAGCAGGCGCCCGTCTTCATACGCGGGCAGGCCGAAGGCGGGACGGCCCTTGTATTGCTGGTGGGTGACGCCGCCCGTCAGTACGGTGCCCGGCGCCACGTCGATGGCAACAGTGCCGTACAGCAGCGGTTTTTCCGCATACACATGGTCGACGAAGGAGCGCCGGTGTTCATACGCGGCCACCAGGCGGCCGCGCACCTTGCCATCCGCGCTCAGGGGGCCCGTGACATCCGCTTCCGCGTAGTAGCGGTCCCAGGAACCTGCGCTGAGCACGCCGCTGGCGGCAAAGGTGTCGCGCGCGCGCTTGCGCACCAGGTTGATGGTGCCGCCCGGGTCGCCCGCGCCCTGGAACAGGCCGGCGGGGCCGCGCAGCACTTCCACGCGGTCATAGATGGCCAGTCCGAAGCCGGCCGACAGGTCGTTGCCCGTGCTGGCCGGCGTCATCACGCCATCGACCTGCACCGAATCAAGCGCATAGCCGCGCGAATAAAAGTTGCCGTGGTTGCCGCCCGTGCTGCTGGCCTCGACGGTGATGCCCGTCACGCCGCGCATGGCGTCATCCAGGCTCAGCAAATTCTGGTCATTCAACTGCTGGCGCGTCAGCACGGAGACGGATTGGGGAATTTCGCGCAGGCTTTGCTGGCCCTTGCCGATGCTCACCGCTTGCGCCGCGTATGATTTGGTCAGCTCGCTGTCGATCACTGCCTCCTGACGGGCGCTGACGGTAATTTCCGCCAGGGTCGCCACCTTGCCCGTGGCGGCGGGGGCGGAGCGGATGATGACGCTGCTGCCGTCGATGGCAGCCGTCAGGCCGCTGCCGGCCAGCAGACGCTCCAGGCTGTCGGCAACGCTGAGGGTGCCGCTGACGGCGGGCGCCGTCTTGCCGGCCACGAGTTCGGGCGCGAACAGCAGTTGCAGATTGGCTTGCCGCGCCAGCTCATTCAGCGCCTGGCCCAGCGGCTGGGCGGTGATGGCCAGTGTGACGGCGGGCGCCGTTTGCGCCTGTGCCAGGGAAATGGTGCCCAGGGCCAGCATGGCGGCCAGGGCGAGGGGGGCGGGTGTCAGATTGAGGCGGGGGGACCACATGTTGCATTTCTCCAGGTTAATTTATTGTCGATTAACTTGGTAGACGCGGCAGCGGGCAAAACCCTCACCTGCGAATGCGACTTATTTGCATTTATTTTTCAGGCAGTCGCATCGCAGGGGCTTGCGCCGGCATTTTTGCTGCCATGCGGATCTCGCTGGCGCCGCCGCTGCGCACGATCTGCACGGGCAGCAGCTGCGGCAGGGCGGCGGCGAAGCGGTCGAGCTGGGTCAGGCTGAAACTGCCGCCGATGCGCAGCTGCGCCACTGCGTGATCGCGCACGACGAAGCCCGTGTCGCCATAGCGTTCGAATTCGGCCAGCGCCGCGCCCAGCGGCACATTGTCGAAGGTGACCCTGCCGTTGCGCCATGGCGCCACGCTGCCTGGGGCCAGGCTGGCAATGGCGGACAGGCGGCCACCGGCGTCGGCGCTGACGCCCTGGCCGGCCCGCAGGTGGGCCAAGTCTTGTCCTGCGCCCGCCACGCGCACGTAACCTTGCTGCACGGCCACGCGCAGCTGGCCGTCGTGTTCGAGCGTATTGCGCACGGAAAACTGCGTGCCCACCACCGTCACTTTCAAGGGGCCGCTCAGCACGTCGAAGGGCTGGCCCTGTCTGCTTTGCACCTGGAACAGGGCTTCGCCGTGCGCCAGGCGCACTTCGCGGCGCTGGCGGTACAGGGTGACGTGCAGCTGCGTGGCCGTATCGAGTTCTACCTTGCTGCCGTCGGGCAGCGAGACGGCCAGGCGCTGGCCGCGCATGGTGGCATACGACTGGCTGAACACGGCTTGCTGTTGCCACCACTGGTAGCCGCCCGCGCCCACGCTGAGCAGCAACATGGCGGCGGCCGCATACGGCAGCGCGCGCAGCCAGTGGCGGCGGGGGCGGGAGGAAGGCGCGGCGTGGGGCACTGCCCAGCGCGCGGCGACCTGCGCGGGAATCTTGCGCGCCACGCGGTGCGTCTCCCGCAGCTGCGCGTACGCTTGCGCGTGCAGCGCGTCGGCCGCCAGCCAGGCGGAAAATTCGGCTTGTTGCTGTGCATCGAGGTTGCCGCGCCGGCCGAACCAGCTTGCCGCGGCCAGCGCCACGCCGTCCTGCGTGGCGGCAAAGTCGGCGTATTCGCGCAAGTCCGCCTCGTCCTGCGCGGACGGGCCGAAATCGTAGCGGGGCGGGTGGGCGGTCATGGGCGCCATTATGTGGCTTCCCGCAAAGAATGCAACTGCGCCTGGCAACTGAGCATGCCCCGTGCGATATGTTTTTCCACCATGCTCACGGAAATGCCCATGCGCGCAGCGATCTGCGCGTGCGGCAATTCCTCGAAGACGTGCAGCACGAAGGCGTCGCGGCAGCGGGGCGGCAAGGCGTCGATGGCGGCCACGCAGGCTTGCCAGTCCTGGCTGCTTTCGAGCGCCTGCTCCGGCTGCAAGTGGCGCGGCGCGGCCGGATGCGCGGCCTCGGGCAGGGCGTCGAGCTCCTCATGCTGGCGCAGGGCGGCGCGGCGGTGATTGTCGATCAGCAGATTGCGCGCCGTGCGGTACAGCAGCGCGCGCGGTTCGCGCACGGCCGCTTCGCTCAGCACGCGCGCATAGCTTTCCTGCACCAGGTCGGCAGCAGCTTCGCGGTTGCGCAAGCTGCGCCAGCAAAAGTTCAACAGTTCTTGGTAATAGCGTGCAACCACGGCGTCCGATGTATGAGTCCGCAGCCAGGAGTGCCGCATATGAGAATGATTCTCATTATATGGCATGCTGGAGTGTAGCGCTAAGCGGCTTGGCGCACCGTGGCAGACGTACAACGCTTTGCCGCTTGCCTGGCATGCGTTACCATCGGAAGTTAACAAGGAGGCAAGATGGCTATTCAAATCATCAATACGGCGCCGGTAGCCGGCCAGCGGCCCGGCACCTCGGGCCTGCGCAAGAAGGTGGCTGTCTTCAGCCAGCCGCAGTATCTGGAAAACTTCGTGCAGAGCGTTTTTGACACGCTGGGCGACTGCCGCAGCCAGACCCTGGTGCTGGGCGGCGACGGGCGCTTTTACAACCGCGCGGCCATCCAGACGGTGCTGCGCATGGCGGCCGCGCACGGCTACGCGCGCGTGCTGCTGGGGCAGGGCGGCATCCTGTCGACGCCGGCCGTCAGCTGCGTGATCCGCAAGCATGGCGCCAGCGGCGGCATCATCCTGTCGGCCAGCCATAATCCGGGCGGCCCCGATGGCGATTTCGGCATCAAGTACAACATCGCCAATGGCGGCCCGGCGCCCGAAAAGGTCACCGAGGCCATCTACGCCTGCACGCAAGGCATCGCCGAATACCGCATCAGCGACGCTGCCGACATCGATCTCGACAAACCGGGTTCGGTGCGCATCGAGCAGATGACGGTCGAAGTGATCGATCCGGTGCAAGATTACGCGGAACTGATGCAGCAGCTGTTCGACTTCGACGCCATCCGCGCCCTGTTCGCGGGCGGCTTGCGCATCTGCTTTGATGGCATGCACGCCGTCTCCGGCCCGTATGCGACGGCCATCCTGGAAGGCATGCTGGGTGCGCCCAAGGGCAGCGTCATCAACGGTGTGCCCCTGGAAGACTTTGGCGGCGGCCACCCGGACCCGAATCCCGTCAACGCGCAGGAATTGATTGCCATCATGGCGGCCGGAGATGGTGACAATGAGGCCCCCGACTTCGGCGCCGCCTCGGATGGCGACGGCGACCGCAACATGATCGTTGGCCGGCGCTTCGACGTGACGCCATCGGACAGCCTGGCGATTTTGGCCGCGAATGCCAGCGTGGCGCCCGGCTACCGCGCGGGCTTGAAGGGCATCGCCCGCTCTATGCCCACATCGGGCGCGGCCGACCGGGTCGCGGCCGCGCTGGGCATTCCGTGCTACGAGACGCCGACGGGCTGGAAGTTCTTCGGCACCCTGCTCGACGCCGGCATGGCCACCTTGTGCGGCGAGGAAAGCTACGGCACCGGCTCGAACCACGTGCGCGAAAAGGATGGCGTATGGGCCGTGCTGTTCTGGCTCAACCTGCTGGCAGAGAAAAAGCAATCGGTGGAAGAGATCGTGCGCGCGCACTGGGCCACGTATGGCCGCAATTACTATTCGCGCCACGATTACGAAGACATCGACAGCGCCGGCGCGCAGCAGTTGATGGAGGCCGTGCGCGGCCAGCTGGCCGCCTTGCCGGGCCAGGTAGTCAATGGCTACACGGTGGCGCTGGCCGACGATTTCAGCTACACGGACCCCGTCGATGGCTCCGTGGCGCAGCAGCAGGGCATCCGCATCGTCATGACGGACGGCGCGCGCATCGTGCTGCGCCTGTCCGGCACGGGCACCGAAGGCGCTACCCTGCGCCTGTACCTGGAGCGCTATGAAGCCGATCCGGCGCAGCACGGCATTCCGACCCAGGAAGCGCTGGCGGGGCTGATCGCCGTGGCCGAGCAACTGGCGCAGATCCGCGAGCGCACGGGGCGCGACGGGCCGACCGTGACGACGTAAAAAAAGGGCGCCTGAGGGCGCCCTTCTTCATTGCGGCAGGTCAAACCGGCATCATGCTTTTGCCGGGATGGCCGCCTGGCGGTAGTTATCCACCATCTTGTAGCGCTTTGCATACAGGCCGAAGGCCAGCATGGCGACGGCGGCAAAGGCGGCGAAGAAGAACATCTGGAAGGCCGTCACGCTGATGCCGCTTTCGGCGATCTTGCCGATCACGCCTTCGTTCATGACGCTGCGGTTGACGATCAGCACCCACAGGTTGCCCACCGTGGTCGACAGGTTCCAGAAGCTCATGATGGCGCCCTTCATGGACACGGGCGCCTGGCTGTACGCAAACTCGAGTCCTGTCGCCGAGACCAGCACTTCGCCGAACGTCAGCAAGGCGTACGGCAGGATCTGCCACATGATGGAGACGGCATTGCCGCTGTCGAGGGCCAGCTGCAGCAAGCCGATGACGATCCACGCCAGCGAGGAAAAGCCGATACCGGCCGTCATGCGGCGCAGGGCCGTCGCTTCCAGGCCGAAGCGGTTCAGCATCGGGTACAGCACCAGGTTGTTGAACGGGATCAGCAGCATCACCAGCATCGGGTTCAGCGCCTGCATCTGCGCCGGCAGGAACCAGCTTGGTTTTTCCATGGTGTTCGCTTGCACGATCCACGTCGAAGCCTTCTGGTCGAACAGCGAGAAGAAGGGCGTGACGAGGGCGAAGATGACGAGGATGCGCAACACGGCGCGCACGCCTTCGACGGCTTCGTCGGGGTGGATGCCGCGCGCGCGTTCCAGCTGCATGGCCGTGCCGATGCTGCCGAAGGCCAGCAGCAATACCAGCGCCGTACACGCGGAAATCACGAAGCCCCATTCGGGAATGCTGTAGAACGCATACAGGGCGCCGATCACGCCGACGTAGGCCACGTACAGGCCGGGACGCGAACCGCCGTCGACACGCGCCAGCAGGGCCGTGCGGGCCACGCGGGTGAACGAATCGGGATTCGGCGGTGCCGGCGGCACGTGTACGTATTTCTTGGCGCCCATCCAGAAGACGATGGTGGCGGCCAGCATCATCAGGCCGGGGATGCCGAAGGCGATCGATGGACCGTAGTCGCGCAGGAACATCGGCATCAGCAGCGAAGCGAAGAAGGAGCCGAAGTTGATGATCCAGTAGAACAGGTCGAACACCAGCTTGGCCTTGTGCTTGTTGGTCTGGTCGAACTGGTCGCCGACAAACGAGGCCACGAGCGGCTTGATGCCGCCGGAACCGAAGGCGATCAGGAACAGGCCGAAATAGAAGCCGTTGACGCTGTTTTCAAACAGGGCCAGGCAGGCATGGCCGGCGCAATACACGAGGCTGAGCCAGAAGATGGTGTTGTATTTGCCGAAAAAGCGGTCGGCCAGCCAGCCGCCCAGCAGCGGGAAGAAGTACACGCCGATGACGAAGGTGTGGAACACGTGCTTGGCTTCGCCCGTGCGCTGGTCGATCGGGATCATCAGCAGCAGGGTGCTGATGAGGAATGGCGTCAGGATGTTGCGCATGCCATAAAAGCTGAAGCGTTCGCAGCCTTCGTTGGCGATGATGTACGGTATTTGCCGGGGCATCTTGCCCGTGGCAGTTTGTGTCTCGGCCGATGACATTGGCTCTCCCCAAGTTTTTTTTGTAAGCCGCGATGCTAAGGCCTGCCGCGTTTGCTTGCAACAGAAAAAACGGCCTGTCCGCTATTTCGCAGGGATTTGTAAGGTATTGATTTTCATAAAGACATTACTTTCGGCACTTGCACGCGCAGGGCGGGGCAGCCACAGCTGCATTTGCAGCATGCCATCCGATGCGGGACAGTCCTCCAGGGTAAAACCGCAAGCCAGGTACAGGGTCAATGCCGCGTGGTTGTCCTGTGCCACGGCCAGGCGCACGCGGCCCAGCTCGGGAATGGCGCAGGCATGGGCGATGGCGGCCTGCACCAGTTGCCGTCCCGCGCCGCGCCCGCGCGCCTGCGGCGCCACGTACACGCCCCACAGGCTGGCCTTGTCATGCACGACGGCGATCGGTTCGCGGCGCAGGCCGGCCATGGCGATCAATTGTTCCTTGTTGAAAGCGCCAAATATTATTTGGTGGGAGGTGGCGTGCAAGCGCTCGGCTATCTGTGCCAGCGGCAAGCCGCTTTCCGCCGCATGCGTGGTGCAGAAGGCGGCGGGCAGTTCGGCGATGCCGGCCAGGCGCAGCGCGCGGTAGGCGCTGGCGTCGTCTGGCGTGAGGGGGCGGACAGTGATGGCGGGCATGTGGGCGAGTATCGGGCTTCGATGCCAGAAAGTAAAGCTTGCGCTGCAACGCCAGTGTCCCTGGCCATCGCGTCGGCTAAGGGTGTTACTGCGTGGCGATGCGCTGCATGGGCGCATTGTCCTTGCGCCATTGTTCCAGGCTGATCAGGTCGCCGCTGACGATGTCGTCGACGAGGATGCGCTTGCCATCGGGCGTGACGACGAAACTCTCCCACCGGTGCGCCGCATCGGGCGTGCTTTCGAAAAAGCTCAGCTGGTAGCAAGCGACGCCATCGACGAGGCGCGTCTCGGGCGACGTTTCCATCACGGCGCCGTGCGCGCGGCCGCCGGACGCCTTTTCGATATGCGCCGACCATGCCTTGATCTCCGGCAAAGCCATCAGCGCATCGACGGCGCGCGCGTTCTGCTCCGGCACCGCCGTCTGGCCGCTCGCGGTCGGGGCATTGTCTGCCTGCGGCGCGGACTGCTGATGCAGGTAGAAAGCACCGAGCCCGGCGGCCAGCAAGCCGGCCAGGATGCCGGCGATGATGGTGGTTTTGGAAGAAGAGGCGCGTGGCGGCATGGCGGTAGTGGCGTAAGAAGGTGGAGGATGGCGGCCATGCTAAAGCAAAACGCACAGGCCGGCAATCGCCGGGCTTGCCAACGGGCTTGCCAAACGGGCTTGTAAAATCAACAGGCGAAAAAAAGCCACCTTCCGTAGAAGGTGGCTTTCGGGGCCGCCGGGAGGCGCTGGCAGCTTTTGGTCTGCCAGCCCTGTCCCTGCGTATGCGGCCAGTCGCGCCGTCGCCTGCGCGACTGGCCGCCGGACATTACATCATGCCGTCCATGCCGCCCATGCCGCCCATACCACCCATGCCGCCGCCCATGCCGCCGCCTGCTTTGTCGTCAGCGATTTCGCAGACCATGCAGTCGGTCGTCAGCATCAGCGAAGCGATCGAAGCGGCGTTTTGCAGCGCCGAACGGGTCACTTTGGCTGGGTCCAGGACGCCCATTTCCACCATGTCGCCATACGTGCCGTTGGCAGCGTTGTAGCCGTAGTTGCCCGAGCCAGCCAGTACGGCTGCCACGACGACCGAAGCTTCTTCGCCAGCGTTTTGCACGATCATGCGCAGTGGCTCTTCCATTGCGCGCAGGACGATCTTGATACCAGCGTCTTGATCAGGATTGTCGCCCTTGACCGTGATGTTGGCGCGTGCGCGCAGCAGGGCTACGCCGCCGCCTGGCACGATGCCTTCTTCCACGGCAGCGCGGGTCGCGTGCAGTGCATCTTCAACGCGGGCTTTTTTCTCTTTCATTTCGACTTCGGTGGCTGCGCCAACCTTGATCACGGCAACGCCGCCAGCCAGTTTGGCTACGCGTTCTTGCAGTTTTTCACGGTCGTAGTCCGAGGTCGCTTCTTCGATCTGTACACGCACTTGTTTTACGCGTGCTTCGATCGAGGCTGCTTCGCCGGCGCCATCGATGACGATGGTGTTTTCCTTGCCCACTTCGATGCGTTTCGCTTGGCCCAGTTCGGCCAGGGTCACTTTTTCCAGGGTCAGGCCGACTTCTTCAGCGATCACTTGGCCGCCGGTCAGGACAGCGATGTCTTCCAGCATGGCTTTGCGGCGGTCGCCGAAGCCAGGGGCTTTCACTGCGCAAGTTTTCAGGATGCCGCGGATGTTGTTCACAACCAGGGTTGCCAGCGCTTCGCCTTCGATGTCTTCTGCGATGATCAGCAGTGGACGGCCAGCTTTGGCGACTTGTTCCAGTACCGGCAGCAGGTCACGGATGTTCGAGATTTTCTTGTCGCACAGCAGGACGAATGGGCTGTCCAGTACGGCAACTTGTTTCTCTGGGTTGTTGATGAAGTATGGCGACAGGTAGCCGCGGTCGAACTGCATGCCTTCAACGATGTCCAGCTCGTCGTTCAGCGACTTGCCGTCTTCCACGGTGATGACGCCTTCTTTGCCGACTTTTTCCATCGCTTCAGCGATACGCTCGCCGATCGAGTAGTCCGAGTTCGCCGAGATCGCGCCAACTTGGGCGATTTCTTTGGTCGTGGTGCAAGGACGGGCGATTTTCGCCAGTTCTTCGACGGTGGCAGCAACTGCCTTGTCGATACCGCGCTTCAGGTCCATCGGGTTCATGCCGGCGGCAACGAACTTCATGCCTTCGCGCACGATGGCTTGTGCCAGTACGGTGGCGGTGGTGGTGCCGTCGCCGGCGTTGTCGCTGGTGCGGGAAGCAACTTCCTTGACCATTTGCGCGCCCATGTTCATGAGCTTGTCTTTGAGTTCAACTTCTTTCGCTACCGACACACCATCCTTGGTGACGGTAGGGGCGCCGAACGAGCGCTCCAGTACGACGTTGCGGCCTTTCGGGCCCAAGGTGACTTTGACTGCGTTGGCGAGGATATTGACGCCTTCGACCATCTTGGCGCGCGCTGCGTCGCCGAATACTACTTCTTTAGCTGCCATGTTCAATTCTCCTGAGTTTCGGGATGTATCTGTCTACAACGTGGAAACAATTACTTGACGACGATCGCCATGATGTCTTCTTCGCGCATGACCAGCAGCTCATCGCCGTCAACTTTGACGGTTTGGCCGGCGTACTTGCCGAACAGGACGCGGTCGCCCACTTTGACATCCAGAGGACGGACTTTGCCGTCGTCGAGAATCTTGCCATTGCCTACGGCAAGGACTTCGCCTTGATCCGGTTTTTCAGCAGCTGCATCAGGAATGATGAGGCCGGACGCAGTTTTGGTTTCCTGGTCGAGGCGTTTGACGATGACGCGATCGTTCAATGGGCGCAGATTCATACAAAACTCCTTAAAGTTCAATGGATAGGTGTTGCTAAATGAATACAAGTCCGGCACAGCGCCAGGCCTGTTTTCAGTGACCGCCGTTGAAAGCAGCCCGCAACGGTCAAGCAAACCCCAGGTCATCCTGTCCTTGCCTGTCTGCGGCAGTGGTGCATCGCGGCGTCGCCCGCCGCGTAGCGTTCCCTGCAGTGGTCTGGCAAGCACCATCAGTCCTGAGGATTGCTACGAAAGAGTTTGTTAGCACTCTCTACTAACGAGTGCTAATTATAGGGACGGTAGGGGGCTTATTCAAGGGGAACATATAGATAGATGCTGAGCAGAGCCTGCATCTACACAGGGTTTGCGCCAGCACAAGCCTCGTTCCCGGGCGTCAGCAACAGGCGCGACTCTAGCATGTCGTTCGGAGAGGGGGCGTTCCTGTACGCATAGGAAACAGAGTTTGACTATGAAATTTGATAAGATGATTGCAATTGCATATCAATATCACCACTCGCACCAGAAAGCACGCCATGCCATTCCCGATTTCCCATCCCGCCCTGCGCCTGTTGGGCGCTACTCTCGTCGGTCTCGCCTGCCTGGGCAATGCCACGGCGCAAACGCCCACCATCGCCGACGAGATCACCGTGGCGACCCTGACGCCGCAGGAAAAAGAGAGGCTGCTGGGCGATTTGTTCAACGACCTCAACAAGGACGATGACGACCAGGAAGCGCACGTGTGGGACAACGGCGGCGACCGCGGCGTGATGGTCAAGGTCACGTATAACTTCAGCAACTCCGGCATGACGGAACACAGCCTGAAGGCGCATGTGTGCCGCGACCTGAAATTCGTCGTCACGGCGGGCGGCAAGTCGCAAGACCTGAGCAGGCGCACCTGTTCGCAGAACAGCGGCAAGTGGGACGTGCAGGGCAAGGACCCGGCGCCCGTCGTGTATCCGCCTTTCCTGTCCGACGTCACCATCGCCAGGCTGAACGCGAAAGAACAAGCATCGTTGCTGAAGGCCGCCGTGCGCACCTTGAAAGATGAAGAGGAGGGCAAGACGCGCCAGTGGAGCAACAAGGGCCTGGGCAATGCGGTACCGCTGGCAGTGCGTCTGACGCCCTCGGGCACGGACGCCAAACCTGGCAGCTACAGCCGTACCTGCCGCGATTTGACGATGGTGCTTGACGGCAAGGGCGGACAACAGACGCTGGTGCGCCGCTCTTGCGAAAACCGTTATGGCGGACTCGATATCGAAGCCGATTACGTCGACGAGTAAAACGTTGCCGTCGCGGCGCTGGCGGATGCGCGCAGTTGGCGAAAAGCGCCGGAAAAAGTGTGTATTGTCCGCCAACTGCCCTGCATTGATGTAAATATGTGTGACAGCGGCGTGATTCGATTGACGCCCATGGAGCGTCCGCCCTATAGTGGCGGGATGATTTCCGAATTCAACGAATTATCCGACAAAATAGGCCTGCTGGCCGAAATGACCCATGCGCTGCGCCGTGAAAACGCGCAACTGCGCAAGGACAATGCCGCGCTGGCCGCCGAGAACGCCCTGTACGTGCAACGCATGCGCGAGGCGCAGGAGCGGGTGGAAGCGTTGCTGGAAAAAATTCCCGAACTGGTGCAAGCTGGCCTGGAGCAAGCCGCTTCGGAAGCGGGCGCCTACATTGCCGAGAACGAGAAGGAAGCGTAATGCCGCGTGTCGATGTCAATATCATGGGCCAGTCCTACAGCATGGTGTGCCGCGATGGTGAAGAGCGCGCGCTGCGTGAAGCGGCGATCTATCTCGATAGCAAAATGAAAGCCATCCGCGACGCGGGCAAGGTCAAGGGCAATGACCGCATCGCCGTGCTGGCCGCCCTGGGCGTGGCCGCGGAATTCCTCTCCGTGAAGTCGCCGCAAGGTCCGCTGTCGGAATTGACGATACTGGAAGTGAAGCAGAAAATCTCGGCCATGCACACTGTCCTGGATAGCGCGCTGACGCCCCAGGAAAACCTTTTTTAAACACAGAACCAAACCTGCTGCGCGTCGCGACTTGCGGCCTGCGATGCTCTCTGTGCATTCGCACAGTTGCGCTTCTCGACCACAATTCACTTCCGCTCGCTACGGTTTTGTTCGGTGTTATTAATTGGATTTTAAGCGGATACGGTACGATTTGTCTTTGCGATGCGCGATCAAAGGAGTAAACTTGGGTCTACCCTGCGGTGTTCGCGATTGCCATATATTCCTTGAACCATTTATGCGCATCGGTTGCGAATTTTGTTTGATGGGAGTGAGCGTCGCTCGTTCGACGAACCCGAAATTGAACTAACGTGACCACCTTGAACCGTTTGGTTCGGGATGCCGGCATAGCGGCACAGGCGGGGCCCAATTTGCAGTACCAAGAAAACGGTTGCAGCATCGATGCGCAACCGTTTTTTTACGCCTGTTGCTTTTGATAGGGAGTGAATATGAAACAATATTGGCTGATGAAATCCGAACCCGATGAAGTGAGCATCGACGACCTGATGGCGGCGCCCAAACACACCATGCCGTGGTTTGGCGTGCGCAACTACCAGGCGCGCAACTTCATGCGCGATGGCATGCAGGTAGGCGATGGCGTGCTGTTCTATCACTCGAGCTGCCCGCAGCCGGGCGTGGCGGGCGTGGCCGAAGTGGCCAGCGGCGCGTATCCCGATCACAGCCAGTTTGAAGAGGGCGGAAAATATTTCGATGCCAAGGCCACGCAAGAGCAGCCGCGCTGGATCAGCGTCGATGTGCGCGGCGTCAGGAAGACGGCGCTGCTGCCCCTGTCCGAGATGCGCCAGATGCCGGAACTGGAAGACATGCTGCTGCTCAAGAAAGGCAGCCGTCTGTCGATCACGCCCGTGACGCCGGCGCAATGGAAAGTCATTACCGGCAAGCTGACAGGCTAGCCTTCGACCCGGTTGCGGCCATTCTGCTTGGCCCGGTACAGGGCCTGGTCGGCAGCGGCCAGCAATTGTTCCGGCGTCTGTCCTGCGTCATTGAGCGCGAGGCCGATGCTGGCCGTCACCAGGCCGCCGCGCGACGGCGCGTGGACGATGGCGGCCGCGGCAATCGCTTCCTGCATCTTGTGCGCCACGGCCAGTGCACCCGCGCCATCGGTGGCGGGCAGGATGGCGGCAAACTCCTCTCCGCCGAAGCGGGCCGCCAGGTCGCTGGCGCGCGGCAGCGCGGAATGCAGGGCGGCCGCGATCTGCTGCAGACAGGCGTCGCCATACGGGTGGCCGAAGGTATCGTTGAGGCTTTTGAAGAAGTCGATATCGATGATCAGCAGCGCCAGCGGTTGATTGTTGCGCGCGGCGCGCTGCCACTCCAGCTGCAGGGTCTGGTCGAAGCAGCGCCGGTTGGCGATGCCCGTCAAGCCATCCGTCAGCGACAGCTTTTCCAGTTTGTCGTGGGCTTCGCGCAACGCCCGTTCGCTTTGCATGTAGCGGCTTTGCAGGGTGGCCGAGCGCAGCGCGTGGACCGTCAACGCGACGAACAGGGCGCTGGCCGCCAGGTAGAAATGCTCGCGCAGCACGACGAATCCCAGTCCCAGCAGGGCTGCCGTGAAGAAGATGGGGCTGAAGTTGTCAATCAGCAAGGTCAACGGCCGCGGCGGCCGTGCTTCTTCCTCGCCCGGCTGCACGCGCATGGCCAGCACCGCCAGCAGCAGGAAAGGCAGGCTGGGCAGTACCTCGCTGGGACCGGCTTCGGCCAGCGCATGCAGGGTCAGGTAATTATAGGCGCCCGCGCAGGCGGCGTAGCACCACAGGAACACGCTGAGCAGCAGGTAGAAACGCCCTTGTGCGCCATCGCGGCGGTGCGCCAGCAGGCGCAGCGAGGCGCAACAGGCCAGGACGAGGTTTTCCACGTTGTACGTCGTCACCAGCAGGCTGGCGGGTATCGGCGCGATC
This sequence comes from Janthinobacterium sp. BJB301, assembly GCF_002735685.1. Lineage (NCBI taxonomy): Bacteria > Pseudomonadati > Pseudomonadota > Betaproteobacteria > Burkholderiales > Oxalobacteraceae > Janthinobacterium > Janthinobacterium sp. BJB301. The sequence goes on along the minus strand of NZ_PDZJ01000002.1, from coordinate 503,095 downwards.
GAGCGCTGGTCGAAGGGCGAGACGGAAAAGATGGCTGTATAGGTCAGGTAGGCTGCCAGCAGCACTTGCACGGCGTCCAGCCATTGCAGGGTGCGCGAAGGGTGGCGGTCGCTGACGGAGGAAATGGCCAGCAGCAAAGGTGCGCCATACATGAAATAGGCAAAATCGGAGAAATACGTCGTGTCGGACGCCACATGGCCGCTCAGGTCTTGCCAGGCGGACAGGGCCATGCCCACGCTCCAGAACAGCATGGCGGCCGCAAACAGGCCCCAGCCCGTGCGCACGACGCCGGGGGGGCTCAGTCTGGCGTTGCGGCAGCAGGCGGCCAGCGCCAGCAGTGGCGCCATCACGCCGAACAGGTAGCTCACGGCGGGACCGCGCGTCCCGGCCCAGGCCGTCAAGGCCAGTTGCGCCAGCACGTAGCTGCCCGCCAGCGCCAGCCAGAATGTCGTGGTCTTCCTCGCATACTGCATGGATGGGACTCCCCGCTCGAATTGCCAACACAGCATGATTGCATGCCCTGCTCTTGCTGCAGGGTAAAGCGATCATTGCGCTATCGCAAGCGAAGATTCATTCCGCAAGGAAATTATGCTGCTTTGAGGGAAAGGTTGCCGGAGGAGGGGGATGGCGCGCCTGCCTGGCACGCCATCGGGGGGAACAGCGGTTTTACGTGTTGGCCGGGCGGGCCTTGGTGGGCGGCGTGCCCATTACCTGGCTTTTATACGCCCACACCAGCAGCGCGATGGCGCCGACGATCATCGGCAGGGACAGCATCTGGCCCGACGTGATCGGCACACCCAGCCACACGACTTCCCAGTCCGGCGTGCGGAAGTATTCCGTGAAGAAGCGCGCGCAGCCGTACAGCAGGGTGAACATGGCGCCTACGGCCATGCGCGGACGCTGCTTGCGCGCATACAGCCACAGGATGATGAACACCAGGATGCCGTCGACCAGCATCTGGTAGAGCGGCGACGGGTGCACGGGATACGGAATGCCTGGCCATTGCATGGCCCACGGCAGGGTTTCCGGGGCGATGCGGCCCGGCAGCTCTGCATTGATGAAGTTGCCCAGACGGCCGGCCGCGTAGCCGAGCGGCACCAGCGGCGCGATGAAGTCGAGCACGTCGAACAGGTTGCGGCCCGCCTTGCGGCTCCACAGGTACATGGCCAGGATGACGCCGAGGAAGCCGCCATGGAAGGACATGCCGCCATGCCAGACCATGAAGATCTCGAGCGGATTGTGCATGAAGTATTCGGGGCGGTAGAACAGCACTTCGCCCAGGCGCCCGCCGATCACCACGCCCAGCATGCCGTAGAACAGCATGTCATCGAGGTCTTCCTTCTTCCAGCCCAGCACGGCGATATGCGGTTGCTTGATGCGCACGCGGCCCAGGATAATAAACAGGGCAAAGGCTAGCACATACATCAGGCCGTACCAGTGCACGGCGAGCGGGCCGATCTGGATGGCTATCGGGTCGGGCATCGGGTGTATCAGCATGGAGTTTCTTTCTTTGTTTAAAGCCAAGGTTGCGTAGTATGGGGGCGCTTGCGGTTCTTTGCCTTAGCGGCCACTTAATTTATCGTGCTGGGTGGCCTATCTGCTTGCGCAACAGCGCCAGAAAGCCTTGCAGCACGGCGGACGGATTGTCGCGGCGCCAGGCCAGGCCCGTTTCCACCAGCGGCGTGGCGTCCCGCAGCGGCCTGTATTCTACGCCCGGGCGCATCAGATTCGATACCGATTGTGGCACAAGCGCGATGCCCATGCCAGCCGAGACGAGGCTGACGATGGTTTGCATCTGGATCGCTTCCTGGCCGATCTGCGGCGTGATGCCGGCCGCGCGGAACACGCCGAGGATGGCGTCGTGCAGGGCGGGCGAGATCGCGCGCGGGAAAATAATCAAGGGCAGGGGCGGCACGTCGCGCAGGCGCACGGCGCCCGGCGTGTTCAAGATGTCGAGGCCGGACGGCGCGGCCAGCACCAGGGGCTCGGCCAGCACGGGCAGGTAGTCGAGTTCCCCTTTGGCCTTTTCGGGCAGGGGCGGGATCAACAGGCCCGCATCCGTGCGCCCGGCCAGCAATTCGTCCAGCTGCAGGTCGGAAGTGGCCTCCTGCAACTGGATCTGTACTTGCGGATAAGCCGTCTGATACGCGCGCAGCAGCGGCGGCAGCACGCTGTAGTCGGCCGAGGAAACAAACGCCAGGCTCAATCGCCCCGCCTCGCCCTGCGCGGCCCGCTGCACCAGCGCGGGCAAATCGAACGCCTGCGCCAGCAGCCGGCGCGCCTCGGGCAGCAGGGCCGTGCCGGCCGGCGTCAGCTGCACTTCGCGGCGCGTGCGCACGAACAGGGGCGCGCCCAGCAATTCTTCCAGGGCCATGATGGTTTGCGACAGGGGCGGTTGCGTCATGTGCAGGCGCGCGGCGGCGCGGCCGAAGTGCAATTCCTCGGCGACGGTAACGAAATAGCGTAGCTGGCGCAGTTCAAGGTTCATATGCGTTTCCATGTGGAATAAGTTCTGTGATATATGAAACGACTCACAGACACGTGCATCATATATTTGACAGTGGGGCGCGCGCAAGGCAATCTGGCGTACCCCCACTGCATGCAGGGTTTTACTGCAGACCCGCACAGTCAGGCACCAACACTTTTGGAAGGTCCATCATGCCGCAATACCGCTCCCGCACCACCACCCACGGCCGCAACATGGCTGGCGCCCGCGCCCTGTGGCGCGCCACCGGCATGAAGGACGGCGACTTCGACAAGCCGATCATCGCCGTCGTCAACTCGTTTACCCAGTTCGTGCCCGGCCACGTGCACCTGAAAGACCTGGGCCAGATGGTGGCGCGCGAAATCGAGGCGGCCGGCGGCGTAGCCAAGGAATTCAACACCATCGCCGTCGATGACGGCATCGCCATGGGCCACGGCGGCATGCTGTATTCGCTGCCTTCGCGCGACCTGATCGCCGACTCCGTCGAATACATGGTCAACGCCCACTGCGCCGACGCCATGGTCTGCATCTCGAACTGCGACAAGATCACGCCGGGCATGCTGATGGCCGCCATGCGCATCAATATCCCCGTCGTCTTCATCTCGGGCGGGCCGATGGAAGCGGGCAAGGTCGTCAAGGTGGTCAATGGCACGCAGAAGATCATCAAGCTGGACCTGGTCGACGCCATGATCAAGGCCGGCGACAGCACGGTCTCCGACGCCGACGTGGCCGAGATCGAACGCTCGGCCTGTCCTACCTGCGGTTCCTGCTCCGGCATGTTTACGGCCAACTCGATGAACTGCCTGACCGAGGCGCTGGGCCTGGCCTTGCCCGGCAACGGCACCATCCTGGCCACGCACTCGGACCGCCAGCAGCTGTTCCTGCGCGCGGGCCGCCTGATCGTCGAACTGGCCAAGCGCCATTACGAGCAGGACGATTACTCGGTGCTGCCACGCTCGATCGCCACTAAGTCCGCATTTGAAAACGCCATGGCGCTCGACGTTTCCATGGGCGGCTCGACGAATACCGTGCTGCACTTGCTGGCCGCCGCGCACGAAGCGGAAGTGGAATTCACGATGGCCGACATCGACCGCATCTCGCGCAAGGTACCGTGCCTGTGCAAGGTCGCGCCGATGACGGACAAATACCATATCGAAGACGTGCACCGCGCGGGCGGCATCGTGGGCATCCTGGGCGAACTGGCACGCGCCGGCCTGCTGAACACGACCCTGCCGACCATCCATGCGCCGACCCTGGCCGACGCCATCGCGCAAAACGACATCATGTGCACGGACAATCCGGCCGTGCATGAATTGTTCCGCGCCGCCCCGGGCGGCGTGCCGACGCAGACGGCGTTCTCGCAATCGGAGCGCTTCGCGGCAGTCGACACGGACCGCAGCACGGGCTGCATCCGCGACAAGGCGCACGCCTACTCGCAGGATGGCGGCCTGGCCGTCTTGTACGGCAACTTGGCGGAAAAGGGCTGCATCGTCAAGACGGCAGGCGTCGATGAAAGCATCCTGAAATTCTCGGGCAAGGCGCGCGTGTTCGAAAGCCAGGATGCCGCTGTTGAAGCGATTTTGGCCGATACCGTGCATGAAGGCGACGTTGTCATCATCCGCTACGAAGGCCCGAAAGGCGGCCCCGGCATGCAGGAAATGCTGTACCCGACTTCGTACATCAAATCCAAAGGTCTGGGCAAGGCGTGCGCGCTGTTCACGGACGGGCGCTTCTCGGGCGGTTCCTCGGGCCTGGTGATCGGCCACGCCTCGCCGGAAGCTGCCGAAGGCGGCGCCATCGGCCTGGTGGAAGAGGGCGACTTCATCGACATCGACATCCCCGAGCGCACCATTAATTTGCGCGTGACGGACGTTGAACTGGCCGCGCGCCGCGCCGCCATGGAAGCGAAGGGCGACGCGGCCTGGCTGCCCGTCAACCGCGAGCGCTATGTGTCGCAGGCGCTGCAGGCGTATGCGGCGCTGACGACGTCGGCTGACCGGGGCGCCGTGCGCGATCTCTCCCAACTGAAGAAGCGCTGACCACACCAGGCAAAACCTACTGCGCGTCGCGATTTGCGGCCTGCGATGCTCACTGTGCATCCGCACAGCTACGCTTCTCAGCCACAACTCGCTGCCGCTCGCTACGGTTTTGCCAGGTGTTGGATACTGTTGCGCAGGTAAGACAGCCGGCCCCGATCTGCTGCGCGGGGCCGGCTGTCGTTACATCGCCTTACAAACAACATGGTCATGGACGCGCAGATGGGGCAGAATAAGCATGCCTCCTGACTACATTGCGTTACTACATTGAAACGCTTGATCTGGGCTCGTGGTGCATCTGCGGAAACACAGTAAAATGCCGCAGGAAGTAACTTTGGAGAAAAGACAATGAAACGTTTTATGTTGGTGAGTGTATTGGCCGTATCGGCTCTGGCATCGCAAGCAGCGTTGGCCAATCCGGACCTGGCGAAAGCAAAAAACTGCATGGCTTGCCACGCGGTGAGCACGAAACTGGTGGGCCCTGCGTTCAAGGACGTGGCTGCCAAGTATGCCGGTCAGAAAGACGCGGAAGCCAAGCTCGTGGCGAAAGTCATGAAGGGCGGTTCCGGCACCTGGGGCGCGATCCCGATGCCAGCGAACCCGCAAGTGAGCGATGCGGAAGCCCACACCCTGGTCAAATGGGTACTCGCACAGAAATAATCTGTGCCGCAGTAACTGCAATCAGCGCGCCGGCAATCCCGGCGCGTTTTTTTTGCCCGCTGCCTTCTGCAGATTGCCCATGCCTTCCAATGTCGCCCGCACCGCCTCGTCGAGCGGCGTATGCGGCTCCTGGCCCAGCACGGCCAGCAGCCGCGTATTGTCCATGGCCAAGGGCGTTTGCCACAGATAGCGCATCTCGCGCATTTCGCGCAGGGTCGCCACGAACGGCGACGCCAGCGCCACCAGCCACCACGGAAAACGCCGGATGGCGGGCGCAGTTCCTGTCGCCTGTTCCACCACGCGGGCAATCGCGCCCGTCATTTGCCGGCCGTCGTGGTCCCAGTGGCCGGCCATGTGAAAGCGAGAGAAGGCCGGCAAGGTGGCGCGCATGGCCAGCAATTGCAGCATTGTGCGTGCCACGTCGGGCAGGTAGGACCACTGGTGGCCGACGCCGTGCGCACCGGGATACAGCACGCTGCGCACGGGCTGGCCCGGTTTCACCAGCCCCTGCGAAAACCAGTTGTTGCCGGCGCGGGGGCCGAAGAAGTCGCCCGCGCGCACGATGATGACCCTGGCGTCCTGCGTGCTGGCCCATTCCAGCCGCGCTTCCAGTGCCACGCGGATGGCGCCCTTGCGCGTGAGCGGGCGTTGCGGCGCATCTTCCGCAAGTAAGTCTCCCGATGCGGGAAAGGCGTCGGGACCGAAGTTGTACACGGTGCCCGGCAGCACGATGGTGGCGCCCTCGGCAATCGCCGCTGAAATCGTGTTGTCGAGCATGGGCAGCACCAGCCGGCCCCAGTGGCGGTAGCCGGGCGGGTTGACGGCGTGCACGATGACAGCGCAGCCTTTGGCGGCCGCCAGCACGTCCGCGCGCGACAGCGCATCGCCGCGCAGCCACTCGACGTGATCGCCGCGTGGCGATGGCGTTTCTCCCCGCGTCAGGGCGCGCACCTGCCAGCCTGCCGCCTGCAGTTGGCGGACCATCTCGCCGCCGATGCCGCCCGTCGCGCCCAGTACCAATACCGTTTTGTCCATATTGTCCTCCGTGTGGTTGATGGAGCCAGTATCTGCCGCGCAAGGCTAATTGGGAATTGACGAGCATCGACCATAGGCTATACATTTATGTATGACCACCTCGATCGCCTGGGAATACTACCGTTCGCTGCTGGCCGTGCTGAAGCACGGTTCCCTGTCCGGCGCAGCCCGCGCGCTGGGCATCACGCAGCCCACTGTCGGCCGGCATATCGCCGCGCTCGAGCAGGCGCTGGGCGCGACCCTGTTCACGCGCTCCCAGCTGGGTTTACTGCCCACGGAAGTGGCCCTCGCGCTGCGGCCCCATGCGGAAACCATGGAACATACTGCCGCCCTGATGCAGCGCGCCGCCAGCAGCCAGGGGCAGGGCGTGGCCGGCGTCGTGCGCATCGCGGCCAGCGAAGTGGTGGGCGTCGAGGTGCTGCCGCCCATCCTGGCCCGCCTGCGCGCGCGCCATCCGGGCTTGACCATTGAATTGGTATTGAGTAACAAGGTGCAGGATTTGCTGCGACGGGAAGCGGACATCGCCGTGCGCATGCTGCGGCCGCGCCAGGAACAGCTGGTGGCGCGCAAGGTGGGCGATATCGAACTGGGCCTGCATGCCCACGTGGATTACCTGGCGCGGCATGGCACGCCGCTGGCACTGGCCGATCTGGCGCAGCATGCCGTCATCGGCTACGACGAGGCGAGCCCCTTCGTGCGCAACGCGGGTGCGGCTTTCAACGGATTTGCGCGGGAAAATTTTGCCTGGCGCAGCGACAGCGACCTGGCGCAACTGGCCCTGATACGCGCGGGCGCCGGCATCGGCGTGTGCCAGGCGGGTCTGGCGGCGCGCAATCCTGCCCTGCGGCGCGTGTTGCCGCAAGCGTTTGCGCTACCGATGGAAACCTGGGTCACCATGCATGAAGACTTGCGCGGCAGCCTGCGCTGCCGCGCCACCTTCGACGCGCTGGCCGAAGGGTTACTGGCTTATGTAGCCGGGCAGCAAGAACCGTAGCGAGCGGATGTGAGTTGTGGCTGAGAAGCGGAGCTGTGCGAATGCACAGTGAGCATCGCAGGCCGCAAATCGCGCCGCGCAGTAGGTTCTATTATTTGACTACTTCCATCTTGGTCTTCTTGCCGTCACGATAGGTGAACAAGGTCAGCGCGCCATCCTTGATGTCGCCGTTGGCGTCGAACGAGATCGGGCCCGTCACGCCCTGGTAGTGCACCTTGGCCAGGAAAGGCAGGTAGACGGACGGTTTCGACGATTTCGCGTCGGCCATGGCGGTGGCCATGGTCATCACGGCATCGTAGACGTATGGCGCGTACAGCTGCACTTCCATATTGTATTTCTGCTTGTAGCGGGCGCGGAAGTCGTCCATGCCTTTTTGCTGCGCGCCCGTCACGCCGCCCGCTTCCGCGCAGGTGACCATGTCTTCGCCCACGGCGTCGCCTGCCAGCTTGCCCAGCGGCTCCGTGCACAAGCCATCGCCGCCCATGAACTTGGCCTTGATGCCCAGCGCCTTCATCTGGCGCAGCATGGGGCCGCCCACGGAGTCCATGCCGCCAAAGAAGATCAGGTCGGGATTTTTCGACTTGATGCTGGTCAGGATGGCATTGAAGTCCGTCGCGTTGGCATTCGTAAATTCCTTGCCGACGATTTGCACGCCTGGGGCCGCCTTCTTGGCGCCCTTGACGAATTGTTCCGCCACGCCCTGGCCGTAGGCCGTGCGGTCATCGATGACGGCGATTTTCTTCGCCTGCAGCTTGCCCACGGCATACGCGCCCAACGTTCCGCCCAGCTTGTTGTCATTGGCGACGACGCGGAAGGCCGTGTTGAATTTCTGCTGGGTATACGTCGGGTTGGTGGCCGCCGGTGAAATCTGTGGAATGCCGGCATTGAAGTAAATGCGCGAGGCGGGAATCGTCGTGCCCGAATTCAGGTGGCCGACCACGCCGTTGACCTTGGCGTCGACCAGCTTTTGCGCCACGGCCGTGCCCTGCTTGGGATCGGCTGCGTCATCTTCGGGGACCAGCACGAATTTCACGGCTTTGCCGTCGATCTTGAACCCTTTGGCGTTCAAATCCTCGATGGCCATCTTGGCCGCGTTCTCGTTATCCTTGCCCAGGTGGGAGCTGGCGCCAGAGACCGGGGCGACGTGGCCGATCTTGATGATTTCCTGTGCGCCCGCATGGCCGGCAAAGGCAAGGGCAAGGGCGAGAGGAAGGACTTTGGTCTTGAGCAGCATAAACATTCTCCAATGGATAAAGATACGGCGGCGTCTCGTGAAAACCGCTTCGACAGGCGGTACGTGTGAAGAAAGGTACAACAAAAAACAGGCGGCGCAAAGCCGCATTTCGGGCTTTTTACATTTTGTCGCAACAATCACCAAAGTGAGGCGCGATGCACCGATTTCGCAGGCGCGAGCGCACCAAAGAATGGCGTTGCAAGAAGGAATAGGGTAGATGGGTAGGTCGGGTTAGCGCGCAGCGCGTAACCCGACGATGCTGGCGCTACTCAGGGCTGTGCGGGAGGGTGCAAGTGTCCCAGCTCGTGGCTCACGGCATGCGCGACGATCTGCTCCAGCGACTGCTGCAGATCTTCGCGCAGGGCGCCGCGCATGCCGATCAGGGCGTTTTGCAGGGCCGTCTGCAGGACGTGGGCGATGCGCTCTTCCAGCAGATGGTCGATCTTGCCCTGCACCTGGTGCAGGATGCGTTGCGTCAGCCGCTGTTCGATGGCGTCCCAGTCGGGTTGTGCCACCGTTGGAGGCAACGCCGGCGCTGCCTCGACAACAGGCTCGACTGGCATGGCGGGCGCCGCCTCCGGCCCCAGCAGCACCTCCGTCAGCAGGGGGATGCCCTGGTCGAATGGCGGTTGATTCATGTCTTCCCTGCCACGAAGTGCGTCGGCTGAACGTTCTGCTGGCGGTAATGCAGGAAGCGCTGGCGGCCCGCCTGCGCATCCTGCTCATCCATGGAGACGATCTCGAAGACGCGCTGGAATTGCGCGTAATTGGCGGGCGGCAACTGCGACAGGTTGACGAGGATGTCGTGGTGCGGCAGCTCGGCCGCCTCGTCATCGGTCAGGATGATGGGCGTTTGCGCCGCCAGCGGATCGCCGGCCAGCACGTGGGGCAGGAAATCCGTGGCGGAAATGGTCCACATGGCGCTGTTCAAGGCGTCGAGCTGGGCGCTGTCGGCCGCCAGCACGACGACCTTGTTGCCGGCCATATACGCCTTGCGGGCCAGGCGGCAGGCGTAGGCCAGCTTGTCCGGCACATTGCTGTGAAAATCGACGCGGCTCATGGCGATCAAGCGGCCATGCCGCTGTGGCGCAGCAGAGCGTCGATGGACGGCTCGCGGCCACGGAAGGCCGTGAACGATTCCAGCGCGGGGCGCGAGCCGCCGACGGACAGGATTTCCTGCAGGTAGCGCTTGCCTGCCGCCGTGGTGGCGGCCGGTCCCAGCGCCCTGGCTTCTTCAAACGCCGCATACGCGTCGGCGGACAGCACCTCGGCCCATTTGTAGCTGTAGTAGCCAGCCGCATAGCCGCCGGAGAAGATATGCCCAAAGGAATTCTGGAAGCGGTTGAACGGGGGCGGGATGAGCAGCGCGAACTTGGCGCGCACGCCGTCGATCAGTTGCTGCACGCTCTGGCCCGTGCTGGCATCGTAGTCATAGTGCAAATGCATGTCGAGCAAGGAAAACTCCACCTGGCGCAGGGTTTGCAAGCCGGACTGGAAATTCTTGGCGGCCAGCATTTTGTCGTATAGCGCGCGCGGCAGCGGCGCGCCCGTGACGGCATGCGCCGTCATGTGTTCGAGCACGTCCCATTCCCAGCAGAAATTTTCCATGAATTGCGACGGCAGTTCCACGGCATCCCATTCGACGCCGGCAATGCCCGACACGCCCAGCTCGTCGACCACCGTCAACATGTGGTGCAGGCCGTGGCCGAATTCGTGGAACAGGGTGATCACTTCATCGTGCGTGAACAGGGCTGGCTGTACCTTGCCGTCGACCACGGCCGGTTCCGTGAAGTTGCAGGTGAGATAAGCGATCGGCGTTTGCACGTGTTGCGCGTCGGCGCGGCGGCCGCGCGCGTCGTCCATCCAGGCGCCGCCGCTCTTGCCCGCGCGCGCATACAGGTCCAGGTAGAACTGGCCGACCAGTGTGCCGTCGCGCTCGATGCGGTAGAAACGCACGTCCGGGTGCCACACGGGCGCCGTATCGGGCTTGATCTCGACGGCGAACAGGTTCTGGATCTGGCGGAACAGGCCGTCGATCACCTTGTGTTCAGGGAAATACTGTTTGACTTCCTGGGCCGAGAACGCGTAGCGGCGTTCCTGCAGTTTTTCGGAAGCGTAAGGCACGTCCCACGCTTGCAGTTCGGCAATACCCAGCTCTTCCTTCGCGAATTGTTTCAGTTCTGCCAAGTCCTTCTCGGCGAACGGGCGCGCGCGTTTCGCCAGGTCTTCCAGGAAGGCGATCACTTGCGCGGGCGAGGTGGCCATCTTGGAGACCAGCGACACTTCGGCGAAATTGGCGTAGCCGAGCAGCTGTGCTTCTTCGTTGCGCAGCCGCAACAAGGTGACGATGTTGTGCGTATTGTCCCAGTCCTCTTTCTTGCTGAAGACGTCGCCCTGGTCCGAGGCCTTGGTGGCGTTGGCGCGGTAGATAGTTTCGCGCAGCGCGCGGTTGTCGGCAAATTGCAGGATCGGGTAATAGGACGGGAAGTGCAGCGAGAATTCATAGCCTTGCTTACCCGCCTTGTCGGCGGCGGCGCGCGCGGCCGCCTTCACGTCGTCGGGCAAGCCGGCCAGTTCAGCTTCGCTCTCGACCAGCAGCTTGTAGTCATTGGTGGCGTCGAGCACGTTTTCGGAAAAACGCGTCGAGACGGCCGCATGTTCTTCCTGGATGGCGCCAAAGCGCTCTTTCTTGTCCTCGGGCAACTCAGCGCCACCGAGGCGGAAATCGCGCACGGCATTGTCGACGATGCGGCGGCGCGCTGGCGACAGGCTGGCGAAATCGGCGCGGGCCTGCAATTGCTTGTATTTGCCGAAGAGGATTTCGTTCTGGCCCAGTTCGGTCAAGAATTCCGTCACCTTGGGCTGGTTCGCATTGTAGGCGGCGCGCAGTTCCGGCGTATCGATCACGCTGTTGAGGTGGTTGACGATGCTCCAGGCGCGGCCCAGGGTTTCGGCGATCTGGTCCTGGGGCGCAACGAAGTTTTCCCAGCTCACTTCTTCCATGGGCGCTTCCAGCCGCGCCACCGTGGCGCGCGCCTGGGCCAGCAAGGTATCGATGGCAGGCGTGACATGCTCGTGCGTAATCGCGTCGAAGCGTGGCAGGCCGGAAAAATCAAGCAGGGGATTGGTGTTCATCGTCGGTTCGTCCATTCTGTCTTCATATATGGAGCGCCTGAAAAACGTTCAGGGCAAGGCACGGTGCCGAAGGCAGTACGAATAGTACGGCGAGGCACTGCAACGCAGCCATGGACGTTTTCTCAGGTGCTCCTCTTAAATGCGCTCGGCGGCTTCGACCGTGTTCATCAGCAGCATGGTGATCGTCATCGGTCCCACGCCACCCGGCACGGGCGTGATGTGCGACGCGACGTCTTTCACTCCGGCAAAATCCACGTCGCCGCACAGCTTGCCGTCATCGTCGCGGTTCATGCCCACGTCGATCACGATGGCGCCCGGCTTGACCATGTCGGCCGTCAGGGTGTTGCGGCGGCCGACGGCGGCCACGACCACGTCCGCCTGGCGCGTGTACAGGCCCAGGTCCGGTGTCGCACTATGGCAGATGGTGACGGTAGCGTTCGCTTGCAAGAGCAGCAGGGCCATCGGCTTGCCGACGGTGTTGCTGCGGCCGATGACGACGGCGTGCTTGCCGCGCAAGTCCACGCCCGTGCTTTCGATCAGTTTCATGCAGCCATACGGCGTGCAAGGGCGGAAGCCGGGCAAGCCCGTCATCAGTTCGCCGGCGCTCAGCACGGAATAGCCATCCACGTCTTTTGTCGTGGCGATCGCTTCGATGACCTTGTGCGGGTTGATGTGCTTGGGCAAGGGCATCTGCACGAGGATGCCGTGGATGGCCGGGTCCGCATTCAGGCTGGCGATGCGTGCCAGCAAGTCCGCTTCAGACAGGTCCGCTTCATATTTTTCCAGCACCGAGTGAAAACCCACGTCGCCGCACGCCTTGACCTTGTTGCGGACATACACCTGGCTGGCCGGGTCTTCGCCGACGAGTATCACGGCCAGGCCGGGCTGGGTGCCCTTGGCCGTGAGGGCGGCGGCGCGCGTGGCGATCTCGCTGCGCAGTTTTTGGGAGAGGGCGATTCCGTCGATCAGTTGTGCTGGCATGGTAGGGAGGCTGAGAGCTGGTAGGAGGGAAAAGTCAGATTATAAAGCCGGGCGGCGCAAAGGGGCGGTTTTGGCTATGCAAAGGCGTAACAACAGCGGGCCAGAGACGCGAGCCTGAGAAAATGCCGATGGCGGCGTTGCAGCTCCTTGCCGTACTGGCGTACTGTCTGCGTCGCCGCGCCTTGCCCTCGACATTTTTCAGGCCCGCTTGGCCCGGTATGCCTGTGCGGACGACTGGGGCGTTAATGCGTTTTGCTGGTGTGCTGGTGGCCTAGGGAGTGCAAGGGCCTGCGGTTCTTTTGGCGCCGTTTTTGGCACTTTGATCACCCTAATTTCCGGGCAGAATTTGCGGCAGCGCAGCATAAATTTCATAGAGTGATTTCATGATGTGAAATGCTATATCGTAATTTGAAAAATAGTAAATACGCTGTTAGAATCCCCACACTAAACCGACTTAATAGTAAATAATCAGCGAAATACCGTCCGACAGCGATCCGGAAAATCGGGGTGGGGCGTTCACAAAGGAGACTCAACAGATGTCAGCTCAACTGAACCAGGTAACGACACAGATCGGCACCGACCCGGATATGCAGGAAACCAAGGAGTGGCTGGACGCGCTCGAAGCCGTTCTGGAAAATGAAGGTCCGGAACGCGCGCATTACCTGATGGAGCGCATGGTTGACCTGGCTCGCCGCCGCGGCGCCCAGATCCCGTTCTCCAGCACCACCGCCTACGTCAATACCATCCCCACCAAGCAAGAAGCACACTGTCCCGGCAACCTCGAATACGAAGAACGCCTGCGCTCGTGGATGCGCTGGAACGCCATGGCCATGGTCGTCAAGGCCAACCGTGCCGACGGCGACCTGGGCGGCCACTTGTCCTCGTTCGCTTCGCTGGCGAATATGCTGGGCATCGGTTTCAACCATTTCTGGCACGCGCCAACGGCCGACCACGGCGGCGACCTGCTGTACATCCAGGGCCACTCCTCGCCCGGCGTCTACGCGCGCGCCTTCCTCGAAGGACGTTTGACGGAAGAGCAAATGCTGAACTTCCGCAAGGAAGTCGATGGCAAGGGCCTGTCTTCGTACCCGCATCCGAAGCTGATGCCTGACTTCTGGCAGTTCCCGACCGTGTCGATGGGCCTGGGCCCGCACATGGCGATCTATCAGGCGCGCTTCCTGAAATACCTGCACGCACGCGGCATCGCCAAGACCGACAACCGCAAGGTCTGGGCCTTCTGCGGCGATGGCGAGATGGACGAGCCAGAGTCCTTGGGCGCGATCGGCCTGGCCGCACGCGACATGCTCGACAACCTGGTCATCGTGGTCAACTGCAACCTGCAGCGCCTGGACGGCCCTGTGCGCGGCAATACCAAGATCATCCAGGAGCTGGAAGGCGAATTCCGCGGCGCCGGCTGGAACGTCGTCAAGGTCATCTGGGGCCCGGGCTGGGACGCCCTGCTGGCACAGGACAAGGAAGGCATCCTGCAGCGCGTGATGATGGAAACCGTCGACGGCGAATACCAGAACTACAAGGCGAAAGATGGCGCCTACGTGCGCAAGCACTTCTTCGGCAAGCATCCGAAGCTGCTGGAAATGGTTGCCAACATGACGGACGACGACATCTGGCGCCTGACCCGTGGCGGTCACGATCCGCACAAGATCTACGCGGCATTCAAGATCGCCCAGGAACACAAGGGCCAGCCAACCGTCCTGCTGGTGAAAACCATCAAGGGCTACGGCATGGGCAAGTCCGGCGAAGCGCGCAACACGGCGCACCAGACGAAAAAACTGGACGACGAAGCCATCCGCGAAATGCGCGACCGCTTCTCGCTGCCTATCCCTGACGACAAGCTGGCCGACATCCCGTTCTTCAAGCCGGCCGACGACGCGCCGGAAATGGTCTACCTGCACGAGCGCCGCAAGGCCCTGGGCGGCTACCTGCCGCAGCGCCGCCAGAAGTCGGAAGAAACCCTGCCGGTGCCTGGCCTGGACGCCTTCAAGAACGTGCTGGAAGCGACGCCGGAAGGCCGTGAAATCTCGACCACGCAAGCGTTTGTGCGCGTCATTTCGACCCTGCTGAAAGACCCGAACCTGGGCCAGCGCGTCGTGCCTATCCTGGTCGATGAATCGCGTACCTTCGGCATGGAAGGCCTGTTCCGCCAGATCGGCATCTACAACCCGAAAGGCCAGTTGTACGAGCCAGTCGACAAAGACCAGGTCATGTACTACCGCGAAGACAAGGCTGGCCAGATCCTGCAAGAAGGCATCAACGAAGCGGGCGGCATGAGCTCGTGGATCGCCGCGGCGACGTCGTATTCGACCAACGACCGCATCATGATCCCGTTCTACACCTTCTACTCGATGTTCGGCTTCCAGCGCATCGGCGACCAGGTGTGGGCTTCGGCCGACATGCGCGCCCGTGGCTTCCTGATGGGCGGCACGGCTGGCCGTACGACCCTGAACGGCGAAGGCTTGCAGCACGAAGATGGCCACAGCCATATCTTCGCCGCGACCATCCCGACCTGCATGCCGTACGATCCGACCTTCAGCCATGAAGTCGCCGTCATCATCCAGGACGGCCTGCGCCGCATGATCGCCAACCAGGAAGATGTGTTCTACTACATCACGATCATGAACGAAAACTACGCCCAGCCAGGCATCAAGCCAGGCCAGGAAGAAGGCATCCTGAAAGGCATGTACAAGCTGCAGGAAGGCCAGGCTGACGCCAAGCTGCGCGTACAGCTGATCGGTTGCGGCACCATCCTGCGCGAATCGATCTTCGCCGCCGAATTGCTGCAAAACGACTGGGGCGTGGCTGCGGACGTGTGGTCGGCGCCGTCGCTGACCCTGGTGGCCCGCGATGGCCAGGATGCGGAACGCTGGAACATGGTCAACCCGTCGAAAGAGCAGCGCGTGCCGTACGTGACGTCGCTGATGCAGGACACGGACGGCCCGATCGTCGCCACGACCGACTACATGCGCGCGTTTGCAGAACAGATCCGCGCCTTCATGCCGAAGGGCCGCACTTATAAAGTGCTGGGCACCGATGGCTTTGGCCGCTCGGACAGCCGCGCCAAGCTGCGCGAGTTCTTCGAAGTGAACCGTTATTATGTCACCGTGGCCGCGCTCAAATCGCTGGCTGACGAAGGCAAGATCGACGTGTCGGTGGTGGAGCAGGCGATCGCCAAGTACGGCATCGACGCGAACAAACCGAATCCGGTGACCCAGTAATCGTTGTGCGGACCCGATGATGCCAGGGCGGTGCGAAAGTGCCGCCCTGGCGTGTGTGCGGGTCCATCTGACAAATAAAATAACGGAGCAAGCTATGAGCATTGTGGAAGTCAAAGTCCCGGATATCGGCGATTTCAAGGAAGTCGAGATCATTGAACTGATGGTCAAGCCAGGCGACACGGTCAAGGTTGACCAGTCCCTGATCACGGTCGAATCGGACAAGGCCAGCATGGAAATTCCATCGAGCCACGCCGGTGTCGTCAAGGAATTGAAAGTCAACGTGGGCGACAAGATCGCCGAAGGTTCGCTGGTCCTGCTGCTGGAAGTGGCGGATGACGCCTCGGCGCCAGCGCCTGCCGCTGCCGCTCCGGCACCGGCTGCTGAAGCTGCACCAGCCGCGGCTCCTGCGGCCGCGCCAGCACCTGCCGCTGCCGGCGCGCCTGCGCTGGTGGAAGTGACCGTGCCCGATATCGGCGACTTCAAGGAAGTCGAAGTCATCGAACTGATGGTCAAGGTGGGCGACAGCATCAAGGTCGACCAGTCGCTGCTGACGGTCGAATCGGACAAGGCCAGCATGGAAATTCCATCGAGCCATGCCGGTGTCGTCAAGGAATTGAAAGTCAAGGTCGGCGACAAGGTTGCCAAGGGTTCGCTGGTACTGGTCGTGGAAACGACGGGCGGCGCTGCTCCTGCCGCTGCTGTACCTGCACCTGCCGCGCAAGCTGCCGCGCAAGCTGCCGCCGCACCAGCGGCCGCCGTCGCTTCGGCGCCGGTGGCTGCCGCCGCACCTGCCGCCGCACCTGCTGCCGCACCAGCTCCCGCCGCCGCGCCTGCCGCAAATGGCAAGCTGGCGCACGCGTCGCCATCGATCCGCAAGTTCGCGCGCGAACTGGGCGTGGACCTGGCCCGCGTGGGCGGTTCCGGTCCGAAGGGCCGCATCACCCAGGAAGACGTGCAGAACTTCGTCAAGGGCGTGATGTCGGGCGCCGTCGCCGCGCCAAATGCGCCGGCCGCTGCCAAAGGCGGTTCGGGCGTGGGTCTGGACCTGCTGCCATGGCCGTCGCTGGACTTCAGCAAATTCGGCACGACCGAATTGCTGCCGCTGTCGCGCATCAAGAAAATCTCGGGTCCGAACCTGCACCGCAACTGGGTCATGATCCCGCACGTCACGCAGTTCGACGAAGCGGACGTGACGGACCTGGAAGCGTTCCGCGTCGATACCAACGCGGCCAATGCGAAGAACAAGGATGCGGCCAAGCTGACCATGCTGGCCTTCGTCATCAAGGCGTCCGTCGCCGCGCTGAAGAAATTCCCCGCGTTTAACGCTTCGCTCGACGCCAAGGGCGAAAACCTGATCCTCAAGCAGTACTACAACATCGGCTTCGCGGCCGACACGCCGAATGGCCTGGTGGTACCGGTGATCAAGGGCGCGGACCAGAAGTCGGTTTCGCAGATCGCCCGCGAAATGACGGAATTGTCGCTGCAAGCACGCGAAGGCAAGCTGAAACCGGCCGACATGCAGGGCGCCAGCTTCACGATTTCGTCCCTGGGCGGCATCGGCGGCACGCACTTCACGCCTATCGTCAATGCGCCGGAAGTGGCGATCCTGGGCCTGTCGAAAGCCTCGATCAAGCCGGTATGGGATGGCAAGGCCTTCCAGCCACGCCTGATGATGGGCACCTCGCTGTCCTACGACCACCGCGTGGTCGATGGCGCGATGGGCGCGCGATTCTCCGTGTACCTCGGCGAAGTCCTGGCCGACATGCGCAAAATTCTGCTGTAAGGAGCGATTGATGAGCACAGTAGAGGTAAAAGTACCGAATATCGGCGACTTCAAGGAAGTCGAAGTCATCGAACTGATGGTCAAGGTCGGCGACACCATCAAGGTGGACCAGTCCCTGATCACGGTCGAATCGGACAAGGCCAGCATGGAGATTCCATCGACCCACGCGGGTGTCGTCAAGGAAGTCAAGGTCAAGGTAGGCGACAAGATCGCCGAAGGCAGCGCGCTGCTGGTGGTGGAAGCAGCTGAAGGTGCGGCTGCTGCCGCACCTGCGGCGGCTCCTGCACCTGCGGCAGCAGCTCCGGCGGCTGCCCCGGCGGCAGCACCGGCAGCCGTTGCCGCCATCCCGGCCGGCAATTACAGCGGCCAGGTCGACATCGATGTCGACATGATGGTATTGGGCGGCGGTCCCGGCGGCTACTCGGCGGCGTTCCGCGCGGCCGACCTGGGCATGAGCACCGTCATCGTCGAGCGCTACGCCACCCTGGGCGGCGTGTGCCTGAACGTGGGCTGCATCCCGTCCAAGGCGCTGCTGCACGTCGCTTCCGTCATCGATGAAACGGCGCACATGTCCAACACGGGCGTGACGTTTGCCAAGCCGACCATCGACATCGACCAGGTCCGCGCTTACAAGGAAGGCGTGATCAAGAACATGACGGGCGGCCTGGCCGGCATGGCCAAGGCGCGCAAGACGCAAGTCGTCACGGGCGTGGGCCAGTTCCTCTCCGCGAACCATATCGAAGTGACGGCAGGCGACGGTTCGAAAAAAGTCGTGCAGTTCAAGCAGGCCATCATCGCGGCCGGTTCGTCCGTGGTGAAGCTGCCATTCGTGCCGGAAGACCCGCGCATCGTCGATTCGACGGGCGCGCTGGAATTGCGCCAGATCCCGAAACGCATGCTGGTCATCGGCGGCGGCATCATCGGCCTGGAAATGGCGACCGTGTATTCCACCTTCGGCGCGCGCATCGACGTGGTTGAGATGATGGATGGCCTGATGCAGGGCGCGGACCGCGACGCCGTCAAGGTGTGGCAGAAGTTCAATGAGAAGCGCTTCGACAACATCATGACCAAGACCAAGACGGTGGCTGTCGAGGCGCTGCCGGAAGGCATCAAGGTCACGTT
Organism: Janthinobacterium sp. BJB301; assembly: GCF_002735685.1. Taxonomy (NCBI): domain Bacteria; kingdom Pseudomonadati; phylum Pseudomonadota; class Betaproteobacteria; order Burkholderiales; family Oxalobacteraceae; genus Janthinobacterium; species Janthinobacterium sp. BJB301. The sequence goes on along the minus strand of NZ_PDZJ01000002.1, from coordinate 484,397 downwards.
CGAAGCAGCCGAAGCGGGTGCCACGGCACCGGCGCCGCAAGTCTACGACCTGGTGCTGGTCGCCGTGGGCCGCAGTCCGAACGGCAAGAAGATTGCCGCCGACAAGGCCGGCGTGCAGGTGACAGACCGCGGTTTCATCAACGTCGACAGCCAGATGCGCACCAACGTGCCGAACATCTTCGCCATCGGCGACCTGGTGGGCCAGCCGATGCTGGCGCACAAGGCCGTGCATGAAGGCCACGTGGCAGCGGAAGCTGCTGCCGGCCAGAAGTCGCACTTCGACGTCAAGGTGATCCCGTCGGTCGCCTACACGGATCCGGAAGTGGCATGGGCCGGCATCACGGAAGACGAAGCGAAAGCCAAGGGCATCAAGGTCGAGAAGGGCCACTTCCCTTGGGCCGCTTCCGGCCGCGCCGTGGCCAATGGCCGTGCCGAAGGCTTCACCAAGCTGCTGTTCGACGCGGAAACGCACCGCATCATCGGCGGCACCATCGTCGGCACGCATGCGGGCGACATGATCGGTGAAATCGCGCTGGCCATCGAAATGGGCTGCGACGGCACCGACATCGGCAAGACCATCCACCCGCATCCAACCCTGGGCGAGTCGATCGGGATGGCTGCGGAAGTGTACGAAGGCGTGTGCACGGACTTGCCGCCGCCGCGCAAGCGCTGATAAAGAGTTAACTTTCAGTATAAAAAACCGGGACATGTTCCCGGTTTTTTTATTTCCCTTGACCTGCAGCATAGTAAAACGTGGCACAGCGGTGTCTTGTGAAAATTGGTGAGTATTGCCGTGTGGAAAAAGTGGCAGAATGGAGGTCTGTAACCATGTTTTGCTTTTGCTTCAACGGAAGCGTGTGATTTTTCCAGGAATGTTGCCAGCGTGGGATACGGTCAAGTTCCGCTGTACTGAGAGAGTTTTGCAACGATGAAAAAATTTACCGCCCTTCATATTGCCGATGTCCGTTTGCGCCGGGCCGATGAGCAAGAGCAAGCCGTGATGCTGCATGCCTTGTACCAGGATGTGGCTGCTCTCCTGGCGGCAGGCAAGAAGATCGATGCGATTTTCTTCACGGGCCAGCTGGTGGCGCTGGACGCCTGTGCCGATACAACGCCCGTGTATGTCTACGAATACTTCCTGCGCCCCTTGCTGCAGGCGGCCAGCTTGCCCGGCGCGCGTTTCTATCTGGTGCCGGGCAGCCGCGTGCAGGGTGTCGCGGCTGCGGCGCTGGGCAATGCCGGCTTCAGCTTTTTCTCCGCCGACGAGCACGCCAGCGCCGAGCAGCGCGCATACTACAAGAATATCCACGCCGTCTTCCATGGCCACCAGCATACGGGCGATGCCAGTTCGCTGATGAAGTCGCTGGGCATCCTGTTCAAGAGCAATCCCGGCAGTCTGTACAGTGCGCAGGGTCAGATGGCGGCCTTTGCCGTGCTCGAGTTTGGCACGGGCGCGGCCGATGGCGGCGCGGCTGGCACGCAGTGGACGGTGTCCCTGCGTGAGTTCGATGACGTGAGCAAGAACTTCGCCCTGTCGGTGCTGTACACGCCGAATGGCCAGGAAACGGGGCAGATGGATGCCGAGTATGTGTTTGCCACCTTGCTGCCGCAACTGGCAGGCGAGCGCGCCTATCTCGATGGCTTGCTGGGCAAGGCAGGCGCGCAGCAGCGCGTGGACGCCGGCGTGGCTGCCGATGCGCGCGAATTCCTGATCGAACTGGCGTTCGTGATGTTCGAAGCCAAGACCGTCTTCCTCAGCGAGGCGGAGCTGGAGCGTTTTGCCAGCGACTATTGTGGCGTGAAGGGCTGGAGCATGGCGGCCGGGGATTGGCTGGCGCCGCTGTATGCGCATGGCTTGCTGTTGCGGGCCGATGGCCAGGTGGCGTTTTCCTTCGATTATTTCCGCACGTATTTCCTGGCGCAGCGCTTTGAAACCTCGTTCGACCTGATGCGCTATGGCCCGGATCGCTACGATGGAAGTGAGTCTTCACTCAGTCTTGATGGCGCGTCGGCGGCCCAGCCTTTCCTGCGGGCGCTGGGCTTGAGCGATGCACGCGCCGAAGCGGCGCTGCCGGAAGATTGCAGCCGCCCTGGCTGAATTCCCCGGCCAGCCATCCCGCATCAGTCCGCCAGCGGCTGGCGCAGGGTGCCACGCAGGAACAGGTCGAGACTGACCGCCACCTTGGCGCGCAATTGCGCCACATCCGGTTGTGCCTGTGGCGGAAACAGCAGGCGCGACATCTGGTCCCCCAGCAGGCAATTGAGCAGGTGCAGCGACAGCATGGCCGCCGTCAGCTCCGCGCGAAACAGGGGCGCGATGTCGGGGCGGCTGAAAAACCGGGTCAGCATCTCGCGCGTCTGTCCCGGCCCCACCTTGTAAAACGTTTCCGCCAGTTCCGGGTGCGTGGCCGCTTCCGCCACCACCATGCGATTGAGGCGGATGGCCGCCGGCATGGTGACGAGTTGCACGAACAGCAGGCCGAATTCGCCCAGGATCGTGGGCAGGGGCCGCATATCCGTTTCCAGCGCCGGCATGGTCGAGAAGTAGGCGGCGCGGCGCAATTCCACCACGGCATTGAACAAGCCGGACTTGCCGCCAAACTTCACATAAATCGTGCGCACGGCCACATGGGCTTCGCGGGCGATCATTTCCAGGCTGACCTTTCCATACCCCTTTTCCAGAAACAGGCAGCCGGCCGTGTGCAGCAGGTTTTCCATGCGCGCTTCCATGTCGGCCGCGCGCGGGCGGCCGGCAGGCTTGCCGCAGCAGGAAAGCTCCTGGGCGTCGTCGGATTCTTTGTCGGTAGGCACGGTGTCGCTGAGGCCGGGATCGGACATGGTCTGGGTCTCTTTATAAGGTGGAAGGTAAGTGATGGCTCACACTGTAGTGCAAATTAAAATGAAATGCAATCGTTTCATTTCTTGACTTTGGCTTTTCTTTGCCCAATAATGAACATACATCATTTCATTTCCGGAGCAAGTATGTCCAACCAGCCAGGCCAGGCAGAGCACAAGGTGCTGAGTGCCGTCCCACCCGCGGCCCCTGCCGCACCTTCCGCGCCCGCCGCTTCCGCCAGCTCCGCACCACCTAACAATCGCGTGAAAATCATCGCCGGCCTGATCGTCCTGGTCGCCCTGGGCGCTGGTGCCCGCATGTGGTACCGCAGCCACTATTTCGTGGAAACGGAAAACGCCTACGTGGCCGGCCACGTGCATCCCGTCTCGGCGCGCATTTCCGGCGTCGTCACCAAGGTCTTCATCGACGACAATCAAATGGTGAAAGAGGGCGACGTGATCGCCGAACTCGACCCGTTCGACCAGCGCGTGAAAACCGAGCAGATCGCCGCGCAGATCGCCAGCGCCGAGCAGCAAGTGCTGCAGGCCGATGCGCAGATCGCGCAAGTGCAGGCGCAAGCCAGCGGCGCCCAGGCGCAAGTGGCGCAAGCGGATGCGCAACTGCTGCGCGCAAAACAGGATGCGGACCGTTATGGCCAGCTGTACACAAGCCAGATGAAAGCCGTATCGAAAGCGGAACTCGACGCGGCCAACGCGGCCCGCTCGAGCGCCGTGGCCGACCTGGCCGCCCGCCGCGACAGCGCTTCGGCCGCCAAGGCGCAGATTGGCGCGGCGCAAGCTGCGCGCGACGTGGCCAAGGCACAAGTGGCCGTGCTGCGCGTGCAATTGAAGGACGCGGAACAACAGCTGCAATACAACCGCATCCTGGCCCCCGTCGCCGGCCGTATCGGCAAGCGCAACGTGGAAACGGGCATGCGCGTGCAGCCGGGCCAGCAACTGACGGCCATCGTGCAGGACAACGTCTGGGTCACCGCCAACTTCAAGGAAACGCAGCTGGCCGACCTGCACCGAGGCCAGAGCGTGCACGTGACCATCGACGCCATGCCGGGCAAGAAACTGGTGGGTACCGTGGACAGTTTCGCGCCTGCCTCGGGCGCGCAATTCGCCCTGCTGCCGGCCGATAACGCCACCGGCAACTTCACCAAGATCGTCCAGCGCGTGCCCGTGAAAATCGTCTTCCAGCCGGAAGACATCAAGGCCATGAATGGCCGCCTGGTGCCGGGCATGTCGGTGATCGCCGAAGTGGAAGTGAATCAGCCTGAAACGCAGCCGGCTGCGCGCCACGCCGCCGCTCCCGTTTCAGCCGCACAGTCCACCACCCGCTAAACTTCCATGAGCAGCCCCTCCACCACGCTGGCGAAGCCGCCAGCGTTTCCCGTGATCGACGAAAAAGTCTCCGGGCGCACCTGGCTGGCGGTCGCCGCCGGCATGCTGGGCGCCTTCATGGCGGTGCTCGACATCCAGATCACCAACTCCTCGCTCAAGGATATCCTTGGCTCGCTGTCGGCCACCCAGGAAGAGGGCTCGTGGATTTCCACGGCCTACCTGGTGGCGGAAATCATCGTCATTCCCCTCACCGCGCTGCTGGCGCGCGTGTTCGGACTGCGTACCTACATGATCGGCACCACCGCTTTCTTCCTGCTGTTCTCCACCCTGTGCGGGGCGGCCTGGAACCTGGAAAGCATGATCGTCTTCCGCATGCTGCAGGGGTTCACCGGCGGCGCCCTGATTCCGATGGCGTTTACCCTGGTGATGCTCAAGCTGCCGCCATCGAAGCGCGCCGTCGGCATGGCCATCTTTGGCTTGACGGCGACCCTGGCGCCGGCCATGGGACCGACCCTGGGCGGATACCTCTCCGAGCTGTATGGCTGGCCATCGATCTTCTACATCAACTGGGTGCCCGGCGTGCTGCTGATCGTCGGCATGATCTATGGCCTGGACAAGGAGCCGCTGCAACTGAAGCTGTTCTGGAAGGCCGACTGGCTGGGCATCTTCTTCATGGCCCTGGGCCTCGGTTGCCTGACCATCTTCCTGGAAGAGGGCAATTCGAAGGACTGGTTCGACTCGGGTTTCATCATCGCCTTTGCCGCGCTGGCCCTGACGGGCATCCTGGGCTGGGTCGTCACCAGCGCCACGCGCGCCGAACCGTTCGTCAACCTGGCCCTGTACGGCCAGCGCAATTTCCTGGTCGCCACCGTGCTGTCGGCCGTGACGGGCATGGGCCTGTATGGCTCGGCCTTTTTGCTGCCGCTGTTCCTGGGCCAGATCGCCGGCTACTCGCCGATGCAGATCGGTGAAGTCATCATGTGGGTGGGCTTGCCGCAGCTGTTCATCATGCCCTTCGTCGCCAAGCTGTCGTCGACGGTGGATAACCGCATCCTGTGTTCGATCGGCCTGCTGCTGTTTGGCGGCTCGTGCATGATGAATGCCTACATGGACGCTTCCACCGGCTACGACCAGCTGCTGTGGTCGCAGGTGGTGCGCGCGCTGGGCCAGCCCTTCGTCATGCTGACCCTGTCGAACTTCGCCATGAAGGGCATCGCGCCGAAGGACATGGCATCCGCTTCGAGCCTGTTCAACATGACGCGCAACCTCGGCGGCTCGATCGGCATCGCCCTGCTGGCCACGGCCCTGAGCACCCGCGAGCACTTCCATTCGCAGCGCCTGGGTGAAGCGATCAATGCCTATTCCAGTGCCACGCAGCTGCGCATCGACCAGCTGACGTCCTCGTTCATGGCCAAGGGCTATGACGCCGTCACGGCCGGCAACCAGGCCTTGCAGGCGATCGATGGCATCGTGCGCCGCGAAGCGTATGTGATGGCCTATAACGACGGCTTCTTCCTGATCGGCGCCATCCTGCTGGCCTGCATCGTGCCCCTGTGGCTGGCCGACAAACTCAAAGCCCCCGGTGGCGGTGGCGGCGGTCATTGACCGCGTACGCAAACACCTCAAGAACAAGAAGGTACACATCATGAACACAGTTATGACCAAAATCGCCGCAGCCGCCTCGCTGGCCGTGCTGCTTGCCGCCTGCGGCACCGTGGGCCAGGATTTCAAGGCGCCCGCCAATCTGGCCGGCATCGACACGGCCACGTTCCGCCATGGCGCGGGTAGCGCGGACGCCGCGCAATTGCCGGCCGAATGGTGGAACGTGTTCGGCGACGACACCCTGAACCGGCTGGAACAAGCCGCGCTGCGCGACAACCCGAGCGTGAAAGCGGCCGGCGAACGCCTGTTGCAGGCGCTGGCGCAAAGCGGCACGGCGCGTGCGAACCAGGGGCCCAGCGTGAACGTCAGCACGGGCATCTCGAACTCGCGCACCTCGGCCAATACCTCGCAGGGCCTGGCCCTGGGCAACCGCTCCATCAGCGGCAACAATTTTTCCGTGGGTGGCACGCTGTCGTACGAAGTCGACTTGCTGGGGCGTGTCAAGCGCATGGTCGAAGCGGCCGATTCGCAGGCGCTGGCGGCGCAGGCCGACCGCGACGGCGTGCTGCTGATGCTGTCGGCGCAAGTGGCCAGCAACTACTGGCAGCTGCGCGGCCTCGATGCGGAAATGGCGATCCTGAATGGTGCGCTTGATACGCGCCGCGAATCGGCGCAGCTGGTCGAGGCGCGCTTCAACGCGGGCCTGACGAATGAGCTGGACCTGGCGCGCGCGAAAGTCGAACTGTCGAACGCGCAGGCCGACCTGCATGAAGTCAAGCGCCAGCGCAACCAGCTGGAAAACAGCCTGGCCACCCTGACGGGCAAGCCGCCGTCGGCGCTGCAATTGCCGGTCGCCGCCGATCCATCCATCTTGCCGCTGCCGCCAGGTATCCCTGTCGGCCTGCCTGCCAGCCTGCTGGCGCACCGTCCTGACCTGGTTTCCAGCGTGGCGGGCCTGCGCGCGGCGAATGCGCAAGTAGGCGTGGCCGAAGGCGCGTTTTATCCGACGCTGCAATTGACGGGCAATTTCGGCTACGCCTCTGAAAAGCTGCGCGACCTGGCGCAGGGCGGTTCGCGCCAGTTCAGCTTTGGTCCGCTGGCCCTGTCCCTGCCGATCTTCGACGGTGGCCGCAACCAGGCCAACCTGGACTTGAGCAAGGCGCGCTATGCGGAAGCCGTGGCGAACCATGAAACCAAGCTGCTGACGGCCTTGCGCGAAGTGGAAGATGCGCTGTCCGACGTGGAGCAGCGCCAGTTGCAGGGCGACGCCCAGGCCCTGTCGCAGGCAGCGGCGGCGCGCGCCTACCTGGTGGCGCGCACGCGCTACGAGCGCGGCATCTCGACCTACCTGGACGTGACGGACGCGCAGCGCAGTTCGCTGGCCGCGGACCGCGCCGCCGCGCAGATCAAGACCCAGCGCCTGCTGGCGACCGTCGCCGTGGCCCGCTCTTTAGGTGCCGGCTGGCAGCCGGACGGCGAGCTGGCCAAGCTGGCGTCGGCGCCCGCCGCAAAGGTGAACTAAGCTTCCCGGTTACGTGAGCGTGGCCGGAGGCGGTGTCGCCGCCGGCCCGTAGCGTTCCAGCAGAAAATCGATGAAGGTCGTCAGTTTCGGCGTGGGCTGGCGGTCGCGCGCATACACGAGGTGCATGGGGCGCGGCGCCGGCACGTAGTCGGCCAGCAGCGGCACCAGCCTGCCGGCGGCGATATCGCCGGCCATCAGGATTTCCGCCTGCATGACGATGCCGAAGCCGTGCAGGGCCGCTACGCGCAGCGCCTGCCCATTGTTCGAGCGGAAGCGGCTCTCGCGCACGGGGCTGCCGTCGTCGTCGCCGCTCCTGGCCAGGCGCCAGCGCACATGCCGCGTCCATTGCATGAAGTCCAGGCATTCGTGGCGCGCCAGATCGGCCGGCGTGCGCGGTGTGCCGTGTCTGGCCAGGTAGGCGGGCGCGGCGCAGATCACCATCGCATACGGCCGCAGCGCGCGCGCCACCATGGCGGAATCTTCCAGCTTGCCGATGCGGATGGCCGCATCGAATCCTTCTTCCACCAGGTCCACCGTCCTGTCGTTCAGGTTCAATTCCAGGCTCACTTCCGGATACGCATCGAGGTAGTCGGCCAGCAGCGGCGCGATGCACTCGCTGCCGAAGGACACGGGCGCCGTGATCTTCAGCTTGCCGCGCGGCGCCGTGCGCATGGCTTCCGCGCCCCGTTCGGCCGCATGGATGCTGGCCAAAATCTGGCGGCACTGCTCCACATACTGCTGGCCGATTTCCGTCAGGCTTTGCCGCCGCGTGGTGCGCGCCAGCAGCCGCGTGCCCAGCCGCTCTTCCAGGTATTTGATGTGCTTGCCCACCATCACGGGCGAGATCCGGAACGCCTCGGCGGCGGCCGTGAAACTGCCCGCATCGACGACGGCGACAAAAATCTCCATGCTGCGCAATTTATCCATGGCGCCTTGATTGCAAACTTTGGGTTGGTAATCTTGTAAATTCTAGCGTATTTATTCCTTTTTGTAAGCGGCGCATACTGGCTCCATCGTTCAACCCACACAAGGAAGCAGCATGAAAATCGTCATCATCGGCGCCAGCGGCACCATCGGCACGGCCGTCGCCGCCCAACTGGCGCAACGCCATGAAATCATCGAAGTGGGCAGCCGCAGCGGCACGCACCAGGCCGACATGGGCGACATCGCGCAAGTGCGCGCCCTGTTCAAGCGCATCGGCAAGGTCGATGCCGTCGTCGTCACGGCCGGCAAGCTGCATTTCGGCCCCCTGGCCGAATTCACGCCCGAGCAGTTCCAGCTGGGCCTGGACAGCAAGCTGATGGGCCAGGTCAACGTGGCGCTGGTGGCGCAGGAATACCTGAACGACGGCGGCTCGATCACCCTCACGAGCGGCATCGTGGCTGAGCAGCCGATCCGCTTCGGCACGGCCGCCACCATGACCAACGCGGCCGTGGAAGGTTTCGTGCGGGGCGCCGCCATCGAGTTGCAGCGCGGCGTGCGCATCAATGTCGTCAGCCCCACGGTGCTGGAGGAGTCGCTGGAGTCGTATGGCCCCTTCTTCTACGGCTTCGAACCGGTCGCCGCCAGCCGCGTGGCGCTCGCTTACAGCCGCAGCGTGGAAGGGGCGCAGACGGGGCAGGTGTACAAGGTCTGGTAAGCCGCTTGCCATGCCATGGGGCAGGTGGGACAATCGCAGGCTGAACAAGGAAGCGGCCGCGCCGTGATGGTGCGGGGCGCTTGCTTGCTGTGAACCACACACCGAGGCCCCATGAAAAACATCCTGATTCCCCTGCTGATGGCCGCCGCCGTCGGCAGCGCCTGCGCCGCAACGCAAGCGGCCGCACCAGCCACCCCGGCCACCGCGCAACAACTGACCAGCATGAGCGCCCGCTATGCGCCCGTCGCGCTGACGGCCGATGTCACGCACCTGTCCGCAGGCGACCGCCAGGCGATCGCCAAGCTGGTCGAAGCGGCCAAGCTGGTCGACGTGCTGCAGCTGCGCCAGCGCTGGTCCGGCAATGAAGCGCTGTGGGCGGCCCTGAAGAAAGACAAGTCGGCCCTGGGCCAGGCCCGTTTGAACTATTTCTGGATCAACAAGGGGCCATGGTCGGTGCTTGACGCCCATGCCTCGTTCATGCCTGCCAGCTATGCGGGCATCGCCATTCCCGCGCACAAGCCGGAAGCGGGCAATTTCTATCCGCAGGGCGCCACCAAGGCCAGCCTGGAAACGTGGATGAACGGCTTGCCGGCGGACGACAAGCAGCAGGCGCAATGGTTCTTCACGACGATTCGCGCGGGCAAGGACGGCAAATACCACACAGTAAAATATTCGGATGAATACAAGGTGGAACTGAAGCAATTGGCCAAGCTGCTCGACGAGGCGGCGGCCGCCACGGACAATGCATCCCTGAAGAAATTCCTGACCTTGCGCGCCAAGGCTTTCCTCGACAACGACTATCTGCCGTCCGACTTCGCCTGGATGGACCTCGATTCGCCCGTCGACATCACCATCGGCCCGTACGAGACGTATAACGACGAGCTGTTCGGCTACAAGGCCGCGTTCGAAGCTTACGTGAACATCCGCGACCAGGCGGAAACGCAAAAGCTCAATTTCTTCGCCAGGCACATGCAGGAGCTGGAAGACAACCTGCCGCTCGACGCCCGGTACCGCAACCCGAAAGTGGGCGCGCTGGCGCCGATGGTGGTGGTCAACCAGGTATATGGCGCCGGTGACGGCAACATGGCCGTGCAGACGGCCGCCTACAACTTGCCGAACGACGAGCGCATCATCAGCGCGCGCGGCTCCAAGCGCGTGATGTTGAAGAATGTGCAGGAGGCCAAGTTCAAGGCCACCCTGACGCCGATCTCGAAACTGGTGCTCACGCCCGAAGCGCAGCGGGATGTGGATTTCAATTCCTTCTTCACGCACATCCTCGCGCATGAAATCATGCACGGCCTGGGTCCGCATGCGACCGTGGTCGACGGCAAGCCATCGACGCCGCGCCAGGACTTGAAGGAAGCCTATTCGACCATCGAGGAAGCCAAGGCCGACATCACGGGATTGTTCGCGCTGCGCTACATGATGGACAAGGGGCAACTGAACGACACCCTGGGCCAGGGCGAGGCGGCCGAGCGCAAGCTGTACAACACTTTCCTTGCCTCCGGTTTCCGCACCCTGCATTTCGGCTTGACGGATTCGCATGCGCGCGGCATGGCTATCCAGATGAATTACATCCTCGACAAGGGCGGCTTTGTGTCACTGGGCGACGGCAAGTTCGGCGTCGATTTTGGCAAGATCAAACAGGCCGTGATCGACCTGGACCGCGAATTCCTGACCATCGAGGCGACGGGCGACTATGCGCGCGCGAAAGACCTGATGACCAAGTACGTGGTGATCCGCCCCGAAGTGCAGGTGGCGCTCGACAAGATGAAGGCCGTGCCTAACGATATCCGCCCGGAATTCGTCACGGCCCGCGCGCTGGACAAGGCGGCGAAGAAATAAGCTGACCTTGATTATTATCAGTGTGAAAAGCCGGTGCCTCTGCGCCGGTTTTTTTTGGCTATGTCACCGTCAGATGTGGGAATGCTCCCAGCGTTGCTTTCAATAACGTTTCTGGTGAACGGATGCGCCTGGCGTCGAGTACCCAGCGCCATCCCAGGTAGTTCGGCAGGTAGCGCGTCGCCACGCCGTGAAAGGGACCCAGCCATTGCCGCAAGCGGCTGTGATACGCATTGACGTTCTGTACGTGGGCGGCACCCTGCACACGGATGCCGGCGCGCAAGTTGACGGCCTGGTGGCTGATGCCCGCCTCCCTGGCAAACGCCCGGTAGGCGGCATGGCCATCCGTTACCAGCAGAACATCCTTGTCGATGATGGGCAACAAATAACGGTGCAGCTGCGCCTTCGTCAACGCCCCTTTGCCCGTGACGAAATCGAGGGTCTGGCCTGTGCGGTCGCGCGCCACCAGGATACAGACCTGTTCATTGGAAATGCCGCGTTGGCGGGCACGTCCGCCTCGGCGGCGGGCCGGACGCGTCATCTGCCTGGATCCCTTTTCCGATTCCAGTACATACAGCTCATCGGCCTCGGCAATGCCATGCAGACCGTGCGGCCGGTCCGTCCTGGCTACGCTGAGAAAGCGGTGGCGCCAGCGAAAAGTGGTGTTGCGGTGCAACCCCAGCTGCTGAGCGGCCTGGCGCACCGATCTGGACTCCAGCAGGCAATCGGCATAATCGAGCCACAGCGCCTTGTGGCGCAAGCGGGCCAGCGGCGTGCCCGTCAAGGCATTGAATGTGCGCCCGCAAGGCACGCAGCGGTAGCGTTGCAGGCTGTGCGCATGGCCATGCCGGTGCAGGCGAGACGAGTGGCAGGCGGGACAGGCCAAGCGCGGCTGCGCCACACTTTCCAGCAGCGCGATAGTCGTGTCGGGTGGCGCGTCGCCACGCAGCAGGAGCATTCCTGCTTGCCGCTGGCGCCGGTTCAATCGCGCAAACTGCGCGATAAAGCTGATCCATTCGGCTGCCTGCATGAGCTGCTCCCTGGATGGTGACTATGCAGAGTCAGACAACACAGTCCAGGAAAGATTCCGGCAGTTCCCCTATTTACCGGTGACAGAGCCGTTTTTTTTCGTCTTTATTTATGAAAAGTTGCCAGTTTTTCCTTGTGGAAATATTTTCGCCGCTTACCCTGCAGCGGTATATCCTCTTTTTCCCGCCGATCCCATGCCAAATCCGCTCTTGCTGATGAGCTTGCTCATCGTTTTGTCTCCTGTGTCCGCCGTGGCTGCCGCCAAGCTCACCGACCTGGAAACCCGCTGGCTGCAGGCGGGCCAAGCCGTCATCGCGTTTGCGCGTGCGCAAGGCTTGCCCATCGATATCATTGTGCAGCCGCAGGAGGCGCCCGGCGCCGTGCCGCTGGCGCTGGGCTACGCGGCAGGGCGCTGCAAGCTGGTGCTGTCCTTGCGCGGCAATGCGCAGGCGGACAGTGTCCTGCAAGGCGTGCCACCCACGCGCCACGGCCTGATGATGGAAGCGATGACGGCGCATGAGATCGGCCACTGCCAGCGCTATGCGCAGGGCGACTGGCATGCCTTGCCACGCGGCTTTGTCGAGCCGCGCAGCATGCGCCGGGGCAAGTTGACACCGCTGGCGCAGGAGCTGCGCGAGACGCGCCGCGAAGAGGGCTATGCGGATCTGGTAGCCCTGGCGTGGATGCATGGACGCCACCCCGGGCAGTATCAGGATGTGCTGGCCTGGATGCGCGGCGTGCGCGCGGCTGGCGATGGCGCAAGTGGTTCGCACGCCACGCAAGCCTGGCTGGCGCTGGCCGCTGGCGCGGATGCATTTGATGAGTCCGTTTCACCATTTGAACAGGCGCAAGTATTGTGGCGGAAGGGCTTGAGCGGCGACAAATAAACATGCTTTTTTACGCGGATGGCCTGTCAGCGTGTGCTGTCGCACGGAGCTTTGCGCGCGGCAGGGGTCTAATCTGGGCATCAATTAACCAGAGAGGAACCATCATGAACAAAATGATCGCACTCATGCTGGCCGCCAGTGCCAGCGCCCTGCTTGCCGCCACGCCCGCGTATGCGCAGGATGCCTCGTACAAGAGTTTGACGGACAAGGCATCGGCCGACTACAAGCAGGCCAAGGCCGCCTGCGACGCCCACAGCGGCAACGCGAAAAAAGTCTGCGTGGAGGAAGCCAGGGTGGCGCGCGCCAAGGCCGATTCGGACGCCGTGGCGCAATACCGCAACACGCCGCGCGAACTGGGCAAGGCCCGCAGGGATGTCGCCAATGCCGAGTATGACCTGGCCAAGGCCAAGTGCGGCGATCGCACGGGGGCCGATAAAACCACGTGCATGACCGATGCCAAGGCGGCGAAAACGGCGGCGCTGGCTGACGCGAAAACGGGCGCCAGGGCCGGCACCAATGTGGCGCAAAATCCGCCCGCCACGACGAAGGAAAATTGCGATGCCATGGATGCGACGGCCAAGGCCGCCTGCGTGACGCGCAATGCGGCCGGCAGCACCAAGACGGCCGTGGCCGACTCTGTCATCACGACGAAAATCAAGGCTGACCTCGTCAAGGACAACGACTTGAAAGCACTCGATGTGCACGTGGAAACGGTCAACGGCGTCGTCATGCTCAGCGGCTTCGTGCCTTCGCAGGCGCAAGTGAAAAAAGCCGCCGACCTGGCCCGTGGCGTGGAAGGCGTGACGGATGTGAAGAATGGCTTGAAGGTGAAGTAAGCCGCATTCTGTCGATGCGTTAAAGCCGGGACTGGAGCCGCACGCAGCAGTGTGGCTCCAGTTTTTTTTGATTGTATAAATTACGATCATAATATAACATGGGGAGAATCCAGTCGGCTAATACTGACCGGCATTCACTTTTTCTCATGAGGACGGCATGCTTTCCCTATCTTTTTCGCAATGGCTGGAGCGGCGCGGCGTGCACTTTGCCTGGGTCATCGTCGCCATTACTTTCCTCACCGCCTTGACGTCGTCGGCCGCGCTGGGTTTGCCGGGCGCGCTGATGCAGCCCTTGAGCCGCGAGTTCGGCTGGGATGCCGAGCAGATTTCCTCGGCCCTGGCCGTGCGCTTCGTGCTGTTCGGCCTGATGGGGCCGTTTGCCGCCATCCTGATGGAGCGTTTCGGCTTGCGCAATGTCATCTGCGTGGCTCTGGGCCTGATCGCAGCGGGCATGCTGCTGGCCACGCGCATGACGCAGTTCTGGCACCTGGTCGCCCTGTGGGGCATCCTGCTGGGTCTCGGTTCGGGCATGACGGCGCTGGTCTTGAGCGCCGTGGTGGCGAACCGCTGGTTCGAGACGCACCGTGGCCTGGTGGTAGGCGTGCTGACGGCCAGCTCGGCCACGGGCCAGCTGCTGTTCCTGCCCGTGGGCGCCTGGCTGATCGAGCACTACGGCTGGCGCACGGCCGTCATGCCCGTGTTTGCCGCCTGCGCCATCGTCGCCGTGCTGGCCTTCCTGTGCATGCGCAACCGCCCGCAGGACGTGGCCTTGCGTCCCTACGGCGCCGACCCGGCCACGCCTCTGGTGGCGGCGCCGGCGGCAACAATGACGTTTGCCACGCCGTTCATGATCCTGCGCAGCGTGGCGGCGAACCGCACCTTCTGGATATTGTTCGGCACGTTTTTCATCTGCGGCCTCAGCACGAATGGCTTGATCCAGACGCATTTCATTTCCCTGTGCGGCGACTCGGGCCTGTCAGCCGTGCCGGCCGCATCCGTGCTGGCCATGATGGGCGCGTTCGACCTGTTCGGCACCATCCTGTCCGGCTGGCTGTCGGACCGCTATGACAACCGCAAGCTGCTGTTCTGGTATTACGGCTTGCGTGGCTTGTCGCTGTTCTGGCTGCCGTATTCGGAATTCACCTTGTACGGCCTGTCCCTGTTCGCCATGTTCTACGGCCTGGACTGGATCGCCACCGTGCCGCCGACCGTGAAGCTGGTGGGGGCCACGTTTGGCCGGGAGCGGGCGGGTATGGTCTTCGGCTGGATCTTCGCCGGCCACCAGCTTGGCGCCGCCGTGGCCGCCTACGGCGCAGGCCGCATCCGCACCCTGATGCTGACCTACAATCCTGCCCTGTTCGCGGCCGGTGCCGCCTGCCTCGTCGCCGCGCTGCTGGTGCTGGCGATCCAGCGACAGAAGGCGGCCGTGGCCTCTGCCCAGCCCGCATGAAAAAAGCCAGGCCCGCGTGAGCGGAGCCTGGCTTTTTCATTTTTCAAGTTTTCAAGAACGCCTCAGAACACGTTCAGGGCAAGGCGCATTGCCGAAGGCAGTACGAATAGTACGACTAGGCAATGCAACGCCGCCATGGACTGTTCTGTGGTGTTCTTATTTTAAGTATTTGGCCAGCCAGCCCTCGACTTCGCTGTAGAAGAAGCGGCTGTTCTCTCCCTTCAAGATCCAGTGGTTTTCGTCCGGGAAGACCAGCAATTTCGCCGGCACGTTCAGGCGCTGTTGCACGGCAAAGTTCATCAAGGCATTGTTGGCCGGCACGCGGTAGTCGAGCTCGCCCACGGTGATCAGGATGGGGGTCGTGAAACCCGTGCCTTTTTCGTGGTTGCCCGCTTGCATGATTGGGCTTTGCTCGCGCCACACGGGCAGGTTCGACCAGACGGGGCCGCCTGCATTGGTTTCACGGCCGAAACCGCCATCGCTGGTACCCCATTGCATGATCAGGTCCATTTCGCCCGCGTGCGAGACGATGGCCTTGTAGCGCGTGGTGGTCGCTTGCAGCCAGTTGGCCAGGTGGCCGCCATAGCTGGCGCCGCCGGCAGCCAGTTTCGTGCTGTCGATAAATGGATATTTCTTGATGGCTTCATCGACGCCCTGGTTGACTTCATCGCCAGGGCCCTTCAGCGGATCGAACTGGATAGCCCGCGAGAATTCCTCGCCATAGCCGGTGGAACCCTTGTAGTCCGTCAGCAGCACGACATAGCCGGGCTTGGCCAGCAAATGATAGTTCCAGCGCAGCACGAACTGGTCGCGCCACATGCTGGCCGCGCCGCCGTGGATGACGGTAAACAGCGGGTATTTCTTGTTCGGGTTAAAGTTGGCCGGTTTGACGAGCATATTGTGGATCTGGCGGCCATCGGCCGTGGTGAACCAGAAGTGCTCGGGCGCCTGCCAGTCGATTTTACTTGCCTTGTCCGTGTTGAAGGTCGTCAGGCGCTTCGGCTGCTTGCCGTTGAAGGCGTAGATTTCCGGCGGGTTGATGGCGGATTCCCACACGCCCACCAGGGCCTTGCCGCCGCTGCTCAGCGAGTTGATGGTACCCGTCGGCAAGGATGGTTCCTCGCGCACGTCGCCACCCCTGGCGTCGATCGAGTACAGCTTTTCCAGGCCAGCATGTTCATAGCTGAAGATGACGCGCTTGCCGCCTTCCGGCAGCACAAAGCGCGAAATCGAGCGGTCCAGCTTGGCCGTCAGGATGGTCGGCGCAGGGTTGCTCATCGGCCAGGCGAAGCTGGCCAGGCGTTTCACGTCATACACTTTGCCCGGCGTTTGCGCGTCGCTGAGCGCGAACAGCGTCTTGCCGTCGGCCGCGAATTTCAGGGAACCGTAGCTGTGTTTATCCTGCGTCAAACGCTGCGCTTCACCGCCCGCCAAGGGCAGCAAGTAAAGCTGGGAGTAGACGGCTTCGCGCTGGGCCGCATCGCGGTTGGTGGCCGCGTTGAAGACGACGGCCTTGCCGTCCGGCGTCCAGACGGCATCCAGCGATTGTCCCTCGTCGCCCTGGCCGCCGCCAAAGCCCGGCAGGGTGACCAGTTGCGTGCCCGACAGGATGTCGCGCGGGGTTGCCGCGGCGTCGGCGTCGACGATGAACAGCCGCACCTGCTTGTCGGTCAGCCACTTGTCGAAATAGCGGGGCGCCGTCGTTTCATACGAACGGGCGCTGTATTTGCGCTCCTTGCGCTCTTTCGCGCTTTGCTTGACGTCGGCTTCCGTCTTGTTGCCTGGATAGATATCGCTGATGAACAGCAATTGCTTGCCGTCCGGGCTCCATTTCGGCATGCGCGCGCCCAGGGTGAGCGAGGTCAGGCGCTGCGCTTCGCCGCCAGCGGCCACGTCGAGGCGATAGATCTGTCCCGCTTCATCGCCGTCGCGCTTGGCAACGAAGACCAGCTGGCGGCTGTCCGGCGACCAGGCCACGGCGCTTTCGCCGCCCTTGGACGAGGTCAGGCGGCGCGCAGGGCTGTCGTCAAGCAGCGACTTGATCCACAGGTCCGACGATTGGTCTTGGCTAGAGTAGGCGCTGTCGACCACGGAAAACACGGCCCACTTGCCGTCCGGGCTGGCGACAGGGGCGCCCACCCGTTTCATCAGCCACACGTCTTCATGCGTGATGGCGTGCCTGGCATTGGTTTGCGTGGCGGCAACTGGGGTGGTGGCCTTGGTATCGGCGGCGTGGACGGTCGTTGCCAGCGAGGCGCAGGCCGCTGCGATCAGCAGGGAGCCGAGGGAACGGCGAAGACGGGGTGAGGTCATGGGCGTGGTCCGGTAGTGAAAAAAGTACAGCGGGCAACATTATTGCCCATGGTTTCCTGCACTGCCAAGGCTGTGTACCGTTACTTACCACGTGGGACGGCCACGTATCGGGCGGGCGCGCCATGGCTGATCAGTTAAACTTGTTCTTTTACTGATGCTACCTGTGGCCGGCCATGAAAATTAGTCTACCCTTATTGAAAACGATATTGCTGGGCGCGAGCTGCCTGCTGGCTGCCCCGGTTTTTGCCGCGGCGCCCGCACCGTACCCGAATACCAGCGCCATGGGCGTGGGTCACGCGGAAAGCACAGCCTGGTATGCGGGTTGCCTGAAGGTCAAGGATGCGGCGCCGCCGCCGGCCGACCTGCCGGCGCCGTCCGCCGTGGCATCGCTGCAGCAGTGCCAGGCAACAGACCTGTATTACGATACCAAGAGTATGTCCTCGCCCAAGCCGGCGGACTGGCGTCCTGCGCGTCATTGCGCCATGGCCACGCAGAACAGCGCTGTCCTGATGATGCTGTACCAGAATGGGCAGGGCGTGCAGAAAGACCCGTTGCTGGCGCTGAAGTACGCGTGCAGCATCGATGCGGCGCCGGCCGAGATGCAAGGGCGCATCGAACACTTGCAGAAGATCAATGCCAGCGGACGCGGCATGATCGATTTGTGCGACGACATCACCAGCGGCTACATGATGGGCGTGTGCAGCGCCATCGATGCGCGCCAGAAACAACGCGTGCGCACGCAGGCGACAGGCAAAGCCAGCGCAAGCATGCCTGCCGCGGCGCAAGCGTCGCTGCAAAAACTGCAGGCGGCGGCAAGCAAGTTTGCCGATGCGCGCGCGGCCAATGAAACGGATTTGAGCGGCACGGCCCGCGCCGCTTTGAGCATCGCCGCCCGCACGGCCGAGCTTGATCTGCTGGCGCACGATCTGCGCGAGTACGAAGCGGGCAAGCTGCCGGCCAGCATGTCCAAGGAACAGGCGGCGGCGCTCGACAATGAACTCAACGCCATCTACGGCAAGCTCATGAAGAAGCCGGCGCAAACTCATGCGGGCGCCGTGCGCACGGATGGCATCCGCGCCACCCAACGCCTGTGGCTGGCATACCGCGATGCGTGGATGAACTTTGGCGCAGTGCGTTACCCGTCCGTGACGAGCGACAGTTGGGCTGGCCTGCTGACATCGCGGCGCAATGTGCAACTGCACGACTTGCTGGAGAATTGAAGCATGCGGGAAGCGTACTACCACGAAGATGATTTTTGCATGATCGAACTGCTGCCGCTGGATAATTTGCAGCACTGCCTGACGCAGATGGGCGAGCAGCAGGCATTTGCCGACGCGCACCGCAGCGGCGCCGGCTGGACGCAGATGTACGTGCCCGAGGCGCCGCCATCGCCGCTGCGCGCGCTGGGCCTCACGGCGGACCAGTTGCGCCTGTCGCTGGCCGATGCCTTGCAGCCGTACGACGCCGTGTATACGGGCTACAGCAGTTACCGGGTGGAATGCAAGAATGTGCTGGCCTTTGGCGGCGAGACGACGGAGACCCTGTTTGCGGGCCTGGACGGCGACGGCATCGTGTGCGACCTGTGGTGCAGCGACGCCATGCCTGAACTCATGCTGCTGCCCTTGAAAGAGCAGTTGCTGCTGGCCGACTGGGGCGCAGGGTTGGCGTGTCCGCTGTCCGATGGGGAATTGTTTGCCCGGTATCTGCAGGAATACGAACTGGGCTGATTACTCGCAGGCGATGGCGTTTGGCTGCGCCACCTTGACCACCGACGCCAGGCGCGCCATGTCGTTGCCATCGCCTTGCTCCACATACGGTTGATAGGTGTCGATGACGATGCGCGCACGCGCTTGCCAGCCGCAATTGTCGGCCTGGCGCGCGGGCACGCGCAGCAGCCGGCGCGCCTCGCCATCGTTGGAAAAGCAGAACCACGCATCGTGCGTGGCGGCAGGGCGGGGCAGGCGGCCCCACTGCGCCTTGTCGGGCGCGAAGCAGACGCGGTTGCCGATGATCTGCAGGCTCATCTCGTCCGTGCGCGCGCTGTACTGGCCGTCGAGCACGATGGGCGTTTGCGCCTGCGCAAGCAGCGGCAGTGCGCACAGCAGGAGATGGGGGGGCAGCAGGGCGGCAAGTTTCACGGTGTATCTTTCCGGATCGGCATGGGATGCACCAGTATAACTGCCATGCGCGGCTATGCTTCAGCAAAAGAGCATGGCCTGACACAGCAAGCACAAGTGCAATAAACTGTGTATTTTCAAATAATAAATATCTGTATATTGAAGTGCATCAATGGCGCGCTGCGCGCCATCCTGCATAGTTTTTCCTGCAAGTGGCGTGTCGCCATGTTTGCCGGACACTAGAGGAGAGCATGCGATGCATTCCAGACGAGAGTTTGTTGGCGCGGCAGTCGCGCTGGGAGCCTTGGGCCTGCTCGCTGGCGGCAAGGTGCTGGCGCAGTCGGATGCATTCGATACTTTGCTGCGGCAAGCCATCAACGATCCGTCGCTGCTTGAAGCGACGCGCACTAGTCGCGAGGGCTTCGGCGAGCAGTACGAATCGCGGGCCATTGCGCCGCGTACTCCCTTGTCTTCGCGGGCAATCTCGGAAGCCGCCATCACGCTCATTACCACCTTCGAAGTGACCGACCGCGCGCGCTACGAGGCGAAGTTCCAGCAGCCGATCTGGCCTGCCGGCGAGTCGGGCGTCACGATAGGCATTGGCTATGATTTGGGATACGTCACGGTCGACTGGCTCAACGAAGACTGGGAAGCCCGGCTCGCTGACGGCGAACTGGCAACATTACGCAAGGTCTGTGGTTTGACGGGGGAAGAGGCCCGCGATGCCTTGGCGCAGGTACGCGACGTAGCGGTTTCCTGGGACATCGCCGATCAGCAGTTTCGTACGCGCCTGTTGCCGCGTTACGTGGCGCTGACGCTGGCGCGCCTTCCCAACACGGACAAGCTGTCCGATGACAGCCTGGGCGCGCTCGTGTCGCTGGTCTACAACCGCGGTGCCAGCTTCCGCAAGGATGGCCCGCGCTATCGCGAGATGCGCATGATCCGCCAGCACATGGTCAACGAAGCCTACGATGCCATCCCCGCCGAGTTGCGGTCCATGGCGCGGCTGTGGACAGGCGTGCCGAATATGCGCGGCCTCGTGCTGCGGCGCGAGCTTGAGGCCGCGCTGTTCGAGCGTGGCCTGAAAAGCGCTTAGGTCCGCCCCGGCATCCACCCTGGCCAACCGAGGAGTGATATCGTGCATCCGATCAAACGCATCCTAGCCCTGCTCTGTATCGCCGTGTCCATGCTGCTGGCCTTTCCCTGCCAGGCACAATCCGGCCCGCCCAAGCGTGTCGCCTTATTGATCGGCAACTGGGATTACGACCAGAACGGGAAATTCGATCCCACGCCATCGGGCGATTACATTGCCGACCTCAAGAATCCTTGCAGCGATTCGGATCTGGTCAAGAGCCAGCTGGCCAAATTCGGGTTCGAGATCCATGACTATTGCAATGTGGACCAGGCAACCTTCAACGCCCGTGTCGCCGACTTTGCCAGCAGCCTGTCGGACTTGCCCAAGGGATCGATTGTCTTCCTCTTTTATTCCGGCCATGGCATGCAGTATCACGGCCACGCGTTCACGGTGCCGGTGCTGTTCCGGATGGATCATGCCGCATTCAGGAAGGACGATGACCTGGAGCAGTTCAAACTGCTGCAAAAGAATGCCAACAACGTCGCCGAGATGCTGCAGAAATTGCCGGATGATAAGAATGTGGCACTCGTCGTGGCATTGGACAAATGCCGCGACGTGCCGGTCGACGAAAAGGTCACCTACAGCGAGGCCGTGTCGATCCGCACCGGGCCGAACACGCTGATCCAGTACGCCACCACCGCCGGCGACCGCACGCCCGACAACGACGGCAAGGGCCATAGCGCCTATGCGCTGGTGTTGGCCGACGAACTGTCGAAAGGCGGCGACATAGGCGATATCATGGCCGCCGTCGGCATCCGCGTCTGGCGCCTGTACGACAGCGGCAAGCGCGACACTTATGCCGAAACCAACGTTGGCCCTGCCTTCTCCGCCCTGAAGTTCAATCCGCTCAAGACCGGCATGTCAGCCGCGCCGCGCAACGTGGCGGCTACCGTCAGCCGCAAGCGCCTGATGGTGCGCGATCGCTACGATGGCGTCACGCTCGACATCTTCTGGTGTGAAGGCGATGGCGAGCAGGCGCGCTATGCCTTTGCCACGTCGCTGGCGCGCGACATTGCCATGCGGGCCAGCGAGTTGGGCGTGGGGCGCGTGATGGTCAAGCCCCTGTCGCAAGACATGAACAATAACAATGGCTACAACGTGCATCGCAACATCATGCGCTACGACCAGGCCTATCCGCTCGAGCGGGAAATGCTCTTCAAGATCGCCAGTGCCTATCCGGTCGGTAACTTCCTTCCGCAGCGCGGCGTCGGCGTCAATGGACAGGCGACCCAAAACTATGTGTCGGCATTCGTGTGCGGGCGGCTGGCCGACGGGCGGGCCGATGTGGCTGCATTGGAGCATGCCAGCGGCCAGCGCTAAGCTGGGCAGGCGGCAAGCGCAAAAAAGGGCTACGCGCCGAAGCGGGTAGCCCTGATCTGTACTGCTGTATTCGTGGTAGGCCGTGCGGGATTCGAACCTGCGACCAACGGATTAAAAGTCCGCTGCTCTACCAGCTGAGCTAACGACCCGAAAGAGGCCGCATTATATATCAGTTGAAAAAGAATGCAAAGCATTCCTGTGAGAAAGTGCTGGCCCGCTAATGCAGGGCTGCCGTGAGCTTCAGCACTTCGTCGATGCTGGTCGTGCCATCGATGATCTTGCGCGCGCCGGCGATGCGCAGCGGCGTCATGCCGTCGAGGATGCTCTGGCGGCGCAGGGCATGCAGGTCGGCGCCTGCCTTGACCAGCTGGCCGAACGTTTCCGTCACGCCCAGCAGTTCATAGATGCCGGCACGCCCCAGATAGCCGCTGTGCCGGCACAGGGCGCAGCCGACGGGGCGGTACGTGGCGGCTGGCCGCTCCAGCTGGCCGCCTGTCAGGCGCTGCCACGCCGCGGCACCGGGAGCCGTGTCCAGCTGCTTGCAGGCCGCGCACAGGCAGCGCAACAGGCGCTGCGCCAGCACGCCGGCCAGGCACGCTTCCAGCAGATAGGCGGGCAAGCCCAGTTCCAGCAGGCGCATGACGGCCGAGGGCGCGTCGTTGGTGTGCAGGGTCGACAGCACCAGGTGCCCGGTCAGCGCCGCCTGGATGGCCATCTCAGCCGTGGCCAGGTCGCGGATTTCGCCCACCATGATGATGTCGGGGTCTTGCCGCATCAGCGCCCGCACGCCATCGGCAAACGACAGTTCGATGCCGGCCTGGGTTTGCACCTGCATCTGGTTGAAGGCCGGTTCGACCATTTCGATGGGGTCTTCCACCGTGCACACATTGACTTCGCTGCCGGCCAGCGCTTTCAAGGTGCTGTACAGCGTGCTGGTCTTGCCCGAACCGGTGGGGCCCGTCACCAGCACGATGCCGTGCGTGCGCGCTGTCAGCTGGCGCCAGCGTTCGGCGTCCGCCGGCGGAAAGCCCAGCTCGGCCAGGCTCTTGACGGCCACTTCCGGGTCGAAGATGCGCATGACGAGCTTTTCGCCGAAGGCTGTGGGCAAGGTCGACAGGCGCAGCTCGATTTCCTGGCCCTGCGCATTGCGCGTCTTGATGCGCCCATCCTGGGGCCGGCGTTTTTCCACCACGTCCATGCGCCCCAGCAACTTGATGCGCGCCGTCATGGCCAGCAATACCACGGGCGGCAGCTGGTAGGCCTGGTGCAGGCGGCCGTCGATGCGCAGGCGCACGAGCCCCGCGTCGCGCTTCGGTTCCAGATGGATGTCGGAAGCGCGCTGGGCAAACGCGTATTGCCACAGCCAGTCGACGATGCGCACCACGTGCTGGTCGTTGGCGTCGAGGCTGGTCTTGTTGCGCCCCAGTTCCACCAGTTGTTCGAAATTGTGGCGCAGCGCCAGGTCTTGCGTGGAGGCTTGCCGGGCCACCTTGACGGAACTGGCCAGGCTGAAAAATTGCGCGATGGCGTCGGCGATGTGCAGCGGGTTGGCGATGACCAGGCTCAGCTTGCGCGGCGCCAGGTTTCCCAGCTGTGCCTGCCAAGCGAGCGCATATGGCTGGGCTGTGGCGATGACGATGCGCTCAGGCGTGCTTTCCACGGGCAGGATGTTGAAGCGGGCCGCATAGCCGGCCGTCATGACGTCGGCCACCTGGCTGAAATCGATGTGCAGGGGATCGATGCGCACATACGGCAGGCTGGAGCGTTGCGCCAGCCAGGCGCACAGGGCATCGAGCGTGAGTGCGCCGTGGGCGATGCTGCACAGCGGATGCAGGGCGGGTGCCGGCAGCAGGGTGGCCTGGGCGTCGATGGCGGCCGCTTGCGCCGCGTCGAGCAAGCCGTCTTCCTGCAGCCAGGCCAGCAGCTGCGGCAGTTGCAGCGGCGTATCGGGAGAAGGAGGGGATGCGGGCATGGCCGGCGCCTTTCCGGGCTGCCGGCCTTGCCTGGACTTGCCGGCGGTTACAGGGTGCTGACGATGCCCTTGACCCAGGACTTGGCGGGCAGCTTGGTCTCGGCGACGATCTGCTTGGCGCGTTCGAGCAGGGCGGCTTGCGCTTCCGTATCGAGTGCCACTTTCGTCTTGAAAGCGATCGCCACCACGTTCCCATCATGGACTTCCGGCAGGCAGATCACCTGTTCAAACGCAAACTTCATCGCCTTGATGTTCTTTGCGTAGCTGGGATGGTCGCCGAACAGGTTGACCGTCATGATGCCGTGCGGCGCCAGGCAGGCGCAGCAGGCGGTATAGAACTCGGCGCTGTCCAGCACGGGGCCGCGCGCCGTGGCGTCGTACAGGTCCACCTGCAGGGCGTCCAGGGTGCCGTGGTTGGCATCGTCGTTGACGTAGTCGAGCGCATCCATCTCGCGCACGTGCAGGCGCTCGTCGTTGGGCGGCAGCTTGAACATCGAGGCGCAGATGGTGATGACGGACGGATTCAGTTCGATGGCCTCGACCTGCGCCTGCGGGAACTGGCGGTAGCAGAACTTGGTCAGCGCGGCCGTGCCCAGGCCCAGCTGGGCGAGGCGCTGCGGCTGTTCGATCCACAGCATCCACGCCATCATCTGCTGCGCGTACTCGAGCTCCGGCCAGTCCGGCTTGCGGATGCGCATGGCGCCCTGCACCCATTCCGTGCCGAAATGCAGATAGCGCACGCCATCCATTTCCGACAGGGTGACAGGGGCATAGCGGGGCTTGCGCGCAGGGCGCGAGGATTCGACTTGTTCGATGGATTTTCGTTTGATAAGCATAAGGCGGCCTGAAAGTGTGCCGCATTATAGCCCGCGCCGGGGCGCCATAAAAAATGCCAGCCCCATGAGAAAGACATGGGGCCGGCATTTTAGTACTGAGTAACAACGCTTGACAGAAGCGTCGCGAGCGGAAGGCAGAGGTGGCCGAGAAGCGCAACCGTACTCCAGTACGGTGAGCATCGCAGGCCACCTATGCCGACGCGCAGCAGCTTATGTCAGGCGTTACTGTTGAGCTGGCTCGATGGAGACGCGCAGACGGATGCGTTCGCCCGGATCGTAGGACATGATGCTCGTGTAATTGCGGCCGCGGTAGTCGTAGGTGACCTGGTAGCCATTGTTGCGCGATTCCCAGTGGTCGACCTGACGGCATTGCTTGACGGCTTGTTCCTGCATGCCGCCCTGGTAATTGTTCTGGTTGTCGACACGGTCGCCGACGACGGCGCCGGCAATCGCGCCAGCAGCCGCTGCGGCCGTGCGGCCATTGCCGCCACCGACCTGGCTGCCGAGCAGGGCGCCGGCGATACCGCCGACGATGGAGCCGCCAGCGCTGCGCTGTTGCGGCGGTGCCTGGACTTGCACGTATTCCGTGCGGCACTCCTGGCGTGGACGGTTGATCTGTTCCACTTGCGGCACGACGCGCACGACCTTGCCGAAATCTTCAAAGTCGGCGGCCTGGGCGAGTGGCAATGCACCGATACAAAGGGCTGACATCATCAATTTGGCTTGCAAGTTCATTTGTAACCTCGTTATGTAGAGAATCTTTCAGGGTATTTTTTACAACTTGGGACTATAGTAATCCCGCCAGACGGCGACAAGTGTTTCGCATGGCAACAAAATGTAACAGCCCAAGCCCCTTGCCCTACAGTCTGTAACATGCACTTTCAATCGATACAAGATGTTGAAATGACTTGAAACCAGCGGTTTGTAACAAATCTTGCGTTTGACATCATATTCGGGTTGATTCATGCAGGACAACACGTTACCCTAATACGCGTATGGCTTATATAAAATCGCACTGAATCGCATAAAAGTTGATACAGATCGAATCACCGCGTGCGCATTGACCCGCGTGCGGGGATGCAATAAGAAGAGCAGCTAGAAGAGATCCATACATAACAGGTCGATTTGAGGGAAAAATGAGTTTGTTACTAACCGTGCCGCCCAACCTTGTCCAGTCCATCCGTGCCTTTCGCGTGACCGAATTACAAGACGAGGCGATCCGTCTCGGGCAGCACTTTTTATATGCGCATTGCAACGCTGGACAGACCAAACAACAAGTCATCGGCATTATTGCAGAAGCATTCCTGTTTCCGAAAAACCTGGCGAAGAATTTCGATGCCCTGCGCCTGTGCCTGACGGACACCATGTCCAAGGCCGGCACGCAGACGGGTTTCCTGGTGGTGCTCGAGCAATTGCCAAATACGCAAAAATTCGACAAGGAAGCGCGCGAGATCCTGCTCGACGTATTCCGCGACGCGACCGACTACTGGGCCGAGAAGAAAGTCCCGTTCCGCGTCTTCTATTCGTTCGAGTAAATACTTACTCTTGCCGCGGCGCCGTCAAACCGGCTTCCCGCGCAGGTGAGAATCGGCATCTTCGGGCGGCTGCGGCGCGCCGGCGCCCATGTTGCGCCGCAACAATAATGCCGGCCTTTCTAGATTCGCATCGCCATAGCGGGTACAATGCGCGCTATGAAAAATATCGTTATCCTCATTTCCGGACGCGGCAGCAACATGGAAGCGGTCGTGCGCGCGGCGCAAGCCGAGCAATGGCCAGCCCGTATTGCCGCCGTCATCAGTAACCGGGCCGATGCCCAGGGACTGGTTTTTGCCGCGGAACACGGGATAGCGACGGCAGTCGTTGCCAATAAGGATTATGCCAGCCGCGAACAGTTCGATGCGGCGCTGCAAGCCGTGATCGACGGCTTTGCCCCCGACCTGGTCGTGCTGGCCGGTTTCATGCGCATCCTGACGCCGCCCTTCGTCGAGCATTACGCGGGGCGCATGCTCAATATCCACCCGTCGCTGCTGCCGCTGTTCCCGGGCATGGCGACGCACCGCCAGGCGCTCGAGGCGGGCGTAACGGAACACGGCGCGACCGTGCATTTCGTGACTGCCGAGCTCGATCATGGCCCGGCCGTGGCGAGCGCGAAAGTCCCCGTCTTGCCAGGCGACACAGAAGAGAGCTTATCGGCGCGCGTGCTGGTAGAGGAACATCTGCTTTACCCGCGCGCCATCCGCCTGTTCATTGACGATAAACTGTCAGTCGAGCATGGCCAGGTCCGCGTGGACCCTCAATAAAATATTACAGGAAGAATAACAATGAGATTGCCACCAGCGATACTTGCCAATGCTGAAGAAGTATTGCGCGAAATTTTACGTTTCACGGCCCCGGCCGACACCACCCTGTCGCGCTATTTCCGCGACCATCCGCGCCTCGGTTCGCGCGAACGCGGCGCCATTGCCGAAGGCATTTATGCCGTGCTGCGCAACAAATCGTTCTTCACGGACTTCGCCGAAGCGGGCAGTGGCCCGACCATGCGCCGTTTGACCATCCTCGGCCTGGCCGAAGCCGTCGGCGCCGACTCCTTGGGCGGCCTGACGGAAGAAGAAGTGGAATGGCTGGAACGCATCACGCAGATTGACCGCAGCCTGATGCCGTCGAATATGCGCGCCAACATGCCGACCTGGCTGTTCGACAAGCTGATCGCCCAGTTCGGCGAAGCGGAAACCATGAAGCTGGCCGATGCGCTGAACGCACCGGCGCCGCTGGACTTGCGCGTGAACTCGCTCAAGGCCACGCGTGAGGACGTGATGCTGGCCCTGGCCGAAGCGCCTATCCTCAGCACGCCGACGCCGTATGCCCCGCTGGGTTTGCGCGTGATCAAGAAGCCATCGTTGCAAAACCTGCCATTGTTCCAGAGCGGCGCCATCGAAGTGCAGGATGAAGGCAGCCAGATCCTGTCGCAAATCGTCGGCGCCAAGCGCGGCGAAATGGTCGTCGATTTCTGTGCCGGCGCGGGCGGCAAGACCCTCGCATTGGGCGCGCTGATGCGCAACACGGGCCGTTTGTACGCATTCGACGTGTCGGAAAAGCGTTTGGCCAAGCTGAAGCCGCGCATGGCCCGCAGCGGCCTGTCGAACGTGCATCCGGTGCAGATCGCGCATGAGCGCGATGCCAAGATCAAGCGTCTGGCCGGCAAGATCGACCGCGTGCTGGTCGATGCGCCATGCAGCGGCCTGGGCACCCTGCGCCGCAATCCGGACGTGAAATGGCGCCAGCAGCCGAATTCCATCGTCGAGCTGCAAGCCAAGCAGGCAGCCATCCTGGCCGGCGCGGCGCGCCTGGTCAAGGGCGGCGGCCGCCTGGTGTATGCCACCTGCAGCTTCCTGAACGAAGAAAACGATTTTATCGCCGAGCAATTCCTGGCGGCCCATCCGGACTTCACCCTGGTGCCGATGAGCAAAGTGCTGGCCGAACAGAAGATCGAGCTGGAAATGGGCGACTACCTGAAATTGTTGCCGCATCTGCACCAGACCGATGGCTTCTTCGCCGCCGTGTTCGAACGCAAGGTCATGCCGAAAAAAGTCTACGCCGATGAAAAGCCGGCCGACGACGTTGACGCTGAACCAGCCGAATAAGGCTGTCACGGGCCGCCGCTGCAGCATCGCAGCGGTGGCCATGCACTTGCGCCGGCCTGTCTGGCGCAAGCTGTGGGCACCCCGCCCGGTTATTCCCCCGCACCATCTTCCAGACGCCATCCGCCATGAACGAAACCCCGCTGCTCAACCTGATCACTGACTTTGTCGACGATTTCCGTCAACCGGCCATCCTGTGGCAGGCGCTGGTCATCGTCGCCTGCCTGGCGCTGAGCTGGCTGCTGGTGCGGCAGTTGCGCGTGTTCCTGCACCAGCGCGCGGAAGCGGCCGCCACGCCGGCCACGCCGGAAACCTTGCAGCGCACCGATAGTTTCATCCGCATCCTCACGCCCGTGCTGGCGGCCATGCTGCTGGGTATTGCGCAGCATTTCCTCGCCAAGTTCCAGTCGGTCAATCTGCTCAGCATTGCCATCCCCCTGTGCACCTCGATGGCGCTGGTGCGCTTCGGTTTTTATGTGCTGCGCCGCATTTTTGCCCGCCATGGCGACATCAGTCCCACCATGCTGCTGCTGGAAAAGATATTTACAGTCGTGGTGTGGGCCGGCATGGCCCTGTACATCACGGGCCTGTGGCCGGAATTGCATACCTTCCTGGAAGGTATCGTCGTGCCGCTGGGACGCAACAAGGTGTCCGTGGCTGCCATCTTGCAAGCCGCTATTTCCGTGGCCGTGCTGCTGGTGCTGGCCATGTGGGCTGGCACCTCGCTCGACGAGCGCCTGATGAAAATGCAGGGCCTGCACACTTCCTTGCGCGTGGTGATGTCGCGCATGGGCCGCGCCGTGCTGATCCTCGTTTCCGTGCTGGTCAGCCTGTCGCTGGTGGGCATCGACCTGACGGTGCTGTCCGTGTTTGGCGGCGCCTTCGGCGTGGCGCTGGGCTTTGGCTTGCAAAAGATCGCCGCGAACTTCGTGTCCGGCTTCATCATCCTGCTGGACCGCAGCCTCACCATCGGCGACATGATCACGGTGGGCCAGTTCACGGGCAAGGTCACGCAAATCAATACGCGCTATACTGTGTTATTGGGGGGCGATGGCGTTGAATCCATCGTGCCGAATGAAATGCTGATTTCCGGCGGCGTGCAGAACATGTCGCTGAGCAACCGCATGGTCTGGCTGTCGACGGCCGTGTCGGTGGGCTATGAAACGGATCTCGATGTCATCTTCCCCTTGCTGGAAGCGGCGACGGCCAAGGTGCCGCGTGTGTCGCAAAGCAATCCGCCATCGGCCACCCTCGTGCGTTTCGGCGCCGACGGCCTCGATGTGCAGATCGGCTTCTGGATCGCGGATCCGGAAAACGGCACCGGCGGCGTGAAGTCGAATGTGAACCGCGCCATCTGGCGCACCTTGCAGGAACATAAGGTCACTGTACCGTTTCCGCAACGCGAATTGCGTATTGTTGGTACGCCTCCTGCCCCGCTCGCCAGCGCGGCAGAGGGTGAGTCCGCCCCATCCGGCACCCAGCCTTAACCTCGCTGCCTGCCTCCGATTTTGCCTGACCGCACCCATTAGGGCGTACAATCACGCCTAAAATTAACTCTGCCGGACCTCCAGAATCACTGGAGCGACCGTGCGCACGCCCTGTCCACTTGGAGTAGCAGTAATGACATTGAGTTCCGTTTTACACGACGTTTTGCAGTTCATGGCAACTGGCATTACCGATCTGTCCGCATGGCAAGTTTTCCTGTACACCATGGTGGTCACGCATATCACGATCGCCAGCGTCACGATTTACCTGCACCGCCATCAGGCCCACCGCGCGCTGGAATTGCACGCCATCCCCAGCCATTTCTTCCGTTTCTGGCTGTGGCTGACGACGGGCCAGGTCACCAAGGAATGGGCGGCCATCCACCGCAAGCACCACGCCAAATGCGATACGGAAGAAGATCCGCACAGCCCCGTGACGCGCGGCATCAAGAAAGTCTTCTGGGAAGGCGCCGAGCTGTACCGCGCTGAATCGAAGAACATGGAAACCATGGCTAAATACGGCCACGGCACGCCGACGGACTGGATCGAGCGCAACCTGTACACCAAATACAGCTGGCTGGGCGTGGTGTCCTTGTTCGTCATCAATTTCATCCTGTTCGGCGTGATCGGCATTTCCGTGTGGGCCGTGCAAATGATGTGGATCCCGATCACGGCAGCCGGCATCATCAACGGCATCGGCCACTACTGGGGCTACCGCAACTACGACTGCGCGGACGCGGCCACCAACATCATTCCGTTCGGTATCCTGATCGGCGGCGAAGAGTTGCACAACAATCACCATACCTATGCGACGTCGGCCAAGCTGTCGTCGAAATGGTATGAAATCGATATTGGCTGGGCGTATATCCGCGCGCTGGAAATGCTGGGCCTGGCCAAGGTGAAAAAGCTGGCGCCGGAGCCGAAGTTTTCGCACGGCAAGCTGGAAGCGGATTTCGAGACCTTGCAGTCCGTCATCGCCAACCGCTACGATGTGATGGCCAAGTATGCGAAATCGATCAAGCATGCCTGGAAGGAAGAGCTGGAACACCTGAAGCACAAGGCCGAGCTGGAAAAGCGCTTCCTGAAATCGTCGCGCAAGCTGATGCAGCGCGAGCCGGGCAAGCTGGCTGATGCGCATCACGAACAGTTGTCGGAATTGTTCCAGCACAGCAAGGCGCTGGAAACCATGCACCACATGCGCGTGGAATTGGGTGCCATCTGGGAACGTTCGCACTTTACGCGCGAGCAATTGCTGCAAAAGCTGCAAGACTGGTGCACGCGCGCCGAAGCGTCGGGCATCAAGTCGCTGCAAGATTTCTCCCTGCGCCTGCGCAGCTATGCTTGATCGCACGGTGAGGTGACATGAGTGGCTCCGCTTGCGGGGCCATTTTTTTTGCCCTGAGCGTGAAGGCGACGGGGGCTTCGCGTGGCATTTCCCGAGAATGTCGATTTGCCAAAATAATAATTTTGTGAAATACTTTCCTTGTTAATTAGTTAAAATAGGAAAGTTTGCATGGCAATGTTAATACGAAGTGCGTTTATGGGATGTGTCATGGCGGCGCTCTCTGCCTGCGGTGGCGGTACCTCGGTGCCAGAACCGGCGAGTCCCAATCCTGGCATCCCCAATCCTCCACCCGTTGTAAAAAGCAGCCTCGCGCTCAGCGGCACAGCGGCGACCGGCCTGGCCCTTGTCGATGCCTCCATTCAGGCGAAATGCCAGGTGGGCAGTGCACAGGCGCGCACCGGGCCGGATGGTGCTTATCAAATGGAAATTGTCGAAGGGAAATTTCCATGTCTCCTGCAATTGACCGCTCCCGTCAATGGCATCAAATTGCATTCCGTTGTGGTCGGAGCGGGGAGTTCGGCAACTGCCAATATCACGCCCCTGACCGACATGCTCAGCTCGCGGTTGTTTGGCCGTGATCTCAGTGCCTTGTTCCCGGACATCGACGCGGCATCGCTGGTCAATACAGTCAATGCCGCCAATGTGCTTGCCGCACAGTCGGATATCGTGAATCTGTTGCAGGCAAAGTTCAGTATCAGCTTCTTGCAAGACTTTATCGGCACGCCATTGAAGGCCGCGACCGCGGCAGACAAGGCTGGCGGGGATGCCCATGACAGGTTGCTGGACCGCTTGGGTTCCTATTTTAATTCCATTCAGCTCGGATTGATTAACCAGGCGCTGGTATCGGGGCAGACGGTTGATGACATCAAAAAGCTCATCGTTGAACTCAAGGCCGTACCGGTGGCGCATGCCGGAAAGCCGCAAGCGGTAGCAACTGGGGCGACAGTCTCGCTGGATGCGAGCGGCAGCCAAGTTGCACCCGGTGTCACGGCAAATTTCAGTTGGTCTATTATTGGCAAGCCTGCCACGAGTGTGGTGGAGCTGAGCCTGGCGAACACCGCCAAGCCAACTTTTGTCGCGGATAAGCCCGGAAGCTACATGTTCAGTGTTCTCGTCGATTATCCGGGCGAGCGCTATGTGAGTACTGCCATTGTTGAAGTAACGGCGCAATTGGACGCGCCATATCAAACCACGCCGGCCGTCAGCGGCGCGCCGAATGGCGGCATGTATGGTGACTACTGGAAGCTGGAATTTACCGGAGCGAATGCCGGTTTTTGCGACGTGCTGTTTGTCTCTCCCTCTGGTAGCAGCTATACGCCGGGTATGTGTATTTCCAACGGAAAACTGTTGGGCGACTTTGCACTGCGTGGTGATGTGGAAAAAACTGGAAGCGTCACGCTGAATATGCGGGTCAATCCGCATATTCCCGAAAGTACGCAAACTGCCGCCATCTTTCGTGGCGTATTTGGGCAGGACGGGACCGGGGCGGGTACGTGGAGTATTCCAAACAGCGCTGCAAACGGTGCCTGGACCGCAACGCGCTATATTGGCCGGCAGCCATATCGCAGCGTGACGCTGGCAAATCCCGATGCGGGCTCGTTTGCCTCCGGAACCGATGCCGCGGCAGGCGTCTGGCGCCGCCCATCGACAAAAATCTATCCTGAATTCGCGCTGGTATTACCCGGCGGCGAAACGGCTTGGCAAACCGGCTCGCCGTTTTCAAGCGGAATGGTGCATGTATTTGGCGAGTTTCTCAGCGACGGTGCCATATGGCAGCTTGGAAACAAGAGCACGGTTCACACCTCCACGTCGATTGAGGGCATTCAGGCATCTGGCACCATCGTGCCGAAAACGCGCATCGTGGGCACAATGTCTGCCGCTGCTGGCAAGACGGTGACGTTGTCCTTCGATTCTTATGGTATTGAGAATGCGCTGGCGTTGAGCTTGGCCGATATCAGCGGGACGTATGTGGCTGGCGGCGCCAGTTACATTGCGCCGGATGGCAGCATCAGTGGCACGACAGAGGCTGGCTGCCGGGTCCAGGGGCGTATTGCCCCCATTTCTCCCGATTCGAAGGCCAACCTGTTCCGCCTGAAGCTGACATTTTATGGACCAGC
The DNA here is from genome assembly GCF_002735685.1 of Janthinobacterium sp. BJB301. Taxonomy (NCBI): domain Bacteria; kingdom Pseudomonadati; phylum Pseudomonadota; class Betaproteobacteria; order Burkholderiales; family Oxalobacteraceae; genus Janthinobacterium; species Janthinobacterium sp. BJB301. Next base: position 451,131 of record NZ_PDZJ01000002.1, on the reverse strand, counting down.
GTCCAACCCGGCAGCGTGCTATGAAACGCAAATGGGGCCGGACTATGATGGTTATGCATTCATGGAAGTATCGGAGGGCGAGCGTTATTTCTATACCTTGTTACGGCCAAGCGGCGTACCTGTCGGCTATACCACGCCAGTCGGTTTCTATCCACGGTATATTCTAGGCATGAAGATTCGCTAGCATCCGGCTGCGGGGGCGTACGGCGTATGTCCCCAATCCGATGTCGGGCGATTCGAGGCGGGTTGCCGGGGTGGGCGGCTTGCAGGCCTGGGTGCTTGGGCAATAAAAAAACCGCTCATCGGAGCGGCTTTTTCATCAGAGAACACAATATCAATTACTTGATTTTGGTTTCTTTGTACGTTACGTGCTTGCGTGCTTTAGGATCAAATTTCATGATCTCCATTTTCGCAGGCGTCGTACGCTTGTTTTTGGTGGTCGTGTAGAAGTGACCCGTACCGGCGGTCGATTCTAACTTGATTTTGTCGCGGCCTGATTTTGCCATGATAGCTCCCTTATTCTGCTAATTAGACTTTTTCGCCACGAGCGCGCATATCGACCAATACGGCGTCGATGCCGACTTTATCGATGACGCGCAGACCGGCGTTGGACAAACGCAGGGAGACCCAGCGGTTTTCAGATTCAACAAAAATACGACGATTCTGCAAGTTAGGCAAAAAACGACGTTTGGTTTTGTTGTTTGCATGGGAAACATTGTTGCCGACCATCGGCTTCTTCCCAGTGACTTGGCAAACACGTGCCATGGCGCACTCCTTAAAGATATTCCAAATTGGAAAAACGAGAGTATATCCAAAATAAGCAGATTTATCAATGACTTGCGAAAAACAATTGTGTCGTGTTGTATTGAAATAATTTAACAATTTGACTTTTCCCCTTCGTCATAGGGGGAAGCACTGGTAAACAGTGCTGTTTACTGTTAGATAAGCGTCTTGCTGCTATCACGTATGTCCTTGTTTACACATGGTTAACTGCTGCCTGGCCAGCCCCGGCCTAGATCTGGCCGTGTTCCGAGAAGGAATGTACTTGCCGCCCGGCAACGACGAAATGGTCGAGGATGCGCACGTCCACCAGCGACAACGCTTGCACCAGCGCGCGCGTCAGCAGCAAGTCCGATTCGCTGGGCTCCGGCGTGCCGGACGGGTGGTTGTGCGCCAGCATGACGCTGGCCGCGTTGTGCAGCAGGGCCTGCTTGACCACTTCGCGCGGATACACGCTGGTGTGGGTGAGGGTGCCGCGAAACATTTCCTGCGTCGTGATCAGGCGGTTCTTGACGTCCAAAAACAACACGTGGAACGCTTCATGCGCCAGGTGGCCCAGGGTCAGGCGCAAATAATCTTTTACGGCGTGCGGCGAATTGAGGGCCTGGCCCGCTTGCAAGTCTTCGATGATGGCGCGCCGCGCCAGTTCCAGCACGGCTTGCAGCTGGGCGAACTTGGCGCTGCCCATGCCGTGCACGGCGGAAAAACTCACGAGGCTGGCGCCAAACAGGCCACGCAGCGAGCCGAAGTGCTCGACCGTGTCGCGCGCCAGTTCCACGGCGCTCTTGCCGCGCACGCCCGTGCGCAGGAAGACGGCCAGCAATTCCGCGTCCGACAGCGACTGCGCGCCATCCTCGATCAGGCGCTCGCGCGGCCGTTCGCCGGCCGGCCAATCCTTGATGCCCATCTTGCCTCCCGTTCGCGCCCGGCTCGTCGTGGCGCCTGCCAACGATTGTCGCGCCTTCCCCGGGCGGCCATGCTGCGCTAGCTCGTCTTCATGGCGAATCATATGAAAAAAACAAAAACCAAGATGCCCGGCCTGGCCATTTTCAAGCGCTATGATTTGCCTGTCGTTGCACTTCATGCAAGTTGCAGCGGCGGGGAGTCAGGGCCCTGAACTCAATGTCTTCCACTTGTTTTACAGGAGTCGTCATGCCGTACATCAAAGTTATCAATGGAGTCATGCAAGAGTTCAACGCCGCCGGCGTCAACACGGGCAAGGTCAGCGGCATCGGCCTCAATGCGCACGCGTATCTGGAGCGCCGTCAATGGAGCGCTACCGCACCGCTGGCGCCGGAAGTGGAACATCCTGATTACAGTACCGATTTGCCTTATCTTGCGGCCAACGGCTTCAAGTACATCCAAGTGATGGTGGCGCCCTTCAACGGAAGAATGGCTAGCGACACGGGCTACCAGACCTGGGACTATGTTGTTGGCGAGCCAAAGTTTGCAACCGACAACACGCTAACCGCGCTCAATATCAAGCCAGAATACTGGGCTGCGGTGCAGGCGCTGCTTGACTATGCGTTAGCCAATGGCATCGGCATCATCGCCTGTCCATTCTGGAATCCCTTTGCCGTGCCGGAGTTGGTGGGGGAAGCGGGCGCTACGGGAGCTACGCCGGACCAGCACGATGCCGCCGCGCGTGCCGCACTGGCCAATCCACAATCGAAAACACGCCACTACATGCGTGCCTTTGCCAAGGCGTTTGCGCAGCGCTACAGCAACCACGCCGGCATCGCCGCCTGGATGGCTGCACAGGAACTGATGGCCATTGCCAAGATAGACTTGGCTACCACCCGCGAAATCATCCAGGAAACGGCGCAAGCGCTGCGCGACAACGATGCCCTGGGGCGGATGATTTCCTCGGGTAATGCAGGAATCCCCGCGTATATACCGCACCAGGGTACCCTCGAACAATACATTGCGGAAACCCTGCCATTGATAAATCCGGATCCCGTCGACTGTATTTGTGAAAACCTGTTCTTGAATAATGAATATGTCAGCAGCGCCATGAACAGCAACGCGGATCTGCCGGCCGACTTCGTCTCGTCTTCGCTTGCCTACCTGCAAGTGATGCAGCGCGCTGCCCATGCCTTGGGCAAGCCGTATTACCTTGGCAGCTTTTGCCTGTCGAAAGAGCAGGAAACGGCGTTGCAAGATACCGAACGACAAGACAACCTGCATGCCTTGCTGAGCGCCATACGCCGTACGGGCGTGCAACTGGCATGCTATTGGGCCTGGAATGCGGGGAAAACCATGGAGCGCGCCGGTTTGAACCTGGTGGAGACGCCGGGGTACAGTAACAAACGCAAGGCTGTCTGGGACGCCTTGCGCGGCCAAGATGCCATGCGTCCAGCACCGCCCAAGCCCTGTTTCGGCGTGACGAAGACCTTGCAATTCAAGCCTGGCCTGCTGCTCACCGTGCCGTCGTCCGTGCGCTACGAGAGCGCGGATTTTTCGCTGTCGTATTGCATCCGGCAACAGGACTTCTCCTCGACCGTTGCTCTGGCGCAGGCTTTTATCGCGCATCAGGCGAACAAGAAAGGATGGGGGCTGCTGACGCAGGATATCAAGACGTTCCTGTATTTATTCAATGGCGTTGGCGACAATGGCCTGGGCGCCAACAGCAATGGGCATGGCTTGAAGGTGGACATTCCCAACCGCTGGTTCCGCTGTACTTATACTGTGAAGCATGATGGACGCATCAGCCTGTATGTGGATGATTTCCTCATGTATCAGAGTTTGCAAAACATGGCGCCGCCATTCTTGAATGCCACTGGCACCCCGCTGGTGATCGGCCGCGCCGTGCATGCGCTGGAGCAGGGCGCGCCCGCCTGGCAGTTGTCGGACGTCATCCTGTACGACCGCGTGCTGACACCGAAGGAAGTGTATGACTATGGCCAGTATGGCATCGTGCACCGGCCCGTGGGACGCTGGAAGCTCGACGGCAACCTGGAGGACAGCTCCGGCTTCGGCAATCACGCCAGCACGGCGGGCGGGTTGACGTACGTCAACGTCTGATTCGCCGATCCGGCGTCGGATGTGTTGCGCGGCCATGTTTTTTGACAAAAGCATGGCCGCGCCGAGATGGCATGGGGCGCGCTGGCTCAGGGTGGCTTACAATATCGTTTTGCACCAGTTACTTGAAAACTACTATGTCCAACGAGCAACCAGCAGTCGTCACCGAAGCGGCTTACCTCACCCTGCATTATCGTCTTGCTACTGTTGACGGTACTGACATTGTCACGACCTTCAGCGGCAATCCCGCGACCTTGATGCTGGGACAGGGCCAGCTGGCGCCGTTCCTCGAGCAGCGCTTGCTGGGCTTGCCTGAAGGCACGCACCAGACGTTCGAGCTGGCGGCCGGCGAAGGCTTTGGCGAGCGTAATCCCGAGCTGGTGCAGTCCGTCTCGCGCGCTACCCTGGACGAGAACTCGGTGCCCGGTGCCGACTACAAGATCGGCGACCTGGTCGACTTCGCCGCCCCGGGCGGCGGCCGCTTTGCCGGCGTGCTGCGCGAAATGCGCGACGACTCGGCCCTGTTCGACTTCAACCATCCGCTGGCTGGCCAGCCGCTGCGCTTTGAAGTCAAGCTCATTTCGGTCCTGTAAGGAGTAGCGATGGATAAAGAACTGTTACTGGCCCAGCCCCGCGGTTTCTGCGCTGGCGTCGACCGGGCGATCGAAATCGTCGAACGCGCCTTGCAGCAATTTGGCGCACCGATCTATGTGCGCCATGAAATCGTCCACAACGCCTATGTGGTGGCCGACTTGCGCAACAAGGGCGCCATCTTCATCGACGACCTCGATGACGTGCCTGCTGGCAATACGCTCGTGTTTTCCGCCCATGGCGTGTCGAAAGCCGTGCGCGCCGAGGCGGAATCGCGTGGCCTGAGCATTTTTGATGCGACTTGCCCGCTGGTCACCAAGGTGCACATGGAAGTGGGCAAGATGCGCCGCGAAGGCCGCGAGATCATCATGATCGGCCACGATGGCCATCCCGAGGTCGAAGGCACGATGGGCCAGGCCGATATGGGCATGCATTTGGTGGAAACGCTCGAAGATGTGGCGAAACTGCAGGTCGCCAATCCGGAGAGCCTGGCCTATGTTTCGCAAACAACGTTGTCAGTTGACGACACTAGCGACATTATTGCGGCCTTGAAAGCGAAATATCCGAATATCGCCGAGCCGAAAAAAGGCGACATCTGCTACGCCACCACGAACCGTCAGGAAGCCGTGAAATTCATGGCCCCGCAAGTGGAAGTGGTGATCGTCGTCGGCAGCCCGAACAGCTCGAATTCGAACCGCTTGCGCGAAGTGGCCGAGAAGATGGGCACGCCTGCCTATATGGTCGACAATGCCTCGCAAATCGACCCCGCATGGCTGGAAGGCAAGCTGCGCGTGGGTGTGACGGCTGGCGCCTCGGCGCCCGAGGTGCTGGTGCAAGCCGTCATCGACCGCTTGAAAGAGTGCGGCGTGCGTAGCGTGCGTCCGCTCGACGGCGTGCAGGAAGCCGTCACGTTCCCGATGCCGAAAGGCCTCGATGGCATCAAGCGCGACGTCGCCTGAGTCTGTATGGCTGTTGAGTATCGATGAAATAGTTACCTCAAAACCGAATTTAATTCGGAAATGATCGATTTATTCCAAGCTTAGTTTTTGCAAAAGATCGTTATGATTGCCTCAAGCTTGAATATGTTGTCGTTATGACTAAGCAAGGTCACGCCCGTTTTCAGTGCGTGCACCATGCTGGTGAGAACGGTCCAGGGATGGCACTGCAGGAATTCTTCCTCCGGTGCCGTTTTTGTATCAGCGACCCATGTTCTGGCGGAAGTTGTTCCCGAAAAATGCATATTTGATAGGGCAATCATGGATACATTCATCCAGCAGATCATTAACGGCTTGGTGTTGGGCAGCATGTATGCCTTAGTCGCCCTCGGTTACACAATGGTGTACGGCGTTCTGAACCTGATCAACTTCGCCCACGGCGACGTGCTCATGATCGGCGCCATGGTGGGCCTGACCATCCTCAAACTGCTGGGCATCTATGTGCCGGACTGGCCCGGTTACCTGAAACTGGCCACCGCCATCCTTGGCGCCATTCCCATCTGTATTCTGGTCAATATCATCATCGAGCGGGTCGCCTACCGCCGCCTGCGCAACGCCCCCCGCCTCGCCCCCCTGATTACCGCCATCGGCGTCTCCATCCTGCTGCAAACCTTCGCCATGATGATCTGGACGCGCAATCCCTTGCCCTTTCCGCAATTGCTGTCGACCGACCCCATCAACATAGGCGGTGCCGTGATTTCGCAAACGCAAGTGCTGTTGCTGGCCCTGGCCGCGCTGTCGATGGGCGGATTGGTGTTGCTGGTGGAAAAAACGAAAATGGGCCGCGCCATGCGCGCCACGGCGGAAAACCCCCGCGTGGCAGGACTCATGGGCGTCGATTCCGACAAGGTCATCGTTGCCACCTTTGCCATCGGCGCCGCGCTGGCGGCCGTGGCGGGCGTGATGTGGGGCGCCAACTACGCGTCCATCCAGTTCTCCATGGGCGCCATCCCCGGCTTGAAGGCCTTTTGTGCGGCCGTGCTGGGCGGCATCGGCAATATCTATGGCGCCATGCTGGGCGGTATCTTGCTGGGCATTATCGAGAGTCTGGGCGCCGGCTATATCGGCGACATCACGGGCGGTTTCCTGGGCAGCCACTACCAGGATATCTTTGCCTTCGTCGTGCTGATCATCGTGCTGACCCTGCGCCCGTCCGGCATCATGGGCGAACGCGTGGCCGACCGTGCCTGATGTGAAACTGGGAGATTAAATCATGGCACTACTCGATTTTGACGCTAAGAAAAATCCGACCAAAGCCTATGCCGGCATGCTGGGCCTGGCCGCGCTGCTGATGGTGTTTCCGTTTTTTGCCGCCCAGTTCGGCAACTCGTGGGTGCGCATCATCGACATGGCCTTGCTGTACATCATGCTGGCCCTGGGCCTGAACATCGTCGTCGGCTTTGCCGGCTTGCTTGACCTCGGCTACATCGCCTTCTATGCCGTGGGTGCCTACCTGACGGCCTTGCTGGCCTCGCCCCAGTTCGCCATCCTGCTCGAATCGGTGGTGAACCAGTATCCCGTGCTGGGCGAAACCCTGGTGCAGCTGATGGGGCCGGAAATCCGCGAAAACGGCATCCACCTGTCGATCTGGATCATCGTGCCGCTGGCCGCCTTTGTTGCCGGCCTGTTCGGCGCCCTGCTGGGTGCGCCCACATTAAAACTGCGCGGCGACTACCTGGCCATCGTGACCCTGGGCTTTGGCGAGATCATCCGCATCTTCATGAACAATTTGAACGACCCGATCAATTTCACGAATGGGCCGCAAGGCATCAATCTGATCGACCCGATCCGCATCTTCGGCGTCAACCTGGCGGGCGAGGCGGGCACCAACAGCACCGTCATGGTGGCCGGCTTTTCCATGCCGTCCGTGAATGCGTATTACTTTTTGTTCCTCTTCCTGTGCATCGCCGTCGTGTTCGTCACCAAGCGCCTGCAGCATTCGCGCCTGGGCCGCGCCTGGGTAGCCATCCGCGAAGACGAGATCGCCGCCAAGGCCATGGGCATCAATACGCGCAACGTGAAATTGCTGGCCTTTTCCATGGGCGCTTCGTTCGGCGGCGTGGCCGGCGCCATGTTTGCCTCGTTCCAGGGTTTTGTTTCGCCGGAATCGTTCTCGCTGACGGAATCGATCGCCGTGCTGGCCATGGTGGTGCTGGGTGGCATCGGCCACATCCCCGGCGTGATCCTCGGTGGCGTGATCCTCGCCTCGATACCGGAAGTGCTGCGCCACGTGGTGGAACCGGCCCAGCAGGCGCTGTTCGGCCACGTGGTGATCGAGGCGGAAGTGCTGCGCCAGCTGCTGTATGGCCTGGCCATGGTGTTGATCATGCTCAACCGTCCTGCCGGCCTGTGGCCATCGCCGAAGCACGAAGACCGGCCCGACCACGATGTGGACCAGCCGAACAAATCCACCGGCGTCGTGTCCGCTTAAGGGAGGGATAGCATGAGCGAACAGATCATTCTCAATATTGCCGGCGTGAATAAACGTTTCGGCGGCTTGCAGGCGCTGACCGACGTGGGCATCACCATCCGCCAGGGCCAGATATATGGCTTGATCGGCCCGAACGGCGCCGGCAAGACGACGTTTTTCAACGTGATCACGGGCCTGTACCAGCCCGACACGGGCACCTTCGAGCTGGCCGGCAAGCCGTATTCGCCGTCCGCGCCGCACAAGGTGGCCAAGGCGGGCATCGCCCGCACCTTCCAGAACATCCGCCTGTTTGGCGACATGACGGCGCTGGAAAACGTCATGGTGGGGCGCCATGTGCGTTCGCACCAGGGCGTCTTCGGCGCCATCTTCCGCCACAAGGCGGCGCGCGAGGAAGAGGCGTCCATCCGCAAGCGGGCCATGGAGTTGCTCGATTTCGTCGGCATCGCCCAGTTCGCCAGCCGCACGGCCCGCTTCCTGTCGTATGGCGACCAGCGGCGCCTGGAAATCGCCCGCGCGCTGGCCACCGATCCGACCCTGCTGGCGCTCGATGAGCCGGCGGCGGGCATGAATGCGACGGAAAAGCTGGCCTTGCGCGAATTGCTGGTGAAAATCAAGGCCGAAGGCAAGACCGTGCTGTTGATCGAGCACGACGTGAAACTGATGATGGGACTGTGCGACCGCATCACGGTGCTCGAGTATGGCAAGCGCATTGCCGAAGGCTTGCCGGCCGAAATACAACAAAACCCGGCCGTCATCGAGGCTTACCTGGGGGGATCGCACGCATGAGTAATATATTGAAGGTGGCGGGCCTGCACGTGGCCTACGGCGGCATCAAGGCGGTGAAAGGCATCGACCTGGAAGTGAACGAGGGCGAGCTGATCGCCCTGATCGGCGCAAACGGCGCCGGCAAGACGACGACCCTGAAAGCCATCACGGGTACTTTGCCTGCCTGCAAGATCGAGGGCACGATCAGCTACCTGGGCGAGTCGCTGAAGGGCACGAAATCGTTTCATCTGGTGGAAAGGAAACTGGCCATGGTGCCGGAAGGGCGGGGCGTGTTTACCCGCATGTCGATCCGCGAAAACCTCATGATGGGCGCCTACACGCGCACGGACAAGGCGGGCGTCGAGGACGATATCGCCCGCTGGTTCGACGTGTTTCCCCGCCTGAAGGAACGGGCGGCGCAGATGGCCGGCACCCTGTCGGGCGGCGAGCAGCAGATGCTGGCCATGGCGCGTGCCCTGATGAGTCATCCGAAGCTGCTGCTGCTCGATGAGCCATCGATGGGCCTGTCGCCCATCATGGTCGAGAAAATTTTCGAGGTGATCCGCAAGGTGTCGTCCGAAGGCATCACGATTTTGCTGGTCGAACAAAATGCCCGCCTGGCCCTGCAGGCGGCGCACCGCGGCTATGTGATGGATTCCGGCCTGGTCACCATGGGCGGCAACGCGGCCGCCATGCTCGACGACCCGCGCGTGAAGGCGGCGTATCTGGGGGAGTAAGAGGGATCAGGCATAAAAAATGCCCCAGCTGGGCTGGGGCATAATGGCATCCGTCGGGGAAGTACGGGATGGATGCCTGGAGGAGCCGATAACAGCGGACCGCCGTAGCGGTCGCGCAGGAATTACTTGGCAGCGCGCGGCACGACTTTTTCAGCCGCTTGCGTGAACTGGTTCACGGCCGAGGTCAGGTTCGCTTCGATGGCTTCGACGGCTTGCTTGCTGGTTTTCGAGAATTGCTCGTAGCCTGCATTGGCGTTGCCGATGGCGCTTTTCAGGATGGCGACGGCGTTTTCCGAACCGGCTGGCGCGTTCTTGGTGACTTCTTCCACCAGCGACAGGACTTTGCGGTTGGTTTCAGCGATCTGCGATTCAGCAGCTTTGCTGAACTCGGCTTGCGTGCCGGACGTGATGGCAGCCAGGTGACGGCCGTAAGCGATGGCTTTTTCAGCGCCAGGCTGGGCTTGGGCAGCGGTCAGCGAGAAGAATTCTTGTGGATCTTTTGCCGACAGCAATTGCTTGGCGGCGGCGGTCGATTCTTCCAGCGTTGCCTTGGCAGCGGTCAGGTTCAGTTCGACGATCTTTTCGATGCCTTCGAAGGCTTTGCCCGTCAACGACGAGAACAGGGCGAATTGGGCTTCCAGGTTGGCTTTGGTAGCGGACGAAAATTGCTCAGGAATTGAAAACATATAAATCTCCAAAAAATCGAAATCTGGTTAATTTGATGCTGCGTGTACCGTTTGGGAAAGCAGGTGAATCTAAATTTTTCAAGCTGAACAAGAATTGTGCAACGCAACAAACCCTATTCTACGGCGAAAAAAAACGAAGTCAAGCGATTCTTGTGCGATGCAACAATTGAATAGATTTGCATCAAAAGCCATTGTTTCTAAACGGAAATATTTGATTTCTGAGTGTTAATGGTTTAGCCCTAAACCATTATTTCCCCGCCTTTCAGGACGGGTGCGGCGCAGCATGCTAGACTTTGCCTCCCGCACTGGCGCAGCGCTCCGGTGCCGATCCTGTTTCCCGAGTTGATACCATGTCCAATCTTCCCGCCGCGGCTGGCGCCAGCGGCAAAGCCTCTTTCCTGACGACCCTGGCGCCGATGGCCTTGCCCGGCTTCTTCGTGTTGTTATGGAGCACAGGTTTTATCGTGGCCAAGTTCGGCTTGCCGTATGCGCCGCCGCTGACCTTCTTGCTGCTGCGCTTCCTGGGTGTGCTGGTAATCCTGCTGCCGCTGGTGCTGCTGTTGCGCGCGCCGTGGCCCGTGGGCCAGTTCCGCCAGATCGCCGTGGCCGGCATATTGATGCAGGCCGGCTACCTGGCCGGCGTCTGGTGCGCTATCAAGCTGGGCATGCCGGCCGGCCTCTCTGCGCTGATCGTGGGCATGCAGCCCGTGCTGACGGCCTGCGCCGCGCCCCTGATCGGCGAATCCGTGCGCCCGCGCCAGTGGATGGGCCTGTTCTTTGGCTTGCTGGGCGTGGCCCTCGTCGTGTATGCGAAGATCAACCTCGTGGGCCTGACGGTGGAAAGCGTGCTGCTGTGCGTGTTCGCCCTGCTGTCGATGACGGCCGGCACCATGTACCAAAAACGCCACTGCCCGCAATTCGACTTGCGCACCGGCACAGTGGTGCAGTTTGCCGCCTCCATCGTGGTGGTCTTGCCGTTCGCCCTGTATTACGAAGGACTGGACTTGCATTTCAGTAATGTGCAATGGACGGCGAATTTTATCGGCGCCTTGCTGTGGTCGGTACTCGTGCTGTCCATCGGCGCCATCTTCCTGCTGTTCGCCCTGATCCGCCGCAGCGATGCGACAAAAGTGACGGGCCTGCTGTACCTGACGCCGCCCACGACGGCCGTGATGGCCTGGCTGATGTTTGGCGAAGCGTTCAATATGCTGGGTATCGCCGGCATGCTGGTGGCCGTGGTCGGCGTGGTGTTCGTGGTCAAGAAATAGACTAGATATAGCGGGAGAGCAGGGCAGTGAGCAAGCAAGCATCTGAAACACAGTCGGCGCAGCAAGCCGTAGACGCCGTCATCGTGTCGCGCCGTTCGATCCGCGCCTTTTTGCCCACGCCGGTGGCGCAGGACGATATTGCGCGCATCCTGGAAGTGGCGGCGCGCGCGCCATCGGGCGCCAACATGCAGCCGTGGAAAGTGTATGTGCTGTCGGGCGAAGCGCGCCTGCGCCTGTCGCGCCGCATCCTGGCCGCCTACGACGCGCCCAAGGCAGCCGATGCGCCCGCGCGCACGGCGTCGTACACCTATTACCCGCGCCAGTGGACGGCGCCCTTCATCGAGCGTCGCCGCAAGATCGGCCTGGACCTGTACCAGCTGCTGGGCCTGGAGCGTGGCGACACGGCCGGCATGGCGGCCCAGCATGGACGCAATTTCCAGTTTTTCGATGCGCCCGTGGGCCTGATCTTTACCATCGAACGGGTGCTGGAACAGGGTTCCTGGCTCGACTACGGCATGTTCTTGCAAAACATCATGCTGGCAGCGCGCGCGCGGGGACTCGACACGTGCCCGCAAGCGGCCTTCATCCATTACCATGACATTATCCGCGACGAGCTGGGCGTGCCGGCCAGCGAAATGGTGGTGTGCGGCATGGCCCTCGGCTATGCCGACCCGGACAAGGTCGAGAACCGCCTGAACACGGAACGCGAGCCGCTGGCCGGCTTTGTTAAATTCATGGACAAATAGACATTACTGGCGACGGACACGGTCAAACAAGCGGTTAAGGATGAGTTTGTTTGCTGATCGCCAACGATTTGTATTTCATTGCTGCAATAAATACTGTCCTAACTGTTAAATAGACTTGCGATTACTCTGCATTTCGCTACACTGCAATAAGGCAACAGCTTCACGGGGAATTATCGAATGGCTAAGTTTAAACTTGCGCTGGGTATCCTGGCTTCCCTGCTGTTTGCGCTGGCGCCGGCTGCTGCCGTGCAAGCCAAGGAAGCGAACGGCAAATCCTCTGCGTCCAAGAAACAAAATACCAAGAAAGTCAAAGTCGTGCTGCGCAAGGGCGCGACGGCCGTGCCGCGCGAAAAGACCGTGCGCCGGGTCGTCATGGTGCGCGGCAAGCGCAAAGTCATCTATCAAAAAGTCAGCAGCGTGGCCGTGCCCATGGCCGCACCGATGCCGACCATGGGCGATCTGGCCGGCCTGAACCTGACGCGCGATCCGCTCGACCTCAAGTCCAGCGTGGCGCTGGTGCTGGACCAGGCCAATGCGGAAGTGCTGTTTGAAAAGAATTCCAATGTGGCCTTGCCCATCGCCTCCATCACCAAGATGATGACGGGCCTGGTGGTGGTCGAAGCGCGCCAGGACATGGATGAAGTGCTGACGATCACGGACGAGGACGTTGACCGCGCCAAGTTCAGCAGTTCGCGCCTGAAAGTGGGCTCGCAATTGACGCGCGCGAATATGCTGCACATCGCCTTGATGAGTTCGGAAAACCGCGCCGCCTCGGCGCTGGGCCGTAACTATCCGGGCGGCTTGCCGGCGTTTGTCGACGCCATGAACAGCAAGGCGCGCCAGCTGGGCATGATGGATACGCATTATGTCGATTCCAGCGGCTTGTCGAAAATGAACGTGGCCAGCGCGCGCGACCTGGGCAAGCTGGCCATGGCCGCTTTCCGCCATCCGCTGCTGCGCGAATACTCGACGGACCCGAAAGCCATCGTCGAAGCCAGCGGCCAGCCCATGCAGTTTGGCAATACGAATCACCTGGTGGCCAACCCGGGCTGGGAGATCGGCTTGCAAAAGACGGGGTTCATCAATGAGGCGGGACGTTGTTTGATGATGCAGGCTGTCATCGAAGGACGGGCCGTGATCATGGTCTTCCTTGACTCCAAGGGAAAACAGTCGCGTACGGCCGATGCGGGACGCATGCGCAAGTGGCTGGAAGCACTGAAACCAGCCAATATGAGCCTGCCCGGCGGCTAAAAATATACAGGGTAGCGTAGCTGCCCTGTATATTTAGTCTTGCGGGATATAGCCCAGCGTGACGGAAATCTGGTTTGCCGTTTCCACCAGGTCCACCAGCCACTCATCCTGCAGGCGGTCGGCTGGCGCCGAGATCGACAGGCCGGCGATCAGCTTGCCGGAGTCGTCGCGGATGCCGGCGGCCATGCAGCGTACGCCCAGTTCCAGCTCTTCATTGTCGCGCGCATAGCCGCGCTCGCGCACCAGGCTCAGTTCGCGCTCGAGTTTTTGCAGATCCGTGATGGAATTCTTGTTGTGCCCGGCCAATCCCGTGCGCGTGGCATACGCGCGGATGGCTTTCGGCTCGTCCACCGACAGGAACAGCTTGCCGGTCGAGGTCAGGTGCAGCGGGCCGCGGCCGCCGATGGCGCGCACCACCTGCATGCCCGAGCGCTCGGAAAAGGCGCGGTCGATGTAGACGATCTCGTCGCCCTGGCGCACGGACAGGTTGATGGTTTGCTGGGTTTTCTTGTGCAGCTGGCGCATGAAGTCCAGCGCCGCTTCGCGCACGCTGAGGCGGCTTTTCACCACATTGCCCAGTTCCAGCAGGCGCATGCCCAGCCGGTACGTGCCCGGTTCGATGCGGTCGACAAAGCGCGTCAGCACCATGTCGTTGAGAATGCGGTGCGCCGTCGAGGGGTGCAGGCCGGAAACCTTCGACAATTCCTTCAGGCTGACCGGGTCCGAATATTTAGCCAGGGCATCAAGCAGGGCGACCATGCGTTCGATCACCTGTATCGTTGTCTTGGGGGCCGCGACCGGTTCAATTTTCATGATGGATTTGGTGCAATGCAGTATTCATGCTTCTTTATACCATAATGTGAAAAAATAGTGAAATGTTCCGAGATATTCAGCGAATAAATGGTCACAGTGCTATGTCGCCCCCATAATGTGTCCACTGCACTTGATTTACATATGGAAAACTATGCAACCTGTAAATGAATTCAAAAGTAAGAGTGGCTTGAAGCGGATCTTTTCCGCTTTTTTCTACTCGCTCGATGGCTTGAAAGCGGCCTGGCGCCATGAACACGCGTTCCGCCAGGAGCTGGGCCTGTTCGTCGTCGGCACGGTGATCGCCTTGCTGCTGCGCATCTCCGCCTTTGAAAAGCTGGTGCTGATCGGCGTGCTGCTGCTGGTGCTGATCGTCGAGCTGATCAATTCCGCGCTGGAAGCCGTGGTCGACCGCATCTCGCTGGAGCGCCATCCGCTGTCGAAGAACGCCAAGGATTTCGGCAGCGCGGCCGTGTTGCTGACCTGCATCCTGGCCTTCGCCACGTGGGCCGTCGTATTATTTAACCGTTTCTATTAACCGCTTTATCCCCGGTGTGCGCCATCCATATGCGAAAATCGCATATCAAACGGCGAAACGCTTCGTTCTCTTTGCGGCCATAGCGCCGTAATCTGGTGGTTCTGAAAGTTCAACCACTCGGGGATCTTAGATGCTGTCGAAAAAAATCATCATTGCCGCCGCCATCAGCGCGTTTGCCATTCTGCAAACGGCGCAGGCTGCCGATATCACCCTGCTCAACGTGTCGTATGACCCGACGCGCGAGCTGTACCAGGATGTGAACACGGCATTTGCCAAGGAGTGGAAAGGCAAGACGGGCGACAACGTCAAGATCAAGCAATCGCACGGCGGTTCCGGCAAGCAGGCGCGCGGCGTTATCGATGGCCTGGAAGCGGACGTCGTGACCTTGGCCCTGGCCTATGACATCGATGCGCTGGCCGAGCACAAGCTGCTGGCCGCCGACTGGCAGAAGCGCTTGACACACAACAGCTCGCCGTACACCTCGACCATCGTGTTTCTGGTGCGCAAGGGCAACCCGAAAGGCATCAAGGACTGGAATGATTTGATCAAGCCGGGCGTCTCCGTCATCACGCCGAACCCGAAAACCTCGGGCGGCGCCCGCTGGAACCACCTGGCAGCGTGGGGCTACGCGCTGCGCCAGCCGGGCGGCAACGAAGCGAAGGCCAAGGATTTCCTCGGCAAACTGTACAAGAACGTGCCCGTGCTCGACTCCGGCGCGCGCGGCGCCACTACCACGTTTGTTGAGCGCGGCATCGGCGACGTGCTGATCGCCTGGGAAAACGAGGCTTACCTGGCCGTCAAGGAACTGGGCCCGACCAAGTTTGACATCATCACGCCGTCCGTCAGCATCCTGGCCGAGCCGCCTGTTGCCGTCGTCGACAAGTTTGCCGACAAGCACGGCACGCGCAAGGTGGCCGAGGCTTACCTGAACTACCTGTACACGGACGAAGCGCAAGATATCATCGCGAAGAATTACTATCGTCCGGCAACGGACAAGGCGGCGAAGAAATACGCGTCGCAATTTGCCAAGGTCAACCTGTTCACCATCGAGCAAGTGGCGGGGGGCTGGACGGCGGCACAGAAGGCGCACTTTGCCGACGGCGGGATCTTCGACCAGATCTACCAGCCTAAATAATATCGGATGGCACGATTGCCAGACCGTTACTAAAAGGATCCACCATGGCGCTGCGCAGCTTTTCCGATTACCGGGTACTGATCGTGCCGGGCTTGCATAACAGCGGTCCCGAGCACTGGCAGAGCCGCTGGCAGCGCCTGTATCCGCAATTCGAGCGGGTCGAGCAGGACGACTGGAACGCTCCCGACCTGGCCACCTGGTCGGCGCGCCTGGACCAGGTACGGCGGCAGGATGCGCGCCCGACCCTGATCGTGGCCCACAGCTTCGGCTGCCTGACAACGGCGCACAGCCTGGCCCGCGACCCGCAGGGCGTGGCCGGCGTGCTGCTGGTGGGGCCGGCCGATCCCGACAAGTTTGGCGTGGCGAAGGCATTGCCGCAAAAGCGGCTGCCTTGCCCCGGCATCCTGATTGCCAGCCAGACCGACCCATGGATGACGGCCGAACACGCGGCGCAGTGGGCACGGCGCTGGAATTGCAAGTATATTGATGGCGGTGCGCTGGGTCATATCAACGCCGAGTCGCGCCTCGGTGACTGGGTCTACGGCCAGGCGCAACTGCAAACACTGTTTGATCTGGCGCAAAGCGACAAGCGCCACCGTCAGGCAGCCTGATTCGACGCACATCCTATTGCCACACAACCTCACAAGGAGATCACGATGACTTTACGCCTGGGCGATGTCGCCCCTGATTTTGAACAAGACAGCTCGATCGGCCCGCTCAAGTTCCACGAGTGGGCGGGCAATTCCTGGGTGGTGCTGTTTTCCCACCCGGCCGACTTTACCCCCGTGTGCACGACGGAACTGGGCCTGACGGCCAAGCTCAAACCGGAATTCGACAAGCGCAACGTGAAGGCCATCGCGCTGTCCGTGGACGCGGCCGAATCGCACAAGAGCTGGATCAAGGATATCGAAGAGACGCAAAACACGGTGGTGGGCTTCCCCATCATCGCCGACGTCGACAAGAAAGTATCGGTGCTGTACGACATGATCCACCCGGAACAGTCCGTCACGGCCACCGTGCGCTCCGTCTTCATCGTCGATCCGAACAAGAAAGTGCGCCTGATCCTCACGTATCCGCTGAGCACGGGCCGCAACTTCAATGAAATCCTGCGCGTCATCGATGCCCTGCAGCTGACGGACGGCTACACGGTGGCCACGCCCGGCAACTGGAAAGATGGCGACGACGTCATCATTCCATTGACCGTGCAAGACCCGGATGTGATCAAGCAGAAGTATCCGAAGGGCTTTACGGCAGCGAAACCATACTTGCGCCTCACGCCGCAGCCGAACAAGTAAGAACGGGGTCAGATCCTATGGGTCTGACCTCAGCCGTCAAGGTGTTGGGTTAAGTGTGTGCCCAACCCCACCCCAAAAGCCGGGGTCGGACCCACAGGGTCCGACCCCTTTTTTTTCGCCCGGCGTTTTCAACGCCAAGTATGCAAAATCCATCTAAGCAAATGAGAAATGGTTAGTTCTTTTTATAACGATTGCATGTGATTATTGCACTCTATAACTCAAAAATGTAATAAGAAGGAGTTTCTATGTCTGCAGCATCAGCAGCACCGCTCAAGGCGCGCGGAGCGCCGTTTCGGGTCATGCCGGGGTTTAAGCTGTCACTGGGCTTCACGCTCTTTTACCTGGCCTTGATCGTCCTCATTCCGCTGTCGTCGGTGTTCCTGAAAACTTTCACCATGACGTGGGACGCCTTCTTCAGCGCCGTCACGTCCGACCGCGTGATGGCGTCGTACCGCCTGACGTTTGGCGCTTCGCTGATCGCCGCGCTGCTGAACGTGGTGTTTGGCGGCATCCTGGCCTGGGTGCTGGTGCGCTATAAATTCCCCGGCAAGCGCATCATCGACGCGCTGGTCGACTTGCCGTTCGCCTTGCCGACGGCCGTGGCCGGCATCACCCTGACGGCTTTGTATTCGTCGAACGGCTGGTTCGGCCAGTTCATCGAAGGCGTGCTGGGCATCAAGGTGGCGTTCACACCGCTGGGCGTGGTGGTGGCGCTGACCTTCATCGGCTTGCCGTTTGTCGTGCGCACCGTGCAACCGGTGCTGGAAGACGCGGAGAAGGAACTGGAAGAAGCGGCCGCCAGCCTGGGCGCCAATTCCCTGCAAACGTTTATCCGCGTCATCTTCCCCACGATTTTGCCATCCTTGCTGACGGGCTTTGCGCTGGCTTTCGCCCGCGCCACGGGCGAGTACGGTTCCGTGATCTTTATCGCCGGCAATATGCCGATGGTGTCGGAAATCACGCCGCTGTTCATTATTACCAAGCTGGAGCAATACGATTACGCGGGCGCCACGGCCATCGCCGTGGTGATGCTGGTGGTCTCCTTTTTGCTGTTGTTGACGATTAACCTGCTGCAAGCATGGACGCGCGGAAAGGCGAAGAAATCATGAGTACGAATACGACTGCCATCGCTGGCGTGGACAATGCGCGCCCGACGGCGCGCCGCTTCGAGCCGAATGTCGGCCCCGTCGTGCTGGAACCATTGTGGGTGCGCACGGTACTGATCACCATCGCCCTGCTGTTCCTGACGACCTTTTTGATCGTGCCCCTGGTGGCCGTGTTTGCGGAAGCGTTCAAGAAGGGCTGGGAAGCGTATATCGCCGCCATCATCGATCCGGACGCGATTTCCGCCATCAAGCTGACCCTGATCACGGCAGCCATCGCCGTGCCGCTGAACCTGGTGTTCGGCGTGGCCGCTTCCTGGTGCATCGCCAAGTTCGACTTCCGCGGCAAGAGCATCTTGCTGACCCTGATCGACTTGCCGTTTTCCGTCTCGCCCGTGATTTCTGGCCTGATCTATGTGCTGATGTTTGGCGCCCAGGGCTGGTTCGGCCCGTGGCTGCAGGCGCACGACATCAAGATCCTGTTTGCCGTGCCCGGCATCGTGCTGGCCACCATTTTCATTACCTTCCCGTTCGTGGCGCGTGAACTGATCCCGCTGATGCAGTCGCAGGGCAGCGAAGAGGAAGAGGCCGCCATCGTGCTGGGCGCGTCGGGCTGGAATACCTTCCGCCGAGTCACCTTGCCGAACATCAAGTGGGGTCTGCTGTATGGCGTGATCCTGTGTAACGCCCGCGCCATGGGCGAGTTCGGCGCCGTGTCCGTCGTCTCCGGCCATATCCGCGGCGAAACGAATACCATGCCGCTGCAGGTGGAGATTCTGTACAACGAGTACAACTTCGCCGCCGCGTTCGCCGTCGCCTCCCTGCTGGCCCTGCTGGCGCTGGTGACCCTGGCCCTGAAAGCTTTCATTGAGTGGCGTTTGAACGAGAGCGACGCCGACGATTCCGCCTTACGTTCTACGGAGCACTGATATGACCATCGCAGTTAAAAACATCCACAAGCGTTTCGGCGATTTCGTCGCCCTCGACAATATCTCGCTGGACTTTCCCGCCGGCGAATTGACGGCCCTGCTGGGCCCGTCCGGTTGCGGCAAGACCACCTTGCTGCGTATTATTGCGGGCCTCGAACATCCGGACAGCGGCCAGGTGCTGCTGGACGCGGAAGACGCGTCGAACCGCCACGTGCGCGAGCGGCAAGTCGGTTTCGTCTTCCAGCATTACGCGCTGTTCAAGCACATGACGGTGTTCGAGAACGTGGCTTTCGGCTTGCGCGTGAAGTCGCGCAGCGAGCGCCCGTCGGAAGACCAGATCCGCCGCAAGGTGAAGGATTTGCTGGAACTGGTGCAGCTGGACTGGCTGGCCGACCGCTATCCGCCGCAGCTGTCGGGTGGGCAACGCCAGCGCATCGCCCTGGCGCGCGCGCTGGCCGTCGAGCCCCGCGTGCTGCTGCTGGACGAGCCGTTCGGCGCCCTGGATGCCAAGGTGCGCAAGGAATTGCGCCGCTGGCTGCGCCGCCTGCATGACGACTTGCACGTGACCAGCATTTTCGTCACGCATGACCAGGAAGAAGCGCTGGAAGTGGCGGACCAGGTGGTGCTGATGAACAAGGGCACCGTCGAGCAACTCGGTTCCCCGGAGCAAGTCTACAACCACCCGGCTTCGCCCTTCGTGTATGGCTTCCTGGGCAACGTCAACCTGTTTCACGGCCGCGTGCACGACGGCGTGATGGCCACGGGCGACGCCAGTTTCGAGGTGCCCGATTACGCGGGCGTGAGCGACAGCAAGGGCACGGCCTATGTGCGTCCGCACGACCTGGAAATCGACCGCTACACGCAGGGCGCGGAAGGCATCGTCGTGAAACTGAGCCGCGCGCATGCGATCGGCCCGCTGGCTCAGCTGGATTTGCAGCGCGTCGATAACAGCGAGCTGATCGAAGCTGTGATGTCGAACGAGCGTTTTACCCATCTGCAGCTGAAGGAAGGCGAGACATTGGTTGTCCGCCCGAAACGCCTCCATGTATTTGTTGAACCCACCCGAACTTGATACAGGATAGCCATGAACTTTCAACAATTGCGATCGATCCGCGAAGCGGCCCGCCGCGGCTATAACCTGACGGAAGTGGCCAACGCCCTGTTCACGTCGCAGCCGGGCGTGAGCCGGCAAATCCGCGAACTCGAGGATGAGCTGGGCGTGGTGATTTTCGAGCGCAACGGCAAGCGTTTGACGGGCTTGACGGAGCCGGGCAAGGGTATCCTGAAGATCGTCGACCGTCTCTTGATCGAGGCGGAAAACCTGCAGCAGGCGAGCCTCGAATACAGCGGCCAGACCAGCGGAACCTTGTCCGTGGCGGCCACGCACACGCAGGCGCGCTATGCGCTGCCGAAAGTGGTGCAAAGCTTCCGTGCCGCTTTCCCCGACGTGCGTATCGCGCTGCAGCAAAGCGCGCCCGAGCACATCGCGGAATGGGTGCTGTCCGGCAAGACCGATATCGGCATCGCCACGGAAGGCTTGAGCCAGTTCCCCGACCTCGTGTCGTTCCCGTGCTACCGCTGGAGCCATTTGATCGTCGTGCCGGACGGCCACCCGCTGCTCGAGCACTCGCCCATCCGCCTGGAAGACCTGGCGAAATATCCGCTGATTACCTACGACAAGGGTTTCACGGGACGCGGCCATATCGACGATGCGTTCGCCAAGGCGGGCGTGGCGACCGATATTATTCTCACTGCCATGGATTCCGACGTCATCAAGCAATACGTGGCGCTGGGCCTGGGCGTGGGCATCGTCGCATCGATGGCCTTCGACCATGGCAGGGACAAGGGCTTGCGGGCCGTGGAAGCGTCGCATCTGTTCGCCACCAACACGACGCGTCTGGCCGTGCGCCGCGGCGCCTACCTGCGCGCGTACGCCTATGAGTTCATCCTGCAACTGGCGCCGGACCTGACGCGCGAAGACATCGACCGCGCCATGGCGGGCGAGGACGCCCTCTAGGCGATGGCAGCCCTTTGCGCGCGCGTCAGGCTGGTCACGGCGCGCGCGTAGCTATCCTGCACCAGCTCCGCCAGGTAATCGGCCGGGAAGCGCGCCACATCCACGATCGTCACCCAGTGAAAGCGGCCCATGTAACGGGCCGGTTTCACGCCCGGCATGTCCGTCAGTTCGATAAAGCGCCCGGCGCTGACCCGCAGGCTGAAGCGCCACTGCTCCGGTGCGCTGGTCTTGAAGTACGCAAATTTTTTCCCCGCCACTGCATACACGAGGATATTCGACGGCGCACCGTACAGCACGGCTTGCGCGCCGGGCAGGGCCGCGCAAAATTCCTTCAATTCATCTATTGTCATTCGTCAACCGCCATGAATTGTTGCGTGTTGTGGTCGAAGGCATAGGCCGCGCCGGCCGGAGCATCCAGCAGGGCAATAAAACGGTCGTCCACGCTGAGCACGGCGCCCAGCGACACGAGGGCCACATTGGCGCTGTCGTGCATGTAGTCGTCGCTTTCGTCGTTGGCCGTGAAGCGCCAGCCGCTGTCGTCGTCGTTGTCCGGCTCCTCGCGGTACAGATAACCGACGGGTGCGCCGTCTTCCAGCACTTTTTTCGTCACGAAGCACAGGCCCGCGTAGCGGTTGACGAGGTTATCGTCATCGTCGTGCTGGGTATTGATGATGTGGCGCGCATCGAAGGCGACGGGGTCCTTGGCCTGTAAATCCTGGATGTAGCCGGGCATGTTGTCGAGCTTGCCGGTGAAGTGGCCATGCGGTTCGACCGTATCCACCAGCACCCACATGCGCTCGGCGCCTGGCGCTTGCGGATCGTCGCTGTGGAAGGCGAAGATCAGCTTGACCACCTCGCCGGGGCGCACCTGGGCGATGGCCTCGGGTGGCGATTTATAGAAAGTGTAGGGATGGCGCGCCGCCAGTTCGGCGGCGTCGGCCAGGTGCCAGCTGGGCATGGTTGCTTATCCGTGATCAAAAAGAGTAAGACCCATGGTAGCCGATTGCGTGTCAGGATGACCACGCATACCTTCCGGCTTGCCATTGGTACAGGGCGACCCTGCCACTTTACATGTGCTGAGATACAACAATCCTGTTCCCCGGGACGGCGAGTGCTCATGGCAACGATGGCGGCAAGCCCCGTGATAGCAGGCCTCGCCAATAAATTGATAAGACCAATTGAAATTTTCAATGGCCGAAGATGTTTCTTTTATTGCATTTAGATTTCCTGGATGATATCTTTTGTCCAATCGCAAAAAAATATAACAAAAATATAATCAACATTGTAGTTTTTGAAATTCATCGATAGGGGAAACTATGAACATGACTAAACATGCCGTGCTGGGTCTCTGCCTTGCTGTCTCGGCTTGCCTGGCGCCATTGGCCCAGGCTGCTAGCTGGGTGGAAATCACCGACCCTGCCATGAGCGGCTTCCTGGTGGGCGGCAATACCGTCACCTATGGCAGCGTGGCAGCGGATGCGGTCTGGGTCTATGACGGCGCCAACCCGGCCGGTGCGCAAAGCGCGGCCGCCATCAAGAGCTTGGTCAGCAGCAAGTTTGGCCTGCCCTCCAGCGGCGCAGGCTCGTTGGTCTTTGCCGCCCAGGGCGACCTGGCCAGCAGCAAGTCCGGTTCGTTTACCGTCAACTCCAGCTTTGACTATCTGGCCGTGCATTATGGCCGTGGCGAACTGTTGTTCCACTGGGACACGCCGCTTGCCGCGAATACGGTCTTCAGCATTGCCAACCTGCCGCGTGGCCTGAGCAATTTCCGCGCGTACAACTCCGTCTCTGCCGTGCCTGAGCCAGCGACCTACGGCATGCTGATGCTGGGTCTGGGCCTGGTCGGTTTTGTCGCGCGCCGCCGCCGCGCCTGAGCCTGATGCGCCTGCGGGCGCAAGACATGAAAAAGCCCGGAAACGCGATGCGTTCCGGGCTTTTTGCATGGCAGAGCGCTATTTACCAGCTATAGCCAGCCTTGGCGTAGTAGTAGCGGCCGTTGAAACCGTTCGGCGCGAAGATGCTGTACGGCTGGGTGCCGTTGACGTTCAGGTTGCCCGCGCTCGTCACTTGCGCCGGGTAGCGGTTGGTGACGTTGTCGATGCCGGCCACCAGGCGCCAGTTCTTGCCCAGTTTCACGGAACCGGACACGTCCAGCACCCATTGCGGATCATACGTCTGGTCCAGCTTGACATCGTTCTGCGGCACGGTGAAGCTGCCGTAGCGCGTCACGACGCCATGCGCATTCCAGATGCCGAAGCCGTAGTCGGCGGCCAGGCTGAACTTGTCCTTCGGCGAGGCCACCGTGATGCGGTCGATGCTCTGGCGGTCGATCAGTTTCAGGTTGTTGGCCGTCAGGATGGCTGGATTGTCGGCGATTTTCTGTACCGTACTCTTGTTATGGTTGTAGGCCACGGTGAGATCGAGGCGGTCCTTGTCCTGCAGGTCGATGCGGTAGGTGCTGACGATGTCCACGCCTTCCGTGCGCGTGTCGACGGCGTTGGTGAAGTAGCGCGCCGCGCCCACGCTCGAGCCTTGCGTCGCCAGCTGAGCCTTGAGCTTGTCGTTCAGCGCCAGGTTGGCCGAGAACAGGATGCGGTTGTCGATGTCGATGCGATAGGCGTCTACCGTCGTGGTGAAGTTGCGGTTAGGCTGGAACTGCAGGCCCAGGCTGTAGTTGCGGGCTTTTTCCGGTTTCAGGTCCTGTGCGCCCAAGGCGCGCGCCTGCGGCGTGTTGACGGCAAAGGTGCCCGTCTCGATGGCCGTATTGTTGCCGTTGATGACCTGGAAGTTGGTGGTGGTGATGGTGTAGTACTGCTGCGCCAGCGATGGCGCGCGGAAGCCGCTCGATACGGTGCCGCGCAAGGACAGCGCGTCCGTGAAGGAGTAGCGGGCCGAGCCCTTGGCCGAGGTGGTGCTGCCGAAATCGCTGTAGCGCTCATGGCGCAGGGCCACGCCGCCCGACAGTTTCTTCGTCGCTTCCGCTTCCAGGTTCACATAGATCGATTCGTTGTGGCGCGAGTGGCTGCCTGCGTTGACAGGGCGGAAGCCGGCAAAGCCTTGCGAGCCGCCGCCTGTGTACGACGCTGCGTCGCCGGCGCCGATGCTGTATTTCTCATGCCGCGCTTCCGCGCCGACGGCTACAGTCAGCGGACCCGTAAAGTAAGAGACGGGAAACTCGCGCGCCGCGTCCAGGTTGAATACGGTCTGTTCATTCTTCAGCGAGCCGGCATAGAAATGCGTGGGGCTGTTCGCGCCCAGCGACTGGTTGACCGTGTTGTCCAGGTCCAGTTCGAACTTGTTGCTGCCGTAATTGATGCTGGCATCCCAGCGCCAGCCGGCCGCTTCACCGCGCAAGCCCGTGACGATGGACTGGTCCGTCAAGGTGCTGTTTTGCAGCGGCAGGAAGCCTTCCGGATAGATCGGTGTGCGCTGCGAGTAGACCTTGGTGACGGGGTCCTGGATCAGGGCCGTGCGCCAGGTGGCGGCGGCCGACGTGTCGCGCTTGCCATAATTGCCGAAGGCATACCAGTCGATACTGTCGCTGATGCGGTATTCGCTGTTGAGGAAAATCGTTGCCGGCTTGCTTTCCGGATCGCCATAGCGCTGGTTGACCTTGCCGTAGCGCGGTTCCAGCGGATTGCGGAAGTCGGCGCCGGCGCGGTTGGTCGGGTCGCGTTCCGCCACTTCCGCCGAGACGCGCACCCAGCCGTCGTCACCCAGGGCGAAGCCGGCCGAACCCTTGATGGATTTTTGCTTGCCGTCGCGTTCCTGCGTCTGGCCATAGCCCACTTCGATATCGCCGCCGGCCGCGCCTTTTTTCAGGATGATGTTGATTACGCCGGCGATCGCATCGGAACCGTACTGGGCCGCCGCGCCATCGCGCAGCACTTCCACGTGGTCGATGGCGGCCAGCGGGATGGCGTTCAGGTCGACGGGCGCCGAGCCGCGGCCCAGGGAACCGTTGACGTTGACGACGGCCGAGGTGTAGCGGCGCTTGCCGTTCACCAGCACCAGGGTCTGGTCGGGCGACAGGCCGCGTAGCTGGGCCGGACGCACGGCATCGCTGGCATCGGCGCCCGTGGCGCGGGCAAAGTTCAGCGATGGCAGCAGGCGCGCCAGCACGGTGGCCAGTTCGCCCGAACCCGTGCTTTGCAGGTCGCGCGAGGTGAGGATGTCGATAGGCGATTCGGAATCGATGGTGCGGCGGTTCTTGGCGAAGGTGCCGGTGACCACCACCGATTGCAATTCACCTTCGGCCGGCAGCTCTTGCTGCGCTTGCGCCTGCATTGGCAGGCTGAAGCAGGCGATCAGGCTGGCGGCGATAACGGTTTTCACGGGCAGGGCGGGAAGCTGGGAGCGGGCGGTGCTTGAACTCATCGACAATATCTCTTCGGTTGGTGGATGCGCGAACCATGGCGGTCCGGTGATGACATCAGAGTAACAGTGGGCCTGTGGCGTGCTTACGAATCGTTCTGTCTATCGATATGCAATAAATGTCTGATACACGTCCAAATGGCGCGGGTAGCGCATATGGCCTCGTTTCCAGCATACGACCGGGCACGGCAAGGCCGCAATGCTGCACAGCAGTAAATTGCCAGCTGTTGTATAAATACGACTATCTGCGATGAGCGTGGGGAGCCTGGCGGCGGCATGCGCCGCCAGACGGAGCGCGCCTACTGTCCCGGATTGGGCAGGCTGGCGTGGATGGCGTCGACGGCCGCCACCAGTTCCGGCGACAGGGTCACTTGATGGGCGTCGATATTTTGCTGCAACTGCGCCACGCTGGTGGCGCCGATGATGGTCGAGGCCACGAACCAGCGCGAGTAGCACCAGGCCAGCGCCAGCTGCGCCGGCGTCAAGCCGTGCGCGCGGGCCAGCGCCGCATACTGGCTGGCTGCCGCGATGGTAGCGGGGCGCACGTAGCGGGGACTCCAGCCGGCCGGGAAGCGCGTCAAACGGCCCTTGGCCTGCGGATCGTCGATATATTTCGCCGTCAGCTGGCCGAACGCCAGCGGACTGTAGGCCAGCAAGCTGACATTTTCCCGGTGGCAGGTTTCGTCGAGCAAGCTCGTCTCGAAATGGCGCGCCGTCAGGTTGTACAGGTTCTGGATGGAAACGATGCGCGGCAAGCCTTTCAGCTCGGCCTGCTTGATGTATTCGCACACGCCCCACGACGATTCGTTCGACACGCCGATATGGCCGATCTTGCCTTCCTCGACCAGCTTGCCCAGCACGGCCAGGGTGTCTTCGATGGCGACCGAGGCGTGTTCCTTGCGCGGGTTGTACACGCTGGCGCCGAAGATGGGCAGGTTGCGGCTGGGCCAGTGCAATTGATACAGGTCAATGTGCTCCGTCTGCAGCCGGCGCAGGCTGTCCTCGACGGCGGCGCGGATGTTGACCGCGTCGTGGTCCGTCTTGCCCTTGCGTATCCAGTGCATGCGCGAATTCGGCCCGGCCACCTTGCTGGCCAGCACGATCTGGCTGCGCTTGCCGCTTTTCTTCAGCCAGCTGCCGATGTAGCGCTCCGTGCTGCCCTGCGTCTGCGCGCTGGCCATCACCGGATACATCTCGGCCGTGTCGACGAAGTTGATGCCCCGCTCCAGCGCGTAATCGAGCTGGCTGTGCGCTTCCGCTTCGCTGTTCTGCTCGCCGAAGGTCATCGTGCCCAGGCAGATCCGGCTCACCTCCAGGCTGCTGGAACCCAGCTTGACCTTGGCTATCATTTCGCCTGTTTGCCGCGCAGCGCGCGCGCGCAATCCTTGATCAGCGCGGGACCGGCGTAAATCAGGCCGCTGTATAGCTGCACCAGCTGCGCGCCCGCCTCGAACTTGGCCACGGCGTCGCTGCCCTGCATGATGCCGCCCACGCCGATGATGGGCAGCGCATCGCCCAGTTCGGCCTTCAGCAGGCGGATGACATTGTTCGACAGCTCGAACACGGGCGCGCCCGACAGGCCGCCCGCTTCGGCGCCGTGCGGCATGCCTTCCACGGCGCTGCGCGACAGGGTCGTGTTGGTGGCGATGACGCCATCGATACGGTGGCGCGTGAGCGACTCGGCAATGCTTTTCACCTGTTCGCCATCCATGTCCGGCGCGATTTTCAGGGCCAGCGGCACGTAGCGTTTGTGCTTGTCCGCCAGGCGCGCCTGGGCATCTTTGAGCTGCGACAGCAGGGCGTCGAGTTCCGACGCGCCCTGCAGCTGACGCAGGTTTTTCGTGTTCGGCGACGAGATGTTGACCGTCACATAGCTGGCGTAGGGGTAGACTTTTTCCAGGCACAGCAGATAGTCGTCGGCCGCCCGCTCGATGGGCGTGTCGGCATTCTTGCCGATGTTCAGGCCCAGCACACCGGCGCGGTCCTGGTAGAACTTCGACGCCTGTACGTTGGCGACAAAGGCGTCCACGCCGCCATTGTTAAAGCCCATGCGGTTGATGATGCCCTGCGCTTGCGGCAGGCGGAACATGCGCGGTTTCGGATTGCCCGCCTGCGCGCGCGGCGTGACGGTACCCACTTCGATGGAACCAAAGCCCAGGTCGGCCAGCGCGTCGATGTAGGCGCCATCCTTGTCCAGGCCGGCGGCCAGGCCGACGGGATTGGGGAAGGTGATGCCCATCACCGTGCGCGGGTCGGCTGCCGGTTTGCCGGCCAGCTTCGTCAGGCCCAGCGCGCTGGCGCGTTTCAGGGCGGGCAGGGTGAGATGGTGGGCCGCTTCGGCATCCATCGAAAACAGCAGTGGGCGGGCGAGGGAGTACAGGAATTTTTCAGACATGGGGCGCTTTGAGTAGGTGTGCGGGCCGCCGGGAAGGGCTGGCGGCGCGCGAAATAAGTGCCGTATTTTACCGTGTTCCACGCGGCTGCCGGGTGTATAGTTCTTGTTGGCCAAATGCAATATTGATCCATTGATAATCCGCATCCGGCCTTGGACTTTCCTGTTTCTTCCCTGTTCTGTTTACTTCATAAGCGAGACATCGATTGAAAAAGACACGCATCTTGACTGCCATCGCAGCCGCCAGCGCACTGCTGCTGAGCCACCCGGCCCTGGCCCTGCCCAATACGCAAGACACCCGCATGCTGAGCGAACCGGCCGTCTCCATCCGCCACATCGCCTTCATCTATGCGGGCGACCTGTGGCTGTCGAACCTCGATGGCGGCGGCGCGCGGCGCCTCACTTCCGATCTGGGCGACAAGTCCCATCCCGTGTTCTCGCCCGACGGCAGCCTGATCGCGTATAGCGCGAATATCGACGGCAATGTCGACGTGTATGTGGTCGCGGCGGCCGGCGGCGTGCCGCGCCGCCTGACCTTCCACCCGGGCGCGGACCTGGCGCAGTCGTTCACGCCCGATGGCCAGGCAGTGATGTTCACCTCGCCCCGCGCCGCCTTCAACAACCGCTTCCAAAAGCTGTTTACGGTGCCCGTGGCGGGCGGCGTGGAAACCCAGCTGGAAATCCCCAATGCCTCGCGCGCCGCCTATTCGCCCGATGGCAAGCGCATCGCCTACAACCCGCTGGCGCCGGCCTTCAAGCAGTGGAAGCGCTACCGGGGCGGCACCAATTCCTGGCTGTGGTTGTTTTCATCCAGCGACAAATCCATCGAAAAAATCCCCCAGCCGACGACGCGCTCGAACGACGTCGACCCCATGTGGCTGGGCGACACCGTGTACTTCCGCTCCGACCGCAACGGCGAATTCAACCTGTTTGCGTATGACGTCAAGACGAAAGCCGTGCGCCAGCTGACGCGGCACGCGGATTTCCCCGTGCTGAACGCGTCGGCCGAGAACGGCACCATCGTCTACGAGCAGGCCGGCTATTTGCACGCGCTCGACATCGCCAGCGGCCAGGCGCACAAGCTGACCATCGCCGTGGCCAGCGACCTGGGGCAGACGCGCCCGCGCTGGATCAAGAATGCGAAATATATCCGCGACGCGTCGATTTCGCCGTCGGGCGCGCGCATCGCCTTCGAGTACCGGGGCGAGATCGTCACCATCCCCGCCGACAAGGGCGATGTGCGCAACCTGACGCAGACGGCCGGCGCCCACGAGCGCACGCCGATCTGGTCGCCCGATGGCCGCTCGGTCGCGTATTTTTCGGACGAGTCGGGCGAGTATGAGCTGCATGTGCGGGCGCAGGATGGCAAGGGTGCCGTACGCAAGTTCAAACTGAATGGCAGCGGTTTCTATGACAGCGCCGTCTGGTCGCCCGACAGCAGGAAGATCGCGTTTGCCGACAATGGCTGGAGCATGTATGTGATCGACGTCGGCACGGGCAAGGTGCAGAAGGTCGCCACGGAGCCGATGTATGGCGTCGACAAGAGCATGCGCGCCTCGTGGGCGCCCGATTCGCGCTGGCTGGCCTACACGCTCAATTCGCCCACCTACACGCGCAGCGCCTACATCTATTCCGTCGAGCAGAACAAGTCGATGCCCGTGACCGATGGCTTGTCCGACGTGGCCCAGCCCGTGTTCGACAAGAGCGGCAAATACCTGTATTTCTTCGCTTCGACGAACGCTGGCCCCAGCAACAACTGGTTCTCGCAGCAGAATGAAGACAACCTGGTGACGCGCACCGTGTGGATGGCCGTGCTGCGGCGCGACTTGCCGTCGCCCCTGATCAAGGAGAGCGACGAGGAAAAGGCCGCCAGCGCGGAGAGTAAAAAAGACACGGCAAAGGCGGAGCCGGAAGCGAAGAGCGAACCGAAGGTCGATCCGAAGACGGGCCGTGACGACCCGAAGGTGACCGTAGCGCCAATGGCGCCGATCAGCATCGATTTCGACGGCATCGCCACGCGCATCGTCGACTTGCCGCTGCCGGCCGCGCAGTTCTCCAGTCTGACGGCGGGTGCCGCAGGGCAGATCTTTTTGCTGCGCGAAAGCGACGGCAAGAAGGCCGTGCAGCGTTTTGACCTGAAGGAGCGCAAGGCGGAAACCGTGGTGGCGGAAGCCGATGAATTCGAAGTGTCGGCCGATGGCAAGAAGCTGCTGTACCGCCAGAAGGACAATTGGGCCATGGGTAGCGCCACGGGCAAGCTGCTGGCGCCGGGCGAAGGCAAGATCAAGGTCGACGCCATCGAAGTAAAGGCCGATCCGCGCGCCGAATGGACGCAGATTTTCAACGAGGTGTGGCGCATCAACCGCGATTACTTCTATGACCCGGGCATGCATGGCGTGGACTGGAAGGCCATGCGCGACAAGTACGCCGTCTTCCTGCCCGAGCTGTCCAGCCGCGCGGACCTGAACCGGTTGATCCAGTGGATGTGCAGCGAGCTGGCCGTGGGCCACCACCGCGGTGGCGGTGGCGATGATTTTATCGAGGCGAAGAAGGTGCCGGGGGGCTTGCTGGGCGCCGACTATGAAGTGCGCGATGGCCATTACCGCTTCAAGAAAGTGTATGGCGGCTTGAACTGGAATCCGGCCCTGCGCGCGCCGCTGACGGAGCCGGGCCTGAACGTCAAGGCGGGCGAATACCTGCTGGCCGTCGACAGCCGTCCTTTGCTGCCTCCGACGAATATCTACAGCGCCTTCGAGAACACGGCCGGCAAGGCCATCGACCTGACCGTGGGGCCATCGGCCGACGGCAAGGGCGCGCGCACCATTACCGTGGTGCCCGTGCCGACCGAGGATGCCTTGCGCAACCGCGACTGGATCGAAGGCAATATGCGCAAGGTCAATGCGGCGACGGGCGGCAAGGTGGCGTATGTGTATGTGCCGAATACGGCGGGCCTGGGCCATACCTACTTCAAGCGCTATTTCTTCCCGCAGGCGGACAAGCAGGCCATCATCGTCGACGAGCGTTTCAATGGCGGCGGCAGCGTGGCCGATTACTACATCGAGATCCTGCAGAAGAAGGAAATCGCCTGGTGGACCATGCGCTACGGCGCCGACATGAAGACGCCGTCCGCTTCGATCCAGGGGCCGCGCGCCATGCTGATCGACGAGACGGCCGGTTCGGGCGGCGACCTGCTGCCGTGGATGTTCCGCAAAAATAACATGGGCCCGCTGATCGGCAAGGCGACGTGGGGCGGCTTGGTGGGCGTGCTGGGCTTCCCCGTGCTGATGGATGGCGGCTTCATCACGGCGCCGAACCTGGCGTTCTGGACGCGCGAGAATGGCTGGGGCGTGGAAAACGAAGGCGTGCCGCCCGATATCGAAGTCGAGCAAACGCCGGCCGACGTCATCGCCGGACGTGATCCGCAGCTGGAAAAGGCGATCGAGGTGATCCAGGCCGAACTGGCGAAGAATCCGCCTGTGCAGCCCAAGCGTCCGGCGTTTCCGGACAAGAGCAAGTAGGTCGGATTAGGCGCGAAGCGCCGTAATCCGACACCATTGTTGGCATCGCAGTGTCGGATTACGCGCTTGCGCGCTAATCCGACCTGCCAAATAATCCCAGGTTTTACAGGATCACCCACTGCCCCTTGATCCGTGCTTCCAGCGGCTTGAAATTGATTTTATAGGCCATCTTCGGGCTTTGCGCGATCCAGTAGCCCAGGTAGATGTAGGGCAGGCCCAGCTCGCGCGCCTGGGCGATTTGCCACAGCACGTTGTAGGTGCCGTACGAGGCGCCCGGCACGTCGGGATCGAAAAAAGTGTAGACGGACGACAGGCCATCGGCCAGCACGTCGATGATGCTGACCATGCGCAGGATGCCTTCGGCATCGCGGAACTCCACCAGGCGCGTGTTGACCCGGCTTTGCAGCAGGAATTGCGCATACTGGTCGCGGCTGTCCTGGTCCATGCCGCCGCCCGCGTGGCGCGTGCTCTGGTAGCGCAGATACAGTTCGTAGTGCTCGTCGAGGAAGGACAGGGTGGCCACGCCCGCCTGCAGGTCGGCGTGCCGGCTCCAGGCGCGGCGCTGGTTGCGGTTCGGGGTGAACTCGCCCGTCACGACGCGCACGGGAATGCAGGCCTGGCAGCCGTCGCAATACGGGCGGTAGGTGAAAATGCCGCTGCGGCGAAAGCCGTTGCGCACCAGTTCCGAATACACGTCGCTGTTGATCAGGTGCGAAGGCGTGGCCACCTGCGAGCGGGCCTGGCGGTCGTCCAGATAGCTGCACGGATAGGGCGCCGTCGTGTAGAACTGCAGGGTGGCAAACGGTAGTTCGTTCAGGTGCGTCATGCTGATCCTGTCTGGTCTGTCCGCGGCAATGGAAGTCTGCGTGGAGATATCATAGCTTTTTTATGCAGGTGGTGCAGCTTGCCAATCCGTGATTTGCGCTGCTTCAATGGCGACGCGCACATGGGCGAGGAAGCGCGCGCGCGAAATGGGCGCCGCGCCCAGCGAGGCCAGGTGCTTCGTTTCTTGCTGGCAGTCAATCATGGCCACGCCGCGCGCGTGCAGAAAGCGCACGAGGTGCGCCAGCGCGATCTTCGAGCCATCCGTCACGCGCGCGAACATCGATTCGCCATAGAACATGCGTCCGATCGACACGCCATACGCGCCGCCGACCAGTTCTCCATCGAGCCACAGTTCCGACGAGTGCGCGTAGCCCAGCTTGTGCAAGCCCGTGTAGCCGGCGATGATTTCGTCGGAAATCCACGTGCCCGGGCCATCCTTGCGCGGCGCTGCGCAGGCGCGCATGACGGCGTCGAAATCGCCGTCGAAGCGCAGTTGCCAGCGACCGTCCGTGGCGGCGCTGCGTTCGACCTTGCGGATCGCCTTGGCCAGGCTGTCGGATACCTTGAAGTCCTCCGTCATCAGCACCATGCGCGGATCGGTGCTCCACCACAAAATAGGCTGGCCTTCGGAAAACCAGGGGAAGATGCCGCGCCGGTAGGCGTCGAGCAGGCGCGCGGGCGACAGGTCGGCGCCGGCCGCCAGCAGGCCGGGCGCCTCGTCGGTGAGGGCGCGCGAAACGTCGGGAAACGGGGTGTGGGTATCGAGCCAGGGAATCATGCGGCGTCAAAGGTGGCAGTTGGTGGAGGCTTATTCGGGGGCTTGCTCTGCATCCGTGCGCGCCATCGGGCGCGTGATGTCGCCCGTATGGAAACCATAGCTGCCGCCTTCGCGGATTTTCACGCGGTCGGCAAAGAACAGTTCCAGGGTGGCGCGGATGGTGGGAAATGCCAGGTCATCCCAGGGTATCTGCGCTTCCGTAAACATCTGCACGTCCAGGCTTTCGATGCCCGGCGCGAAATCGAGGTCGCGCAGGCGCGCCAGGTAAAACAGGTGCACCTGGTGCACGCGCTGCACGTTCAGCAGTGAAAACAGGGGGCCCAGTTCGATATTCGCGCCCGCTTCCTCCACCGTTTCGCGTTCGGCCGCGTCGGATGTCGTTTCATCGTTTTCCATGAAGCCGGCAGGCAGGGTCCAGTAGCCCAGGCGCGGCTCGATGGCGCGCTTGCACAGCAAGACCTGCAGCTGGCCATCCTCTTCCCACACGGGGATGGAGCCGACCACCATTTTCGGGTTCTGGTAATGGATGGCGTCGCAGTTGGCGCAGACATAGCGCGGACGGTTGTCGCCTTCCGGAATGGAGAGGCTGACAGGATGGGCGCATTCGGAGCAGAATTTCATGGGCGGGCTTGGGAAAATGGAAGTCTAGTGTAACGCTTACTGTACACCGATTGCGCGCGGCGTGGCGTGTCGGGCGGACACAATGCCAATCGGCAATTGGCCGGGGTTTTTAATTAAATAGCTCTATTGCAGCCTAAGTTGAGATAGCTATTGCCTAAGCCACCCGTTTGCCCTTATAATTCTTGTGCGGGGTGGAGCAGTCTGGCAGCTCGTCGGGCTCATAACCCGAAGGTCACAGGTTCAAATCCTGTCCCCGCAACCA
The DNA here is from genome assembly GCF_002735685.1 of Janthinobacterium sp. BJB301. Classification (NCBI taxonomy): domain Bacteria; kingdom Pseudomonadati; phylum Pseudomonadota; class Betaproteobacteria; order Burkholderiales; family Oxalobacteraceae; genus Janthinobacterium; species Janthinobacterium sp. BJB301. The sequence goes on along the minus strand of NZ_PDZJ01000002.1, from coordinate 417,263 downwards.
ATACCGGAAAGCCGCTGATTCTTGCAAAAGATCAGCGGCTTTTTCCATTGCTGGCCAACGACAATATCCGGCAGACAGGGCAGGAATGACATTGTCAATTCACGCCTTTACGCCGCGCAACAATCTGGTATATAATTCGTCTGCGGGGTGGAGCAGTCTGGCAGCTCGTCGGGCTCATAACCCGAAGGTCACAGGTTCAAATCCTGTCCCCGCAACCAATTCGAAGCCGCTGATTTCTCGCAAGAGAATCAGCGGTTTTTTCGTTGTGCGCCGCAGTTCACTCCTGCGCCTGGCGTGCATACACCACCAGCCGCAGATGGCGGTCCGCATCGATGGTGAGCGAGGTGTGTTCATATGCGACCTCCCCGCCGTCGATTGTCAGGCGGCGCACGCCGGCACATGGCGCATGCACGTCGTGGCGGCGCCACCATAACTTGAATTCGGGCGAGACTTTTTCCAGTTCCTCCACCAGCGCGTGGATATCCGCTTCCTGCGTGGCGCGCGCATAGTCGCGGCGAAAGCTCGACAGCATCAGCGGCGCCTGCTCTTCCCACGCCGCGAAGCGGGATCGCAGCAGCGGGTCGGTAAACAAGAGCCACAGCAGATTGCGGCGCGAGGCGGCATGCGCGCCGAAGCCAAACAGGGTGTCGGCGCCCCCGTTGAACGCCAGCACGTCCCAGCGCAAATTGAGCACATACGCCGGATGCGCCAGCTCGTGCATCAGGCGGCGCACCAGCGGCGGTACCACGCAAAACGTCTTGCCCTCTTCGGCCGGCGGACGCGCATGCGCCAGCAGGAACAGGTGGCGGCGCTCGCCCGCGTCCAGTTTCAGCACTTCGGCCAGCTTGTCGAGAAAGGCGCTCGAGACGCCGATGTCGCGCCCCTGCTCCAGCCAGGTGTACCAGGTCAGCCCCACGCCGGCCAGCGCCGCCACTTCTTCGCGGCGCAAGCCCGGCGTACGCCGCCTTCCACCGCCGGGCAAGCCCACGTCTTCCGGCGACAGGCGTGCGCGCCGCGCCTGCAGGTAGGCGGCTAGTTCGTGGCGGGTGCGGGCCAAGGTGCGCATGGTGTTGCCTTTCCGGTAAGCCTGTTGCTATCAGTAATAGCATAAACAGTTAAATTGTAATTGTTTATATTGTATTCCAGAATGCCTGCTTTCTTTCCGAAAGCTTGCCCATGTCCGACTCTTCCTCCTCCAGTAGCCTCGCGCCTGCCACCGCCGCGCTGCCTGCCACCGTCTACCTGATCGCCATGGGCGCGTTCGCGCTGGGCATGGCGTCGTATGTGACGGCGGGCTTGCTGCCGATGATCGCCAGCGCGTTCTCCGTTTCCCTGGCGATGGCGGCGCAACTGGTAACGGCGTTTACGCTGGCCTATGGCCTCGGCTCGCCGCTGGTGGTGGCCTTGCTGCCGGCGCGCGCGCAGCGCTCGGGCCTCCTGATCGCCCTGGCCGTGTTCGTGCTGGCGAACGGGGGCAGCGCGCTGGCGCCCGGTTTCAGCAGTTTGCTGGCATGGCGCGCCATTGCCGGCGTCGGAGCGGGCGTCTACCTGGCGCTGGGTATCGCGGCGGCGGCCGGCGTGTCGGCGCCGCAGCAGCGGGGCAAGGCCATCGGCGTGATCATGGGCGGCATGGCGGGCGGCACGGTGCTGGGTGTGCCCTTGAGTTTGCTGCTGGCGCAGCAGCTGGGCTGGACCGCGGCCCTGTGGCTGGTCGCCGTCCTTGGCGGGCTGGCGCTGGCGGCCTTGCTGTGGAAGCTGCCCGCGCTGCCGGCGGTGCCGGCCACGTCGCTGCGCCGCAAGCTGGTCTTGCTGGCCGATGGGCAGGTGCTGTCCATCCTGCTGGTATCGCTGCTGGCGGCCATCGCCAGCCTGGGCATGTACACGTTTATCGCGCCGTTGCTGGCGTGGTCGGCGCAGGGGGCGGCGCTGTCCGCCACGCCCTTCCTGTGGGCCTGGGGCGTGGGGGGGATCGCGGGCAGCGTGCTGGTCGGACCGTGGGCGGACAAGGTGGCGGCGCCGAAACTGACCTGCTTCATCTTGCTGCTGCTGGCGCTGGCCTTGTGCGCGCTGCCGCTGGCGGCCGGCTGGTCGGCCTGGCTGATGCTCGCGCCGATCGTGCTGTGGGGCGCGGCTGGCTGGGCCTTGCAAGTGCCGCAGAACCAGCAACTGCTGGCCGTGCGCGCGCGCCAGGGCGATGGCAACCTGGCCATCGCCCTCAACGAATCGGCGCTGTACCTGGGCAGTGCCATTGGCGCGGCCACCGGCGGGGTGCTGCTCCTGCTCGACTGGCCCATGTGGCTGCTGGCGGCCGGTGCCGCCCTGGTCGCCGCCGCAGCGTTGCTGCTGCAGTTGCCTGCCGCGCGGCGGACTTAAGCCTTTTTCGCCAGCTGCATGCCCACGGGCAGGGCGCGGATGCGCTTGCCCGTGGCCGCGAAGATGGCGTTGCACAGGGCTGGCGCGATGGGCGGCGTGGCCGGTTCGCCCACGCCGCCCAGCTCCATGTCCAGGGTGCCCGGCACCAGGTGCGTGTGGATCACGCGCGGCGCGTCGGCGGCGCGCAGCACGGCGTAGTCGTGGAAATTGCTTTGCTCGACCCTGCCATTCTTGAAACTGATTTCGCCGCTCATGGCCAGCGACAGGCCCATGATGCAGGCGCCCTCGATCTGCGAGCGCACGCGGTCCGGGTTGATTTGCGGCCCGCAATCCATGGCGATGTCAACCCTCGGCACGATGACTTCGCCGGCCGCATTGATCTCCACTTCGATCACGGCCGCCACATAGGTGACGAAACTGTAGGACACGGCCAGGCCCAGCCCCCGTCCCTTGGGCAGCTTGCGGCCCCAGCCCGCCTTGGCCGTCGCCAGCTCGATCACGTGGCGCATGCGGCCGATGTCGACCGGATACTTCGCCGGATCTTCGCCATAGTTCCAGCCGTCCGACAGGTCGGCCGGGTTGATCTTGCGCGCGGGGCCCAGCAGCGCGAGCAGGTAGTCGCGATGATCCTTTTTTGCCGCATGCGCCAGTTCGGCCGTGAACGACTGGATGGCAAACGCGTGCGGGATATTCGACACGGATCGGAACCAGCCGATGCGCGTGTGGGCCGGCACTTCGGGCACTTCGACGCGGATGTTCGCAATGGCGAACGGCACGTTGATGGCCGACATGCCCAGCTCGAACGGCGCCTGCTTGTTCGCGCCGGCGGCAAAGGTCGAGGTGATGGTGGGCGCGGCCGTGCGGTGCAGCCAGGCCGTCGGCATGCTTTTCGCGTCCAGCGACGCTTCCAGCCGTTCGACGGAGACCGTGTGCAGGTAGTCGTGCTGCAGGTCGTCGTCGCGCGTCCACGTCAGCTTGACGGGCGCGCCATCCATGGCTTTCGACAGCAGCGCCGCCTCGACGGCGAAATCGGGTTTCGATTTGCGCCCGAAGCCGCCGCCGAGCAGGGTCACGTGGACGGTCACGTCGTCATATGCCAGGCCCAGGGCCTTGGCCACATTGCTGCGCGTCGCTTGCGGCGCCTGCACGCAGGCCCATACTTCGGCCTTGCCGTTGGCGATGCGCACGGTGGCGGCGGGCGGCTCCATGGTGGCGTGGGCCAGGTGGGGCAGATAGTATTCGGCACTGAATTTCCGCGCGGCGGGAGCTGCGGCCAGCGTGGCCACCGTCTTGCCCTGGTCGCGCGCCGGGCTGGCCGGCTGGTGCACGGCCGCTTCCAGGGTCTTGCGGAAGGTCTTCGAATCGTAGCTGCCGTTCGGGCCATCTTCCCATTCCAGCACCAGCGCTTCGCGGCCCTTGATGGCGGCCCAGGTGTTGCTGGCGATGACTGCCACGCCGCCCAGCGGATTGAACATGGCTGGCGGCGGACTGCCCGCCAGTTCGACGATGCGCAGCACGCCCGGCACTTTCAGGGCCGCCGTCTTGTCCACGCTTTTCAGCTTGCCGCCAAAGACGGGAGGGCGGGCGATGACGGCGTACGCCATGCCGTCGAGGCGCGTATCGATGCCGAAGTGGGTATTGCCCGTGACGATGTCGTGCAAGTCGATGCCGCGCGTGCTGGTTTGGCCGATGTAGCGCAGCTCGCCCGCCGTTTTCAGGCTGATGCGCGCGCGTGGCGGCACCGGCAATTTGGCCGCTTCTTCGGCCAGGGCGCCGAAGGACAGCGAGCGTCCGCTGGCCGCATGCACGACCGCGTGGTTGACGGCTTTGACTTCCGTCACGGGTACGTCCCAGCGCACGGCGGCCGCCGTTTCCAGCATCAGGCGCGCCGTGGCGCCCACGTGGCGCATGGCGCGGAACGAGTGGCGCATGCTGCGCGAGCCATCCGTATCCTGGCTGCCGTAGCGCGCTTCGTCGGCGGGCGCTTGCTGCACGCGCACCTGCGCCCAGTCGGCGCCCAGTTCGTCGGCCGCCACCATGGGCAGGCTGGTGCGGATGCCCTGGCCCATTTCGGAGCGGTGCGCCACGATGGTGACGATGCCGTCGGCACCGACCGACAGGAAGACCAGGCTGTCGTCGACCACGCCGCCAGCCATCTTCTCGCCGCCGTATTTGACGGCATCGGCCGCCATCACGAGGCCGGAAGGGCCGGCTACCAGGGTCAAACCGGCCAGCGCGCCGGCGGCCTTGAGCCAGTTGCGCCGCGCAGGCGAATGTACGGCAGGAGTGTCATGCATGCTCATTTGGCCGCTCCTTTCGCGTTGATGCTGGTCGCGGCCTGCTTGATGGCCGCGTGGATGCGAGTATAGGTGCCGCAGCGGCAGATATTGCCGCTCATCGCTTCGCGGATTTGCTGGTCGTTCGGCCTTGGGGTCTTGTGCAGCAGGGCCGTGGCCGACATGATCTGCCCGGCCTGACAGTAGCCGCATTGGGGCACGCCATGTTCCTGCCAGGCCTGCTGCAGCGCCAGGCCGACCTTGTCTTCGCCCACGGCTTCGATGGTGGTGATCTTCTTGCCGGCGGCGGCCGACATCGGCGTCACGCAGGAGCGGATGGCTTCGCCATCGAGGTGCACGGTGCAGGCGCCGCACAGGGCCATGCCGCAGCCGAATTTGGTGCCGGTCATGCCCAGTTCGTCGCGCAGGGCCCACAGCAGGGGCGTGTCTTCAGGCAGCGCAAGCTCGTGCTGCTTGCCATTGATGGTCAGGGTCGTCATGTTTATTCCTCGGTGTGGGATGGTGCGGGAAAGCGCGACGGCCATCCACCATACGGATGAGCGCATCAGTACGGGATGGTAGCACCGCCCGCCCTGCGCTGCAGGATATGGGGCCGGTGGCATACTGCGGCTTCTGATAGCGGAGTTTTCATGACATACCTCACAACGGCTCCGGGCTTGCCCGATATCCTCGCTTCCGGCTTGCAAGTGGTTTTTTGCGGCCTCAATCCGGGCGTGGACGCGGCGGCGGCCGGCCACCATTTTCTCGGCCGCGGCAACCGTTTCTGGCCGGTGCTGCACCTGGCCGGCTTCACGCCGCATCTGGTGGCGCCGCAAGACGATGCCAGCGTGCTCGGTTTCGGGCTGGGTTTGACGGCGGCCGTCGGGCGCCCGACCAGCCGCGCGGACCAGGTGGGGGCGGACGAGTTCGCGCAAGCGGCGGCGGGCCTGCAGCATAAACTGGCATTGCTGCAGCCGCAGTGGATCGCCTTCCTGGGCAAGGCTGCCTACGCGGCGATGACGGGGAAGCGCCAGCTGGCGTGGGGCGAACAGCCGGAGCGCTTCGGCGGCGCGCGCGTGTGGATATTGCCCAATCCCAGTGGGCTCAATCGCGGCTATTCGAAGGAGCGGCTGGTCGACGCGTATGCGGAACTGCGGCGTGCGCTGGACTGATACCGGGCTGGCGTTCAGCGCACCTGCGCATGGATGGCGGGGCTTAGCGGGCTTGCTCCAGCTGCGCATACACGGCGTCGGCGATCTTGCCCAGCTCCCGTTTGGGCAGGCTCGCCGAGAGGGCATAACCAAGCTGGCCGTCGATCCAGTAAAACACGCTCAGCTCCTTTTCCTGCGTATAGCGGAAGGCCGTTTCCTGCCTGCCGGCCCGTTCTTTCGCCACATACAGGGTCAGGCGCTTGCCGCCGCCATCCTCGTACATGAATTGCGCCACGGGGCCGTCGCCATCGCCGGGCAGCAGGCGGCCGCCGATCAGGTGATAGCCGAGCGGTGACAGCGCGGGCGGCTGCAATTTGCTGCCCAGGCGTTTCGACAGCCATTGCACCAGGTGCGCCTCCTGTTCGACACCCACTTCCACGGGATGGCGCACTTCGGGCGTGTAGACGGCATGGGCGATGGCGGCGCTGCGCGCCAGGGACATCGGGCTGGCGCTGGTGGTCCGCATGTCGCCGCCATCGCCGCGCAGCAGCCAGCCGCCCATGCCGCCTGCGATCACCAGCACGATGGCCGCTGCCGCCTGCATGGCGTGGCGCTGCCAGGCGCCGTTCGCCGCCGGTGGCGATGCCGCCTGCAGCAGGTACGGCGGCACGGCTTCGTCCAGCACGGGGTCGAACAGGGCGCGCAATTGCCGGTTCTGTTCGCGCCAGGCGTCCACCCTGGCGGCATCCTCGGGGTGTGCGCGCAGGTGGGCGTCGACAGCCGCGCGCTGCGCCTGGGGCAGGACGCCGTCGGCCAGGGCGTGCAATTGCGCTTCGCTGATGGCTTGCGTTGTCATTTCACGACTTTCAGGGTAGGGGCGCCATGGCTACCGGCCGGGTGGCCATCGAGCAGTTCGCGCAGCCGCTCGCGCCCGCGCGACAGCCGCGACATGACCGTGCCGACGGGGATGCCCAGGGTGGACGCCACCTGCTCATACGGCATCTGTTCAAGCGCGACAAGCAGGATGACTTCGCGCTGCCCCAGCGGCAAACGGGCCAGCGCCGCATCCATTTCGCCGATGGCGATGGCTTGCCCCGGCGCGTGCTCCGGGGCGGGCAGCAGGGCGTCGTCGTCGATTTCCTGCAGCGCCAGGCCGGGGCGGCGCAATTGATCCACGTGCAGGTTGTGCATGATGGAAAACAGCCAGGGCCGCATCTCGCCACCCCGTTGCCACTGGTCGAACTTGCGCCAGGCCCGCTCCACGGTGTCCTGCACCAGGTCGTCCGCGTGCGCGGCGCCCACCAGCGCGCGCGCATAGCGGCGCAGGCCGGGCAGGCAGGCTTGCAGTGTGCGGCTGTCCTCTTGCGTGGTCATCGTGGCGGCGGGAGGGGGGGCTTAGGGCTTGACGACGTGCCACACGTTCTTGAAATTGTCGCCGGCCACGTCGCCCGGTTTCTTGTCTTCCTTGTACAGGTACAGCGGCTTGCCCTTGTAGGTCAGCTGCATGGCGCCATTGTCTTCGCGCTTGATGCTGCCATACGGGGCGGCGGGCGCCGCTGCGGTGGCGATGACGGCGGGCCAGGCCACCAGGCAGCCGCCGCTGCAGGCGCTCTTGCCGCTGTCGGCGACATCCTTGTCGAACACATACACGGTCATACCGCTGGCGTTGACCAGCATGCCGTTGGCCGGCATGACGTCGGCGGCAAAGGCCAGCGGGGCGGACAAGGCGGTGAAAAGGGCGGTGGCGGCGAAAGTGGTAAAGCGCATGATGGTCTCCTTGAGGTTTTGAGGGCTTGCAAGGGATAGACGCATGCCGCCCGCCGTTTATTCCCGCGCAGGCAAAATATTTATTTCCGGCGCATGCAGGCTGGCCCACAGGTGGGCGGCCGCCATGGTGCGGTGCGGCGCGTACTGGCGCAGCCACTGTTCCGTGCGCGCCATGTCCGGCTTGCTCTCTTCGCCGAGCAGCTTTTGCAGGGCGGCGCGGATGGCCACGTCGCCATGCAGCGAGCAGTCGGCATAGCCGTAGCCGCGCAGCAGCGCGTAATTGACAGTCCACGGGCCGATGCCCTTCACGCCCAGCAGCGCCTGCGAAATGGCCGCCACGTCGCCGGAGGGCGGCAGCTCCAGCGACAGCTCCCCATCGTTGACGAGGTGGGCCAGGCGCAGCACGGTTTCGGCCTTGGCGCGCGAGAATTTGTGGCTGGTCAAATCCTCGATTTCCAGCCTGGCCACGTCGCGCGCCTCGGGATAGCACCACAAGCCGTTGCCGTGCTGGCGTCCCGCCTGCAAGATGAAGGTGCGGCGCAGGGCGATGGCGAACGGCAGGTTGATCTGCTGGCCGATGATGGCCCAGGTCAGCGCCTCGAAGGGACTGGCCGACTGCACGATGCGCAAGCCCGGATTGCGCCGGACCAAAGGCGCCAGCAGCGTGTCGCCGGCGGCCAGTTGCGCGAACGGCTGCGGGTCGATGCGCAGGCCGAGGATATTGAGCAGGGCGCCAGGCAGCGGCGTTTGAAGACCGGCATCGTCATCGCTGTCGATGTCGGCGCGGCAGATGGCCGCGGCGTCCGTGAACGCCACGTCCAGCACCACGGGCACGCCGCGCAGCAAAATACCCTTGCGCAGGCCCATCGGCGTGACTTGTTCGGCCACGGCTTGCGCATCGCGGCTGTGGAAGGCGATGACATCGTCGCGGCGGTAGCCGGCGGGAAGGGGGAGGGTCCAGTGCAGCAGGGTCATGGTAGGCCAAAGTCAGGGACGGTATCAGGGAGGCGATGCGGGCGCACCGCGTTTCTTGCTGTTTGCCTTCAGCGCGCGCAGATGTCGGTGGTGGGCGGGCTCAGGGCCGCCGCGTGCTGGATCTGCAGGGCGTCGGGCACGCCATTTTTCACGGCCGTCAGTTCGGCCAGGATGGAAATGGCGATTTCGGCCGGCGTCTTGCTGCCGATGTACAGGCCGATGGGGCCATGCAGGCGCGCCAGCTGTTCCGCGCTGACGTCGAACTGCAGCAGCCGTTCGCGGCGCCTGGCGTTGTTGGCGCGCGAGCCGATGGCGCCCACGTAGAACGCAGGGGACTTGAGCGCTTCCATCAGGGCCAGGTCATCGAGCTTGGGATCGTGCGTGAGGGCGACGACGGCGCTGCGGCTGTCGAGCTTTAATTCCAGCACGAGATCGTCGGGCATGGCGTGCAGCAGGGGCACGCCGGGCACGTTCCAGCCGCCCCGGTATTCCTCGCGCGGGTCGCAGACGATGACGTGGTAATCCATGGCCGTGGCGATTTGCGCCACGAAGCGCGACAGCTGGCTGGCGCCGATGATCAGCAGGCGCCAGCGCGGGCCATGCTGCGTGGTGAGTACGCCATCGTCCAGTGCCAGCACGGCGCCCGGCGTGGCGCGCTGCAGGGTGACGGCGCCGCTGCGCAAGTCGAGGCGGCGCTCGACCAGTTCATGGGCTTCCAGGCGCGCCAGCAGTTCGGCCACGCGGCTGCCCGCATGCAGCGGCTCGATGGCCAGTTCGATGGTGCCGCCGCAGGGCAGGCCGAAGCGGTGCGCCTCGTCGGCGCTGATGCCGTAGCTGACGATTTCCGGCAGCGTGCGCACGATGCCGTGCACGCGCACGGTGTCGATCAAATCATCTTCGATGCAGCCGCCGGAAACGGAGCCGACCACCGTGCCATCGTCGCAGATGGCCAGGGTGGCGCCCACGGGGCGGGGGCTGGAACCCCAGGTCTTGATGACGGTAACGAGTTCGCAGCGGTGGCCGGCGTCGAGCCAGGCGGCGCTGGTTTTCAGAACTTCAAGGTCGATGCTGTCCATGGCGCGCAGGAGGAAAGCCGCAGGTACGCGGCAAAGTATGGAAAAGTATTCAAGATTGTGGATATACTACCTGTTCCATCACCCTGCGGAGAATTTTCATGTCAAATGAAGTCAAGACGCAAGAAGAGGGTATTCCCAAGTTCGGCAAGCTGCTCATCGTCCTGTTTTTAGCCGTGGTGTTCTGCGGTGCCCTGACCTGGATCATGGGCACCTACTTCCCCAACTTCCCGGGCGCCTGAGCAAACCCTGTTTGATCAGGATGAAGAACGTCTGACAGAACCGTAGCGAGCGGCAGCGATTTGTGGCCGAGAAGCGTAACTGTGCTTGAGCACAGTGAGCATCGCAGACCGCAAAGCGCGACGCGCAGTAGGTTATGGTAGGCGTTCTAAGGCTTGAGCGGTTTCTTCGCCGCCTGCTTGGCGCGCACGTCGGTGACGGCGCGGTTCACGGCGGCCATGCGCGAGTTGGTGCCGGGATGCAGCGCCGTGTAGCCATTGGCGACCGTGGCCGGCACTTGCGTGGCCAGGCGCTGCCAGAAGCGTGCGGCGTTGTCGACGTTGTAGCCGGCGCGCGCCAGCAGGTAGATGGCCAGGGTGTCGGCTTGCACGTCGAGTTCCTGCGGCATGGCCTTGATGCCGGCGGCGCCCGTCAGCATCGACACGTCGGGCTGCACGGCGCCCAGGCTGTCGATGATGCTGCCGGCCGTGCCTGCCGTGCGCTGGCTGCGCGCGTGGTCGAGGATGTTGTGCGCCATTTCGCGGGCGATGACAAAGGCGATGCCTTCGTCGTTTTGCGCCGCATTGACCATGCCGCGCGTGAGCATGATGCGCGCGCCGTCCGAGTAGGCGTTGACATTGTCCGCATTGCCCAGGGCGACGCGGAAGGCGCAGGCGCGCGTGACGGGAATCTTCAGGTCCTGCTGCTGGCCATCGCGGGCGATGGTCATGTTCAGGCTCGCGCTTTTCGAGGCCAGCGGGCCGACGATGGCGCCGAACGGGCCTTCCGCTTTCGGCCCGGCCGGCAGCGGCTTGCCTTCGGCGGCCAGCAAGCCGTCGCCCTTGCGCAAGCCGGCGCGCGCTGCGCCGCTGCCCGGCAAGACGCCGGAGACCTGCATCTGTTCGCCGTAGCCGAGGGCCGCCTGGGCCGCGTCGGCATAGATGCCGGGGTAGGAATACTTGTTCTGCGCCGTGAAGCCCAGCAGGTTGCGCGCATACGTCTTGCACAGGTCCGCATTGTTGATCAGCAGGGGCGCCGAGACTTTCGACAGGCGGTCCTGCAGCGCCACCATCTTCACCAGTTCTTCCTGCGCCGCCTTTTGCTGCGCCGTCGGGGCGGGCGCATCGGGTGCCGGCACGACGTTGAACGGACCGCTGACATGCGTCGTTGGCGTGGTGCAGGCAGAGAGAAGGGCAACGCAAGCCACCAGCAGTGGCGAGGCCAGATGGCGCAGCGAAGTCGGGGCTGGGATCAGATGGCGGAAACCTGGCATGAGAAAATCCTTAATGTTTGCCGGTGCTGCCGAAACCGCCAACACCGCGTTCGCTGTCGCCGAATTCCTCGACGACGTTAAAGCCCACTTGCAGCACCGGCACGATAATCAGTTGCGCCAGGCGTTCCATGGGATTGAGCGTGAAAGCGCTCTGGCCCCGGTTCCAGGTCGATACCATCAGCTGGCCCTGGTAATCGGAGTCGATCAAGCCTACCAGATTCCCCAATACGATGCCGTTTTTGTGGCCCATGCCACTGCGCGGCAAAATCATGGCCGCATACGACGGGTCGCCGATGTGGATGGCCAGGCCGGTGGGAATGAGCACCGTCTGGCCGGCTTCGATGGTGATGGCTTCATCGATGCAGGCGCGCAGATCCAGGCCGGCGCTGCCCGGCGTGGCGTAGGCTGGCAGCAGTTCTTTCATGCGGGCGTCGAGGATCTTGATGTCGATATTTTTCATTGAAGCTAAGTCGTCTAAAAATGGATTATTTGAGCAGTGAATTTTTTGCCAGCCGCTTCGAGATTTCCGAAATCAGCTGGCGCGCCAGGTTCAGTTTCGAGGCGCGCGGCAGCACGGTATGGCCTTCCTCGTCGAACAGGATGATGGTGTTGTCGTCCTGGCCGAACGTGTTCTGGCCGATATTGCCGACCAGGAGGGGAATCCCCTTCTTTTCTCGCTTGGTCGAGCCGAATTCCACGAGGTTTTCCGATTCGGCGGCAAAGCCGACGCAGTACGGATAGCCGGCCAGGTTGGTGCGTGCCGCCACGGTGGCAAGGATGTCGGGGTTTTGCGCGAACTGCAGTTCGGGCACGGAGCCATCGGCCTGCTTTTTCATCTTCTGGTCGCTGGCGTTGGCGACGCGCCAGTCGGCCACGGCGGCGACAGCGACGAAGACATGCTGGCCGTCGACGTGGGCCAGCACGGCATCATGCATCTGCTGCGCGCTTTGCACGTCGATGCGGCGCACGCCGAAGGGCGCGTCCAGGGCCGTGGGGCCGGAAATGAGCAGCACCTCGGCGCCCGCTTCGCGCGCCGCGCGCGCCACCGCATAGCCCATCTTGCCCGAGGACAGATTGGTGATGCCGCGCACGGGGTCGATGGCTTCAAAAGTGGGGCCGGCCGTGACCAGCACGCGCTTGCCCGCCAGGACTTTCGGCTGGAAGGCGGCGATCAGCTCCGTCAGCAGCTGTTCCGGCTCCAGCATGCGGCCCAGGCCAACTTCGCCGCACGCCTGTTCGCCGGCGGCCGGGCCGAACAGCTTGATGCCGTCGTCGCGCAGCTGCTGCACATTGCGCTGCGTGGCGGGGTTCTGCCACATTTCCACGTTCATGGCCGGCGCCACCAGCAGGGGCAGGTGGGAAGGACGAGCCAGGCACAGGGTCGACAGCAGGTCGTCGCACACGCCGTGCGCGAGCTTGCGCAGAAAATCGGCCGAACACGGCGCGATCAGGATGGCGTCCGCATGGCGCGTCAAATCGATATGCGCCATGTTGTTGTCGATGCGCGCATCCCACTGGCTCGTGTGTACGGGGTGGCCGGACAGGGCCTGCATCGTGACGGCCGTGATGAAGTGGCTGGCCGCATCCGTCATCACCACTTGCACCGAGGCGCCGGCCTTTGTCAGCGCGCGGCACAGTTCCGCCGCCTTGTAGCAGGCGACGCCGCCCGAAAGTCCCAGAACGATTTTTTTGCCGGACAATTCCATGCCGTTCTCCTGCGTGTCTATTTGTTTACCCGGCGCAGTTCATCGATGATGAACAGGGCCGCGCCGATGCAGATGGCGCTGTCGGCGATATTGAAAGCGGGGAAATGGCCCCAGCTTTTCCAGTGGAAGTCGAGGAAATCGACGACGTGGCCGTACATCAGGCGGTCGATGGCGTTGCCCAGCGCGCCGCCGAGTATCAGCGCCAGGGCCCAGCAGAACATGCGCTGGCCGGCGTGCTTTTTCAGCAGATAGATGATGTAGATGGCGGCCGCCAGGGCGATGCCGGTGAAGAAATAGCGCTGCCAGCCGCCCTGGTCGGACAGGAAGCTGAACGCGGCGCCCTTGTTATACGCGAGCACCAGGTTGAAATACGAGGTGATGACCATCTCTTGCGCATAGCGGAAGGTCTTCAGGATCGTGATCTTGGTGATCTGGTCGAACAGGATGACGATGGCGGCAATGCCCAGCCAGGGCACGAGCGACGCCGAGGATGACGATTTCGATGAAAAACGGTTTTTAGTGGCCATATTTTTCCAGGGAAGATAAAGCCGCCGCCTGGTGGCAGGCGGCGGTTGGAAGCGGGATGCAGGCAGCGCCCCGGGGTGACAGTCTATGCGAAACGGCGCGATTCGCCCTTGCCAAACAGATTGCTGACGCAGCGGCCGCACAGGGTAGCATGCGCGGCGTCCGTGCCCACGTCGCTACGGTAGTGCCAGCAGCGCTCGCACTTCGGCGCCGTCGACGCGGTTACGACCACTTCCTCGGCCGCTTCGTCGGCCACCTCGGCCACCGTGGCTTGCGAGGTGATGAAGACGAACTTCAAGTCCTCGCCCAGGGTGGTCAACAGCTTGTATTTCATCGGCGCGGCCTTGATCGTCAGTTCCGCCTGCAGCGACGAACCGATGGCGCCCGAGGTGCGCAAGTCTTCCAGCTGTTTTGTCACGTCCGTGCGCACGGCGCGCAGTGCCGTGTATTTCTCCAGCAGGCCGGCGGCGTCCGAAACTTCCGGCAGCTGCCACCAGGTTTGCGTGAAGATGGTTTCATCGCTGGCGGCATAGGCTTCGCTTCCTGCGAAGACGGCCCATGCTTCTTCGGCCGTGAACGACAGGGCAGGGGCCATCAGGCGCAGCAGGCTTTGCGTGATGTGCCACAGGGCCGTCTGCGCGGAACGGCGCGCGTGCGACGTCAGGCCCGAGGTGTATAAACGGTCCTTCAGGATGTCCAGGTAGAAGCCGCCCAGGTCTTCCGAGCAGTACGTCTGCAGCTTCGACACCACCGGGTGGAACTCGTAGCGCGCATAGTTGTTCTCGATCTGCGTTTGCAGCGACGCCATGTTGGCCAGCGCATAGCGGTCGATTTCGAACATTTCCGCCACCGGCACGGCGTCCGTGGCCGGATTGAAGTCCGACGTATTGGCCAGCAGGAAGCGCAGGGTGTTGCGGATGCGGCGATACGATTCCGTCACGCGTTTCAGGATCTCGTCGGAGATCGACAGCTCGCCCGTGTAGTCGGTCGACGCGATCCACAGGCGCAGGATGTCCGCGCCCAGGGTGTCCGAGATCTTTTGCGGCGCCAGGGTATTGCCCAGCGACTTGGACATCTTCTTGCCTTCGCCATCGACCGTGAAGCCGTGCGTCAGCAGGGCTTTGTACGGTGGACGGCCGTTCAGCATCGACGACACGAGCAGCGACGAGTGGAACCAGCCGCGATGCTGGTCCGAGCCTTCCAGGTACAGGTCGGCCGGGAATTGCAGCTGCGTCGAGTGCGAGCCATGGCCTTGCGGGCCACCCAGCACCGTCTGGTGCGTGGCGCCGGAATCGAACCACACGTCCAGCGTGTCCTTGTTCTTGGCGTAGATGGCCGCTTCGTCGCCGATCAGGTCTTTCAAGTCCAGCGCCTGCCATGCCTCGATGCCGTTCTTTTCGATCAGCTTGGCCACTTGCTCCAGCAGTTCCGGCGTGCGTGGATGCAGGTCGCCCGTTTCCTTGTGCACGATGAAGGCCATCGGCACGCCCCACTGGCGCTGGCGCGACAGGGTCCAGTCGGGACGGTTGGCGATCATGCCGTGCAGGCGCGCCTGGCCCCAGTCCGGGAAGAACTCGGTGTCGGCGATGCCTTGCAAGGCCGTTTCGCGCAGGGTTGCGCCGCCGTCCTTCGGCGTCACGTCCATGCCGGCGAACCACTGCGAGGTGGCGCGGTAGATGATCGGCGTCTTGTGGCGCCAGCAATGCATGTAGCTGTGGTCGAACATCTTGACTTCGAACAGCGCGCCCGCTTCGCGCAAGGCGTTGCAGATCGGCTTCGACGCTTCCCAGATGGTCATGCCGCCGAACAGGGGCAGGGTCGAGGCGAACTTGCCGTCGCCCATGACGGGCTTGATGATGTCGTCGTCCTTCATGCCGTGCGCCTTGCACGAGATGAAGTCGTCCAGGCCGTAGGCTGGCGCCGAGTGCACCACGCCCGTGCCGCTTTCCGTGGTCACGTATTCGGCCAGGTACAAAGGCGACAAGCGGTCATAGAACGCGTCGGCCGCATGCAGCGGGTGGCGGAAGCTGATGCCGGCCAGGGCCGCGCCGTCGCACGTGGCGATGGTCGTGCCATCGAGCTTGAAGCGCGCCAGGCTGGCGACGACCAGGTCTTGCGCCAGGATCAGCAGCAGCGGCTGGCCATCGCGCTCGGCTTTCACCAGCGCATATTTGACTTCCGGGTGTACGTTCAGGGCCTGGTTCGACGGGATGGTCCACGGCGTGGTGGTCCAGATGACGATGAAACCGTTATCGGTCGGCAGGGAAGGCAGGCCGAAGGCGGCCGCCAGTTTTTCCGGCTCGGCGAATTTGAACCCGACGTCGATGGCGGGATCGCGTTTTTCCGCGTATTCCACTTCCGCCTCGGCCAAGGCCGACTGGCAGTCGAAGCACCAGTTGACGGGCTTCAGGCCGCGGTAGACATAACCTTTTTCCAGCAGCTTGCCCAGCGCGCGCAATTCGTCGGCTTCATTGCCGTGCGCCATAGTCAGGTAGGGGTTGTCCCACTCGCCCAGCACGCCCAGGCGGATGAAATCCTTTTTCTGGCGCTCGACCTGCACGTTGGCGTAGGCGCGGGCCTTTTCCAGCACTTCGGCCGTCGGCAGGTTCTTGCCGTGCAGTTTTTCGATCTGAATCTCGATCGGCATGCCGTGGCAATCCCAGCCCGGCACGTACGGCGCGTCGAAGCCGGCCAGCGAGCGCGACTTGACGACCATGTCCTTCAGGATCTTGTTGACGGCGTGGCCCAGGTGGATATCGCCATTCGCGTACGGCGGGCCGTCATGCAGGATGAATTTCGGGCGGCCGGCGGCAGCCTTGCGCACGCGCTCGTAAATCTTCTTGTCTTGCCATTGCTGTACCCATTGCGGCTCGCGCTTGGCCATGTCGCCGCGCATCGGGAACGGGGTTTCCGTCATGTTGACCGGGTATTTGCTTTCAGGCTTCTTGTTCTGCTTGGGCGTGGCTGGCTTGTTTTGATCGGACATAATCTTCTTTAATGGTATGGAGTATATTTTTGCAGCGGGTTGGCGGCGGCAGGTGCCGCCAGGCGGTGGAGTTGGCCGGCGTCAAATTCGGTCGGTGGCGGTAATGGCGCCGCTGCGCTGCTCAAAATACGCACGCGCCTGGTTCGAGTCGCGCTCGATGGCGGCCGTCAGGGTGGGCAAATCGTCGTACTTCTCTTCGTCGCGCAGTTTTTCCAGGAATTCCACGCGCACCAGCTTGCCGTAGCAGGACTGGGCGAAATCAAACAGATGCACTTCCAGCAAGACGCGGCCGCTGTCGTCGACGGTGGGGCGCACGCCGAGGCTGGCCACGGCCGGCAGCGGCACTGGTCCCAGGCCATGCACTTGCACGATGAAGATGCCGGACAGGGCGGGGCGGTGCGCCACGCGCAGGTTCAGGGTGGGAAAGCCGAGGGTACGGCCCAGCTTCTGGCCGTGGATGACGTGGCCGGAAATGGCGTACGGATGGCCCAGCAACTGCGTGGCCAGCGGGAAATCGCCGGCGGCCAGCGCCAGGCGCACGGCCGAGGACGAGATGCGCGTGCTGCCGCTCATCACGGTAGGCAATGTTTCTACATGGAAGCCATATTGGCGGCCCGCTTCCTGCAGCATGGCCACGTCGCCGGCGCGCCGGGCGCCATAGCAGAAGTCGTCGCCGACCATCAGCCATTTCACGTGCAAGCCGTCGACGAGGACTTTTTCCGTGAATTCCTGCGGCGTCAAGGCGGCGAACTGGGCGCTGAAGTGCTCGACGACGACACGGTCGATGCCGGCGTCGTCCAGCGATTGCAGCTTGTCGCGCAAGTTGGCGATGCGCTGCGGGGCTTTGGACAGGTCGCCCGCGCGCTGCGCGAAGAATTCGCGCGGGTGTGGTTCGAACGTCATCACGGCCGCTTCAATGCCGAGTTCGGTCGCGGCGCCGCGCACGCGCGCCAGCAAAGCCTGATGGCCGATGTGGACACCGTCAAAATTGCCGATGGTCAGAGCGCAAGGCGCTCGTGCCTGGGCATTGGGAAGTCCGCGGAATACCTTCATAGGAATCTGATGAAAAACTGTGCCAAAAGGGGGATTATACGGACTGTTTCAGGGATGCACACCCGGCAGGGCGGGCACAGGGCGAATTTCACTGCTGAAATAACAAAAAGCGTTGCCGGCGGGTGTGCTGGCAACGCTTTTGGATGGCACTCGACTAGCTGCCTGCAACTCCCGGAGGATGTTGTCTTATTTATTCATCAACGTCCAGTAGCGGGCCAGGTCAGCCGCGCCATCCGTGCCCTTGACGGCTTTGAGTGCTGTCGAGGCATTGGACTTCTTGCCGGCGTGAATGTAAGCGATGCCCAGATGCAGCTTGGCTTCTTCCGCATACTTGGCGCTACCCATTTTCACGGCATCGTTCATCAAGCCCAGGCCCTTGTCGGCCTGGCCGTCGTAGACCAGGGCGAAGCCCAGCTTGCTCAAGCTGTCGGCGTCCTTGTTCTTGACGTATTCCGCTTCCGATTTGGCGGCGTTGGCTTTCAGCTCGGCCTGGGTTTTCAGGGCCAGGTCTTTCAGGCGCTGGTGACGTGGCGCATCGGCGCCGGTACCCAGTACGCCTTTTTTGTAGCCTTGCTCGATGATGCTCAGCGCTTCGCCAGGATTGCCTGCTTGCAGGGCCAGCTGGCTGATTTCCATGTATTCGGAAGGTTTGCTGAACAGGCCGTTGGCCAGGCGCAGGCGCTGGACGTCCAGGGCCAGGCGTTGCGAGAAGCCAGGCTTGCCCGAAACGCGGTTCAGCAGGTCAGCCCAGTAGCTGGTTTTCGGATAGCTCGATGCCAGTTTTTCCAGGGTGGCGACGTAGCCGCCCTTGTCGTTTTGCTTCAACTGGATGTTGGCCAGCATTTGCAGGCTTGCTTCCGAGTTGCCGCCGCGCGATTGCAGTTCTTTCGCCGCTTCGGCGTAGTTGCCGCTGACGTAGTAGGTCTGGATCAGCAGTTCGCGCATCTGGGCATCGTCGCGGTCTTTCAGCGAGCGCTTGATCCAGGTGATGGTGTTCGGCCAGTCCTTGGCGCGGTAGTACATGCCGGCCAGGGCTTGCGTGAATTTCGGGGCTTCGGCGGCGCTCAGGCGGCCGGAATTGATGACGGCTTCAAAGGCCTTGATGGCGGTGCCGTTGTCACCGGCGGCGGCAGCGGCCGAAGCGCGCACGCGTTCGATCTGGTAGCTTTCAAAGGCGGTCTTGCCGCCGACGCTGTCAGCTTCGCGCAGCTTGGCCAGCGCTTCCTTGTTTTTGCCGCTGCTAGCGAGTTTTTGCGCTTCTTGCAGTGGCTTGCCCACTTCGGCACGCACGGTGTCCGCGGCGTATGCCAGCGAGCCCAGGCCGATTACGGGAGTTGCTGCGGTAAAACCGATAGCGGCCATGACGAGGCCGAGATGAGCGAGACGAAACTTGGACATAAGAAAGTCTTTCAGTAAAAAGCGAATAGGCAGGAAGTCCTGCCTATTCGGATGTAAAGAGAACCTGATTGCTGCAGCTTACTGGAATTGCTCGTTGCCGACCAGACCGATTTTGGTCACGCCCAGACGCTGCGCCGACGCCATCACACCGGCGACGACTTTGTATTCCACCAGCTTGTTCGGACGCAAATGCACTTCCGGCTGGTCTGCTTGCGCAGCAACGTTGCTCAGCTTGGCTTCCAGCGAAGCGCGGTCAGGAATGACCTGATTGTCCCACAAGATCGTACCGTCAAAATCGACATCGATCGTGACGACCACTGGTTCGGTTGTCGGTGGCGGCGGGGTGCCGACCGGCATGTTCAAGTTCACCGAGTGGTTTTGCTTAGGAATCGTGATGATCAACATGATAATCAGCACCAGCATCACGTCGATGAGGGGCGTCATGTTCAGTTCCATCATTGGTTCCGGATCCGCGCCTGCTGCGCTTCCCGAACCGACATTCATACTCATAGTGTTTCCTTTAAGAAGTCCAACGAAGCACCGGGCGAAACTGCCGCCCGGTCAGCTTCTGGCGGTGGCATCCCCATGTTGCCGGGACGCCGCCGCCAGTCGCTATCAGCCCTTGTCAGGTGGTTCGGTGATGAAGCCGACCTTCTGGATCCCGGCACGTTGGGTCGTGTAAATAACCCGGCCGATCGATTCGTAGCGTGTTTCTTGGTCGCCACGAACGTGTACTTCCGGCTGCGGTACTTTCACTGCTTCAACTTTAAGATAATCGAACAATTCGTTCGTGTCTTTCAGTCTGGTCTGGCCCAGGTAAATCTCACCGTCCTTGTTAACAACGATGTTGACGTTTTCTGGCTTGCTTTGAAGGGCTTGGTTGGCCTCGATCGGCAGATCGATTTTCTGCAATTTGAGGACAACCGGACTGGTGATCAAGAAAATGATCAGCAAAACCAACATGATGTCGACGAGCGGCGTCGTGTTGATTTCTGACATTACTTGATCTTCATCTCCGCTGTCGGAGCCGACGGACATCGACATGATTCTTATCCGATCTTTTTAGCGCCGGCAGCACGGCCAGCTTCGCTGGTCGACATTACGCCGGAAACCAGAACCGAGTGAACGTCGGCGCTGAACGAGCGGATGTCTTCCATTGCGGATTTGTTACGACGAACCAGCCAGTTGTAACCCAGAACGGCAGGAACAGCGACCAGCAGACCGAAAGCGGTCATGATCAGTGCTTCACCAACTGGACCTGCAACTTTGTCGATCGATGCGTTACCGGTCATGCCGATAGCGGTCAGCGCGCCGTAAATACCCCAAACGGTACCGAACAGACCGATAAACGGTGCGGTCGAACCAACGGTTGCCAGGAACGACAGGCCATCTTGCAGACGCGATTGGACTTTGTCCGAAGCGCGCTGGATCGACATCGTCACCCAGGTCGACAGGTCGATTTGTTCCAGCAGGGCGCCGTCATGGTGTGCGGTTGCCTTGGTGCCCGATTCAGCGATGAAGCGGAATGGCGAGCCTTCGCTCAGGGTTGCCGAACCAGCAGCGATCGAAGGAGCTTTCCAGAATTTGGAAGCGGCTTCTTTGGCTTGCTTGAAGATCTTCATTTGATCCAGCAGTTTGGTGATGATGATGTACCAGCTGCCGATCGACATGATGGACAGGATGATCAGGGTAGCGCGTGGCACGAAGCCGCCGTCCCATACTGCGGACAGGCCGAACGGGTTGTGCACTTCTTCGGTTTTGGCTGGAGCTGCTGCATCAGCGGCTGGAGCTGCTGCGTCTGCTGCTGGAGCGGCTGCATCTGCAGCAACTGGTGCTGGTGCAGCGTCTGCCGCAGGAGCCGAAGCGGCAGCCGATGCTGGCGCGTCAGCGAATGCCGGAGCTGCTACCAGAGCGGTAGTAGCGGTAACGGACAACAGAACCGCGGCAAAAAATGCGGACAAACGGGTATTCTTAAACATGCTTCCTCCAAAATTAAAAATAACAGATCGCTGAACGTAATGACAACGAAATCATAGTGTGAGACAGGGGATAACTGTCTCGGGTTTTAATCCAGCGACCAAACGTATTGCATTTGCTGCCAGCCTTGTTCCGGCTTGCCGTCAACTGTTGCCGGCTTAAATGTACAGCGGCTAATACCTTGCACCGCGGCTTTGTCCAGGTCTCTGAAGCCGCTGGACTTCACGATCTTCGAATCAGCGACCTTGCCGTCTACACCGATCAGGAACGACAGTGTCACCACACCGGTTTCCTCATTGCGCTGCGACGACTTTGGATAAGCCGGTTTTTCGCAGACACTGAAGTCAACCACTGCCGGTGTACGCACCGATTTGGCTGGTCCAGGAGTTGGCGCAGGCTGTGCAGGCGGCGTTGGCGGTGCCAATACATTCGTGGCTGGCTTCACAGCAGTCGTATTTGCAATCACGTTCTGTTGTGGCGGCGGCTGCTGCACGTTCACCTCGACTGGCGGAATGAATGGCGGCGGTGGCGCCTTCATTTCTGGCGGCGGTGGTGGCGGTGGAAGATCCTTCGGTGGAGGCGGTTTGACTTCCTCGATAATCTTGGTTTCAACCGGTTCCATCATTTTGGTAACTAACCGCTTGCCCAAGCCCGTCGCGATCCCGTAAGCCGCGAGAACGTGCAGCAGGACAACGACAGTTATGCCTGTGTAGTTCTTGGGACTTTTCTCGTTCGAAAAATTCATGCCTGCTTTCTCCAAATACCATCTCTTGTCTTGCAACTGAACCCCAAAATGACGACACAAAGCTCCAGCCGTATCCGGGACGTCGCCGAATTATACATACGAATTCTTTATTTTACACAGATTTTTAACGCCTAAAACCGGTTAAATTTTTGGCGCTTTTGCGCCCTGAAAACGTACTTGCTTATGTCATCTTTGCACGCTTTCGGACAGAAAAAAAGGCGGTCTTATCGGTTTTTTACAGCCGTTTTGGACGACCGCTGCTAAGTTCTCCGATGTGCCTATATGGCGGAATTATATTTCGTGATATCCAATATGGAAACTGCTAAATTTGGAGAAAAATCTTTCTTTATGGAAATGTTTTGGCTCTGAACCAGACCACTTAGCCTTCGGTGCGCACCAAACGGGTGCGGAACGCACTTCACCCAGGTCAAAAAAGGCGCTCCTGGAGGCCTATTTGAGGCCGTCAGGCCATACTGAATTCCTATACGGGCATAGGAAGCGCTTATATTCTTGCTATTGATTATTATCAACAAAACATTTCATGGCCGGACAACCGGGTCATCGCGCCGGTTGCGCTTCTCGCGCCGGCAATTCAGGGTGCCCAGGACCACGCCCTGGGGATCGACCGTATCGAGGTGCACATCGAAGCCCCACAGCCGCGCCACATGCTTGAGCACCTCGGCTGCCTGCTGGTTCAGCGGGCGGCGCTGGAATTGCGTGTGGCGCAGGGTCAAGGCGCGGTCGTCGCGCGTATTCACGGACCACACCTGGATGTTCGGCTCGCGGTTGCCCAGGTTGTACTGCTCGGCCAGCTGCTGGCGCACGTAGCGGTAGCCAGCATCGTCATGGATGGCGGAAATGGCCAGTTTTTCATTCTTGTCGTCGTCAAGCACGGCAAAGAAGTGGAATTCGCGGATCAGCCGCGGCGACAAATACTGGGCAATGAAGCTTTCATCCTTGAAATTGCGCATGGCAAAGTCTAGGCTCTTGCGCCAGTCGCTGCCTGCCATGTCGGGAAACCAGGCGCGGTCTTCGTCCGTCGGGTGCTCGCAGATGCGGCGGATGTCGCTCATCATGGCAAATCCCAGCGCATACGGGTTGATGCCGCTGTAATACGGGCTGTCGATGGGCGGCTGGTAGACCACATTGGTATGGCTTTTCAGGAATTCCATCATGAAGCCGTCACCCACCACGCCTTCGTCATACAGCTGGTTCAATATCGTGTAATGCCAGAAGGTGGCCCAGCCCTCGTTCATGACCTGGGTTTGCCGTTGCGGGTAGAAGTACTGGGAAATCTTGCGCACGATGCGCACCATCTCGCGCTGCCATGGTTCCAGCAGCGGCGCGTACTTCTCTATAAAGTACAGCAGGTTTTCCTCGGGTTCGGGCGGAAAGCGGGGGGCGGCCTTGCGCTGGTCTTCCTCGTCCTCGTCATCCTCGCGCCGGGGCAGGGTACGCCACAGCTGGTTGATCTGCGACTGCACATAGGCTTCGCGCTCTTTCTGGCGCGCATATTCCTTCGCCATCGACAGTTTCGCCGGGCGCTTGTAGCGGTCCACGCCATAGTTCTGGATGGCGTGGCACGAGTCGAGCAGCAATTCCACGGCATCGACGCCATGGCGCTGTTCGCATTCGGCGATGTAATTCTTGGCAAACACCATATAGTCGATGATGGCGTCCGCATCCGTCCAGGCGCGGAACAGGTAATTGCCCTTGAAGAAGGAATTATGGCCGTAGGCCGCATGCGCGATCACCAGCGACTGCATGGTCAGGCTGTTTTCCTCCATGAGATAGGCGATGCAGGGGTTGGAGTTGATGACGATCTCGTAGGCCAGGCCCATCTGGCCGCGCTTGTAGCTTTTCTCGGTAGACAGAAAGTGCTTGCCGAAAGACCAGTGGTTGTAGGAGACGGGCATGCCCACCGAGGTATAGGCATCCATCATCTGTTCGGCCGTGATGATTTCCAGCTGGTTCGGATAGGTGTCGAGGCCAAACTGTTTCGCTACGCGGCGGATTTCCTCGTGGATTTGCTCGATCAGTTCGAACGTCCATTCCGACTGCTCGGGCAGGGCGTTCGGGTGGCGCAGGCGCACGAACGGTTCGCCCGGGGTGTTGCTGGCGCGGTCAAAGGCTGCACTCATCATTTCACCTGTTTCTTGAACAGTTCGCGGAAGACCGGGTAGATATCGGCCGGCGTGACGATCTTTTGCATGGCGAAATGGGCGTGATGGTCGAGCACGCCCGCGTATTGCTCCCACAGGTTTTGCTGCGGGCCATCCGTGATCTCGACATAGGTGTAGTACTGCACCTTGGGCATGATGGTGTTGATCAGCAACTGGCGGCACAGCACGGAATCGTTGTCCCAGTTGTCGCCGTCGGACGCCTGCGCCACATAGCTGTTCCATTGCCCGGCGCCATAGCGCTCGTCGATGATGGTGTTGAGCAAGTGCAGGGCGGAGGATACGACGGTGCCGCCCGACTCGCGCGAATTGAAGAATTCATGCTCGTCCACTTCGGCCGCTGCCGTATGGTGACGGATGAATACGACTTCGATCTTGTCGTAGACGCGCTTGAGGAACAGATATAACAGGATGAAGAAGCGCTTGGCCGTGTCCTTGCGCGACTCGTCCATGGAGCCGGACACGTCCATGATGCAGAACATGACGGCTTGCGTCATCGGCTTGGGTACCTTGACGCGGTTGCTGTAGCGCAAGTCGAACGGGTCGATGAAGGGAATGGCCAGCAGGCGCGTGTGCAGGTGGTGGATCAGGCGGCGCAGTTCCGTCACCAGCGGGTCGCTGTCGGGCGCGCCTTCGTGCAGCAGTTCGGCCAGGTCTTCCTCGGCCTGCGCCAACTGCTTGCGGGCGCCGCCGCCGACGGCGATGCGCCGCCCCAGCGCACCGCGCAAGGAACGCAGCACATGGATGTTCGATGGCGTGCCCGACATATTGTAGCCGGCGCGCTGGTTCTTGAATTCCGTGGTGGCCGTCAGCTGGGTTTTCACCATATGCGGCAATTCCAGGTCCTCGAAGAAATAATTCATGAATTCTTCGCGCGACAATTCAAAGATGAAATCGTCTTCCGTCGTCTCGTCGCTATTGCCCGCCTTGCCCCGCCCGCCGCCACCGCCGCCTTTCGGCCGGGCGATCTGGTCGCCTTTCAGGTATTCCTTGTTGCCGGGATTGACCACTTCCCATACGCCGCCATGCGCGTGGCCGAACGATGGTTCGCCCACGTCCTTGACGGGGATGCTGACCTTCTCGCCATTCTCGACGTCCGTGATCGAGCGCCCCTTGATGGCACGCCCCACGGCATCCTTGATCTGGCCCTTGTAACGCCGCAGGAAACGCTCGCGGTTGACGGCGGATTTATTCTTGCTTTGCAAGCGCCTGTCGATGAGATATGTCAAAGGGTGCCTCCTTGCCTCTCGTCTCGCGCGCCCCGCCATCCATCGGGCGGGAGCGCGCCTTCGCTGTCCGCGCTATGACGACTTGCGTACGCGCAAGTACCATTCGCATAACAGGCGTACCTGCTTGGCCGTATAGCCTTTTTCCACCATGCGGGCCACGAAGTCGGCGTGCTTGTTGGCATCGTCGGCGCTGGCCTTGGCATTGAAGGAAATCACGGGCAGCAATTCCTCCGTATTCGAAAACATTTTCTTTTCAATCACGGTGCGGAACTTTTCATAACTGGTCCAGGCGGGATTCTTGCCGCCGTTCGAGGCCCGCGCGCGCAAGCCGAAGTTCACGATTTCATTGCGGAAATCCTTCGGATTGGAAATGCCGGCCGGCTTCTCGATCTTTTCCAGTTCATTGTTCAGCGATTCGCGGTCGAAACTTTCGCCCGTGTCCGGATCGCGGTATTCCTGGTCCTGTATCCAGAAATCGGCAAACGTCACATAGCGGTCGAAGATGTTCTGTCCGTATTCCGAATAGCTTTCCAGGTAAGCCGTCTGGATCTCCTTGCCGATGAATTCCACATAGCGCTGCGCCAGGTGCTCCTTGATATAGGAGAAGTAGCGCTGCTCGAGTTCCGGCGCGAACTGCTCGCGCTCGACCTGCTGTTCCAGTACATATAATAGATGCACGGGATTGGCGGCCACTTCGGAATTGTCAAAGTTGAACACTTTCGACAGGATCTTGAAGGCAAAGCGCGTCGACAAGCCGTTCATGCCTTCATCCACGCCCGCGTAATCGACGTATTCGTGCATGGACTTGGCTTTCGGGTCCGTATCCTTGAGGTTCTCGCCATCGTAGACGAGCATCTTCGAAAAGATGCTGGAGTTTTCCGGGTCTTTCAGGCGCGACAGGATGGCGAACTGCGCCATCATGCGCAGGGTGCCGGGCGCGCATGGGGCCTTGACCAGCGAGGAATTGGCCACCAGCTTGTCGTAGATCTTGATTTCATCGGAGACGCGCAGGCAGTACGGCACCTTGACTATATAGATACGGTCAAGAAACGCCTCGTTGTTGCGGTTGTTCTTGAAGGTCTTCCATTCCGACTCGTTCGAGTGGGCCAGGATGATGCCGTCGAACGGGATGGCGCCGAAGCCTTCTGTGCCCTTGTAGTTGCCTTCCTGCGTGGCCGTCAGCAGCGGGTGCAAGACCTTGATCGGCGCCTTGAACATTTCCACGAATTCCATCAGGCCCTGGTTGGCCAGGCACAGGCCGCCCGAATAGCTGTAGGCGTCCGGGTCGTCCTGCGCATAGTCTTCCAGCTTGCGGATGTCGACCTTGCCCACCAGCGAAGAAATATCCTGGTTGTTTTCGTCGCCCGGCTCCGTCTTCGAGATGGCGATCTGTTTCAGCACGGACGGGTAGCGCTTGACGACGCGGAACTGGTTGATATCGCCATTGTATTCATGCAGGCGCTTCACGGCCCACGGGCTGGGAATGTTGCGCAGGTAGCGGCGCGGGATGCCGTAATCCTCTTCCAGGATGGTGCCGTCCTCTTCCTCGTTGAAGAGGCCCAGCGGCGATTCGTTGACGGGCGAGCCTTTCAGGCAATAGAAGGGCACATGCTCCATCAGCGACTTGAGCTTTTCCGCGATCGACGACTTGCCGCCGCCGACAGGCCCCAGCAGATACAGGATCTGCTTGCGTTCTTCCAGGCCTTGCGCCGCATGGCGGAAATACGAGACGACTTGCTCGATGACTTCCTCGGTGCCGTAGAACTCGCGGAAGGCGGGATAGATCTTGATGATCTTGTTGGCGAAGATGCGCGACAAGCGCGTGTCGTTGCGCGTGTCGACCAGTTGCGGCTCGCCGATGGCGGCCAGCATGCGTTCGGGCGCGCTGGCATAGGTCAGCTTGTCCTTCTTGCACAGGGCCAGGTATTCGGTGAGCGACATTTCCTCTTCGCGGGTGCGCTCGTAGCGTGCTGCATAGTTATCAAAAATGGTCATGTCAATGTCCTTTAATGTAAACCTGTACTGCCAGTCACCATGGCCGCCCGCCTGGCACTCGCCTGGGCTTGCCGTCTGAACTTTTCCTGTACCCCGTATCGATTTTTATTGTTGTTTCAAGCCCGGCTGTCTTTGCGAGTCCGGATTGCCCGGACCAAAAAACTGGCGCTTGATGCCGTGTGCTGACGTAGCCAGCCGGCTTTTTTTTCACTGTTGATAGCGCTTGTTGCACCTACCTTTACCCCATGAAATTTATTATTGCTCTAAAGGATCAGGAAGTCAAAAGATATGTCAGCATATCCTTAATACTTGTTTGTAAATTGTTGATTTAATTGGATAAATCATCAGATTTTCCATCAATTTCAATGAACCTTTTTGTACCTTTTAAATCATCATACGACAATTCGCCAGCGCGTGCCGGAGCCGGCCATGGCGCTGCCGCGGCCTGTGCCATGGCGGCCGGGCGCCGGTGAGGCTGGCCATCTTGCGCTAAGATGCCTGCATGTCTGATGGCCCTGCGCGCCGCGCGTGCGAGCCAGCATTTTTATCGTCACCCTATAAGGAACACCCATGATGACCCCCCAATTGCGCGCGATCGTCCGCGGCATGCCGAAGGCCGAACTGCATATCCATATCGAAGGCTCGCTGGAGCCAGAACTGATTTTCGCACTGGCAGAGCGCAATGGCGTGCCGCTGGGCTATGAATCGGTGGAACACTTGCGCAGCGCCTATGCTTTTACGGATTTGCAGTCTTTTCTCGACATTTATTACGCTGGCGCAAGCGTGCTCTTGAAAGAGCAGGATTTCTATGACATGACGCAAGCCTACCTGCGCCGCGCCGAAGCTGATAACGTGCTGCACACGGAAATCTTCTTCGACCCGCAAACCCACACGGCGCGCGGCGTGGCCATGGCCGACGTGATCAACGGCATCCACCGCGCCTGCCAGGACAGTCCCGTCAGCGCGGCCCTGATCCTGTGCTTCCTGCGCCACCTGAGCGAGGAAGAAGCGTTCGAGACCCTGGAAGACGCGCTGCCGCACCGCGACAAATTCATCGGCATCGGTCTCGACTCGTCGGAAGTGGGCAACCCGCCCGAGAAATTCTCGCGCGTGTTTGCCCGTTGCCGCGAGCTGGGCCTGCACCTGGTGGCCCACGCGGGCGAGGAAGGTCCGCCCGCCTACATCCGTACGGCGCTCGACGACTTGCAGGTCGAACGCATCGACCATGGCGTGCGCTGCCTGGAAGACGCGGAACTGACGGCCCGCCTGGCGCGCGAACAGGTCGCCTTGACGGTCTGCCCGCTGTCGAACACCAAGCTGCGCGTGTTCGACCAGATGCATGACCACAACCTGGTGCAACTGCTCGACGCCGGCCTGCTGGTGACGGTGAACTCGGACGATCCCGCGTATTTCGGCGGCTACATGAACGACAATTTCGACGCCATCTTCGACGCCTTGCCGCTGGGCCTGTCCCACGCGCAACGCCTGGCGCGCAACGGTTTCATCGCCGCCTTCCTGCCGCAAGCGCAGAAAGACGCCTTCCTCGCCACCGTCGATGCGTATTTCGCCCAGCACGCGGCCGCCCACGGCAGCGCGCAATAACATCTTCATAAAGACCCGCCGCCCATGTTCCGCCTCTCCCTGAAAATGACCGGCCGCGACTGGCGCGCCGGGCAACTGCGTTTCCTGCTCGTCGCGCTGATCGTCGCCGTGGCGGCCCTGTCGGCCGTGGGTTTCTTCGTCGACCGCCTGCGCGCGGGCCTGAACCGCGACGCGCACCAGTTGCTGGGGGCCGACCTGGTCATCAGCGCCGACCAGCCCGTCAATGCCGCATGGCGCGCGGAAGCGCAGAAGCGCGGCTTCCTCCTGGCCGACACGGTGACGTTTCCCAGCATGGCGCAGGCGGGCGAGGGCGAACAGTCGCTGTCGCAGCTGGCGTCCATCAAGGCCGTCTCGCCCGGCTACCCGCAGCGGGGCAAGCTGAAAATCACGACCAAACCGAGCGAGGCGCAGGATGCCGTGGGACGGCCAACCGACCAGGTGCCGGCGCCCGGCACCCTGTGGGTCGATGCGGCCATCCTGTCCAGCCTGAACGCCAGGCTGGGCGACACCCTGACCCTGGGCGACAAGGCATTTACGGTCACGCAACTGATCGCCAGCGAGCCGGACCGCGGCGCCTCCTTCCTCAATTTCGCCCCGCGCGTGATGCTGCCCCTCAGCGATCTTGCCGCCACGGCGCTGGTGCAGAACGGTTCGCGCGTGTCATACCGGCTGCTGCTGTCGGCGCCGCCCGCCAAGGCGGCCGAGCTTGCGCAATATCAAACCTGGCTGGAAAGCCAGATCAAGACGCAGGCCATCAAGGGCGTGCGCATCGAGTCGCTGGAATCGGGCAGTCCGCAGATGCAATCGACCCTGGACCGCGCCGACCGTTTCCTGTCGCTCGTCGGCTTGCTGTCGGCCATGCTGGCGGCCGTCGCCGTGGCCATGGCGGCGCGCCGCTTCATGCTGCGCCACCTGGACGCCTGCGCCATGCTGCGCTGCCTGGGCTTGACGCAAAACCAGGTCACGGCCATGTACGTGATCGAATTCCTGCTCGTCGGCCTGGCCGGCAGCGTGGTCGGCGTGATGGTGGGCTTCGGCGGCCACCTGGTGCTGCTGGAGCTGTTGGGAAAACTGGTGCAGAGCGACTTGCCGCCCGTCTCGATGCTGCCCGCGCTGCAGGGCGTGGCCACCGGCATGCTGTTGCTGCTGGGCTTTGCCCTGCCGCCGATTTTGCAGTTGCGCAATGTTCCCCATAACCGCGTGATCCGCCGCGAACAGGAGCCGCCGCAGGCGCTGGCCGTGGCCACGTACGGCCTGGGCATCGCCGCCTTCGTCGTGCTGCTGTTGTGGCAGGCGGGCGACGTGAAATTGGCGCTGCTGACGGCGGCCGGCTTCCTCGGCGGCTTCGCCCTGTTCGGCCTGGCCGGCTGGCTGGGCATCCGCTCGCTGAAAACCCTGCGCGGCGCCTTCAATCACCAGGGCTGGCGTTTTGCCGTCACTTCCCTGCAGCGCCGCCCGGGCGCCACCGTCATCCAGGTGGTGTCGCTGGCGCTGGGCCTGATGGCCTTGCTGCTGCTGACGGTGGTGCGCGGCGACCTGATGGTGGCCTGGCGCAACGCCACGCCGCCGGACGCGCCGAACCGCTTCATGATCAATATCCTGCCGGAACAGAAAGACCCGATCGCCGCGCGCCTGGCCCAGGCCGGCGTGGCCAACGCGCCCTTGTATCCGATGATACGCGGGCGCCTGGTGGCCGTGAACGGCAACGCCATCACGGAAACCACCTACGAGGACGACCGGGCCAAGGGCCTGGCCGACCGCGAATTCAACCTGTCGACGATGGCCACGATGCAGGAAGAAAACAAGCTGATCGCCGGCAAGTGGTTCGGCAATGGGCCCGGTGCGCCGGCCGAGGCGTCGGTGGAGGAGGGCATCGCCAAGACATTGAAACTGAAACTGGGCGACAAGCTGCGCTTCGACATCGCCGGCCAGCCCGTGGAAGCGGCCATTACCAGCTTGCGCAAGCTGGAATGGGGTTCGATGCGCGTCAATTTCTTTGTCATCATCAATCCGGCCGCCATGGCGGATACGCCGCAGACGTGGATCACGGCCTTTCACCTGCCGCCCGCGCAGGCGGACCTGGGCAATGCCTTGCTGCGCGATTATCCGAACCTGACGGTGGTCGACGTGGGTGGCGTGCTCAAGCAGATCCAGGGCGTGCTGGACCAGGTAGTGACGGCCGTGGAATTCCTCTTCGCGTTTACTCTGGCCTCGGGCTTGCTGGTGCTGTATGCGGCGCTGATGGGCTCGCAGGACGAGCGCACGCGCGAAGCGGGCCTGCTGCGCGCGCTGGGCGCCACGCGGCGCCAGCTGGCGCAGGCCCAGCTGATCGAGTTTTCCCTCGTCGGCGCACTGGCCGGCCTGCTGGCGGCATCGGGCGCGGCCGCCATGGGCTGGGCCCTGGCGACGTACCAGTTCAAGTTCGCCTGGAGCTTCGCGCCCGGCGTGTGGGCCTTTGGTTTGCTGGCCGGCGCCCTGTGCGCGATTGCCGGCGGCTGGCTGGGCTTGCGTAACGTGCTGAAACATCCGCCCTTGCAGACCTTGCGGGAAGGCTAGTCTTAAGCGCTGACGCTATCGCCTGCGCCCGCCCGCAGAAATTGCGCGTAAGACATCACCGGCTGCCCCAACTGGTGCGCCGGCACGTCGAACAGGGCCCAGAAATACGTCATGCGGCCCAGGCAGATGGTGGGCGCGGCGCAGTAGCGGAACCAGTTTTCGCCGATCTGCGCCGCGTACATGCCGTCGCTGTCGGCGTCGGAAAAGTAGGGAATCACGCGCATTTCCAGCAGGGCCAGCAGCAGTGACTCGGGCGCGTCGCTGTCGCGGGCCATCTCGTACTGCGTATGCAGACTGCGTTCCGTCTCGATGATCATCAGCTTGGCGTGGCCTTCGCGCGTGAAGAACAGGATGCCGCTGGGATTGGGGAAAATATAGTATTCGACAAAACCATGGCGCTGGCACAGCTCGTGCACGACGGCGGCCAGCGCTTCGTCTTGCAGGAAACTGTAGTCGTGCAGCATCAGCAAGTCGCGCACGGTTTCCGATTGCTGCAGGAAGAACTCGCGCTGCAGGGCAACGATTTCCTGTTCCAGGATGTCGAGCGCATCGTCGTCGCTCTTCTTGATGTAGCGGTCGATCAAGCCCCGGTTGAAGGCCGTCACGGCCACTTTTTCATCGGCCGCGCCCGTAAATAGAATCTTCTTGCACGGCAAGTCGCGCACGGCCTGGCAAAATTCCAGACCATTCATCTGCGGCATCGAATAATCGACCACCAGCACGGAGGGCACGGCAAAGCGCTGCGCCTGGCCGCTGATGCGCCAGATGCGTTCGATGTCGAGCGCCACGTTGCACTGGTCGGGCGGCAGGTTTTGCGTATCGAAGTTGACGTGCAGCGGCGTTTCGCCCGGTTGCGCGCTCTGGCGCAACCAGTGCAGGGCGCTGCTGGTGTCGTGGAAAGTCTTGCGCGCCAGGCCGGGATCGAGCTGGAACGCCAGGCTTTTCAGGAAGGAATCGCTATCGTCGATCAATACGGTCAGGGTCGGATGGGTGTAGACGGGCAGTTGCATGCGTCACCTTGCGGGGGAAGAGGGTTGGAAGCGGGCAGGCACGGGCTGGGGGAATTCCAGGATGAAAATCGCATAGGCGTGCTCGCGCGACACGCAGCGGATGCGCGCCTGCCAGGCGGTGACGATCTGCCGGCACAGGGCCAGGCCGATGCCGCTGCCGTTATGTACGGGATAGGAGTAAAAACGCTCGAAGATCAGCGGCAGGCGGTTCTTCGCGATGCCGCAGCCCGTGTCGATGAACAGCAGCCTGGGCACGGGGCGGGCGCCGTCGATGATGATGCGCACGCGTCCCTTGCCTGCCCGCTGGATGGCTTTCAGCGCGTTTCTCAGCAGGTTCAGCAGGATCACCACGCACAGTTCGTCCTGGCCGGCGAACTGGAAGTCGGCGCGCACGTCCACCTTGACGCTGCTGCGCTGGCTGTTGCTGGTAAATGGGTAGCGCTTGAGCACGGAGTTCACCATCTCCAGCATCGATAGCGCCTGGCTAGGCTGGAGGTTGCGGTTCACGGCACTGGCGCTCATCAGGAACAGATCGATCATGTGATGCATGTGGCGCACTTCGAACTGGATGCGCGACAGGGCTTCCTGCAACGGAGGCATGTCGTCCGCCTGGTCGGCCAGCTGCGGCAACAGCCGGCGCATGCCCCGCACATTGGCTTCCACGCTGGTCAGCGGCGTGCGCAGCTCGTGCGCCACGGAACCGAGCCCGGCCGCCAGGCCTGCCAGCCGTTCGAGTTCCAGCACCTTGCTGCCCACTTTCACCACGGACAGCGCGGCAATGGTGAACCAGTGCACGGGCAGTTGCTGCAGCACTTCACGTTGCAGCAGGAGGCCGCCTTCCCCTTGCAGAATGACGGCGAGGCAGGCGGCGCTGGTGCCGATCAGGTAGGCGCAGCACGCCAGTTTCGTTTCGAAATGAAACAGCACGACCAGGCCGATCAGCAGCGATTCGCTCCAGATGGACGACGCATGGTTCATCAGAAACATGAAAGTAAAGAAGAAGGGCAGGATGTAGCTGAGCGCGAACAGCAGGTAACGCGACAGCCAGCGGACCGAGAAGCGGCGGGCAAACAGGCCAGCCATGCAGATGCCCACGCCCGTCAGGCGCAGGGTCAGGTTTTCATAGGCTTGCGGAAAAAAGTAATGCCACAGCAGGTAGTACAGCGGCATCGCCACCGTGCCCACGGCGGCCAGCATGGCGACTCGGCCGGCCAGGTCCTCATGCGGCACGCGCTCATGCAGCAGCGAATGGAGCAGGCGCCTGCGCCAGTGTGTCCATCGTCCTTGCAATTGCTGCGTCATGACTCTGCCTAGATTCTCTTTAGAACATTATCATCGCGTAAATTTTCCTGGTTGAACGGTTATCTCGTCGGACATTGATATACGTCAATGGATGGGTTTGCAACACGGTCAAGGCTTTAATTTGCAGCAAACCTTTCCCTAGGAGAAAAACCATGACTATCGCTACCAGCGTGCATACCCCATCTTTCGCCCGTGCCGAACACTGCCTGCCCGACTACATCGTGCGGCGCATGGATGCGCATCACATCACGCGCATCGAAAAACTGCTGGGCGGCCAGCATCCCCATGCCTGGCAACCGACCCCCGCCCATGCTATTTTCCTGGCCGGCAATGACTACCTGTCCATCGCCGCCGAGCCGACGCTGGTGGCGGCGCAGGTGGCATCCCTGCAGGCGCATGCGGGCGGCATGCTGATGTCGGCCGTGTACTTGCAGGAAGGTAGCGAACAGCACCGGCTGGAAAGCCGGCTGGCCCGCTTCATGGGCTGCGAGGATGGCATCCTGGCGCAGTCCGGCATGGCGGCCAACGTCGGCTTGCTGCAGTGTATCGCCGGCCCCGGCATTCCCGTCTACCTGGACATGCAGGCTCACGCGTCGCTGTGGGAAGGCGTGCTGTCGGCCCAGGCCCAGGCCGTGCCCTTCCTGCACAACGACATGACGCACCTGCGGCGGCAGGTGGCAAAGCATGGCCGCGGCGTGATTGTCGTCGATGCCCTGTACAGCACCAACGGCAGCCTGGCGCCGCTGCTGGAGCTGCTCGATATCGCCGAGCGCAGCGACTGCGTGGTGGTGGTCGACGAGTCGCATTCGCTGGGCACGCACGGCCCGCAGGGCGCGGGCCTGGTGGAAGCCTGGGGACTGGGCCACCGCGTGCATTTCCGCACGGCATCGCTGGCCAAGGCCTTCGCGGGCCGGGCCGGTTTCATCAGCTGTTCCAGCCGCTTCAAGGGGTATTTCTTGTCCGAATCACGCCCCGCCATCTTCAGTTCCTGCCTGCTGGCGCATGAGCTGGCGTGGCTGGGCGCGGCGCTCGATTTCATCATGGCCGCCGACGAGCGCCGCGCCACCCTGCGGCGCCACACGCTGCAGGTGCGCGACGGCTTGCGCGAGCTGGGCTACAACGTCAGCGATGGCACGGAGCAGATCGTGGCGCTGGAGGCTGGCGGCGAACCGGCCACCCTGGCCCTGCGCCAGGCGCTGGAACGGCACGGCATTTACGGCGCCATGTTTTGTGCCCCGGCTACGGCGAAGAACCGCGCCATCGTGCGCCTGACCCTGAATGCGGGCTTGCGCGAGGATGAGTGCGCAAGAGTGCTGGCCGCCTGCGCCGCCATCCGCGACGAAACGGGCGTGGAACACTGGCAGTCGACGCGGCGCCTGCGCAAGCTGGCGCTCGTGTAAGGGCGATGCGTCAGCCGTTCGCTGGCTGGCTGCCGGCGATGCCGGCCAGCAGCATGGACAGCGGTGCCAGCTGTTCCGCGCTGGCGCTGCCCAGCAATTCCTGGCCCAGTGCCTGCGCTGTCGCATCGGCGTGGAGCAGCAGGGCTTGTCCCGCTTCCGTGATGACGGCATAGCCGACACGGGCATCGCGCGCATCGGCCTGGCGCGCCACCAGGCCGATTTTTTCCAGCGGCATCAAGGAGCGCGTGATGCCGGACGCCGTCAGCGCCAGGCGTTCGGCCAGGTCGATGCGGCGCAGGCGGCCGCCTGGCGCGCGCTGCAAGTGGTACAGCAATTGATAATCGCTGAAGCTCAGGCCATGCAGATTGCCCAGGATGCTGTCGAAGCGGCGCACCAGCACGGCCTGGGCGCGCGCCAGGCGCAGGCAGAAGTCCAGCGCGCTGGCGCCGTCCGGCGGCGGGGGAGTGTGATCAATCATGACGTCCTTTCAATTCGCTGCGAAGTGCTTGATTGCGCAAGTGTAAAGCATGGCCGCTCAATAGCGTGCCTGTCCCTGCTCCAGCAGCTGTGCCTGGTACAGCGCCAGCAGGGCGTCCAGTTCGGCATCCGCATCGAAGGCGGGATCGTCGGGCACCTTGACGGCATCGAGCAGCTCGAAACGGAAGGCCGCCGCGCCGTCGCGTTGCCAGTCAGCCTGCAGTAGCGTATTGCGGTGCTTGCCCAGGTTCAGTTCGAAGCGATGGCGGTTCAGCGCGCCAGGGGCATTGCGGCTGCGTTCGAGCAGGGTGCGTCCGCTGGGCAAGTGGCGCAGCGCGATGATGCCCAGCGCGGGCGCTTGTTGCCGGTAGGCCGCTTTCAGGGCCGCTTGTCGTGTTTTATCCATGCTGTGACTGCCTTAAGGTTGAACTGCATAATCGCTTGCCCCGATGCGGGGAATATCCGTCCACAATATGGCGGCCATGGCGGCGGCCAGCAGCAGGGCGCCGCCAGCGCAGAACAGCTCGCCCACGCTCAGGTGGCGCAGCAACGCACCCGTGGCCGCCGCCGACAGGGGCGCCAGTCCCAGGAAGATGCCCATGAACAGTGCCATTGCCCGGCCCAGCATGGCGGGCGCCACGCGCCGCTGTATCCACGTAAAGATGGCTACCTGCACATAGCCGCCCAGCATTCCCGTCAATGCCAGCAAGGCCGCGCCCTGCCAGGCCGTGCCGATTTGCCCCAGCGCCATCAGCAGCAGGCCCACGACCGCATCGACCAGCAGCAGGGTGGCGCCGAAGCGGCGGTGCAGCCAGGCGCCGCCCAGGCTGGACGCCAGCATGCCGGCCAGGGTGCCGGCACCGTGCGCGCCCATCAGCACACCCAGCGCCGCGGCGCCGTGCAGGCGCTCGCTGGCCAGCACGGGCAAGGCCACTTGCAGCGGCCCCATGACGAAGAAGGCCACCACCGCCCAGTAAACATAGCAGCTGCGCAAGGGAATGTCGCGCCACACCATGGCCAGGCCCGCCTCCATGTCGCGCCACATGCCCTGCGCCGCCGCCGCGGCCAGTGGCCGCAGGCTGACTTGCCGCAAGGTCCAGGCCGAGAACAGGAACGTCAGCGCATCGATGGCAAAGGCGGCGGCCAGCGCCGCCATGCCGGTGTGCCGGGCGCCATCGTGGGTGCCGAGCACGAGCGCCGCCAGCAGGGGACCGGCCAGCAAGGACAACTGGCGCGCGCCCATCTGCAGGCTGTTGGCCGCTTGCAGTGACTGCGACGGCACGGCTTGCGGCAGGATGGCCGTGCCGGCGGGAATGCCGAAGGCGGAAGCGATGCCCAGCGCCAGCGCGGCCGCATACGCCAGCGCCAGGCTGGCCTGGTCCAGCAGCAGCAGCCCGGCCAGCGCCAGCAGGATGGCGGCATTGGCCAGTTTGCTCACCAGCAGTACGCGCCGGGGCGAATGCCGGTCGGCGACCGTGCCACCCAACAAGATGAGCACGGCGCGGGGCGCGCCCATCAGGGCCACGGCGATGCCCAGGCTGAGGCTATCGCCCGTCAGGCTCAGCACCAGCCAGGGCAGGGCCAGCATGCTGAACTGGTCGCCCAGCATGGACACGAGGCCGCCGCCCAGCAGCCAGCGGAAGTTGGTATTGCGCATCAAGTGGGATTCTGCGGTGGTCGACATGCTGTATCTTCCTGTGTTTAAAGGTTGTATAGTAGTTGATATAAGCTTGATCAGTCAAGTATATTGCTTTTTATTGTGGCAGCGACAGCTGCCGCCGCATGAGGCGCCAGCGCTTGCGCTATCATGGCGGCCATGACTGATACCACTGCCCCCACCCTGTACGAGACCATCGGCGGCGCCCCCGTGCTGCGCGAAATGGTCGACCGTTTTTATGACTTGATGGAGCTCGAAGCCGAGTTCGCCGGCATCCGCGTCATGCATCCGCCATCGACGGACGGCTCGCGCGACAAGCTGTATTTCTTCCTCACGGGCTGGATGGGCGGACCGGATTTGTATATCGAGAAATTCGGCCACCCGCGCCTGCGCGCCCGTCACTTGCCCTACGCCATCGGCACCAGCGAGCGCGACCAGTGGCTGCGCGCCATGGCCTGGGCCATGGAAGACACGGGCATCGAAGAATCCTTGCGCGTACGCCTGATGGAATCGTTCTATCAGACGGCCGACTGGATGCGCAACAAGCCTGACTGACACCCATGAGCCCAATCGAGTTTTACAGCCTGCTGGGCGCCGCCATCGTCGCCATCGTCCTGTTGCTATTGATCTTGCTGCGCCCGCGTGGCGCGGCCGGCGATGGCGCCACCACCCTGGCGCTGGTGCAACAGCACCAGCAGCAAAGCCTGGAGCGCATCGACCGGGTCGAGCGCGAAGTGCGGCTGCAACTGCAGGCATCGGCGCAAGCGACGCGCCAGGACCTGGCCACCGGCCTGGCGCAATTCCAGGCGGCGACTCTGCAACAACTCGACAGCCTGCGCACGCAGATGCAGGCGCAGGGGAAAGTCGGGCGCGAAGAGCAGGCGCAAAGCCTGGCGCGCTTTGCCGAGAGTACCAATCAAACCCTGGCCCAGCTGACGGAATCGAATGCGCAGCGCATGCTGGAAGTGCGCGCCACGCTCGAGAACAAGATCCGCGACTTGCAGGCCGACAATGGCGCACGCCTGGAAGAGATGCGCAAGACGGTCGACGAGAAACTGCACGCCACGCTGGAAACGCGCCTCAGTGCGTCGTTCCAGCAAGTGTCGGAGCGGCTGGAAAAAGTCCACCAGGGTCTCGGCGAGATGCAGCAGCTGGCGCTGGGCGTGGGCGATTTGAAGCGGGTACTCACCAATGTGAAGACGCGTGGCACCTGGGGCGAAGTGCAGCTGGAAATGCTGCTGGAGCAGGTACTCACTGTCGACCAGTATGCGAAGAACGTGGAAACCGTGGCCGGCAGCGGCGCGCGCGTGGAATTCGCCTTGAAACTGCCGGGCCTGTCCGACGGCGGCCCTCCCGTGTGGATGCCGATCGACGCGAAGTTTCCCAAGGAACAGTACGAGCGCCTGGTCGAGGCGGCCGAGCGGGCCGATGCCGACGGCGTGGCCCTGGCCGGACGCGAGCTGGAACGGGCCGTGCGGGGCGAAGCGAAAACCATCGCCGAGAAATACCTGGCGCCGCCGCACACCACCGACTTTGCCATCCTGTTCCTGCCCACGGAAGGCTTGTATGCGGAAGTGTTGCGCCGCCCGGGCCTGGCCGACGAATTGCAGCGCGTGCACCGGGTCAGCATCGCCGGACCATCCACGTTGACGGCCTTGCTCAACAGCCTGCAAATGGGTTTCCGCACCCTGGCGCTGGAAAAGCGCTCGTCGGAAGTGTGGCAAGTGCTGGGCGCCGTCAAGACGGAGTTCGGCAAGTTCGGCGACGTGCTGTCGCAAACCCGGCTGACCCTGGAAAAGGCGGCGAAGAATATCGAAAGCGCGGAAGTGCGCAGCCGGCAGATGGCGCGCAAATTGAAATCCGTGGAAGCCTTGCCGGGCGAGGCGGCCGCCTTGCTGCTGGGTAAGGCGGACGCCGGCGACGGCGAGTAGCGCGCCGCCTCAGGCCGCCCGCACAGTGCGGCGGCGCAGCGCGCTGTAGCCGACCAGCGCCAGTCCCGCCAGCAGCATGGCCCAGGTTTGCGGTTCGGGCACGGCCGGCAAGACCGTCGGCACCGTGGGTGGAAAGGTGGGGATGATCACGGTGGGTGGCACGATGATGCTGCTGCCCTGGTCCGGCGGCAGACCGCCACCGCCACCACCGCCGCCGCCCATGCCGGCCGGCGGCGTGATGCCGCCGACGGTGCGCACATAATTGTTGAAAGGCAGGAACGGAATGCTGGCCACCTCGGGCGGCATGGCGCCGCCCGTGAAAGAACCGCCGCGCAAGGCGTCGGGATTGTCGATCAGTGGCACGCCTGCCGCTTCCGGGGCGGCGGGGGCGGCCGCAACAGGCGCTGCACCGCCGGGCGCGGCGCCTGCCGCCGGCGGCGCCGACGCGGGTGCCTGCGTGATACGGCTGACGTTACGGCAAATCGTCGGCACGAGGATGCACTGGCCCTGTACGCAATACACGAGTCCCCGTTCCTGCATCTGTTCGCTCCAGCCTGCACGTGTGACATTGCGGCAAACGCGGCCAGGGCCGAAATGCATGTCGCTGATGCGCGTGTTGTAGTTGCCCTTGCCGCGGATGGCGTCGCGGCTGATCACCACGATCTCATCGTACTGGCGCGCGCGCATGCGCTCCTTCAATTGTTCGCGCACTGGCGGCGCGATATCCGTATAGCGGTCTACCGCCGCCACCACGTCACCCATGAACGGGTCGACGCCTGGACGGTTCCAGTTGCAGTTATCCAGCACACCGGCGCGCGCGATGCCTTTCGCGCTGGCGGTCAAGGGCGCCAGGGACAAGGTAGCAAGCAGGCATGCCACGCCCAGCATGCTGGCTCCCGCGATCCATGAGCTGTGTCTCATTGTTAGTTTCCTCATGAAAACAATATCAAAATTGAACTTTATACAAGCTTGAATGTTATCACCGAAGAAACTTCAATATCAACTAATAAATAAAATTATTACAATTAGTGTTGTCTTTATTGATTTATTGGTCATGGAAATGATTAATATTTTTATCTTGATAGCCGAACAGTTGCCGTGCAGGATAAATTGATTGCGAAGGGGCAATGCGAACGGCCCGCGCAGGGCGGGCCGTTGTGAAGAGGAGGGGGAGACACAGGTGACGCAGCGTGGAATACGGCCCGGCCAGCGCGTCAGCCTGGCCGGTGGTGGTGCATCAGGTCAATCCATGGAACAGCACGATATCGACCAGGTCGCCGGCCGCCACGTGGCCTTGCGCTTCGTGCAGCACGATCATGCAATTGGCTTGCGTCATCGAGCGCAGGATGCCGGAGCCTTGCGCTCCCGTCACGCGCACGTGCTGGCGCCCGTCCGCGCCCCGTTCGACGATGCCGCGCTGGTATTCCGTGCGGCCCCGTTTCTTGCGGATGGGCGCTTGCGCCGCCACCTGCAGCAGCGGCAGGCTGGCCGTGTCCGCAGCGGCGCCCATCAGGCGCAGCAGGGTCGGGCGGGCGAGGAAATAGAACGCCGCCATCACGGCCACGGGGTTGCCGGGCAGGCCCAGCAGTAGTGCCGATTCGCCTTCGCTGGCAATCCGGCCGAAGGCCATGGGGCGGCCCGGGCGCATGTTGATTTGCCAGAAGGCCACTTCACCGAGGCGCGCCAGGATGTCGCGCGTAAAATCGGCCGCGCCGCTGGACACGCCGCCCGACGTGATGATGACGTCGGCCGAAGCGCAGGCGCCGCGCAGGGCCGCTTCCAGCGCTTGCGGATTGTCCTTGACGATACCCATGTCGAGCACGTCGCAGCCGAGGCGGGTCAGCATGCCCAGCAGGGTGTAGCGGTTGCTGTCGTAGATGCAGCCCGCGTCGAGTTGCTCGCCGATCGAGCGCAACTCGTCGCCGGTGGAAAAGAAGGCCACGCGCAGGCGCCGGCGCACGGGCACCGTGGCGATGCCCAGCGAGGCCAGTAGCCCCAGTTCCGCAGGACCCAGGCGTTTGCCTTGCAGCAGGGCAGGCTGGTCCTGCATCAAGTCTTCGCCCTTGAAGCGGCGGTTGTCGCCGGCGCGGATGCAGTCCGGCGCCACGGTGATGTGCTGTGCGCTGGCGTGCTGCACCAGTTCCTGCGGCACCACGCTGTCGCAGCCGTCCGGCATGACGGCGCCCGTCATGATGCGCGCGCATTGGCCGCGTCCAATGTTGACCGTGCCGGGACGCCCGGCCAGGATGGTATCGACCACGGCCAGGGTGACAGCAGTGTCGCCACCGAGGTCGGCGCCGTGCAGGGCGTAGCCATCCATGGCGGAATTGTCGTGCGCGGGCACGCTGATGGGCGAGATGATGTCGGCCGCCAGGATGCGCTCGAACGCTTGCGGCAGCGGCAGTTCCTCGATCTCGGCGACAGGCGCGACGGTGTCGGCCAGGATGGCTTGTGCCATCGGCACGGACAGGCCCTGCGCCTGCAGGGCCGCCAGCTCGTCCGGGGTATTGATGTTGCCGAACGCGCTATTGTTCTCGAACAGCACCTCGGCCAGTTTCAAGGGGCCATGCCAGGTGCGCATGCGGCGCTCTCCGCCGCGCAGGTACGCATCGAGCTGGGGCAGGGCGGAAGTCTTGACGAGACAGAAGACGGGGTGCGGGCGGCGTACCGTCTGGCCCGTCGCGGGATCGATGTCCTCGGTGACGGCGATGGCCAGGTCCGCATTGTGCTCGGCCAGGCCGGCGGCCAGGCGCGCTGCCAGGTCGGGCGGCAGCAATGGCGAGTCGCACGGCACGGTGAGCAGATAGGGGGCGGTGGCATGCTGCATGCCGCTGTACAAGCCTGCCAGCGGACCGAGCTGGCCGGGCAGCGCGTCGGGCCACACGGGCAGGCCGAAGCGCGCGTAATCTCCGGCATCCGCATGGACACTGATGGCCAGCTGGCCCA
Organism: Janthinobacterium sp. BJB301; assembly: GCF_002735685.1. NCBI lineage: Bacteria > Pseudomonadati > Pseudomonadota > Betaproteobacteria > Burkholderiales > Oxalobacteraceae > Janthinobacterium > Janthinobacterium sp. BJB301. The sequence goes on along the minus strand of NZ_PDZJ01000002.1, from coordinate 375,481 downwards.
CTTGCGGCGCCAGGCGCTGCAGCACGTGGCGGACCAGGGGCTGGCCATGCAGGGGCAGCATGCCCTTGTCGCGCTGGCCCATGCGCGTGCCGAGGCCGCCGGCCAGGATCAGGCCGGTAATGTCGTGTTGATTGATCATGAGAGGCGAAAATGTGGATGCATACGCCATGGTAGCAGCGGCAAGCGGGCGCCGCTCCCGATTCAGCCGCCGATGTACGACATTTCCACTTTCTTTTTACCGTGCTCAAGTGCGCCGCCCGTCAAATCCGTCTGGCTGGTGCGCAATTGCGAATAGCGGTCGCCGCGGCCGCGCCACAGCTGCGCCACGGCCGAGGAAATTTCCGCATCGCTGTGGCCGCCGCGCAGCAGGCTGCGCAAGTCGTGGCCGCTGCTGGCGAACAGGCACGTGTACAGCTTGCCTTCGGTCGAGAGGCGGGCGCGGCTGCAGTCGGCGCAGAACGCTTGCGTGACGCTGGAAATGAGGCCGATCTCGCCGCTGCCATCCGCATAGCGCCAGCGCGCCGCCGTTTCGCCCGTGTAGTTCGGGTTGATGGGTAGCAAGGGCATCTGCGCGCCGATACGGCGTACGACTTCTGCCGAAGGGATGACTTCCTGCAAGTTCCAGCCGTTCGAGGCGCCCACGTCCATGTATTCGATGAAGCGCAGGATGTACGGCGTGCCCTTGAAGTGGCGCGCCATGGGCACGATTTCCTGCTCGTTCATGCCGGCCTTGACGACCATGTTGATCTTGATGGGGCCGAGTCCTGCCTGGTGCGCCGCATCGATGCCGTGCAGCACGTCGGCCACGGCAAAATCCACATCGTTCATGCGCTTGAAGGTGGCGTCGTCGAGCGAATCGAGCGACACGGTAACCCGGTTCAGGCCCGCATCCTTGAGCGCCTGCGCTTTTCTTGCCAGCAAGGAACCATTGGTCGTCAGGGTCAGGTCCAGCGGCTGGCCCGACGGCGTGCGCAGGTCGGCCAGCATGGCGATGAGCTTTTCGATATTCTTGCGCAGCAGCGGTTCGCCGCCCGTCAGGCGGATCTTTTCCACGCCGTGCTCGACGAACAGGCGCGCGATGCGCGTGATTTCCTCGAACGACAGCAAATCCGTGTGCGGCAGATACACGTGGTTCTTGTCGAACACGTCCTTCGGCATGCAATACACGCAACGGAAATTGCAGCGGTCGGTAATCGAGATGCGCAAGTCGTGCAGGGGCCGGCCCAGGCTGTCGGCCACATTGCCGCTGGGGCTTTCCAGCTGCGCGGGGATCGCCGGTGCCCCGTTGCGGGCTTCGGCGAGGTAGATAATCTTGTCAGCCATGAAAGGTGATACCACTTACGTTGAGTCGTTCAAGGCAGATACGATAGCACGAGGCCGAAGATGGCACAGGCGAGCAGCAATTTGATGGTGCCCACTTGAAACCTGATCAGCGCCACGCCGGCCGCCAGCGCGATGAACATCGCCAGCCAGTCCCAGTGCGGCAGCGGGTTTTCTTGCCAGAAGACATGGCGGCCAAAGAACAGCGCCAGGCTGGCGATGACGCCCACCACGGCTGCCGAGATGGCCGTCAGGGGCGCGCTCAGGCGCAAATTGCCGCGCGATGCTTCCACCAGCGGCGCGCCGGCCAGGATGAAGATGAACGAGGGCAGGAAGGTAAACCAGCTGGCGACGAGCGCGCCGCACACGCCCGCCAGCCACAGCTGCTCCCCTGTCACGGCATGGCTCCAGCCGCCGACAAAACCGATGAAGGCGACGATCATGATCAGGGGGCCGGGCGTCGTTTCGCCCAGCGCCAGGCCATCCATCATTTGCGCGCTGGTGATCCAGTGGTAGTGGTCGGCGGCGCCCTGCACCAGATAGGGCAGCACGGCATACGCGCCGCCAAACGTGAGCAGGGCCGCCTTGCTGAAAAACACGCCCATCTGCGCCAGCGGCTGGTCCGCGCCGCCCGCCAGCGCCAGGCCCAGCCAGGCGAGGAAGGCCAGGGCCAGACCCAGCGCACAGGTGGCCAGCAGGCGCGGCCAGCTGAAGCGCGCGTGCTCCGGCGTGGGCGTGTCGTCATCGATGAGGGCGGCGCCGTAGCGGGCTGCGCCGACATGTTGCGTGCCGCCCAGATGAAAGTGGCCCGGCAGCCAGCGGCCGCCCGCCATGCCCAGAAGGGCTGCGGCGAGCACGATCAGCGGAAATGGCAGCTGTAGCACGGCGATGGCGACAAATGCGCCCGCCGCGATGGCGATCAGCCCGGGGCTGCGCAAGGTGCGCCGGCCCAGGCGCCAGGCGGCCGCCAGCACGATGGCGACGACGGCCGGCTTGATGCCGTACAGGACGCCGGCGATGGCGCCCACGTGGCCATACGCCATGTAGAGCCAGGACAGCATGATCAGCACCAGCAGCGAGGGCAGCAAGAACAGCAGGCCCGCCACCAGGGCGCCGCGCGTGCGGTGCATCAGCCAGCCGATGTAGATGGCCAGCTGGGTCGCTTCCGGCCCCGGCAGCAGCATGCAGTAGTTGAGGGCGTGCAGGAAGCGCTGCTCGGAAATCCAGCGCCGCTTTTCCACCAGCTCCGCATGCATCATGGCGATTTGCCCGGCCGGGCCGCCAAAACTGACGCAACCGAGCTTGAGCCAGTAGCGGAAGGCGCTGCGCAGGCTGACGGGGGCGGGAGCTTGATTGGCGTTCTCGTGCATGGCGGGCGGATGGCTGGCAAAGAAGTGGACGTAAAAAAGGGGAAGCCTGAGCTTCCCCTTTCATCATTGGCGGCTGGGCGAACCCGGCGCGCTTATGGACGTTGCGTGTTGACCTGGATCAACGGCTCATCCGATTGCGGCGGCAATGGCTTGCGTTCGCGCGGCTTGCGCACGGGAGCAACTGCCTTGGCAGCGGCTTCCTGCGCCAGGCGCAGTTTTTCCGGATCGGTGGCAGCCAGGGTCAGGCCGGCCGAACCGAGCACTGCGCTCAAGTCCAGCGGCGCGGCGACTGGCGCAGCAGGAGCCGGTGCAGGAGCCGGAGCTGCCACAGGGGCTGGCGCCGGAGCAGGTGCAGGAACAGGGGCGGGAGCCACTTCGGCAACCACCGGAGCCGCTTCCACCACGGCCGGTGCCGCTTCGGCGACTGGCGCTTCTTCAGCTACGGCGACGGTTTCCACGACAGCAACCGTTTCCACGACTGGCGCCGCTTCGACGATGACTTCCGCCGGAGCAGGCACGGCTGCGGCTTCCGCTTTCTCGGCAAAGCTGTACTCGGCAGCTGGTACTGGTTCGGCAGCGGCTGGTTCAGCTTGCGCTGCAGCCGCTTCCACAGGGGCTGGCGCCACGATCACTTCAGCGGCTGGTGCGGCTTCTTGGACCTTGGCGATGTCCACGACCTTGGCGATTTCGACCACTTCGACCACTTCAGCCACGACGGCAGGAGCGGTTTCGGCAGCAGCTTCCACTGGCGCAGCGACGGCGACGACAGCGGCGGCAGCCACGACGGCTACTGGAGCGGCATCGGCGGCAGCTTCCGGCGCCGGAGCAACCGTGAAGCTGATTACCGGTGCATCCTGGCCTTCGTTTTCACCGTTTGCCGATTCGATCAGCTCGCCCGTTTCGCGGTCGCGGCGGTTGCGGTTGCGGCCACCACGACGGCGGCGGCGGCGCGGTTCTTCGCCTTCCACGTCGTTTTCCGTCTCTTCGCCTTCAGGACCGGCATTCGCCGGCGCTTTCAGCAGGTTCGCCGGTGCGGCGTCGGATTCCGGGCCGTTGGACGGCACGACGACATTCACTGCGCTGGCGGTGGCGCCAACCAGTGCCAGCTCTTCAGCTTTCACTTCAGCAACAACAGCCTTGTCGGCGCGCGGTTCGCGGCCTTCGCGTGGCTGGCGTGGCGGACGTTCGGCGCGTTCCGGACGTTCTGCGCGCTCTGGGCGTTCCGCGCGCTCAGGACGTTCGCCGCGTTCGCGTGGTGCCGCCGTTGCATCGCCGCCTTCGCGGGCTTCACGCGGTTCGCGTGGCGGACGCGGTGGGCGTGGCGGACGTGCCGCTTTTTCCAGTGCTTCCGCTGCTGCATCGTCCTGGGCTGGACGGCCCTGGCCCGGTTCGCGTTCTTCGCGGCCAGGCTTGCCGTTGCGGCCACGGCCACGCGGGCCACGGCTGTTGCGGTCGCCGCGGTCGGCGCCGGCCGGCTTGGCTGGTGCAACGGGGGCAGGTGCCGGTGCCACCGGTGCCGGGGCGCCGGTGAAGAAGCTGATGATCTTGGCGATCAGGCCCTGTGGTGCGGCAGGCGCGGCCACTGGAGCCGGTTTCGCTTCGACGGGCTTGCGCTCGACCAGCGGTGCCGGCTGGTCAGGGGTGATCGTCTTGACGACGGCTTCCTGGCGCGGCTTGGCTTCTTCCTTCTGGCGCTTGCTGTAAGCCATGTCGGTTTCAGCGCTTTCAGCCAGGTTGTAGCTGGCCTGGCTGTCTTCCAGACGCGGATCGTCGTGCTTGATGCGTTCGAGCTTGTAGTGTGGCGTTTCCAGATGCTTGTTCGGGATCAGGATCACGGCGATGCGGTGGCGGTTCTCGATCTTCAGTACTTCGCCGCGCTTTTCGTTCAGCAGGAAGGCGCCCACGTCCACGGGAACCTGCACGTGGATGGTGGCCGAGTTTTCCTTCATCGCCTCTTCCTGGATGATGCGCAGCACCTGCAGGGCGGACGACTCCGTATCGCGGATGTGGCCGGTGCCGGAGCAGCGCGGGCACGTCACGTGCGAGCCTTCGGACAGCGAAGGACGCAGGCGCTGGCGCGACAGTTCCATCAGGCCGAAGCGGGAAATCTTGCCCATTTGTACACGGGCACGGTCATGGTGCAGCGCATCTTTCAGGCGCTGTTCCACTTCGCGCTGATTCTTTGCCACTTCCATGTCGATGAAGTCGATGACGATCAGGCCGCCCAAGTCGCGCAGACGCAGCTGGCGGGCCACTTCTTCGGCCGCTTCGCAGTTGGTGTTGAAGGCGGTCGTCTCGATGTCCGAGCCGCGCGTGGCGCGGGCCGAGTTGACGTCGACGGAGACCAAGGCTTCCGTGTGGTCGATAACGATGGCGCCGCCCGATGGCAACGGCACGGTGCGGCTGTAGGCCGTTTCGATCTGGTGTTCGATCTGGAAGCGCGAGAACAGCGGCACGTCGTCGCTGTAGCGTTTTACGCGGTGCACCATGTCGGGCATCACGTGGCTCATGAACTGGTGCGCCTGGTCGTAGATCTCGTCGGTGTCGATCAGGATCTCGCCGATGTCGGGCTGGAAGTAGTCGCGGATGGCGCGGATGACGAGCGACGATTCCTGGTAGATCAGGAAAGCGCCGTTGGCCGATTTGCCGGCGCCTTCGATGGCGCGCCACAGTTGCATCAGGTAATTCAAGTCCCATTGCAGTTCATCGACGTTGCGGCCGATGCCGGCGGTGCGGGCAATGACGGACATGCCAGCTGGCAAGTCCAGTTTATCCATGGTTTCGCGCAATTCCTGGCGCTCTTCCCCTTCCACGCGGCGCGATACGCCACCGCCACGCGGGTTGTTCGGCATCAGGACCAGGTAACGGCCGGCCAGCGAGACGAACGAGGTCAGGGCGGCGCCCTTGTTGCCGCGCTCTTCCTTTTCCACCTGGACCATGATTTCCTGGCCTTCGCGCAGCGCTTCCTTGACGGAAGCGTTACGCACGTCCACGCCTTCACGGAAGTACGTGCGGGCAACTTCCTTGAAAGGCAGGAAGCCGTGGCGGTCTTCGCCATAGCTGACGAAGCACGCTTCGAGCGATGGCTCGATGCGCGTGATCACGCCCTTGTAGATGTTGGATTTGCGCTGTTCGCGCCCGGCTGTCTCGATATCGATGTCGATCAGTTTTTGTCCGTCGACAATCGCTACGCGCAGTTCTTCTTGCTGCGTGGCATTAAACAACATGCGTTTCATTTTTATAACTCCGCGACCCGTAGGCCATCTCAAAGCCGCTTCCGGGGAAGCGGCGAAGTACAGGGATATATGCGAGAACGGGAGTGCTGGCGGGGGAAATGCCTAGGCGTGCGGAGCAACAACGCGTACGAGGTATACGTTACGGCCGCAACAGGCGCGGTGAGGTCGATCGTCATGCCGAGTGCACAGGACACTTGCAACTCATCTGAAGCAGCCCGGATGTCGGGGGCAGAGAATGCAAGTGGTCAGCAAATTCAGAGCCAAATCGTAAGCCGGCTCATTACAGGGATCGCGATGGCGAGGCTTGGCCTCAGCCTATTCATCGACAACCCTCAGTATTGTGGCCGCATACGGGGTTTGGCGAAAACGGCAAGCGTTATCAACTTCATCAACCCGCGAGCCCGACTCGATAAGTCGCGCTAACGGGTACTTATCCTTATAATCCAATACACTCACTTCAGCATCTCCACGCGTTATCCGATTACAACTACGGTGCAACCTTGATTCGCGCAGGGATGGTGCATATACATTTTTTTCCACCGAATTTGCAATTTGGCGAGGCCGGTGGAGACGCCCCTGTGTAAAATGTGCTTTTATTCTTACACTCGCAGCAGCCAGGGCCGCAGCAAAAACAATTATATATTCAAAATGAAGGACTTAGAGAGATTTCTGGGAAGACATAGTAAATGAAGAGTCAAAATGATGTTGTTCCCCCTTCAACACCCCCGGTTCAGCCGCAAGCCCAATTCGTAACGATCGCCGAGGAAGAAGCAGGCCAGCGCATCGACAACTACTTATTAAGAGTGTGCAAGGGAGTGCCTAAAAGCCACATCTACCGGATCTTGCGATCGGGAGAAGTGCGGGTTAATAAAGGCCGTATCGATCAGCTGTACCGTCTCGCCGCTGGCGACGTGGTGCGCATTCCCCCCGTGCGCGTGGCCGAAAAGGCGCCAACGGGCGCGCCGGCCGCCGAATTCAAGATCATCTTCGAAGATGCGCAGCTGCTCGTCATCGACAAGCCGGCCGGCGTGGCCGTGCATGGCGGCTCGGGCGTGTCGTTCGGCGTGATCGAGCAATTGCGCGCTTCGCGCCCCGACGCCAAGTTTTTGGAACTGGTGCACCGCCTGGACCGCGACACGTCCGGACTGCTGTTGCTGGCAAAGAAGCGCTCGGCGTTGACGAACTTGCACGAGCAGATGCGCGATGGCGTCACGGACAAGCGCTACCTGGTGCTGGTGGCCGGCGACTGGAAGAATGCGCGCCAGCATATCAAGTTGCCGCTGCATAAATATACGACGGCCGAAGGCGAGCGCCGGGTGGCCGTGCAGGCCGATGGTCTGGCGTCGCACACGGTGTTTTCACTGTTGCATAAATATCACAACTTCGCCTTGCTGGAAGCGGAATTGAAGACGGGACGCACGCACCAGATTCGCGTGCACCTGTCTTCGTCCGGTTTTCCCATCGCCGGCGACGATAAATATGGCGACTTTGCCCTCAACCGTGCCCTGTTGAAAGCCGACAGCACGCGCGGTGCCCTGAAACGCATGTTCCTGCACGCGCACCAGATCACGTTTACGCATCCGGAAACGGGCAAGACGATGACCCTGAACGCGCCGCTGGCTGCCGAATGCGAGCGTTTCTTGGTAAGCTTGGGCAAACCATTGGCCGTTGCCGCACGATAAGTAAGCACCGTGCGCGTGACACTACTCACAAGGTAGTCAGTCGCCATCATTCATTCTCAAGGAGCCGGCGGCTATGCCGTCGGGAAACATGGCAAGAAAGCAATTTGATCTGATCGTCTTCGATTGGGACGGTACGCTGATAGACAGTACCTCGACCATCGTCAAGTGCATCCAGGCTTCGGCCAAAGACTTGGGCTTGCCAATTCCCACCGAGTTGCTCGCTTCGCATGTGATCGGCCTGGGCTTGCAGGAAGCCATGCAGCTGGTGATGCCCGACGTGGAGCCGAAATACCATGCGCGCATGGCCGAGCGCTACCGCTATCACTACCTGTCGCGCGACCATGAGCTGGCTTTGTTTCCTGGCGTCTACGAAATGCTGCAGGAACTCTCGCAGCAGGCGTATTTCCTGGCGGTGGCCACGGGCAAGAGCCGTGTCGGCCTGAACCGCTCCTTGAATGCCGTCAAGCTGCTGTCGCTGTTCGATGCGACGCGTTGCGCCGACGAAACTTTTTCCAAGCCCCATCCGGCCATGCTGCAGGAACTGACGCGCGAACTGGGGCAGGATATGCGCCGCACCGTGATGATCGGCGACACCAGTCATGATTTGTTGATGGCAAGCAATGCAGGCGCGGCCAGTATTGCCGTAGAGTATGGAGCGCATCCGGTGGAGCAGTTGCAAGCTTGCCATCCCCTGTATTCGGCCGCCACGGTGGCCGACCTGCATCAATGGCTGAGCGAGCACGCATGATGAACGATGTTGTCGATGTATTCATTTGCGCCGCCGACGCCGTGGCCGATGGCGGCAAGGGCGTGCGCTTTCCCGTCTCGGCCGGTGGCGAGACGACCACCGGTTTTGTCGTGCGCCACGGCGGCAAGGCGTATGGCTACCTGAACCGCTGCGCCCACGTGCCGATCGAACTGGACTGGGCCGAGGGCGAGTTTTTCGAGTCCAGCGGCTTGTACCTGATGTGTTCGACGCATGGCGCCATCTATGTGCCGGAAAGCGGCCTGTGCGCGGGCGGCCCCTGCAAGGGCGGGCGCTTGCGTCCGATTGCCGTGGCCGAGCGCGATGGCCAGCTGTACTGGCAACCCGACGAATATGTCCAGCCACTGCCGGCCTGAGGCCGGGACGGGCTTTCTGTAATTTAAGCAAAGTGAACCATGAGCGATAACACGAATGACAAGCTGGCCAGCAGCGCGCCAGCCGCCGGCCACGGCGCCCCTGCGGGACACTGGGAGCGGGACGTGCTGGAAAAGCTGGTATTTGCCACTTTGCAAGAGCAACGCGCACACCGTCGCTGGAGCATCTTTTTCAAGGTCTTCAGCCTGCTGATCGTGCTGTTCGCCCTGTGGGTGTTTTATGACTACAACACGGCCGACGACAGCGAAACCCTGGGCCGCCACACGGCCCTGATCGACATCAGCGGCGCCATCGAGTCCGAAGGCAGCGGCTCGGCCGCCGTCGTCATCCCCGCGCTGGACAAGGCATTTTCCGATGCCGGCTCCGTGGCCGTGGTGCTGCATATTAATAGCCCGGGCGGCAGTCCCGTGCAGGCCGGCATGATCGTCGACGAGATGCAGCGCCTGCGCAAGGGCTATCCGGACAAGCCTTTATATGTGGTGGTCGATGAAATGTGCGCCTCGGGCGGCTATTACATCGCCGCCGCCGCCGACCGCATCTACGTCAACAAGGCCAGCGTGGTCGGTTCCATCGGCGTGCTGATGGATGGCTTCGGCTTCACGGGCGTGATGGAAAAGGTCGGCGTCGAGCGCCGCTTGCTGACGGCGGGCGAGAACAAGGGCTTCATGGACCCGTTCAGCCCACTGACGGAAAAACACAAGGCGTATGCGCAGAGCATGCTCAATGAAATCCACCAGCAATTCATCGACGTCGTGCGCACGGGACGGGGCAAGCGCCTGAAGGAAACGGCCGATACCTTCTCCGGCCTGTACTGGACGGGCGCGAAAGCCGTGGAAATGGGCCTGGCCGACGATTTCGGCACGGTCGACAGCGTGGCGCGCGATATCGTCAAGGCGGAAGACATCGTCGACTACACGCAGCATGAAGGCTTGCCGGAACGGGTGCTCAAAAAGTTTGGCGCCGCCATGGGCGCGGGCGCCATGAAGGCGGCCGTGCAGCAGTCACAACCGGCGTTGCGCTGAGGACATCACTCTTGGCTGGCAGGCAAGCCAATCGAGAATGATTTTCAATAAGGTGGTAAATTGGCTTGAAAACGGGGCTGCTTGGGCTATAGTGAAAGCGTAGTTCTTTTCAAGGAGGGGCGATATATCAACTATGTTGTCAGTACTAACTTGATTGGCAGGTCTTGGAACTACTCGCCGCATCGCAGATGTGGTTTTGAGTGAATTTACATTCCTCACTAAAGTCCCGATGGGGCTTGGGAACGGCGGCGCAATGCCGCCGTTTCCTTTTGTGTGTGCTGAATGGGCCGGTGTCGGTGGATGGGTCTGGGCGTGCTGGCAAGGCAGGCATGCGAAGGCAGGGCATGGCTGGTCGGACGGGCCGCGCTCAGACGGCGCAGCCGTTGCAGTGCGCGGGCAGCGGCTGTCTGGCCGCCGCAGCGCCGACGCTGGCGTTGGTGTCGGACGGTATGTCCGCCATGGCAGGCGCGGCCACGCTGTCGGTTTCCGCATCCGCGTGCGCAAAACCACCCAGTTCCAGCCAGCACATGAAATGGCATTGCGCCTCGGCATGCCAGTGCGTCTGGCTGGCTGGCGATGGCGGCGCGTCCGCATCATGCGGCGCAGGGGGGCTGCTCCAGCGTGCCACGCCGAGTCTGACTTTGTGCATGGCCGCCTGTTCCGCAGCGATGCGCTGGCGCATGTCGGCGATGCTGCCTTGTAAGGCGATGGTATCGGTATGCTTCATACAATGTCCTTGTGGGTCGTTGCCTGGTTATTATTCCTAAAGCTCGTTAGGCGGATTCCTACCGAAGTTTCAGTCTATCAATGCGATATTCCGAGCGCTTGATATTTCTCAAAGGAATCAACCATTTCTCGCCAAATCTCACCTTGTTCTTTTTGGTATTTCTGCGTGTGCCATGGTTTCATGCTGCCTGGACCGCCGCGCGGGCGCCAGGTGCCACCGCTTCACGCTGCCAGCCGCTTCTGGTAAAGTCACGCCCATGAGTAAATTATCCCTAGACCGCATCCTGCAATCGCAGGGTTTTGGCACCCGTAAATATTGTCGTTCCCTCATCGAGGATGGCGATGTCGTCATCGATGGCGTCACCCAGACCAATTACCGCACCACCGTCGAGACCGAAGGTCTGGTGCTGCACGTGTTCGAAGAAGAGTGGGTGGTCCGCCAGCACCTGTACCTGGCGCTGAACAAGCCTGCCAACTTCGAATGCTCGCGCAAGCCCAGCCATCATCCTGGCGTGTTGACCCTGCTGCCGGAGCAATTCACCTGGCGCGAAGTCCAGCCCGTCGGCCGGCTCGACCACGATACGACCGGCATGCTGCTGATGTCCGACGATGGCCCGTTTATCCATGCCCAATCGTCGCCGAAGCGCCACGTTCCCAAGATTTACCAAGCCACCACGCAAGAGCCCGTAACGGATGAGCTGGTTGCCCTGCTGCTGGCTGGCGTGCAATTGCACGACGAACCGGCCCCGCTGGCGGCCCTCGTCTGCGTCAAGCGGGGCGAGCACCAGCTGGAAATCGTGCTCGAGCAAGGCAAGTACCACCAGGTCAAGCGCATGCTGGCCGCCGCCGGCAACCATTGCAGCGCGCTGCACCGTTCCGCCATCGGCAGCCTGACCCTGGAATCGCTGGGCATCGCCGAAGGCGAGTGGTGCTACCTGACGCCCGAGCAGATCGCGCTCCTGGCCTAGTCCCTTCCTGACCGCCAAAGCCGGGGATATCCCGGCTTTTTGGCGTCTTTAGCCTCCATTGCCTGCATTTGACGAAGTTTCCCGCCCATGAAATTAGCTACCCTGAAGGATGGCACGCGCGACGGCCAGCTGGCTGTCGTCTCGCGCGACCTGAAAACGGCCCATCTGGCCGATGGCATTGCCCCGACCCTGCAAAAGGCGCTCGACGACTGGAGTTTCATCGCGCCCCAGCTCGATTTGCTGTACCAGACCATCAATAGCGGCCGCGGCCATCGCGCCTTCGAATTCGATCCCGCCAACTGCATGGCGCCCTTGCCGCGCAGCAGCCTGCGCGTGGCCGGGGCCTCCTACCTGCCGCAGATCGAGCGGGCCTGCAAGGCCGCAGGCAGCGAGGTACCGGCCAACTTGCGCGACGCACCGCGCATGTACCAGGGTGCCAGCGACGATTTCCTCGGTGCCCACGACGAGATCATCCTGGCGCACGAGCAGTGGGGCATCGACTACGAGGCGGGCATCGCCGCCATCACGGACGACGTGGCCATGGGCTCCACGCCCGACCAGGCGCACCTGAACATCAAGCTATTAATGCTGGTCAACGACATCACCTTGCGCAACCTGGTGCCCGACGAGCAGGCGAGTGGTTATGGTTTCCTGCAAGCGAAACCGGCCATGGCCTGCTCTCCTGTCGCCATCACGCCTGACGAGCTGGGCGATGCCTGGCGCGGCGGCAAGGTGCATCACGCCCTGCGCTGCAGCCTGAACGGCAAGTTGACGGGCCAGCCCCACGCGGGCGCCGACATGGCGTTCAATTACCCGCAATTGCTCGCCCATCTGTGCCAGACGCGCAACGCGCGCGCTGGCAGCGTGGTCAGCGCGGGCGGGGTCGCCAACAAGGAAGTCAAGAAGGGGTTTTCCAGTATCGTTGAGCGACGTAACCAGGAGATGATCGCCGATGGCGTCGCCAGCACGCCATTTCTGTTGTTTGGTGATGTTGTTCGATTGGAAGTGCTGGGCGATGACGGCAAGTCCTTGTTTGGCGCCATCGAGCAGACCGTCAAGCAGGCGGAAGCAAGGAAGTCCCGCTAAGGTTTCTGGGGAGCAAAGGAAAAGCAGGGGATTCGCCCTCCTTTTCCCTTGATGGCGTTGCGGTAATTGAACCGATAATGCCACATGCCCAGTCCGTATTGCGCCTAGCCAGGCTGCAGGACTTCACCGGAGTTGATTGATGTCGGAAGACAGCGACGCAGAAAAGACCGAAGCCGCGTCACCGAAGCGCCTCGAGCAGGCGCGTGAGGAAGGCGACGTTCCGCGATCGCGTGAAGTGGCAACGTTCACTGTGCTGATGGCGTCCGGCTGCTGCCTGTGGTTTGCCGGCGACGCCATCGTGCGGCGGCTGACGGCCGTCATGGTTTCCGGGCTGACCCTGGACCGGGAGCAGATACTCAATCCCGATGCGATGATGCTGCGCATCGGCTACGACGTGGGCTCCGTCTTGCTGACTTGCCTGCCGTACGCGCTGGCCATCATGCTCGTCGCGCTGGCGTCGCCCGTGCTGGTGGGCGGCTGGCTGTTCAGTTCCAAGGCGTTCACCCCCAATTTTGGCAAGCTCAACCCGATTCGCGGCCTGGGCAATATGTTTTCGAAGAATGCGCTGGTGGAATTGCTCAAGGCCATCGCCAAGACCCTCGTTGTCGGCGTCGTCGCCTGGATGGTGATGCAGCATCAAAAGGACGCCGTGCTGGGCTTGTCGGTGGAATCCCTGCGCGCCGGTTCGGCTCATCTGATCAGCTTGCTGATCACGGCCTTTTTGCTGATCGTCGGCGCGCTGGGCTTGATTGCCGCCATCGACGGTCCGTACCAGATGTGGCACTACGCGAACAAGATGAAAATGTCCTTGCAGGAAGTCAAGCAAGAGTCGAAGGAATCGGACGGCAATCCGCAGATCAAGGCGAAGATACGCCAGATGCAGCATGAAATGTCGCGCCGCCGCATGATGGCCGATGTGCCGACGGCCGATGTGGTGGTGACCAATCCTACCCACTACGCGGTGGCCTTGAAGTATGGCGAGAATTCGCGCGGCGCGCCGCAGGTGGTGGCCAAGGGCATCGACGAGGTGGCGGCGAAGATCCGCGAACTGGCCGGCGAACACAAGGTCGCCATCCTGGAAGCGCCGGCTCTGGCGCGCGCGCTGTATAAGCACACGGACATCGGCGACGAAATTCCCGAGGCGCTGTATGGCGCCGTGGCCGAAGTGCTGGCCTACGTGTTCCAGCTGCGCAGCTATGGCAAGGGCCAGGGCGAGCGTCCCGACAAGCCGAAGAAACTCGACGTGCCGCCCGAGCTCGACCCGCAGAACCCCGCATCGCAGACACCGCCCGCAGCCGGCGCGGCAGACAAGAATAAAGGAAGTACACCATGAACGGCCTGAGAATGCCAGCCTGGCTCAGTGGAATGGGCAACAACGCCAGCAAGGGCATCGCCGCGCCGGTCATCATCATCATGCTGCTGGCGATGATGGTGCTGCCGCTGCCGGCCTTCATCCTCGACATCTTCTTCAGTTTCAATATCGCGCTGTCGATCATCGTGCTGCTGACGGCGCTGTACACGGTCAAGCCGCTCGACTTCATGGCCTTCCCGACCATCCTGCTCGTGTCGACCATGTTGCGCCTGTCGCTGAACGTGGCGTCCACGCGCGTGGTGCTGACGGAAGGTCATACGGGCGCCGACGCGGCCGGTAAAGTGATCGAGGCGTTCGGTCACTTCTTGATCGGCGGCAACTACACGGTCGGTATCGTCGTGTTTATCATTTTGACGATCATCAACTTTACCGTGGTGACCAAGGGTGCGGGCCGTATCGCCGAGGTGGGCGCCCGTTTCGCGCTGGACGCCATGCCGGGTAAACAGATGGCCATCGATGCCGACCTGAACGCGGGCCTGGTCGGTGAAGACGAAGCGCGCCGCCGCCGCACGGAAGTGGCGCAGGAAGCGGAATTCTATGGCGCCATGGATGGCGCCAGCAAATACGTGCGCGGCGACGCCATCGCCGGCATCATGGTTACCGTCATCAATATCGTCGGCGGCTTGCTGGTGGGCTTGCTGCAGCACGACATGGGCTTTGCCGACGCGCTCAAGAACTACACCTTGCTGGCCATCGGTGACGGCCTGGTGGCGCAGATTCCTTCGCTGATCATTTCCACGGCGGCCGGTATCGTCGTCTCGCGCGTGGCCAGCGAACAGGACATCGGCACCCAGCTGGTGGGGCAGCTGTTTGCGAAACCGCAAGTACTGTATATTACCGCCGCCATCATCGGCGGCATGGGCCTCATTCCCGGCATGCCGAACATGGTCTTCCTGCTGCTGGCCTCGCTGCTGGCCGGTGCCGCCTTTCTGATCAGCAAGAAACGCATGCAGGAAAAAGAGGCGGCCGAAAAACCGGCCGAAGTGCCGCAAGCGACCGTGGCGCCCGAGCAGGAAGAAGCCAGCTGGCAAGACATCATGCCCGTCGATACCCTGGGCCTGGAAGTGGGCTACCGTTTGATTCCCCTGGTCGACAAGACGCAGGGTGGCGAATTGCTCAAGCGCATCAAGGGCATCCGCAAGAAATTTGCCCAGGAAGTGGGTTTCCTGGCACCGCCCGTGCATATCCGCGACAACCTGGAATTGAAGCCGTCCGCCTACCGCATCACCCTCAAGGGCGTGGAAGTGGGCGTGGGCGAAGCGTTCAACGGCCAGTTCCTGGCGATTAATCCCGGCATGGCCAGCGGCACCTTGCCGGGCCTGGCCACGAACGACCCCGCTTTCGGCTTGCCCGCCACCTGGATCGACGCGAGCTTGCGCGACCAGGCCCAATCGATGGGCTACACGGTGGTCGACGCAGGCACCGTGGTGGCCACGCACCTGAACCACCTGATCACTTCGCACGCTTCCGAGCTGCTGGGCCGCGCGGAAGTGCAATCGCTGCTCGACCACCTGGGCAAGGAGTCGCCGCGCCTGGTGGAAGACCTGGTGCCGAAGATGCTGTCCCTGTCGACCTTGCAGAAGGTGCTGCAGAACCTGCTGGCCGAGGGCGTGCACATCCGCGACATGCGCACCATCATCGAAACCCTGGCCGAGCATACGGTCAGCACGCAAGACCCGAACGACCTGACGGCGCTGGTGCGCGTGGCCCTGGGCCGCGCCATCGTGCAGCAACTGTTCCCCGGCTCGGCCGAACTGTCCGTGATGACCCTCGACAGCCGCCTGGAGCGCCTGCTGATGCAAGCGATGGGCAATGGCGGCGACGGCGCCGGCATCGAGCCGGGCCTGGCCGACACCATCGCGCACCAGGCAGGCCTGGCTGCCCAGCAACAGGAAGCGCTGGGCCTGACGCCGGTGCTGCTGGTGCCGGCGCCGCTGCGCGCCTTGCTGTCGCGTTTCCTGCGCCGCGCCTTGCCGCAGCTCAAAGTGCTGTCGCATGCGGAAGTGCCGGAAACCAAGACGATCCGCGTCACGGCGCTGGTGGGGGCACAGTAGTTGACAGCATTAGTACCGGGGTCAGACCCGCCGGGTCTGGCCCCAGCCCTTGCCTTTGGTCAAATAAATATCAATTTCCTCTCGGCAAACTGAATAACGGGTACTTTCCCGTCCTGTTCCTTCGATCGTTTCCTGCAAGCATCGCTAATAATGGAAACTGTCCGGGTGATCTGTGTCCATGTGGAAGACAGCACTCAAGCAACAGGAGTCGATGATGGTCACACAGTTCAGCCAATATTGCGCCACCCCCGCCTTGGGAGGCCGGTCATGAATGTGAAGAAATTTACGGGCGCCTCGTCGCGCGATGCGCTGCGCAAGGTGCGTGAAGCGCTGGGCCCCGATGCCGTGATCTTGTCGAACCGCCAGGCCGATGGCGTGGTGGAAATCCTCGCGCTGGCCAATGACGATGCCGCTTCGCTGGCGTCGCCGCCGGCCGCTTCCGAAATGGCCCAGCCCCGTCCCCAGTTGCAGACCCAGTTCGCCACGCCGCAGCGTCCGGCCGCCCCGGCCCAGCGCCCGGCCGCGCCACGTCCTGCCGCACCGCGCCAGGCTGCCTCCGAGCCAGTGGACATGGCCCGCATGCAGCAGATGATGGCCAGCGCGCTGGCGCACGTCAAGGAAAACGCCGCCGCCGAGATGAGCGGCATGATGAATGAAATCCGCGCCATGCGCGGCATGATGGAAACCCAGCTGGCGGAAATCTCGTGGGGTTCGACGCAGCAGCGCGAGCCGCAAAAAGCCGTCGTGCTGCGCGAAATGCTGGCCGCCGGCTTCTCGGCCAGCCTGGCGCGCTACCTGATCGACAAGCTGCCGGCCGGCCTCGATGGCGCGCAAAGCATGCGCTGGATCAAGACCGTCCTCAGCCGCAACCTGAATACGGTGGCCAATGAAGACGCCATGCTGGAGCAGGGCGGCGTGTTTGCCCTCGTGGGCCCGACCGGCGTCGGCAAGACCACCAGCACGGCCAAGCTGGCGGCCCGCTGCGTGATGCGCCACGGCCCGGAAAAACTGGCCCTGATCACCACCGATGCCTACCGTATCGGCGCGCACGAACAGCTGCGCATCTACGGCAAGATCCTCGGCGTGATGGTGCATTCCGTGAAGGACGAGGCGGACTTGCGCATCGCCCTGAAGGAATTGAAGAACAAGCATACGGTGCTGATCGATACGGTGGGCGTGAGCCAGCGCGACCAGATGGTCACGGAACAGGTGGCCATGCTGTCGGGCGCCGGCGCCGATGTGAAACGCCTGCTGTGCCTGAACTCCACGGCGACGCAGGAAACGTTGAACGA
This sequence comes from Janthinobacterium sp. BJB301, assembly GCF_002735685.1. NCBI lineage: Bacteria > Pseudomonadati > Pseudomonadota > Betaproteobacteria > Burkholderiales > Oxalobacteraceae > Janthinobacterium > Janthinobacterium sp. BJB301. The sequence continues at coordinate 358,212 of NZ_PDZJ01000002.1, read as the reverse complement.
AGTGGTGCGCGCCTACCAGGGCAGTGGCCTGGCCGGCTGCATCATGACCAAGCTCGATGAAGCGGCCTCGATCGGCAACGTGCTCGACGTGGTGATCCGCCAGAAGCTGAACCTGTTTTATGTGTCGAATGGCCAGCGCGTGCCGGAAGACCTGTACCTGGCCGACCGCGGCTACCTGATCGACCGCGCCTTCAAGCTCAAGCGCGATGCGGCGGCCACGCAGTTTTCCGATGCCGAACTGCCGCTGCTGATGGCGCAGGCGGCCGCCCGCAACAATGAAGCGCGCGGGGTGCACCTTGGCTAATTTCGATTTCGACCAGGCCGAAGGCTTGCGCCGCATGCTGGCCGGCCCGCAGCCGCGCGTCATGACGTTCCTCTCGGCCACGCCGCAGGACGACAAGGGCGCCATGCTGGTCAACCTGGGCGCGTCGCTCGTCTACGGCGGCAATGACGTGCTGCTGCTCGACGCCAGCGGCGGCAGCGATGGCGTGGCGGCGCGCCTGGGACTGGCGCACGGCGCCAGCCTGCGCGACGTGGCGCGCCAGCAGTGCGGCTTGAACCAGGTCATCCACCAGGTGCCGCAAGGCTTCGGCGTGGCCAGCCTGGGTGCGCGCAACCATTTGATGGACAGCATGGACTATGCGGGCGAGGACGAACTGCGCCGGCTGGGCAAGACGTTCGAGGTGATGGCGCGCCAGAGCGGCATCGTGCTGGTCGACGGCGTCGTGGCCGACGAGGGCGATTGCTTCCCCGTGCCGCTGATGGCGTCGTCCGATATCGTCGTGCAAGTCTCGACCAGCGCCACCTCGATCAAGGCGGCGTACTGCCTGATCAAGCGCCTGAGCCAGGAGCTGGGACGCCGTCCGTTCGGCATTCTCGTCACCGGCGCTTCCGAATCCGAGGCAAAAGTGGTATACGATAATATGGCGCAGGCGGCGAGCCGCTACCTGGCCGTGAAGCTGACCTCGATGGGTTCGGTGCCTGCCGACGAGTATCTGCACCGCGCGGCGCGGCTGGGCCGCAGCGTGGTCGATGCGTTTCCGCTGGCGGGCGCGTCGGTGGCGTTTCGCGGACTGGCCGAGCGGCTGGCCCGTTCGGCGGCACCGGTGCTTGGCGGCACCTTGTACCAGACGGGGAGCCCGCACCAGTTCAGCGCCTGAATCGAACCGTAGCACCAGATAAGATGAGAAAACAATAAGCAGCCTATGTACACGGTCAAAGGGAAATCGAACAAGGACTATTTGCTGACGGAGCACATTCCGCTGGTGAAGCGTCTGGCGCACCATATGAAGGCGAAATTGCCGCCTTCGGTCGAGGTCGATGACCTGATCCAGGCCGGCATGATCGGCCTGCTCGATGCCATTAGCCGCTATGAAGAGACGCATGGCGCGCAGTTCGAGACGTATGCCGTGCTGCGCATCCGCGGCGCCATGCTCGACGAATTGCGCACCAGCGACTGGCTGCCGCGCAGCATGCGCCAGAACATGCGCAAGATCGAAGAGGCGATGAGCACCCTGCAGCAGCGCCTCGGCCATCCGCCGACGGAGTCGGAAGTGGCGAAACTGCTGAAAATGTCGCTGGCCGACTACCAGGAAATGCTGGGCGACGGCGGCGGCCACCAGCTCGTGTACTACGAAGACTTTCATGACCCGGACGGCAATGACAGCTTCCTCGACCGCCACTGCGTGGACGAGGACAGCGATCCCTTGCGTTCCCTGCTCGATACCGATTTCCGGCAATCCGTGATCGATGCCATCGACGCGCTGCCACCACGCGAGAAAATACTCATGGGCCTGTATTACGAAGAAGAGCTGAACCTGAAGGAGATCGGCGCGGTGATGGGCGTGTCGGAATCGCGCGTCTCGCAGCTGCATACCCAGGCCGTCGCGCGCCTGCGCGCAACCTTGAGGGAGCAGGCGTGGACTGGTCCAGCGTAATCGGGCTGGCGCTGGCGCTGGCGGGCCTTTTGGTCGGCCAGGCACTGGAAGGCGGCAAGATGGCCTCCCTGCTGCAGCCGGCCGCCTTTGCCATCGTTGTCATCGGCACCTTCGGCGCCGTGCTGCTGCAAACGCGGCTGCGCACCTTCGTGCGCGGCCTGGAAATGCTGCGCTGGGTGTTTTTGCCACCGGCCGACACGCGTGCCGCGCTGGCGCGCGACATCGGGCAGTGGAGCCTGACGGCGCGGCGCGACGGCCCGCTTGCGCTCGAGCGCCTGATGGAAAACACGGCCGACCGCTTCAACGCCAAGGGCTTGAGGATGATCGTCGACGGCATCGCGCCCGACAAGCTGCGCCAATTGCTCGACGTGGAAATCTCCGCCTATGAAATGGCCGAACGCCAGGCCGTCAAGGTGTGGGAATCGGCGGCCGGCTATTCGCCGACCATCGGCATCCTGGGCGCCGTGCTGGGCCTGATCCACGTGATGGAAAACCTCACCGATCCGAGCAAGCTGGGCGGCGGCATCGCCGTGGCGTTTGTCTCGACGATTTATGGCGTCGGCCTGGCCAACCTGCTGTTCCTGCCGGTGGCGAATAAACTCAAGGCCATCGTTTCGCGCCGCGTGGTGCAATATGAAATCACGGCCGCCGTGCTGTACGACATCGCCACGGGCGACCATACGCGCATCATCGAAGAGCGCGTTTCCAGCCTGCTGCACGAGCACTGACCATGATGCGGCGCGCGCGCAGGAAGTATGACGAGGAACCGGACAACCAGGACCGCTGGCTGATCTCGTACGCCGACTTCATCACCCTGCTGTTCGCCTTCTTCGTTGTCATGTACGCGATTTCGCAAGTTAACGAAGGCAAATACCGCGTCTTCCAGAATGCCATCGGCCAGGCCTTCAGCCTGGAAAAGGGCGCGCCGCCCATCATCATGGAAGCGCCGCAAGCCATTCCGCTGCCGAACCCGGCCCTGAAACGCCGCACGGAAGCCATCCGCCGCGAGCGCGAACACATGACGCGCCTGGCGCAGGACCTGACCTCCACCCTGGCGCCGCTGGTGAAGGAAGGCAAGGTGCGGGTCACGCAGACGAGCCGCGGCGTGAGCGTGGAAATCAATGCCAGCGTGCTGTTCGACCCGGGCGCGGCGCGCCTGACGGTGGAATCGGACCAGGCCCTGCGCGCCGTCGCCGTGCTGCTCAAGGACGATACGCACGACGTGCAGGTGGAAGGGCATACGGACGTGCAGCCGATCAGTAATTCCAACTTTGCCTCGAACTGGGAATTGTCGGCCGCGCGCGCCAGCGCCGTGGTGCGCCTGTTCATCGCCAGCGGCGTCAAGGCGTCGCGCCTGACGGCCGTCGGCCACGCCGACAACATCCCCGTGGCGCCGAACGAAACGCCGGAAGGGCGCGCGCGCAACCGCCGGGTCGCCGTGACGATTTTGTCGGGCATTCCCGAAACGGTGACGGAAGTGCCGACGGCGCCGGTGGCGCCTGCGCCTGCGCCGGCCAACTGACGCTCGTCAACTGCGGGCTGCCGCTTGGTACAATCGCGCTTTCTTCCTCTTTTATCGTTCCCTCATGAAAAGCAGCTCCCAGGGCGGTCTCGTCTATTCCACCGAAACGGGCCGCATGTGCCCCGCCTGCCGCCAGCCGCTGGCGCAATGCGCATGCAAGGCGCAAGCCAAGGCGGCGCCCGCGGGCGATGGCGTGGTGCGCGTCTCGCGCCAGACCAAGGGCCGTGGCGGCAAGAGCGTCACCGTGGTCAAGGGTTTGCCGCTGGACGCCATGGCGCTGGCCCTGCTGGGCAAGCAGTTGCGCACGCAGTGCGGCTCGGGCGGCACGGTCAAGGATGGCGTGATCGAGGTGCAGGGCGACCATGTCGACACCATCCTGGCCGCGCTGGTCAAACTGGGCCACCAGCCGAAAAAGGCCGGCGGCTGAGCGTGCGGAGGCGTGCGGGGCTGTGCCGCAGGCCTGTGGTAACGTGCATTTCCTTTTATGCGCCACCTCATCATGAATAGCAAACTGACCGGCATCGCCAGCGCCGCTGCCATCGCGGCGGTACTGGCGCTCGTGTACTGGCCCGCACCCGACGCCGGCGCGCCGCAAGCGGATGCGGCTGCCGCCAGCGCGCCGGCGGGGCGCAGCCTGGCGTCGTATCTGAATATCGACGCCGCCCCCGTCGCCGATGCCGCGCCCGTTCCCGTGACCCTGGGGCGGCAGCTTGCGCGCCTGGCCGCCAGCGGCAGGGCGGAAGACGCGTATGCGGCGTTCAGCCTGATCGACGACTGCATCGTCTTCCAGCACGAAGGGCGCTTGCCGGGCATGGAATTCGAACTGGGCCGCGAGATGACGGTGGAAGAAAAAGCCGCCCAACAGCAGCTGTGCGCGGGCCTGACACAGCGCCAGCGCGAGGACCGGCTCGGCTACCTGGCCACCGCCGCCAAGGCGGGCGTGCCGGGCGCGGCCACCCTGTTCCTGTCGGAAGGCCCGTTCGGCGACCGCAGCGCGCTGCGCAACCGTCCCGACGATCCGCTGGTGCAGGCATGGAAGCGGCAAGCCATCGCCCAGCTGACGGCGCAGGCGGACGAGGCGGAACTGACCAGCGTGGCTACCCTGATGATGGCGTACTTGCGCGATGGCGAGGTGGTGCGCAAGGATGCGCCGCAAGCGTATGGCTACCTGCTGGCCCTGCGCCAGGTCTACGACGATATCCTCGCGCCCGGCGTCACCAATCCGTATCAGGATGAGTACTGGCACTGGCTGCAGGCGGAGCTGACGCCGGAGCAGCAAGCCGCGGCCAGCGCCAGGGCGCAAGCCATCGTGGCGAAATACCGCCAGCATGCGGGGCGTCCCGCGCACGGTTGAGCTGGCAAGGCCGCTGCGCCTTGCCGGGTTGCTGTTAACTAAGGGGGATTAGCCGATGACGACGCGCCGGCTGGCCGTATTCGTCGTCGGTTGGCCGCTGGGGCCGTAGAAATTGCCGCTTTGGGCTGGGGGGCGCATGGCGTTCAGGGCGCCTTGCGTATGTACCATATGCTTGTTGACGAGCAGGCTGTTCAGGCGGTTTTGTTCCTTGGCTTCGCGCGTCGTCTCGAGCAGGGCTTTCCACAGGGGCGCCGCTTCCGCTTCGCCGGCGCCCACCAGCCAGTCTTCCATGCCCGCTTCGGCCGCCATGAAACCGGCTGCCGCCAGCGCCTGGTGGCGTTGCGCCGCCAGCTGGCTCAATTGTCCTACGAGTGCCGTCTTGCGCACCGTGAGCTCCGTGATTGCATCGATGTCAGCGGCAACCAGATGCCGCTGTTCTTCTTTCATCAATGCCAGCAATGTGGTCATGAGCTGTTGCTCGTCGCGCAGGCTGGAAAACGGAGTCACTGATTGCATGAGGGAACCTATCTATTTCGTGAGTGCAGCAAGTCCTTGACCGTGTCGAGGAGACCGTCCGCCACTTTTTCTGAGTTGACCTGGAACTGGCCGTCGGCGATCGCCAGCTTGATGCGTTCGACTTTTTTCGTGTCGAACACGGCGCCGCTGCCGGCAGTTGCACTGGCCGCTAATGCCTGTCCTTGCGGAGACAGGCGTACATTGTCCGACGTTGTCGGTGTTGCCTGGGCTTTCTCGGCATTCCGGGCGCCGGAGGTACTCGCGGGCGCCACCGGCAGGCCGGGATTGCTTTTAATGGTGTTGTCGGTAATTTTCACAGCGTGATCCTCGTCTGGTCGAAGTCAAAAAACTCCGGGATATGTGTCATTATCGGCACCTTCTCCCGAAACTTTAGTGCGCCAGACCACAATATCGCTGTCCATCCGTGTTTAAAAGGCGACCTCCACCAAGCCGCCTGCGCGCGCCACGCCGCTGATCTGCTGGCCGCTCTGCGTGCGTACCTGCACCGTCTGGCCATCGCCGGCGCTGCCGATGGCGCGCCCTTCTGATGCCACCTGGAAACCATTGCCACTGGAAACCACGCGTACCAGCTGGCCTTGCATCACCACCGGCTTGCGGCGCAGGGTGTCGAGGCGCATCGGCGTGCCGGGTGGCAAGGAAATATTCGTGCTGGCGCCCACCACCTGGGCCATGTCCGTGGCGATGCCTGCCGGCAATGCGGCCAGGTCGCCCTGCATCGTTACCAGCTGGCTGGCGTCGATGGCTTGCCCTTGCGCCAGCGGTACGGCGCTGGCCACGTAATCGCCGACGACGGCCACGTTCGCTTGCAGATAGATGGTCCAGTTGCTTGGCGCCGTGCAGCGCACGCCGACGGTGGTCTTGCCCCAGGCGCGCGCGCCCGGCGCCATGAATGCTTGCGGCGCGGGGCAGGCGGCCAGGTTCAGGCGCGGATCGACGGCGCCGACGGTCACCGTCACCTTGCCGGGCAAGCCGTTGCTTTGCACTTGCAGGAATTGTTCCACGCTGTTGCGCAGCGCTTCCGGCGTCTGACGGCCGGCGTTTTGCGCCTGGGCCAGCAGTGGCAGGGAGGCAAGAGCGAAGAGGAAAGCAAGCGGTGTTTTCATGGTGATAGGCCTCTGGAATAGTGCCATGATAGTGCGCGCGGCCCCGTTCGAAGCCCCGATTAAGGGGTAAAAGTACGGTCTGATCCGGCGATGGTCTTGCTGGTGGGCGCCGTACTATGTTTCCTGTCATCACTAATCCGCCATCCTTCCGCCATCTCGGGCGCCAGTGGCAGATCTTTCCGGAGCCTGACATGATAGGGAAACTCGACGATTACATGCGCTTCAACGAGACGGCGCTGAGCCTGCGCTCGACGCGCCAGGAATTGCTCGCCTCGAATATCGCCAATGCCGACACGCCCAACTACAAGGCGCGCGATGTCGATTTCGCCGCCGCGCTGAAGGGCGCGATGGCGCGCAAGGATGGCGTGCCGCCGGCCCTGAAGGGCACGGCGCCGCAGCATATGCCGGGCAAGGGCGTGGCCGCGGCTGCGGGCGCAGCCGGTGGCGGCAAGGTCGAGACCCTGGCCGACGGCACGCCGCTGCTGTACCGCGCGCCGGCCCAGGGCGCCGTCGATGGCAATACGGTGGACATGGATCTCGAGCGCAACGCCTTTGCCGACAATGCCATCCGCTACGAGGCGGCCGTGACGTTCCTTAACTCGCAGATCAAGGGCATGCTGACGGCCATCCAGGGAGGACAATAATCATGTCGCTATTTAATATCTTCAATGTTTCCGGTTCGGCCATGAGCGCCCAGGCGCAGCGCCTGAACACGGTGGCCAGCAACCTGGCCAATGCCGACAGCGCCACCAGCGCCACGGGCGAAGCCTACCGTGCCAAGCAGGTGGTGTTCGAAGCCGTGCCCATGGCCAATGGCGCCACGGCCGTCAAGGTGCAGAAGGTGATCGAAGACCCATCGCCGATGAAGCTGGTCTACGACCCGAAGAACCCGCTGGCCGACGAGAAGGGCTACGTCACCATGCCGAACGTGAATACGGTCGACGAGATGGTCAATATGCTGTCGGCTTCGCGCTCGTACCAGACCAACGTGGAAACCATGAACGCGGCCAAGTCGCTGCTCCTGAAAACCCTCACCATCGGCCAATAAGGCTGACTGATCATTATGGCAACCATCGATACCAATACCGCCGTCACCACCGATCTGATGGCGACGATGAATCCGAAGAAGAGCACTGCCGAGGCAGGCAGTGTCGAAGCGGAAACGAACAAATTCCTCACCTTGCTGGTCACCCAGCTGAAAAACCAGGATCCGATGAATCCGCTGGACAATGCGCAATTGACCAGCCAACTGGCGCAATTGTCCACCGTGACGGGCGTCAACAAGCTCAACACGACCCTGGAAACGCTGAAGGCCAGCTACCAGCAAGCCGAATCGATGCAGGCGGCCAACATCATCGGCCATGGCGTGTTGACAGCGGGCAAGGATATCAACCTGAGCAAGAGCGCCGCGCTGCTGGGCGTGGACCTGGCCACGGCAGCCGACAAGGTCAAGGTCATCATCTACAAGGATGGCAAGGAAGTCCATTCCATCGACCTGGGCGCACAGGCGGCGGGCACCTTGCCGCTGGGCTGGAACGGTTCCACCGCCGATCTCGACAAGGATGGCAAGCCGGTCGTGCTGGCCGACGGCGCCTATACCTTCACGGTGGAAGCCACGCGCGGTGGCACCAAGCTCAAGGATGCGACGGCGCTGATGTTCGGTTCGGTCGCCAGCGTGTCGACGGGCGCGAATGGCGTGAAATTGAATGTTCCGGGCGTGGGCAGCATCACCATGGCCGACGTGAAACAGATTCTGTAAGCCGCTTCCCCTTAGCGTGACCCTCTACCCCTAATTTCTACCAGGAGAACACAATGTCTTTCCAACAAGGCCTGAGCGGCTTGAATGGCGCCGCCAAATCGCTGGACGTCATCGGCAACAACATCGCCAACTCGTCGACCGTGGGTTTCAAGCAGTCGCAGGCCCAGTTCGCCGACATTTATGCCAACTCGCTGTATGGCGTGGGCGGCAACCAGGCGGGGATCGGCGTGTCGGTCTCGCAAATCGCCCAGCAATTCAACCAGGGTAACCTGGAAACGTCGTCGAATCCCCTCGACATCGCCATCAATGGCGGCGGCTTCTTCCGTACCAGCGTCAACGGCGCCATCCAGTACTCGCGCAATGGCCAGTTCCAGGTCGACAAGAGCGGCTTCATCGTCAACGCCCAGCTGGCGCAACTGACCGGCTATCCGGCCGACGTCAACGGCAAGATCGTCGCCGGCGCCGTCGTGCCCCTGCAAATCGATCAGTCGGACATGAAGCCCCAGGCAACGACCAAGGTCGACACGCAAGTCAACCTCAATTCGAACACGGCCATGCCGACCACGGTGCCGTTCAAGTCGACGGACGACACCTCGTACCACAAGCAGTTCCCCGTCGAAGTCTTCGATTCGTTGGGCAATTCCCACAACATGGCCAATTTCTACGTCAAGACGGGCACCAATACCTGGGATGTCTACTCGGCCATTGACGGCACGGAAGTGACCAGCATGAAGGTCGCGGCCGCCCTGCAGACGGACCCGGCCTCGCTGGCCGCGCGCGCCGCCTACCAGGCTGCCGCCACGGCCGTGCCGCTGGTGCCGGCCAACGTGACGACGGCCGCCGTCGCCTATGGCAATGCGGTTGGTGCCGCCGTCTCGGCGGCCGCCGCTGCCGCGGGCGCCACGCCGGCGCAACTGGCCGCCATCGCCGCCACCTACGGCAGTGCCGTGCCGAACGGCGTCAACTCGAGCCGCACGCCCGACCAGATCGACGCTGCCATCCGCGCCGTGACCGTGGTGCCAGCCGTCAAGACCGGTTCGCTGGTCTTCAACACGGTCGGCAGCCTGGACCGGGCCGCCATGCTGGCCCTGACGCCGCCGCAAACCTTGCCTGTCACCGTCAACCTGCCGATCTTCCCGGCCACGGGCGCGAATGCGACCCTGTCGGTCCAGGTCGACTTCACCAAGTCGACCCAGCTGGGCACCGCCACGGCGGAAAAGAAAACGGAAGCGGACGGCTACAAGGCGGGCCAGCTGAGCCAATTCATCGTGGGTGACGACGGCGTCATCCAGGGCCAGTACAACAATGGCAAGACGCGCGCCTTGGGCCAAGTGGTGTTGAGCAACTTTACCAACCCGAACGGCCTGGAGCCGCTGGGCAACAACGCCTGGGTGGAAAGCTCGGCCTCGGGCAAGCCCGTCACGGGCGAGCCCAAGACGGGCAACCTGGGCAACTTGCGCGCCTCGGCTGTGGAAGTGTCGAACGTGGACCTGACGGCGGAACTGGTCAACATGATCACGGCCCAGCGCGCCTACCAGGCGAATGCGCAGACCATCAAGACGCAGGATTCCGTTTTGCAGACCCTCGTCAACCTGCGTTAAGAGTAAGGGGAGCGGTTCTTTCGGACTGCTCCCGGCTTTCGTTTTGCACGGAGAAAACACATGGACCGTCTCATCTACACCGCCGGCTCGGGCGCCAAGCACATCCTGGACAAGCAGGCGACTACGGCGAATAACCTGGCGAACGCCACCAGCACGGGTTTCCGCGCCCAGCTCGACTCGTTCCGCGCCGTGCCCGTGGTGGCCGACGGCATGATGCCGACGCGCGCCTTTGTCGTCGATTCGACGGTCGGTTCCGATTTCACACAAGGTCCGATGCAGCACACGGGTCGCGCGCTCGACGTGGCCGTGGAAAACGGCGGCTGGATCGCGGTGCAGTCGGCCGACGGTTCCGAAGCCTACACGCGCAACGGCGCCTTGAAACTCAATGAAAACGGCATGCTGCAAACGCAGGGCGGGCTGATGGTGCAGGGCGATACGGGCCCCATGGCGATTCCGCCCGGCGTGACGGTGGCCATCGCCAGCGATGGCACGGTGGGCACGATTTCCACCGACGTGCCGCCAGGGCCATCGACGGTGCTGGGACGCATCAAGCTGGTCAACCCGCCCGAGCAGCAACTGGTGCGCGGCGATGACGGCCTGTTCCGTCTGAAGGATGGCACGGTGGCGCAAGCCGACCAGGCCGTCAAATTGACCACGGGCGCGCTGGAAGGCAGCAATGTCAGCCCCGTCGACTCCATGGTCAGCATGATCGCCCTGGCGCGCCAGTTCGAAACGCAAATGAGCTTGTTGAAGAATGCCGAGAATAACGCGGCGAAAGCCACCCAGATCCTCGCTTTGAATTGACGGGGGCCACCGCATAATGGTCACATAGAAATAGTCTACAGGGCTGGTTAGCGCTGTTATTGGAGAAAAATCATGATTCGTTCCCTTTGGATTGCCAAGACCGGCCTGGAAGCGCAGCAGACGCAGATGGACGTGATCGCCAATAACCTGGCCAACGTCAGCACCACGGGCTTCAAGAAGTCGCGCGCCGTGTTTGAAGACTTGCTCTACCAAAATGTGCGCCAGCCGGGCGCGCAATCGTCGCAGCAAACCCAGCTGCCATCGGGCTTGCAGATCGGCACCGGCGTGCGCACCGTGGCGACCGAACGCATCCATACGCAGGGCAATCCCCAGGCCTCGGGCAATTCGCGCGATGTGATGGTCAACGGCACGGGCTTTTTCCAGGTGCTGATGCCGGACGGCGCCACTGCCTACACGCGCGACGGCTCGTTCCAGACGGATGCCAACGGCCAGCTCGTCACCTCGGAAGGCTTCGTGATCCAGCCCGCCATCACCGTGCCGACCAATGCGCTGAGCCTGACCGTGGCGCGCGACGGCACCGTGTCCGTCACCTTGCCCGACACCGTTGCGCCATCGCAAATCGGCTCCCTGCAACTGACCACTTTCGTCAATCCCGCCGGCCTGGAATCGAAGGGCGAAAACCTGTACATGGAAACGGGCGCTTCCGGCGTGGCGCAAACCAACACCCCGGGCACGAACGGCGCCGGCGTGCTGATGCAAGGCTATATCGAGACGTCGAACGTCAACGTGGCCGAGGAAATGGTCAACATGATCCAGACGCAGCGCGCCTACGAGATCAACAGCAAGGCCATCACCACATCCGATCAAATGCTGCAGAAATTGTCGCAACTTTAATTTTCATAGTCGTCATGCCATCCGCCGCCGGATGGCAGCGGAGGTTCGCCATGCAATACCCCATCATCGCTTTGTTCTCCGCAGTCCTGCTGTCCGGCTGCGCCATCACGCCTACGTCAATCGTGCAATATCCCACCAGCACGCGCGCGCCGATGCCGGAACCCGTGGTCGTCAACAATGGCTCCATCTACCAGCCGTCGACCTACCGTCCCGCCTTCGAAGACCGCCGCGCGCGCCACGTGGGCGACACCATGACGATCGCCATCACCGAGCGCACGAATGCCGTCAAGGCGGGCGCCAGTTCCGGCAACAAGTCGGGCAGCGTGGGCTTCAGCACGCCGGGCATGCTGCAGGGCCGCCTGGGTGGCACCGTGGCGGCAAATGGCGCGACGAAATTTGCCGATGGCGACAACCAGTCCGCCAGCAACACGTTTTCCGGCGTGATCGGCGTGACGGTCATTGAAGTGCTGCCGAATGGCAACCTGATCGTCGCCGGCGAAAAACAGATCGCCATGAACAAGGGCACGGAATTCATCCGCTTCTCGGGCATGGTCAATCCCGACACCATAGGCACGGGCAACGTCGTGCCATCGACCCAGGTGGCCGAGGCGCGCGTCGAATACCGCACCAACAGCCAGATCGACCGCGCCGAAATGGCCTCGATGGCGTCGCGCTTCTTCCTCAGCCTGCTGCCTTTCTGATCATGGCAACGTTGACCTTTCCCCGTTTTCTCGCCATCTGCGGCCTGGCTGCCTCGCTGCTGGCGCCCGTGGCGCAGGCCGAGCGCATCAAGGACCTGGCCAGCATCGCCGGCGTGCGCCAGAATCAGCTGATGGGCTATGGCCTCGTCGTCGGTCTCGACGGCAGCGGCGACCAGACCACGCAAACCCCATTCACCATCCAGAGCGTGGCGGCGATGCTGCAGCAGCAAGGCATCAACTTGCCACAAGGCACCAGTTTGCAGCTGAAAAACGTGGCCGCCGTGATGGTGACGACGGCCTTGCCCGCGTTTGCCCAGCCGGGCCAGTTGCTCGACGTGACGGTATCGTCGATGGGCAATGCGAAAAGCTTGCGCGGCGGCACCTTGCTGATGACGCCATTGAAGGGCGCCGATGGCCAGGTGTACGGCATGGCGCAGGGCAACGTGCTGGTGGGCGGCGTGGGCGCGCAGGCGGCCGGCAGCTCAGTCGTCATCAATCACCTGAGCGTGGGCCGCATCTCGGGCGGCGCTACCGTCGAGCGCAGCGTGCCTTCGGCCTTGGGCGCCAACAACACCATCCGCCTGGAATTGAATGCCACCGATTTCGCCACCGCCAGCCGCGTGGTCGACGCCATCAACAGCCGCTACGGCGCCGGCACGGCCGCCGCGCTCGACGGCCGCGTGATCCAGGTGCAGTCGCCCAGCGGCAGCGACCAGCGCGTGTCCTTCCTGGGCCAGCTGGAAAGCATCGAAGTCAATCCGGCCCGCCTGGCGGCCAAGGTCATCATGAATGCGCGCACCGGTTCCGTCGTGATGAACCAGTCCGTGACCCTGGAAACATGCGCCATTTCGCACGGCAACCTGTCCGTCACCATCAATGTCGAGCCGCAAGTGAGCCAGCCGGCGCCCTTGTCGGGCGGGCGCACGGTAGTCACGCAGACGGCGCAGATCGATATCAAGAAGGAACCGGGCAAAGTCATGCTGGTCAAGGGCGGCGCCTCGCTGTCCGACGTGGTCAAGGCCCTCAACGCCATCGGCGCCTCGCCGCAAGACTTGCTGGCCATCCTGCAGGCGATGAAAGCGGCCGGTTCGCTGCGCGCCGAACTCGAAATCATTTGATGGGCACGCCATGATCAGTCAAACCGACCTCAGCAATACCGCCGCCTATGACGTCAAGGGCATGGATGGCTTGCGCCAGTCCGCCAAGGCGAAGGACCCCGCCGCCCTGAAAGAGGCGGCCACGCAATTCGAAGCCATGTTCATCAATATGATGATGAAAAGCATGCGCGAAGCCACGCCGCAGGACGGCATCATGGATAGCCAGCAAAGCAAGATGTACACCTCGATGCTGGACCAGCAGACGAGCCAGAACCTGGCCAAGCGGGGCACGGGCCTGGCGGACGTGCTGATCCGCCAGCTGTCGTCGTCGAACCAGGCGCTGGCCGCCGATGGCGCCGAAGCGCCGTCGCCCCGTTCATCGAGCATGGCACAGGCGCTGGCTGCCTTCCGCCAGCAGCAGGGCGCCCTGACGGAAGGCGCCGGCAGCGCCGCCGCCAGCGGCAAGACCCTGAGCGACAAGGCCAACGCCACGCAGGCGCCGCACGTGCGCGCCTTCCAGGAAAAACTGGGCGTGCATGCGGAAGAAGCCAGCCGCGCCACCGGCATCCCGGCCAAGTTCATGCTGGGCCAGGCGGCGCTGGAAACGGGCTGGGGCAAGCGCGAAATCATCGCCCGCGACGGCAGCAGCAGCCACAACCTGTTCGGCATCAAGGCATCCAGCGACTGGAAGGGCAAGGTCACGGAAGCCGTCACCACGGAATACGTGAATGGCAAGGCGCAGCGCAAGGTGGAAAAATTCCGCGCCTACGACAGCTACGCGGACAGCTTCAAGGATTATGCACAGTTGATTACCAACAACAAACGCTACGAAAAAGTGCTGGCCAGCGCGGGCGACGCCAGCACGTTCGCCCACGGCTTGCAGAAAGCCGGTTATGCGACGGACCCGAATTACGCTGCCAAACTGACAAAGATCATCAAGAATTCGCTGGTCGGCTAAGAACACCTATCAAAACCTACTGCGCGTCGCGATTTGCGGCCTCCGATGCTCACTGTGCATCCGCACAGTTCCGCTTCTCGGCCGCAACTCACATCCGCTCGCTACGGTTTTGTTAGGTGTTATAAGAGATATCCTTTCTCCCTGTGCAAGCCGCGCGCTTCAAGTTTTCGCCGCGGCTGCCGTAAATACATTTGACGGTAACAAATAAGACACCATGACTTCGAATCTACTCAGCATCGGTAAGAGCGGTTTGCTTGCAGCGCAGGTGGGCCTGTCGACGACCGGGCATAACATCACCAATGCCAACGTGGACGGTTACAACCGCCAGGTGGTGCTGCAGCAGACGGCGCAGTTCAATAATGCCGGTTATGGCTTTGTTGGCAATGGTACCGAGGTATCGCAAGTCAAGCGCCAGTACGACGGTTTCATGGCGGCCCAGGTGAATGGCGCGCAGTCGGCCACCAGTTCGCTCGATGCGTATTACACGCAGATCAGCCAGATCGACAATATGCTGGCCGACCCCACGGCCGGGCTGTCGCCGGCGATGGCCGATTTCTTCAAGGGCGTGCAGGATTTCAGCTCGAATCCATCTTCCGTCTCGTCGCGCCAGGCATTGTTGTCGAGCGCAAATTCGCTGACCGCGCGCTTCCAGGGCCTCAGCGCGCGCCTGACGGAAATCGGCGACGGCGTCAATTCGCAGATCACCTCGAACGTCAAGGTGATCAACTCCTACGCCAAGCAGATCGCGGAACTCAATACGGCGATTACCAACCTGACCGTGAATGAAAGCAATCAGCCCAACGATTTGCTGGACCAGCGCGACCAGCTGATCACGGAGCTGAACAAATACGTCAAGGCAACTGTTCAGCCTGGCGCCGGCAACTCGATTACCGTCTCGATCGGCTCGGGCCAACCGCTGGTGGTGGGCGACAAGAACTTTGAACTGGCCACCACGCCGTCGCCGACGGACCCGAACCGCCTGGACGTGGGCTATGTGACGGGCACTTCCGTCACCAAGCTGTCGGAAAGTTCCCTCAGCGGCGGTGCGCTGGGCGGCTTGCTGGAATTCCGCAGCGGCAGCCTGGACCGCATCCAGAATTCGCTGGGCAAGGTCGCCATCGCGCTGGCCTCCACCTTCAATGAGCAGCACAAGCTGGGCCAGGACTTGAATGGCGACATGGGGGGCGATTTCTTCAAGTTGCCCGATCCCGTCATCGGCGCCGACTACCGCAACAACGCAACCAGCACGACCGTGCTGTCGGCCAAGGTCAGCGATCCGACCAAGCTGACGGCCAGCGATTATGCCGTCAAGTATGACGGCGCCAATTATGTGGTGACGCGCCAGAGCGACGGCGCGAAAACGACCATCAACCCCTATCCGCAAACCGTGCCGCAAACCATCGACGGCGTGGATTTCTCGATCACGGGCGCGGCTGCCGAAGGCGACAATTTCATGGTCAGGCCGACCGCGCACGGCGCTTCCGACCTGGCCGTGGCGATTACCGACCGCAACAAGCTGGCCGCCGGCGCGCCGATCGCCACGGGCGCGCCCGTCAGCAACACGGGTAGCGGCAAGCTCGGCGCAGGTAGCGTGGACAAGGCGTATCTAACGCCGGGCAACGCGTTGACGGGTACCGTCACCTTGACGTACGACAAGGCGACCACTTCGCTGTCGGGCTTCCCCGCGGGCCAGGCCGTGACGGTGAAAGGCTTGAACGGCGCCACCACCACGTACCCTGCCGGCACGGCGAACATTCCGTACACGGAAGGCGACAGCTTCAGCTTTGGCGGCATCAACGTCAACATGACGGGCGCGCCTGCGCAGGGCGATAAATTCACCATCGCGCCGAACTCGGGCGGCGTGGGCGACAACCGCAATGCCTCCTTGCTGGCGGGCTTGCAGACGAAGAACATTCTCGATGGCGGCAAGGCCACGTTCCAGGGTTCGTACGCGGAAACTGTCAGCTATGTCGGCAACAAGACGCGCGAAGTGCAGGTCAGCGGCCTGGCGAGTCTTGCGTTGTTGCAACAAACCAGCACGCAGCAGCAGGCCGTTTCCGGCGTCAATCTCGATGAAGAGGCGGCCAACCTGCTGCGCTACCAGCAAGCCTACCAGGCTTGCGGCAAGGTCATGCAGATCGCCAGTACCCTGTTCGACGTGGTCATCGGCCTCGGACGTTAATTATTCAAGCGGCGGCGCATAGCGCCCCGCCGCCATCAGGAAGGGCAGCATCATGCGCATCAGTACCAAAATGATCTATGACGCGGGCAGCACGCAGCTGAACAATC
This sequence comes from Janthinobacterium sp. BJB301, assembly GCF_002735685.1. Classification (NCBI taxonomy): domain Bacteria; kingdom Pseudomonadati; phylum Pseudomonadota; class Betaproteobacteria; order Burkholderiales; family Oxalobacteraceae; genus Janthinobacterium; species Janthinobacterium sp. BJB301. The sequence continues at coordinate 341,695 of NZ_PDZJ01000002.1, read as the reverse complement.
TGCAGGGCGCGTTGAACCGCACCCAGATGCAGCTGTCGGCGAATCGCCGCAACCTGACGCCGGCCGACGACCCGATCGCCTCGGCGCGCGCGCTGGAAGTGACGCAGTCGCAAACGATCAACACGCAATTCGTGACGAACCGCTCGAACGCCAAGAATTTCCTGTCGCAGGAAGAGCTGGCGCTGGCCAGCACCACCTCGCTGATCGCCGATGTGCAGCAACTGGTGCTGAAAGCTGGTAATCCGGCATTGAAGGATATCGACCGCCAGAGCCTGGCCACGGAGCTGAAAGGCCGCTTGACCGACCTGATGGGCATCGCCAACACGTCCGACAACGCGGGTGGCTACCTGTTCTCCGGCTACAAATCGACCACCCAGCCGTTCAGCCAGACGCCGGGCGGCGCCACCTATGTGGGCGACCAGGGCCAGCGCGAACTGCAAGTGGGCTCGGCGCGCTACCTGGCCACCAGCGATTCGGGCGCGACTGTATTCGAGAACAATTTGACGGGCAACGGCAAGTTCACTACGGCCGCCGATCCGGGCAACTTCACGCGCGGCGGCGCCGGCATCATTTCCGGCGGCACCGTCACCGATCCCACAAAATTGACGGGACACAAGTACACGATCGACTTCCAGGTGACGGGCACGGGCACGGATGCCAAGACGACCTATACCGTGACGGACGTGACCCTGGGCCAGACCATCCCGAATCCCGCCGTGCCGGTGGCCTATAAATCGGGCGACGCCATCAACTTTGACGGCCAGCAAGTCAATATCGCGGGCAAGCCGGCCGACCTGGACAAGTTCACCCTGGAGCCCAGCAGCAAGGAATCGATCTTTACCACGATTACCAACCTGATCGGCGCACTGGGCCAGCCGGCCACGGGCGACGCGGGGCAGGCGCGCCTGACGGCCAGCCTGAACGCGGCGCACGATCTGCTCGACACGGCCTACGACAACGTGCTGTCGGTGCGCGCGGAAGTCGGTTCGCGCCTGAAGGAGCTCGATACCCTCGACAGCGCCGGCGACGACCTCGACCTGCAATATGCGAGCACCCTGTCGGGCTTGCAGGATCTGGACATGGTGAAGGCGATTTCCCTGTTCAGCCAGCAGCAGATCACCCTGCAGGCGGCGCAAAAATCGTTCACTTCCATCTCGGGCTTGTCGCTGTTCAACTACATCAGCTAAGCGGCCGGCATCGCAGAATGAGGGGCAAGCCGGGGCAGGGAGGCCATCTCCCGCCCCGGCTTTTTTGCGTCCGCAAGATGGCCGTCTTGACAAGATATGCAGTCAAACTGTGCAGTCTACCTGTCTATATGTTATAGTAGGGGCTGTTGATCCACCACATGGCTAGCATGCGCACCCCACAAGAAAACCACGAACAAGTTCTGCAACTGGCCGGCGAATTGCGCATCCTGGTCGGCAAATTGCGCCGCCGCCTGCGCGAAGAGGCGCACCTGGGCGATGTCAGCATGTCGCAGGCATCCGTGCTCAGCCGCCTCGAACGCGACGGTCCCGCCACGGCCAGCAGCCTGGCGCGCGCCGAAGGCATGCGGCCCCAGTCGATGGCCGCCACCGTGCAAGCGTTGACGGAGGCGCAGATGGTGACGGGCTCGCCCGATCCGGCTGACGGCCGGCAAACCATCTTGACGCTGACGGACAGCTGCCGCGCCTGGATCGCGGCCAGCCGCGCCGCGCGCGAAGACTGGCTGGCGCGCACCATTGAAACCCGGCTCACGCCGGACGAAGTCACCGAACTGGACAAGGCGGTGGCATTACTCAAACGCTTGGCGGAGTGATCCGCTGAATTTTTCACCACGACCCCGGCAAGGAGCCCGCACGCCCAGATGAACAACACATTCCGTTCGCTACGCATTCCCAATTACCGTATCTGGGCCGGCGGCGCCCTCGTGTCGAATATCGGCACGTGGATGCAGCGCACGGCGCAGGATTGGCTGGTGCTGAGCGAATTGACGCAGCACAATGCCAGCGCCGTCGGCATCGTCATGGCCTTGCAATTCGGCCCGCAACTGCTGTTGCTGCCGCTCACTGGCATGGCGGCCGATTTGCTCGACCGTAGGAAATTGCTGCTGTGCACGCAGGCGGCCATGGGACTGCTGGCGCTGGGACTCGGGATATTGTGCATCAGTGGACAGGTAGCACTGTGGCACGTGTATGTGTTTGCTTTCCTGCTGGGCTGCGTGACGGCCTTCGATTCGCCCGTGCGCCAGACTTTTGTTGCCGAAATCGTCGGCGAAGAAGATTTGACGAATGCCGTGGCACTCAATTCCACCTCGTTCAATGCGGCGCGCATGCTGGGCCCGGCGGTCGCTGGCTTGCTCATCAGTAGCGTCGGCAGCGGCTGGGTCTTCATCATCAACGCCGTCTCGTTTGCCGCCGTGATCGGTTCGCTGTTGCTGCTGCGCGTGGAATTGCTGCGCCGCGCGCCGCGCCTGAAGGCCACGCGCGCCAGCCTGGGCGAGGGTTTCCGCTATGTGCGCCAGCGGCCGGACCTGATGGCTATCTTGCTGATGCTGTTCCTGATCGGCACCTTCGGACTGAACTTCCCGATTTTCCTGTCGACCATGTCGGTGACGGCCTTCCATGCGGGCGCCGGCCAGTATGGCGTGCTCAGTTCCGTGATGGCGTGCGGTTCCGTGGCCGGCGCCTTGCTGGCGGCGGGACGTGGCCAGCCCACGCTGGCCTTGCTGCTGGGGGCGGCTGCACTGTTCGGCCTGGCCTGCGCGCTGGCCGCTGTGATGCCCAATTACTGGCTGTTCGGCATGATGCTGGTGGTCATCGGCATCGCCGCGCAAACCTTTACCACCAGCGTCAACAGCAGCGTGCAACTGTCGACGGCACCCGCCATGCGGGGCCGCGTGATGGCGATACTGCTGGCCATCTCGGCGGGCGGCACGCCGCTGGGCGCGCCCATCGTAGGCTGGGTGGCCGACACCTTCGGCCCGCGCTGGGCGCTGGGCATAGCCGCCCTGTCGGGCCTGGCGGCGGCCCTCGTCTGCGTGCGCTACCTGGTCAGGCATCACCAGTTGCGTTTGAATGTCGACCTGCGGCGCTGGCGCTTCGCGCTCAGCAGCGACCAGAGGTGAGTTAGCGCGCCGGCGCGGCCGGAGCCGGAGGGCGTAATGGATTCGGTGGCGCGGGAGGCGGTGGCCGGTCGCGCGTGGCAAAGCCGCGCGGCAGCAGGCGCGCTGATTCTATGCCGCGCAGGAACATGTTCTGGAATGGCGTGGCCAGGTAGGGCAGGACCATGCCGATCACGAGCAAGCCCACGCCCAGGGTGACGGGGAAGCCGATACCAAAGATGTTCAGCTGCGGCGCGGCCCGTGTCAAGATGCCCAGCGCCACGTTGGTCAGCAGCAAGGCAGCGATGATGGGCAGCGAAATTTGCAGGCCGGAACGGAAGATTTCCCCGCCCCAGGCCGCCAATTGCTGGAAACCGCCGCCGCTGATGGGACTCGATGAGATCGGCAGGCTGACAAAGCTTTCCGCCAGCGCCGCCAGCAAGACCAGGTGGCCGTTGACGGTCAAAAACATCAACGTGGCCAGCATGACGAGGAACTGGCTGATGGCCGAAGACCTGCCCTTGGTTTGCGGATCGAAGAACGAGGCGAAGCCCAGGCCCATGGTGAGACTGCTGATCTCGCCGGCCATTTCGATGGCGGAAAACACGATGCGGATGGAAAAGCCCATGGCCAGGCCCACCAGCATCTCCTGCGTGAGGATCAGCAAGCCGGGCAAGGACATCGGGTTGACGGCAGGCAAGGCCGGCACGGTGGGGGCGATGATCATGGCCAGCATCGCGCCCAGGGTCACTTTCACCGTGGCGGGCACGGCTGCGTTGCCGAACAGGGGAGCGGCCGCGATCAGGCCGAGGATGCGGCTAAGCGGCCACAGCAGTGCTGCGATCCAGGTATTGAGTTCGATGCTGGACAGGGTCAGCATAGGAGGATCAGCGATGGCTGCACTAACCCACCAGGTTCGGGATGCCCGTGAAGACCTGGCGCATGTAGTCGAGCATGACGGACAGCATCCAGGGGCCCGCCACGACGATGGCGACGAAAATGCCGACCAGCTTTGGGATGAAGGACAGGGTCGCCTCGTTGATCTGCGTGGCCGCCTGGAAGATACTCACGATTAAGCCGATGATGAGGGCGACCAGCAGCATGGGCGCGGCCACCATCAGGGTGATTTCCATCGCATGGCGGCCCAGGGTCATGACGCTTTCGGGTGTCATCGTATTTCCCCTAGTAAAAACTCTGTGACAGCGAGCCCAGCAGCAACTGCCAGCCATCGACGAGCACGAACAGCATCAGCTTGAACGGCAGCGAGATCGTGGCCGGCGACATCATCATCATACCCATCGACATCAGCACGCTGGCGACCACCATGTCGATGATCAGGAACGGGATGAAGATGGCAAAGCCGATCTGGAACGCCGTCTTCAGTTCGCTGGTGACGAAGGCGGGCACGAGGATGCGCAGCGGCACGTCTTCCGGACCTTGCAGGGCCGGTGAGCGGGACATCTTGGCGAACAGGGCCAGATCGGCCTGGCGCGTCTGCTTGAGCATGAAGGTTTTCAGGGGATCGACGCCCTTGTCCATCGCCTGCTGCATGGTGATCTTGTTTTCCTGATAGGGCTGGTACGCATCCGTATAAATCTTGTCGAACACGGGGCCCATGACGAACAGGGTCAAAAACAGGGCCAGGCCCACCAGCACCTGGTTCGGCGGCGCCGATTGCGTGCCGATGGCCTGGCGCAGCAGGGACAGCACGATGATGATGCGCGTAAAGCAGGTCATCATCAGCAAGGCCGCCGGCAAAAAGGTGAGCGACGTCATCAGGATGAGCGTCTGCACCGGGAGCGAGTAATTCTGGCCGCCGCCCGGCGCCGGCGTGCTGTTGAAGGCCGGGATGCCCGGCTGGGCCATGGCCCATAGCGGCAAGGCCAGGGCGGCCGCCGCCAGCAGCCAGGTCAGGGGAGTCTTCAAGGTGGACCACGCCATCTGCTGCTTATTTCCCATTGCGTTTTTCGATGGTCTGTTTCAGCCACTCGGAAAAATTGGCGGCCGCGGGGCCGTTTTGCGCCGTGGCCAGTTGCGGCAGATCGCCTTCCTGGCGCGGCATGGTGGCCAGCGCGTTGATCCTGCCGGGCGAGGCGCCGACGACGATCCACTGGTCGGCCACTTCGACGAGGACGATGCGTTCGCGTCCGCCCAGGTTGAGCGAACTGACGACGCGCATCTTGTTGTTGCCGCCCATGACCTTGGGGCCATAGCGCTTCATGAACCAGGCCAGGCCGATCAGGAGGGCCAGCACGAACATCAGCGCCAGGATGGTTTGCAGCAGGCTGCCGGCCGAGCTGGTCGGCGCCATCGTCATCGGCGCGCCGGGCGGCATGGCGGGCAGGACGGCGGCAGGCGCGGAGGCCGGCACCGCTGCGGCGGCTGGCACCGTCGCGGCTGGCGGCGTCTCGCTTGCCACCGCCACGGAAGCGCTGGCGGTGCTGGCCGCCGGTGCCGAGGCCGCTGCCGGTTCAGCTTGGGCAATGCTGCATGCCGCCAGGAGCGGCAGCACGGTGGAAATCAACAGGCCAGGCTTCATTTATTGAGTTTTCGGATACGTTCGGAAGGCGTGATGATGTCGGTCAGGCGGATGCCGAACTTGTCATTCACCACCACCACTTCGCCCTGGGCGATCAGGCAGCCGTTCACCAGCACGTCCATCGGTTCGCCGGCCAGGCCGTCGAGCTCGACCACGGAACCCTGTGCCAGCTGCAGCAGGTTCTTGATGGCGATCTTGGTACGGCCCAGTTCGACCGTCAGTTGCACGGGGATATCGAGGATGAAATCGATATCGTTGTGCGTTTCCGACTTTGATGCCTGCTTGGAAAAGTCCTTGAACACGGCGGCGCTGGCCGCGCTGGCCGTATTGGCGGCCTGGTTCTGCAGCGCTTCGGCTTCCGCCTTGGCCTGCTCGGCAATGGCCGCGCCCCAATCGTCTTCCGCGCTTTGGTCGTCTTGGTTGTCAGACATGTGTTTCTCCTGTTGTACTGATGCGGACCGCAGCGGCCCGGATATTTTATTTAGTGGTTATTCATGTTATCGGCATTGGCGAGGAGTTTCTCCACCTTCAATGCATATTGTCCGTTCAACACGCCGTAGGTGCAATCCATCACGGGCACGCCGTCGACGGTGGCGGCGATCAGTTCGGGAATATTCAGGGGGATGATGTCGCCCACCTTCATGTTCAGGATTTCATCGAACGACACGCGCGCCGTGCCCAGCGAGGCCACCAGCTCGACTTCGGCGATCTGGATCTGCTGCGTCATCAGGCGGATCCAGCGCTTGTCCACTTCCAGCGCCTCGCCCTGCAGGCTCGAGGTCAGCGAATCGCGGATCGGCTCGATCATCGAATACGGCATGCAGAAGTGGATTTGTCCGGAAACGGAGCCCAATTCCACCGTAAACGTGGACGCCACCACTACCTCGTTCGGCGTGGCGATGTTGGCGAACTGCGTATTCATTTCTGAACGGATATATTCGAACTCGACGGGGAAGACCGGCTCCCACGACTTGGTATAGGCCTCGAAGACGATGTCGAGGATGCGCAGGATGATGCGCTGCTCCGTCTGCGTAAAGTCGCGCCCTTCGACGCGCGTATGGAAACGTCCGTCGCCGCCGAACAGGTTGTCGACCAGCAGGAAGACCAGGCCCGGATCGAAGACCATCAGAGCCGTGCCGCGCAGCGGCTTCATGTGCACCAAATTCAGATTGGTCGGCACCACCAGATTACGGATGAACTCACTGTATTTCGAGACGCGCACGGAACCGACCGACACTTCGGCGCTGCGGCGCAGGAAGTTGAACAGGCCCACGCGCAGCAGCCGGGCGAAACGCTCGTTGATAATTTCCAACGTTGGCATCCGGCCGCGCACGATGCGCTCCTGGGTTGCCAGGTTGTAGGTACGAACTCCCGTGACATCTTCCGGCGCCTGCGCGTCGTCCTGGTCTCCGTTGACGCCCTTCAGAAGGGCATCGACTTCTTCCTGGGAGAGGAAATTATCGGCCATGGCTGCTTATTGAATGATGAATGCGGTAAATAATACGTCCGTCACGTCCTGCTCCGGCCCTTTGTCCTCGAACGGCTGGTTCACCTGATTGATGATTTCGGCCGCCAGCTGCTGCTTGCCTTCCACGGTATTGAGTTCGGATGCCTTCTTGCCGGACAGCAGTAGCAGCAAGCGGCTGCGCACCTTCGGCATGTTCAGCTTGATGGAATCCATTTCTTCCGGACTGCTCACCTGCAGGGTAAACGCGATCTGCAGGTATTGCTCGCCATTTTCCGGCTGCAAATTGACGGTGAAGGCATCGATGGGCACGAAGACGGGCGGACCTGCCTTGGACGCGGCATGTTTTTTCTTGCTGGGCGCCGATTCTTCTTTATCGGCCTTGCCATGCAGGAAGTACCAGGCGGCACCGCCACCGATACCGCCAGCCACCAGCACCGAGGCCAGCACGATGATCAGAAGCTTCTTTTTCGAGGCGCCGGCGGGAGCCAGGCCTGCATCTGCTTTCGGATCTGCTTTCATTTTTGGATTTGCTTTCAATGGTACTCGAGTGCATGGAAGTGGATCACGACGCCATTATGTCATTATCGGCAAATTCTGCGCAGAAGGATGCAGTGAAAAGAGGGCGGAAGCGCCCTCAACTCGCTGTTTTTAGACGAAAAGTTACGCTGTGGGGCACGCCTGTGGCCCGAGGACGACGAATTATCCTCAGGCAAAGGTATCCACGGCACTCAGGCTGGGCCGGCTGCGTGTGCCGGTGGCCGGCGCGATGGCGATCTCGCCACCGGAGACGCCGCCACCCTGGCCATTGCCGCGGCGTCCGCCAGATGCTTCCCGGTTACCCTGGTCCTGCTGTTCCGGCGTGCCGGCCGAGACCGTGGCGCTGCCAAAGGCGATGCCCGCTTCGCTCATCATTTCGCGCAGGCGCGGCATGGCCGCTTCGAGCGCCTGGCGCACTTCAGGCTGGGCCGACATGAAGGCGGCATCGGCCTGGTCATTGGTGACCGTCAGTACCACTTGCACGGGTCCCAGGTCGGGCGGATTCAGGGTCAGGGTGGCGCTCTGGTCGCCGCCGGCCGCCATCCACACGACTTTCTGTCCCAGTTGCTGGTCCCAGGCCGGCGTGCCGACCCGGCCCGCCAGCTTGTCGCTCGGCACGGCCACGGCGGCCGCGGCCTGCTGCAGCGCGCCCGGCTGCAACTGGGCCGCCAGGCGGCTCAGGTCGGCAGGTGTTTCCTTCAGGATCGGCTCGGCCATGGCGGCGCCAGCCTTGGCGGTGGCTGCCAGTTGCGCATCGATGGCCAGCTTGCCAGGTTCGGCCTTGCCGGCCGGCACGCTGGCGCCTGGTGTGGCGGCTGTCTTGCCCTGGGCCTGGAGCAGGCTGTCGGCAAAGTCGCCGCTGTCGGCCTGCGCGATGACGGTGGCGGCGGCCTTGCCGCTGCCCTGGCCGGCTGCCAGCAAGGGCCCTGTTGCCAGGTTCTTGCCCTCGGCCTTGACGCTGGCGCGGGCCGGCAGTTCCGGCACGGCCTTGGCCGCTGGCGGCTGGATGGCCAGCTGGATGCTGCCCACCAGTGCCAGCATCTCGGCGGCCGGATCGGCTGGCGGCGTGACTGTCGCGGCGGGGGCGGCAGGCACGCTGGCCTCGGCCGTGGCGCTGTCGGGTGTCGCCGCCTCGCTCGATTGCGCTGGCGGCTGTTCGCTGCTGGCCGCCTGTTCCGTGTCTGCCTGCGCCGGCTTCGCTTCGGTCGCTGGCGCCTGGGCGGGTGCTGGCGTGGCGGCAGGGCTGGCGGGGCGGGGCGCTTGTACTTGCGCCTGCGCCATATTGCGGCTGGCCTGGCGCTGCTCGATCTGGCGGTTCAGGGTGCGCTGGAAGTCGCCCGCCGTGCCGCTGGCGGACGGCTGGCTGCGATTGGCGGCGCCCGGCGTGGCATTCGGCGAGACTATCTGGGAAATCGGGGTTGGCTGGGTTTGCATGATGCTGCCTCAGTGTTGCTTAGCGTTTGTAATAGGCTTGTCGCGCCGCGTGCTCATCCATTGCTTTCTGGTCGCGCTTGTTTTCCAGCTTCAGCGCCTGTTCCTGCGCCCGGTTGTTCAGGGTGGTGTACGACATGCGCTTGCGTTCGGCCAGCTGCCAGCGCATCTTTTCATTGTCGCTGCGCGCTTGCGCATGCTCGACCACTTGCTGCTGGCCCAGGATGGCGCTGTCGAGCTTGACCATGAAGGCCTGGAAGTTGCGGTAAGCCATGGGCGTGATGCCGCTGCTCATGCTGGCCTCGAAGCGCTTGGCATAGTCGTCGCGGTAGCCGGACAGCATGTCGAGCTTTTCGCGGCAATCGTCAAGCGCTTTCAGGGCCGCGCCCAGGCGCTTGGCACAGTCGTCCGTTTCGCGCTGGGCAAGGTCGATCAGGGTTGCAAGTTGGGAAGGAGAAGCCATGACTGATTATATTCCCGCTATGCAAGCCCTAATCACTCGAATAGAGCGGTAAGTTGCCCCAAGCTCTCGTCCATGCTTACCCGCTCCGTGATTTGCTGTTGTAAAAACGCTTCAATCTTTTCATGCAGGGCGATGGCCTGGTCCAGCACGGGATCGGTGCCGGCGCTGTAGGCGCCCACGCTGATCAGGTCGCGGCTGCGTTCATAGCGCGAATACAGCTGTTTCAGTTTGCGCGCCTGCTGCTGGTGCTCGTGCGTGGTGATCGAATGGGCCGCACGCGAAATCGATTGCTCGATGTCGATGGCCGGATAGTGTCCCGCTTCGGCCAGGCGGCGGTTCAGCACGATGTGGCCATCGAGAATCGCGCGCGCCGAGTCGGCGATCGGGTCCTGCTGGTCGTCGCCCTCGGTCAGCACGGTGTAGAAGGCCGTGATCGAGCCGCCGCCTTCCTCGCCATTGCCGGCCCGCTCAACCAGCACGGGCAGCTTGGCGAAGACGGACGGCGGATAGCCCTTGGTGGCAGGCGGCTCGCCGATGGCCAGGGCGATTTCGCGCTGGGCCATGGCGTAGCGGGTCAGCGAATCCATGATCAACAGCACGTTTTGCCCCTGGTCGCGGAAATACTCGGCAATCGCCGTCGCATACGCGGCCCCTTGCAGGCGCATCAGCGGTGGCGTGTCGGCCGGCGCGGCCACGACGACGGAGCGGGCCAGGCCTTCGGCGCCGAGAATCTGCTCGATGAATTCCTTGACTTCGCGTCCCCGTTCGCCGATCAGGCCGACGACGATCACGTCCGCCTCCGTGTAGCGGGCCATCATGCCCAGCAGCACGCTCTTGCCCACGCCGGAACCGGCAAACAGGCCCATGCGCTGGCCGCGGCCCACGGTCAGCATGGCATTGATCGAGCGCACGCCCACGTCGAGCGTGTCGACGATGGGCGCGCGGCCCAGGGGATTGGCGGGGCGCACGTTGATGGGGGCGCTGTCGGTCGTGTGCAGCGGGCCCAGCTGGTCGAGCGGACGGCCCGCGCCATCGAGCACGCGACCCAGCAGTTGCGGACCCACGGGCAGGTGGCGCGCGCGGTCGCTGGGGCGGCGGCGCGGATGCGCCACGCTGCCGGGGCGGGGAATGGCCGGTTCGACGGAAAACACGCGCGTGCCGGGCACGATGCCTTCGACGTCGCTTTGCGGCATCAAGAACAGGCGTTCGCCTTCAAACCCCACCACTTCCGCCTCCACCCGGCCGCCATTCGGCAGCGGCACGGTGCAGGCGGCGCCTACGGCCAGGCGCAGGCCCACGGCTTCCATCACCAGGCCGGCCACGCGCGTGACCCGGCCTGAAATCTGCATCGGTTCGACAAAACCGACCACGGCCGAACAGTCGCTCAGGTAGGCGCGCCAGCGCGCCGCATGGGCTGTGGGGCCTTTGACTGGCTCGCTCACGGCGCCAGCCAGTCCAGGTCTTTGCCCAGCGCATGCGTCAGGCGGTGCCAGCGGGTGGACGTCTGCGCGTCGATCTGGTTGCTGGCCGTGTCGATCTTGCAACCGCCGCGTTCCACGCTGGGGTCTTCGATGACACGCCAGCCACCCTTGTCGAGCTCGTCTCCGATGCCGTCGCGCACGACTTGCGCGTCTTCCGGGTTGAGCATCAGCAAGGCAGGTTGTTGCAGTACAGGCAAGTATTCGATGGCTTCGCGCACCACGGGGAGCATCAGTTCGGGACGCACGGGCAAGGCCGTCTTCAGCATGCCCTTGGCAAGCTGCAGGGCCAGTTCCATCACGTCATTGGCGATCAGTTCGTCGGCCTGGTGCACGGCCGTGCCGAAGTCGACGGCGATGGTTTGCAGATGCGCCAGCTCGATGGCGGAAGCCGCCTTGCCTTCCGCATACGATTGCGCGTGCCCATCGGCATGTCCGGCCGCATGGCCTTCCGCATAGCCGGCCGCGCGGCCTTCGTCGAAGGCCGTGGCGCGCGCCTCCTCACGGATGGCGTCGAGTTCTTCCTGCGTCGGATATTCGAGCGGCGGAGCCGGTTCTTCCTCGTGCAGCTCGGCAAATGGGTCGAACTCGGGCTCGGGGTCCGGTTCGAGCAGCTTGCGCGCCGCCACCACGCTGGGACGCTCGTCGCCAAACGAGGTCATTTCCCAGCGCTGGTAGGCGGTTTGCTGCTCTTTGGGAATCAAATTAGACAAACGAATCCTCGCCTTTTCCGCCTAAGACAATCTGCCCCTCGTCCGCCAGGCGGCGCACGATCTGCAGGATCTGTTTCTGCTGCGATTCCACTTCCGACAGGCGCACGGGGCCTTTCGACTCCAGGTCTTCGCGCATCATCTCGCCGGCGCGCTGCGACATGTTCTTGAATATCTTGTCGCGCAGCTCTTGCGAGGCGCCTTTCAGGGCGATGATCAGCATTTCCGACTGCACTTCGCGCAGCAGCAGCTGGATGCCGCGGTCGTCGATATCGATCACGTTGTCGAACACGAACATTTCGTCCATGATCTTTTGCGCCATGTCGTTGTCGTAGTTCTTGATATTGTCCATGACGGAGCCTTCCTGCTCGCCGCTCATGAAGTTCAGTATCTCGGCCGCCGCGCGCACGCCGCCCAGCGACGATTTCTTGATGTTTTCGTTACCTGACAGCAGTTTCGTCAGCACGTCGTTGAGTTCGCGCAAGGCGGCCGGCTGTACGCCGTCCAGGGTGGCGATGCGCAAGACCACGTCGTTGCGCAGGCGGTCCGTGAAGTGGCCGAGGATTTCGCAAGCCTGGTCGCGTTCCAGGTGGACGAGGATGGTGGCGATGATCTGCGGGTGTTCGTTGCGGATCAGCTCGGACACGGATTGCGAATCCATCCACTTCAGCGATTCGATGCCGGACGCATCCTTGCCGCCCAGGATGCGCGACAGCAGCACGGACGCCTTGTCGTCGCCCAGCGCCTTGGTGAGGACTTGGCGGATGTATTCGTCCGAATCGAGGCCGACGGTGGAGTTGAGTTCCGTTTGCGCGCGGAAGTCGTCGAGCACCTCGACCACCTGCTCGTGCGCGATGCCCTTCATGGTGGCCATGGCGGCGCCCAGTTTCAGCACTTCGCGCGGGCCGAGGAATTTCATGACCTCGGCCGCTTCGCTCTCGCCCAGTGCCAGCATCAGGATCGATGCTTTTTGCAGTCCCGTTGTCTCAGTCATTATTGCCTATCCATGCTTTGATTACGTTGGCCACCACGCGCGGGTCTTCCTGCGCCAGCTTCCGGGCCATCGCCAGGTTTTCGCGATAACCGCGGGCCGTATCTTCTTCCAGTTCTTCCAGCTCCGCTTCGCTGAGCAGGACTTCGTTTTCTTCGCCGTCCTTGGCCAGTTCCGGCTCGATGACGGGCGGCGGCGCGCCGAAATCGTCGATCTTGCGCATCACGGGGCGCAGCATCGGACGCACGATCTTGATGAAGATATACAGCAGGATCAGGGCCGTGATGAGGAATTTCGCCAGTTCCTTGGCCAGCGGCAAGTTGGCCGGGTCGCGCCACCACTCCAGCTTGCCTTCCGGCGCGCGGTCGATGCCGTCGAAGGGCGAGTTGGCCACGCTGAAACTGTCGCCGCGTTCCTTGTTGTAGCCCATCGCTTCCTTCACCAGATTATTGATCTGGATCATTTCGGCAGGGGAAATCGGCTTGACCGTGACCTTGCCATCCTTGTCGAAGGTGCGGCGGTAATTGACGACGACGGCGACCGACAGGCGGCGCAGGCCGCCCATGGATTTCTGTTCGTAGCGCACGGTCTTGTCAACTTCGTAATTCGTCGTCGATTCCTTCTGTGTCGGTGCCGTCGGTGCGCCGCCCGGGGCGCCAGGTGCCTCGGCCGTCAGCGGAGCCGTTGCCACGCCTGGCGGCTGGTTCGACAGCGCGCCCGGCACGCCGGACGGGTTGGCATTGCCGGCGCCCGTCGATTCGCTCGTCTGCTGGCTGCGGATGGTGGATGCTTCCGGCGGCGAATTCGGCTTGTAGGTTTCTGCGGCCTGCTCGCTTTGCGAGAAATCCACGTCGGCCGTCGCTTCGGCGCGCACATTGCCTTCGCCGACGATGGGCAGCAGGATCGATTCGACTTGCTTGATCACGCTTTGCTGCAACTGCTGCACGTACTTTAATTGGTTTGGGTCCAGGCTCTTGATGCCGTTGGCGCGGTCCTTGTCCTTTTCCTGGTTCGACAGAAGGGTGCCGGCCTGATCGACCACGGTGACATTGATTGGCAGCAATTCCGGCACGCTGGACGCCACCAGATGCACGATGGCGCTCACCTGCAGCTGGTCGAGGCCGCGGCCAGGGTGCAGGTTCAGCAGCACGGAAGCCGTCGGTTTTTGCTGTTCGCGCACGAAGACGGATGGTTTCGGCAGGGCCAGGTGGACGCGCGCCGTATCGACGGCGGACACCGATTCGATCGATTTCGCCAGTTCGCCTTCCAGCGCGCGCTGGAAATTGACCTGTTCCAGGAACTGCGACACGCCCAGCTTCTGGTTTTCCATCAGCTCGAAGCCCACGTTGCCGCCTTTCGGCAAGCCTTGCGCGGCCAGTTTCAGGCGCGCATCGTGGACTTGTTCGGATGGCACGAGAATGGCGCCGCCGCCTTCGGAAAACTTGTGCTTGATGCCCAGCTGGTCCAGCGATGCGGTGATGGCGCCGCCGTCGCGGTCCGTGTAGTTGGAGAACAGGACTTTGTATTCGGGCGGCTGGTTCCACATGTACAGGGCCACGCCGATGGCGATCAGTGCCGCCACGCCCAGGCCGCGCAGGAAATTCTTGCCCATCGGCGTCTTGGCGAAGGCTTGCACGGATTCCACGGGCGAGCGGGCAGGCGCCGGTTCAGGCGGTATGCGGTTTACATCGATTTCTTCGGCTACAGCCATGATTGCCTTCCAGGGCGTGTGGTTTGACGGGTATTCGGTGCTGCGTGGGGGCCGCTTCCTCGGGAGGAGGGGGGCGATATGCAGAATTATCCGCCACTGTCACGCGCTTCAATCGTCCAAATAGAAGGCGCTTTTGCCGCCTGCTCGGCCGAGCGGCTGGCGTTGGCGCTGGTATTGTGGAATCCTGGCAACATGTGACGGAAGTTATTGTACCCGTCGTTGCCTGGCAAGCCAGGGTTTTGTTCTCTGGGTGCAACAGGCAAGGAACAGTTATGCAGCAGACCAGAATCGGGAGGCAAAGTGAAAACAGGCGGTATCGATAGCAGCAGGATCGAGGCGATGATCGCGCAACTGAAGTCGGCGGCCACGCGGCCGGAGGCGAAAATACCGGCGATCCAGACTGAGATGCCGGCAGCGAAGGTGAATTTTGCCGATGCCTTCAAGAGCGCGCTGGACTCCGTGAGCGGCGCGCAAAAGGCCTCGTCGGCGCTGGGCCAGCGCTTTACCATGGGCGATGAAAAGGTCAGCCTGTCGGACGTGATGGTGTCGATGCAAAAGTCGAGCATCGAATTCCAGGCGACGGTGCAGGTGCGCAATAAGTTAGTCTCGGCATATCATGAGATCATGAACATGCAGGTTTAACTGTTGATGACCCAAAACGAAGACTGGGGTCGGACCCTCAGGGGCCGACCCCAGCCCTTGCGTTCTGGGTCAACTGACGCTTAGCCCAACCCCGCCATGCGCGCATTTCTCTCGCGCTCCAGTCGCGTGATATAGCGCTGCACGTGCGCCAGCATGCTGCGTGGCAGGTCGACGAACTGGCAGCCGAGGCGGCGGTTCAGCTTGTTGTTCAGCAGGGTCATGTCCAGCGAATTGCGAATTTGCAAAGTCGCGGTGACGATGCCGACGTCGGGCAGGTCGATGCGGCAACCGGGATAGTCCCTGCCGATGGTCTCGCCCAGCATCAGTTTATTGTCGAGGATGGCGATGCCGCCGCAGCTGATGTCGGCCAGCGGGAACAGGGTGTCGGCGCCGCCCAGCGAGGGCGGCAGGGGAATCGCCACGCGCACGGGATTGCTCACGGGCGTCGTCATGCGGTAATACTCGCGCCGCTGCAAGCGGATCAATGTTTCCGGAATGGCAATTTTCAGGGCGGGCGTGCCGCCATAATTGCACTCTTCCACCAGGGCGCTGGCAAACAGGATGCGGATCTTGTCGAGCGAGGTTTCAAACGAGATGCCAGTAGCGGCCACCATGCGCCGGTTCTGGTCGGCGTTCACGGAACGGTCGAGGATGACGGTATCGCGTTCCGCATCGACTTCCAGGATGGAGGTGACGCACACATCGGATTCACCGTGGATCAGCATGCGGATCAGCTGGTTCTTTTCGCTGATGCTGCGCAGCAAGGCGATGATTTCCCGCCGCGATTCCACTTCAAAATCATGCCAGTTTTCGAGGCCGGAATCCATAATATGTGCTTGCATTGATGCCTGTCTATGTATCGGTGAGGTTGACGCTGGTGTCGGGCGGCGGCGGGATCGGCCCGCCATTCGCAGATTCAATATGATATAACCAGGCCAGCAGTTCCGCAATCGCCCGATACAGGCCGGGCGGAATCTGGCGGTCCAGGTCGACATCCATCAACAGCGCCACCAATTCCTTCGATTCATGCACGAAGACGCCGTGTTCACGCGCCGTGCTGATGATCTGGTCCGCGATCAGGCCGCTGCCCTTGGCCACCACCTTGGGCGCCGGCGTGCCGCTCTGGTAGGCCAGCGCGACGGCCGTCTGCGGCACCTTGCGCCTGGTGTCGTCAAGCATCATCTGCTTCCGCTGGCTC
The DNA here is from genome assembly GCF_002735685.1 of Janthinobacterium sp. BJB301. Classification (NCBI taxonomy): domain Bacteria; kingdom Pseudomonadati; phylum Pseudomonadota; class Betaproteobacteria; order Burkholderiales; family Oxalobacteraceae; genus Janthinobacterium; species Janthinobacterium sp. BJB301. The sequence goes on along the minus strand of NZ_PDZJ01000002.1, from coordinate 325,445 downwards.
GGCAGCGTCCGGCTTGCCGGCGATCGTCAGCGACGACAATGGCCATCCCGCCGCGGCTAGCGACGCTTCCAGCCGCGCCGCATGCTGGCGCAAGGTGTCGGCGCTGCCTTCGCTGCCCGCTTGCAGCTGGATGGCCACGCGGCCGCCCTGCAAGACCACGTGCGCGGCCAGATCGCCCAGCAGGGGAAACTGGAAGCGCACATTGCTGCGCCAGGCCGTCGCTTCCTCGTCGCCATCGCGGCCATCGTGCTGCTGTCCTTCCGGTGCATCCTTGCTGATATCCCACTGCATCTTCTGGCCGGGCCAGGCTTCGCCCTGCCACTGCACGCGCGCCTGTTCGTGCGTATGCAGCTGTAAATTGATCAGTTGCGCCGAGGCCAGGTCGGTACCCGTTTTGGCCATGTCGCCCTGTGCCGCCTTCTGCATTTGCGGCTCCAGCAGCAGCGACGCCAGCGGCCGCTTGCCTTCGGCCCATTCGGCCACATGCGATTCATAGAACAGGCCGCTGCTGCCGACCGCATCGCGCAGGTTCTGGGCTACCTGGGCCGGGGCGGCCCCCGGCGTGGCCATCAGCGGCGTCTTGCCGACCAGCGACAGGGGCGCGCCGGGCACGCTTTCGGCTTGGCTGAGCACGCTGCTGATGGCGCGCGCGGTGGTGCTCAGCTCGGGCGCAGGCGTGTCGCCTGCGAGGGCGGGCAGCAGATTGGCTGGCGTCAGGGGGGCACGGCTGAGCAGGGTGGCGGCCGTGCTGCTGGCGCGCGTGCCCGCCTGGGCGGCGCCGGCCTGGGGACCACGCGTTTCGGCCGCGTCCGGTTCTGCGTCCGCATCCGCATACGTCAGCAGGGCGCTGGCGGGCTGGTCGCGGTTATTGCCGATCTGAAAAGAGGGGCGGGGATTGATGCCGATCAAGGTCAGGGGGATTTCCGTACCCGGCTGGACGCCGGCGGGCAGCTGCATGCGGGCGGGGGTGCCGGCCACGCGCACGAGGAAGCTGCCGTCGCCCATGCGGGCCAGTACTTGTCCCTGCATGGATTTGCCGATGAGTCCCTGCAGCGAGCGCTGGAACTCGGCCTGGCGCGGGTCGGCGACGGCATCGGCCACCCGCGTGGCCTTGACCGGGGTCAAGGGCGTCATGCCGATCGCATCCATCTTCGGCAACATGGCGCCCCCGTGTGCGCTTACGCGCCGTAGGCGTTGGCCAGGCGCCGTTCAGTGCCGGTGCTGTTGATCAGCTTGGACAATTGTGCCATCCATGGCATGGTCAGGTCGCGGATCTTGCGGTCGTCTTCCAGGATCTGCTTGATCAGGGCAACCTTGCGCTGGCGGCCAGCACTTTCCAGCACGACTTTTTCTTCATTCGCCTTCAGCGTGGCTACATGCGCGCTGATGCGCTGTTCCAGCGCTTCGAGCTCGTCCCAGTCGGCGTTGGTGGCGGCGGTTACCATCTGGCCCGTCAGGGTCTGCATGGCTTCGTAGGTGGTCAGGACTTCTTGATTCGTCATCATGGGTCAGGCGCTCGCAAGGCTGGGCATACGTTTCAAATCGGCACCGGGAATGGCGGCGGGGGTGGCGCCGATGGCGTTCCAGGTTTCGCGCAGGTCGGTCAGCAGGCGCTGCACTTCTTCCAGCAGGGTAATATCGTTGTTCAGGTTGGCCGTCAGCAGGCGCGCGCTCATGTACTCATACAGGGCGTCGAGGCCTTCGGCGATCTGGCCGCCCGCTTCCTTGTCCAGGCTGGCGCGCAAGCCATTGTCGATGATCTGGATGGCTTTCGAGATGGACTTGCCTTTTTCCGGCACATTGCCCGATTTCATGTGCATCTGCGCGCTGAGCACAGCCACCAGGGCGCCGTCGTACAGCATCACGATCAGCTTATGCGGCGAGGCCGAAACGATGCCCGTTTCCAGGCCGACCTTGGCATAGGCGTTGACGCCGCGTTGTTGGGTTCCAAACATATGTTCTCCTGATGGTTGGGCTTAGCGGTTGGCGGCGATGGAGGCCAGCTGCTGGGTCAAATAAGTTTGCGTGGACGTCAATTTGCTCAGCGTCACGTCCAGGCGCGAATACTGGGCGCGGTAGCGCGCCTCGATGGTATTGAGCTTGTCGGCAAAGCGCTGGCGCTGGTCGGCCACATCCTTGATGCTGTTATTGATGCCCGTGGTGCGGCCCGTGATGAGGCCGTCCGTGCCAAGGAAGGAGGCGGCCATGTTGTTCAGCTGGTAGGCATAGCCTTGCGAAAAGCTCACCGTGCCCCGGTCGCCCAGGCCACCGCCCGTCACTTCGACCTTCAAGCCGTCGGCCGGCGAACCGGGCGCGCCTGTCAGGGTCTGGCCCGAACCGATGACGGGCTGGCCGCCGATGGTGCCGGCCACGTCCGTGCCCTTGGTGGGGGTGATGCCGGCGCCGATCAGCGACTCGACGCCCGTACCGGTCACGCTGGCCACGGCCAGGTTGGAGACGGAACCATACCGGGCCGACGCTACCACCAGGCGGCCGCTGCCGTCGATGGATGCCGTCACGGACGCGCCGTTTTCGCTGAAGGCTTTTACGCCATTGATCGATGACTGGATCATGCCGGCCAGCTGGGCAGGTGTGTAGTTGCCGGCAGGAATGGTCACGGTGGCCGTATTCTTGGCCGCCGCAGGGTCCGTGTCGTTCAGCGTGACGCTCCAGGTGGTATCGCTGGCGATCGTCGTCGACGCCGGCAAGGTCAGGGCACCGCTCAGGGTGCCCTGGCTGGCCATGTTGGTAATGTTCAGTGCATACGTGCCAGGCTTGGTGGCGGCCGTCGAACTGGTGAAGCTGACGTTGCTGTCCGTGGTTTTTCCCAGCGCGGAGAAGAGGCCGGCCACATCCGAGAAATTGGCGTTGATAGCCTTGTCGAGCACGGCCGAATCCAGCACCAGGCTACCGTCTTTCTGGAAGGTGATGCCGACCTGGTCCAGGGTCTTCAGGTTGCCGGCCAGTCCAGTGATCGAGGTGCTCAGCTGTTTGCGCAGCTGCGACTGGATCGATTGCGTGGTCGAATCGCCCAGCATGACGCCAGCCTGCTTGGTCTCCGCATTGTAGGACGTCATCTTGGAAATCGACGCGTTCAGGTCATTGTAGGCCTTGACGAAGGCGGTGACGCTGGTCTTCACCGTCGACGTGTCTTTCGAGATGGACAGGGAGCTGCTGCCTACTTTCAGCACGTTCAGGGTCACGCCTTCGATGGCGCTGTCGATGCTGTTCGAGCTGTTCGTGATGGGAATGCCATTGACGCTGAGCATGGTGTTTTGCGCGGCGCTGTTCTGATTCAGGTTTTGCGTGCCCGACGCGTCGTACGACAGCAAGTCGCTCAGCGCGCTGTCTGCAGGCTGGCCATCGCTGCCGCTGAGCGAAATTTTCATGCTCGAATTGGCGCCCGACTTTGCCGAGCTCAGCACCAAATGGTGGGGCTTGTCCGAACCATCGGAAACAATGCTGGCGGTCACGCCCAGGCCCGCATTGTTGATGGCGTCGCGGATGCCTTGCAGCGAGTTGTTCGTGGAGTCGATGACCACCGTGCCGGTCGCCTGCGTGGCATCCTGGGTAAAGCCGCTGCCGATATAGGCGCCGCCCGTGCCGGCCGTCAGTCCGGCGGCGGCCGGATTGCTGCCGGCAACCGTGATAGGGCTGCCATTGGTCGAGCTGAGCGTGATGGAGCTGGCGACGGTGACGTTGAAGCCCGTGTTGGTGGCCGTGGATGCATGGCCGATGCCGCCCTTGACGTCGCCCGTGACGACTTCTTCGATCTGGATGTTCGTGCCGTCGGCGCGCGTAAATTGCAGGGTGCCGTCGGCAGCCTTGCCGCTGACGGTAATGTTGGCCTCTGCCAGCGCATTCGAGACGGCGTTCGGGCCGGCCAGGGTGGTGTCGAGCGAGGCGCCCGTGATGCCGGCGCCGGCACCCACGCCATTGCCCTGCGTAACGATATTGATGCCGCCGACGGACAGTGCATAGGTGCCATCGGCACCGGTGGCAACATTGCCATAGCCGGCGAACAGGGTGGCGCTGCTGGCGGCCGGCTGCGCCGTGGCCGTTACGCCCGTGGTGCTGCTCTTGGCATTGATGGCTTCGGCCAGCGCGCGCGCACTCTTGATCGTGCTATCCGTGGGAATGGCCGTGCCATTCAGTGTCAGGGAGCCGTTGCTGATGCCATTTTGCAAAGTCGCGCCGCTGAGCGCCGTGCCGTTCAGACCGAAGGTGCCGCCGGCAACTTTACCGAGCTGGAAGGAAATGGTCGTCTTGGCGCCCGAGCCGATGGTGGAGATCTTGCTGGCGTAGCCGGCCGAGGTCAAGGTTTGCGATTGCGCCAGCTGGCTGACATTGATATTGTAGTTGCCGGCCACGGCCTTGGCGCCGGCCGTGGCCGTGAATACCAGCGGGTCGCCGGGGCTGGCCGAAACGGCGCGGAAGTTGTTACTGTTGCTCAGGCCGGAGAGCGACGTCTGGAAGGCGCCCACGGCACCGCTCAGGGTGCCCAGCGCACTCAGCTTGGCCTGGTAGGAAGCGGTTTTCTTGTCATAGCCTGCCAGGGGCGCCGATTCGGCGGTCATCAGCTTTTCGATGATGGAGTTCACGTCCAGGATGCTGTTGCCGATGCCCGGGGAGGATAAGGTTGGTGCGATGGCCACTGTCTGCTCCTAGGAAAACACTAATATAAGCTGTTATCGGCAGAATTAATCAGGACTTGAGAGGGGCTTTTATGGCCCTGTTTCCTATTTGCGGAAAAGTCAGGCGGGAAATGTGGAGGAGTGTTGCATGAGTGACATGATAAAAGGCAGGGCCAGACCGGAGGTTGTCTGGCTGGCCCTGGCTCGCGCTTCCCTTGCTATGTTGCGATACTGCATTGGTTCTGCGCTTGCTGTCGGCATGGGCCTAGACGCTCTGGCTGATCAGCTGGCCTTTTGCCGAGGCAAATGACTTGGCGATTTCCAGCGCTTCCCGGGTGGGGATCTGGCGCAGAACTTCCTGTGTTTCCTGGTCAATCACTTTGACCACGGTACGCTGGCTGTCTTCGTCGATGGAAAATTGCAAGCCCTGAGTTTTGACCTGTGGCGACTGGTTCAGTTCCGAAACGGCCTGGTCCAACTCTTCGCGGCTCGGTTCCTTGGCTTTGTTGGCCGTCGCGTCGATGCCGGTGTTCGCGCTGCGTGCCGTCTGCGGGCGTGCGATAGCCGCTTCCGCGGATGGGTAGTTCTTGTCGATGCGCGCTGCGGAGGCGGCAGCTATGGTGTCGATAGTCATGTTGCTCCCCTAGTGAAAATTCCCCTGCCGAAGAAATCCGGCAGGGGAACCTGAGTCCAGCGATGTGGCGTTGCTAATCGAAGATTAGCCGCGCAGCAGGCTCAGCACGCCGTTTGGCAGCGAGTTCGCTTGTGCCAGCATGGCGGTACCAGCTTGTTGCAGGATCTGGCCACGGGTCAGGCTGGCCGTTTCTGCAGCAAAGTCGGTATCGACGATGCGGCTGCGCGAGGCGGACAGGTTTTCCGTCGTCGATTGCAGGTTGCTGATCGCCGAGGAGAAGCGCGATTGCAAAGCACCGTACTGTGCGCGTTGGCTGTTGACCGTGGACAGGGCTGCATCCGTGATCTTCAGTGCCAGCTGGGCGCCGTCGAACGTGGTGACGTCCAGCGTGGCGACCGATTTCAGCGTCGAACCCTGGTTGGCGCCAACAGCGACACCACCCGTCAGTTTCAGGCCGGTTGCGGCTGTTTCGCTGACCGAGAAGCTGCTGTCGCCGTCGAAGGTGACGCGGCCGTTGGCAGTTGCAACACCGCCAGCTGCGGTAGCGGCCGTGAATGGGCCAGCCACTTTAATGCCTGCCGTGTCATAGGTGGATACTGCCAGCTTGACGTTGGCATTGGTGCCGTTGGTGATCTTGATATCGGCGCCGGAAGCATTGCTCAGCTTGATGCCTTGATTGACCGAGTCAAATTGGGCGGTGACGCCCGTCTTCGCTGTTTGGGCATTGATCGCATTGATACCAGCGGCAAAGTCAGCAGCCGTGTTGGCGGCGCCCGTGACGGCGAACGATACGGTGACGTCGGCAGCATTGTCCGAGGCAATCTTGAACGAGTACGCTTCAGCACCCAAGTCCAGGTTGACGTCGGTGCGGGCTTCAGCCGTCACGCCGGTATTGGCCGTTTTGGCATTGACTGCGGCGGCGACCGACTTGGCCGACGACGTGGTCGTCGTGTCGATGGTGGCGGCGCCAAACTTGCCCGAGATTGCCAGCTTGCCGGAAGCGACAGCGTTGCTGGCCGTCGATGCTTGCACTGCAGCATTTTCCACGCGGTTGTTGCCGTAGGTGCTGGTCAGGAAGTTCGCGCCATTGGCCGAAATCAGTTGGTTGGCATCGGCACCGACCTGGAAGTTGGCCGTACCCATCGTGCCGTCCAGCAAAGCCTGGCCGTTGAACGAGGTGGTGGTGGCGATACGGTTCAGTTCCGAGTTCAGCTGGCCGACTTCGGTTTGCAGCGCTTGACGGTCGCTGGCCGAGTTGGTGGCATTCGACGATTGCACGGCCAGTTGGCGGATGCGTTGCAGGATGTCGCCCGAGCTCGACAGAGCGCCTTCAGCCGTTTGCGCCAGCGATACGCCGTCGTTGGCGTTGCGGGTGGCTTGCGTCATGCCGTTGATTTGCGACGTCATGCGGTCGGAAATCGACAGGCCGGCGGCATCGTCTTTGGCGCTGTTAATACGCAGACCGGAGGACAGGCGTTGCAGCGAGGTGCTCAAGGACGATTGCGAAGTCGACAGGTTGCGTTGCGAGTTCAGGGAAGCGATGTTGGTGTTAATTACTGCAGCCATTTTAATTCTCCAGACAGGTACTACATTGCGCTATGTGCTATTCACGTTGGTCTGCCTCTGTACTTTGAAGCAATCAAACCGTCGTTGTAATGTTTATCGGTGGCTGCCTGAAAAAGTTGATAGGGAAAAACATTCTTTATTTTATTTTTTTACCCTCATTTTTCCGTACCGCGGCACGCTAGACGACAGAGGCGGGAAAAACTTGAGGGTGGAAAAATGTTTATTTTCATTATTTTGCACGCCTGCTTTACTTGTCCATCAGTCATGCCAGTCTGCCTCATCATTCTGCAAAGCATCTATTAGCCGCCCCTTTCCCCCCGTGCTCGTCGTCTTGGCGCATGGCATAGCTGGTAATATTGTTACCAAATTGCACATTCCGCCTGCCGTGGCTGTCGTGGCAGCGCGATCTGGCCTAACCTCGAGCTTTTATGATAACGACTGATATGGACGCAAACAGCTCCGCCGCCGCGCCGCTGTCGCAAGACGTGACACAGACCATCAATGCGGCGTTGGACATGGCGCAGCAGCATTTGCGTGATGGCGAACTGGACATAGCTGCACAACTGTTTTTGGCTGTCCTGGAATTGGCGCCGCAGGAACCATTTGCCAATCGGCAGCTTGGCTTGCTGTCCATGCGGGTCGGCGATGCGGCTGCTGCCGTGCCTTATTTTGCTGTCGTGCTGGGCGCGCACCCGGACCAGGCCACGAGTTGGCTCGATTATATTGAAGCACTGATAGTGGCCGGGCAATATGAAACAGCCCAGCAAATGTTGACGCTCGGGCGCCAGCATGGCCTCGACAGCCTGGACACCGACCGCTTGCAGCAGGAATTGATCGCGCGTATGAATGGCGTGCCAGGGCCTATCGCATTGCCACCGCCTGAGCCAGAAAATGTGTCCGCCCCTTCTGAGAGGCCACGCTCGGAAGCCATGACGATATTGTTCGATCAGCAACGTTATCCGGAACTGGAGCGCGAGGCGCGCGCGTTGACCCGCCGTAAGGAAAATGACGGCGTGGCCTGGAAGATGCTTGGGCTTGCCTTGTTGATGCAGGGGCGCCTCAGGCCTGCCTTGCCATGCATGCAGAAAGCCGTCCGATTATTGCCACGCGATGTGGAAGTGCAGAACAATATGGGGCTGGTCTTGCAGGAGCTGGGGCGGCTGGGCCCCGCTGAGCTCAGCTATCGCCGGGCGATCACCATGATGCCCGAGTTTTTCAGTGCCCATAGCAACTTGTTGATGCTGCAAAGCTACAGTGCCATGAGTGCCGCCGGCCGCCATCTGGCCGAAGCCAGGCGTTACGGTAAAGCGGTGGCTTCCTGTGCCAGCAAGCCTTTCAAAACCTGGTCGTGCCGGCGCGATGCCGCGCGCTTGCGCATCGGCGTCGTCTCGGGCGACCTGCGCAAGCATCCGGTCGGGTATTTTTTGGAAGGCATGTTGGCATCGCTGAACACGCGGCGAGTCGAACTGATTGCCTATCCCACCGTGATCAAGGTGGATGACTTGACGGACCGCCTCGCTCCTTATTTTTCCGCATGGCGCCCCATTGTCGACAAGACAGATGAAGAGGCCGCGAAAATGATCGAAGCCGATGGCGTGCATGTCTTGCTCGACCTGGCCGGCCATACTGCCGATAACCGCCTGCCGCTGTTTGCCTGGCGGCCCGCCCCCGTGCAAGCTACCTGGCTCGGCTATTTCGCCACGACGGGCGTGCAGCAGATGGATTATCTGCTGGGCGACCGCTTCGTCGCGCCGCTGAAAGAGAGCGGGGCGTTCACGGAAACGCTGTGGCATATGCCGGACAGCTATTTGTGTTTCAGCCCGCCAGCCTTCGATATTCCCGTCAGCCCCTTGCCCGCCCTGGAAAACGGCTTTGTCACGTTTGCCTGCTTCAATAAACTGAACAAGATGAATGATGGCGTGGTGGCCGTGTGGGCCAGGGTGCTACACGCCGTGCCTGGTTCCCGACTGTTCCTGAAAACATTGCAATTGACTGACGCTGGCGTGTGCAGCCGCACCCTCGCCCGTTTTGCCGCCCATGGCATAGGCGCCGAACGCCTGCGCCTGGAAGGCTCCGCGCCGCGCGCCGAGCTGCTGGCCGCCTACCAGCAAGCCGACATCGTGCTCGATCCCTTCCCGTATCCAGGCGGCACCACCAGCATGGAAGCATTATGGATGGGTTTGCCCATCGTCACGCGTTGCGGCGAATGCTTCCTGTCTCACCTGGGCGAGTCGGTCATGCACAATGCGGGCTTGCCAGACTGGATCGCCGCGGACGACGAGGAATATGTGGCCATCGCGGCCCGGAAAGCCGGAGACCTGGCGCAGCTGGCGGCCCTGCGCGGCGGCTTGCGCGCCCAGGTACTGGCCTCGCCCCTCTACGATGCGCCCCGTTTTGCCCGCCATTTCGAAGACGCCATGTGGGGCATGTGGCAGGCGCGGATGGCTGTGATTGACAACGCAGGAGAACAATGATGGCCCGTACCACCCTGATTACCGGCGGCGCCGGCTTCCTCGGCTCGCACCTGTGCGACCGCATGATCGCCGATGGCCACGATGTGTTGTGTGTGGATAATTTCTACACGGGCAGCAAGGACAATATCCGCCACCTGCTGGGCCACAAGCGCTTCGAGCTGCTGCGCCACGACGTCTGGCTGCCGCTGTACGTGGAGGTGGACCGCATCTATAACCTGGCGTGTCCGGCCAGCCCCGTGCATTATCAGAACGACCCCACCTCGACCACCAAGACCTCGGTGCTGGGCGCCATCAACATGCTGGGCCTGGCCAAGCGCAAGCGCGCTCGCATCCTGCAGGCGTCCACCTCGGAAGTATATGGCGACCCGCAAGTGCATCCGCAACGCGAGGATTACTGGGGCCACGTCAATCCGATCGGCCCGCGCGCCTGCTACGATGAGGGCAAGCGCTGCGCCGAAACCCTGTTCTTCGATTATCACCGCCAGTCGGCCGTGGATATCCGCGTCGTGCGCATCTTTAACACCTATGGCCCGCGCATGCATCCGAACGATGGCCGCGTGGTCAGCAACTTCATCGTGCAGGCGCTGCGCGGCGATCCGATCACCCTGTACGGCGATGGCCAGCAGACGCGCTCGTTCTGCTATGTCGACGACTTGATCGAAGGCATGGTGCGCATGATGAACCAGACGCAGGAAATCGGTCCCATGAACCTGGGCAATCCCGCCGAATTCACCATCCGCGAACTGGCCGAGCTGGTGCTGCGCCTGACGGAGTCGAAAAGCGAACTGGTCTTCCGTCCCTTGCCGGCCGACGATCCCGTGCGCCGCCAGCCCGACATCGCCAGGGCGCGCGCCGCCCTGGAATGGGAGCCGACGGTGAGCCTGCATGATGGTTTGAAAGAAACTATTGCCTATTTCAAGAAAGTGATCTTCGCATGAAACAGCAATTGCTCCCGGCAGTGTGCCCGGTCTGTGCCCACACGGTGGCGGCAGCGTTTTTCGACGGCGGCCAGCAAGCCCTGGCTACCCTGGGCTGGCCGGCCAGTGCGGCCGAAGCGCAGGCAATGGCCGTGCAGCCACACGATTTCGTGCAGTGCCCGCAGTGCACCCACGTATGGAACCGCGCGTTTTCCTATGACGCCATTCCCTATCAAAACAATCCTAACCGCATGTTCAACAAGGGCGGTATCTGGAAAGGCCACCTGGCCGATACGCGCGACGTGCTGCTGGCCCAGTTGCCGGCTTCGCCGACGGTGATCGACATCGGTTGCGGCGAAGGCCATTTCGTGCGTGCGCTGGCCGATGCCCGTAGCGAGCAGGGGCGGTTCATCGGCTTTGATCCGAACGCCACGCCGGAAACGGGCCGTGGCGTGGAGTTTCACGCGCGCTATTTCCAGCCGCTGCAGGACGTGCCCGAATTCGCGCCCGATGCGCTGGTGATCCGCCATGTGCTGGAACACCTGACCGACCCCGCTTCGCTGGTCGAGCAGATGGCGTGGGCCGCTTCTCGCTCCGACAAACCAATCTGGCTGTTTGCCGAAGTGCCGTGCATCGACAGGGTCTTCGCCACGGGCCGCCTGGCCGATTTCTTCTATGAGCACATGTCGCATTTCACGACGGAATCGTTCCGTACCCTGATGCAGCGCGCAGGCGAAGTGGTGCAACTGGCGCATGGCTATGACGGCGAAGTGGTGTATGCGCTGGTGCGCCTGCAGATTCCGAAGGCGCTGCGCGACCAGGCGCGCCACAGCAATGCGTTTGCCGTTGCCGCTCAGCGCAGCCGCAAGACCATTGCCGCCCAGCTTGACACCCTGGCCACGGGCGGCCAGCGCGTGGCCATCTGGGGAGGTACGGGCAAGGCCGCCGCCTTCATGCATCAGTTCGGCGCCGATGCGCAGCGCTTCCCGCTGGTGGTCGATTCCGATCCCGACAAGGCCGGCACCTTTGTGCCGGGCCTGGGCCAGGAAATCGTCTACCGCGACGTGCTGAAAACAGCGCCCGTCGACGTGGTCATCATCCCCACGCAATGGCGCGCGCGCGATATCGCGGCGGAAATGGCGCGCGAGGGCATTATCGCCAAGTCCATCTTGATTGAGCACGAGGGTGGCTTGATCGACTTCTTTGCTGACGAGCATCCTTACCGCTGATGCTCCCCGCCAGGTGCCCAGCTGGCGCCGGAATGCAAAAATGCCGCTCGATGAGCGGCATTTCTATTGGCGCGTACCGTTTGAAGTGGCTCAGTCCGCCACCACCACCCGATTCTTGCCCGTCTGCTTGGCCTGGTACATGGCGCGGTCGGCGCGCTTGACCAGTTCGGCCTGGTCTTCGTTGGGCAGGCGCAGGGCCACGCCGGCGGAAAAGGTGATCAAGACCTTTTCGTTGTCGTGCAGGAAGAAATGCCGGGTCAGCTCGCGCTGCAAGCGCGTCATCGTCGATGACGCCGCCTCGACCGTGGTTTCCGGCAACAGGATGAGGAATTCCTCGCCGCCGAAGCGGGCGATGACGTCCATCGAGCGCAGGGTTTCCTTGACGATCTTTACCAGGTGTTTCAGCGCCGCATCGCCGGCCAGGTGGCCATAGGTGTCGTTCAGGCGCTTGAAATCGTCCAGGTCCAGCATGGCGATGCACAGCGGCGTGCCACGGCGGTCGGAACGGGCCGTCTCGCGCTCGAACACGTCGTCCAGGCCACGGCGGTTCAGGCTGCCCGTCAGCTGATCTTCCCGCACCAGTTCGCTCATATGCTGGAGCTTCGCTTCCAGGGTGTGGATGCGCTGTTCCGCATCCTGCACTTCCTGGCGCGCCAGCACCATCTTGTCGCGCGCGCGCAAGGCTTCGTTCTGCACCATGCGCGTTTCGCGCAAGACTTCGTCGAGCACGCTGTTCAGTTCGCTGATATTTTCCGCCTGGCTGATCTTTTCCGAATAGCCGCCGATCTTTTCATGGAAGTCGCCCGTGCTGGCCGCCACTTGCCCCAGGCGGTCGATGAAGGTCATCATCATGTTCTTGACCGTCAGCTTGACGTCGGACAGGCTGTGCTTGAGCTGGCCTTGCTTGTAGATGACTTCCTTCAGGCTGCGCGTGGCGTCTTCCAGCGCGCGCTGGTCGAGCGGGCCGGCGATCAGGTTTTGCACGGCATCGACCTGGCCGCGCAGCCAGCTGTCGTCGTCGAGCAACTGGCTGACGTTATCCAACAGCAACTTGAACAGGCGCAGCAGCAATTCCTGCTGTTCGGCCGTGTCGCCGCTTTTCAATTCGATCTGGTAGCACAGCTGTTTCAGGCGCAGGGCCGCTTCGTTCAGCGCTTCTTCCGTGTGGGCCAGCTTGATGGCCGCGCCCAGCGATTCGGCCTCTTCCACCAGCGCGGGCGTTCCCGTCAGCAAGGTGGCGACGGCAAAGCCCAGGGTGCGGCTGAGCAATTCGCGCAGGGTGCGCGTCTGTTCGCCGTCCGGCAGGGGCGGCAATTCGATGCCGCCGCCTTTCTTGACCTGTTTTTCCGCCAGTTGTGCCAGGGTGCGCGCATAGCTGTCCCAGTCGCGTGCTTTCAGGGCGCGCTGGAAGCGCCGGCCAAAGTCGCCCAGTTCGCCTGTCGATTCGCTCATCTTGGCGGCAAACTGCGTCAGGACGTTTTCCGCGCCGCTTTCCGCGCCTTTTTCTACATTGGCGCTGGCGGCCAGCACGGCTCCCGGCGCGGCAGGGCTGTCCGCCGGTTCGCTGATGCCGGCGATTTCATTGTAGATATCGCGGTAGGCGCTCGGCGTGGGGGCGATGCGGCGGGTGGCCAGGCGGCGAAACGCTTCGCGGGCGATATCGGCCGGGTTCATCGCCGCAGCGGCGGCGGTATTCGTGGCGCCAGCGGGAGCGCTTGCTGGTGAAGATGGCAATTTACTGGACATGTAGGCACAGCCTTTTTAGATATTTCTCATTATCCTCATGATATGCGAGTTGGCAAAGAACTTATTGTGCGAGAAGCAAGGAGAAGTCCTGTCAATTCGCCCGATGCCAGCATGCATGCCGCTTTGCCGTCAATCCACCAGCTGGTTGCGGATGGCGTAATGTGTCAGTTCGGCACTGTTCTTGAGTTTCATCTTGACCAGCAGGCGGGCGCGGTATTCGCTGACGGTTTTCACGGACAATTTCAGCTCTTCGGCGATGGCGCCCACGGCCTTGCCCGAGGCGATCATGACCAGGGTCTGGTATTCGCGGTCCGACAGGGTGTCGTGCAAGGCCGTTTCGTGGTCTTCGCCCACCGTGTTGGCCAGTTCCTGCGCCAGCGAGGCGCTGATGTATTTCAAGCCCTGCGCCACCTGGCGGATGGCCGTGACCAGCTCGCGCGGCGCGCTCTGTTTCGTCAGGTAGCCGGCCGCGCCCGCCTTGAGCGAACGGATGGCGTACTGGTCCTCGCGGTGCATGGAAAGCATCAGCACGGCCAGTTCCGGCTTTTCCTTCTTGATCTGCTTGAGCACCTCGATGCCGCTGCGGTCGGGCAGGGAGATGTCTAGCAGCAACACCTGGCATTTCGAGCCGCGGAACAGTTTGATGGCGTCGTGGCCATTTTCGGCCTCGCCGGCCACGATGATGTCCTTCGTATCGGCGAGGATTTGCTTCAAGCCCTCGCGCACGATCGCGTGATCGTCGGCGATAAATACCCGGATGGTGGCTTTTTCTTTCATGACTGCGTTGTTTCCTATCTAATTCACCCACTGGCCGCTTCTGGTGGCGGCCCGCTGTGCGCGGGCGCACTGGCTGCAGCCGCTATTATCGCCTCTCGTGGCGTGGTCAGCCGGATTTTTATGCTGAGGATGGTGCCGCCGTCCGGCCCGTCCATCAGGCTCAGGGTGCCGCCCAGCGCGCTGGCGCGTTCGGCCATGCCGCGGATGCCGAACGATTGCGGCTTGGCTCGGTCGGACAGGCGCATGCCGACGCCGTTGTCGGCGATGGTCAGGCGCAGATGCTGGCGCTGCCGGGCCAGGCGCACGCTGACCTTGCTCGCCTGCGCATGCTTGGCGATATTCGTCAGCGCCTCCTGGGCGATGCGAAACAGGCTGGTCGCCTGGTCCAGCTCCAGTTCGATGTGCTGGCGGTTCGACATGAACTGGCATTCGATGCCGGCCTGGCGCGCGAATTCCTTCACTTGCCAATCCAGCGCGGCGACCAGGCCCAGGTCCAGCATGGAGGGGCGCAAGTCCAGCGAAATGCGGTGCACGGCGTCGATGCTGCGGTCGACCAGGGCATCGACATAGTCGGCCTTTTCCTGCAGCAGCGGGTCGTCCGGCGGCAGGCGGCGTGCCAGCATGGCCAGCGCCATCTTGATCGCCGTCAGATTGCCGCCCAGGTCATCGTGCAGTTCGCGGGCCAGGCGCGTGCGTTCGTGTTCCTTGACCTTGTCGATATGCGCAGTCAGCTCGGCCAGGCGGGCGCGCGACTGGCGCACCTCGATCTGTTCCAGCCGGCTTTCCGTGATATTCGTCATGATGCCTTCCCACTGCACCGTGCCGTCGGCCAGCGCGCGCGGCGTGGAGCGCAGGTTGATCCATTTGACGTCTTTCCAGGCATCGATCCAGATGCGGCCTTCCCAGTTCCAGCTCCACAAGGCGTTTTTTGAGGCCTGCATCGATTCCAGATACGAGGCGCGATCGTCGGCCAGTATCAATTGATAGAACAGTTCCGGACGCGCATGCAGCAGTGCCGGCCCCAGGCCCAGCAGGGCCTGGCAGCCGTCGCTCAGGTAGGCAAAGGATGCCCGTCCATCCGCATGCAGGCAGAACTGGTACACGAGGCCAGGCGTATTCGAGACGATGGCGTTGAAGCGCGACTGCACCTGCGCCAGGGCGGCCGCCGTCGCCTGCGGCGTGTGCAAGTCTTCGCCCTCGGCCAGGAGCAGGGCGCGTCCCTGGCGGCTGGCGCGCGACAGTTGCAGGCTGAGCGAATACAGGCTGCCATCGCGGCGGCGCTGCTGTACATGCAGCCGGGCTTGCGCGCCGATGCTGTCGTCCAGGGCCGCCAGCACGGCGGCCAAGTGCTGCGCGTCCAGCTGCGGCGCCAGCGTGAACGGCGTCATCGCCAGCAATTCCTGGCGCGTGTACTGCAAGTTGTCGCAGGCGGCGTCGTTGGCATCGAGCAATTGCAAGCTGGCAGAGTCGTACAGGTAGATTTCCGGCGCCGCCGCGCGCATGGCGGGGGCCAGCTGGAGAGTGTCGTGCATGGAGTCGTCTTTCTTCATCAGCGGCGGGCGCGCCAGAAGGCGGCGAAGCGGCGCAGCACTCTGGCTGGGCGGGAATTATGCCGGCCTGGCGTGCCCTTGCGCAAGCGTTGCCACCAAGCACGGCGGGCGCGGCCCAGCGCGGCCGACAGGCGGCTGATCCTGCGCCACGGACGCGTGGCGCGCAGGCGGGCGATCCAGCGGTCCTTGGTTTCCATGAACAGGCCATGCCAGCGCGCAAACCACGGCAAGGTCAGCAGAGTGGGGCGCGTCAGGCTGTACAGGCGGGCCACGGCGGCCGCGCCGCCCAGCTTGGCGATGACGATCACGCCGATGCCGGAAAACGCATGGCCGCGCGCGATCGCCAGCAGGGCCAGCAGCTTGACGGGTAACAGCAGCACGGCTGGCAGCACGAAGATGGCCAGCGCCCAGTACGGCGGCAGGCGCCTGATCCACGCTTCCAGTGCATGCAGGGGCGGAAATTGCGCCACCACCTGCATGATGCGCGCGCCCGTCGCCCACAGCCATTCCTCGATCAGCAGGAAGATGGCGGCCAGGTAGACCAGCGGCGCGAACAGCCAGCGCCTGACTCTGTAGAATTTTTTCATCCGTCTCCGTGTGCGGCGCAGGTTTGCCGCGATTGCCACGATGATACGTCAAAAAAGCCCGTCTGCCCCCGCATCCCGTGTGCCTGCGGGTCCCTGGCGGGGCTACAATAGGCAGATGAATAAAGCCTTTGTAAAAGAATCCGACAACGACGACGATGAAGAAGCGGCCGCGCTGGCGCTGGCCATTCCCGCCGGCGCCAAGAACTACATCACGCCGGCCGGTTACCAGCGCATCAAGGATGAGCTGCTGCAGCTGATCGACGTCGACCGTCCGGAAGTCGTGCGCATCGTCCATTGGGCGGCGTCGAATGGCGACCGTTCGGAAAATGGCGACTATATCTACGGCAAGCGGCGCCTGCGCGAAATCGACCGCCGCATCCGCTTCCTGACCAAGCGCATGGACCTGGCCGCCATCGTCGACCCCAGCGTGCACCATGGCAACGACCAGGTGTTTTTCGGCGCCACGGTAACTTACCGCACCAGCGACGGCGAAACGCACACCATCACCATCGTCGGCATCGATGAATTCGACCCCCTGAACGGCAAGATCAGCTGGGTCTCGCCCATGGCCCGCACCATCACCAAGGCGCGCGAAGGCGACGTGATCACCCTCACCACGCCGCTGGGCGAGCAGGAACTGGAGTTGCTGGAAGTGACGTATCCGGCGCCTGGGGAGACTTGAATTGATGTGTTCCGCATGAAAAAACGGCTGGGCAGAGAATCTGGCCAGCCGTTTTCTAGTTGCGTTCGCGCAATATCCTATTGACCCCGGCGACGCGGCGCACATTGCGCAGCAGGGCGGCCAGGTGGACCCTGTCCTTGACTTGCACGGTGAAGCGCAGCTGGTCGAGGACGTTGTCCTTGTCTTCGTCCATACCGACATAGATGATGTTGGCGTCGGACTCGCCGATTTCGGCGGCCACGCGGGCGAGGATGCCCCGTTCGCTGTTGATCAGCACCTTGATGCGGCAGTCGAAGCGACGGTTCAGTTCGGTTCCCCAGCGCACGGCGATCCAGCGGTCCGGTTCCTTGGCGCGCTGGCGCTTGGCTTGCGAGCAGTCGCTCGTGTGTACCAGCAGCCCCTGGTCGCGGCGCAGCTGGCCGATGATCTGGTCGCCCGGGATCGGCAGGCAGCATGGCGCCAGCTGTACCGAAACGCCTTCGCTGCCGCAGATGGTGACGGGGTCGAGTTCGCTGCCGCTATTGTGTTCCACCGGCATGCTGGCTGCTTCGCCGCCGATCAGGCCGAAGATATGGCGCGCCACCAGGGTGGCCATGCGCTTGCCGATGCCGATGTCCGCGTACAGCTCGTCCATGGAATTGGCGCTCGATTCGTTGAGCAGGCGTTCGATCAATGGCGCCGGCAGGTCGGCGTCGATGTTCAGGGTGTGCAGCGCCTGCGACAGCAATTGCTGACCCAGGGCGATCGATTCGGGCAGGTTGATCGTGCGCAAATGGTGGCGGATGGCCGAACGGGCCTTGCCTGTACGCACGAATGACAGCCAGGTCGGGCTGGGGCGCGACGAGGAATCGGTGATGATCTCGACAATGTCGCCATTGTGCAACTCTGTGCGCAGGGGCGAGGTTTCGTTGTTGATCTTGACAGCCACGGTCTGGTCGCCGATGCCCGTATGGATCGAGTAGGCGAAGTCGATGGCCGTGGCGCCGCGCGGCAGGGCGATGATCTTCGATTTCGGCGTAAATACGTAGACGGAATCGGGGAACAGGTCGACCTTGACGTGTTCGAGGAATTCGGCCGAGTCACCCGTCTGCTGCTGGATGTCGAGCAAGGATTGCAGCCACGCATGGGTGCGCTGCTGCAGATCGGACGGGTTCGATTCGCCGCTCTTGTACAGCCAATGCGCCGCTACGCCGGATTCGGCCGTGCGGTGCATTTCCTGGGTGCGGATCTGGAATTCGACGGGCGTGCCGTAGGGGCCGATGACGGTCGTGTGTAGCGACTGGTAGCCGTTCAGCTTGCGAATCGCGATGTAATCCTTGAACTTGCCCGGCATGGGCTTGTACAGGCTGTGCAGGGTGCCCAGGGTCACGTAACAGTCGGCAAAGCTGCCGACCACCACGCGGAAGCCGTACACGTCCAGCACTTGCGAGAACGACAAATGCTTGCTGCGCATCTTCTTATAGATGTCGTACAGGGTCTTTTCGCGGCCAGTGACGTCGGCCTCGAGCTCGGCCATGGACAGGGTGCTTTTCACCGCTTCCATGATCTTGTTGACTACTTCGCGCCGGTTGCCGCGCGCCGCCTTGACGGCTTTCGCCAGGGTGCGGTAGCGCATCGGGTACAGGTGCGAGAACGACAGATCCTGCAGCTCGTGGTAAATATTGTTCAGGCCGAGGCGATGCGCGATCGGCACGTACACTTCCATGGTCTCGCTGGCGATGCGGCGCTTTTTTGCCGCCGTCATGAAATCCAGCGTGCGCATATTGTGCAGGCGGTCGGCCAGCTTGATGAGGATCACGCGCACGTCGGACGCCATGGCCAGCAGCATCTTGCGGAAGTTTTCCGCCTGCGCTTCGATCTGGCTCTGGAATTCGATCTTTTCCAGCTTCGACAGGCCGTCGACCAGGTGCGCCACGGGTGCGCCGAAGCGCTCGATCAATTCATCCTTCTTGACGTCCTGGTCTTCCATCACGTCATGCAGCAGGGCGGCCATGATGGCTTGCGCGTCGAGCTTCCAGTCGGCGCAGATTTCGGCGACGGCGATCGGATGCGAGATATACGGCTCTCCCGAGCGGCGCATCTGGCCCAGGTGCATTTCGTCGGAGAAGCGGTAGGCTTCCTTGACTTTTTTCAGGTCGGCAGGGGAAAGGTATTCGGTCAGCTTGTCGGCCAGGTGGCTGACGGAGGCCACGCCCAAGGCGGGTGCTGGCGGTGCTGCGGGGGTGTTGCTGCCGGACGTGCCGGTGCCGGGCGCGGAAGCGCCCTGCGATTTTGCCGCCTGGCGCGAGGCCAGGGACGGCAGTGCTGCGGAAGTCGTGTCGGCTGGGGTCAGACTCATAAAACGTCGCGTTGCTTCACAGTGTGAATAAAGGATACGGTAGAACCAGGGGTCAGCACTGTTCCGGCACGCGGCTTCCCACTACATTGGGACCTTTTTCAGCATTTCGATGCCGACTTTACCGGCAGCGATTTCACGCAGTGCGACAACGGTAGGCTTGTCCTTGGCTTCCACCTTTGGGGTGTGGCCTTGCAACAACTGACGTGCGCGATAAGTCGCAGCCAGGGTCAGCTGAAAACGGTTAGGGATCTGCTTCAGGCAATCTTCGATTGTGATACGGGCCATAGTAACTCCTAAATTTTATGCGTGGTGCGGGGCGCTGTGTGAACTGGCGTGCAGACTAATTACTCTGCGTGCAGGCCCAGCTGGGCGAATAGCGATGCGTTGCGGGCCGCTTGTTGCGCAAACCGGCAACGGGCCGCTCTCACGATCGCGCTCAGTTCGGACAAAGCGACCGTAAACTCTTCATTGATAATAACATACTCGAACTCGGGAGCGTGTGCGATTTCGCCGCCAGCCGCCAGCAGGCGGCGCGTGATCACGTGCGGCTCGTCCTGGCCGCGCTTGTTCAAGCGTTCTTCCAGCGCATCGATCGATGGCGGCAGGATGAAAATGCCGGCCGCGCGGGGGAATTGCTTGCGCACCTGGCGCGCGCCTTGCCAGTCGATTTCCAGCAGGATGTCGGTGCCGGCGGCCATTTGCTGTTCCACCATGATGCGCGAGGTACCGTAGTAATTGCCATGGACTTCCGCCCATTCCAGGAATTCGCCTTGGTCGGCGCGCGCGACAAAGTCTTCCGCCGTCGTGAAATAGTACTCGCGGCCGTGCTGCTCGCCCGGACGGGGCGCGCGCGTGGTGGTCGAGATCGACAATTTGATGCCGGGCTCTTGCGCCAGCAATGCATTGACCAGTGTCGATTTGCCGGCGCCCGATGGCGCGGCGACCACGAACAGGCTGCCGGAGAAGGCGGTAGGGTGGCTCATGCGGATCTTTCCATATGCGTGTGATGGCGGCGTTTGCGCTTGCACGGGCGCCGCCCAATCCGGTATTTTACCAAGAGGCAAGGCGGTGAGCCAGCCCCCGCTGGCGACATGGTAAAAAATCAAGCTGGCCGGGGCGTTTCAGCGGGGCAGCCGTCCCAGCGTGATTTCGCCCGTGTTCAGGATGATGGCCCGGCCATTCACATCTGTACAGTCGCGGTTGCTGATGCGCACGACCGTGCTGTCGACCGACACTTCCGCGCCCAGGCTACTGCGCGAGCAGATGCGGTAGGAGGCGGCATCGGCGCCCGTGTAGATGGATGCGCCGCGCTCCTTGAGGGTAAAACAGCCGGCCGTGCAGCTTTCGATCGCATATGGCGACGGCAACTGCGCCGTTTGCGCCTGCGCTCCGGCCGCCAGCAGCGCCAGCAAGGCGGCAAATGTCCCTGTGCGTGGCGTGGCCATGGCTTACTCCAGGTTCTGCACTTGTTCGCGCATCTGCTCGATCAGCAGCTTCAAGTCCATCGAGGCGTCGGCCAGTTCCTTGACGGACGCCTTGGCTCCCAGCGTATTGGCTTCGCGATTCAGTTCCTGCATCATGAAGTCGAGGCGCTTGCCTACTTGCCCGCCCTTGGTGAGGATGTGGCGCGTTTCGCCCAGGTGGGCCGACAGGCGTGCCAGTTCTTCCGACACGTCGATGCGGATGCCGTACAGGATGACTTCCTGGCGGATGCGTTCCATGGCGTCCTGGCGCGACAGGGCCGAATTCGAGCCCTGGCTGGCCAGGCCCAGCGCATCCTGCATGCGTTCGATGGCTTTTTGCTGGAAGGCCGCCACCACTTGCGGTATCAATGGCGTGATGCGCTTGACGATGGCTTCCATCGCTTCGATGCGCGACACCAGCACCGCTTCGAGCGCCGCGCCTTCGCGCTTGCGGCTGTCGACGAAGGCCGCCACGGTGCGCTTGGTCAGCGCGCCCACGTCCGCCTGCAGGGACTCTTGCCCCACTTGCGCTTCTTCGATGATGCCAGGCCAGCGCAACAGTTCGGCCACCGTCATGACGGGGGCGGAGACAAAATGCTGGCCTACTTCGTTTTGCAGGCGCGCCAGTTCGGCCAGCAGGGGCAGGTTCAGGGCCTGCGTGCCTGCCGTCGCGGCCTTGCGGCCAAAGCTCAGGCGTACCTCGACTTTGCCGCGCGTGATGGCGGACATGACAGCGGCGCGCAAGTCTGGCTCCAGGGCCCGCAGATCGTCGTTGATCCGGAATTGCAGGTCGAGAAAGCGCGAGTTGACGCTCTTGATTTCAATTGTCAGTGTGCCTGCAGCACCTTCGCTGGTGGCAACCGCGTAGCCTGTCATGCTTGAAATGCTCAAAGGATTCCCCGATTTGATCTTGTATACAGTCACTTATACACTTAATCAGCCAGCGCAGGCAATACCGCCCGCGCCGCAAAACAGGACCGAAGAGCACGATGGCCTGAAAATTGCTGAATAGTGTGCGTTTTACGGCATTGTAAAGAAAATTGTGTTTGGCGGGGCAGGATTGTAGGGATCATGTGTGCGCCGCCTGCCATTGCGTCTTGCGCTGTTGCATGACTGCAAATAGACGGGCGCGCGGTGGTAAAATCGCTGCCGCAACCCCAATCACACAGGACATCCCATGACATTTGAATCCCGCCCGAGCGGCCGCGCCGTCGACGCGCTGCGCGCCATCCGCATCACCCGCCAGTACACCAAGCATGCCGAAGGCTCGGTGCTGATCGAGTGCGGCGACACCAAGGTCATCTGCACCGCCAGCATCGAAGACAAGGTGCCGGGTTTCCTGAAAGGCAAGGGCCAGGGCTGGTTGACGGCCGAGTACGGCATGCTGCCGCGCTCGACGCACACGCGCATGGACCGCGAAGCGGCGCGCGGCAAGCAGTCCGGCCGCACGCAGGAAATCCAGCGCCTGATCGGCCGCTCGCTGCGCGCCGCCTTTGATTTGCAGGCGTTCGGCGAACGCACCCTGCACCTCGATTGCGACGTCATCCAGGCCGATGGCGGCACCCGCACGGCCTCGATCACGGGCGCCATGGTGGCCGCGTATGACGCGTTTTCCCAGTTGCAGGCACGCGGCGCGATTGCCGCCATTCCCGTGAAAAGCTTTGTCGCCGCCATCTCGGTCGGCGTCTACCAGGGCATGCCGGTGCTGGACCTGGACTACGTGGAAGACTCGGGCTGCGACACGGACATGAACGTGGTGATGACGGAAGCGGGCCACTTCATCGAAGTGCAGGGCACGGCCGAAGGCGCCGCGTTCGACCGCGCCGGCATGAACCGCTTGCTGGACCTGGCGCAGGGCGGCATCGCCGACCTCATCGCCCTGCAGAAGCAGGCATTGGGGATCTGATCTTTACATAGATTTACATCCTGTTGCCCGCCACGCCGGGCAAGAAACCCACAGCTGCCGCTTTTTGCGGCAGCGGCAGGCCAGGGTGAGGGGAGCGCAAAAGGTTTACAATGTCGGCACTTCAACCGGACTACTGACATGACCCAACGCCTCATCCTCGCCTCCAACAACGCCGGCAAGCTCAAGGAATTCAACGAGCTGCTCTCGACCATCGGTTTTTCCGTCCACGCCCAGGGCGAGTACGCCGTGCCGGAAAGCGACGAACCATTCCACACCTTCGTTGAAAACGCCCTGCAAAAGGCGCGCCATGCGTCGCGCCTGACGGGCTTGCCGGCGCTGGCCGACGATTCGGGCGTATGCGTCAATGCGCTCGGTGGCGCGCCGGGCGTGTATTCGGCCCGCTATGCGGGCGAGCCGAAATCGGATGCGGCCAACAGCGCCAAGCTGATCGCCGACCTGGAAGCGCATGCCGACAAGTCCGCGTACTACTACTGCGTGCTGGTGTACGTGCGCCATGCGGACGACCCGCAGCCGGTGATCGCCGACGGCCGCTGGAATGGCGAGATGATTGCTACGCCGCGCGGCAACGGCGGCTTCGGCTACGATCCGCATTTCTTCCTCCCCGCGCTGGGCAAGTGCGCGGCCGAATTGACGTCCGATGAAAAGAACGCGCTGTCGCACCGTGGCCAGGCCCTGCGCGCGCTGGTGGAAAAACTGCGATGATCCCGATCAAACTGGTGGGCGCCGTTGCCAAATCCGCAGCGAAACCCGGAGCCTCGCCCGCGCCGCAGGAAGGCATTTCCGGCGCGGCCGGGGCGGCCCTGAAATACCTGCAGCCGGGCGCGCTGAACCTGACGGCACTGCCGCCGCTGTCGCTGTACATCCATTTCCCGTGGTGCGTGAAAAAATGCCCGTACTGCGATTTCAATTCGCACGAGGTGCGCGGCGACTTGCCGGAAGGGGAATACCTGGCGGCCCTGCGGTTGGACCTGGAAATGGCGCTGCCGCTGATCTGGGGCCGCAAGATCCACACCATCTTCATCGGCGGCGGCACGCCCAGCCTGATGTCGGCGGCGGGCCTGGACCGGCTGATGTCGGACGTGCGCACCTTGCTGCCATTGGAACCCGACTGCGAAATCACCATGGAAGCCAATCCGGGTACCTTTGAGGCGGAAAAATTCAAGTCCTACCGGGCCAGCGGCATCAACCGCCTGTCGATCGGCATCCAGAGCTTCAATGGCCGCCACCTGCAGGCGCTGGGGCGTATCCACGACGACAACGAGGCGCGCCGCGCGGTGGACATCGCGCACGCCAATTTCGACAATTTCAACCTCGACCTGATGTACGCGCTGCCCACGCAAACCCTGGCCGAGGCGCAGCAGGACCTGGAAACGGCGCTGTCGTTCGCGCCGCCGCACCTGTCGCTGTACCACCTGACGCTCGAACCGAACACCCTGTTCGCCAAGTATCCGCCCGTGCTGCCGGACGACGACGAGAGCGCCGATATCGCCGACATGGTGGCCGCGCGCGCCGCGCAGGCCGGTTACGGCCGCTATGAAGTGTCGGCCTATGCGCAGCCGGGCCGCCAGGCTAAGCACAACCGCAATTACTGGGAATTCGGCGACTACCTGGGCATCGGCGCGGGCGCCCACTCGAAGATTTCGTTCCCGCACCGCGTGCTGCGCCAGGCCCGCTACAAGCAGCCGCGCGCCTACATGGACGCGGTACTGGCCGGTAAGCCGGTGCAGGAAGAGCGCGAGCTGGCGCGCGAGGAAATGGGTTTCGAGTTCATGTTGAATACCCTGCGCCTGACGCAGGGCTTTACACCGAACCTGTTCGCCGAGCGCACGGGCCTGGCCATCAACGCCATCGAGCAGCCGCTGAACGCGGCCGAAACGAAAGGCTTGCTGTACCGCGACCACCAGGTCATCCGCCCGACGGAGCGGGGGTTGTGCTTCCTGAACGACCTGCAGCAGATGTTCCTGGAAGACTGACGCGGTCTGATGCGCTAGTGCGCGGTGGCGGCGCGCAGGCGCTGCAGCTTGGCCGCGTACAGCCCGTGCTCGCTGCGCGTGGTGCTGTTGTCCATCGCCAGTTCCAGCTGCCGGCCCGCCTGCGAGAGTTGTCCCATGCGCGCATACGCCTGCGCCAGCCAGAAGTGGAATTCATGGTAGTAGGGATCGCGCGCGATCTCGCGCTTGAACAGGCGCGCCGCTTCCTGGTAGTCGGCCATTTCCATGGCGCGCTGGCCCAGGTTGAAGAAGTGGAACGGAGGTTCCGGCTGCAAGGCCAGCAATTTGCGCCGTAGCAGCTGCGCTTCGTTCGCGCGTCCCAGGCCGTCGAGTGCCTGCGCCAGGTTCGACAGCAGCACGGTATTCGATGGCGAGCGTTCCAGTGCGTAAGCGAGCGTGCGCCGCGCCGGCTCGATGTCGCCGTGGCGCAGCTGGATGATGCCCAGCGTATTGAAGGCGCCCGCAAACGTGGGATCTTGCAGGATGGCGGCGCGCGCATACCAGTAGGCTTGATCGAGCTCGCCGCTGGCCATGGTTTCGGCGGCGCGATTGTTGAGGTACATGGCCAGGATGGTCGCCTCGCTGATTTGCAGCGTGCGCTGGCCTGCAAGGTCTTCGCCAGGCAGGAAGTCGATGAGCATGATGGCGTCGGCCTCGTAGCCGACGGTATTGCCGGCGGCACGGCGTTCCAGCGCGAGGTTGACGTGGCCGGCGACGAAATACATGCCGCCGCTGCGGCTCCAGCTCTCTTCTCCCAGAACCAGCTGGTAGTGCACATTGAGTCCCATTTCCTTGGCCAGCGCGGCCGTCATCAGCACCAGTGACAGGCAATTGCCGCTGCGCGCATCGAACGCCTGTGCCGCCGTGCGCGTCATGGCGGCATCATATTCAAGCTGCAGCCCGGCCCTGTTGCGCAGGGCATCGGCCAGCGCGCGGCGGGGATTCTTGCTGCGCCCCTCGCGCGCGATATCGACGCGCACGTACTGCCGCATGGCGTCGCTCATGGCAAACGCCTGCCGCGGGTCGACCGGCACGGCCGGCGCGGCAAAGCTGGCATCGTTGAAAAGGTCGGGCGGAGGCGGGGTGGCGGGTGCCGTGGCGCAGCCGGCAAGGGCTGCACACAGCAGCAAGGGGGACAGGAGGCCCAGGCGCAGTTGTGCGCTGACGCGGCGGATACATTTCATGTTCGTGCTCCCGCAGAACGATGTCAGGCGCAACACGTATTGCTGCCGGTGGTGCACCCTGCCACCTGAAACAAGTATCCTCGCGCGCCACGGCGCTGTCAAACCCTTTTGACTGGCCCTGTTGCCAGTCTTAAAACTCTTCCCAATCCTGCTCACCAGCCACCTGCGCCTGGGGCTTGCGCGCAGCAGGCGCGCTCCTGGCCGCGATGGCTGGCTGCTTGGCGGCACTCCTGGCCGCCGGCTTGGCCTGCTGGGTGGGTGCCGGCCGCGCGCTGCGTACCGGCGCCTTTGTCGCCATGTGTTCGAGCTGGAAGCCGGCCGCCACCTGCGCCAGGCGCGCGGCCTGGTCCTGCATGCTTTCGGCCGCTGCCGCCGCTTCCTCCACCAGGGCCGCATTTTGCTGCGTCACCTGGTCCATCTGCGCGATGGCCTGGTTGACCTGGTCGATGCCCATGCTCTGCTCGGCGCTGGCGGCGGTGATCTCGGCCATGATGTCGGTGACGCGGCGTACGCTGTCGACCACTTCGTTCATGGTGCTGCCGGCCTGATGTACCAGCCGCGTGCCATTGTTGACCTGTTCCACCGAGTCGCCGATCAGGGTCTTGATTTCGCGCGCCGCCGCGGCCGAGCGTTGCGCCAGGCTGCGCACTTCCGTGGCGACGACGGCAAAGCCGCGCCCCTGCTCGCCGGCGCGCGCCGCTTCGACGGCCGCGTTCAAGGCCAGGATATTCGTCTGGAAGGCGATGCCGTCGATGACGCCGATGATGTCGACGATTTTCGTCGATGCCGTATCGATGGCACCCATCGTGTCGACCACCTGGCTGACGATGCTGCCGCCCCGTTCGGCCACGCCGGAAGCGGCCACCGCCATCTGGTTGGCCTGGCGCGCATTGTCCGCATTCTGCTTGACGGTGCTGGTCAATTCCTCCATCGACGACGCCGTTTCTTCCAGCGAACTGGCTTGCTGTTCCGTGCGCGCCGACAGATCCTGGTTGCCGGCGGCGATTTCGCCGGAGGCCGTGGCAATCGCATTGGTGCCCGTCTGCACTTCCGACACCACCTTGCGCAGCGCTTCGTTCATGCCGTGCAGCGCGCGCATCAGGTCGCCGATTTCATCGCTGGCGGGCGTGCCGAAATGCGTGCGCAAGTCGCCGTCGGCCACCGTTTCAGCCACCTTCACGGCGGCCTTCAATGGCTGAGTGATCGAGCGCGTGATCAGCCAGGCACAGACGCTGCCCAGCGCCACCACCAGCGCGCACAAGGTCAGCAGCAGGGTGAAGCTGCGCCCGTTGGCTTCCTCGATCGCTTGCGCCGTGGCGTCGATGGCCTGGCGCTGCTGCGACAGCAGGGCCTTGACGTTGTTCTGGTATTTGGCGGCGGCCGGCGCGAAGCTGTCGCGGTAGGCGCTTTCCGCCTGCGCCGCGTTGCCGGCCTTGCGCGCATTCATTACCAGGGTCTTGGCATCCTGGTACTTGACGCGTTCGGCGATGGACGACTTGAAGATGGCTTTTTCTTCATTGCTGTCGAGCAGCGCCTCGATCTTCTTCAGCAGTTCGCTGCCCTGTTTCGTGCTGTCGGCGATGGTGTCGGCAAACACGCTCGACAAGGTTTCATCCGTGCTTTTGGCGATCATCGAGGTACGCGCGATGGCCGAGTAGATCAGCACGTACCAGTCCGATACCAGGCGTTCCTTGGCCAGCGGTTTTTCCATCATTTGCCGCGTTGCTTCGGCATTCACATGGGCGCTGTACAGCGCGTACGAGGTGGAGATCACGGACAGCAGCAGCACCAGCGCGAAGCCTGCAGCCAGGCGCGTGCCGATACGAAGGTGGGAGAGGGCGTGCATGGTTGAAACTCCTGTCGCAGAGGGATTGAAGGTTGCCTGTGCGACATAGTATGCACTGATAAGTGACCAATAGGCGAGGGAAAAGCGCGCTTGTCTTTGCGCGTGTTGCAGTCTCGCCCTTGCTACAGGTCGAGCGCCTGGCGCAGGTCCGGCTGCTCGGCCCAGCGGGCGAAGGCCGCCGCCATGCGCTCGCTTTCCGCGATGGCGCGGCGCCAGTCGCGCATGCGCGCCGCGTGGTCCTGCCCGTAATGGGGGAAGTCGCGCCGGTCCGGCAGTTTGCCATTCGGCAAGCTGGCCACGAAGGCGGGCGAGGGCGAGACGAGGATCATGTTGTCGAGTGCGCTATCGCCGCTGCGCGCGCGGCGCCAGGGCATGGCCTTGTCCAGCCAGCCCGGCACGATATGGTCGGCAAAATGCGGGTACAGCACCAGGTCCGGTTCGCGCTGGTAAGGCAGGTGCAGATGGTAGTCGACCAGGCCGCCGTCCCAATAGCGCCCGGGCGGCGCGCCGGCGATGTCCGTCACGGCGTCGAGCACCAGCGGGATGGAGCCGGAGGCCAGCAGCGCGTCGCGCAGGTTCTCTTGCGCCAGGGGCACGAAATGCGAATGAAAGGCGTCGAAGCGCGAGCGCAGCCAGCTGGCGCCGTCCGGCCCCGCATGGAACACCGCGCGTTCCAGCGAGGCGGCCAAGTGCGCCCGCGCCACGGCATTGCCGGCGGCGGCCAGCAGGAAGCCGCGCCGGTCGCGCCATTTGCCCGGCTGCGCCAGCGCGCCGATGCCGCGCACGGCCAGCACCGACAAGCTATGGCGCTCGTGCCGCAGCAGCTGCGCATCCTGGCCATCGAGGACCGCGTCGAGCAGGGCGCGGCAGGTGCGGCTGACGTGCGCCGCATCGGGCTTGTCGGGATAGCGCTGGCCCACGTATTCGCGCACCAGGCGGCGCTGCGCGGCCACCGGGTCGGGGAACACGGCGGCGGCCATGCGCCAGGCGCCGATCGAGGCGCCGACGAAATGGCGCGGGCGTGGCGCCTGGGCCAGGAAGTCGCCGAACAGCCAGCAATCGAGCTGGTGCAGGATCAAGCCTTTTGGCCCGCCTGCGGCAGCAGGGACGATGGCGACGTCAAGCGCGCGCAAGCCGTTGTCGGCGATGCGCGCCCGGGCGCGGCGGCCCAGGCGGATGGTGATCGGTGATTGCATGAGTAGTCGTTGACGGCCTGTGGCCAGCTATTTTACCGCCAGCGTGGCGTCACGAAACAGTCGCGCTCGTTATAGTCACATTGTTAGTATTAGTAAATTTCTTTAAGGCAACCATTCTCTTGAGAAATGTTGCATAATATTGGACGTTGAATTTTTGGCATGTGCCAAGGATTCCTTATGCCCTGCTTTTTTATTGGAATCGTATGCAATTGAATCACGCTTTTGTTTTGACCCTCATCGCTGGCTCTCTCGTTGCCTGCGGCGGTGGCGGCTCGTCCTCCCCAGCTGACCCGGTAGTCGCCGTGAATCCACCCGTGACGCCCGTAGTACCTGTTGCCCCGCCAGTGGTGCCTGTCACGCCGACCGCCACCGGCGAAGACACGGGCTCCGTCAGCGCCCGTTTCGTCAATGGCGACAACAGCCGTTTCGTCTTTACGTCGATCGGCTTGCAGAGCAATGGCAAGGCCAGCACGCTGGTGCAGGACGCCTCCGGCGCCTTGAGCACTATCGGCAGCATCGTCCTGACGGGCAATCCGTCCGTGACGCGTGACATCAGCGGCGACGCGGCCTTCGCGCAGGGCCGCTGGTTCAAGGGCGCGTTCAGCAATATTTCCGGCGCCACGACCTTGACCGGTAATAATGCCAGTGCGCATTATGTCGCCTATAACGTGCTCGCCGCACTGCCAGCGACCGGCACGTTGACCTGCGATGCCGGTGCGTTCACGGCGCCAAGCTATACGGGAGGCAGCAGCGTCTCGTCGACCGCTTACTTCGGCACGGCCAGCGGCACCGCCAGCGTATCGTTCGATGCTTCCGGCGCCAAGGTGGCGCTGTCCATCGATGCCAGCGCCAGTGGCAGCACGGGCAAGGTGAGTGCTGCTACCAGCATGGCTTCGGCCGCGTCGAGCAGCATCACCGGCGGCTACCTGTCGAATGGCACGGGCGCGCAGCTGATGCTGGGCGACGGCGGCGCTGGCCGCTATCTGCTGATCGCCGCGTACAAGGCGCAGCTGGCCAATGGCGCGAATTACCAGGGCGTGGCCACCTTCCGCTGTTCCTGATCACGCGGGCATGAAAAAAGCGGCGCCGTGCATTGCACGGACGCCGCTTTTTTTATGCAGGTCGTGATCAGCGCAGTGCCGAGATCATCTGTTTCAGCTTGCCGGAATCGACGCAGAAGGCGCGGATGCCTTCAGCCAGTTTTTCCGTCGCCATCGCGTCCTCATTCATCATGAAGCGGAAGGCTTCCTCGTTCAGCGACATTTGCACGATGTTGGTCGATGGCGCTGCTTCGGCGCTCAGCTTGCGCTCCACCGGCGCATCGCTGTCGGCCAGCTTTTGCAGCAGGTCGGGGCTGATGGTGAGCAGGTCGCAGCCGGCCAGTTCGAGGATTTGCGACGTGTTGCGGAAGCTCGCGCCCATCACCTCGGTCTTGTAGCCGAACTTGCGGTAGTAGTTGTAGATGCGGCGGACCGATTGCACGCCCGGATCTTCCGCGCCCATGTAGTCGATACCCGTCGATTTCTTGTACCAGTCGTAGATGCGGCCGACGAATGGCGAAATGAGCTGCGCGCCCGCTTCGGCGCAGGCGATGGCCTGGGCCAGCGAGAACAGCAGGGTCATGTTGCAGCGGATGCCTTCCTTTTCCAGGATGGCGGCGGCGCGGATGCCTTCCCAGGTGGAAGCGATCTTGATCAGCACGCGCTCGCGTGGAATGCCGGCGTTCGAATACAGGGCGATCAGGTCGCGGCCCTTGGCGACGGTACCTTCCGTGTCGAACGACAGGCGCGCATCGACTTCGGTGGAGACGCGGCCGGGGATGGTTTGCAGGATTTCCACGCCAAACGCGATCAGCAGGCGGTCGATGATCTCGGCGGTGGAGGCGTTCGGATGGTCGCGCACGGCCTTTTCCAGCAGCGGCTTGTATTCATCCTTTTGCACGGCCTTCAGGATCAGCGACGGATTCGTCGTCGCATCGCGCGGCGTGTAAGCCTGGATCGATTGGAAGTCGCCGGTGTCGGCCACCACGGTAGTAAATTGCTTCAGTTGTTCGAGTTGGTTCATGGCTGCACGGGAAAGAGTGAATGGGCTTGCCGGAGTATTGTACCGAATCCATTGCATCAAGCATCGACTAATGTCTTCCCCGTGCGCTACTTGCTCAATTGAATCTTGCTTTTTTGAGAACTCGCGCATAATTGCCTGGACTTGTTTATTTTGCACACTGTTCTGATAAGCAATGTGCGATGCCACACTCCAGATGAAGAGCATCTTTTGACACAAGATATCGTTAGCGCAGTGGCCGCCTTCAACGGCGCGGCCCGCCTGTATGCATTGGCTATCGGCGACGATGGCCAGGACAGCGGCTTGCTGGTCGAAGCCTTTGCCGCTGACGAACGGCTGCAGGAGGTCGGCGCGCGCGACATCATTGCCTTGTCCACCAGCGCCCA
Organism: Janthinobacterium sp. BJB301; assembly: GCF_002735685.1. Taxonomy (NCBI): domain Bacteria; kingdom Pseudomonadati; phylum Pseudomonadota; class Betaproteobacteria; order Burkholderiales; family Oxalobacteraceae; genus Janthinobacterium; species Janthinobacterium sp. BJB301. Next base: position 294,257 of record NZ_PDZJ01000002.1, on the reverse strand, counting down.
TGTTGCGCTGGCGTCCCTGCTGGGCCAGCCTGCCAGCCTGCATATCAGCCTGGCGGACGGCACGCGCACGCAGTTTTCCGGCTATGTCAGCGAAGCGGCCATGCTGGGCAGCAATGGTGGCCTGGCGCGCTACCGCCTGCGCATCACGCCTTGGTTGTTTCTGCTGACGCAAGTGCGTAACAGCCGCGTCTGGCAAGATCGGAGCGTGACGGTCATCGTCGACGAGGTATTGCAAGCGTATGCGCCATATGCGCTGTGGCGCTGGAGCGACGAGGTCGCATCTTTCATGCAGGACGTGGGCGAACGCAGCTATTGCTGCCAGTACCGCGAATCGGATTTCGATTTTATCCGCCGCCTGCTGACGGAAGAGGGTATCGCCTGGCGCTTCGAGGCGCACACACTGGTCCTGTTTGCCGATAGCAGTCAGCCCTGCGCCACGCCCGAGGACGCCAGCAGCGCGCAGGCGGGCGGACTGCGCTTTCATGGCGCGCGCGTCGGCGAGCCGGGCGACAGCGTGCAAGCCTTGAGTGCGCGGCGCAGCCTGCAGGTGGGCCTGAGCAGCGTGCTCAGCTATGACTACAAGGCGAAAAAGGCCGTGGCCGCCAGCGTGCCGGCCAACAACGCGCTTGGCGGCAAGAACGCGCCGGTGCTGGAAAGCTACGACACACCGGGCCAGTACTGGTACGCCAGCGCCGCCCAGGCGCAGCGCTACGCGCAGTTGCAGATGCAAGCCCATGAAGCGCGCGCCCAGCTGTGGCAGGCGCGCTCGACCGTGCGCACCCTGCGCGCCGGCACGCGTTTTACCCTGACGCAGGGACCGTTACCGCAGGCCGATGGTGCCGCGTCCGAATATGTCGTGCTGCGCGTGGCCAGCATCGGCGTCAACAACCTGCCAGTGCCGGCCCTGGAGGGATTGGCGGAACTGTTCGGCCCGATACCGGAATTGCTGGAAGAAACCGTGGCGGAGTGGGGCGCAGGATTTTCCGATGTCGCTGCCGCGATCGCCCAGGCGCAAACCAGCGGTTACGCCAACTGCATCGAGATGATCACCGCCAGCACCCCGTGGCGTCCGGTGCATGACAGCAACGATGCGCGCCAGCACGCCACGCCGACCGCCCTGGGCAGCCAGAGCGCCATCGTCGTCGGCGCCGATGGCAATGACGTGGCCAGCGGCGCCGATGAAATTTATTGCGACAGGCTGGGCCGGGTGCGCATCCGTTTCCACTGGCAGCAGGAGACTGGCGCGACTTGCTGGGTGCGCGTGGCGCAGCGCGCGGCCGGCGGCGGCATGGGCAGCCAGTTCCTGCCGCGCATCGGCCAGGAAGTGCTGGTGCAATTCCTGGAAAACGATATCGACCGGCCCGTCATCATCGGCGCGCTGTACAACGGGCAGGGCGAGGGCGGCACCAAACCGACCCCGGGCGGCGTCGGGGGCGAGTCAGGTGACGCTGGTGTTTTCCAGCCGGCACACGATCACGCGGTAGCGGGCCAAGGCAACCTGGCGGGCGGCAACAGTCCGCTGTGGCATGGCGCCGCAGGCGCCAGCGCGGCGCACCGCAATGGAGCAGCGCAATGGGGCATCCGCAGCAAGGAGTTCGGCAAGGCGGGCGGCATGGCCGGTTACAACCAGCTGCTGTTCGACGACAGCGACAGCCAGGGCCGCGTACAGCTGAAAAGCAGCCATGCGGCCAGCGAACTGAGCCTGGGGCATCTGATCCACGGTGCCGACAATTACCGCGGCAGCCTGCGCGGCGCCGGCGCCGAGCTGCGCACCGATGCGTATGGCGCGGTGCGCGCCAGGGCGGGTCTGCTGGTGACCAGCTATCTGCTCGGGCACGACGCGTCGCAGCGCGATCCGGCCGGCGACAACGGATCCGGCATTGCCCTGCTGAAACAGGCCGTGATGCTGGGCGACACATTTAACACCGCCGCCAAGACGCATCAAACGGTAACGTACGCCAGCCATCTTGGCGCAGAGACGCCGGACGCCAGCGTGCTCGACAACAAGGCCGCGCCGCTCAAGGCGATGCTGGCCACTGTGGCGGGCATGCACGACCAGTTGCCACAGACCAAGGACGCCATCATCGCGATTGCCGCCAGGGCCGGACTGGGCGTTGTCGCGGGGCAAGACATGCAACTGGCCAACGGCGAAACCGTCACACTGATGAGCGGCCAGGATACCCAGTTCACCGGCGGCGGCCAGTTGCGCGTGCACAGCGGCCAGGCCATCGGCGCCCTGGGCGGCGTGGTCAAGGCGGGCGAGAACAATATCGGCCTGCAGATAATCGCCGCCAAACAGGCCATCGACGTGCAGGCGCAGGCCGACCTGCTCCAGGTCCAGGCGCGCGAGGAAGTCAATCTGATCAGCGCCAACGCGCATATCGACTGGGCGGCGGCAAAAAGCATCCGCCTGTCGACGGCGGGCGGGGCGAATATCACCATCGAGGGCGGCAATATTACGATCCAGTGTCCGGGCAAGATCACGGTGCATGCCGGCAGGAAGAGTTTTATCGGGCCGACACGGCTCGCTTATCCATTGCCGGCGCTGCCTGCCAGCGTCTGTAAAGCGTGTCTGCTGGCAGCGTTGCGTAGCGGTAGTCCGTTTGTCGCACCCACGGCAGCCTAGAAAAGGAGCCCTGATGTACTTTGCCATCGATGTTCCCGACCCAGAAGTTCCAGCGCTGATCGCGCAGCAACTGCAGGCCTTGCGTGCGGACGCGGTAGTGGCGAACGGCGGCCAGCCCCTGCATCTGCTGGCGCTGCTCGACGGCGCCTGCGACGAGGAATTTTTCACCAAGCGCTACCCGAGCCGCTTGCGGCGCCAGTCGCTGTATGCCTATACCTCGTTGCAAAACTTCAAGAGCGCCGCACCGCATTTAATGGCGGCGCCATTGGCAAGCAGCGAGCAGGCCGCGTGGCTGCAGCGCCTGTTTTCGCTATGCGCAGGCAAGCCCATGCTCAGCATCATCGCCAGCACGCTCAATATCGACCAGCTGGAGCAGCATCTGCGCCCCTATTTGATTGCCATCACGCCAGATACCGTCGAATGGCCAGTGCGCTGGGCCGATAGTCGCACATTGCCGGCCTTGCTGGCGGCCTTGACGAAAACCCAATATGCGCATTTGCTGAGTCCCATCTACCGCTGGTGGTCGCTGCGGCGCGATGGTTCCCTGATCAGTTGGCAAGGGGCGGCACAGGCCAGTCCCGTCCCTGCGGAGTTTGATAAATTTCCCTTGAGCGACACCGCCTTTGCCTCCTTGGTGGATATCGCCGAGGCCGACGCCATCCTGGCCAATCTGCATGATGTGCAGCCGGACCTGTTTCATTCCGGTACTCCGGCCGAGTGCCACGCGCGCGTGGCGCGTCATTTGCTTGTGGCAAATGCCAGCGGCATCGAGGCGGCGGGTCAACGTCAGCATTTCAGCGCCCTGGCCTTGATGCTGGCCGATGATTTCACCTTGCATCCGGCGATGGCCAGCCTGCTGCGGCGGACGCGCCAGGGTGCGAATTACCTGTCCGAGCTCGACACGCTGCCCGACGATTTCTGGCAGGCGCGATCAGCTGCCTAGCCTTGTTCCTTCAACTGCTAATTTTTTTATAAGAGGAAAATCATGAAATGGATTATGTATCTTGGCGCCGCCTTGCTGCTGAGCGGTTGTGCTGTCAAGGCAAGGCAGGTTGAGCAAGCCGGGCCAAGTCCTACCGCGACAGCGCAGGTGGGTATTGTCAACCATACGGGGAAGTATATTTATTCCGCATCGGTGGATGGGGCAGGAGGTGCCAATATGGCCAGATGGGGAGCGGGGGGGGCTGATGTTTGTTGTGCTTCTATTCCGCGGGTATGGTATCCGGGAATGAAAGTCCGGGTGCGCTGGGATATGCCGGAAGAACATACGCATATTGTCAAAGAAAAAATGGTGGAAGTGGAAAAATACGATGAGCCCGGGGATATCTATATGCATTTTTTCCCCAATGACGAGGTGAGAGTTGTCGTGTCAAATGCGGGAGGGGGTGCAAAAACTCATCCTATTCTTCACTCCGGGAAACCTGCCAATATTCCTTGATATCATGATCAGTGAAACTCCCCATTCCGCGCCGTTTCCCGTCGATTTCTTTCTCAAACCGTCGACGAAAGAACAATCCGAAATTGCCAAGGAGGCATGTGACAATAAAGATAATGCACCGTGCAGTATTCCAGTAAGGGTTGGACTTTTCTTTGATGGAACCAATAATAACCTGGAGCGCGATAGGAATGGGGTTAGGACAGGCGTGCTCGACCCGAAAACAAAGAAGCCTATTCCTATAAGTAATGTTGTAGTCGACGCCAATAATGCCAGTCATAGTAATGTGGCGCGGCTATTTTCAAGTTTTCCATCGAATAAACGGGGTGCGGGATATTTTCGAAATTATATTCCTGGCGTCGGAACTCCATTTGCGGAAATCGGTGAATTGACTGAAACGGATGAGGGGAAAGCTTTTGCCAAAGGAGGGCAGCCACGAATTGTGTGGGGATTGTTGCAGGTTTTAAATGCAATTCATCGAACGGTATATGGAGATGAAACTCCATTATATAAATCAGATAAGGCTGGCGAACTTGCCCGTACTTATGATAATGCCGTAGGCCACAAAAAGGTGCCGCATCCCTCAACCGGCAGGGAGCGTTTCATGACCCACTCGGACTGGTTCGCTGAGCATATTGAAAAACTAAGGGAGGCGATGGTGGCACGGCCCAAGCCGCATATCCCATCGCTGACCCTGTCCGTGTTCGGTTTTTCGCGGGGTGCCGCCGAGGCGGTGGCGTTTTGCCAGCTGTTTGCCGATTTGCTCACGCCGGGTGAAGGTGAGGTGCAGAAGTTTGCCGGCATCCCCGTCAGCATCGATTTTCTTGGCGTCTTCGACACGGTGGCAACCGTGGGCAGTTCGGCGTCTGTCGCGAAAACCACGATTGCGCCTGGCGCGATGTTCGATGGCCATTGGGCCTGGGCCAATGAATTGCTCAAACCGCTGCCGTCCTGCGTCCAAGCCGGCTTGCATTGTATTGCCACGCATGAGCAGCGCATGAATTTTCCCGTCACGCGCCTGACAGGGAAAATCGAGGAAGTGTATTTTCCAGGCGTGCACTCCGACGTGGGAGGCGGCTATGGTCCGGGCGAGCAGGGAAAGGGGCGTGGCGGACAAGCGGCCTTGCTGTCGCAAATCCCGCTGGCACATATGTTCAAGGAGGCCCGTATCAAGGGCGTGCCCTTGATACCGTTCAGTGAACTGGAGGCAACGGACCGAGATGATTTTCAGGTCAGTCAAGAGCTTGCCAAGGCATGGGAAGCATATACCGCCGAGCTTAACAAGCAAGGCGCCTTGCTGAGCAAGCATATGGAGCTGTATTACCGCTGGCGCGCAGTGCGCGTCAAGACCCTGGAAGCCACGGCGAGTTTCAAGGCAGCCAGCGCGCAGGAGCGCGAGGATCTGGGTTCCTACAACCGCTTGCTGGCAGGCGATCTGGAAGCGTTGCGCGCGCGCAAGGCCTTTCGCCATGGTGATGAGGAGAAACCGTTCAGCGCCCGGGATATTGCGCGCATCAATCACTGGCAATACTATCGCGCCCAAAATCACACGCCCCTGGATGAATGGGAAGCATGGGCGCTCGATATATTCGATCACCCCAAACCGCTACCGCTCGAAGTGATGCGGTTTTTTGACGATTATGTACATGATTCCCTTGCCGGCTTTTATATGGCGGGCGAAGTGACGGAATACGACAAGCGGGCCAAGATCGCCTCGTTCGCCAATAAACCGCCTGAAGACGGCTTTTATAAACGCGCGTATGAGCTCAGCCGGAAGACGGAAGCCGCGCAACTGAAGCAGAAGAATGGCGAAGCATTGACGCCGGATGAGGAAGCACTGCTCAAGGAAGCGCAGTATGGCACGCCCTACCCAATCCGTACGGATGCCGACAGCGCCGCCATGCGCAGCGCGGTGATCACCACGCAAACCTATACGCGTCGCGAGGGTGGCGGCTATATCTTGCGCCGAGGCTATTATCCGCAAAGCGGCTTCTTCCGGAAAAGCGTGCACGAAAACGAGCTGCAACGCATGCCGACGGCCGGCATCAAGGCAAAAGAAGTACCCGAAGAATTCGTATGGAGCGACAACTTAACACAGGATATTGCGCAAGCCAAAGTCGATGAAGAAATTTACCTGGCGCAGCAGCGCTACGCAACGCGGGCCGAAGCGCTCGCATAGGACGTAATTTCAGCGCGGCTGGAGCGGAAAGGAAAATGATGAAATGGATTATTTGTCTTGGCACTGCCTTGCTGCTGAGCGGCTGTGCGTTCAAGGCCAGGCAGGTTGAGGAAGCCGGCCCAAGTCCTACCGCGACGGCGCAGGTGGGTATTGTCAACCATACGGGAAAATATATTTATTCCGCATCGGTGGATGGGGCCGGAGGGGCCAATATGGCCAGATGGGGAGCGGGAGGGGCAGAAATTTGCTGTGCCTCTATCCCGAGAGTGTGGTATCCGGGGATGATGGTTCTAGTGCGGTGGAATATGCCTGAGGGGCATACCGACGTAATCAAAGAAAAGATGGTGGAAGTGGAAAAATATGATAGACCAGGAGATATCTATATGCATTTTTTTGAGAATGACGAGGTGAGAGTTGTTGTGTCAAATGTGGATGGCGATAGTAAAAATCATCCTATTCTTCATTCCGGAAAACCTGCTGATATGCCTTGATGTCTGTCGCGAAAAGGATGAGCGCCAGCGAGGCTGGCGCCGATGGGGATCAGCCGATGAAGGAATCGAACTGCATGTCGAATTCCTGCAGCGCCTTCTGCGCATTCTGCATCTTCTTGCGGAACTCCGGGCCCCGTTGCAGGGCCAGGCCCACGGCCAGCACGTCGATCACGACCAGGTAGGCCAGGCGGGCGGAAATCGGGGTGTAGGGGTCGGTATTGAAGACCAGGTCGATCGGGATCAGCACGGTCGCCAGGTCGGCCAGCGGCGTGCCCGATGGGGCCAGCACGACGACGTCGGCGCCGCCGCGGCGCGCCAGTTTCACGGAGCGGACCAGGGCGGGGCTGTTGCCGCGCTGCGAGATGGCCACCAGGCAGTCGCCGCCGCGCAGCAGGGCCGCGGCGATGCTGTGGATGTTCGGATCGCTGTAGGCCACCGTCGGCACGCCCGAGCGGAAGAACTTGTGCTGCGCGTCGGCCGCCACGATGCCCGACGTGCCCTGGCCATAGAATTCGATCTTGCTGGCGCGCGACAGGATGTCGAGCGCGCGCTGGATCGCTTCCGGGTTCAGGTTGTTGCGCAGGTCGAGCAGGGTGTTGATCGAGCGGCTGCAGATTTTATTCACGAGGTCGGCCGCCAGGTCGTCCTGCGCCGGCTGTTCGTTCGCGCCCGGCATGGCCAGGGCCAGGCCCTGCGCCAGCTTCAGCTTGAATTCATGCCAGCCGTCATAGCCCAGGGTGCGGCAAAAGCGCACCACCGTCGGTTCCGACACCTGCGCGCTTTTCGCCAGCGCCGTGATGTTCTGGCTGACCGTCTGGTTGGGCTGGTCAAGCACGGCCAGCGCGACCTTTTTCTCCGACTTGGAGAGCGAATCGAGCTGGGTGCGGATGGAGTCAAGCAGCATTAAATTAGTCTTCTATTTTCTGGCAGGGGTGGAGCAGGGGTTTCGTGAAGCACTGCTCCACCCCTGCGTAACGGCCTGGCCTTGCAAGGCCAGACTCCTTGCGCTTCCAAACTAGTCTTCAGGCAGGGGTGAAGCAGGGGTTTCGTGGAGCATCGCTCCACGCCTGCGTAACGGTCTGGCCTTGCAAGGCCAGACTCCTTGCGCTTCCAAACTAGTCTTCAGGAAGCGCTTCTTCACGCCACTGCAAGCCATCGCGGCCGATCAGGGCGCTGGCGGCTGCGGGACCCCAGGTGCCGGCCGTGTACGGAATCGGCGCGCTGTCGTTCTGTTCCCAGTTGTCGAGAATCGGCTCGACCCATTCCCAGGCCGCTTCCAGTTCGTCGCCGCGCATGAACAGGGTCAGCTGGCCGCGCAGCACGTCGAGCAGCAAACGCTCGTAGGCGTCCATGCGCGGGGTCTTGAACGATTCGCGGAAATCGAGTTCCAGTTCCGCCGGTTTCAAGCGCATGCCGTCGCCCGGGGTTTTCGCCATCAGGTTCATGCGCAAGCCTTCGTCCGGCTGCAAACGGATCACCAGGCAGTTCGGCTGGAAGCTCGACGTGGGCTGGTTGAAGATCGAGTGCGGAATCTGCTTGAAGCGCACGACGATCTCGGCCAGGCTGTCGGCCATGCGCTTGCCCGTGCGCAGGTAGAACGGCACGCCGGCCCAGCGCCAGGTATCGATTTCCGCCTTCAGCGCAACGAAGGTTTCGGTGCGCGAATGTTCCGGCGCATCCGGCTCGTCGCGGTAGCTTGGCACGGTGGCGCCGTCGACGTGGCCGGCGCGGTACTGGCCGCGCACGATGTTTTGCGCCAGGGTGGTGGGCGTGAATTTTTTCAGCGAGCGCAGCACTTGCAGCTTTTCATCGCGCACGGCGTCCGGCGCGATCGAGGTCGGCGGTTCCATGGCGACGATGCACAGCAGTTGCAGCAAGTGGTTTTGCAGCATGTCGCGCAGCGCGCCCGAGGTGTCGTAGTAACCCATGCGGTTGCCCACGCCCAGTTTCTCGGCGATGGTGATCTGCACGTCGGAAATCCACTCGCGGCGCCACAGCGGTTCGAACAGGATATTGCCGAAGCGCAGGGCCAGCAAGTTCTGCACGGTTTCCTTGCCCAGGTAATGGTCGATACGGTAGATCTGCGATTCCTGGAAAACCTTGCCCACTTCGGCATTGATCTGCTTGGCGCTGGCCAGGTCGCGGCCCAGCGGCTTTTCCAGCACCACGCGCGAGTTCGGCGTCACCAGGCCGTTGTCTTCCAGGTTGTCGCAGATGAGAGCGAACAGATGCGGCGGCGTCGCCAGGTAATACACGCGCGTCAGGTCGGCATCGCCGCGCAGCGCTTCGACCAGCGGCGCATACGTGGCCGCATCGCTGGCGTTGAGCGACACATACACGATGCGCGCGCAGAATTTGCTCCAGGTGGCGGCATTCAGGGTGCTGGCCTTGATGTGGGGACGCGAGTTGCTTTCCACCATTTTCAGGAAGGCATCCTGGCCGCTGTCCTGGCGGCCCACGCAGATGATGCGCGCCGTCGGCGGCAAATCGTTCGCGACGTCGCGCGCATACATCGCAGGCAACAATTTGCGCATTGCTAAATCGCCGCTGCCGCCAAACAGGACCAGGTCAAAATCGGTAAGTGCCATAAGTGAGTGTCGTCGCAAAAGTAAAAGGGCCGGAGCGGGGAGGAAACCGACCGGAAGTGCCAGTCTGTCGCTACTATAATCGGTGGTGTAAATTTACTACGTAGAACAGGCAATTGCAAGAAATTTTACTACATTCCAGCCCCTGCCGTCGCCATTTTGCCAGGTATGCCCGCCAGCGGCGCCGGCATGGCCATTATATGCCGTTCGCCGGTGCCGGCGCGGTGTCCTGCTTTTCATAGCCTTTTCAAAGCAACCATGGTTGCCAGGGAAATTTCTAGTTCTCTCCGTCATCATTTGCGCTGTAGCAACAAGCAAATCAAGAAATGCTGTCAGGATCGCTGTTGGCAGCGTAAAGTAGCTTTGAAGAAAGTAAAAAACCGTATAATTCAAGCTCGAATTGATAGCAACTATTGGTTGTAAGAAATTGTACGATATACACTGCACCGCTAGCGCCGGCCATGCCCCGAACCCGCCATCCGACGTCCATGCGACGTGCAGTCCGCACTGTCCGCAGCATCAGGGCAGGCGACTTAACTTTACAAGACGGCTCAAGGGGACACAATGAATTCAATGCAGCAAGATGTCGATGAACGCACGAGCCTGACAGGCAATAACAAATTCGAACTGTTCCTGTTCAAGCTGGGTACCAGTGATCACTCGACCAGCCGCGAACTATTCGGCATCAATGTGTTCAAAGTCCGTGAAATCATGGAAATGCCGGCCATCACGGCCGTGGCCGGTTCGCACCCGCACATGCTGGGCGTGGTTAATATCCGTGGCCAGATCGTGCCCGTGATCGACTTGCCGATGGCGGTCGGCTGCAAGAGCAATGGCTTGAAGATACTGATGGTGACCGAATTTGCCCGTTCGACACAGGCGTTTGCCGTGGAAGAGGTCGATGAAATCGTGCGCCTGGAATGGAACCAGGTGCTGTCGGCCGAATCGAGCGTCGGTGGCGGCCTCGTCACCAGTATCGCGCGCCTCGATGGCGACACGGACAAGACGCGCCTGGCGCAAGTGCTGGACGTGGAACAAATCCTGCGCAACGTGCTGCCGTCGGGCGACCCGGACGTGGACGAGAACAGCATCGGCCCGCAAGTGCGCTTGCCTGCCGGCGCCGTGATCCTCGCGGCCGACGATTCCTCGCTGGCCCGTTCGCTGATCGAAAAGGGCCTCGAAGCGATGGGCGTGCCTTTCATCATGACCAAGACGGGCAAGGAAGCATGGGAACGCCTGCAGGCCATCTCGGCCCAGGCGGCCACGGAAGGCAAGACGGCGAAAGACAAGGTGGCGCTGGTGCTGACCGACCTGGAAATGCCGGAAATGGATGGCTTTACCCTGACGCGCAACATCAAGAACGATGGCCGCTTCGCCAACATCCCCGTGGTGATCCACTCGTCGCTGACGGGCTCGACCAACGAAGACCACGTCAAGGGCGTGGGTGCCGATGGTTATGTGGCGAAATTCGTGGCGGCTGAATTGGCCGAGACGATCCGTAAAGTATTGGCGCGGTAAGCTGAAGCAACTGTAGGTCGGATTAGCGGTGTACGCCGCGTCATCCGACGCCACCATGGCCAACATTGTTGTCGGATTACGCGGGGCCTTGCCCCGCCAATCCGACTTACGTGAGCGTAAAAAAGCGCCGGACCCTCGCAGGTGCCGGCGCTTTTTCATGTCTGGAACGATTACGCCTGGTAAGCCGTCTCCGGCTGGCCCGCCACGTCCACGCGCACGGACAGCACGTGGCCGCTCAAAGGGTAGTTGGCAATTTCCTCGGCCGAGCGGTTGTGGCTGGCGCTGGTGATGTACAGGGTGCGCAGGTCGGGGCCGCCAAACGTCACCATGGTGGGGCAGCGCACGGGCACGGTAATTTCGCCCAGCAGTTGGCCATCGGGGGCGAAGCGCAAGATCTTGCCGCCTTCAAACATGGCCGACCAGTAATTGCCTTCGCTGTCGACGGCCGCGCCATCGGGGCGCCCGCCGTAGTCCGCAGCTTTCTTGTCCATGGAAAAACGCTGGAACGGCTGCGGCGCGGAAATGGCTCCGCTGGCCGCATCGAAATCGAAGCGGTCGATGCGGTGCGTGGTGGTATCCGAGTGGTACATGGTGCGCTTGTCGGGGGAAAAGCCCAGGCCGTTCGATACGGTCATGCCGCCCGACCAGACCTTGCGCACTTGTCCCTTTTCCAGCACGAACATTTCCGCCGCATCGGCGTTGCGCGGCTCGAAAATCGTGCCGACCCAGAAACGGCCTGCCGGGTCGACCTTGCCATCGTTGAAGCGCGTGGTGGCCATGTCGAACGGCGCCGGGGCGATTTCCGCCAGGCTGCCCGTCTTCGTGTCGAGGTGGGCAAAACCGCTGCGCAAGGCCACGATCAGGCCGCCGCCCGCGTTGATGGCCAGCGCCGACGGTTCCGTCGGCATGCTCCACTGGTCATGCTTGCCGCTGGCCGGGTGCAGCTTGTGCACGGCGCGCCCGTCGATATCGACCCAGTACAGGGCCGCTTCCTTGCCATGCCATAGCGGGCATTCGCCCACTTGCATGGGTTTGTCGCTCACTACCTTAATTTCGTAAATATTCATCTATCTCTTTTAGTATGCGGCTTTTGCAGCTTTAGCCAGCGCAATCAAGCCATTGGTCGAGCTGTCGTGGTGGTCGGGACGGGCTTCGCCCGTCAGTTCGGCCTGGATTTTCTTGGCCAGCACCTTGCCCAGTTCCACGCCCCACTGGTCGAAACTGTTGACGTTCCACAAGACACCCTGCACGAAGGTCTTGTGTTCGTACAGCGCGATCAGGGCGCCCAGGGTGGTCGGGGTCAGCTGGTCCATCAAAATGGTGTTGCTGGGGCGGTTGCCGGGGAAGGTCTTGTGCGGCACCAGCGCCTCGATCTCGCTGTCCGGCAAGCCTTGCGCCTGCAGATCAAGACGCACCTCATCGCCCGTCTTGCCCGTCATGAAGGCTTCCGACTGGGCAAAGCAGTTCGCCAGCAGGGCGTCGTGGTGGCCCGGCAAATCGTGCGTGGCGCGCAGGGCGGCGATGAAATCGATGGGCGTGATGTCCGTGCCCTGGTGCAGCAGCTGGAAGTACGCATGCTGCGCATTCGTGCCGCAGTCGCCCCAGATGACGGGGCCGGTCGGCACGTCGACGGGCACGCCATCCTTGGTGACGCGCTTGCCGTTGCTTTCCATGTCCAGCTGTTGCAAATAGGCGGCAAAGCGGCTCAAGTCCTGGTGGTAGGGCGCGATGGAAACGGAGCCGCAATCGAGGAATTGGCGGTTCCAGAAGCCCACCATGGCCAGCACGACGGGCATGTTCTGTTCCAGCGGCGCCTGGCGGAAGTGCTGGTCCATCGCATGCGCGCCGGCGAGGAAATCGCTGAAGTATTCAAAGCCGATGGACAGCGCCACGGCCAGGCCGATCGACGACCAGACGGAGTAACGGCCGCCCACCCAGTCCCAGAACGGGAACATGTTGTCCGGCGAAATGCCGAAGTCGACGATGGCTTGCGTGTTGGTCGAAACGGCCACGAAGTGCTTGGCCAGGTCCTTTTCTTCGCCTTCGAGCAGGAACCAGGCGCGCGCCGTGTTGGCGTTGAGCATGGTTTCGGCCGTAACGAAGGTTTTCGAGGCCACGATGAACAGGGTCGTTTCCGGATCAACCTTCGACAGGGTCGCTTCCATGTCGTGGCCGTCGACGTTGGAAACAAAGTGCATTTCCAGGCCCGGGTTGGCATACGAGCGCAGGGCCAGGCAAGCCATTTTCGGGCCCAGGTCCGAGCCGCCGATGCCGATGTTGACGATGTCGCAAATCGGCTTGCCCGTGTAGCCGAGCCAGCTGCCATTGCGCACCTTGTCCGTAAACGCCTTGACGCGTTGCAGCACATCTTGCACGTCGGTATCGATATCCTGGCCGTCGACCACCAGCTTGGTGCCGCGTGGCGCGCGCAAGGCGGTATGCAGAACGGCCCGATGTTCGGTAAGATTGATTTTCTCGCCAGTGAACATGGCTTCGCGCTGCGCTTCCACGCCGCGCTCGCGGGCCAGGTCCATCAGCAGACGCATGGCGGTGGCGTCGACACGGTTCTTCGAGTAATCGAGCAGCAGGCCGGCCGCATCGACCGTCATCGTCGAGAAACGCGCGGGGTCGGCCGCGAACAGCTGGCGCAAATGCACGTCGCGCAGGCTGGCGCCATGCGCTTGCAGGGACTGGAAACTGGCGGTGGCGGTGATGGCAGGAGTAGGTGCTGGCTGGCGCATGGCGGTCGGCTTGGGTGCTTGTCTCGGTTGAAAGGAGCGCGGCGCGTTCGTGATGGCGAACAGCGGATCCGGCATTGGTATGAGAATAATACATCAGAAAAACGTAATTTCACTACAGTTTGTGCAGGCGCATGGCATTTTCAGCGTTTTTTCAGCGTTTTATCCGTGCTGTAATAGATAGGCAAGCAAGACAAGTGGGCGTGGCACGCTGTTGTTTTGCCTTGAAATGTCGTGGAGAAATGGATTATTTCTGCCACTGGCCACTGCAAGAGTGCTTCTGCGCGACCATTTTGTAGTAAAATTTCACGAAATACTCATTTTTAAGGAAATCCATATGGCGCTGCATCCAGTAGTCGAATCCGTAACAGCGCGCATCATCGCGCGCAGCCGGCCATCGCGCGGCGCCTACCTGGCGCATCTGGATGCTGCCCGCATCCAGGGCGTGCAGCGCGGCGCCCTGTCGTGCACCAACCTGGCGCACGGCTTTGCCGCCTTTCCCGCCAACGACAAGCTGTCGCTGAAGGAATACAAGAAGCCTTCCGTGGCCATCGTTTCCTCGTACAACGACATGCTGTCGGCGCACCAGCCGTTTGAAGGCTTCCCGCAGATCATCAAGCAAGCCGTGCGCGAAGTGGGCGCCGTGGCCCAGTTCGCCGGCGGCGTGCCCGCCATGTGCGATGGCGTGACGCAAGGCCAACCGGGCATGGAACTGTCGCTGTTCTCGCGCGACACCATCGCCATGTCGACGGCCGTGGCGCTGTCGCACAATATGTTCGATTCGGCCCTGTACCTGGGCGTGTGCGACAAGATCGTGCCGGGCCTGTTGATCGGCGCGCTGCACTTCGGTCACTTGCCGGCCGTCTTCGTGCCGGCCGGTCCGATGACGTCGGGCCTGTCGAACCAGGAAAAAGCCAAGGTGCGCCAGCTGTATGCGCAAGGCAAGGCCACGCGTGAAGACTTGCTCGAAGGCGAGTCGAAAGCCTACCACGGCGCCGGCACCTGTACCTTCTACGGCACCGCGAACAGCAACCAGATGCTGATGGAAGTGATGGGCCTGCACTTGCCGGGCGCCGCCTTCATCACGCCGAATACCCCGCTGCGCGATGCGCTCACAAGAGCGGCCGCCCAGCGCGCCGCCGTCATCACGGCGCAAAGCGCCAGCTACTTGCCGGTCGGCCATATTGTTGACGAGAAATGTATCGTCAACGCCGTCGTAGGCTTGCTGGCCACGGGCGGTTCGACCAACCACACCCTGCACCTGGTGGCCATCGCCAAGGCGGCCGGCATCGTCATCGACTGGAACGATTTCAACGAACTGTCGGCCATCGTGCCGATGCTCACGCGCATCTACCCGAATGGCGATGCCGATGTGAACCATTTCCACGCGGCCGGCGGCACGGGCTATCTGATCCGCGAACTGCTGGACGCGGGTTTGCTGCACGACGACGTCAACACCATCCTGGGCCACGGCTTGCGCGCCCACTGCATGGAGCCGTTCCTCGGCGAAGACGGCAAGGTTTTCTGGAAAGATGCACCGGCCGCCAGCGCCGACGAAAACGTGCTGCGCCCCGCCTCGAACCCGTTCGCGCCGGACGGCGGCATGGTGCTGGTCGCAGGTAACCTGGGCCGCGCCGTGATGAAGGTCTCGGCCGTCAAGCCGCAGCACCGCACGGTGGAAGCGCCGGCGCTGGTGTTCAATTCGCAGGAAGATTTCATGGCCGCCTACAAGGCGGGCACGCTGGACCGCGATTTCGTCGCCGTGCTGCGCTTCCAGGGACCGCGCGCCAACGGCATGCCGGAACTGCATGCGCTGACGCCGGCGCTGGCCAACCTGCAGGATGCGGGCCGCCACGTGGCGCTGGTCACCGATGGCCGCATGTCGGGCGCGTCGGGCAAGGTGCCGGCCGCCATCCACGTCTCGCCTGAAATCCTCGCCGGCGGCCCGCTGGGCCTGGTGCGCGACGGCGACATCATCCGTCTCGACGCCTTTACCGGCGTATTGGAAGCGCTGGTGCCGGCCGATGTCTGGCACGCCCGTTCGCTGGTCACGGCCGACTTGTCGCCGAACCACGTCGGCATGGGCCGCGAGCTGTTTTCCATGTTCCGTTCCACCGTCAGCGCGGCGGAAGAGGGTGCCACCACCTTCGGCCTGCCGTCGCCGATTCCCACCACCGTCGCCTTGCACGACGCCGACAATGTCGGTGATACCGTACCGGGTTCCGATGAAGACTTTTTGGCTAGGAAATAAGAGATGACCATGACACTACTGGAAATTATGCGCACTTCGAGCGTGATCCCCGTGATTGCGATCGACGATCCTGAACACGCCGTACCGCTGGCGCGCGCGCTGGTGGCGGGCGGCATCCGCGTGCTGGAAGTGACCCTGCGCACCAAGCACGGCCTCGAGGCGATCCGCGCCATGTCGGCAGTGCCGGGCGCCATCGTCGGCGTCGGTACCTTGACCCGTCCCGAGGAATTCGCGCAGGCGCGCGATGCGGGCGCCGTCTTCGGCGTCTCGCCAGGCCTGACTCCCGCCCTGGTGGCGGCGGCGAAAAGCAGCGGCCTGCCATTGCTGCCAGGCGTGATGACGCCAGGCGAAGTGATGGCGGCGCGTGAAAACGGCTTCCAGCAGCTGAAACTGTTCCCGGCCGTGCCGGCGGGCGGCATCGGCATGCTCAACGCGATTTACGGCCCGCTGCCGGACATCACGTTCTGCCCGACGGGCGGCATCTCGCAAGAGACGGCGTCGCAGTTCCTGGCGTGCAAGAACGTCGCCTGCGTGGGCGGTTCGTGGCTGACGCCGAAAGACGCGATCGCGGCCGGCAACTGGGACCGCATCACGGAAATCGCGAAAGCGGCCAGCGGCCTGCGTTCAGCGTAAGCGGCTCCGGCGCGGCAGGCTTCCCGCTTGCCGCGCTTTATTTCTTTCTCTCATGCGAGTCTTGCGCCGTCCCCTCACCATCGGCGAAACCGCCATGGCCCGCAGCGTCTTCCAGGGCGCCATCGACTACGCGCGCGTGCGCGTCGTGCGCGGCTCCTTTCTTCCGTTTGGCTTGCAGGACCAGAACACGGCCATGACGCCGCGCGGCAGCCTGCACTTCATGCCGGCCCAGTACCGCGACGATTTTTCCCGCGAAGGCAACAGCGGCAAGCTGTTCTTCATCCACGAGATGGTGCACGTGTGGCAGTACCAGCTCGGCTACGGCGTGCTGCTGCATGGCGTGCTGCTGGCGCTGCGCGGCGGCTACATCGGGCAGCGCGCCTACCGCTACGATGCGCAGGCTGGCGGCGTCCTGTCCGACTTCAACATGGAGCAGCAGGGCGACATCATCGCCCACTACTTCGGCGCGCGCCAGCTGGGCATTCCCGCCTACGTGGCGAAACTGCCGCAGCTGCAGGATATCCTGCAGGGCTTCCTGATCAACCCTGCCGACCGCCGCCTGCTGCCACGCTGACGCCGTCGCTGATGCCACTGCTACGGCGCCGTGTTCGATGCCAGGCGCATGTCCGGCGCGCGCAGGCTGGCCGCCGCATCCTTGCCCAGCAATAAACGCAGGTCGGCGCCCGCGCCGATGCCGCTGTCGCCGGCCGCCTGCAGTTGCGGCATGCCGCCCAATGCCAGGGCCAGGGCGGCTGCTGCCTCGGCGTGGCCGGGACGGTAGACGATGCTGCTGGCCTGGATGCCGTACGGCCGCTGGTTGCCCAGCCGCAGCACGCTGATGCCCATGCCGCCCAGCATGCCGCGCATGCGCGCCGCCATTCCCGTTTCGCCATTGCCGTTGATGACTTCCAGCCGTGGCAGCGGCATCGCCGGCTTGGCCAAGACGGGGATAGCCGCTGGCGCGGCTTGCGCCGCCACGGGCGCGTCGCGCCAGCTCAGCGCAAAGATATTCGGCTGCAATTGCGTCAGCTGCAAGCGGCTGGCCGGCGCTGCTGGCATGGGCGCCGGCGCCAGGTCGGGCGCGATGGCCTCCGCGGTGGCATCGACTGTGCCGATGCTGCGCGCCAGCGCCGCGATGGCCAGGTCCAGGTTGGCGCGCGCCGGCTGCTGGCCGTTGTCGAGCTGCAGCGACTGGCGCAGCGCATCGGCCGCCTGGGCATACTCTCCCTGCAGGTACAGCACGTAGCCGAGATTGTTGTAGGTCCTGGCCGTCGGCGCTTGCAGCGCCAGCGCCTGCAGCATGCTGCGGGCCGTTTCCAGCTGGCCCAGCTGCGCGTGCAGCACGGCGGCGCCATTGCGCGCATCGGCCGAGTCGGGCTCAAGCAGCAGAGCTTCGCGGTAGGCGGCCAGCGCCGCGCGCGGGTCGCCCAGTTCCAGCATGCGCTTGCCCAGCTTGCAGAACGCGGCGGTGCGGGTGGCGGGGCTGTCATCGATGCGCGCCTGGGGTGGCGCAACATGGCTGCCCTGGCTGGCCGGGCCGGGCAGGTGGCCGCAGGCGGGCAGCAGGCCGGCGCAGGCGAGCATGAGCATCAGGGTGGTGTGCTGTGACATGGCGGTTCTCCGGTCAGCTGCCGCTGCCCATGCTGGGCAGGAGCACGCGGTAGATTTGCAGGAAGGCTGGTCCCATCAAGACGACCAGCAGCGAAGGGAAGATGAAAAAGATCAGCGGGAACAGCAGCTTGAGGGCGATCTTCGCCGCTTCTTCCTCGGCCATCTGGCGGCGCTTGGTGCGCAGCTGGTCCGACTGTACGCGCAGCGAGGCGGCGATGCTGGTGCCGAAGCGTTCGGCCTGGATCAGCATGGCCACCAGCGCGTCGACATCCTCGACGCCCGTGCGCAGGGCCAGGTTGCGCAGGGCCCGCTCCTTGGTGTTGCCGGCACGCAGTTCCAGCATCACCAGGTGCAATTCTTCGGCCAGCACGGTGCTTTTCAGGGCGATCTCCGCGGCCACCCGGGCCAGCGCGGCATCCATGGCCAGGCCCGCTTCCACGCACACCGTCATCAAGTCCAGCGCATCGGGAAAGCTTTCAAAGATATCGCGCTGGCGCCGCTTGATCATTTGTGCCAGGACAATATTGGGCAGGTAGTAGCCGATGGCGGCCACGATCAGCAGCCAGAACAGCAATGCCTTGCCCGCCATCTGGCTGCCCGACGCGCTCAGGCCCAGGAACAGCAGCAGGGGCAGGCCGATGGCCAGCATGGTCTTGGCGGAAAAGAACAGGATGGGCGCCGACGCCTGCCGCAGGCCGGCATTCATGAAGCGTCGGCGCATCACGGAACCTTCCCAGCCCTGGTCGGGCAGCGACAGTTTGGCCAGCGGACCGCTCAGGCGCACCATGCGCGCCAGCCATGGGCTGGGCGCCGATGCGCCAGGCGCCGCCGCGCTCTTGCCGGTGGCGTTGTCCATGCGCTGGCGCAAGGGATCGGGGGCAAAGCTGCGCATGGCCACCAGCACGGTGCCGAAGACGGCAATGAAGAGCAGGGCGAGAAAGGCAAAATGGACGGGGTTCATGAGGGTTCTCCTTGCGGGCTCAGACACGGATGCGGATGATATTGCGCATGACAAGGACGCCGCATACCATCAGCAGCAGGGCGCCGACGAGCATCTTGCGTCCGCCCGGGTCGACAAACAGCATTTCCAGGAATTGCGGATTGGTCAGGTGGATCATGGCCGCCGCGCCGAAGGGCAGCAGCGACAGGATCCAGGCCGACAGCCTGCCTTCGGCCGACAGCACGCGCACCTGTCCCAGCAGCTTGATGCGCTCGCGGATGATGCGGCTGATGCTGTCGAGCAGCTCGGCCAGGTTGCCGCCCGTTTCGCGCTGGATCAGCACGGCGATGACGAAGTAGCGCAGGTCCGTGCTGGGCACGCGCGTGGCCAGGTTCATCAGGGCGTCCTGCATGGCGATGCCGAAATTGACTTCGTCGAAGGTGGCGCGAAATTCCACGGCCAGCGGCGCGTTCATTTCATCACCGACCATTTTCAGGGCGGTGGGGAAGGCGTGGCCGGCGCGCAGGGCGCGCGCCATCAGGTCGAGCGCATCGGGCAATTGCTGTTCGATGCGCTGCAGGCGCTTGGCCTTGGCGCGCAAGACCACCAGCAGCGGCAGCAGGGCCGCGCCAGCCACCAGCGGCAGGCGCAGCATCCACGGCACGCCGAAGTAGCTGAGCAGCAAAAACGCGGCGCCGGCCGTGGCCAGCATCACGCCGGCGAAGCTGGCCACGCTCCAGGTCAGCCCCGATTGCTCCAGCAGGCGGTCTAGCGCATGCACGCGGGGCACGCTGAGCAGCAGGCGCTGCAGGGCCGGGGTGTCGCTCAGCAGGCGCTTCTTGATCATCGAGCTGCCCGTGTCGCCATGCGCACCGGCCGACATGATGCGCAGGCGGCGCGCCACCCTTTCCGCTTCCGGGCCGCGCGAGGTGTTCCACGCCAGGTACACCCCCTCGATCAGCAGCACCACGGCGATGAAGGTGAGGATGGCGAATACGTAATAGAGATAGTCCATGATGCTCCCCTTAATGGTACTGACGGGCGGGATCGAACAGGGTTTCCGGCAGGCTGATGCCGAAGGCGCGCAGGCGTTCCAGGAAGTGCGGCCGCACGCCGCTGGCATGGAAATGTCCCTGCACCGTGCCGTCCTCGCCGATGCCCGTCTGGCGGAAGGTGAAGATTTCCTGCATGGTGATCATCTCGCCTTCCATGCCCGTGATTTCCTGGATCGAAATGATCTTGCGCTTGCCATCCGTCAGGCGCGCCACCTGCACCACCACGCTGACGGCGGAACTGATCTGCTGGCGCATGGCCTTCACGGGCAGGCCCGCCGAGGCCATGCTGATCATGTTTTCCAGCCGCGTCAGCGCGTCGCGCGGGGTGTTCGCATGGATGGTGGCCATCGAGCCTTCGTGGCCCGTGTTCATGGCGCCCAGCATGTCGAGCGCCTCGGCGCCGCGCACCTCGCCCAGGATGATGCGGTCGGGACGCATGCGCAGCGCGTTGCGCACCAGCGCCCGCTGCGTCACTTCGCCCTTGCCCTCGATGTTCGCGGGCCGCGTTTCCAGGCGCACCACGTGCGGCTGCTGCATCTGCAGTTCGGCCGCGTCCTCGATGGTGACGATGCGTTCGGCCGTGCTGATGAAGCCGGAAATCGCATTGAGCATGGTGGTCTTGCCGCTGCCCGTGCCGCCCGAGATCAGGATGTTGACCTTGGCCTTGCCCAGCGCCTGCAGGGTGGTGCTCATTTCCTCCGTCAGGCTGTGCTTGAGCATCAGGTCGGCCAGGCGCAGCGGCTGGGCCGAGAAGCGGCGGATCGACATCACGGGTCCGTCGATGGCCAGCGGCGGGATGATGGCGTTGACGCGCGAACCGTCGGGCAGGCGCGCATCGACCATGGGGCTCGATTCATCGATGCGCCGGCCCACGCGCGAGACGATCTTGTCGATGATCTTCATCAGGTGGGCGTCGTCGGTAAAGCAGATGTCGCTCAGCTCCAGGCGGCCGTGGCGCTCGACATACACCTGGCGGTAGGTGTTGACGAGGATGTCGGACACGCCGGGATCGGCGAGCAGCGGTTCGAGCGGGCCGAAGCCCAGCACCTCGTCCTGGATGTCACGGATCAGCGAGCGCCGTTCCAGCTCGTTGATCACCACATTGTCTTCCGTGAGCACGTCGCTGACGAGGATTTTCAGCTCTTCGCGGATCTGCTCGCGCGACAGGCGCTGCATGCCTTCCAGATCGACGCGGTCGAGCAGCGCCTGGTGGGTACGGTGCTTGAGTTGCTGGTAGCTCTGGCTCGATGCGCCCTGGTGCGCGGCATCGTCATTCAGGCTGGCGTCATCCTGGGCATAGCCCAGGCGGTCCCGCAGGGTGAGTTTTTCGGCAGTCATGGTCGGTCTCCGGTGAATGGGGTATCAGGCGCGCTGTAGGGAATCAAGCGCGCGCCAGCAGCCGCGAAACCCAGCCTTGCGCGGCGGGCGGGGTTTCGCCGGCCAGGCTGGCGGCCAGTTCCTGCAGGGCGCGCGAGACGGAATTGTGCGACGCCAGCTTGAGGATGGGCACGCCCTGGCTGACGGAGGCGGCCACCGCCTCGTAGTGGTTGGGGATGGATTTGTAGACGTGCTTGCCATACGCCGCTTCCAGGTCGGCCACGCGGATGCTGTCGCTGCTGGCATAGCGGTTCAGGATCAGGCGGATCTTGTCTTCGCGGTAGCCGAGGCCACGGAATACGTCGAGCAGGCGCTTGCCGTCGCGCACATACGGCAAGGTGGCCTGCAGCACGGGGAAGATCAGGTCGGCCCGGTCCAGCGCGCGCACGCTGACGGGGTCGAGGCCGCGTCCCACGTCGAGCAGGATGTAGTCGTACTGGCTGCGCGCCAGGGTCAGCAAGCGGTCGATATGGTCCGCCTCGACGTCGGCCGCATGGGCGGGATCGTCGGCGGCGGCCAGCACGCTGTAGGCGGGCGTGATCTGGATCATGCTGGCGGTCAGCAGCGAGGCGTCGAGGCGCACGATCTGCTGCGACAGCTGCGACAGGGTGGTGGCCGGCTTGTGGTCCGAGACGAACAGGGCGGCGTCGCCGAACTGCAGGTTCAGGTCGAACAGCGCCACCTTGCGCTGTTCGCCGGCGGCCAGCGCGTAGCCGAGGTTGGCGGCGATGAAGGTGGCGCCGCTGCCGCCCTTGCACGAGACGAAGGCCAGCACCTGGCCCTTGCGCGTGACCTGCTTTTGCAGCTTGTCCTCGATGCGGCGCAGCGCGGCGCACAGGGACGCGTCGTCGTCCGGCAGCAGCACTTCGCGCACGCCGGCGCGCATCGCGCGCAGCAGGAATTGCGGACTTTGCTGCGGACATTGCACGATGATGGCCAGGTTCGGATGGCGCCCGCCCAGCAGTTCGAGCCGCTCCAGCTCCGTCTCGCCCGCCTGCTCCTGCTCCAGCAGCAGCAAGTCCGGCGTGGCGCCGTTGTCGAATACATCCGGTATGCTCGCCAGCAGCGCGACGCGGTCGGCCGCGCTGCGTTCGCGCAGCAAGCGGGTGAGCCGCTTGAGCTGGGCTTCATTCTTCGAGACGATGACGATATTCACTTGGTACTCCCGGTAATGGCGTTCAGTTGATCTGGAAGCCCAGGCTTTCGGCGTGCATGACCACGACCGAGGCTGGCACGGCGATATTGAGAAAACCGAACAGGCTGACCATCGGCGTATAGCTGACGTTGTCGATCGACACGCGCACGCTGTCGATGCAGCTGGCCGTGCGCGTGATGTCGCCGCAGGCCGACAGGTTGTCGCCCGGATCGAGCGGCGGCAAGGTCACTTCGGCGCCGCTCTTGTTCAGGTAGCGGATGGTGATGTTGGCGGCCGTCAGTTCCGGCGCGGCAGGCAGGGCCGTGCCGCCGAACAGAGCCAGCGTCTTGACGGTGTCCGTCTGGTCGATCCAGCGCACTACCGCTTCGCGCGCGGCGCGGCGGCTCACTTCCTGCACCGTGTTGTACAGGTACAGCATGCGGCCAAATTCGAGGATGCCGAACAGCAGGGTGAAAAACAGCAGTGCCACCAGGGCGAATTCGACGGCGGCGGCGCCGCGCTGGCGGCCGGCTGGAGGAGACGATGAAAGGCGGTGGCGCATGGCGTTCTCCTTACAGCATGTAGCGCATGGTGGTGCGCGGCGAGAGCGGCGTGGCATAGCTGCTGGCCGCGCCGATCACGAAGGGCAGGTACTGGCCCACCGACAGCGTGTAGTTGACGACTTCGACGCGGATGCCGCCCGGCGCCGTGCCATCGGTGCAGCTGCTGTCGTTGAACGCCGCATCCAGGCAGGTGACCGTCACGTTGGCCGTGGTGAAGCCGCTGATGCCGGCGCTGGTGGCCGCATCGACGACCGTCTGCTTGGCGGCAGGCACGCCCTGCGATGCGATGCCGGCCTTGGCCTTGACGGACATGTTGCGCGCCGCATCGCGCGTGGCCTTGGTCAGCGCGTCGTAGTACCAGAAGGCGCGACCGAAGCCGAAGATGCCCGCCAGCAGGGTGATCAGCAGGGCCAGCACGATGCCGAATTCGACGGCGGCGCCGCCGCGCTGCCTGAGGGGGGAAAGGTGGATGCGCATGGCCGCCTCACTTGTAGAGTTTGATTTCGGAATTCGGCACGGGCTCGATCAGGCCCGCGAACTCGACGTCGAGGCGCTTGGTGCCGCCGCTGAAATCGGCCTTCATCGTCATGAAGAATTTGCCGATGCCCACCGCATTCATGACGCCGCACGAAGCCGGCCCCACGGGCGCCGTGCGGCAGTCGACCAGCACCACGTTGAGGATGCGCCGGTTGCGCTGGCCCGGATGGGCGGCCGAGGGCGCCTGGAACGTGGGGCCGCTGGTCTGGTTGTACGGCGAAGGCGGCGTACTGGCAGGAAAGCCTGCGCCTGGGCTGACGGGGTAGCTGGCCGTGTCGAAGTAATTCGCCTTGGCCGTGCTGTACATGGGGTTGGCGTTGGCGTCCGCGACGCTGTACGCCGTGCCGGCCTTGGCCGGAGTGGCGCCATTGCTTTGGTAGGCCGGGCCGTAGGACCACAGCACGCCGTAGCCGGCGAACTGGGCGAACGTGGCCGAGGGCGCGGGGACGGCGCCGGCCGACGGCAGCTGGTAATTCGGCTTGTTGCCGGACAGGCTGACGGGCTGCTGGCTGGGCAGGGTGCTGGCGCCCGGCTGCATCCAGCCGGTGGGCGGCGAGTTGGCGGCGGTGGCGGCGCAGGGCGACGCGCCGCCCACGCAGGGATATTCCTTGATGTTGGTGTCGGGCGGCGCCGTCGCGGGGTCGCACACGGAGGGTCCGCCGTAATCGTCGAAGCGCGAATTGAGCGAGGCGGCCAGCGAGGCCGACAGGCCCGTGTTCGTGTAGACCTGGCCCGTGCCGCTGGTGATGACGGCGCTGCTGCCCGTGCACATGAACGGCGCGGTGGAGGCTGCGCTCGAATGCGACGCGCTGCAGCTGCCGGGCGGGGCGTCGACGGGGTTGATCAGGTAGGGGTCGGACGGGCCGCCCAGCGGATTGAGGCCGAACAGGTTGTAGGTGACGCCGCGGCGGAAGCCGAATTCCAGCAGTTCCGTCAGGCCCGTGCCGGCCGGCGCGGCCGGATACGTGTATTGCGCCGTCTTGTTGGCCGGATCGACGGCGCACACGCCGATCGGCGTGACGTCGTTGACGAAGCGGCCCGCCACGGCCACGCCCGAGGTACTGGTGCTGGCGATGCCGGCGATGCCCATCAGGTAGGTGGCGAAGGTCTTGCTGCCCGTGTCGACGCGGATGAAGGTCTGGCCCTGCGGGCTGGTGCGGGCGCTGGCGCCGGAAGACCACGGCCCGTCGGGGCTGGGGCCGAAACTGATGTTGGCGGCCGTCAGGGTCAGCGTGGTGGAAAAGTCGTAGCGGTTCTTTTGCGCGATGGCGATGGCCTTGGCCTGCGCGTTGTCGATGCCGGTGGCGCTTTGGTTGAGTTCCACGGCGCCGGCCAGGGCGGCGCTGTCGGCGCCGTTCTGCAGCTCCGTCTTGGCGATGTACAGGTGGCCCAGGTCCAGCACCAGGCCGCCCATGGCAAACAGCACCACCAGGGTCAGCCCCAGCACGATGGCGATCGCGCCCTGCTGCTTGTCGTGCCTGCGAAATGCGGTGTTCATGGCTGTCTCCTGGTGGCCTGGGAAAAGTGCATCGCGGGACTGGCGCCTACTGGCGTCCGCCCACGCCGATGGTGAAGACATTCGGTTGCGGTTCCGGCGCCGCAAACGATTTCTGGTAGCGCTGGTAGGCGCTGACGCCGGCCTTGCCGTCGATGCCGCTGACCGGGTTGGCATTGCGGTAGGCGTCCGGATACATGATCTGCTGCGCCTTGAGCAGGGCCACCGATTCGCCAAAGTGCGAATCGAGCACGGGCGTGGTGGTGGCGGCGCAGCCGGCCAGCAGGCAGAACAGGGCGGCGCAAGGCAGGCGATGTGCGGTTTTCATGGTGTTCTCCTATTTGAGGTCGAAGCCGGCGGCAGGCTGGGGCGCGGCCGCTTGCGGCTGCATGGGGGCCGGTGTCTGTGCCGCTGCGGGGGCGGGCGCCGGTGCGCTGCCTTCCATTTTTCCCTGCATGAACATGTCGCCGCGCGTCGGCTGGATGTAGCCGTCGGTGGGCAGCTTGTAGTCGGGCGGCAGCGGCTTGACCAGGTGCGGCGTGATGATGAAGACCAGTTCCGAACGGTCCGTCTGGAAGTCCGTGCTGCGGAACAGGGCGCCCAGCACGGGCACTTCGCCCAGGCCTGGCAGGGCCTTGATATTGCTGGTCACGTTGTTCTTGATCAGGCCGCCGATGGCGAAGCTCTGGCCGTCGAACAGCTGCACCGTGGTGGTGGCGCGCCGCGTGGTAAACGATGGCAGGATGGCTGTGGCCGAGATGCCGGTGGCGGTGATGCCGATGCCGTCCTTGTTCAGGTCCGACACTTCCGGCGCCACCCTCAGGTTGATGCGCCCCCCTTCGAGCACGGTGGGCGTGAATTTCACGGCCACGCCGAATTCCTTCTCTTCCAGGGTGATGGTCGGCACGCCGTTATTGTTGGTCTGGCTGACGGGGATGAAGATTTTGCCGCCGGCCAGGAAGCTGGCCTCCTGGCCGCTGATGGCCATGATGTTCGGTTCGGCCAGCACCTTGATCAGGCCATCGCGTTTTTGCGCGTCGAGGTTGAAGAAGTTGTTCTTGCTGGCGCCGCTCAAGCCGCTGGGGTTGTTGCTGAGCAGGCTGGACAGCAGCGAGTACGACCAGCTGCCGATGGTCTTGTTGATGCCCAGGCTGGCGCCCAGCTGGTCGACCAGCACTTTCGATACTTCGGCCACCTTCACTTCCAGCATCACCTGCTGCGGCGCGGCGATCGACAGCAGGTTGATCACGCGCGGCATGCCCGCATCGGGCGCAGCGGCGGGAGCGGGCGCGGCGGCGCCTGCGGCTGGCGCGGCGCCGGAGGCGGCGCTGCCGCTGCGGGCGCTGCGCTGCACATAGGCGTTGGCCAGCGACAGGGCCTGGTCGGCCTTGACGACATCGCTGACCATGCCAGACAGGATCAGGGTGTCGCCCGCCACCGTGACGTTGATCTTTTCGTTCGGCAGCAGCTCGGCCATGCGTGCCTGCAGGCTGCTGCTGTCGATGCCGACGGCCAGGTCGATGATGGTGGCGTCATTGCTCTTGTTCCACAGGATCAGGTTGGTGGTGCCGACGGAGCGGCCCAGCAGGTACACCTCGTTGGGATTGAGCAGGATGACGTCGGCGATGCGCGGGTCGCCGACGGACATGCGGCTGGCGGCGAACGGCAGGCGCATCAGGGTCGACTTGCCTTCGGCCAGACTCATTTGCGGCGCCATCTCGGTGCGGCCGGCGCGCGATTCGCTTTGCGGCGGCGTGGCCTTGGGGCGGGCGGCGGCCCGGCTGGTCCGGGCGGCGCCGGTGTCGGCGGCAACGGCGGTGGCGGCAACGGGTTCGCTGCGTGCCTGGGGCGCCAGGGCGCCGATCATGGCGAGGGCAAGCGCCAGGCTGAGTACCCGGCTTCCGCTTGCTGTGCAATATGTGCTCATGGCGTGACTCCTCTGGTGCAGGTTAGAATTGTTGGGAGCTGCGTTCCAGCCCCTTGATGACATCGACGCGCGGACCGGCCTGTGGCGCGGCTGTGGCTGCAGGACGGCGGCGCGGGAGCGGCTTGGCTTGCACCATGGCGGCGGGGGCTGCCATGGCGACCTTTTCATCGAGCAAACTGGACTTGGTGGCGCCCTCCGTGTTGACGGGCTTGTCCTCGACCTGGTTGCGCAGCACCAGCGACAGGGTGCCCACGCTGCGTGCCAGGTCGAGTTTTTCCGCCTGCTCCGGCGTCAGCTCCAGGGTCACGGCGTTGACCACCTTGGGCTTGGTGTCGTCGCGGCTCGATTCCTGGGCAATGGCCAGCACGAGGATGCGT
This sequence comes from Janthinobacterium sp. BJB301, assembly GCF_002735685.1. Lineage (NCBI taxonomy): Bacteria > Pseudomonadati > Pseudomonadota > Betaproteobacteria > Burkholderiales > Oxalobacteraceae > Janthinobacterium > Janthinobacterium sp. BJB301. Next base: position 266,784 of record NZ_PDZJ01000002.1, on the reverse strand, counting down.
TCAAGCACGATCTTGGAAATGTTCGGGTCGCGGTCCGGCGTCTTGCGGGCACCTTCGCCCTGGGTATTGACGAGGATGTCGACGAAATTGCCGGGCAGGGCGAAGCCGGCCACGCCCACCACATCGTTGACGCGCACGGTCATGGCGCGCTTGCCCTCGGCGACGACGGCCGACAGGCCGCCTTGCGTGCCGGGAGGCGCCAGCTTGCCTTCCATGATCGGTTCGCCGTGCTGGATGCTGGTGCGCGTGACGCGCGTTTCCAGCAGTTTCGGATCGTTGACGGCGCCCGGCGGCAGCGCATTCGATGGCCAGTCCACCATGCGCACCATGTCGGGCGTGAGGCGCGCCCCCAGGCTGATGTCGACCTGGGCCACGGCCACCTTGTTGATGTTGCCCGAGGCTTGGGCATTGATCCAGCGCGCGGCCACGATGACCGCGGCGAACGCCAGGATGACCGCAATGGCCATCATCGTCAGAGCGCGTGCGTTTCTCATTTTGCTTCCCCTTTGTGCTGGACCGCTTCCGGTCCGGTGTGTGTGCTTGCAAGGTCGTCATCGCTGCCGAAATAGTTTTGCCATGCCCAGAACAGGACTTCCGGAGACAGTTGCGCCGGGTGGTCTTCATAACGCGCCTGGTCGCAGATCTGCGCGAGGATGTCGCGCGGATAGCAGGCCAGCAAGGGCCGCTTGTAGAGGCTATGCAGGTGCAGCAGGTAGGTGTAGGAGGCTTCGTCGAAATTGATGCCCAGCTGGGCGCAGGTGCTGCGGAACACGGCCAGGTAGTGGTAGGCGCTCAGGGGGCCGACATGGATCTTGTAGCCGATGCGGCGCAGGAAGGAGTCGTCGGCCAGGTGCTGCGGCGCCAGGTTCGACGAGAACACGACGATGACGTCGAAGGGCACGGGGAACTTGTAGCCCGTGTGCAGCGACAGGTAATCGATGTGGCGCGCCATCGGCACGATCCAGCGGTTCATCAGTTCCACGGGCGAGCAGCGCTGGCGGCCCAGGTCGTCGATGACGAAGATGCCGTTGTTGGCCTTCAGGTGCGGCGGCGCCTGGTACAAGCGGTTGCCATGGTCGAATTGCAGGTCCAGCATGTCGAGCGTCAGCTCGCCGCCCGTCAGCACGGCGGGGCGTTCGGCGCGCACCCAGCGCGGGTCGGATGGCACGAGGCCGCCGCGCGACAGGGTGTGCAGCATGGGGTCGAGGAAGGGCAGCACTTCGCCATCGACCATCACGGCATGAGGCAGGGCGATGGCGCCGCTGAGCAGGCCGTTCAGCCGCTCGGCCAGGTAGCTCTTGCCGCTGCCGGCAGGGCCGTGGAAGAACAGGGCGCGTCCGGAATTCATGGCCGCGCCCAGCTGGTCGAGCACGGCCGAACTGGCCACCACGTCGCGGAACTCGCGCTGCACATCATCGCGGGTGACCTGCATGTCCGCCACGCTTTGCGCCAGTACCTGGTTGCTGTAGTCGGCCAGGGTGACGGGGGCGGGGCCGCTGTAGGCGTTGCGGCGCATGTACTCGGCGGCGCGCAGACGGCCCTGGTCGCCCAGCAGGTAACACAGGTCGGCGTCGGTGCCGCTGCCGCCGTTGCGGCGCGCTTCGCACAGCTTTTCGGCGCGCATGAAGGTGAGCAGCGGTTCGAGCACGCCAGCGCCCAGTTTTACGTGTGTCGACAGGGCGGGCAGGCCGATCTGGCCGCGCAGGAAGAGTATCTTGACCAGCAGTTCGACCAGGAACAGGAAGGGCAATCCCGTTTCCTCGACCGTGCGTGGCGCGCGCTTGGCCGCCGGTTCGACGCCGCCGCCGTCGCTGCGTTCTGGATAGGTGTCAGGCATGATGGGTACTCCTCGTTCGGGTGGCCGGATATCAGAAGATGAAAGGCAGCAGGCGGTACTTCACCTGGCGCATGTAGACGCGATAGCGCACGTCGGTGGACAGGAAACGCTCTTCGCGCAGCAGGCGCATCACCATCATGCTCATCGTCGCGACATAGATGACGGTATTGGCGGGCGAGGTGTTGGCCAGCAGGTAGCCGCTCAGGGAAATCAGGTAGCTGGCATACAGCGGATGGCGTATCACGCGGTAGACGCCGCCCGTCTTGATTTCGCGCTGCGCCGCCACCAGGCCGAAGCTGCGGTTCAGCGACAGCAGGCCGGCGATCTGCAGCAGGCTGCCGACGGCCAGCAGGTAGCGCGCGCCGGGCCAGATGGCCATGTCGGCGGGAGACAAAAGGAAGGGCGCGAAGGTGGCGCCGATGGCCAGCAGCCAGTCGCCCGCATCGGTGGAAACGCTGACGGGGGCCGTGCGCACGATGAAGAACAGGGCGGCCAGGGTTTCGGCGGCGCAGAACAGCAGATAGCTCCAGTCGCCGCTGTGCAGGAATCCCATCACGTGGGCACTGGCGAAGAACGTCCACAGGCAAGCCATGGCGATGCTGGTGAACAGGCTGGCGTGGCGCGAGTGGCAGAGGGTGGTGAGAGTGTGCATGGTCAGGTCCTAGGGGGCTGGTCGTCGGAGCGGCGCGTTTCAGCGCAGGCTCCACAGGTGGGTATAGTGCAGGAAGACCTGCAGCAGGGTGCCGCTGGCAATGGCGAAGGCGTAGGCCAGCTTGCCGGTGGCAGGCGGCGGTTCGGCGATCGTGGCGGCGCCGCCGGCAAGGCTGTGCAGCAGCGCGCCCAGCATCATGTGATAGGTGTTTTTCAGTACCTGGCGCAGGCGCTGACCGGCCAGCGCGGCGGCCAGGGCCAGCACGCCGCCGCACAGGAAGGTCAGCAGGGCCGCTTCGAGCACGGCGTCGGGACCGAGGAAGGCGCCGCACATGGCCATCAGCTTGACGTCGCCGGCGCCCAGGGCGCGCAGCAGATACATGGGCAGCAGCAGGGCCAGTCCGGCGGCGGCGCCGGCCAGCGCCTGCAATAGGCCCAGGCCGCCGAAGGAGGCGTCGAACAGTCCGGCGCCGGACGGCACGAAGCTGTTGATGATCAGTCCCGCCAGGGTGCCCCACAGCACCAGCCGGTTCGGGATACGGCGCGTGCGCAGGTCGTGCCACAGGGCGGCGGCGAGCAGGGTGGCGAGTACGGCCAGGCACAGCAGCATGGGCAGGTGGGCGTTCATGATGTCAGTCCTTCCTTGCTCATGCAGGGAGCGGTGGCCATGTGCATGGCCGGCGCCGCGGCCTGGCTGCCCAGCAGCCGTCCCACCAGGCGCCACACCAGCGCCGCGCCGGCCGCACCCACATAGCCGTCGAGCGCATAGTGCCAGCCCAGGTGGATGGAGCCGAGCAGGATCAGTACGGCAAAGGCGGTCAGCGAGATCCCGGCGGCGCGGTTGACGCGCCAGCCCATCATGGCCAGCAGCACGGCCGTGGCCACATGCATGCTGGGCATGGCGGAGATGCCCAGTTCACCGTTCGCGCCCTTGCTTTGATAGCCTTGCCACAGCATCTCCTGCACTTGCAGGGCCCAGACGGGGACGTGCTGGTTGGCGTCATGCAGGTAGACCATCAGCGGCGCATACGGGTCGCTGGCATGCAGGTGGCCGTAGTAGCAGGGGCCGACCGAGGCAAACAGCACGGCCAGGATGCTGCCCAGGGCGATCCAGGTCAGCGCAAAGCTGAGCAGGAACTGCATGCGCAGCAGGGGGCGGCGCGTGTCGAGGATGAGCCAGTACAGGATGGCGTAGAACAGGAAGAACCAGAAGTGGTAGCTGAAGTTGAGCAAGCCCGTGACGAGCGGGTGGCCCAGCAGTGGCTGCAGCCTTTCCCATGGGGCCTTGCCGCCATGCAGCGCGATGTCCCAGGCGGACAGGGTGGCATCCCAGGTGTAGGGATGCAGGCGCGGGATGGCGCCCTTGATGACGGTGAAGCTGGAGGCGAAGACGGGGATCAGCAGCATGGCCGGCAGCGCGTGCAGCAGGCGCTCGTTGCTCAGGTAGCGGCGCAGATCGTGGTACAGATAGTGGCACAGGCGGTGCGGGCGTTTCATCACCATGACATGGATGGTGTAGCCGCACAGGATGAAGACGGGGCCGATCAGGATGGCCATGAAGAAGCCGGCCAGCACGTTGAGGGTGTCCGATGCGCTGGGCAGGCCGCCGGCCAGCAGCGTCGCCACGGCGGCGTACGGCAGCACGATCAGCAGCAGGGCGCGGTGGGTGCGCAGCGAGGCGCGCAGGGTGTTCATGACAGGGCCAGGACCACTTGGTCCTTGACGTAGACAAACAGCAGCTTGACCTGGTCGCCAAGCAGGGTGATCGTGACCACCAGCACTGCCGCGATCAGGCCGGCCAGCAGCGCGTATTCGATCGCTGTGACGGCGGACTCGTCGGATAAACGGCTGAAGAAAGATTTCACGATGGGCCTCGCTATGCGTTCGTCAAGGTGGGCGTGCCGAGAATATTGGGCAGCGTAGTCCGGGCTGGCGCTGGGCCGGCCCGGACAGCAGCGCGTCAGGCATTGGCGGTGGTCAGCTTGGTGCCGATGGTGCTGAAGGTTTTTTTCAGCTGCGTGCCGACGATGGTGACGGCGGCGATGATCACCACGGCGATCAGGGCAGCGATCAGGCCGTATTCGATTGCGGTGACGCCATCTTCTTCGCGGATAAAGTTTTTGATGAGGTTCATGACAACTCCTGGTGGTGGTTAAGGTACGACGGTGGATGAAACGGTTTTGCAGCGTTGCTTCCTGGTGCTACGACCTGGCGCGCTCATGGACTTTCGCCCAGTGCCAGCAATCCGATGATGCAGACCACCGCCATGAGGGCCGCCACTAGGGCATAGCGGTAGAACGCAGCCTTTTCCTTGCCCTGTAAATAGGTGATCAGGGCCGTCGGAAGAAACTTGTCAAGGCGCATGCTGTGCTCCGTGTCGTGGTGGGCCGCGCGGTGATTTGCACTCCGGTAAATCCACTATAGAAGTCGGCACCTTGATCTACATCAGAAGAACATCCTTTTATTGCAAGGAGGAACTGCTCGTTTTTTTCGTGACAATTGTCATGCTCGAGTCTGGCGCGCGCAGGAACGCAGGGGCGCATGCCGCGCCGCTGCTTGGCGATGGGAGGGAATGCGCGGCCGTGCAGTGGCCGTGCAGGAGGACAGTGGTATCAGGCGCCGGGCGGCAATTGGCCCAGCTGGTGCTTGGTGGCGTAGGCGTACAGTTCCAGGCGGTTGTACACGCCCAGCTTGCGGTAGATCGATGTCAGGTGATTGCGCAAGGTGTGTTCGGAGATGAACAGCTGGTCCGCCAGCAGCTTGGCCGGCGTGCCGCTGCCGTGCACCAGCGCGGCGATGATCTTTCTTTCCTTGAGGGTCAGGCTGGCGATGGCGATGGCGTGCGCCGAACCGCCGCCGGGCTGGGTCAACTGCGTCAGCATGCGTCCCAGCATCGCGTGTTCCAGCCACAGCTCGCCCTGGTACACCTTTTCGATGGCCTTCAACACCATCTCCGCCGGCGCGTCCTTGCTGACGATGCCGCGCGCGCCTTTCAGTACCGTCTGGTCGAGGATGGCCTGGTCGTGGCTGGCCGTCAGCACCAGCACGCGCGTGCCGCCGCATTGGGCCAGCGCGGGCAGGATGGCCAGCGAGCTGATGCCGCCCAGGTCCAGGTCCAGCACGATCACGTCCGGTTGCAGCGCCTTCGCCTGCTCCAGCGCCTCGGTGCCGTCGGACGCCGTGGCGACCACGCGCATGCCGGAGTGCTCTCCGCCGATCAGGCGCTCCAGGCCCCACAGCATGGTCTTGTGATCATCGACCAGCATGACGCTGATGACATGGCTGGCCGGTGGCATGTGGCGTACGTCATTCATATGGGTATCTCGATCTGGACGGAGGTGTTGCCCAGCATGCCATGCGTGACGCGGGCCGTGCCGCCGAGGGCGGCGGCGCGCTCGGCCAGCGAGTCGGGCAGGAAATCGGGGACGTGCGCGGCGGCGCATTCGTTGTCGATGCTGATGTGCAGCGCACCCTGCACGCAGGTCAGCTTGACGGCGCCGTGGCGCGCCGACGTATGCTTGCGGATATTGCTCATGCCTTCATTGACGATCTGGAACACCTCGGCCGCCAGGCGGTCGTTGATGTGCAGGTCGCCTTCGATATGCAGGGCGATGTCGATGCCATAGAATTCGCGGATCTGCGTGGCCTGGCGGCGCAGCGCGACCAGCAGTTCCGGCTCGCTTTGCACCTGGCCATTCTTGAACGTGCGCGCGTAACTGCGCAGGTCGGTGATCACCTGGCCCGACATGATGATCAGCTTTTCCAGTTCCGGCAGCAGCGGGTTGCCCGGCGTGGCTTCGTTGCGCAGGGCGGCCAGGCCGTGGCGCAAGCCGATATACGGCTGCACGGCCGTGTCATGCAGGTCGCGCGCGATCTTTTCGCGTTCGCGCGAGGCCGCCTGCGACGCCAGGCGGTCGAGCAGGTTGATGTTTTCAATGACGGGAAACGCCTGCGCGCCGATATGGCTGAGAAACAGGGCATCCGTCTTGCTCATGCTGGTGGCGGACACGATAAAGATCCGGCCTTTGCCATTGCGCAGGGGCAGCGGCGCGCTGATGAAGGCGTGCGCTTCGAGCAGTTCGGCCAGGCGGGCGCCCGCCGCGTCGTCATGCCGTAGCCAGCGTCCGCTGTTTGGCTCGAGCATGCGCGCGCCGCCTATCCATGGCAGCCAGGGGCCGGCGGGCTGGTTGTACAGCGCGATTTTATCGTGCGGGAAAGCGAGCAGGGGACTGGCCGCGTCGTCGCTGAGGAGCGAGCTGGTATGCACGACGCCCGTGCCCGTGTGAATCACGCTGCGCAGCGACCAGACCCGCGTACCCTTGTCCTGCATGATCAGCAGGCAACTGCGGCCGTTGAAATAACTGCGGGTTTTTTCCAGCACCGAGGTGATGGTCTGGTCGACGCCGAAGCGGGGATTGGACAGCTGGCTGACATCGCGCAGCAGCGCCAGGTGGCTGCGCTGGGTGATGGCCGAACCACCCCAGTAGGCGATCATGTAGCCGAGCGCCAGCAGGAAGGTGGTGCGCAGCAGCAGGCGCGACAGTTCCGCATCCGTTTCGCCGAACAGGGCGGTGGCGGCGAACAGGCCGGCAGAGGCCAGGGTGACGCGCGCGCCTTCCTCGAAGCCCCGCTGGAACGACGATGTCAGGATGGCAAAGAAAAAAAACAGGAAGAATAAATTGTTGTGGCTGCTGCTGGAAAACACGATCAGCGCATACCAGGCCACGTCGAGCCAGTACAGCAAGATGTCCTGGGGCAGGCTGAGGCCCAGTAGGGCCAGCACGTAGAGCAGCAGGCTGTGCATGGTGTACGCGGAAAAGATTAGCCAGGTGATCTTGGTCAGCTTGCCGGCGCTTTCGGGGTCGATGAACAGGGTGAGCAGGGTGGCGCTCGACAGCAGCAGGCGCATGCCGTTCACCATGGTCGTATCCATGCCGGCACCCGGCAAGCCTGATCTGAGGGGAGGATCGAGATTCACAAGCGCTCCTGGCCATGTCCCGCATGGTGGGGCCATGCGCAGGGATAGATACCACAGATAAATTCTTGTTATTGTTGCTGCAAGCAATGACGAGTCTACGCACACGCCGTAAAGATGTCTACTGGAATCCTTTCTCCGATGTTGCTTTTTTTACAGCGGCTGCACCATCACGCGGTTGCGTCCGGCGCGCTTGGCCAGGTACAGGGCGCGGTCGGCCGCGCCGATCAGGGCGGAGATGGCCAGCGGCTGCTGCGGCTGCTGCGTGGCGATGCCGATACTCACTGTGATGTGCTTGACGTCATTGCCCGTCTTGGCATGCGGAATGCGCAGCTCGGCCGCGTGCTGGCGGATCGCCTCGGCCATGCGCAGCGCCTGCGCCGCGTCCGTGTCGGGCAGGATGGCGGCAAACTCTTCGCCGCCATAGCGGGCCAGCAGGTCGGTGGGGCGCTGCAGCATGGCGGCCAGTTCGGCTGCCACGCGGATCAGGCAATCGTCGCCCTGCTGGTGGCCGTAATGGTCGTTGTAATCCTTGAAATGGTCGATATCGATCATCAGCAGCGACAGCGGACTGCTGGTGCGCATGGCGCGCCGCATTTCCTTCTCGATCGCCACGTCGAAATGGCGGCGGTTGGCGATGCCCGTCAAGCCGTCGGAAAAGGTTTGCGAGCGCAAGACCATGGTCTGTTCGCGCAGCAGCTTTTCGCGCCCCACGGCGATGGTGACATCATTGATCTGGATCAGGCAATGGCGTGGCGAGCCGGGCAGGTTGATCGGCGTGACGGCGATGGCTTGCTGCATGCGTTCCTCGCCGTCGCTGCCGCCCGTGGCCGCGCCATGCGTGTACAGCGCAAACGGCGCCTTGTGCAGGGTTTGCGACAGCAGCGACTGGAAATTGTCGCGAAGTGCCTGGGTGATGGCCGAATCCATGCGCTTGTGCCGCAGTTCCGGAAAGACGGCGAAGAAATCCTGGCCCAGCACGGCGTCGGCCTGGCAGGCCGAGTGGCGCGCCATCCACTTATTCCACAGCACGATGCGATGCTGCTCATCGAGCACGATGGCGCCCAGGTTGACGGCGCCGAGTATGCTCTCGAGCAGGGCGAGTCGATGCAAGACATCCGGCATGATCGTCACGCCTGTCCCAGCACCTTGGCCAGGTAGCGGCTGACTTGCTGTTTCAGGTCGTGCAAGGCGGACAGGTCGAGCACGAATGCCACATAACCGTGGATCTGGTGCTTGGACAGCACGAAGTCGATATGCAGCATCAGCACGACGGCTTCGTCATCCTGGCCGCCGAACGAGGAGAGGATTTCCGCGCTGGTGCCCACGTGGTACAGGGGCAGCGAGCCATGCAGTTCGCTGTCGAACAGGTTGGCCAGGGTTCCGACGCAGGAATTGAGGATGATGTTGCCGATCTCGCTCATCGCTTCCTGTTCCATCTCCGTCAGTTCCTGCAGCGGCATGGCGTCGCCCACCATCAGGCGCACGATTTCCAGGCTTTTGTCTTCCGGGAACATCAGAATGGCTTCGGTGGCGAAAGCGCCATCGTAATGCTGGCTGACGCCGCAGATGCGTTCGCCATCCTTCTTGCTGCCGAGCAAGGCTGCCGCGTCGGCACGGTTCAGGAAGGTGATCGACGGCACCGACATGGTGACTTCTTCATTCACGATCTCGCTCATGGCCGCCGCCGCATGGCCCACCCCGATGTTGAATATCTCTACCAGGGCGTCGTTCTCGAGTTCGGAAAGATTGACCATGCTCACAGTCCCAGTGATTCGATCAACTGGTGGATGCGCGTTTCCGTGATCGGTTTTTCCATGAAGCCCACGCCCAGTTCGCTGGCGCGGTTGCGGGTGGCGTTCTGCACATTGGCCGTGACGAGAATGATGTGCGTCTGCGGGCACAGCACGCGCAATTGTTCTGCCGCCGCCATGCCGCCCATGCCGGGCATGTTGACATCCAGTAGTATCAGCACAGGGTTGACGGTCTTGACTTTTTCCAGGGCTTCCTCACCCGTCGCCGCCTCAATCACTTGCCAGTCGGCATGTTTGCTGAGGATGAATTGATGCGACATCAAACGTGAAACCCGGCTGTCATCGACAACAAGTACCTGTTTACTGTGATTCATGTGCTATTCCTGAAACGTCATATCGGACTATCGTGCCATTTTCGCATATTTTAGAGGGCATAGAGTGTATTTGGGTGCGCGATTGCCCTAGGGCAAAGTTTTCCCGCCTGCCTGTTGTATTGAGTCGCATCGCCAGGCATGCTGGCCGGCTGGCCAGGCTGGCAATCCGTTAAAATAGCGCCATTCCTCACTTTAGCCTGAATGCCATGACCCAAGACGAATTGAAGCAAGCCGTAGCCCGCGCCGCCATCGACTACGTAGTAAAAGGTGAAATCATCGGCGTCGGCACCGGTTCCACCGCCAATTTTTTCATCGATGAACTGGCCAAGATCAAGGACAGCATCAAGGGCACGGTCGCCTCGTCCGAAGCGACGGCCGCGCGCCTGGCTGGCCATGGCATTCCCGTCTTCGACCTGAACGATGTCGAGTCGATCGCCGTCTACATCGACGGCGCCGATGAAATCACGGCCAGCGGCGCCATGATCAAGGGTGGCGGCGCGGCATTGACGCGTGAAAAGATCGTTGCTTCCGTCGCGAAACAGTTCGTCTGCATCGCCGACGGCTCCAAGCTGGTGGAAACCCTGGGCGCCTTCCCGCTGCCGGTGGAAGTGGTGCCGATGGCGCGCGCTGCCGTATCGCGCCAGCTGGCTGCGCTGGGCGGCACGCCCCGCCTGCGCCTGAAGGCCGGCAGCACGGAAGCGTTCATTACCGACAATGGCGGCGAAATCATCGACGTGCTGGGCTTGAAAATTGCCGACCCGGTGGCGCTGGAACAGCAGATCAACCAGATCGTCGGCGTCATCGCCGTCGGCCTGTTCGCCGTGCGCGGCGCCAATGTCTGCCTGCTGGGCATGCCGGAAGGCGTGCGTACCCTGGCGTACTAAGATGATAGCCGGCGTTCGCCGGCATAGATGTTTTAAACGGCGGCCCCTTGCGGGCCGCTTGTCATTTGCGCCTGGCGGTACACGGCCACGGTGCGCAGCAAGCCGCCGAGGAAGATGCCGCTGAAGCAGCCATAGGCGAGGCAGACAGGTACGATGAAGCTGGTCGCATGGGCATAGGCCGGGGCGATGGCCAGGGTCACGGCGACCGCATATTTCATGCAGAAAATGCTCATCATCAAGATCATGGGTACCCAGCTGCCGGGACGCTGCACGCTGCCGCGCGCGGGAATGGCGGCTATCTTGCGCGCATCGGCCAGCCTCCACGCCAGCGCCGCGCCAGCCAGCGCGCCGGCGCCCCAGGCGAACGGCGCCACGCCGGCGAAGCCGAAACTGCCATGCACGCCGCTCAGGGACAGGGCCAGCATGACCAGGGGAATGATGCACAGCTTGCGCAAGCTCACTTCGCGGGCCCGGCTGGCCAGCACGCCGCGGTAGACGAGAAAGCCCAGGATGGCCCAGACGTAGAGGGGAGTGTGGCTGAAGATTTGCTGCAACATGGTGTCCGCCTTGGAATGAGGTTGTCGATGGACGTACTGTGCCAGCCGGCGGCGGGGGCGGCGAGCCGTGTGCGACGAAACGGGGAAGGGCAGCCGTGAAACAGCGTCAGGCGGCGTGAAAGGGGGAGGGGAGAATCAAGGGGAAACTACCCGCGGCGCGGTGGCCACGGGCGGGAATACGGAAAAACTTACTCGGTCGGCGGAACGTAGCCCATGGCCGCATCGGCGCCATCGCCGAAGAAATGTTTTTCCATCTGCGTGGCCAGGTATTTGCGGGCGCGCGCGTCGGCCAGGTTCAGCCGGTTTTCATTGACCAGCATGGTCTGGTGCTTGAGCCAGGCAGCCCAGGCTTCTTTCGACACAGATTCGTAAATCTTCTTGCCCAGTTCGCCCGGGTACGGCGGGAAATCCAGTCCTTCGGCTTCCTTGTTGAGTTTGATGCAGTGGATCGTGCGGGCCATCTGTGCTCCTGAATCAGTGTAGAGATAAAGCGTGATTATAAGGCACTTTGCGCCAGCCCTCGCGGGGCCGTCGCGGCCTGGCGACACGCCGTTTGCCGCGCCCTTGCGCTGGATCAAATTTGATCTGCGCCGCCCTAGCTAGTAAGATGCCTTATCGCGCCAGCCGCTGGCTGCGCCCCTTCCAACCAAGTAGTAGTAATTAACCAAGATGGAATCCCTATGACCTCAGTGAAAGTCCATGGCATCGATGTCAGCAATACCGGCAGCTTCGCGCTGTTTGGCGGCATCAACGTGCTCGAATCGCGCGATCTCGCCATGCGCGCCTGCGAAGAATATGTGCGCGTGACGCAAAAACTGGGTATTCCATATGTGTTCAAGGCCAGCTTCGACAAGGCCAACCGCTCGTCGATCCATTCCTACCGCGGCCCGGGCCTGGAAGAGGGCATGCGCATCTTCCAGGACGTCAAGGCGGCGTTCGGCGTGCCCGTGATTACCGACGTGCATGAGCCATGGCAGGCGCAGCAGGTGGCCGAAGTGGTCGACGTGCTGCAATTGCCTGCTTTCCTCGCGCGCCAGACGGATCTCGTCGTGGCCCTGGCGAAAACGGGCAAAGTCATCAACATCAAGAAGCCGCAATTCCTCAGCCCTGGCCAGATGGCCAATATCGTCGAGAAATTCAAGGAAGCGGGCAACGATCAACTGATCCTGTGCGACCGCGGCACCTGCCTCGGCTACGACAACCTGGTGGTCGACATGCTGGGCTTTGGCGTGATGAAGAAAACCTGCGACGACTTGCCGATCATCTTCGACGTCACGCATGCGCTGCAGCAGCGCGACCCCGGTGGCGCCGCTTCGGGCGGCCGCCGCCAGCAAGTGGCGGATCTGGCCCGCGCCGGCCTGGCCGTCGGCATCGCCGGCCTGTTCCTGGAAGCCCATCCTGACCCCGACAACGCCCGCTGCGACGGCCCCAGCGCCTTGCCGCTGGATCAGCTGGAGCCATTCCTGGCGCAATTGAAGGCGCTGGACGACCTGGTCAAATCGTTTGCGCCGCTGAACATCAAGTAATGGTATCTAAGTAATGAAAAAGCCCGGCATGCCGGGCTTTTTCATTTTTACAGTGTCTTGATGAGCACTTGGGACTTGCGTTGCCAGTTATACATATGCTGGCGATCCTTCGGCAAATCGTCGACGGTGGCCGGCACGAAGCCGCGTTTCTTGAACCAGTGCGAGGTGCGCGTGGTCAAGACGAACAGTTTGTTCAGGCCGGCGGCGCGCGCGCGGTTTTCCATGTGTTTCAGGATGCGTTCGCCGTCGCCCTGGGCTTGCACTTCCGGGTTGACGGTCAGGCATGCCATTTCCGCCATCTTTTGCGCGGGGAACGGGTACAGGGCGGCGCAGCCGAAGATCACGCCATCATGCTCGATGACGGAGAAATAATCGATTTCGCGTTCGATCAGCTCGCGGCCCCGCTTCACTAAAGTGCCGTCCGCTTCCAGCGGCTCGATCAGTTTGATGATGCCGCCCACGTCTTCGATGGTGGCCTGGCGCAGGCTTTCCAGGTTTTCATGGCTGATCATGGTGCCCACGCCATCGTGGGTAAACAATTCCAGCAGGGCCGAACCATCCATCGAGAACGGCACGATGTGCGAGCGCTCGACGCCGTTATGGCATGCCTTGACGCAATGTTTCAGGTAAAACGCCGTCGCGTCCGGCAGGAAGCCCGCCATCAGCACGGCTTCGGCCTGGTGCGACGACAGTTCGCGGATTTCCACGCCCGTGGCGTCTTCCATCATCGGTGTTTCCGTGATGAAAATCAGCTTGTCCGCGTGCAGGGCGATGGCGGCGCTGCAGGCCACGTCTTCCATGGTCAGGTTGAACGCTTCGCCCGTGGGCGAGAAGCCCAGCGGCGACAGCAGCACCAGGCCGTCCGAACCGAGGATGGAATGGATGGTTTCGGCGTCGACCTTGCGCGTGATGCCCGTCAGTTCCAGGTCCACGCCATCGATCACGCCCAGCGGGCGCGCCGTGATGAAGTTGCCGGAAATGATACGGATGGCAGCATGCGACATGGGCGTGTTCGGCAAGCCCTGGCTGAAGGCGGCCTCGATATCGAGGCGCAGCTCGCCGGCGGCTTCCTTCGCGCATTCCAGCGCGGCGATATCCGTGATGCGCACGCCATTGTGGAAGCGGCCTTCGACGTTACGCAGGGCCAGTTGTTCCGCCACCTGCGGCCGCGAGCCGTAGACGACGGTGACATTGATGTCCAGCGCATGCAGCAGGGACAAATCATGGGCCAGCACCTGCAGCGCCCCGGCGCTGACGAGTTCACCGGGGAAGGCGACCACGAAGGTCTTGCCGCGAAAGGCGTGGATGTAGGGCGCGACTGAGCGCAGCCATTGGACGAATTGGGTAGGGTTTTCCATTAAGCGCATTATAATTCGCTGCGCGATGTGCGCGCTTAAAATACCTGTAAAAAACAATGTCTTCAGCCAGCAATAAGTCTTCCCCTCCTTCCAACGTTGCAAATGTGCCCGCCAGCGGGGATATTTCCGCGCCTGCCGCCACGCCTGCGCAGGGCCGTCAGCGCCCGCCCGTGAGCCAGCAAAGGCAGCAGCCGCCGCGCGCGGAGCAGCAGAAACAGCAACAGCAGCAGCGATCGGGAGAGGGCAAGCCCCAGGCCGCGCGCGCGCCGCGCGAGGGGCAGGAAAGCCGCGAAGCCCGCGATGCGGCCCGCGCCGCGCGCGAGGCGGAAAAGGCTTTCCGCAATCCGCTGCCGCCGATTACGTATCCGGAAGACTTGCCCGTCTCGGGCCGGCGCGCGGAAATCGCCAAGGCCCTGATGGAAAACCAGGTGATCATCGTCTCGGGCGAGACGGGTTCCGGCAAGACGACCCAGTTGCCGAAGATTTGTCTGGAGCTGGGACGCGGCCAGAAGGGCATGATCGGCCACACGCAGCCGCGGCGTATCGCCGCTTCCTCGACGGCCAAGCGCATTGCGCAGGAGCTCGGTACACCGCTGGGCGAAACGGTGGGTTTCAAGGTCCGCTTTACCGATACCCTGAGCCGTGGCGCGTCCGTCAAGCTGATGACGGACGGTATCTTGCTGGCCGAGACGCAGACCGATCCGTTGTTGAAAAATTACGACACCATCATCATCGATGAGGCGCACGAACGCAGCCTGAACATCGATTTCCTGCTCGGTTATCTGAAACAGCTGCTGCCGCGCAGGCCGGACCTGAAAATCATCATCACGTCCGCCACCATCGATGCGGAACGCTTCTCGCGCCATTTCGGCACGCCGGAAAAACCGGCGCCCGTGATCGAAGTGTCGGGCCGTCTGTACCAGGTGGAAGTGCGCTACCGTCCCGTGGAGCGCGAGCAGGTAGCCATGCCTGGTTCGGGCGCGGGTAGTAGCGGCACCGACAAGCCGGGCCAGCGCACGGCCGCCGCGCGCGAAAAGCGCGACTTGATGGATGCCGTCGTCGATGGCGTGGAAGAACTGTGCCGCATCGGTTCGGGCGACGTGCTGGTGTTCTTGCCGGGCGAGCGCGAAATCCGCGACTGCGCCGAGGCGCTGCGCAAGCACCATCCGCCGCACGTGGAGATTTTGCCCCTGTTCGCCCGTTTGTCGGCCGAAGAGCAGGAGCGCGTGTTTAAAACCAGCAACGCGCGCCGCATCGTGCTGGCCACCAACGTGGCGGAAACCTCGCTGACGGTGCCCGGCATCCGCTATGTGGTCGATGCGGGCCTGGCGCGCGTGAAACGCTACAGCTACCGCAACAAGGTCGAGCAGCTGCAGGTCGAGCCGATCGCCCAGTCGGCCGCCAACCAGCGCGCCGGGCGTTGCGGCCGCGTCGCCGACGGCGTCTGCATCCGCCTGTACGAGGAGCAGGATTATTTGCTGCGGCCCAAATTCACGGAGCCGGAAATCCTGCGCTCCTCGCTGGCGGCCGTCATCCTGCGCATGAAATCGTTGCACCTGACGGACGTGGAAACCTTTCCGTTCATCGAACCTCCGCTGGCGCGCGCGATCGCGGACGGTTATCAGTTGCTGCAGGAACTCGGCGCCGTTGATGAGGTCAATAAACTCACGCCGCTGGGCAACAAGCTGGCCAAGCTGCCGCTGGACCCGCGCGTGGGCCGCATGATCCTGGCCGCGCTCGATAACGCGTGCCTGACGGAAGTGCTGATCGTCGCCTCGGCCCTGTCCGTGCAAGACCCGCGCGACCGCCCGATGGAACACCAGCAGGCGGCCGACGAGGCGCACAAGAAATTTGCCGATGAAAAGTCGGAATTCCTCAGCTACCTGAAAATCTGGCGCTGGTTCGAATCCGCCATCGAGCACAAGAAAACCAACCGCCAGCTGCAGGACAATTGCCGCACGAATTTCCTGTCGCAGATGCGCTTGCGCGAATGGCGCGACGTGCATTCGCAGCTGCTGACCATCGTCAAGGAGCAGGGCTGGCGATTGAATGAGGCACCGGCTACCTATGACAACCTGCATATGGCCTTGCTGACCGGCTTGCTGGGCAATATCGGTTTCAAGGGCGAGGACGAACCGGGCGCCGGCTACCTCGGTGCGCGCGGCATCAAGTTCCACATCTGGCCCGGTTCCTCGCTGTTGAAAAAGCCGGGCAAGTGGATCATGGCGGCTGAGCTGGTCGACACGACGCGTTTGTACGCGCGCTGCGTGGCGCAGATCCAGCCCGAATGGCTGGAAAAAGTCGGCGTACACTTGCTGAAGAAATCCTGGGGCGAACCGCGCTGGGAAAAACGCTCGGCGCAGGTGACGGCGTCCGAACGGGCTACTCTTTATGGCCTGGTGGTGTACAGCCAGCGGCGCATCAATTACGGCAATTTCAACTTGCCGGAAGCGCGCGAAATCTTCATCCGCGACGCCCTCGTGGGCGGCGACTTCGACACGCGCGCGCCCTTCTTTGCGCACAACCACAAGCTGATCAAGGACATCGAAAACCTCGAGCACAAGTCGCGCCGCCTGGACGTGCTGGTCGACGATGAACTGATCGCCGCCTTCTACGACAAGCTGCTGCCGGCGGACGTGTGCAATGGCGCCGGTTTCGAGAAATGGCACAAGGAAGCCACGCGCGAAAACCCGAAGCTGCTGTATTTGAACCGCGAAGAGCTGATGCGCCACGAGGCGGCCGGCGTGACGACGGACCTGTTCCCGAAGACCATGTCCGTGACGGGCCTGGAAATGGGCCTGACGTACCACTTCGAGCCGGGCAGCGTGCGCGATGGCGTGACCTTGAGCGTGCCGCTGTATGCCTTGAACCAGTTGCCGCGCGAGCGCTGCGAATGGCTGGTGCCGGGCATGCTGAAGGAAAAAGTGCATCTGCTGCTCAAATCCCTGCCGCAAAAGCTGCGCCGCCACTGCGTGCCGCTGCCCGATTACGCGGCCAGGTTCTGCGAGCGCGTGCATGAGGCGGGCGTGTTTGGCCGCGGCGACCTGATCGATGCCATCATCGCCGACATCCGCACGCAGATCACGATCAATGTGCTGACGACGGACTTCAAGCCGGAAACCCTGCCTGCCCATCACTTCATGAATTTCAAGGTGATCGACGAGCATGGCCGCCAGCTGGACATGGGCCGCAACCTGGCCACCCTGCAGGCGGAATTCGGCGGCCAGGCGCGCCAGAGTTTCCAGAAGCTGGCCGAAGTGTCGGGCGTGTCCGGCACGGGCACGCCCGGTGCCAAGGTGGCGGGCGCGCAAGTGGCATCGCGGCTCCAGGCGCAAGCCCAAGGCGCCGCCGCCAACGCGGCAGCAGGCAAGGGCGGCGCGCCGGCCAAGGGAGTGGCTGCCGCTGCAGCGCCGGCGTCCCCGAATGCCACCGTCTCGCAGCACATGGGCTTGACGGGCTGGACCTTTGGCGAATTGCCGGAGTTGCTCGAAATCGTGCAAGGCAAGCTGACCCTGATCGGTTTCCCCGCCCTGGTCGACAAGGGTACGCATTGCGACCTGGAAGTGTTCGATGATCCGACCGTAGCCGCCCGCACGCACAAGGTGGGTTTGCGCCGATTGTTCGCGCTGCAAATGAAGGAACAGATCAAGTACGTCGAGAAAAGCATCCCCGGTCTTCAGCAGATGGGCATGCAATTCATGGCCCTCGGTTCGCAGGAAGAGTTGCGCGAGCAAATCATTAACAAGGCGCTCGACATCGCTTGCCTGCAAGATCCGCTGCCGCTGGATGCCGCCTCGTTTGCCAAGCGCCAGGCGGAGGGCAAGTCGCGCCTCGTCTTGCTGGTCAATGAAATCGCCCGTTTGCTGTCGCAAGTGCTGACGGAATTCCACGGCTTGCCCAAGCGCCTGCAGAATATTCCCGCAGCGGCAGCCGCCGATATCCAGTCGCAGCTGCAAGGCCTCGTGCATAAGCGCTTCCTGACGGAAAACGAGTACACGCAGCTGGCGCATTTCCCCCGCTATCTGAAGGCGATCAACGTGCGCCTGGAAAAGCTGCGCGCCGACCCCGCGCGCGACACCAAGTTGATGGCCGAATGGCAATCGGCCGCCGCGCCGTATCTGCGTCAGGCCAAGGATCGCCAGGCCGGCAAGAATACGGACCCGAAACTGGTCGACTTCCGCTGGATGCTGGAAGAGCTGCGCGTGTCGCTGTTTGCGCAGGAATTGCGCACGCCGATGCCTGTTTCTGCCAAGCGTTTGCAGAAAGTGTGGGAGTCGATGCAGCGGTAGGTCGGATTAGCGGGGCAAAGCCACGCGTAATCCGACAACATCGTTGGCGCTACCGGTGGTGCCGTGTCAACGGTGTTATCGGTGTCGCTGGTGGTGTCGGATTACGCGGCTAGCCGCTAATCCGACCTACCCGACCCATGTTTATCGAACTCATCGTCGCCGAGCGCCGAACGCGAGCCCAGGTCGCCCTGGCTGCTGCCCGTGCCAGCGCGGCTGCCGCTCATGGAGGTGCCGGTCAGGCTGCCTTCGCTGCCCGATTGCAGGCTGGCGCCGCTGCGCAGGTCGCTGCCGGATGGCATGCGGCTGCCTGCCATGGCGCCGCTGCCGTAGCGCATGCCGCTGCCATAGAACGCTTCCATCTGCTGGTTCCAGGCATCGCTGCCCATGTCGGGCCAGTTGTTCTTGTCGAAACCGGGAGCCTCTTTCAGCAAGTCTTTGTCCACGTTGAGCAGGAAGCGCTTGTTGACGGTGTCCAGGGTCAAGCGTTCCCAGGGCACGGCAAACAGCTTGTCGCCCATGCCCAGCATGCCGCCGAAGGACAGCACGGCATAGGCGATCTGGCCGGTGCGCATGTCGAGCATGATTTCCTTGATGTCGCCCAGTTCCTCGCCGCTGTGATTGTAGACATCGTCGCCGAGCAGGGTGTCAGCCCCCATCAGGGCCGGCCCCGGGCCGTCGTGGTTGCGGTACATGCCCAGGATGTCGCGGTCCAGATAGCTCATGGTGTTCTCTCCTCGTGAAGTGCTGATCGAACACCCAGATTACGCATGCGCACCAAGTCGCGCTTGATCTGCCTCAATGGTGCCAGCGGCACTTTTATCGGTGTGCAAGCGTACGGTGTGGTCAGCCAATTGCGGTACTCTATGCGTTCTAAAGAGGAGGCCGCACATGCTGACGATGCAACGATGCAGTGGGATGAACTTGCGGTACGCTCCACCACGACATGGGCGCCGCTTGCCATGGTAAAGCCCGCCACCAAATGGCTGCGCGGGTTATTGCGCGCCGGTAAGGCGCAGCAGCGCACTGCGACTAAGCTGGCCAAGGTGCTGTTCGGGTCCGTGCCGGCCAAGCCCACGCCTAAATCTAAACCTAAGCCCCGCAGCAAGCCCGTGGCCAAGACCAGGCCGACGCCGCGCGCCAGGCCTGCCAGCGACGCCGTGCCCTCGCTGGCGCCCTTTGCCACGCCCCTGTCGCCCCCGCGCGTGCGCAAGCGAACGCCGCCCCCGCCGGGCAAGTGGCTGGCCGCCCACTATGCGCCATTGCCGGAGCTGGGGCAGTTGCCGGGCCGGCGCCTGCCCTATTTCCTGTACCTGCCCGAGAAGGCGCCCAGCGCCGCCATGCGCAGCCGTGGCCGGCCGCTGCTGGTGATGCTGCACGGTTGCGAACAGAGCGCCACGCAGTTTGCCGAAGGCACGCGCATGAACCGCCTGGCCGAACGCAAGGGTTATGCCGTGCTGTATCCGCAGCAGTCGCTGCGCTCGCATGCGCGCCGCTGCTGGAAGTGGTACGACAAGCTGACGCAGGAGGGCGGCGGCGACGTGCGCCTGATCGTCGGCGCCATCGAGCAGGTGGCGGCCCGCTATGTGATCGACCGCGCGCGCATCTATATCTGCGGCATTTCCGCCGGCGCCGGCATGGCGCATATCGTGGCCTTGAACCATCCCCATCTGTTCGCCGCGCTGGGCCTGCATTCCGGGCCCGTGTTTGGCGCCGGGCATAACCTGATCGGCGCGCTGGGCGTGATGCAGCATGGCGCTGCCGCCCGTGCCGACGCGGCCATCGATGAAGTGCTGGCGCGCCAGCCCGCGTTTCCCCGCTTGCCCACCATCCTGCTGCAAGGGCTGGCCGACAAGGTGGTGCGGCCCATCAACCAGACGCAGCTGGTCCGCCAGAGCGTGCGCGTGAACCGCTTGCCGTTTGATACCGTGGTGACGGCGCAGCGTCTGCCTGGCGGCGCGGCGGGCGGACGCAATCCGGCCCATGCGTATGCGCTGCACGACTATCAGGTGGGCAAGGATGTGCTGCTGCGCGTGGCGCAGGTCGAGCACCTCGAGCACGCGTGGAGCGGCGGCGATGCCAGCCTGCCGTTCAACGACAAGGCCAAGCCCGACGCCAGCAGGATGCTGCTCGATTTCTTCGCCAGCCACCGCCGCCGGTAAGCCAGCGTGCCTGCGCGCCGCAACGGCGCGCAGGCACTGGTACGCATCGTTCTTTCATTCCCCCTCAGGGCCGCTGCCGCGCGGCGGGGCGCTGGCCGCGCCCATTTCAGCACAGATTCCACATGCCGCAGTACCATCGAGTTTATCTAATTGGTATTGCTGCGGTATTTAAAAATCACAAAAACAGGCGCTAAAAATACGAACTGGTATACAATTGGTACACGTTTTCAGTGTGAAGCGTGTCTGCCGTCCCATGCCCCGACGGCAGATATGCACTGACGGCAGCCACCCACGTTACGGAACGCGCCATGTCCATCAAGTCCAAGCAGTTGCTGTGGTTTTTTGCGTTTTTCCTCGTCTTTGAACTGAATATCTATCTGTCGAACGACATGATCATGCCGGCCATGCTGGGCATCGTCGGCGAGTTCCAGGCGGAGGAAAAATTCGTCCCCCTGTCCCTGAGCCTGTATCTGCTGGGCGGCAGTTCCCTGCAGATTTTCCTGGGGCCTTTGGCCGACACCATCGGCAAGCGCAAGCTGGTGCTGACTGGCAATACCTTATTCCTGCTGGCCACGCTGGCCGTGCCATTTGCCGCGTCGATCGAGCAATTTCTCGCCGCGCGTTTCATCCAGGGCATGGGCTGCTGCTTCATCTTCGTCGGCTATGCCATGATCCATGAACTGTTCGATGACATGGCGGCCGTCAAGCTGAGCAGCATCCTGTCGAGCACCACCATCCTCGCGCCCCTTGCCGGCCCCATCCTCGGCAGCGCCATCATCAGCCGGCTGGACTGGCGCTACGTCTTTTTCCTCTCCGGCCTGCTGGCGCTGCTGTCCTTGCTGGGCCTGTTCAAGACCATGCCGCGCGCGGCCCCCAGGGTCACGCGCCTGGACCTTGCCGCCATCGTGCGCAGCTACGCGGCCATTTTCAGCAACAAGCGCTTCATGTTCGGCATGTTCACGGCCGGGCTGGCCACCGTGCCCCTGACGGCCTGGATCGGCTTTTCGCCCATCTTCGTGCTGCAGGAAATGGGCGCCTCCTACGCCACGTATATCGCCTTGCAATGCGTGATTTTGTCGGGCTTTGTCCTCAGCAGCATCGCCATCCAGCGCCTGCGCCAGGATTTCCCCCTCGTGCATCTGCTGCGCCTGGGCGGGCTGGTCGCGGCCGCCGGCATGCTGGGCGCCGGCGCGGGCCGCCATCACGTCGACGTGTTCGCCGCCTGCATGTTTGTCTATTCCATCGGCTTCGGCCTGTTCAATGGCGCCCTGATACGCAGCGCGATCACGGCCAGCAAGGAATCGGTGACCTTGACGACGGCTGCCATGAGCTTGTTGTACTGCATTTATCTGTCCGCCTGGCTGCAGCTCTATAACGTGCTGTGCCAGCGTTTCGGCTATGCGCTGGAAACGTATGCGCTGCTCAATATCCCCGTCATTGTGGTCATCGCCGCCTGCCTGCTGCTGTTTACGCGGGGCATGGCGGGGCGCCGGGAAAGCGAGGTGCTGCTCGCCCGGCACTGATGGCGCAGCGATGCGCATGTTGTCGACCTTGTTTTACCTCCTGCGAAGTTTATTGACACTCTCCTGCGGAAAATGGTGCGCCCATGAAAATAGATGACCTGGCCTCGAAACACGATCAAGCAAAGATTTTCAACCTGGAATACGAGTTCCGCATCAACCGGCTGAAACTCGATTACATCACCCTGGCCGATGTCCGGCCGGCCGGCAGCGACCTGGAACAGCTGGCCGTGGAGCACCAGGCGGGCATCGCGGCCCTGCGCAGCTTCGTCGCCCTGAATTTCAACCATTTCAATGCAGCAAGCTGCTCGTCGCTGAGCTGCATTCCCACCCGCGCGCTCGGCGACGATGAGCGCTACCTGCACCGCATCTGGATGGGCGGACCGTTGCCGGCCATCGCAGCCGAAGCGATCCAGCAGTGGGGCGCGGCGCTGGAAGCGGTGCGGCACAACGGCGGCGCGCCGTACGTCTCCATCCTGTGGGTGTGGGATGCGCAGCAGCTGCGCAATGACGAGCGCTTCAGCCCCACGGGCGGCGCCGGGCGCTACACGATAGGCCGCTACGCCATCGGCGGCACGACCCTGCATATCAATTCTCTGCGCGCGCTGGCGCTGGATTTCGCGCCGGCCCGCTTCGGCGTACTCGATACCCTGCATATGCAGCGCTACTTCGCCACCTTGTCCGATTATTTCCGCATCCTCATCATGTGCGAATACGGCGGCATGTATATGGATGTCGATACGATCCCGCACAATCCGGCGACGATTTTCCTGATGAAGCCGGAAGTACCCGATTATTTCCAGCGCAAGGATGGCGACAGCGAAGAGCGCCAGCATGTCAGCTGGATGAATCTGTTTCTCGATGAAACGGGCATGCTGATCGCCAAGAAGAACGATGCCGCGCTGCGTGTGATCCAGCGCAATGTGAACCTCGCCTATGCGGGTATCGATGCGCGGATTCCCCGTTCCTGCCCGCAATTCGAGGCGCAGCTGTTTGGCCAGTTCTATGCCGAATGGAAGAAAAACCTGGGCGTGACCCTGCTCAGCCATGCCGAGTTCTACCAGCGTTATTGCGTGCTGTATGACGGTGCGCGGGAAGCGGTGGCGGGCGGCATCCGGGGCATGCGCTTGCTGGACGATATCATTACCGACGTGCACATTCCCCTCAGTGACGAGGAACGGCGCGCGTATGCGCGCTGCGTCGCCAGGCTCGACGAAATCGGCTGGCAACTCGACGATCCTTTGAGCCTGCCCGACATCGTCGATGTGTTCGATATCGAGGAAGTGCCGCGCATGGCGTATGCGGCCCAGCTGCGGGCGGACATCGACCATTTTCACTATTACTCGGTGCTGTCGGACGACCCGCAGCTCGATCGCGTGAATGGCGTCTTTTGCCGCTACCTGCTGGCCCACCGTTCGCAGCATATTGCCGCTGGCGATTTCTGGCGCCCGACCGTGGGCCGCCACGGCAGCCGCATGCCGGCCGCCAGCGATGCCGTCCCGTCCGGCGACGAGACGCAGGCGGGCCTGCTGTCGCATGCGCCGCTCAAGCTGGTGCCGGGTGAACTGCTGGGCGATGAGACGAAGAACCGCATGGCGAAACTGCTGTTTGCCACCAGCTATCTCGAATACTGCTCGTTCGGCAATAAACTCAATCTGCAGTTCGTCGAATTGCAGCGGCGGCAGAATATCGACCCGTATCTGCAGCACATCCACGGCTTGCACGACGAAGATGGGCGTTTCATCGGCTTCTTCACTGCCGCCACGATGGCCGAGTTCCAGGCTTGCGGCGCCGTCTCGTATTACCGAGACGACATGAAGGCGCTCGACGATGCCTATGACGCATTCGTGCTCGCGCATGCGCGCAATGACGACTGTTTCGTCAGCAGCCTGGCCATCGACGAGAAATACCGGGGGCAGGGCCTGTTCCGGCAGATGTTCCATGAAATCCGCGACCTGGCCAGCCGCAAGGGCTGTGCGCGCATCACCTTGACGGTATGGGAAAAAAGCGAGGCGCTGCAAGTGTATCTGCACAAGGGTTTTCGCAGCGTGGGCACGTTCGACTATGCCTACAGCCTGTTCTATGACCGGCTGCATTTCCTCGTGTATGAAGGGAACTGAAGAGGGAAATTGAAGGCAGCAGGGGCGGCCGGCAGCCGCCCCGTGATGAGGCTTACAGGGCCAGGAAGGCCAGGCCCGCCACGGCCGTCGGCAGCAGGGCGCCGGCCAGCAAACCGACGGCGCCGATCGATTCATCCTTGAAGCCGCGGCGCAGCAGGGCCACGCCGGCCGGGTTCGGCGCATTGGCGATGACGGTCAAGCCGCCGCCGGCTACGGCGCCGGCCATCAGCATGTATTTCGCTTCGTCCGTCATGCCGACGATCAGCGAACCGAGGTAAGTGAGGGCCGCATTGTCGGTAATGGCCGTCAAGCCCAGGGCACCGAAGAACAGGGCCAGCGGTTTCAGGCTGGAAACGATGGGCTGCAGCCACCATTGCTGCATGCCGCCCAGTACCACCAGGCCGCCGAGGAAGAAGCCGACCAATAAACCCTCTTTCAGGATCAGCGGGCTTTGATAGCGCTCATACGCCTGCACGAAGCCGAGGAAGAACAGGAACAGGCCGATGAACAGCACGGGATGGTGCGCCAGGGCGACGACGCCGGCCAGCACGATCATGTGCACCAGGCTGACGGCCAGCGGCACTTTTGGCGCTTCCACTTCACCGGCCTTCGGCTTGATGTCGGAGGTGTTGCTGTGCAGGTATTTGCGCAGCAAAATGCTCACGCCGGTGGCGTTGACGAGGACGGCGATGGCCGCCTTCCAGCCGAAGTGGGTGGCCATGTAGGCGCTATCCCAGTTCCACGTGGTGGCCACCATCAGCACGGGCGGCGCCGCGTACGAGGTGAGCGTGCCGCCGATGGAAACGTTGACGAAGAGCACGCCCAGCGCGCCGTATTTCAGCCATTCAGGAATGCCCGGGCGGAAGATTTGCGGTGCCAGCATCAACGCGGCCAGGGTCATGGCGGCCGGTTCCGTGATCAACGAACCCGTCAGGGGCACAAGCGCCAGGCCCAGCCAGACGAGGGCCAGTTCCGTGCGCAGCGGCATCACGCGCGCCACGCCTTTCAACAGGCGCTGCACGGCGTCGAGCACGGGGCGCGAGGCAGCCACGACCATGACGACAAAGACGAACAGCGGCTCCGTGTAATGGCGCGACTCGGCATACTCGATGGCCGCATCGCCGCCCGAGACAAAGGCCATGATGATGATCAAGATGAAGGCCCAGAAGCCGAACACGACTTCCACTTCGCCCAGCAAGTGCAGCAGGCCCGCATGGCGGGGGTGGCGCCGCGACAAGGTTTCAAACGACTTGGCGGCAAAGGTGTGGATGAGCGCAAGCCCGAAGACGATGGCGCTGATGATTTGGATGGTGGTCAAATGCGTTTCCTTATGGACGGAGGAGGCCGACTGGTACGTTGCCAGACGGTAAGGAGAGTGCTTATGGTACAGCAATCGATGTGAAAAACGGTGTTTTTCGGATGTGGCGGGACGTCCCCCGGGGAGCTGCGGCGCAGATAAGCCTTGCCAAAAACGGGGCTGGATAGTACTGTATATAAATACAGTATTTATCTTCATATTCAATTATGCAACATTCCCAATTGATGGCCTCGCCGGAAGCCTTGCACCCGTCCCTGTGGCGCGCATCGCAGCTGGGGCAGGGCGCCACGCGCTGCCTGGACACCGGCTTTGCCGCCCTGTCCGCGCAGTTGCCCGGCGGCGGCTGGCCCAGCGGCAGCCTCATCGATCTGCTGGTGCAGCAGCCGGGCAGCGGCGAATTGCGGCTGCTGGCGCCCGCGCTGGCGCAGCTGCCGGGCTTGCCCATCGTGCTGCTGCAGCCGCCCCATCCGCCGCAGGCGCTGGCCCTGGCCGCGCAGGGGCTGGCGCCGTCGCAATTGCTGTGGTTAAAGAGCGCCAGCAGCAAGGATGCCCTGTGGGCGGCGGAAAACATCTTGCGCAGCGGTAGTTGCGGCGCCTTGCTGTTCTGGCAGCCGCATGTGCGCGCCGACAGCCTGCGCCGGCTGCACCTGGCCGCGCAGTCCGGCAACACCCTGTTTTGCATGCTGCGCCCGCTGCACGGCGCGCAGGATGCGTCGCCGGCGCCGCTGCGCCTGTCCGTGCGTCCGGCCGCCGGCGGCATCGAGATCGGCTTCATCAAGCGCCGGGGACCGCAGCGCGACGCGCCCCTGTTCCTGCCCCTGCAACCTCCTTCATTACTGCTACGCCATGCGACTCTGGATCGGCCTGTGCCTGCCCCGGCTCCCGCTCGAAGTGTTTTGCCCGCGCTGGTCGATTGACAGCCTCGGCGTGGTGCTGGAGCAGGAGCAAGTGATGGCCGTGTCGCCGCTGGCGCGGGCAGCCGGCATCCGGCCGGGCATGCGCCGCGCCGGCGCGCTGATGCTGGCGCCGCAGGCGCGCCTGCACGAACGCTCTCCCGAACTGGAAGCGCAAGCCCTGCAAGCGGTGGCGCTGGCGCTGCTGCAATATTCGCCGCTGGTGGCGCAGGGCGAGGAAGCGACCCTGCTCGTCGATGCGGGCGCCAGCCTGCGCTTGTTCGGCGGCGTGCGCGCCCTGTGCCGGCAAATCGCGGCCAGCTTGCGCGCGCTCGGCTACACGGCCCAGCTGTCCTGCGCCCCCACGGCGCGCGGCGCCTGGCTGCTGGCGCGCGCCGCTACGCGCCGGGGCCGCACATTGAGCATGGCCAGCCTGGTGCGCCGCCTCGACCGCCTGCCGTGCGCCTTGCTGCCGCCGGCGCGCCCCTACCTGGAATGGCTGGACGGCATCGGCTGCCGCACCCTGGGGCAGCTGCGCCACTTGCCCCGGCCCGGCTTGCAGCGCCGCTGCGGCGGGGCCTTGCTGGACATGCTCGACGATGCGCATGGTCACGGCACGGAACTGTACCTGTGGCTCGAAGCGCCGCCCACGTTCCGCGCCAGTCTGGAATTGTTCGACCGCGTGGAGCACGCCGACGCGCTGCTGTTCGGCGCGCGCCGGCTGCTGCAGCAAATGACGGGCTGGCTGTGCGCGCGGCAATTTGCCGTCGAGCGCATCCAATTGTTGCTGGCGCACGAGCGGGGCCGGGTGGCGCGTGCGCCCACCGTCATCGACCTGGCCCTGGGCGAGGCCGTCTGGCGCGACGAGCACCTGGTGCGCCTGCTCAAGGAACGCCTGGCGCAGCTGGCGCTGGACGCGCCCGTGATCGGCCTCACGCTGGAAGCGCTGCAGGTGCAGCCGATGGCGCCGCCCAGCGACACCCTGTTTCCAGAGCCGGGCGGCACGCCGCAAGAGCGCCAGCGCTTGATGGAATTGCTGGTGGCGCGCCTGGGCACGGAGAATGTCTTGCAGGCCGCGCCGCGCGCCGATTACCGTCCCGAGGCGGCCAACCAGTGGCTGCCGCTGCCTGCCAAGGCCGGCGGCAGAAACGCGGTGCCGGACTTGCCGCCCGGCTTGCCCGGCATGCCCCGTCCCGGCTGGCTGCTGGCCCAGCCCATCGCCCTCCTGATGCGCGAACACCGGCCATTCTATGGCTCGCCCCTGAAAATGGTCTCTGTCGCCGAGCGCATTGAAGCGGGCTGGTGGGGCCAGTCGCAGGCGCGCGATTACTTCATCGCCGAAGGCCTCGATCATGCCCACTACTGGGTCTACCGTGAACGCATCGCCGGCAGCGGAGAAGATGCCGCGCCGCGCTGGTTTTTGCATGGCTTGTTTGGCTGAATGCGCTGTCCTGCTGAAACTGCCATGCTTGGCTATACTGGCTTCCCGGCGCCGCATCTTTAATTGAAATGAAGGATATCCATGACACAGCTTTCCGACTTCCCCATCACCCAAAAATGGCCTGCCCGGCATCCCGAGCGCCTGCAGCTGTACTCGCTACCGACGCCGAACGGCATCAAGGTTTCGATCCTGCTGGAAGAGCTGGGCCTGGCGTACGAGCCGCACCTGGTCAGCTTCGAGCAGAATGACCAGCTGTCGCCCGCCTTCCTGTCCCTCAATCCGAACAACAAGATTCCCGCCATCCTCGACCCGGACGGTCCCGATGGCAAGCCGCTGGCCCTGTTCGAGTCGGGCGCCATCCTGCTGTACCTGGCCGAAAAGACGGGCAAGTTCATCCCCCAGGACGCAGGCCTGCGCTATGAAACGATACAGTGGCTGATGTTCCAGATGGGCGGTATCGGCCCCATGTTTGGCCAGGTGGGCTTCTTCCATAAATTCGCCGGCAAGGATTACGAGGACAAGCGGCCGCTGGAACGCTATATCGGCGAGGCCAAGCGCCTGCTGGGCGTGCTCGAGCAGCGCCTGCAGGGCCGCGACTGGATCATGGGTAGCCAGTACACGATTGCCGATATCGCCATCTTCCCGTGGGTGCGCTGCCTGGTGGGTTTCTATGGGGCGGGCGACCTCGTCGGCTTTGGCAATTTCCCGCATGTGCAGCGCGCGCTGGACGCGTTTCTGGCCAGGCCAGCCGTTGCCAAAGGAGTCAATATTCCCAAGCGGGATTAAAGCAGGAAGTAGCCGGGCGGCGCTACAATGCGCCATCGGCCGCCCTGCGCGGCAGCTTTGATCTGAGACAATGAAATCCACTCGGCAAGATTTTCTCGGCGCGCACGGCCATGTGCTGGCGGCGCGCCTCGATGCGCCCGACGGCGCCATCCGCGCGTATGCGCTGTTCGCCCACTGTTTTACTTGCGGCAAGGACGTGCTGGCCGCGCGGCGCATCGCGCAAGGTCTCACGGAACACGGCATCGCCGTGCTGCGCTTCGACTTCACGGGACTGGGCGCCAGCGAGGGCGAGTTTGCCGCCACCAATTTCTCGTCGAACGTCGACGACCTGGTCGCCGCCGCGGATTTTCTGCGGGCAAAACACGCCGCGCCGCAATTGCTGATCGGCCATAGCCTGGGCGGCGCGGCCGTGCTGGCCGCTGCCGCGCAAGTGCCGGAAGCGACCGCCATCGCCACCCTGGCCGCACCCAGCACGCCCGCCTACGTGACGCGCATGTTCAGCGAGCACCTGGAGCAAATCGCCGCCGAAGGCGAAGCGCTGGTGCAGCTGGAAGGGCGGCCTTTCCGCATCCGCCAGCAATTCGTCGACGACGCGGGCAGCCACAGCCTCAAGACCCACATCACCGGCCTGCGCCGCGCCCTGCTGGTGATGCACGCGCCGAACGACACGACGGTGAGCCTGTCGAACGCGATGGATATCTTCACGGCCGCCAAGCACCCGAAAAGTTTCGTTTCGCTCGACGACGCCGACCATCTGTTGACGGGACGCGATGACGCGGCCTACGTTGCCAACGTGATCGCCGCCTGGAGCGCGCGCTATATCAGCTAAGTAAGCAAGCGGTCGCCCATGAAAAACGCCGCGGCAGCAGAAGCTGGCGCGGCGCGGATACTATTGGTACTTTACAACATCTGACAAAATCGTAGCGAGCGGCAGTGATTTGTGGCCGAGAAGCGCAGCCGTGCTAAAGCACGGTGAGCATCGCCGGCCGCAAAGCGCGACGCGCAGTAGATTTGGTCAGGTGTTCTCAGTCTTCGTCAAATTCGGCGGATAGATCCTTCCAGCCCTTGCTGATGGCAAAGGCCGAAAATTCCTCGGGCGCTTCCAGAACGATCAGTTTCTTGTCTTGCAAGCCAAGGTCGCCGTGGCCGAAATCGGGGCCCACGTAGCCGAGGCTGCGCAGGCGGGCCAGTATGTGGCCGACCAGGGTCTTGTCCTTATAGGCGCCCGCTTCGAGCGGGGCGGCGAAATCGACGTAGACGTCGATGATGCCGTAGCCTTCGTCGAAGATGCGGATGGCCTTGATGTCGTGGGCACGGCCGGAGCCGTCGGTGGCCTTGAAGGGGCCGCTGAGCTGGATGTCGGTGTCATTGTTCATGCCGCCAGCATACACCAAAAGCCGGTGCCGCATGGGGGACGCCATGCAAAATCCCCTTGGGCTGCGCATGTAAAAATTTCTTACAAATTTGGCGGCGTCTGGGGCGCTTTTCGCCAATTTCAAGGCCTTGAAAGGGGCTGGAGAGGCCGTATATCGGTAACAAGCGGATGCTCATGGTGAGGTCCGCCCCTCTTATCGCTTCATTTGAAAAGGATATTTATCATGCGTACTTTTGACCTTGCTCCCCTGTACCGTTCCGCCATTGGCTTTGACCGCCTGGCACAGCTGCTCAACGAACAGCGCGCCGATGCGCAACCGAGCTATCCGCCGTACAACATCGAACTGGTGTCGGAAGATAAATACCGCATCGTGATGGCATTGGCCGGCTTCTCACGTGAAGAGATTGACATCATCACCGAACGCGATTCCCTGCACGTCACGGGCCGCAAGCAGAAAGATGGCGTCGAGCGCACCTTCTTGCATCGCGGTATCGCTGCCCGCGATTTCGAACAGCGTTTCCAGCTGGCCAACCACGTGAAAGTCACGGGCGCCACGTTTGAAAACGGCATGCTGACGATCGACTTGGTGCGCGAGGTGCCGGAAGCGCTGAAACCGCGCAAGATCGAGATCGGCTCCGGCAGCGGCGCCACCGTCAGCGCGCTGGAACAGCGTCAGGCGGCCTGATCTGATCGTGGCGCCCTCCGGGCGCCCGGGCAGGTTCCTTTCATGCAGTAAAATACTGGCCGGTTGATCCGGCCAGTGTCACGTCCGGAGCCCGTTCGGGCCCTTCATCGCCCGCCATGCGCGGTGCGCGCGGCACGCAAGATTAAACCATGCTTAAAGGCGCAAATGCCTGTTTCCAAATAGAAAAATGTTAAGCACCGCCTAAGACTCGTGGCCCAATATTGCATACATCAAAATCTCATTGAATGAGGAGCAATTCATGGAACAGCAAACGAATACCGCATCCCTGAAAATCAAACGCACCGTAGCCGCGCTGGCCGCGATCGGTGTGCTGGGCGCCGGTGGCGCCATGGTGGTGCATCAGAACAATGCTGGCGCGAATGCCGCCGCTGGCGTACCTGCCGCTCCCGTGGCTGCCGCCGTGGCGCCCGCCGCTGCCGCGCCGCTGGTGGCCTTGCCCGACTTTAGCCAGATCGCCGCGCGCAACAGCCCGGCCGTGGTGAATATCAGCGTCACGGGCAGCACCAAGGTGGCCTATGACCCCTCGGCCCAGGCCGGCAACGACGATTTCGGCAACGACCCCTTCTTCGAGTTCTTCCGCCGCTTCCAGGGTCCGCAAGGCGGGCAGCGCGGTGGCCGCGACGTGCCCACGCATGGCCTCGGTTCCGGCTTCATCGTCAGTCCGGACGGCATCATCATGACGAATGCCCACGTGGTGCGCGATGCGCGCGAAGTGACCGTCAAGCTGAACGACCGCCGCGAATTCCGCGCCAAGGTGCTCGGCACGGATCCGAAGACCGATATCGCCGTGCTGAAGATTGACGCCAACAACCTGCCCATCGTGCCGCTCGGCCATTCCAGCGACCTGAAAGTGGGCGAGTGGGTGCTGGCCATCGGTTCGCCATATGGCTTCGACAGCACGGTGACGGCAGGCGTCGTCAGCGCCAAGGGCCGTTCCCTGCCGGACGACAGCAATGTGCCGTTCATCCAGACGGACGTGGCAGTGAATCCAGGCAACTCGGGCGGCCCGCTGTTCAATACGCGCGGCGAAGTGGTCGGCATCAATTCGCAGATCTACAGCCAGACGGGCGGCTTCCAGGGCCTGTCGTTCGCCATCCCCATCGACCTGGCCGGCCGCATCAAGGACCAGATCGTGGCCACGGGCAAGGCCAGCCATGCCAAGCTGGGCGTGACGGTGCAGGAAGTCAACCAGGGCTTTGCCGACTCGTTCAAGCTGGCCACGCCGGAAGGCGCGCTGGTCGCCAACGTGGAGCGGGGCAGCCCGGCCGACAAGGCGGGCCTGAAGTCGGGCGATGTGGTGCGCAAGGTGAATGGCCAGCGCATCATCGGCTCGGCCGACCTGCCGGCGCTGGTGGGCACCTCTTTGCCAGGCGACAAGATCAGCATGGATGTCTGGCGTGACGGCAAGATCGTCAGCCTGACGGCAACCCTGGGCAATGCGGCCGACAAGGTGGCCGAAGTGGCGAAGAGCGACAGCGCCGCCGGCAAGGTAAAGCTGGGCCTGGCCCTGCGTCCGTTACAATCGGATGAAAAACGCGAGGCGGGCATCAGTGCCGGCCTGCTGGTGGAAGACGCGGGCGGCGCCGCCGCGAATGCCGGAGTGCAGCCGGGCGACGTGCTATTGTCGGTGAATGGCCGTCCCGTCAACACGGTCGAGCAGGTGCGCGACGTGGTGGAAAAATCCGCCAAGTCGGTGGCCTTGCTGATCCAGCGGGGACCGGACAAGATCTTCATTCCCGTGCGTTTGGGCTGAAAACAAGAGTAACTAGAGAGAGGCAAGCCATGCGCTTATTGCTGGTAGAAGACGATACGATGATCGGCGAGGTGGTGCTCGATCTGCTGCGCGCCGAGCATTACGCGGTGGACTGGGTCAAGGATGGCGACATGGCCGATACGGCCCTGCAGACGCAGACCTATGACCTGGTGCTGCTGGACCTGGGCCTGCCCCGCAAGGATGGCCTCGACGTGCTGCGCTCGATGCGCTTGCGCAAGCTCGACACGCCGGTGCTGGTCGCCACGGCGCGCGACGCCATCGAGCAGCGCATCGCCGGCCTCGACGCGGGCGCCGACGATTACGTGCTCAAGCCGTATGACCTCGACGAATTGCTGGCGCGCATACGCGCCCTGCTGCGGCGCGCCTCGGGGCGGCCGGAACCGATCTTCGAGCACCAGGGCGTGAGTATCAATCCGCTGACGCGCGAAGTGATCGCCGAGGGCCATCCCGTCAACCTGTCGGCGCGCGAATGGGCCGTGCTGGAAGCGCTGATCGCGCGTCCCGGCATCGTGCTGTCGCGCGCGCAGCTGGAAGAAAAGCTGTATAGCTGGAAGGATGAAGTCAACAGCAATGCCGTGGAAGTGTATATCCACGGCTTGCGCAAGAAGCTGGGCAGCGACTTGATCCAGAACGTGCGCGGCCTCGGTTACATGGTGCCCAAGGCATGAGGATGAAGGTCACGGTGACGCACTCGCTGCGCGGCCGCCTGCTGTGGTTTTTGCTGGCGGCCATCATCATGGCGGCCCTGGCGCAGGCGTCGATCGCCTACCGCAGCGCCCTGTATGACGCCGACCAGATTTTTGACTATCACATGCAGCAGATGGCCCTGTCGCTGCGCTCCGGCGCGCCGCTGGCCAACCATGCGCAAGCCTTGCCTGCCGACCCCGTCAACAACGACATGGTGGTGCAGGTATGGACGCCGGACGGCGTGCAGGTGTTCCGCTCGATCACGCGCGCGGAACTGCCGCAGCGCGCCGTGCTGGGCTTTTCGAATGTGAAGGCCAACGGCACGACCTACCGCATCTTCTCCGTGCAAACCAGTTCCCAGACCGTGCAGATCGCCCAGGACATGGCCGTGCGCAAGCGCATGGCCGGCAGCCTGGCCTTGCGCACGGTGGGGCCCATCGCGCTGATGGCGCCGATATTGATGCTGGTCGTCTGGTGGGTTGTCAGCGGCTCGCTGGCGCCCGTTTCGCGCGTGCGCAAGCAGGTGGCGGCGCGCCAGGCGGACGATCTGTCGCCCGTCTCGGAAGCGGGCTTGCCCGACGAAGTGCGTCCCCTCGTGCATGAACTGAACCTGCTGTTCGGCCGCGTGAAGACGGCGTTCGACGCGCAGCAGCATTTCGTCGCCGACGCCGCGCATGAATTGCGCACGCCGCTGGCGGCCCTGAAGCTGCAGGTATTGAGCCTGGAGCGGGCCGAATCGGAAGAAAAGCGCAGCCTGGCGATCAGTCGCGTGAGCGCCGGCATCGAGCGGGCCACGCGCCTGGTCGAGCAGCTGCTGGTGCTGGCGCGTCAGGAGGCGAGCGCCGCCAGCGGCGACCAGCTGCAGGCGGTGGACTTGAACGATGTCGTCAAGCGCGCGCTGGGCGACATGGCCGGCATCGCGCAGGCGCGCAAGATCGACCTGGGCCTGCATCACATGGACCCGGCCAAGGTGGCGGGCCAGGCCGATGCGCTCAACATCATGCTGCGCAACCTGGTCGACAACGCCATCAAGTACACGCCGCAGGGCGGCACGGTCGACATCGACCTGCGCGCCAGCCCCGTCGGCGTGACCTTGTCCGTGGAAGACAGCGGCCCCGGCATCCCGCCCGAAGAGCGCGAGCGCGTCTTCAGCCGCTTCTACCGCGTGCCCGGCACGGACGCCAACGGCAGCGGCCTGGGACTGGCCATCATCAAGGCCATCGCCGAGCGCCACGGCGCGCGCCTGGTGCTGGACAAGTCCGAGCGCCTGGGCGGCCTGTGCGTGCGCGTGGAATTCCCGCAAGCCGTGAAAAAATAACGTTTTGATCATGATCTTTGGCATGTTGCATTGACGCGCGCGCCGCTGGCATATATTGTCTGCGCAATAAGCATTCAAGCAAATGGAGCGCAGCATGCAGAAGATCGGCTTTTCAGGAACCCTCGACCCCATCACCAACGGCCACATGTGGGTGATCGGCGAAGCGCGCTCGCTCGCCGACGAGGTGATCGTGTTCCTGTCGCAAAACCCTGCCAAACGCCCCCAATTTCCCGCCGAAGACCGCAAGCGCATCATCGAGCAGAGCGCGCGCGAGTGCGGCTGGGACAATGTGCAGGTGGTCATCGTCAAGGGCGACTACACGGCGCGCGCGGCGAAAAAGCATGGCTGCGACTACCTGATCCGCGGCATTCGCACGACGGCCGATTTCGACTATGAAAATCTGATCCAGCAAACCAATGTGGACGTGCTGCAGGGCGCCAAGACGATTTTCGTCATGCCGCCACGCGACCTCGGTTCCGTCAGTTCCAGCTTCGTCAAGGCGCTGGAAGGTCCCGTCGGCTGGAATTGGACCATGAAGAAATTCGTCCCCGGCCCGGCCTACCAGGCGTGGATACTCGATTGCCTGCGCAAGGAGTGGGAAGCGCTGTGGAACTACGCGACAGCCTCGCAAGCGGACATCGCGCTGGCGGACCACTGGTTCGCGTACCTGACTGGGCCGCAGGCGTATGGCGGCGCGGACCGCCACTATCACAACCTCGACCACCTGGTGCACGGCCTGTCCGAGATCCGCGTGTGGGCCGACAATACCTTTGCGCCCAAGCGCGACAGCGCGCTGGTCAAGAAGGCGTTCTGGTTCCACGACGCCGTTTACAGCCACGACGACGATGCCCTGTATTCGAGCGAAGAGGCGAGCGCCCAGCTGTGGCTGGCGAGCGGCCTCGATGCGGGCGACAACCTCGATGTGGCGCAATTGATACGCGTTACCGACCATTTCCAGGGACCGGGCATCAGCCATCCGCTGAAAGACGCCATGCTCAGCGCCGACCTGGCCATTCTCGGGCAAGATGAAGAGGTGTATCAAGCCTACACGCAAGCCATCGTCCGCGAATACGCGCACGTGGACCCCGTGCGCTTCAACGAGCAGCGGGGCCTGGCCCTGCAGCATTTGTGCGGCAAGGCGCAGGCGGGCCAGCTGTTTGGCGATGCGTATTTTGCCGACCAGTACAACGAGCGGGCCATTGAAAACATGCAGAAGGAAATCGCGGCGCTGGCGGGGAGTGGCGTTTAACGGCGGCTGGCTACCGCATGCAGCAGTGCATCCTCGAGCCGATCATTGCCCCAGAATAATTCCCCAGCGCTGACGAAGCTGGGGGCGCCGAACAGGTTCAGCGCTTGTGCCTGCTCGGTCTGGCGGCGCAGCCGCAGCTTGTTGTCCGATGTCACAGCCAGCGCCAGAACGGTGCGCGCATCGAGGCCCAGCCCTTCCATGGTTTCGCTGACGGCTTCGAGGTTGTCGATGTCGCGGTCTTCGGCAAAATTCATCGCCATCATGCGGCGCGCAAAGGGCGCAATCCAGCCCTGGTCCGCGCCGATCAGCGCCACGCGCATGGGCAGCAGGGCTGTGCGGGGGAAGGAACTCGGTTGCTGCCATGGCAATGCGTACTTTTCGCACTGGCGCGCCATGTCGCGCCACGTGTAGTCGCCCTTGAGTTTTTGCAAGATGAAGGGCGATGTCTCCCAGCCCAGCGCCTTGAAGACGACGCCCAGCAGGAAGGGTTTCCAGATCACATGCACCTTCTTTTCACGCGCCAGCGCGTCGATGCGCATGGCGCTCAGGTAGCTGTAGTTGCTGCCGAAATCGAACCAGAATTCCAGTGTGGCCATGGTCTCTTTTCCATGCGGTCGCGCAGGGTTGACTCCTGCGCCGGGGCGCGAAGGCGCGACTGCCGCGCCGGCCCCCGCTTGTCGTCCTAGCGGGCCGCCGCCTTGGCGCGCGCCGCGTGCAATTTCTTGAAGCTGTCGATCAGGCGCTGGTGCCGGTCGAGGCCTTCCAGTTGCATGCTGGTCGGGGTCAGGCCGAAGAAACGCACGCTGCCGTCCACCGAGCCCAGCACCGCGTCCATGCGGGCGTCGCCAAACATGCGGCGGAAATTGACGACGTAATCGTCCAGCTCCAGCTCGTCGTCCAGTTCCACTTCCAGCACCACGTTCAAGGCTTGATAGAACAGTTTGCGCTCGAGCGTGTTGTCGTTGTACTGCAGGAAGGTTTCCACCAGCTCCTTCGCTTCCTCGAACTGCTGCAGGACGAGATGAATCAGCAGCTTCAATTCCAGGGTCGTCAGCTGGCCCCACACCGTATTTTCGTCAAACTCGATGCCGATCAGGGTGGCGATGTCGCCGTACTCGTCGAGCTCGCTGTTTTCCAGGCGGTCAAGCAGGTCTTCCAGGCTGGCATCGTCCAGGCCATGCAGGTTCAGGATGTCGGCGCGGAACAGCAGCGCCTTGTTGGTGTTGTCCCAGATCAAATCCTCGACCGGATATACCTCGGAATAACCGGGCACGAGGATGCGGCAGGCCTT
This sequence comes from Janthinobacterium sp. BJB301, assembly GCF_002735685.1. NCBI lineage: Bacteria > Pseudomonadati > Pseudomonadota > Betaproteobacteria > Burkholderiales > Oxalobacteraceae > Janthinobacterium > Janthinobacterium sp. BJB301. The sequence goes on along the minus strand of NZ_PDZJ01000002.1, from coordinate 229,942 downwards.
GGCGCCCAGCTGGTCATACTCGGCCGTGTACACTTCCTTGCCCATGCCGGCGAGGATGCCGAACAGGGTCGCCGCTTCCTCGGCATTCGAGTTCTCGCCGTGGCCGGAAAAATCCCACTCGACAAAATCGTAATCGGCCTTGGCGCTGAAGAAGCGCCACGAAACGATGCCGCTGGAATCGATGAAGTGCTCGACGAAGTTATTCGGCTCGGTGACGGCTTCGCTGGCAAACGTCGGTTGCGGCAAGTCGTTCAAGCCTTCAAAACTGCGGCCCTGCAGCAATTCCGTCAGGCTGCGCTCGAGCGCCACTTCCAGGCTCGGGTGCGCGCCGAACGAGGCAAACACGCCGCCCGTGCGCGGGTTCATCAGGGTGACGCACATCACCGGGTACACGCCGCCCAGCGACGCATCTTTGACCAGCACGGGGAAACCCTGTTCTTCCAGGCCGACGATGCCGGCAAGGATGCCCGGATACTTCGCCAGCACTTCCTGCGGCACGTCGGGCAGGGCGATTTCGCCTTCGAGGATTTCGCGCTTGACGGCCCGCTCAAAAATTTCCGACAGACATTGCACCTGTGCTTCGACGAGGGTATTGCCGGCGCTCATGCCATTGCTGACGTACAGGTTTTCGATCAGGTTGGACGGGAAATACACGACCTCGCCGTCGGACTGGCGCACATACGGCAGCGAGCAGATGCCGCGCTCGGCATTGCCGGAGTTGGTGTCGATCAGGTGCGAGCCGCGCAGCTCGCCATCGGCATCATAGATGTCGCGGCAGTAGGCATCGAGAATCTCCTTCGGCAGCGCATCCTTGCGGCCCGGCTTGAACCAGCGCTCGTTCGGGTAATGGACAAACTCCGCGTTGGCGATGTCGTTACCCCAGAACGATCCCGCGTAGAAATGGTTGTTGCTGAGGCGCTCGATATACTCGCCCAGGGCCGACGCCAGCGCGCTTTCCTTGGTCGCGCCCTTGCCATTGGTGAAACACATGGGCGAATGCGCATCGCGGATATGCAGCGACCATACATTCGGAATGATGTTGCGCCACGAGGCGATTTCAATCTTGATGCCCAGGCCCGCCAGGAGGCCCGACATATTGGCGATGGTCTGTTCCAGCGGCAAGTCCTTGCCGACGATATAGGTATTCGCCCCAGGGGCGGGATTCAGGGCCAGCAAGGCCTGGGCGTCGGCGTCCAGGTTTTCTACCTCTTCAATCACGAATTCGGGACCCGTTTGCACCACTTTTTTCACCGTGCAACGGTCGATCGAGCGCAGGATGCCCTGGCGGTCCTTGGCCGAGATATCGGCCGGCAACTCGACCTGGATCTTGAAAATCTGCTGGTAACGGTTTTCAGGATCGACAATATTGTTTTGCGACAGGCGGATATTTTCAGTGGAAATATTGCGCGTATCGCAATACAACTTCACGAAGTACGCCGCGCAGAGTGCCGATGATGCTAAAAAGTAATCGAACGGGCCGGGCGCCGAACCATCGCCCTTGTAGCGGATGGGTTGGTCGGCGATGACCGTAAAATCGTCGAACTTGGCTTCGAGACGCAGCTTGTCGAGAAAGTTGACTTTAATTTCCATGAGGTAATCCAATACTGTGCTTATAAGTTAGCCGCTATTATCCGTGCTTTCCGCCGCAGGGCAAAGATTGTTCGCTGCGGCCGGGCTGGCGGGGAGCCCGCCGGGGGGCGGAAAAGCGAATGTGTGCGAAAAACATGGGGCTGATGCCTTCTCCGTGCATGCGGGCGATCGCCCATCGGCGGTCACCGGTGTTTCCGTGACAATGCAGGAGTTTTTCGGATTGATAATTGGCTATCCTCCATGGGGGCTGCCTGCAGCCACTACTGGTCGGTTGACAGCATCTGAATCTCCTGCCCGTTACACTGCGTCACTTTCGCTTTGCCTAACTTGATGCAAGGATGAGCTGATGCAATTATCCAATCAAGCTCCTGCCATCTGACCATGCATTGATGCCGACATAAAAAAACAGCGGCTGCCCAAGCTGGCGCAGCCGCTGTCTTTATGCGGACACGGTGATCAGAACTTCACCCACAGCCGCCCGAAGTACGAAGCGCCGTTCAGGCCGAACTGCACGCTGTCGTATTTGAAGCCGTTATCCGTTTCGTCCGCGTTCTGCGTGGTGGGCTTGACGTTGAAGATGTTGTTGCCGCCAAAGGTCAGCTTGGTGTTCTTGCTGATGCTGTAGGTAAAGCTCAGGTCGGCGGACGTCTTGGCCTTGTAGCGGGCGTTCGGTACGCCTTCAGCCGTGCCGCTGAAGGTGCCCAGGGTTTGCGGGCCAAAGTAGATGATGCGCAAGTCCGATTCCAGCTTGCCCGTGATGTAGTCGAAGCCCAGGGTGGCTTTCGCGCGCGGGCCGCCCTGTTCGATGAACAGGCGTTCGCGTTCGGACAGCAGGACATCCTCGAAGCCCGTCAGCGAGGCGGGCGTCTTGACTTTCGTCACTTCCGTTTTGCTCAAATTCAAGGCCAGGAAGGTGTTCAGACGGTTGCCGGCCAGCTCGCCCTTGTGCGAGGCCGTCAAGTCGAGTCCGCGCGTGCGCGTGTCGACGGAGTTGACGAAAAATTGCGCTTCCGTCACGCCCAGGAGGGCCAGGCGCGCGGCCAGGTCCGGGTAGTTGTCGGCATTGAAGCGGCCCGACAGCACGATGCGGTCCTTGATCTTGATGTTGTACAAGTCGGCCGTCACGGAAATGGCTTGCGTCGGCGTCCAGGTGGTGCCCAGCGTAAAGCTGGTGGATTTTTCCTCTTTCAACTTGGGAATGCCGGCCGCATTGGCGACGACGCCGCCATTCGGCGCCAGCACCACGTCGGTGGCCACGCCGCTGACGAAGTCGGTAAAGGTGGAAGAGAAATACACTTGCTGCAACGATGGCGCGCGGAAACCCGTGCTGGCCGAGCCGCGCAGCAGCACATTTGGTGCCACTTTGTAACTGGCGGCCAGCTTGCCCGTCACGGTGGAACCGAAGTCGCTGAATTTTTCATAGCGTAAAGCCGCCTGGGTTTTCAGGCGTTCCGTCCAGTCCAGTTCCACGTCGCCATACGCGGCGATACTGTGGCGTTTCGCTTTCGTCACGTCGCTGGGCTGGAAGCCGGGAAAGCCCTGGCTGCGTCCATTGCCGCCCGTGCCCACGCCGTCGGCATCGATGTAGGAGCCCGGTTCGCCGGCCATGATCTTGTATTCCTCGCTGCGGTATTCGGCGCCGAAAGCCACGTTCATGCCGCGCATCACCGTATCGTAATAGCGGCTGAAATCGGCATTGCTGGTCAGTTGCTGGAACGAGAAGCCGCCCGCGTCAAAGCTGCTGGCGCTGACACCCTTGCCGCCGTTCATCAGGTCGAGGTTGGCGATCGATGCGTTCAGCGTGTTGCTGATGTCGTAGCGCATCTTGTTGTAGCCATAGGTCTGCGAAAAGTCAGCATGCCATTCGCCGATCTGGCTGCGGTGGCCGATGGTGGCGTACTGGTCGTCGATCTTGCCATTGATGAAAGGCACGAACCCGTCCGGGTACATGGCGGCCGAATTGCGCGCAGGGATGTCGTCGCTGCCGATGCCGCCCCGGCCGAACGCGGCGCTGGACGCGTCGCGCGTCTGCGCGCCGGCAGTGAAGTACAGCTTGCCCGCGCCGCTGGTGGCGTAGTCGCCATTGATATACAGGGTTTTGTTCTTGGACTTGGTGTCGCCGATGATGCGCATGCTGTCGGAATCGGCGCGGTTCGAGCGGCCCCGGTCCAGGTATTCGCCCGTGATGGCCAGGGTGCCCTTGTCGCCCAGCGCGATGCCGCAGTAGGCGGAGGTCATGTAATTCTTGCCATCGCCTTCGGAATACTGGCTGTAGCCGGCCACGGCTTCGCAGCCCAGGCTTTTCTTGAGTTCGATGTCGATCACGCCGGCAATGGCGTCCGAGCCGTACTGGGCGGCGGCGCCGTCGCGCAGCACTTGCACGTTTTTGATCGCCAGCAAAGGAATCGCATTCATGTCCGTACCCGTGTTGCCGCGGTTGCGCGCACCGAACAGGTTGACGAGGGCCGTCGTGTGGCGCCGCTTGCCATTCACCAGCACGAGGGTCTGGTCCGAGCCGAGGCCGCGCAGGGCGGCCGAATCGATCAGGTCGGCCCCGTCGGCGCCCGTCTGGCGCGTGGAGTTGAACGAGGGCGAGATGTATTGCAGCGATTGCGCCAGGTCAAACTGGCCGCCTTGCTCGGCCACCTTGGAAATGGGAATGATATCGACCGGCACCATGGTATCGGTAGCGGAACTGGCGACCCGGCGCGAACCGACCACGCTGACCGTTTGCACGGGACCGTCCGTGGCGGCCGCTTCCGTGCTCTGGGCCATGGCGGCGGGACTGAAGGCGGCCAGGGCGGCGCTGCCGTACAGGCTGATGAGGACTGCTTTACGCAAGGTGGTGAGGGTTGGCACGCAGTATCTCCAAGTGGCTGATGAGCAAGATTCGTGACTTGATTCTAGTGCCATCATTTCAGCATTCACCAGCGATACTTTGTTTTGTTATTACAAATTTGCTGTAACTGTTGTTTCCTGGTTGATTATCTTTTGGCCGCTGCCTGGCTTGCCTTGTGCTGGTGCGGCGCGCCCCATTCAGGTGCTGCGTTGCACCATGCCGCCCACCCAGATGGTCTGCGCGCTGTATTGCACCTCGATCAAACACGGCTGCTGCGTCACGTGGCCCTGGTGCAGACGCAGCGACTGTTGCAGATGCACCGCCAGCGCGCCCGCCGCCACGCCCGTGGCGCTGTCTTCCAGCGCCGGATCGAGGTGGTTGAAGTTGCGCCCCTCATACGCGTGCTCGCCCGTGCGGCAATACGCATAGCAGCCGCTGACCTGATGCAAGGCGCTCCAGTCGGCGATCAGTTCCAGGTTCGGCCGCAGCGCGCGCAGGGTGGTGCGGTCGGCCACTTCCAGCAGCAGCTTCGGACTGCCGACGGAGGCGACCACGGGCGGCGACAGCAAGTGCATATGTTGGCCCATCAGCTCGGACGGCACATACTTTTCCACCAGGACGGCAGGCGCCGGCTGCGGCGCCAGGCCGATGAATAATCCCTCCGCGCGGCGCACCAGCTGCAAGGCCTGGCCGCGCATGGCGGTGCGTACCGTCAGGGTTGCCGGCGCGCCCGGCGCCGTCAGCAGCACATGCGCGGCCGCCAGGGTGGCGTGCAGGCACAGGGGGCTGCGCGTGTGCGGATAAAAATAGTCGAGCACGATGCTGCCGTCCGCTTGCGGGTCGAGGAAGACGCAGGCGCTCACTTGCCGCTCCTGGGCGAATTGCTGGCGCGCCGTTTCGCTGCCGTGGTCGTTTTCCACGACCAGTGCCGCATTGCCGCCACCGGGTGCGGCGCCGAAACATTTCAAGAGATGGACGATCATGGCGGTCGATGTGGAGGTAAAACACCAGCATAAACGATAAGCCCGATTCCAGATAAGTATAATATACTGTGTTTATATACAGTATTGGGGTGGATCATGTGGGGCGCAGTCTTACCCGAGTATGCTGAGTTGTACTGCCTGAGCAATTTCAGCTTCCTGCATGGGGCCTCGCATGCGGAAGAGCTGGTGGCGCGCGCCGTCCAGCTTGGCTACAGGGGGCTGGCCATTACCGACGAGTGCTCTCTGGCGGGTGTCGTGCGTGCCCATGCGGTGGCCAAGCGGGCCGGTTTTCCCTTGATCATCGGTGCGCACTTTCACTTGATGCAGTCCGATGGCAGTCCGGCCCTGTCCTTGCTGGCGCTGGTGCAAGACATCGATGGTTACGGCAACTTGTCGGAACTGATCACCATGGCGCGCACGCGGGCGGCCAAGGGGCGCTATTTGCTGACGCCCGATGATTTCGCCGCGCCATCGCCAGAGTTTGCCCATTTGCGGGGGCTGCCGGGCTGTTTGATGATCTTGCTGCCCAGCTATCCGGCCCAGCCCGAGGCGCTGCGCACACAGGGGGCATGGATGGCAGCAACCTTTGGCAGCGAGCGCAGCTGGATAGGCTTGAACCTGCTGCAGCGGGCGCAGGATGACGCGCACCGCAGCGCCGTGCAGGAGGCGGCGCAAGCGCAGGGCTTGTCCGTGGTGGCCGTCGGCCACGTGTGCATGCACGTGCGTTCGCGCAAGCCCCTGCTCGACACGCTGTGCGCGATCCGCGTGGGCAAGCCCGTGGATGAGTGCGGCTATGCGCTGGCGCAAAACGCGGAGCAGCATCTGCGCGCGCGCTTGCGCCTGGCCAATGTGTATCCGCCGCAGGCGCTGGCGGAAACCCTGCGCATCGCGGAGCTGTGCACATTCTCGCTCGACAGCCTGTGCTATGACTATCCAATCGAGCTGGTGCCGCACGGCCACACGCCGGCGACGTATCTGCGCGAAGAAACGTATGCGGGCGCGCGTATCCGCTTTCCGCTGGGCATTCCGGCGAACGTGCAGGAGCAGGTCGAGCAGGAGCTGGAACTGATCGCGGAGCTGTCGTATGAAGCGTACTTTTTGACCGTGTACGACATCGTGCGCTTTGCCCGCTCGCAAAACATCCTGTGCCAGGGCAGGGGCTCGGCCGCCAATTCGGCCGTCTGCTATTGCTTGCACATCACGGAAGTGGACCCGGCGCGCGGCAACTCGCTGGTCGGGCGTTTCATGTCGCGCGAGCGCAACGAGCCGCCCGATATCGACGTCGATTTCGAGCACCAGCGGCGCGAAGAGGTGATTCAATATATCTATGGCAAATATGGCCGCGAACGGGCCGCGCTGGCGGCCGTGGTGATCAGCTACCGGCCCAAGAGCGCCTTGCGCGACAGCGGCCGGGCGCTGGGGATCGACCTGGCCATCGTGGAAAAAGTGGCCAAGGCGCATCGCTGGTTCGATGGCAAGCGCGATCTGCTCGAGCGCCTGGCCGAATGCGGACTCGACCCGGAAGCGGCATTGTCGCAGCAGTGGGCTGGCCTGGCGCAGCAGTTGCTGGGCTTTCCCCGTCATTTGTCGCAGCATCCGGGCGGCTTTGTCATTGCTCAAGGCAAGTTGTCGCGCCTGGTGCCGATTGAAAACGCGGCCATGGCCGAGCGCAGCGTCATCGAGTGGGACAAGAACGACCTGGAAGAGTTGGGCTTGATGAAGGTCGACGTGCTGGCGCTGGGCATGCTGTCGGCCCTGCGCCGTGCGCTGGAACTGGTGGGGGCGCGGCGCGGCGAGGAATTCCGCCTGCAGGATATTCCCGCGGAAGACCCCGTCACCTACGACATGATGTGCGAGGCGGACACCATCGGCGTGTTCCAGATCGAGTCGCGCGCCCAGATGAGCATGCTGCCGCGCCTGCGTCCCCGGGTATTCTACGACCTCGTCATCGAGGTGGCGCTGGTGCGCCCCGGCCCCATCCAGGGCGGCATGGTGCATCCGTATCTGCAGCGGCGCCAGAAAAAGGAGCCAATCGATTATCCGAAGGGCCTGGAAAAGGCGCTGGGACGCACCCTGGGCATCCCGATCTTCCAGGAGCAGGTAATGCAGGTGGCCATTATCGCGGCCGATTTCACACCCGGCGAAGCGGACCAGTTGCGGCGCGCCATGGCGGCCTGGAAACGCAAGGGCGGCATGAACAATTACAAGAAACGCATCGTCGAAACGATGGTCAAAAATGATTACGATCGGACGTTTGCGGAAGCCATCTTCAGCCAGATCGAGGGCTTTGGCGAATACGGTTTTCCCGAGTCGCACGCGGCCAGTTTCGCGCTGCTGACGTATGCCAGTTCCTGGCTGAAATGCCACGAACCGGCCGCCTTTCTGTGCGCCTTGCTCAACAGCCAGCCCATGGGCTTTTACAGTCCCTCGCAACTGGTGCAGGATGCGCGCCGGCACGGCGTGCAAGTGCTGCCCGTCGACGTGGCGATCAGCGGCTGGGAGGCGGAGCTGGAAGAGCAGGGGGGGCGGGGTGTCGCACCCGCCGTGCGTCTGGGCTTGAACAGCCTGTTCGGCATGCGCGCGGAGGCGGCCCGGCGCATCGAGGATGCGCGCGCCATCGCTGCTTTCGCCGACGTGGCCGACCTGGCCCTCCGTGGCGGCCTGGATCGTCATGATTTGCAGGTGCTCGCCGCCGGCAATGCCCTGCACGCGCTGGCCGGGCACCGGCGCGCGGCGCTATGGCAGGCGGCCGGCGCCGTGCCCGACAGGGATTTGCTGCGCGCCACCACACAAGAGGAAGACTTGCCCGTACTGGCCGCGCCGACGGAAGGCGAGAGCATCGTCAGCGACTACCGCGCGCAAGGCCTGACCCTGGGCCGCCACCCGCTGGCGCTGCTGCGCAGGCAATTGCTGGAGCAGCGTTTCCTGCCCGCGTCCACCTTGATGACTTACACGAGCGGACAGCTGGCGCGCGCCTGCGGCATCGTCACCGTGCGCCAGCGGCCGGGCACGGCCAAGGGCGTCATCTTCATGACCCTGGAAGACGAGACGGGCACGGTGAACGTCATCGTCTGGCCCGACCTGGTGGAAAGCCAGCGGCGCGAAGTGCTGAGTGCGCCGCTGCTGGGCGTGTACGGCGTGTGGCAGCGCGAAGGCATCGTGCGCAACCTGGTGGCCAAGCGCCTGGTCGACATGTCGCATTTGCTGGGACGCTTGCGGACCAGCAGCCGCGATTTCTGTTGAGAGTTGCCGGCGGGGAGGAGGCCATGGCATTATTTGAAGATGACAACCTTGCCCGAACCGACACTGCGTCCCGCCCTGGTCGCCGACGCGCCCGCCATCGTCGCCCTGATCGACGACCTGATGCCTTTTTTGACCCTGCACCCGGATGGCGCGGGGGCGGAAAAATTCATCGAACATTGCCGCCAGCCGGCCATCGAAGGCTATCTGTCGCAGACTCGCTATGCCTACCAGCTCGCGCATATCGACGGTGCACTGGCCGGTGTGGTGGCCATGCGCGACAACACGCATCTGTTCCACATGTTCGTGCCGCGCGCCTGGCACCGGCGCGGCATGGCGCGCCGCCTGTGGCAGGCAGCCCGCGATGCGTCGCTGGCCAAAGGCGATGTGACGGCGTTTACCGTCAATTCCTCCCTGTACGCCTTGCCCCTGTACACAAGCCTGGGCTTTGTCGCCACGGGGCCGAAGGTGGAGGAGGGCGGTATCGCTTTCGTGCCGATGCGCATGGCATTATAGTTACCAGCGCACGATCTTCCCCGGATTCATGATGTTCTTCGGATCCAGCGCGTGCTTGAGGGCGCGCATGGTGTCGATCGCGCCTGCACCATGTTCTTCCACGAGGAAGGCCATCTTGTGCATGCCCACGCCGTGCTCGCCCGTGCAGGTGCCGTCCATGCCGATGGCGCGCGTGACCATGTCGCTGTTGACCTTTTCCGCGCGCGCGATATCGGCCGGGTCGTCCGGGTCGACCAGCATCTGCACGTGGAAATTACCGTCGCCCACGTGGCCGATGATGGCGTAGACGAGCCCCTGCGCTTCGCAATCGGCCTTGGTGGCCAGGATGCATTCGGCCAGGCGCGAAATCGGCACGCAGCAATCGGTGGAGATGGCGCGGCTGCCGGGGCGCAGTTGCAGCAGGGCGAAATACGCATTGTGGCGCGCGGCCCACAGGCGCGAGCGGTCTTCGGGACGGCTGGCCCACTCGAAATCGCTGGCGCCATGCTCCGCCGTAATGGCTTGCACCAGCTGCGCCTGCTCGGCCACGCTGGCCGGCGTGCCGTGAAATTCAAACAGTAATAATGGCTTTTCCGGCAGCGCCATCTTGTCGTAGGCATTGATGGCTTTCACGCCATTTTCATCGAGAAACTCGACCCGCGCCACGGGAATGCCCATCTGGATGGTCTGGATCACGGCGCTGACGGCTTCGCCCGTGCCGGGGAACGAGCACACGGCAGCCGAGATGGCTTCCGGTAGCGGATACAGTTTTACGGTTACTTCCGTGATGATGCCCAGGGTGCCCTCGCTGCCGACGAACAGGCGCGTCAGGTCGTAGCCGGCCGACGATTTTTTCGCCCTGGTCCCCGTCTTGATGATGCGGCCATCGGCCGTCACCACGGTCAGGGCCAGCACGTTTTCGCGCATGGTGCCGTAGCGCACGGCGTTCGTGCCCGAGGCGCGCGTGGCGGCCATGCCGCCCAGCGACGCATTGGCGCCCGGGTCGATGGGGAAGAACAGGCCCGTGTCGCGGATTTCCTCGTTCAGCTGTTTGCGCGTCACGCCCGCCTGCACGGTGGCCGTCAAGTCTTCGCCATGCACCGCCACCATCTGGTGCATTTGCGACAGGTCAATCGTCACGCCGCCATGCAGGGCCAGCACGTGGCCTTCGAGCGAAGTGCCGCTGCCGTAGGCGATGATGGGCACGTCGTGCGCGCTGCACAGCTTGACGGCGGCCGCCACTTCCTCGGTGGAATGGGCGAAGATGACGGCGTCCGGCAGCATGGGAGGATAGCTCGACTCGTCGCGGCCATGGTGTTCGCGCATGGCTTGCGTCATGGAAAAGCGGTCGGCAAAGATCAGAGAAAGTACGGCAGCAAGGGATACTGGCAGCGGTTTTTTCAGTACCGCCAACTGGTCAGTTTGATTCACGCGAGTCCTCCGTTTTTTTTATTCTACTCCGCGCCCGGGGATTTCACCGAAGCAGCATATTGGTTTTTGCCAGTAGTAAAAAAATCTGTATGGTTCGCCATGCATTGGTTGTAAATGAGAATCATTTCTATTAAAATGCCCGCCAGTAGTTATTTTGCAATGCGTGCTTAGACCCGAAAGGCCATGCCCATGAAATTCTCCCTGTCCATCGCTGCCGTCCTGCCCGCCTGCGTGCTGGCCCTGAGCGCCTGCAGCAGTGTCGCCCCCGTAACTGGCGCGGCCACCGGCGCCGCCGCGACGTCCGCCGCGCAGGATGTGCGCCAGCTGGGCGAGATCGTCGACTTGCGCAGCGGCCAGCGCGTGACTGCCGAACAACTGCTGGCCCAGCTGGCCGCTGCGCCGAGGATCATCGTGGGCGAACAGCATGACCAGCTCAGCCATCATCAGATCGAGCAATGGCTGCTGCAGCAGTTGCAGGGCCGGCGCCCGCAAGGCAGCGTGCTGCTGGAAATGCTGAACCCGGACCAGCAAGCCAAGGTGGACAAGGTCAAGCCGTGGCTGCAGACGGATCCCGTCGTGCGCCCCGAGCACGTGGCCGAGTTGCTGGCCTGGCAGCCCAGCTGGAAGTGGGAGCAGTATGGCGACCTGGTCATGACCGTGATGCGCGCGCCGTATCCCGTCTGGTCGGCCAACCTGGACCGCAGCGAGATCAAGCAAATGTTTGTCGACAAGCCGGCCGTGCAGGGCAAGCACTCGAACCTGGCCAACGATGGCAAGGTGCATGCCAAGCTGAAAGACATCATCCGCGTCATGCATGACAACCAGATCGACGAACCGCGCCTGGCCGCCATGCTGTCGGTGCAACAGCAGCGCGACCGCCGCATGGCCGAGCGCCTGTTGGCCGCGCCCGCGCCGGCCGTGCTGATCGCCGGCGCCTATCATGCGCACAAGGACCTGGGCGTGCCGCTGCACGTGCAGGACTTGACGGGCGGCCCTGCGCCGCTGGTGCTGGTCCTGGCGCAGAAGGGCGCCACGGTGCTGGCGCCGCAGGCGGATTTCGTCTGGTTCACGCCGGTTGCCGCATCCGCCATCGCCAGCGCCAAGTAAGCCGTTTCACCTCCGCCGGGCGGTCAGCCCGGCATTCTCCCCCAGCAAGCTTCCCCGCAGCAGCCAGGTAGTCCGTCCGATTTTTTTTTGCATGCGCATGCGCGCCGTTGGCGCAGCCATGCCTGTTACCTGTTGAAGCTCCCATGCGTATCCCCTTGTTCCGTATCAAAGCCGCCGCTGGCGGTATGTTTCTTTCCCTGTTCCACGCCACCGCGCAAGCGTCCGCCTTGCCGCACGATATGTCGCCGTTGGGCATGTTTTTCGCCGCCGACCAGGTTGTCAAAAGCGTGCTCATCGGCTTGCTGGTCGCCGCGCTGGCCACCTGGGTGGTCTTGCTGGTGAGGGGCGCCAGTTTGCTGCAAGCCCGGCGCGCGGCGGCGCAAGCCGTCGCCATGCTGAAGACGGCCACCTCGCTGCCTGACGCGGCCGCCAAAGTGGAGGGGGCAGGCAGCACTTCGCTGGCGCAGCAGTTGCTCGACGATGTGCAGCAGGAACTGAATCTGTCGCACGCCAGCGCGCCGGCGGCGGCCCTGAAAGAGCGGGCCGGTTTTCGCCAGGAACAGTTCATTGCGCAGCAGGTGCGCGCCATGACGCAAGGCATCGGCCTGCTCGCCAGCATCGGCGCCGTGGCGCCGTTCGTCGGTCTGTTCGGCACCGTGTGGGGCATCATGAACAGCTTTATCGGCATCGCCGTCAGCCAGAGCACGAATCTGGCAACCGTCGCGCCCGGCATCGCGGAAGCCTTGCTGGCGACGGCGCTGGGCCTGGTGGCGGCGATTCCCGCCGTCGTCATCTATAACGTGCTCAGCCGTGGCATCAACCAGTACAAGGCGCAGCTGCGGGCCGCTTCCGCGCAAGTGCTGCTGATGCTGAGCCGCGACCTCGACACCCGCAAGCAGGCTTGAGCCATGGCCAGCCTCTTTCCTTCCCCGGACGACGACACGGCCGACATGCCTGAGTTGAGCGAGATCAATGTCACGCCCTTCATCGATGTGATGCTGGTGCTGTTGATCATCTTCATGGTGGTCTCGCCGCTGGCCACGGTCGACCTGAAAATCGACTTGCCGGCCGCCACAGCCAAGCCGGAACCGCGCCCCGAAAAGCCCCTGTTCGTTTCCCTGAAAGCGGACCACAGCCTGTATCTGGGCGAGTCGCCCGTGGCGCGCGAGCAGCTGGGCGGTTTGCTTGACGCCCAGACGGGCGGCGACCGCCAGCGCACCCTGTTTTTCCAGGCTGACAAGCAAGCGGCGTATGAAGACGTGCTGGGCGTGATGGATGCCCTGCGCCAGGCCGGTTATCTGAAAGTGGGCCTGGTCGGCCGGGAGGGTGGGTGAATCCGCGCCCCGTATTGAACTGGGGCATCGCCACGGCGCTGGTGGTAGCGGGCATGCTGGCGTTGCTGCTGTGGGCCAGCTGGCATTCCGTTACCGTGGCGCCCGCCAGCCCGGCGGCCAGCGTGATGGTGGTGTTTGCCGCGCAAGCGATGTCGCCGGAAACACAGGTCGCGCATGCTGTGGGCGCGCGCCAGTCGGCTGCCTCCAGCTCGGCCCGGCCGCCAAGGAGCGCCATCCCGCAAGAGGCGTTGCCCGTGCTGGCGCGCGCCGCCGCGCCGGAGATCGTCGCGGCGGAAAAAGAGGAAAAGGCGGCTGCCAGCCCATCGACGGAGCCGGGCAGGGATGCCGCGCAGGAAGCATCCTTGCCGGCGCAAGCCAGCAGCAGCGCCACGCCGGCGCCCGCCGCCATGCGCGGTCCGCAGGCGGCGCCGTTCAATAGCGACACGCCGTCAAGCAGCGCGGCGCCGGCCAGCTGGCAAAGCCGCGTGCTCAGCCATCTGGCCCACTTCAAGCGCTATCCGGGCGATGCGCGCCAGCGCAAGCGGGCTGGCGCCGCCTGGGTGCGCTTCCAGGTGGACCGCGAGGGCAAATTGCTGGCCAGCGAACTGGTCACTTCATCGGGCACGGTGCTGCTCGACCGCGAAGCGCTGCAAGTGCTTGAGCGCGCGCAACCGTTGCCGGCGCCACCCGATAACGTCCTGCACCAGGGCACGGTGACCGTCACCTTGCCCGTCTCATTCAAGCTGGAGCCAGGACAGGACAAGGCATGAGGATGCCGATTGTTTTTCATTCAAAAATCTATCCATAACAAATCGAGGGTGTATGCATATCAAGACAATGACGCAGGCCGTGGGCATCTGCATGGCTTTGCTCGCGCAGCAGGCATGGGCGCAACAAGTCCAAGACAGTGGCAAGGTGGAATTTCCACCATTGAATGTATCGGGTGAAACGGTGCCGGCGGAACAGCAGGCGCTGGAAAAACCGGGCGCCGTCAGTGCGCGCGGGCCGGACACGCGCTTGCAGCCCGTGGACCAGATCGTGCGCAGCATGCCGGGCACGTTTACCCAGATCGATCCGGCGCAGGGCGCCGTCAGCGTCAACATCCGCGGCTTGTCGGGCCTGGGGCGCGTCAACATGATGGTCGATGGCGTGAGTCAGAATTACTATGGCAGCGCACCCTCGTCCGTGTCGCACGGAGGCGTGCCCAGCAGCCAGTTCGGCGCCCTGATCGACCCGAATTTCATCATCGGCGTGGATGTGTCGCGTGGCAATGTCGTCGGCGGCGACGGCGTCAATGCGCTGGCCGGCAGCGCCAATTTCCGCACCATCGGCGTCGATGACGTCGTCTTCGCCGGGGAAAAAACGGGGGCGCGTACGAAGATGTGGACCGGCAATAACGGCGTGGGCCGCAGCGCCATGCTGGCCGTGGGCATGAAAAACCCTGCCTTCGATGGCGGCAGCGTGGGCTTCATGGCCGCCACCAGCGCTAGCGTGATCGGCAACAACTACAAGAATGCGAAGGGCGTCAACAGCGAGGAATTCGGTTTTGGCTACAACCGCTATTACAAGCAAAAACCCAAGTCGCAATTGCTCAAGCTGGACCTCAAATTGAGCGACTTCCATGCGCTGGAACTGTCGGCGCGCGATTACCGCAGCACGTTTACGCGCCGCGATATCCACAGCGATGACTACTACGTAAAATATCACTACACGCCGTTTTCCGAGTTGATCGATCTCAATGTGGTGGCCAGCAGCAGTCGCGGCAACCAGAAATACATGCCCGAGGCGCTGACCAATTTCATCAACACGAATGCGGCCAACCGCGCCGACGCCTTCGACATCAACAACACCAGCAGCTTCAGACTGGCCGGCGGCGATGCGCTGGTGACCATTGGCGGCAAGCTGATGCGTAATAAATACAGCAAGCACGTGGAAAGCCTGGTCGACGATCCGGACAACCCGGATGCGAACCAGCAATCGATTGAAAACAATACGTTCGGCCCCGAGGGCGTGCAAAAGATCAACAGCCTGTATGCGGGCCTGCAATACAACCGCGGCATTGTTCAAGTCAATGCGGGCCTCAACTACACGCACTTTGATTTGACGGGCCACAAGCCCGCCTGCGATTTGCGCGTGCAGTGCTTCCCGCAAGGGGCAAGCAATATTGCGCTCAAGGAGCATGGCATCAATCCCTCGCTGCTCGTTTCCGCGCAGGTGACGCCATGGTTTCAGCCGTTTGCCAGCGCCGAGCGCACTATGCGCGGGCCGAATCCGCAGGAAGTGTTTTTCTCGAATGACGGCGGGGCGTCGATGAACCCCTTCCTGAAGGGCGAGCGGGCCAGCACCTACCAGCTGGGTTTCAATTCCAGCCTGCATGGCTTGCTGAGCAAGAACGATGTGCTGAACTTCAAGGCCTTGTATTTCAAGAGCAAGATCGACGGTTATATCACCAGCCAATCTTTCCTCGTGTGCGACAGCGGGCGCAAGTGCAATATCGCGGAAGTGATCGCTAAGGACTGGCAGAATGTGGATGAATATGTGACCAATATGTATATCTACATTAACTCGGCCACGCCCGTGTATTCGCGCGGCTGGGAGCTGGAGGCGCAATATCACTTGGGCCCGGCGTATGCGCGCCTGTCGTACACGCGCGAAACGACGCGCCAGCCCACGTCGATCGCCAGCGCCTGGTTTGGCGCGGCCGACATCAGCGAGCTGCCCAGCGTGTACTACAACCTCGACGTGGGCACGCGCCTGCTGGACAACAAGCTGGAAGTGGGCGCCATCCTCAAGCACACGGGCTCGAACCGCCGTTTGTCGCCGGAGAATGAAGCCGATGAAGCGACGGGCGAAGTACTCAAGGCCGACAATCCGAAGATCCCGGCCGTGATCGACCTGTATGCGAGTTACCAGGTGACGAAAAACCTGTTCCTGCGCCTGTCGGTGCAGAACGCCATGGACAAGAATTACTCGGAAGCGCTGAACCGCTTGAACTCGATGCCGTCGCAGTCGAACGACAATACGCCGATGAGTACGGCGCGGGGCAGGACGTATGTGGCGGGACTGGAGTACCGGTTTTAGTTAAACCCCAGTGCAAATACTGGGGTCGTACCCTGCAGGGTACGACCCCGGCCTTCCGCTTAGGGGTTAATTAATACTCGCGCGGTGTCGTTCCATAATAGCTGTGGATGGAATTGACCCATGTGGTATCGGCCATGTTCGGCCAGTTATCCGTATCGAAGCCGGGCGCGTTTTCGATGCGTTCCTTGTCGACGTTGAGGGTGAAGCGCTTGTTGACGGTGTCGAGCAGCAGCGCTTCCCACGGCACGGCGAACAGCTTTTCGCCGATGGTGAAGACGCCGCCGTGCGACATGACGGCGTAGGCAATCTTGCCGCTGCGCATGTCGATCATGATTTCCTTGATTTCGCCCAGGTGTTCATCCTTGGCGTTGTGCACATGGTCGCCGATCAGGGTGTCTGCACCCATCAGTTCAGGGCCGGGGCCTTTGTGGCCGCGGTTGACATACATGCCGTAGGCGTCGCGTTCTTCGTAGCTCATGATGTACCTCCGTTGAAAAATTCCAGTCTGGACGTATGCCGTGGCAGGGTCTGTTCGGTCTCCCACACAAAATATGGAATTGGAAATATTTCAATTATTGTTATTGGGTAATTTTGTTGTGCGTAGACAGCAGGAGGGGGAGGGATAGTCGTCATTTGGCGCAAATTTCCGCGCGCGGGGAGCGACGCAGGCGGGCTTTAGTGTATAATTTCAATTTCCCGCACGTGCCGTTCGGCACCATCTGCAATGACCAAATTTGTCTTCGTCACTGGTGGCGTTGTGTCTTCCCTTGGAAAAGGGATTGCCGCCGCCTCCCTCGCCGCGATCCTCGAATCGCGCGGCCTTAAAGTCACCATGCTCAAGCTCGACCCGTATATCAACGTCGATCCTGGCACGATGAGCCCTATGCAGCACGGTGAAGTATTCGTCACCGATGACGGGGCCGAAACCGACCTCGACCTCGGTCACTACGAGCGCTTCATCTCCACCCGCATGAAAAAGGTGAATAACTTCACCACTGGCCAGATCTATGAATCGGTGATCCGCAAGGAACGCCGGGGCGAATATCTGGGCAAGACCGTGCAGGTGATTCCGCATATCACCAATGAAATCCAGGATTACATCCGCCGTGGCGCCGAAGGCTACGACGTGGCCCTGTGCGAAATCGGCGGCACCGTCGGCGATATCGAATCGCTGCCATTCCTGGAAGCGGCGCGTCAGCTGAGCCTGCGCGCCGGCCGCAAGAACACGGCTTTCGTCCATCTGACCCTGGTGCCTTACATCGCCTCGGCCGGTGAACTGAAAACCAAGCCGACCCAGCACTCGGTGCAAAAGCTGCGCGAAATCGGCATCTTGCCAAACGCGCTGCTGTGCCGCGCCGACCGCGCCATCCCGGAAGACGAGCGCGCGAAAATCTCGCTGTTCTCGAACATCGAGGAAGACGCCGTCATTTCCGTGTGGGATGTCGACACCATCTACAAAGTGCCGCAAATGCTGCACGACCAGGGCCTCGACAAGATCATCTGCGACGCGCTGGACCTCGATCCGGCACCGGCCGACCTGTCGATCTGGAGCAAGCTGATCTACACGATGGAGCACCCGAAGGCGGAAATCACCGTCGGCATGGTCGGCAAGTATGTCGAGCTGACCGAGTCGTACAAGTCGCTGATCGAAGCGCTGCGCCACGCCGGCATCCACACGGAAAGCCGCGTCAACATCGAGTACATCGATTCGGAAGAAATCGAAACGACCGGTTGCGACAATCTGGGCAAGTACGATGCCATCCTGGTACCGGGCGGCTTCGGCAAGCGCGGCGTGGAAGGCAAGATCAAGGCGGCCCAGTTCGCCCGTGAAAACAAGATCCCTTACCTGGGCATCTGCCTGGGCATGCAAGTGGCCCTGATCGAATACGCGCGCAACAAGGCAGGCATGCCAAACGCGAATT
This sequence comes from Janthinobacterium sp. BJB301, assembly GCF_002735685.1. NCBI lineage: Bacteria > Pseudomonadati > Pseudomonadota > Betaproteobacteria > Burkholderiales > Oxalobacteraceae > Janthinobacterium > Janthinobacterium sp. BJB301. The sequence goes on along the minus strand of NZ_PDZJ01000002.1, from coordinate 211,920 downwards.
CGACCGAGTTCGACCTTGATACGGATCAACCTGTCGTTGCACTGATCAATGAGTGGCAAAACCACGATGGTAAAGTCGAGTTGCGCGATGAAAACTCGGACCTGGGCGGTACCATGCGCCTGGGCGCGCAGACCTGCGCCGTCAATCCGGGCACCCTCGCCGCCGAGATCTACGGCAGCGTGGTGACCGAGCGTCACCGCCATCGCTACGAAGCCAATAATCACTACCTGGCCCGTGTCGAAGCGGCTGGCCTGATCGTGTCGGCCCGTACGCCGAGCGAAGATTTGTGCGAAATCATGGAATTGCCACGCACGGGTGAGAATGCCCACCCATGGTATATGGGCGTGCAATACCATCCTGAGTTCAAGTCGACGCCACGCACCGGCCATCCGTTGTTTACCTCGTTCATCAAGGCAGCGCTGGCGCACAAGGAAGCCAACGCCGTCGCTGAATAACGCCGGTCGATAGCGACAGTATTACCTGTAAGACAGCTCCCGGCCTGATAGTCTCCGCCGGGAGTTTCTTTGCCCACTTTGTGCAATTGCGCATCAGAACGCAGTGTGCAGCCCCTGTTACGCTTAACTTTGGAGAATGACATGAGTGCTATTGTTGATATTATCGGTCGCGAAATCCTGGACTCGCGCGGTAACCCGACCGTCGAATGCGATGTGTTGCTGGAATCGGGCGTGATGGGCCGTGCGGCCGTGCCGTCGGGTGCCTCGACCGGTTCGCGCGAAGCCGTGGAATTGCGCGATGGCGACGCCAAGCGCTACTTCGGCAAGGGCGTGCTGCAAGCATGCGAAAACATCAACACCGAAATCTCCGAAGCCATCATGGGCCTGGACGCCAATGAACAGGCTTTCCTGGACCGTACCCTGATCGACCTGGACGGCACGGAAAACAAATCGCGCCTGGGCGCCAACGCCATCCTGGCCGTCTCGATGGCTGTCGCCAAGGCTGCCGCTGAAGAAGCGGGCTTGCCGCTGTACCGCTATTTCGGCGGTTCGGGCGCCATGCAGATGCCAGTGCCGATGATGAACGTCATCAACGGCGGCGCGCACGCCGACAACAACCTGGACATCCAGGAATTCATGATCATTCCCGTGGGCGCCCCGTCGTTCAAGGAAGCCGTCCGCTACGGCGCGGAAGTATTCCACACGCTGAAAAAGATCCTGCACAAGAAGGGCCTGAACACCAACGTGGGCGACGAAGGCGGTTTCGCGCCATCGCTGGCCAACCATGAAGAAGCCATCAAGCTGATCATCCAGGCCATCGAAGAAGCGGGCTACGAGCCAGGCACGCAGATCGCCATCGGCCTCGATTGCGCCGCGTCCGAGTTCTACAAGAACGGCAAGTATGAAATGGAAGGCGAAGGCCTGAGCCTGACGGCCACCGAATTCACCAACCTGCTGGCGACCTGGTGCGACAAGTACCCGATCATCTCGATCGAAGACGCGATGCATGAAGGCGACTGGGACGGCTGGGCGATCCTGACGGCGGAACTGGGCAAGAAAGTGCAACTGGTCGGCGACGACCTGTACGTCACCAACACCAAGATCCTGAAAGAAGGCATCTCGAAAGGTATCGCGAACTCGATCCTGATCAAGATCAACCAGATCGGCACCCTGACGGAAACCTTCGCCGCCATCGAAATGGCCAAGCGCGCCGGTTACACGGCCGTCATTTCGCACCGCTCGGGCGAAACGGAAGACTCGACCATCGCCGATATCGCCGTTGCCACCAACGCCCTGCAGATCAAGACCGGCTCGATGTCGCGTTCGGACCGCATGGCCAAGTACAACCAGCTGCTGCGTATCGAGGAAGACCTGGGCGACATCGCCAGCTACCCTGGTCGCGATGCGTTCTATAATCTGAAGTAAGCTGATGTAAAACCCACTGGCCGGCCGGAGATGTTCCGGCCGGTTTTTTAACTGAATGCCCCATGCGCCTGATTACGCTCGCCCTGGCAGCCCTGCTGCTGTTGATACAATTTCCCCTCTGGCTGGGTAAAGGCGGCTGGCTGCGTGTTGCCGACATGGAAGCCCAAGTGGCGGTGGCCAACAAGAAGAACGTGGAATTGAAGGCGCGAAACGCCAAGCTCGAATCCGAAGTGCGCGACCTGAAAGATGGCACGGGCGCCGTCGAGGAGCGTGCCCGCTATGAGCTGGGCATGGTCAAACAGAATGAGATTTTCGTGCAGATCGTGCGCAAGGGCCAGACCCCGCCACTGCTGGAAACGCCGGTGGACGCTGCTGCGCCACATTAAGACAGTATTACTTCCCACTTGCCAGCCTGGACCGATTGCCAGGCTGACATATCACGTGACTACCTTGTACTTATTACCTTGTACTGCTGCACACGCATGGCGCGGCGTGCTGCTACTGCCTTGCTGCTTGCTGATCAGAAACGGGCCTTGCCGGTCGTGATCAGGTAAAAGTGGATGCCGGTGACCACGACGGCCACGGCGATCAATGCGGTTTCGAGAAACATCATAAAAATTCCTTGTTAATATTTAGTGAGCTAAAAAAACGTCCAGGGCCAGGCGCCAAGCCGAAGACAGTACGTCAGTACGGCGAGGCGCAGGCAACGCCGCCATGAACGTTTTTTAACCGCGCGACGCCAGGAAGCGCAGTTCTGCGGCCAGATTCGGCATCAGCTTTTCGTAGCGGTTCGCTTCCGAGTTCAGCAGGGCGAAATCGCGCTTGCTTGGGCGCACATAGCGCTGTTCTTCATCGGTGACGCTGCTGGCGATGACTTCCTTCTGCGCCAGTTCGCTGTATGGCTTGGAAGCGAGCAGGGCGCCCAGGAAGGCGCGCGTGGCGCGGCCCAGGTTGCTGAAGTAGTTATCGTTGTCGTTGCTGTAGGTGTTGGTAAAAGTGGACATATGCCCTCCATGAATGGTCTGTTGTTGCATTGCACAATAATGGAGTTTGCGATATGCGTCCAATTTCAAATTCCAATTTCAGAAATTCAAGAAACGCATAATAAGGGCGTAGCCATCGGCCACGCCCTGAAAATGAATTTGTTACGAAATGTTTATCCGACGGCGATGCGTCCCAGACCCGGATCGTCGCTGAAAAAGCCGTCCAGTCCCGTCTCGATATAGCGCCGCATTTCCGCCACGGAACCGGCCTCGTTGCGCGCATTCTCGCCATTGCCGTCGCGGAAGTCGGCCGCCAGGAAACGGTTTTCCGGACGGAAGGTCCACGTGTGCAGGAGCAGGCCCGCCTGGTGCGCATCGTCGACGATGGACGAAGGTTTTGCCAGGCGCTGGTCGGCGCCCAATGGGATGACGCCCCGCGTGGGCGGCGCCACCACGTCCGCGTAGGCGGCGATGTCGCGCAGGCCGGACGGCGTGATCATCTGCCCGAAGGTCAGCTTGCCGCCCGCCTTGGCCACATCCATCGGGCGCACATCGCCGCCCACCACCAGCTGCATCAGGCGCACGTTGGCGCGCCGTCCCAGCTTCTCGCGCAAGTATTTCAGATTCGCCACTTCGAAGGACTGGATCTCGATCGGTGCGCGGCGCGTGTACTCGTGCGCCAGCATGGTCGACAGGAAACGGTCTTCCAGCGCCAGGCCCGCATCGCGGAAGTAGGTCGAGCTTTTCAGTTCCGGCACGAGGCCGATGATGCGCCCGCTGGCGGCCGATTGCGCTGCAACAAAATCGATGATTTCTTCCCACGTCGGGATCTGGAATTGTCCATCGTATAAGGTGTTGCCGGTGCGTACTTTCGGCAGCCGCTCGATGGCGCGCAGGGTTTTCAGTTCGGCCAGGGTGAAGTCGTCGACGAACCAGCCCTCGTGCCATTCGCCATCGACCAGCTTCTTGCCGCGCCGGCTGGCGAACTCGGGACGGCGCGCCACATCGGTGGTGTCGATCAGGTTGCTTTCATGGCGCGCCACGAGGATGCCGTCGCGCGTGGCGACCAGGTCCGGCTCCACGTAGTCGGCGCCGTCGAGGATGGCCTTGGCGTACGATGCCAGCGTGTGTTCAGGGCGCAGGGCGCTGGCACCCCGGTGGGCGAACACGAGCGGACGGCTTGGCTTTGTCTCCAGCAGGCCGGCCGCGAAGCCGGGTGCGGCGGCCAGCGCCAGGCCGCCGGCGGCCGCCTGGACGAAGCTGCGGCGCGAAAAGTGACGTTGGGGTAGAGCGGGCGCGCGCATCAGAAATCCGCCGTCAAGGTCAGGAAACCCTGGCGCGGGGCGATCGGGAAGGTGTTGTACGTCTTGTCGGCTGCGCCGACCACCACGTTCAGCGAACCTTCGCGGTTGGCCAGGTTGCTGACGTTCACTCTCCAGCGCGGATTTTTCAGCCAGCCGGCCATGGCCGGCAGCTTGCCCGACACGCCCAGGCCCATCAGGAAATAGCTGGGCACGGACAGATCGTTGGTGTACGTCGCGTAGCGCTTGCCCACATAGTCTCCCGTCAGTTGCACTTCGATATCGCCAACCGTGGCGGAAGCGACGAACTTGTTCAGCCATTCCGGCGAGCCTGGCACGTTCTTGCCCGCCGTCAGCACCAGCGCGGCGCCATTGTTGTAATTGTCCGCGTACTGCGAGCGGTTGTACGACAGGGCATTGTAGAACGAGAAATTATTGCCAAAGTGGACGGTGCCCGCGATATCGATGCCGTCCGTGCGCACGCTGCCCACGTTGGCCAGCACGGGGTTGCCGCCAATGATGGAGGAAATCACGGGCGTCGGGCTGATCTGCAGCAAGCGGTTGCTGAAATCGACGTGGTACACATTGACCTGGCCATCGATGGCCGTGATGGCGCCCAGGTTCAAGGCGTGGCTGCCGCGCACGCCCACTTCATAGGTGAGGGCCGTTTCCGGCTTGGCATCGCGCTTGAACAAATCAAACGCGGCCTGGCTCGACAAGCTCCACGGCGAGGCGCCGCCGCCGCCGTAGGTGACGAACTGGCGCATGTTCTTCTGGATATTGAAGTACAGCTGGTCTTGCGGCGTGAAGTCCCAGCGCGCGCCCACTTGCGGCAGGAACCATTTTTTCGTGTTGATGGTACCGACCGGTAAGGCCGTCGAGCCGCCGGAAATGGCGCCCTTGGCCGGCTGCACGGGGAATTGGCCATCGGCAAACTGCAGGCTGGACTTGAAGCCGGCCTGCAGGGCGATATCGGGGCGGATGCGCCATTCATCCTGCAAGTGCAGCTGCACCACCTTGTTGTCGATCTCGCTGCCGTATTGCGTGATCAATGGATTGCTGGGGCGGTCGTACGGCGAAGTCGGGTTGTTGACGTCCAGCGCATACCAGCGGCGGTAGGCGGACGAGCGGTTCTGTTCCAGCCACAAGCCCGCTTCCAGCTGGTGCTCGCCGATTTCCTTGCGCAGGGTGGAAATGAAGCCGCCGCGCTTGATGTCGTATTCCGTCGTGCGCACGGCGTAGCCCGAGTTGCCGAAGACTTCCTTCAGGTTCTGCTTCGGGTAGTACACGCTGAATAGGCCCGGCAAGCCGGCCACGCCGATGGGGCCGGCTACCACGCCCGCGCCGTCATCCTTGTGGTAATACACCTGATTCGACCACGTCATGCCCTCGGACAAATTGGCGTCGAACTTGGCGTAGGCAAGGTAATCGGTGCGCTGCGCATCGCTGTAGTAATTGCGGTAATTGTTGCCGTCGGCGGCAGGCGTCGCGCCCGTCGGCGACAGGTAGTTGAGGGCCGCCTTGAAATCCGGATACAGGAAGGGACGCGTGTATGGCGAGCTCGTTTCGCCGGCCACGTGCACGGTGCTGTCCTCGTTCGGTTCGATCTTGTCCGAGTAATTGAAGAACAGGGTCAGCTTGCCCGCCTCGCTGCGGTTGACGTACTTGGCGTTGAACTGGTCGCCGCCCTGGCGCGCATCGAAGTCCCAGGCGCGCGCTTCGTGGTGCAGGATGGAAAAATAGGCGCTGCTGCCGTCGCCGAAGGCACCCGTGTCGTAGCGGGCAAACGTGCGCGAGGTACGGTGGCTGCCCACGGTTTGCTGCACGCTGGCGCCCTGCGTGGCCAGCGGGTCGCTGGAATAGGTTTCGATGGTGCCGCCCAGGTTGCTGGTCGACGCCGTGGCCAGGTCGCCCGCGCCTGAGGACAGCACGACGCTGCGCACGTTTTCGCTGATCACGGCGCGCTGCGGCGACAGGCCGTTGTAGTTGCCGTACTGCTGGTCACCCAGCGGCACGCCGTCCATGGTGTAGCCCAGTTGTTGGCCGGAAAAGCCATGCACGAACAGCGACAGGTTCTGCTCGTTGTTGCCCCATGGATCGGCCGTCTGGAAGCTGACGCCGGGCAAGGTTTGCAAGGCTTTCAGGGGATTCGTGCCGGGCAGGATTTTCTGTATTTCACTCTTGCTCAGGGCGACGGAAGAACGCGTCTTGCGCGAGGAAATCTCCACGGTGGTGATCGGGGCATTGTCTTCGGCAGCCGGGGCAGCAGCAGCGGCCATGTCGGTGGCGGCGGACGCCACGGCGGCGGCGACGGCCGTTTGCGCCAGGGCCGGCAGGCTCAAGCCCGCAACGCAAGCGCCCAGCAACACGTGAAAGGAATGGCGGCGCAGGGCCAGCGTCAAGTGGGTGGTCATCATCAGCCTGTGGAAAGTGGGAAGTAATACAAGCTGCGCAGCGTAACGGCGGCGCGTGACGGGCTGATGACGAACTGATGACGGGAAGATGACAGTAGAAACAATTGCGCCGCCTGAGGGGCGGCGCGGAGATTATTACAATTAGTTAATGCTGGCGGCTGGCGGGATGAGCACTTCGGCCGGCGCATCCGTGATGAACAGTTGCGCGCAATCGACCTTGTCGAATTCGTAGTGCTGGCCGCAGAAATCGCAGTTCACGCCCACCAGGCCCACTTCGTCCAGGGTGCTGTTGACTTCTTCCTCGCCCAGCATCTTGAGCATATTGCCCACTTTTTCACGCGTGCAAGTGCAATGGAAGCTCGGGTGCAGCGGGTCGAAGACGCGGATCGTTTCTTCCCAGAACAAGCGCTGCATCAGGGTATCGATGTCCGTCGACAGGATTTCCGCCTCTTTCAGGGTCGACGCCAGCATCACGGCGCGGTTCCACGTGTCCAGCGCATCTTCTTCCGAGACGGGCGTCGCTTCGGCCTTGCCGCCATGGTGCGGCAGCTTTTGCAGCAGCAGGCCGCGCGAGACGGTGTCGTCCGTGGCCAGCCACAGGCGCGTATCGAGCTGTTCCGAGCGCAACATGTAGTTTTCGATCACGGTGGCCATGTCGTCGCCGTCCAGCGGCACGATGCCCTGGTACGGTTGCTGGCCGGGCACCTTGTCGGCTGGGTCCAGGGTGATGATGAAGCGGCCCTTGCCCGTGGCGTTGAGCAGCTGCGGCACGGTGGCCACGTCGGGAATCGTGGCGTCCGGGTCCAGCTTGGCCGTGGCGCGCAGGCGCAGGTCGGAATCGCACTCGACCACCATCAGGCGCACGGGACCGTCACCGTGGATCTGCATGATGATGGAACCGTTGAATTTCAGGTTGGCCGACAGCAGGGCGGCGGCAGCCACCATTTCGCCCAGCACTTTTTTCACGGCCGTCGGGTAGGCGTGGCGCGACACCACTTCCTGCCAGGTGCCGGAAACGTCGATGAACTGGCCGCGCACGGCGGCGTTGTCGAAAATAAATTTTTGCAGGGTATCCTGGCCGGTAAGGGCTGCGCTGACTGCGCCCGTGGTTTCAGTCGTCATTCTTTTATCCAATCTTCTTGAGTTGCGTATTAAATAGCTGGCCGCGTTGCACATAGTTCACGGCGTTGCCTTGTAGCCTGGTGATATCGTCTGCCGTCAGGGCCCGCACGGCTTTCGCCGGTGAGCCGATGATCAGCATATTGTCGGGAAATTCCTTGCCTTCCGTGACCAGCGCGCCCGCGCCGACCAGGCAGTTCTTGCCGATCTTCGCGCCGTTCAGGATCACGGCCTGGATGCCGACCAGGGCGCCATCGCCGATCGTGCAGCCATGCAACATTGCCTGGTGGCCGATGGTGACGTTCTGGCCGATGTCGAGCGGGTAGCCCGGGTCCGTATGCAGCACGGCGCCTTCCTGCACATTGCTGTTGGCGCCCACGGTGATGCGTTCGTTGTCGCCGCGAATCGTGGCGCCGAACCATACGGACGTATTCGCTTCCAGGGTCACCTTGCCGATCACATTGGCCGTGTCGGCAACAAAAGCGGAAGCATCAATCTGTGGCGCATCGGCGCCCAATTGGTAGAGTGTCATCGTTAGCCTGTGGCGGTGGTGGAAGCGCCGGGCACGGCCGGACGCGGAAGTTTTGCGCTATTTTACGCTGTTGCAGGGCAAGTCCGAGCGCCGGGCGTTAATCCGGTATAATTATCGAACGGTCGTACTTTTATGCGCGCCCTATCTACAGACACAGCATGTGGCGCCATCTGCGCCACTTTCAAGGCAGGCATCCGATGAAACCCATGAAACTTTCCCGTTCCGAATTCATCAACATCCGCGGCGCCCGCACGCATGTGCGCCACTGGGGCCGCGAAGGCGCGCCCATCCTGTTCATGGTGCATGGCTGGATGGACGTGGCCGCCTCGTTCCAGTTCGTCGTCGACGAGTTGCAGGGCGACTGGCACGTGATCGCGCCCGACTGGCGCGGCTTTGGCCTCAGCGACTACACGCAATCGGATACCTACTGGTTCCCCGACTACCTGGCCGACCTGGACGCCATGCTGCTGCACTATTCGCCGGACGCGCCCGTCAACCTGCTGGGCCACAGCATGGGCGCCAACGTGGCCGGCCTGTACGCGGGCGTGCGGCCCGAGCGCATCAGCCGCTTCATCAACCTGGAAGGCTTCGGCATGATGGCCACCAAGCCGGAGCAGGCGCCGGGCCGCTACGCCAAGTGGCTCGATGAATTGCGCGAGCCGCCCGCCATGCGCAGCTATCCCACGCAACAGGCCGTGGCAGAGCGCCTGCAAAAGACCAATCCGCGCCTGCCGGACGAGCGCGCGGCTTTTCTCGCCGAACATTGGTCGGCGCAGAACGAGGCGGGCGAGTGGGACATCATGGGCGACCCGCAGCACAAGCGCGTCAATCCCGTCCTGTACCAGGTGGAAGAGGTGATGGCCTGCTGGCGCCGCATCACGGCGCCCGTGCTGTGGGTGGAGGCCGATGACACGAATATGTGGCAATGGATGGGGCCCAAGGAGCAGGCGCGCGTTGAGATCGACCGGCGTTTGGCCTGTATCAAGGATGTGCGCTGCGAGATGATGCTCGATGCGGGCCACATGCTGCATCATGACCAGCCGCAGGCACTGGCAAGGCTGGTGGAAGCCTTTTTGGCCTGATGTGTGTCGGGAACGCTGCAGCGCTATTTGACAAGCAGCGTACAATGAAAACTTCTTCCATGCTGAGCCCGTGCAGGGTATTGTTTTCACATGCTTAAAGTCGACCTGCATTGTCATTCGAATATCTCCGACGGCGTGCTGTCCCCCGCCGCCGTGGCTGCGCACGCACGCAAGGCGGGCGTCGACGTGTGGGCGTTGACGGACCACGATGAAGTGTCCGGTATCGCCGCCGCGCGCACGGCCGCGCTGGACCTGGGCATGCGCTTCGTGGCCGGCGTGGAAATTTCCATTACGTGGGCCGGCGAAACCGTGCACATCGTCGGCTTGCAAGTCGATGAAAACAATCCGGGTCTGGTGCAGGGCTTGCACCAGACGCGTTCCGGGCGCGACGCGCGCGGCCGCGAGATTGCCCGCCAGCTGGACCTGGCCGGCATCCCCGATGCCTATGAAGGGGCCTTGAAATTCGTCGGCAACCCGGACCTGATGTCGCGCACGCACTTTGCCCGCTACATCGTGGAAATGGGCAAATGCGCGAACATTCCCGACGTGTTCAAGAAATACCTGTCGGAAGGCAAGCCGGGCTACGTCGAGCACCGCTGGGCTACCTTGGCCGAAGCGGTGGGCTGGATACGCGGCGCGGGCGGCGTGGCCGTCATCGCCCATCCGGGCCGCTACCGTTTCAGCGACATGGCGCAAGGCGTGCTGTTCGATGAATTCAAACAACTCGGCGGCGTGGCCATCGAAGTCGTTACGGGCAGCCACAGTCCGGACCAGTATCCGGAATACGCGCAACTGGCCAACGCTTACGGCTTCCTCGCCTCGCGCGGCACGGATTTCCATGCGCCGGGCGAGTCGCGCGTGGATTTTGCCATGCTGCCGCCTTTGCCAGCCAGCGTCACCCCGATCTGGCACGACTGGTTTTAGCTGACAGCCAGGCAAATCTGCTGCGCGGCGCGCTTTGCGGCCGGCGATGCTCACCGTACTCCAGTACGGTTGCGCTTCTCGGCCACAAATCACTGCCGCTCGCGACGATTTTCCTGGCTGCCGATGCGCCGTCGTGTCGCTGCTTGAAATCTGCGTTAGCGCGCATATCTTTTTGTTATTCTTGTTATACATAGTCATCCGGAGCCATCGCCCATGAAACGTATCGTCCTGTTTATCGCAACCAACCTGGCCGTGATGCTGGTGCTGTCGCTCGTACTCAGTTTGCTGGGCGTGGGCAATCCGGCACGCGGCAGCACCTTGAACCTGGGCAGCCTGCTGGTGTTTTCACTGGTGGTGGGCTTCACGGGTTCGATCTTTTCATTGTTGATCAGCAAGCCGATGGCCAAGTGGAGCACGGGCGCGCGCGTGATCGACAACCCGACGTCGTCGACGGAATTGTGGCTGGTCAATACCGTGCGCGCCTTGTCCGAGCGGGCCGGCATCGGCATGCCGGAAGTGGCCGTGTACGAGGGCGACGCGAATGCGTTTGCCACGGGCGCCTTCAAGAATTCCGCGCTGGTGGCCGTCTCCACCGGTTTGCTGCAAAGCATGAACCGCGATGAAGTCGAAGCCGTGCTGGGCCACGAGATCGCCCACGTCGCAAACGGCGACATGGTGACCCTGACCCTGATCCAGGGCGTGGTGAATACCTTCGTCGTCTTCATGGCCCGCGTGGTGGGTTTCTTTGTCGATAACGTGCTGTTGAAAAATAACAACCGCGAAGGCGGCGGGCGCGGCATCGGTTACTTTGTGACCGTGATGGTGTGCGAAGTGATCTTCGGCTTGCTCGCTTCCATCATCGTGGCCTGGTTTTCGCGCCAGCGCGAATTCCGCGCCGACGCCGGTTCCGCCAAGCTGCTGGGCAGCCCCACGCCGATGATGCATGCGCTGGCCCGCCTGGGCGGTGTGCCGCCGGGCGAGCTGCCGCAATCGATGCAGGCGCTGGGCATCAGCGGCGGTAATGGCGGCTGGGGCGCGCTGTTCGCCACCCATCCGCCCCTAGAACAACGCATCGCCGCGCTACGCGGCGTACAATAATGCTAACTTAACAAGCTGGTTCGCCAGAACGCTTACACATGAGTCAATTTTTCCAGATTCACCCTGACAATCCGCAATTGCGCCTGATCAAGCAGGCGGCGCAAATCATCCAGTCCGGCGGCGTCGTGGCCTTGCCCACGGATTCCTGCTACGCGCTGGTGTGCCAGCTCGACGACAAGGGCGCCGTCGAGCGCCTGCGCCGCATCCGTGGCGTGGATGAAAAGCACCATTTAACCTTGCTGTGCCGTGACTTGAGCGAGCTGGGCGTGTATGCCCGCGTGGACAACCGCCAGTTCCGCCTGCTCAAGGCGGCCACGCCGGGCGCCTACACTTTCATCCTGGAAGCGACGAAGGAAGTGCCGCGCCGCCTCAGCCATCCTTCGCGCAAGACCATCGGCCTGCGCGTGCCGCAGCACCGCATCGTGCAATGCCTGCTGGAAGAGCTGGGTCAGCCGCTGCTGGGCGCGACATTGACCCTGCCCGGCGATGAAGACAGCCTGACGGATGCCGACACGATCCGCGAGCGACTGGAAAAACTGGTCGACCTGATCATCGATGGCGGCGTCTGCGCGCATGGCCCCAGCACCGTGATCGACCTGACGGGAGCGGAGCCGGAAGTGGTGCGCGTGGGGCGCGGCGACCCGGTCGTGCTGGGTTTGTAGGCGGCATCGCAGGCCTGTTCTGGCGCCGTTCTTCATCTGTTCTTAATGGCAACGTAAGAAAGAGCCTAGTTCGCCTCTGGTAGAATCGCGGTCATGAGCGATTTCAATACGATAGTCCAGACCGTTGCGGTCTACCTGGTGCCGGTGCTGTTTGCCATTTCCCTGCATGAGGCGGCGCATGGCTATGCCGCCCGTTATTTCGGTGATCCCACGGCCTCAAACGAAGGCCGGCTGAGCCTCAATCCCATCCGGCATATCGACCCTTTCGGCACGATCTTGCTGCCCCTGATGCTGTATTTCACGATCCAGGTGCCGTTCGGCTATGCCAAGCCGGTGCCTGTCGATTTCAGCCGCCTGCGCAATCCGAAGAAGCAGATGGCCTGGGTGGCGTTTGCCGGTCCTGGCGCCAATTTCGTCATGGGCCTGGGCTGGATGATCGCCTTTGTCGTGCTCAGCGTGATGCCGCCGACGGAAATGGGCATGTTTTTCCGCAAGATGGCGGGCGCCGGCGTCAGCGTGAATGCGGCCATGTTTGTCTTTAACCTGATTCCCGTGCCGCCCCTCGATGGCGGACGCATCATGACGGGCTTGCTGCCGATGCAGTTGGCGCGTCCTTACGCCAGTATCGAGCGCTACAGCCTGTATGTCTTCGGCGCCCTGGTGCTGCTGATGTACACGGGCGTATTGAACCGCGCCTTGCTGGCGGCGATCGAATTTGTCATTGGCATTTTTGTCACCCTGGTCACGCCCCTGACGGCCCTGTTGACTTGATGCAAGCAACTGGATGGACGCAAATAATTGATGGAAGTACCGATGCAAGTAACTGAACCAATATTAGAAACCGAAGCGATTTCCGGCTGGCTGCGCCGCTGGGCGCCCCTGATCCCCGGCGGCGAAGTGCTGGACCTGGCCTGCGGCGCGGGCCGCCACGCGCGCCACCTGGTAAGCCTGGGCCACCCCGTGATCGCGCTCGACCATGATCCGGAAATGCTGGAAAAGGCGGCTGGCACGGGCATCACCACGTCGCTGGTGGATCTGGAAGCGCAGGGCGCCGTATGGCCTTTCGCTCCCGGCCGTTTTGCCGGCATCGTCGTCACCAATTACCTGCACCGGCCCCTGCTGGAAGCCATGATTGCCAGCCTGGCGCCCGATGGCGTGCTGCTGTATGAAACGTTTGCTGAAGGCAATGAGCAGTTCGGCAAGCCGTCGAATCCGAAGTTCCTGCTGAAGGAAGGCGAAATGCTGACCTGGGCGGTCCAGCACGGCTTGCGTGTGGTAGCGTATGAGGATGGGCGCGTGGAACAGCCAAAAGCTGCTCTGGTGCAACGAATTTGTGCCGTCCGGCCGGATTTTCCACGGTTGGCAGCCCTGCTGCCGACGTTTTGAGCGGCCATACTATGTCAGAATGCACCACAGGCGCGGGCTATCCGCTACAATCGTTGTTTTATTTATCGGCGCTATAAACTTACTATGATCAAGGGCAGCATTGTAGCAATCGTCACCCCGATGCACGCAGACGGCAGTCTGGACTTTCCAGGCCTGCGCAAGCTGATCGACTGGCATATCGCCGAGGGTACGGACGGCATCGTCATCGTTGGCACGACGGGCGAATCGGCAACAGTCAGCGTGGAAGAACACTGCGAACTGATCCAGTTGACCGTCGAACATGCCAAGGGACGCATTCCTATCATCGCCGGCGCCGGAGGCAACTCCACGGCCGAGGCCATCAAACTGACGCGCTACGCGAAAGAAGCGGGCGCCGATGCTGTCTTGCAAGTGGTGCCGTACTACAACCGTCCTACCCAGGAAGGCATGTACCAGCACTTCAAGGCCATCGCCGAAGCCGTCGACATCCCCGTCATCCTGTACAACGTACCTGGCCGCACGGTTGCCGACATGAGCAACGAAACCATCGTGCGCCTGTCCGCCATCCCGAATATCGTTGGCGTGAAAGATGCGACCGGCAATATCGGCCGCGGCATCGACCTGCTGCGTCTCTTGCCGGCCGACTTCGCCGTGTACTCGGGCGATGATCCGACCGCCATGGCGCTGATGTTCTGCGGCGGCCACGGCAATATCTCCGTGACGGCCAACGTCGCGCCGCGCGCCATGCACGACATGTGTGTCGCGGCCATGGCGGGCGAACGCGCCACGGCGATTGCCATCAATAACAAAGTTTTTCCTTTGCACCAGAAATTGTTTGTCGAGCCCAACCCGGTGCCCGTCAAATGGGCGCTGGCCGAAATGGGCCTGATGCCAGCCGGCATACGCTTGCCACTGGTGCCGCTGGCTGAGAATTGCCATGCCACCGTGCGCGATGCCTTGCGCGACGCTGGCATCCTGTCTTAAGCCGAACTTCAAGCCCGGACTCGACCAGTCCGGACCTTCCCTGATTCCAGCTGCTACTTAGCTTCTTATCCAGTTACGACATGACTAATTGCAAGAAAACCAAATCGGCGCCTGCCACCATCGCCGTCCGCGGCATCGTCATCGGCGCCGTCGCAGCCAGCCTCGCGGGCTGTGGCATGATCAGTTCGGTAGTCGGTGGCGACAAGGTCGACTACAAGTCGGTCAAGAAAGCCGGCACCCTGGACGTGCCGCCTGACCTGACGCAATTGCAGCAGGACAACCGTTATTCCTTGCCGGATTCGAAAAATGGCGTGGCCACGGCTTCCGGCTACAACGCGCAGCGCAACGCCACGGCCGGTACGCCCGTCGTCGTGGGCGCCGACGGCGTGGTGGGCGTCGTGCCTGTCACGGCAGGCGGCGTGAAGGTCGAGCGCGCGGGCAACCAGCGCTGGCTGGTCGTCAAGCAGTCGCCTGAAGTGCTGTGGCCGCAGCTCAAGCAATTCTGGGAAGATTCGGGCTTTACCATCGCCATCGACCAGCCGACGGCTGGCATCATGGAAACAGAGTGGAACGAAAACCGCGCCAAGATCCCGCAGGACTTTATTCGCAGCACCATCGGCAAGGCTTTCGACGGCCTGTATTCGAGCGGTGAAAAAGATAAATACCGTACCCGCGTGGAGCGCCTGGCCGATGGTTCGACCGAGATCTACATCAGCCACCGTGGCGTGGAAGAGGTTGTCACGGGCCGCGACAAGGAAACCACCACCTGGACCGCGCGTCCGAACGATCCGGGCCTGGAAGCGCAATTCCTCGCCAAGCTGATGACGCGTCTGGGCGCGGCCAGCGACGATGCGCAGGCGAAGACGGCTGTCGATGCCGCCATCGTGCAGCCGCAACACGCCAAGCTGGTGGGCGACGCCGCCACGCCGGCGCGCGCCATCGAAGTCGATGAAAGTTTCGACCGCGCCTGGCGCCGCGTCGGCCTGGCACTGGACCGCGTTGGCTTCACCGTGGAAGACCGCGACCGCACGCAAGGCACGTATTTCGTGCGTTACGTCGATCCGGATGCCGTCAAGAAAGATGGCTTCTTCTCGAAACTGTTCAGCTGGGGCTCGTCGTCCGACAAGGACAAGGGCGCGCAGCGCTATCGCGTTCTGGTCAAGGCCGGCAATGGCGCGACCAGCCTGGTCAGCATCCTCAGCAACGAAGGCCAGCCGGACGTCTCGCCAGTGGCAGAGAAGATCCTGGGTCTGCTGAACGACCAGTTGAAATAAGGTTCGCTGAGTGGCGGCTATCAAAAGCTGTCACACATCATAAAAAAGGCTGGCCCGGTAAAAACCGGGTCAGCCTTTTTATTTTGGGTGTGCAATAGGTGTTTGCGACGTCCAGCAAAACCGTGGCGAGCGACAGTGATTGGTGGCCAAGAAGCGTAACCGTACTTGAGTACGGTGAACATCGCAGGCCGCAAAGCGCGGCGCGGTAGGTTTGCTTGGGCGTTTGCCCAATAAAAAAGCCGGCCCGAAGGCCGGCTTTCTTTAGTGCAGGGTGCTAAATTACTTAGCAGCCGATGCAGCAGCCGAAGCAGCCGAAGCAGCGTCGGTAGCGGCCGAAGCGGCAGCCGAAGCAGCAGCAGCAGCGTCGGTAGCGGCCGAAGCAGCAGCGTCAGCAGCAGCAGCTGGAGCAGCTTCAACTGCTGGTGCTGGTGCTGGGGTTTCAACTACTGGTGCTGGTGCAGGAGCTTCTTCTTTTTTGCTGCAAGCAGCCAGAGCAACAACCATCAGGGAGGCGATCAGCAGGGATTTTTTCATTTGTTTTCCTTAATTATTTCAAAAAATAAATCAATATTGTTGCGATGAATAATTACCGGTAATTATCGCTCGTTAGGTCGTCTTCGAAGGCTTTTCGTACCAGGTGGTGCCTGCCAGACAACGGAAACTTCCTAACCGAATATTATAGCGATTTTTGGTGCGTCGCAATAGGAGCAAGAGGCAAATTCGCAACTATTTTGTGATATCGCAATATTTGCCGAAGCAAATTGCAAGCAAGTGTAAGCGATTTGCGAAAGCGCGACAAAACGATATAAAAATAATATGTTTTATTGCGCTAGCGCAGATGCCGATATTCCCCCTGCTGTAATACCACTTTTACTACGCTGCACCCATTCAAGCCAGTTCGATCCAGCCATCCTGATACCAGGTATATAAGGCATCCATCACGTCATCGGAAGCCTGGGCTACGGCTGTGCCATCAAGGGCGCGTTCGTTGGCCAGGGTTTCCAGGGCCGTTTTATCGGCCTTGCCAATGGCAAACGATTCGCCATTGATGAAGACATTCTTGCCACGATACAGCATCAGCGTCTTGCGCGACAACACGACACCCTTTTTCTGTGCGGCGTCCGCGAAGCGGCCCACCGTCAGCGGCTTGGACAGCGGCGTGAAAAATACATTGTGCTTGGGTTCCGACAGGTGTTCACCGAGGAAAATGGTCACATCTTCTTCCGTGAAGCGCACCTTGTTCATTTCTTCCGTGATGGTGCTGAGCATTTCACGGGGGATTTCCGCCGGCTTGCCCGACGCCTTCAGGTCCGGATCGCTATAGATGCCCGGCAAGTCGATCGAGTCGGCCATGAATTGCAGGAAGGCTTCGCCCAGTTCCTGGAACGATGGCGAGCGGAAGCCGATCGAATACGTCTGGCAGTCGCCGATGGCCACGCCGTCGTGCGCGTAGTGGGGAGGCAGGTACAGCATGTCGCCCGGTTCCAGCGTGAATTCCTCGTCGGGCGTGAAGTTGCTGAGGATTTTCAGCGGCAAGCCGTCGATCAGGCTCAGGTCTTTCTGCGCGCCGATGCGCCAGTGGCGTTTGCCCTGGCCTTGCAGCAGGAACACGTCATACGAATCGAAATGCGGGCCCACGCCGCCGCCATCGGTGGCGAAGCTGACCATCAGGTCGTCCAGGCGCGCGTCCGGCAGGAAACGGAACTGGCGCAGCAGGGCGTCGGCCTTGGCGCTGTGCAAGTTGGCGCCCTGTACCAGCAAGGTCCATTCCTTCTGTTTCAGCGAGGGCAGGCTGGTCAATGGACCTTGCTGCATGTTCCAGTGGCCATCCGCATGGCTGACCAGGCGCGATTCGACGTGGTCCAGGGTAGCCAGCTCGGCCAGGGCCTTGAAATCGAACAGTGCCTTGAAACCAGGCACAGCTTGACGGATCAACAAGGGTTTTTTATGCCAGTAGTCGCGCAGGAATTGCGCCGGCGTGATATCGCCGAGGAGAGTTAATTTTTTCATGCGCCCATTATAACAACCGGAAATGCAGGAATGCGCCTGCCGTTGGCGGCGTGAAGGTATAATTTGCCAGCTTATACAATGAAAGGAAGCATAATGAAGATTGCCAAAAATACGGTCGTGACTGTCAACTACAAACTGTCAGACGCGCAAGACAATCTGATCGAAGACGGCCGTCAGCCTATGGTCTACCTGCACGGTGATTATGAAAACACCCTGCCGAAGATCGAAGAAGAGCTCGACGGCAAGGAAGTTGGCTATTCCAACACGATCCAGATCGAACCGGATGATGCTTTCGGTGAATACGATCCAGCCCTGGTGAAGGTCGAGCCGCGCAATCGCCTGCCTGAGCCGCTGGAAGTGGGCATGCAGTTCGAAGGCATGCCGGAAAGCGATTCGCCGGATGAAGAAGCGATGATCTTCACGGTCACTGATATCGCCGACGACAAGGTCGTGCTGGACGGTAACCATCCACTGGCCGGCATCGCGCTGCGCTTCTCGCTGACCGTCGCTGATGTGCGCGCAGCCACCGACGAAGAAATCGCCCATGGCCACGTGCATGGCGCACACGGCCATGACCATGGCGATGAAGATGATGAAGGCGAAGAGGGCGATCACTTCCGCACCCACCCTATTCATTAACACCTGACCAAACCTGCTGCGCGCAGCGGGGCGCGGCCGGCGATGCTCACCGTACTCTAGTACGGTTGCGCTTCTCGGCCACGCCGCGCAGCTGCTCGCTACGGTTTTGTCAGGCGTCGTGACGTCTGTTGGGCGTGACGCTGCTTGAATGAAAACAGGCCGGCTACATGCCGGCCTGTTTGCTTATGCGCTAACGGCGCACGGTCGACGCCCTGGCCCTGGCTTGCGCCGATGGCCTGACGGCGCGTTGACGCACCTCAAAGAATGGCGTCTTGCCGGGCCGTACGGCGATGGCGGCCCAGTCGTTGTTGATGCTGACGTGGCCCAGGTTGCCTTTCCAGCTGATCTTCGGCCCGCCTGTTTTGGCTGCGGCTTTTTTGGTTTTCCCCTCCTTGCCATCCGTGTCGCCATCGCGCTGCGTATCGACCAATAACACCTTGCCGCTGAACTTCTTCGCCAGGGTGCGGATCTGCTTGCGCGGTCCGGCAAAGCCGTCCTGTTTCGAACTAAAGCTGGGCAGCAGCGAATTGTCGTCTTCATCGAGCACGCCCGCGTCGCCATCGGAAAACAGCACGATGCCGTCGAGCTGCTTGCGCTGCGCCATGGCGAACAGGCGCTGCAGCCAGGAGCGGTTGGCGACCAGGCGGTCTTCGAATTCACTGTTGCGTCCCGCTTCTGGCAAGAAATGGTTGTTGTTCGCGGGCAGGTTGACGGTAGCAAACAGCACGCCGCCGTATTCCCAGTGGGCGTTTTCCGCATAGCTGCGGAACTTCGCCGTCGATGACAGCCGCGACAAAGTCAGCTTGCGCTGGCCCAGGCTCTGGTCATCGGCAAAATACACGTCGCGCAGGCGGTTCAGGCGTTCGATGGCGTTGACCCTGCCGCGCGAATTGCGGCAGTTGGCCCAGTCGCTGGCCGACAGCGAGACGATCAGCGGCGGTCCGCTGGCGTCCAGCAAATCCTTGCGCTGGCCATACAGCTTGTCGCTGCACGATTCGCTGGCGGCCTTGATGCCGGTGGCCACGACGAACGAGGCATTGAAGGCGCTGGTGTCGGCGATGGCTTTTTTCAGGGGGCCGTCGTCCGGCCCCGCGTTGAAGGAATGGCCCAGCACGGCAAACTCGAAGCCGGCCTGGTCGCCCGAAGCGGC
Organism: Janthinobacterium sp. BJB301; assembly: GCF_002735685.1. NCBI lineage: Bacteria > Pseudomonadati > Pseudomonadota > Betaproteobacteria > Burkholderiales > Oxalobacteraceae > Janthinobacterium > Janthinobacterium sp. BJB301. Next base: position 192,503 of record NZ_PDZJ01000002.1, on the reverse strand, counting down.
CAGCGCCGCTTGCCATGGCAGGCTGGCAGTCAGCAAGCCGGCGGCCAGCAGGCGTATCGAGCTGCGCCGGCAGGTCATGCGGCGGCCAGCCGTTTCAACTGGTACAGCTGTTCCAGCGCGTCGCGCGGCGTGAGCGCATCGGGATCGAGGTCGGCGATGGCGTCGAGCAAGGCTTGCTGCGCCGCGTTCAACGCTGCCAGCGGCGCCGCCGCTTCCTCTTCTTCCTCCTGTGCATACGAATCGGCTGCCGGTGCGGCGAACAGGTCGCGCTGCGGCGTGGCGTCGAGCGCCTGCGCTTCCAGGCGCGCCAGGTGCTTGCGCGCCGCCTTGATCACGGGCTGCGGCACGCCAGCCAGTTGCGCCACCTGCAAGCCGTAGCTTTGCGAGGCGGGACCGGCTTGCACGGCGTGCAGGAAGACGATGCTGTCCTTGTGCTCGACGGCGGAGAGATGCACGTTGGCGGCGCTCGGGTGGCTGTCCGGCAGTTGCGTCAGCTCAAAGTAATGCGTGGCGAACAGGGTGAAGCTGCGGCTCGTATCGATCAGATGGCGCGCGATGGCCCAGGCCAGGGCCAGGCCGTCGAAGGTCGAGGTGCCGCGGCCCACTTCATCCATCAGCACCAGCGAGTGCTCGGTGGCGCCGTTCAAAATCGCCGCCGATTCCGTCATTTCCACCATGAAGGTCGAGCGTCCGCCCGCCAGGTCGTCGGTGGCGCCGATACGCGTGAAGATGCGGTCGATGGGGCCGATGGTGGCGGAAGCGGCCGGCACGTAGCTGCCCACGTAGGCCAGCAGGGTGATCAGGGCCACCTGGCGCATGAAGGTCGATTTACCGCCCATGTTCGGACCGGTAATCAGGAGCAGGCGGCGCTCGTTGACGAAGCGGCAATCGTTGGCGATGAAGCGTTCGATCTGCTTTTCCACCACGGGGTGGCGGCCTTCGACGATGTTGATGCAGGGTTCCTCGACCAGTTGCGGCGCGGCCCAGTTGTGTTGCTGCGCATGTTCCGTCAGCGCATTCAGGGTGTCGAGCTGGGCCAGGCCTTGCGAGATGGTCTGCAGGGTGCCGATGTGCGGCGCCAGGTCGGCCAGCAGCAGGTCGTACAGCAGCTTTTCGCGCACCAGCGCCTTGTCTTGCGCAGACAGGGCCTTGTCTTCGAACACCTTGAGTTCCGGCGTGATGTAGCGCTCGGCGTTTTTCAGGGTCTGGCGGCGGCGGTAGTCGTCCGGCACCTTGTCCGTCTGGCCGTGGGTGACTTCGATGTAGAAGCCATGCACCTTGTTGTATTCGACGCGCAGGTTGGCGATGCCCGTGCGCGCCCGTTCGCGCGTTTCCAGGTCGAGCAGGAACTGGCCCGCATTTTCCGACAGGGCGCGCAATTCATCGAGTTCGGCGTCGAAACCGGTGGCAAACACGCCGCCGTCGCGCACCATCGCGGCCGGCTCCTGCGCCACGGCGCGCACCAGCAAGTCCAGGCAGGCAACAGGCGTGGCCAGCGCCGTATGGATGGCGGCCAGCAAACCGGTTTCGCCGCCCTGGCCGCATTGTTCACCCCTATAGCAACGGACCACGTCGCCGCGCAGGGCCGGCAGTTGTAGCAAGCCGTCGCGCAGGGCGGCCAGGTCGCGCGGACGCGCCGACAGCAGCGCGATGCGCGTGGTGATGCGTTCGATGTCGGGTACTTGCGCCAGGGTGGCGGCGAGCGGACCGGCCGCTTCGCTTTGCGCCAGTGCGGCGATAGCTTCATGGCGCGCGCGGGCCACGTTCTGGTCGCGCCGCGCATGGTGCAGCCAGTGGCGCAGCATGCGCGAACCCATGGCCGTGCGGCAATGATCCAGCAAGGAGAACAAGGTCGGCGATTCCTGGCCGCGGATGGTTTCCGTCAGTTCCAGGTTGCGGCGCGTGGCCGCGTCCAGTCCGATGAATTCGCTTTCCGTTTCCGTCGTCAGGGAGCGCACGTGCTGCAAGCCGCGTCCCTGCGTCGACTGCGCATAGCGCAGCAGCGCGCCGGCCGCGCCAAATGCGGCGCCGAGGCCATCGGCGCCAAAGCCCGTCAAGGTCGCCACGCCCAGCTGGTCGAGCAGGGCCTTGTGGCCGCCCACCACGTCGAAATGCCAGTCCGGCACGCGGTTGATGTGCGTGCCCGCGTAGTCGTCGAACAGGTTGCCATTGTCGCCGCTGAGAATTTCAGCCGGCACGATGCGTTCCAGTTCCTGCTGCAATCGCACGGCCACGGTGCCGCTGTCGCCGGAAAACTCCATCAGCTTCAAAGCGCCGCTGGCCAGCGACAGCCAGGCCAGGCCAGTGGTGACCGTCTTGCGTTGCGTGATGCTGCACATGGCCAGCAGCGGGCGCTCGGCCTTCTCTGGCAGCAAGTCCGCATCCGTCAGGGTACCGGGCGTGACGACGCGCATGACCTTGCGCTCGACGGGGCCTTTGCTGGTGGCCGGGTCGCCGATCTGTTCGCAAATGGCCACCGACTCGCCCAGCTTGACCAGCTTGGCCAGGTAGCCGTCCAGCGAATGAAACGGCACGCCGCACATTTTAATCGGGTTGCCACTGGCCACGCCGCGCGCCGTCAAGGTAATGCCCAGCAGGCGCGACGCTTTTTCCGCGTCCTCGAAAAACAGCTCGTAGAAATCGCCCATGCGGTAGAAGACCAACATCGTCGGGTGGTTTTCCTTGATGCCTAAATATTGCTGCATCATTGGAGTAAGCTTTTCAGCCGAATTTTTCTTTGCCGCGGCGGCGTTGATTTCTTTTGGGACGGTGGTCATGTGTTCTTTGTCGTTGGTCCGGCGGCCGGAAAATGCGTGCCTGCCGGGCTGTGGGTGGTGCTGAGTGCGTTCAAGGCCGCGCCAGGGGGCGGAGCTTGGCTTCAAGGCCGTCATTTTACCGCTTTCGGCGGGCGGGGCGGCGTATTGCGTGCGGATGTGAAAAAGCCGCGCCGGTGTGGGGGCCTGGGAGTTGACTATGCTGTGCTCAACGGAGAGCGTGACGACACGGATCGTGTCTGGATAGCAGAACTGACCCTGGCCCCGGTGAGTGCCTGTAGGTAGCCTGTGTTTACCGATGCGTTTTTGGCTGATGAGTCCCGCCATGCTGGCATATGGCGGGACAAGGAGTTTTACCAGTCGGTATTGCCGCCAACTGAGCTTTCCGGGTCGAAGGAAAAAACGCGTAGCTCTGGTTGAACGCCTTCGCCGCGCATGATGCGCACTGTCATGACGAAAGACAATTCCCAGCGGCCGCTTGCATATCCCACATCCAGATTGTGCTTCCATTCCTGGCGGATGCGGTGCAGGGCCGGCAGTTCCGGTTCGCCCAGTATTTGCTGGATTTCGAAGTCCAGCGGCAAGCTATAAGTGGCGCCTACGGCTTGCAGGAAGGGCGAAGGCGGCGAGTAGATGGTTGCTACTTTCGGGCCGATCTGTGTCAGTTGCGGCACGCTGATGATGCAGCAGTCGACGATCTGGAACGAGGTGAAGCCGCTTTCCTTGGAGCCGCAGCAGGTGACGTCGAGATAGACATGCTGGCCTTTCTGGAAGTGCACGCCGCCCATGTAGGGGCCGTGACGTGGATCGGCCGTACCATCGCACGAGGTGAAGCTGTAGTCGAGTTGATTGGTGATCTGATCTGCGTCAAAATGCACGGACAATTTCATCCAAGGGCTTACATAGGTCATTTTTTATCGTTTCTTTCTATATCAAGTAATTGCTGGTAGCGAGTATCTCGCCGAAGATTCAACAGATCGGGTGTGGATTCGATCAGATTGATAGGGTAGCCACGCTTGATCGCATGCGTCAGGGCGGTGAATGCTTCAGCTCGATTTCCTATGAGTTCATAGGTCAAGGCGGCGCGAAAATGGATATCGGGCGCCTCGGGCGCCAGCGTGACAGCCTGTTTCACATGAGCTAGGGCTGACTGTTTGATATTTGCGTAAGCGCAATACAATGCCATCCTGGAGTTGAATGTGGGATCATGGGGCAGGCGTTTCAGCAGCGGCGTCAATAGTTCGATGGCCCGTTCGTAGGAGCGCTGCGATGCTTTCGCCTGGGCTGGCACCCAGCGCTGGGCATCGGCCAGATTTGCCCACAGCCAATAGTTACCGGGATTTCCCTTATTGTCGGAAACGGCATTCTCGAATGCCTGGACGGCACCCGAATAGTCGCCCTTGGCAAATAGCGATGTCCCCAAATTAGTGTATAGCTCCCAGTCAGGACGTACCTGCAATCCCTGCTGCAATACTTGCAATGCTTCATCGGGACGATTCTGGCGTAGCAGGACGGCGTTCAGCTGGGCATAGGAGCCGGGCGTTTGCGGATCCATTTTGATGCTTTTGCGAAAAGCCTGCTCGGCAGCCATATAGTTAGCCTGCTTGTAGTACATGGCGCCAAGCTGAGATATGAAGAGACGCTCCTGTGGATAGGTCGCAATGGCATGTTCCAACAAAGCCTGTGCTTGCTCAAATCTTTGTGCATGGATCAACAGGCGCACTTTCCCATACAGCGCCATGACATTGTTGGGTTCCAGGTTCAGGGCCGCGTTGGCCAGTTGCATGGCTTCGGCGCGTTTTCCTTGAAATTCCAGGACCCAGGCTTGCGCCACATGGGCGAGTGCAAGTTGATTGTCCGCTGCTAATGCCAATTTGGCACTGATATCTGCACGCTGCAGCCAGGTGGGATCGCGGCCATTGCCGATGTAGCGCAGGCCGGATGCCAGCGACAAACCGGCGGCCGCCGCTGAATGGTTTGGAGTATGTGTCAGAACCTTGGTAAATTCCTGGATGGCTAGTTGCTGGTTGGTGTCTCGATCAAACACCCGCAACGCCTCCATCCCCGCTGCCATGCTGGCCATTTCCGAATACGGCGCTGGCGCCTTTTCGCCTGTGACGAACGATTTGACGGCAGGAATGATATTGGGCAACTGCCATCCTGCCAGCACGGCCAGCAGTGCCACGCCCGCGCCCCATTTCAGGGTGCGCTTGCGGGGCAGGGGCAGGCGGATGGAGACGCTGGCGGGCGGCTCTTCCTTCGCCGGCGGCTCGTCGGCCAGGGGCGCAGCCAAGGTGAGCGGTTCGCCGCGCTGCGCGCCTAGCGCCTCGCGCACATCGCGCATGGTGCGTGGCCGTTCCGCCGGGTCGTGCGCCGTCATCGCGCGCACGAGGGCGTTGATGGTGGGCGGGACGGTTTCCGGCAGGTCGGGCCAGGCTTCCGTTGCCTGCATGTGGGCGGCGGCCAGGGCCAGGCCGTTCAGGTGGGCGAAGTGGCGCTGGCCGGCCAGCATTTCGTACAGCATGGCGCCCAAGGCATATACGTCGCCGCGCGTGTCGGGCAGGCGGCCCATCAGGCGCTCGGGCGCCATGTAGGCAATCGTGCCCTGCAAGTCGCACAGGGTGGTCGTTTGCGTTGCTTGCGGGTCGATGTGGCGGGCCAGGCCGAAGTCGAGGATGCGCACCTTGCCGTTTGCCTCCAGCATCAGGTTCGACGGTTTCAGATCGCCGTGCACGAGGTCCATGGCGTGCGCCTCGTCCATGGCGTCGGCGATCTGGTAGGCGATGTCGAGCGCGGCTTGCAGGCCAGCCTTGCCGCTGTGCATGAACTGGCCCAAGGTCTGGCCTTCGACCAGTTCCATGACGATGGACTGGCTCGTGCCCTGGCCTTCGATGGCGAAAATGCGCACGAAGGCGGCATGCTTGAGCGAGGCGGCCAGGCGTGCTTCATTGATGAGTTTTTCCGGATGCAGCACGTCGGCTTGCGGTTTCAGGCGTTTCAGCGCCACGCTGCGGCACAGCTTGGCATCCCAGGCTTCGAATACATGGCCGAAACCGCCTTCGCCCAGCAAGCGGCGCACTTCATAGTGCCCGCTGATCGTGTCGTCTTGCAGTGGGGGCTGACGCAGGGAGTCGAGCAGTTCCATATACCTTGGCTTCAGAGTGCATCAACGTGGGCGTCCAGCATCGAAATGGGCAATGCGATGTTTGAATGCTCAAGATGATTGATTTTGAGTAACTTCCTGATTTAAAACGATTGTTTAAAATAAGTCAATTAATATTGGCAAGGAGTGAACAAAAGTTGCTGGTCGAGGCCTTGGTGCATTTCTGCCGCCGGCATGCGCGGCTACGCCACGCAAGCATCGATGGCCGTGCCCAGCTTGTCGACGATTTCATCGACGTGGCTGGCGTCGATGATATAGGGCGGCGCCAGCAGGATGTGGTCGCCGTGCAGGCCATCGATGGTGCCGCCCATGGGGTAGCACATCAGTCCGTTCTGCATGGCTTGCGCCTTGATGCGCGCATGCAGGCGGCGGGCCGGGTCGAACGGCTGCTTGCTGGCGCGGTCCTGCACCAGTTCCAGTCCCAGGAACAGGCCGCGGCCGCGGATGTCGCCCACGTGCGCATGGCCATCGAAACGCGCAAGCAGCCGCTCTTGCAGCAAGCTGCCCATGGCGCGCACGTTGACCAGCAGACCGCGTTCCTCGATCTGCCGCTGCACGGCCAGGGCGGCGGCGCAGGCCGTGGCGTGGCCGATATACGTGTGGCCGTGCTGGAAGAATCCCGTGCCGGCGCGGATGGTGTCGCGGATGTCCTTGGAGACCATCACGGCGCCGATGGGCTGGTAGCCGGCGCCCAGGCCCTTGGCGATGCAGATCAGGTCTGCCGTGACGCCTTCCTGCTCGCAGGCGAACAGGCTGCCCGTGCGGCCCATGCCGCACATGACTTCGTCGAGGATCAGCAGGATGCCATGGCGCTGGCAGATTTCGCGCATGCGCTGGAAGTAGCCGGCGACGGCGGGCAGGGCGCCGGCCGTGGCGCCGACGACGGGTTCGGCGATGAAGGCCATGACCTTGTCCGCGCCCAGCTCGGCGATAGTGTCTTCCAGTTCCTGGCCCAGGCGCGCCACGTAGTCGCCGTCCGTTTCATCGGCTGGCTGGTCGCGCCAGGCGTAGCAGGGCGACACGTGCGTCACGTCGATCAGCAGCGGTTCGAATTGCTGGCGGCGCCAGGCGTTGCCACCCGTGGCCAGTGCGCCCAGGGTGTTGCCGTGGTAGCTCTGGCGGCGCGCAATCACGTGGCGGCGCTGCGGCTGGCCCCGTTCCACGAAATACTGGCGCGCCATCTTGAGCGCGCTTTCCACCGCTTCCGAACCGCCCGAGACGAAATACACGCTGTCGATGCCATTTGGGGCACGGGCGACGAGGAAATCGGCCAGCTGCTCCATCGGCTCGGTGGTGAAAAACGAGCTGTGCGCGTACGCCATCCTGGCAACCTGCTGCTGCACTGCCGCGATCACGGCCGCATCCGCATGGCCGAGGCAGGAGACGGCCGCGCCGCCGCAGGCGTCCAGGTAGCGCTTGCCGTCGGCGTCGATCAGGTAGGGGCCATCGCCGCCCGTGGCGACGGGATAGCTGGCGGTCAAGCTGCGGTGGAAGACATGGCTCATGGCATCGCTTTCTTATCGGCAAGGGGAAGACCGATTATAGAAGGCGTTGCGCTGCTTTACAACGTTCGGTGTATTTGTTTTTAATTTACACCATTTGATGTTTTTGCGTAGGCGCCCAGCGCCTGCAGCTGGCTTTCCGCCGCGCCGATGGCGGTGACGGCATCGGGCCCCGCGCGCGCCACCAGCAGTTCCACCAGGCTTTCGACGGCGGCGACGCCGGCCACGATGGAGGGGAAGAACGAGGGGCTGTCGACGGCGATGACGATGCTGGCATCGGCTTGCAGGGCCAGCGGCGACAGGGGGCTGTCGCTGATGGCGACCAGCTGGCAGCCGGCCTGGCGCGCCGTCTGCGCCACCAGCAGCGCTTCGCTGGAATAGGGTGCGAAGCTGACGACGACGATGGCTTCGCCCGCCTGCAGGGCGCGCAAGTCCATTTCCAGGGTGCCGCCCTGGCCGCTCAGCAGCTGCACACTGGGGCGCAGCAATCGGTACAGGTAGTGCAGGGTGTAGGCGATGGGGTGGGCGGCGCGAAAGCCGGCCACATGCACGCGGGGCGCCGCCTGCAGCAGGTTGGCGGCGGCATCCAGGGCGGCGTGGTTGGCACTTTCCGTGGCGGCCAGGTTGCGCTGCTGCACCGTGAACACTTCGGTGATCAGGTTCCCGTCCTTGCCGGCCAGCGCGTCCGCCTTTGCCGCATAGCCGGCCGGTGCGGTGCGCAGGCGCTCGACGAAGATGGCTTTCAGTTCCGGCCAGCCGGCAAAGCCCAGCTGTTGCGCCAGGCGCACGAGGGCGGCCGACTGCACCTGCGCGCGCGCGGCGATGCTGCGCATCGATGAGACGGCCACTTCGTCCGGATGGTCCGCCAGGTAGCGGGCGCCGGCCTGGAATTGCGGGCTCAGTTCCGCATGGCGTGCCTTGATCAGGTCCATCAGTGCCGTATAGGAGTCGTGGGGTGTCGCTGCCTGCATCGCCGTGCCTCATGTGATCGGTTGCGGCGATGGTACAGGATTCGTCAGCGCGCCGGTAGCGGCAAGCCTTGCGCCAGCGCGGCCGTGCGCGGGCGCAGGCGTGCAAACAGGTGCGGCCCGGCCGGTTTGCGGCGCGGTCCCGTCGTCAGCACGCGCAGGGCGGTGGGCAGCGGCACGTCGTGACAGTGCAAAAACAGGGCGGCTGCGCCCGTGCCGGCCATTTCCTGCAAGGCCAGCGCATGCTCGACCAGCGCTGCCGTGCGCATGTCGAGCCGCACCGGGATGTCGGGTTGAAATAACTGTGTGTCGACGTGCCGTGCATTGCGCATGCTGTCCCCGCCGGGTTCGCTAGTCAAGCTGCCAGCATAAAAGCCCCCGGCGGCGCCATTTTGCGTTAAATCAATTCCACTGTCGGATAGATTCCGCAAAGCAAAAAAACGCCAACCGTTGCCGGCTGGCGCTGAAAACCCTCAAGGAAGAAAGAATATGTATTTCAATGACGCGTCGACGCCTGACAAAACCATCGCCGGCCGCAAAGCGCGCCGCGCGGCCGGTTTGGTCAGGTGTTGCTGCCGGTGCTAAAAACGTCCAGGGCTAGGCGCCGCGCCGAAGACAGTACGCACAGTACGGCGAGGCGCGGCAACAACGCCCTGGGCGTTTTTAGTAGCTCCAGCGGACGGATAGACCGACAACCTTGTCATAGCGCCGCACATCGCGCACATACTCGGGCGTGTCGTGGTAGTCGCGGTAGGTCGAGTCGAGCAGGTTGTTCGCGTCCAGCGTCACCGTGGTGTTAGGGTTGAGCTTGTACGAGACCGACGCGTCCAGGGTCTTGGTTGGCGCGACGGTCAGGTGGATACCCTTGCCGCGGTAGTTGTAGTCGTCGACGTACTTGTCGCGCCAGCTGTAGGCCAGGCGCGCCGACCACGGTCCCTGTTCGTACAGGCCGACGATATTGGCCGACCATTTCGACATGCCCGTGAACGGATGCACGCTGCCATTCAATTCTTCCAGCTCGCCCGTCATGTAGGTGGCGTTCGCTTGCAGGCCGAGGCCGCTCATCCAGCCTGGCAGTTTGTCGTAGAACTGCTGGTAAGCCATTTCCACGCCTTGCAGATGGCCCTTCGAGGTGTTGCGCGGACGCGTGATGTCGTACTCGATGCCGCCATACGTTTCCTTGGCCGAACCGGACAGGATGTAATTCTTGAAGTTGTGGCGGAACACGGTGGCCGTGACGGAACCCGTTTGCGCGAAATACCATTCCAGCGCCACGTCGAGGTTCTTGCCTTCCACTGGTTTGAGGTCGGGATTGCCGCCGTTGCCCGTCGGGCGCACCATCTCCAGGCTCTGGCCCAGGGTCACGCCGGGGTTGAAGTCGGCGAAGTTCGGGCGCTGCACGGCCTTGCCTGCCGTCATGCGGGCGATCAGGTCCTGGCGCAGCATGGCTTTCAGGGTCATGCTGGGCAGCACGTCCGTATCCGAAGTCGTCACGCGTACCGGCGTGATGATGCCGTTTTGCGAGGAATTGCCTTGCAAGTCCTGCTTGGTCTGCACCACGCGCACGCCCAGGGTGCCATCTACCGGTACTTGCGCCAGGTCAAAGCCGATGCGCGCCTTGCCGTAGACGGCATTGGTTTTTTCCACATCCTTGAAGTGGGTCATCGGATCGTCCGGGCTGCGCTCGCTGCTGCCCGTAAACAGCTGGCGCAAGGTATCCGTGTTGTTGAGCATGAAGTCGCGGCATGGCGTGAGCCAGCTTTGCAGGCCGAAATTGCCCGTGTTCTTGTGCGAAGTGCAGGCCAGGCCGGGCAGGGCGTCGGCAGTCATGATCGACGTCAGTCCGCCTTGCACGTTCTTTTCGCGTATCGATTCCGCCTTGCGCTTGGCCAGGCGCACGCCGCCCGAGAATTCGCGGAAGAAGCCCGTGCTGTCCATGTCGTAGGTAACGTCGCCGCGCCAGTCGGTCGAGCTGCCTTCATCGTGGCTGTGATTGTCGTAGAAGCCGAGCAGCGTGTAGTTCTTCGGATCCGTCATGTTGTAGCCGGGGTAGCTGATCTGCGCGCCGCCGTTGACGTTGGTGCTGCCGATCACGCTGGTCGGATGGGCGAGGAAGTCGAGGATGGGAAATTCGCGCTCGAAGTTGCTGACGGTGCGCGCCAGTTCCGTGGTGGCGCGCAGCTGCGGCGTGATGTCCCAGCGCGCGCCGATGGCGCCTTGCGAACCGATCGAGCGGTCGCGCCGCGCCTGGGTCGAGCCCAGCGTGAACGGCGACCATGGGCCGTCGATCTTGCCCACCGTGGCCGCCTGATTGGTGCCGGGGATCAGGGTGATGTCCGGGTTCTGGCCCCACGGCAGGGAACCGACGAAGAACTGGCTGTCGAACGCATGCTTGATCAGGGTCGACATGCCTTCCGCATACACTTCCACCTGCGAGTTCGGGCGCCACTGGAAGGCGGCATTCGCCGCATAGCGCTTGCGGTCACCCACGGTCGGGATCATGCCGACGGAATCGGGACCCGTGATATTGCCCGCTTCGGGGCGCTTGACGGGTTCGGCATTCCAGATCGTCTCGTCATAGTATTTGCCGCGCTGGTAGGACAGGCCGAGCAGGGCGCCGAATTCGCCGTACGGGGTCTTCCAGCGGTTCGAGACCATGCCGCTGACGTTCGGGTCCGTCGAGCCGGATTTGTCGCGGTGCTCGGCGCGCACGTTGCCCGATGCCGTAAAGCCCTTGAAGTCGAAGGGGCGGTTGGTGCGCACGTCGATCACGCCGGCCGTGCCGCCTTCGACCATGTCGGCGCCCTGCGATTTGTACACGTCCACGCGCTGCAGCATGGCCGTCGGGATGTCGGCCAGGTACAGGCTGCGGCCCACGGAGGTGAACATTTCGCGGCCGTTGAGCAAGGTCACCACGCCGGGCAAGCCGCGGATGATGACGGTACCCGCTTCGCCGCCTTCGCGGCGGATCTGCACGCCCGTCACGCGGCCGAGGATTTCGGCCACGTTCTTGTCGGGGAATTTGCCGATTTCATCGGCGACGATGGAATCGACCACCTGGTCGTTGTTTTTCTTGATCGTCTGTGCGCTTTGCGCCGCGCGACGCACGCCGGTGACGGCGACGACGGCGATGCCGGCATTGTCGGCCGCCGGTGCCGCTGCCGGTGCCGTTTCTTCCACTGGCGTGTCCACGGCGGGCGCCTGTTGCGCCCAGACGGAAGCGCTGCTCAGCAGGCCGGCGCCGGCCAGGGCGGCCACCGTGGCCTTCAAGGTCAACCGTGTGTTTTGTCGGGGCGTGCGGGTGCCCGTTGCCATCAATTGCTTCATCTTGTCTCCACCTGTATTTTAGTTATGTTGAGAACGCTGCGGCAGTCGCCGCCAGAGCTGGAACTTGCTCAGAAACATGGTAGGTGGGAATGACTTTGCCCCACAAATGACTTCTTTTGCGATGTCAATACCAATTCCGGTATCCCTGCTGCATTCATGCGCCCTGGCGGCCGCCGCGCGTTGTCGAACCTGGCGCCTGCGCGTTGCGGGCGCTCCACAGGAAGTGTCAGGCGGCGCAGGACGCGGCGCTGTGCGCCAGCCAGGCCATGAAGTGCGCCTGCGGCATGGGGCGGGCAAAGTAATACCCTTGCAATTCATCGCAGCCGGCATGACGCAGCACGTCGGCATCGGCCACGCTTTCCACGCCTTCGGCGGTGACCGTCAGACCCAGGGTATGGCCAAGGCCGATGATGGTTTTCGTCACCGCCAGATTCTGCGGCGAACCGTGGATATCCTGCACGAAGCTCATGTCGATTTTCAGCTTGTCGAGCGGGAAGCGGCACAGATAGTTCAGGCTCGAATAGCCGGTGCCGAAATCGTCGATCGACAGGGCAAACCCCAGCGCCTTGATGGCGTGCAGGGTGGCGATGGTGTCATCCACGTTGTCCATCAGGATGGACTCGGTCAGCTCGAATTCGATCTGTCCCGGCGTGACGGGAAATTCGCGCAGCACTTCGCGCAAGGTGGCCACCAGGCCGCCGCTTTTCAACTGGATGGCCGACAGGTTGATCGACACGGCGATGTCGCCCGCGCCCGCCTCGCGCCAGGCCACTTGCTGGCGGCACGCCTCGCGGATGACCCACGCGCCGATGGAGACGATCAGGCCCGATTCCTCGGCGGCGGGGATGAAGCTGTCGGGCGCGATCAGGCCGTGCTGCGGATGCTGCCAGCGGATCAGGCTTTCCACGCCATTCAGGCGGCTGCTTTTCGCATCGATGCGCGGCTGGTAGTACAGCACCAGTTCCTGCCGTTCGATGGCGTGACGCAGATCGCTTTCCAGGTGCAGCTGCTGCAACTGCTGCTCCTGCATCTGCGGCGTGAACATGCGCGCGTGATCGCGTCCGCCGCTCTTGGCCTGGTACATGGCCGCATCGGCGTGGCGCATCAGGGTATCCATGTCGCCGCCGTGGTCCGGATAGATGGCCACGCCCACGCTGCACGAGACATACAGCTCGTTGCCTTCCACCTGGTGCGGCTGGCGCATGGCCGGTATCAGCCGCGTGTCAAGCAGGGCGGCGATGGATGCGGCGTCGCCGATGCCATTGAGGATGACGACGAATTCATCGCCGCCCAGGCGGCTGACGGTATCGCCTTCGCGCACCAGCTGCAGCAGGCGCGCCGACACCGATTGCAGCAGCGCGTCGCCCACGTGGTGGCCCAGTGCGTCGTTGACGTGCTTGAAGCGGTCCAGGTCGACGAACAGCACGCCCACCTTTTCGCCGCTGCGGCGGGCCTGCGCGATGGCTGCCGCCAGGCGCAGGTTCGACACGTGGCGGTTCGCCAGTCCCGTCAGCGCGTCGTGGTGGGCCATGTGCTCGATCTGCCGCTCGCTGGCCTTGCGTTCGCTGATATCGAGCGAACTGGCGATGAAATGCGTGGTGACGCCATCGAGGTCGCGCACGGCGTTCATCACCAGCCAGGCGGGATAACTTTCCAGCGACTTGCGCTGCACCCGGATCTCGCCCTGCCAGTAGCCGCGCCGCGCCAGGGTCCGGCGCAGGCTGTCGAGCTGCTCGGGACTGTTGTCGGGGGCGAGCAAAAAGGCCGGGCGCTTGCCGATCAGCTCCACCATGTCGTACAGCGAATGGCGGCGGAAGGCCTGGTTGACGGTGATGATGCGCATGCCGGCGTCCATCACGATCAGGCTTTCGGCGGACGCCTCGAAGACCTTGGCCCACAGTTCCAGGCGCGACTCCATCAGCTTCATCTTGTTGATCGGCGTGAAGGTCGACAGCACGGCGCGCTGGCCCTGGTAGTCGATCAGGCGCGCGGAAATCAGGGCCCACGTTGGCGTGCCGCTGCCGCTCCAGCACACTTCGAATTCATCGACGGCGCCCAGGTCGCTCAAGCGCTGGAAGAAGCGCGAACGGGCTTGCGGACTCATGCCGCCCACCCACGGGTCCAGTTCCAGGCCGCCCTGCCACGCGTGCGCGGCCTGGTTCGCCTGCAGTACCTGGTGATGGGGGATCGAGGTGACCATCAGCGGGATGGGAATGGCGTCGACCAGCTGGCGCTGCGCATCGGCCGCGCTGGCGCTGGCCACCAGTTCCTGCTGCGCCATGCGCTGGAAATCGAGCTGCTGCAGCATGGTATTGAAGGCGCTGACCAGACGCCCCGTTTCGTCTTCGCTGTCCCAGATGGCGCGCAGGCTATGGTCGCCCGTTTCGCGCACTTCCTGCGCCACGCGCGCCAGGCGGCGGATGGGCAGGGCGATCTGGCGCGCGACGAAAAACACCAGGCCCAATATCATTACCAGCAGCAGCACGGCCGTGCCCAGGTGCAGCCACATGCGCGTAAAGAAGCCGTCCACGCGCAGCTGGATCAGGCGGTGCAATTCGCCTTCCGCTTCGCGCCAGGCATGCAGCAGGGCCGCAGAGGCGGCTGCATCGTGGCGCAGCAGCGCTGCGCTGCCAGCGGCACGGACAGGCGCGCCGGCCAGCGCCTGGGTGCTGGCGCGAAACTGCGCCACGGCTTGCTGCAGGGCCGCGCGCGAGCCGTCCAGGTGCTGGCGCAGCAGCGGCGTGCTGGCCGCGAACGCCTCCGTGTAGTCGCTGCCGATGCCGCCCATGGTGGCGTCCATGCGTCCTTCCAGGATCAGGAACTGGGTTTGCAGGCGCTGGCGCTGCGCGCCTTCGGCCGTCGCCAGTTGCAGGGCCAGGGCGCGCGTGCTGTTGATCACTTCCAGCAGTTCCGGAAAGCGCAGGATCACCAGCGACATGGTGTAGTAGCTGTCCAGGTCCGGGTCGAGGATCAGGTTCGACTGGTTGCCCACGCGCGTGAGCAGTGCGCGTCCGGCAACGAAGGCGGGCGAGGGCGCGATGCCGTCGTCCGTCGCAAAGGTCGTACTGCCGGACTGGCGCAGCAGGGCGGAAAATTCCCTGCTCAATTCCACGCTGCGCATATCGCTGCCGAACTGGCGCTCGGCCAGTTCGATGGCAGCTGCCGATCCGGCTGCATCGGCTTGCGCGCGTGCCAGGGGCAGCAGCGCATCGCGGATCGCGGCGATGTAGTCGTTGCCCGCCATCTCCTTGCGCGAGAAATCGATGGCGATGTATTTTTCGTTGATGAGGATGCCGGAAATGAAGATGACGGCGGACAGGTCGAGCAAATAGATCAGCGCCAGTTTGCGCCCCACCGTCAATTTCCCGATCATGCGCGAGATTCTGCCCACCATGCGTGCCCCACCTTCTTGTCAGCCCATTTATGTTTTCTTATGAGCAATTTCCATGCCTGAATTTACAAGCTTGCAAGGGGGCATTTGCACCATGCGGGTGCGTGCAGGGAGGCGGCGCGCGCGCATAAAAAAGGGCGGCCCGCAGGCCGCCCTTGTGCGCGATGATACTGCGCTTATGCTTCGGCGACGCGCTTGGCGATGTGCGCCAGCGCTTCTTCCACCTGGTCGATCAGGATCAGGCACAGATCGCCTTCGTTCAAGCGCGCCATGGCCTTGTCGATGGCGACGAATTCGCCGTTGATTTCATCGATATGGCTGGTGCGCTTGGCGCCGTCCAGACCCTGGCGCAGCAGCGCCACGACTTCGCCGTCGGCGCGGCCGCGCTGGCATTGATCCTGGTACAGCAGCACATCGTCGAAGGCGGCGCCGAGGATTTCCGTCTGCTGGCGGATGTCTTCGTCGCGGCGGTCGCCGGCGCCGCTGATGACCACCGAGCGGCGCTTGGCCGGCATGCTCTCCACGGCTTGCACCAGCGCCAGAATGGCGTCCGGATTGTGGCCGTAGTCGGCGATCAGCGTGGCTCCCCGATAATCGAAGACGTTGAAGCGGCCCGGCGCATTGTCGGCTTCATTGGCAAAGGTTTTCAGGCCCAGCGCGATGGTTTTCCAGTCCAGGCCCACGGCCCAGGCGGCGGCCAGCGACGCCATGACGTTGTCGACCTGGAAGCCGATGGCGCCGTTGCGCGTGATCGGCACCTGCGACAGGGCGATTTCGTGGCGTTCCTTGCCCTGCGCCGCGACCAGCTTGCCGTCTTCCACGTACACCACGCGGTTGCCCTGTGCGCGGTGCGTGGCCATCACGGGATGCGTCTTGTCGGCGGCGAAGAAGGTCACAGTGCCGCTGCAATTCTTGGCCATGCGCGCCACGGCGGGGTCGGTGGCGTTCAGCACGGCCACGCCGCTGTCGGCCACGTTCTGCACGATCACGCGCTTCAGGACCGCCAGGTCTTCCACGGTGGTGATGTAGTTCAGGCCCAGGTGGTCGCCGGCGCCGATGTTGGTCACCACGGCGACCTGGCAGCGGTCGAAGGCCAGGCCTTCGCGCAGCATGCCGCCGCGCGCCGTTTCGAACACGGCCGCGTCCACGTCCGGGTGCAGCAGCACGTTGCGCGCGCTGCGCGGGCCGCTGCAGTCGCCGCTGTCGATCTGGCGTCCTTCGATATACACGCCATCCGTGTTGGTCATGCCCGTGCGCAGGCCGGAAGCCGTCAGCAGGTGGGCGATCAGGCGCACGGTGGTGGTCTTGCCGTTGGTGCCCGTGACGGCGACGACGGGAATGCGGCCATCGTCGCCTTCGGCGAACATGGCGGCGATAATGGCTTCGCCCACGGGACGCGGCTTGCCGAACGACGGCGCCAGGTGCATGCGCAGGCCCGGTGCGGCGTTCACTTCCACGATGCCGGCGTTCTGCTCTTCCAGCGGTTTCAGAATGCTTTCGGAGACCACGTCCACGCCGCAGATGTCCAGGCCCACCATGTGCGCGGCCGCGACGGCGCGCGCCGCCACTTCAGGGTGCACATCGACGGTGACGTCGGTGGCCGAGCCGCCTGTCGACAGGTTGGCGTTATTGCGCAAGATCACGCGCTGGCCCACGGGCGGCACGGATTCGGCCACATAGCCCTGCTTGGCCAGGCTGGCCAGGGCGATGTCGTCGAAGCGGATTTTCGTCAGCGAGGTGGCGTGGCCGCTGCCGCGGCGCGGATC
Organism: Janthinobacterium sp. BJB301; assembly: GCF_002735685.1. Lineage (NCBI taxonomy): Bacteria > Pseudomonadati > Pseudomonadota > Betaproteobacteria > Burkholderiales > Oxalobacteraceae > Janthinobacterium > Janthinobacterium sp. BJB301. Next base: position 175,612 of record NZ_PDZJ01000002.1, on the reverse strand, counting down.
CAGGTTGACCTGGTCGACCAGTTCGCGCACCGTGTGCTGGCCGTCGCCCACCACTTGCGGCGGGTCGCGGCGGGCGGCGGCCACCATCTTGTTGCCGATGACGAGCAAACGGAAATCGTGGCCCGGCAGATAGCGCTCGACGAGGATATCGTCGCGGAATTCCTGCGCCGCGAGGAAGCCGGCCGTCAGTTGTTCGCGCGTGGTGACATTGACGGTCACGCCCTTGCCCTGGTTGCCGTCCTTCGGCTTGACGACGACAGGCAGGCCGATCTCGCATGCGGCGGCCCAGGCATCGTCCGCGTCGACGGCGACGCGCCCGTGCGGCACCGGCACGCCGGCCGAGTCCAGCAGTTTTTTCGTCAGTTCCTTGTCCTGCGCGATGGCTTCGGCAATCGCGCTGGTGCCGTCCATTTCGGCGGCCTGGATCTTGCGCTGCTTGCTGCCCCAGCCGAACGTCACCAGGCTGCCTTCGGTCAGGCGGCGGAACGGGATGTTGCGGGCCACGGCGGCGTTGACGATGGCGCCTGTCGATGGGCCCAGGCGCACGTCTTCATCGAGTTCCTGCAACTGGTGCAGCGCGCCGGCCAGGTCGAACGGCGCATCGTCGAGCGCGGCCTGGCACAGCTGCTGCGCCAGTTCCAGCGCCAGGCGGCCGACGGCTTCTTCCGAGTATTCGACGACGACCTGGAAGATGCCCGTTTCCAGGGTCGGCGTGGTGCGGCTGAAGGTGACGGGGCAGCCGGCTTGCGCCTGCAGGCCCAGCGCCGCCAGTTCCAGCACCTGCGCCATCGGCGCGGCGTTGTAATTGCCCAGCGGTTGCAGCGGGCTCAGTTGCGGAAAGCGCGCGCGCAGGCGGGCTTCGAAGCCGGGCAGCTGGGCGATGTCGAGTTCCTGCGTGGTGCAGGAAACAATGGCTTCCACGGCGGTGTCGTGGCTCCAGAGGTTAGGGCCCCGCAAGGCCCGTACGCGAGATACTTCCATAATTAAACCGTAATCCTGTTGTGTTCTTGTGGGCCCGGCCGTCATGGCCGGGCTTGAGTGCTGCTTTGCCTGTGCTGTCAGTTGCCGATGCAGCCGGGGGCCGCGTCGAAGGTGCGCAGTCCGGCGCAAATCAGATCGACGGGCAGGTTCAGGGCCCAGGCGGCCGCCGCGACGGCCAGCACGCTGTCGACATTGCCGGCTGTGGCCGGTTTCAGCAGGTCCAGGCACAGCAAGACCGTTTCGATGCCGCCTTCGGCCAGCACGATGTGGTTGCCGCGCACGAATACGGCGCGCTGGCCGGCGGCCAGTTGCGCCGCGATGGCGGCCAGGCTGCCATCCTGCGCATACAGGGTCACCGTGCCGTCGCACAGCTCGGCCAGTTCCAGCACGTGCGCGTTGGCGGCATTGAGCACGGCCACGCCCGTCGGCACCACCACGTCGACCTGGCTGCGCACGGCCTTGTACAGGCCCGCTTCGTCCAGCACGTCGAAATCCTTCACGCTATCGAGGCTGCCCATGTCCGTGACGACGCCGATCTGGCACTTGTCGTAAGCCAGGCCTTCGGCCAGGATCATGCGCGGATTGCTCTCGAACAGGGCCGTCTGCACGGTGCGGTTGAGCAGCAAACGCTGGCCCGCATCCCAGTTCACGCAATCGCTGCTGACGACTCTGCGCTGGTCCAGATACATGCCTTCGCTGCAGACGGCGCCCGTGTGCAGGCCCGACAGGTTGAGCAGCTTGCACAGCATGCGCACGATCAGGCTGGCGCCGCGCGTGCCCGTCACGCCGATCAGCGGAATGCGGCCCGTTTCCTCGGGCGCGAACAGGTGGTCGACGATGGCCGCGCCGACAGGGCGGGGCTGGCCCACGCCCGGCTTGATGTGCGCCAGCAGGCCAGGGCTGGCATTGACTTCGATGATGGCGCCGCGCTGCTCTTCCAGCGGACGCGTGATGTCGGTGGTGACCAGGTCGATGCCGGCGATATCCAGGCCAACCACGCGCGCGGCCAGCAGGGCCGCATGCACGACGGAGGGATGCACGTCGTCCGTGACGTCGATGGCCACGTTGCCGTTCGGCTGGATCAGCACTTTCTGGCCCGCCTGCGGCACGGACAGGGCGGTCATGCCCTGGCGCTGCAGTTCCAGTACGATTTCGCCCGATTCATGCGGCTTGACGGTGCCCAGCGGGAAATCTTCGCCTTCGCCGCGGCGCGGGTCGGTATTGATCTGCGTGTTGACCAGTTCCAGCACGGTGGAGACGCCGTCGCCGTCGACCCACAGGGATTCGCCCTTGGCGGCCGCGATCAGCTTGTTGCCGACCACGAGCAGGCGGTGTTCATCGCCCGTGATGAAGCTTTCCACCAGCACGGCCGAGCTGTCGCCCTTGCGCGCGGCCAGTTCGTAGGCTGCCTTCACGTCCGCTTCCGTCATCAGGTTCAGGGATACGCCGCGGCCATGGTTGCCGTCATACGGTTTGACGACGACGGGCACGCCGATGTCCTGCGCTTCTTCCCAGGCCGCTTCGGCGCTGCGTACCAGGCTGCCTTCGGGGACGCGCACGCCGCACGATTTGAGCAGGAATTTGGTGAGGTCCTTGTCGCTGGCGATGCCTTCGGCGATCGCACTGGTGCGGTCCGTTTCGGCCGTCCAGATGCGGCGCTGCGCGGCGCCGTGGCCCAGTTGCACCAGGTTGCCGTCGTTCAGGCGCAGCGAAGGGATGCCGCGTTCGGTGGCCGCATCGACGATGCTGGCCGTGCTCGGGCCCAGGCAGCGCGCGTCGACCATGTCGCGCAGGGGCGCCAGGGCCGCTTCCAGGTCGTAGGTTTCATCGTTGATGGCAGCCATCAGCAGTTCGCGCGCGGCGGCCAGGGCGGCGCGGCCCACGTGCTCTTCGCGCGTGCGGAAGGCCATCTTGTAGACGCCGCGCTGGCTGGTCGAGCGCGTCTGGCCGAAGCCCGTGCGCATGCCTGCCAGGTTTTGCAGTTCCAATACGACGTGTTCGAGGATGTGGGCCGACCACGTGCCTTCGCGCAGGCGCTCGAAAAAGCCGCCCCGTTCGCCCACGCCGCAGCGGTGCTCGATCATGCCGGGCAGCCACGCCACCAGGCGCTCGTACAGGCCGGGCAAGGTATTGGATGGATAGTCTTCCAGTTCGCCGATGTCGACCCAGGCTTCAATCACCGGGCGGTAAGTCCAGATGTTGGGGCCGCGCAAGTGGGTGACGCGGGCAAATTCGATGTTCTTCTTCTTGATCATGTAAGTGGTTTCTTGATAACAAGCCAGGCGTCTGGGCGCCAGATACTTTATGTTGGCTCTACAGAGTCTTTTCAGGCTCGTGCTTGGTTCTTTATCCCGGGTATGCGCAGTGTGCCACTTTTAGCGGCCTCTTGTCGCGTTTGCTTCTCGTATTCTGCTGGTGTTGTCATTCTAATTGTTACTAATTGTTGCCATACTTGTTATAAAGATACCGACTCTGGGCTAAGCTGGAGCATTTGCGCAACAGCGGGCTGTTGTATACTTGCCGCTGGTCGATGGCCGCTCATTTTTTTGCTCCGTTTTGCCATCATTCCTTACCGGCAGGCATCCATTCGATACAATACAGGAAATTGCCACTGGTGCATCTGCCTCGCCATCGCGCAGTACACAAACATTGATCGGGCGTCTGCCCCATCCCCCAAATCCCGCCCTGAAGGGCTTGGCCTCGAGCCGGAGTATGCTTTACGATGACAACTGAACTGAGTGTTCCTGCAACAACTATTCCCCTCACTTCGCTGCCGGAACACTGGCTGGCGGAAGTGGAAAGCAATCTTTCTCCAGGGGAGAACGTTTTAAGTAGCGTTGAGGTTGACCTCGATGCGCGATTACGTTTCACAAAAGGCATAATTGTTGTCACAGAGAAGCGTTTACTGGCTCGTTCCCCGGGCGATACCGTCTGGAAAAGCTGGTCTTTCCGCCCCGGACTGCGCCTGACGCACCATGACCACGCCGGTGTCGGCCACCTGGAACTGTTTGACGACCACGGCCGCCTGGCGTCGTGGCGCTTCACTTTGGGCCAGAACCTGCATGCGATCCGCGTGCTGGAACAGTTCGTCGAGCGCCTCGACAGCCACCTGACGGGCCAGCCCGTGCTGGAAGCGGAGCAGGAAGTGTGCCCCAGCTGCAAGGCGCCCTTGGAACCGGAGCAGGAAGAATGCCCGATCTGCGCCAAGGTACTGCACACGCCGCCATCGACCTGGACCTTGTTCCGCCTGTGGCGCTTCGCCCACCCCTACCGTGGCCAGCTGGCCCTGGGCTTCATGCTGATGCTGCTGAGTACGGCCGCGCACATGATTCCGCCCTACCTGACGGCGCCGCTGATGGACAATGTGCTGATCCCGTATCAGAACGGCAAGCATATCGACCCCTGGCTGGTGGTGTACTACATGAGCGGCTTGCTCGGTTCGGCCCTGCTGGCCTGGCTGCTGGGCTGGGGCAAGACCTATGTGCTGGCCCTGGTGTCCGAACGCATGGGCGCCGACTTGCGCTCGGCCACCTATGAACACCTGATGAAGCTGTCGCTGGAATTTTTCGGCGGCAAGCGCACGGGCGACCTGATGGCGCGCATCGGCAGCGGCAGCGACCGTATCTGCGTCTTCCTGTCGCTGCATTTGCTCGATTTCGCGTCCGACGTGCTGATGATCATCATGACAGGCGTGATCCTGTGGTCGATGAACCCGTGGCTGGCCATCATGACCCTGGCGCCGCTGCCGTTCATCGCCTGGATGATCCACCTGGTGCGCGACCGCTTGCGCACGGGCTTTGAAAAGATCGACCGCGTGTGGAGCGAAGTGACCAACGTGCTGGCCGATACCATCCCCGGCATCCGCGTCGTGAAGGCGTTTGCGCAGGAAAAACGCGAAGCGGCCCGCTTCCGCGACGCCAACGCGCACAACCTTGCCGTCAACGACAAGCTGAACAAGGTTTGGTCGCTGTTCTCGCCTACGGTTTCCTTCCTGACGGAGATGGGCTTGCTGGTCATCTGGTGCTTCGGCATCTGGCAATTGTCGCGCGGCGAAATCACCGTCGGCGTGCTGACCGCCTTCATCGCCTACAGCACGCGTTTCTATGGCCGACTCGATTCCATGAGCCGCATCGTCTCCGTGACGCAGAAATCGGCATCCGCCGCCAAGCGCATCTTCGACATCCTCGACCACGTGTCGAGCGTGCCGGAACCGGCGCAGCCCGTCAAACTGGACAAGATCGAAGGACGCATCGATTTGCGCGAAGTCGGTTTCCGTTATGGCAACCGGGCCGTCAACCGCGGCATCACCCTGAACATCAAGGCGGGAGAGATGATCGGCCTGGTGGGCCACAGCGGTTCGGGCAAGAGCACGCTGGTCAACCTGATTTGCCGTTTCTATGACGTGTCGGAAGGCGCGATCTTGCTCGATGGCGTCGACATCCGCTCGTTTGCCGTGTCCGACTACCGCCGCAACATCGGCCTGGTGCTGCAGGAGCCGTTCCTGTTCTTCGGCACCATCGCGGAAAATATCGCCTATGGCAAGCCGCACGCGACGCGCCAGGAGATCATCGCCGCCGCGCGCGCCGCGCATGCGCACGAATTCATCCTGCGCTTGCCGCAAGGCTACGATTCGATGGTGGGCGAGCGTGGCCAGGGCTTGTCCGGCGGCGAACGCCAGCGCATCTCGATTGCCCGCGCCCTGCTGATCGACCCGCGCATCCTGATCATGGATGAAGCCACATCGTCGGTCGACTCGGAAACAGAGAAGGAAATTCAGAAGGCGCTGGACAACCTGGTGCAGGGCCGCACGACGATCGCCATCGCGCACAGGCTGTCGACCCTGCACCGGGCCGACCGCCTGGTGGTGCTGGATCGCGGCCAGGTCGTCGAAGTGGGCAGCCACGATGAACTGATGGCGAAAGAGGGCGCCTATTTCCGCCTCTACGAAGCACAGGCGCGCAACAACGAACTCGCCCTGGATGACAAGGAATAAGCATGGCCAGTAAAACTTTTACATTAAGCCGCGACACCTTCGGCAAGCTGGTGATGACGGACGCGGACGGCCAGGTCTTTGAGGGCGTGGCGCCCGTGCGCGCCTTTCCCATCCAGTCACCCGACGAAGGCATTTCGCTGGTGCTGGGCAATGGCAAGGAAGTGGCGTGGATCGATCGCATCGACGCCTTGCCGGAGCCGGCGCGCAGCCTGCTGCAGGAAGAGCTGGAAGGGCGCGAATTCATGCCCGAGATCGCGCGCGTGAAAAGCGTCAGCAGCTTCGCCACGCCGTGCACCTGGCATGTCGATACGGACCGGGGCGAGACGCAATTCGTGCTGAAGGGCGAGGAAGACATCCGCCGCATCGGCGCCACTTCGCTGCTGATCGCAGATAACCACGGCATCCACTTTTTGATTCGCGACATGTTTAATATCGACAAGACGACACGGAAGATACTCGACCGCTTCCTGTAGGCGCCAGAGCTGTCCGAAAGCCGCTGCCTGCAGCGGCTTTTTTTTCGCCTGCCGGACATGAAAAAAGCCGCATAAGAATGCGGCTTTCGGGGGGCGTGCCGGCAGCCATTTCAGGCCGCCGGGGATTGCGCTACATTACATGAACTTGTAGCCTGCGCCGATGTAGAAGTAACGGCCACGCACGTTGTACAGCTGGGCAAAGCCCAGGGTACCGTACTGGTTGCCTGCGCCCATGATGCTAAACGGCGGCATCTTGTCGAACAGGTTCTTGATGCCGGCCGTGAAGGTCAGGTTTTTCATCGCCACGTACTGGCCCGTCAGATCCACTTCGGTGTGCGAAGGAATCGTGCGGGTGCCAGGCTTGATTTCGTCGCGGCGCAAGTCCGAGTCGATCATGTCGCCTGTCGTGCGGATCACCAGGGAGCCGGACATATTGTCCTTTTCCAGGCTGGCCGTGAACGTGTTGCGGTACTTCGGATTCATGAACGTCTTCAGCGTGCTTTGCACCGGATCGGTTTCCGTATCCTGCGTTTCCATGCGGGTGTAGATGGTGGACGCATTGCGGATCGTGAATTTGCCGAACATCGTTTGCGGCGAGGTGTAGCGCAGGTCCGTATCGAAACCGCGCACTTCGGTGGTGGCCAGGTTCTGGTTGTTCAGCAGGATGCGGGCGTCGCCATTCTTGATTTCGACGTTGCCGCGCTCGATGGCCTTCAGTTCTGACAGGGTGCCGATTTCGTTCTTCTTGTCGATCTTGAAGTAATCGATGCTGACCGTCAGCGAGTTCACTGGCGAGAACACCATGCCCAGGTTGTAGGTCTTGCCCGTTTCCGGTTTCAAGTCCTTGTTGGAGCCGGAGACCTGGTAGTAGGAGAAGTTGGTACAGTTACCCGAGATCGAAGGGAAGGCATTGCAGATATCCTTGTCGTTCGTCGTGTAGGCGCCCGCATCGACGCCGCCGAACATCTGTTTCAGCGATGGCGCCAGGTAGCTGCCCGCATACGAGCCGCGGAACATCAGGTTGTTCAGCGGCTGGTAGCGCAAAGCCAGTTTAGGGCTGGTCTTGCTGCCGACATTCGAGATGTCGTCATAGCGCACGGCGACCTGTGCTTCGACGTTTTTCAGGAATGGAATCGACAGTTCGCCGAAGATGCCCTTGGAATTGCGGTCCGCCTTGACGGCAGCCTGCTGGATGCTGCCGAAGACCACGCCATCGATCTGGTTCTGGTCCGGTTGGTCGCTCAGCGTTTCCTTGTTGTACGACACGCCGACGGCGTAAGCCATCGCGCCGCCTGCCAGGTCCATGATCGGCGCGGAAGCCTTGGCATTGAAGAAGGTCAGTTCCGACTTGCCGGCGCGCGTAGGCGTCAGGCGGATCTTGTCGACGGCTGCCTGCGCGTTGTCGGTACGGGTCGGGTCGATCGAGCCATTCTTGATCGCTTCGTTGAACAGATCATAGTGCGCGTAGTTCGAATCGCGGTTGGTAGCCTTGCTCACGCCCTTGCCGATGGCTACATCCCAGTCGATGCCGCGCGTCGTGCCTTCCAGGCCCGTCGAGAACTGGGTCATTGTGCCCTTGCGGTTGGTCTTGCGCGGACCCATTTGCATGAAGCGGCCGGCAACAGTCTTGCCGTTGACCTGGAAATTGCCAGGTGCGGCCTGGGATTCGAAGTCATCCTTGCTTTCGGAATACGTAAATTCCGCAAACGCGCGGATGCTGTCGCTGATTTTCAGGCTGCCGATCAGCATGCCGCTGGCGCGGTCGGCGCCATTGGTCGAGGTCAGCAAGGTCTTGTTGACGTCGAAACGGCAGGAGCCGGCGCTCAGATCACCCGGTGGGCATGGCACCAGGGTGCCGCCGCCAGCGATATTGCCGCTAGGATGGAAGCCGCTGCGGCCATCGGGGCCGCCAAAACGGCGGAAGTCCGCCGAACGGGTCAGGTCGCGGTCCTTGCGGTAGATCGGATCGCGCTTGAACACGTCGACCGTGGCCAGCACGTTGAAGCCCTGGGTGTCATAGTCGCCAAAACCGTAGACGAGGTTAGCCGTCTTTTCCTTGGCGTCCGAACGCGAGCTTTGGCCGTAGCTGGTTTTCGCTTCCAGGCCCTGGTAGTTCTTTTTGGTGATGAAGTTCATCACGCCGGCCACCGCATCGGCGCCATAAATGGCCGAACCGCCGTCTTTCAGGATTTCAATGCGTTCCAGCGCGCTCAGCGGGATGGCGTTGACGTCGACTGCGGCGCCCGCGCCCGAACCGTCAGCCAGCGCATTGGTCGGCAGGCGGCGGCCGTTCAACAGGATCAGCACGTTGCGCTCGCTCAAGCCGCGCATCTTGATGTTGGTCGTGCCGGAGCCGGAAGGCGAGCTGGCGCTCAGTTCGCCCTGGTCATTGATGTCGATGGAGGCCAGGTTGCGTACCAGCTCGGCGACGCTGGTGGCGCCCGTGCGCTCGATATCTTTCTTGCTGTAAATTTCCACTGGCGCGGCGGTTTCCGCGTCCACGCGCTTGATGGCGGAACCGGTGACGACTACGCGTTGCAGTTTTTCCTCGCCAGCCTTGGCATCCTGCGCTTGGGCGGCTTGGTGCATGAAACCTGCGCTCATGACCAAGGTACCGGCAAACATCATGCGCAAGGATTTGCTTAATTTCTTTTCAATCATTGTCTGTCCTCCAACTAGGAAACTTTAGTTTCCTTAGGGTTTTATTTAGCTATTTGAAATTATTTTCAAAGTTACCATGTTTACAAATTTAGTATTTTAAATTTGCAATTCATCAGACCATTTTTTGATCTTGACTGTCAAGAACTGCCGGGTATTTGTGCATGCGCATGGCACACGCCAGAATGACGAGACATGAATTGAATTTGTGATGAGCAGGAAAGTATTAAATTCCAATTGTTAAATAAATTAAATTTGCCATTAGGAAAAATGATCGTTGAAAGTTCGGTGTTTGCCTGTTGCCTGTCTAGACAGCTGTTGTTTTTTTGTGACGATATTTTCGTCGTATAAGGCAGGGGGCCGGCATTGCCGTGACTGGGGGGCGTGGCCAAAAAAAAGCCGCCCGGCGAGGGCGGCTGACGTGGCGCATGGCGGGTGTTACTGGAACGCGACCTCGGCAAAACTGCGCAATTTCCGGCTGTGCAACCGGTCCACGCCCTGGCGGCGCAGCAGTTCCACGGCGCGGATGCCGATGCGCAGATGCTGGTCGACCCGCTCGCGGTAGAAGTGATTGGCCATGCCGGGCAGCTTGATTTCGCCGTGCAGCGGCTTGTCGCTCACGCACAGCAGGGTGCCGTAGGGAACGCGGAAGCGGAAGCCGTTGGCGGCGATCGTCGCGCTTTCCATGTCCAGCGCGATGGCGCGGCTCTGGCTGAAACGGCGCTCCGGCGTGCGCTGCGGCAGCAGTTCCCAGTTGCGGTTGTCCGTGCTGGCCACGGTCCCCGTGCGCATGATGTGTTTCAGATCGTGCCCCGTCAGCTGAGTGATTTCCGCCACGGCCGTTTGCAGCGCCTGCTGGATTTCCGCCAGCGGCGGGATCGGCACCCACAGCGGCAAGTCTTCGTCGAGCACATGGTCTTCGCGCACATACGCATGCGCCAGCACGTAGTCGCCCAGGCTTTGCGTAGTGCGCAAGCCCGCGCAATGGCCGAGCATCAGCCAGGCGTGCGGGCGCAGCACGGCGATATGGTCGGTGATGGTCTTGGCATTGGCGGGACCGACACCGATATTGACCATGGTGATGCCGCTGCCGTCCGCGCGCAGCAGGTGGTAGGCGGGCATCTGCGGCAGGCGCGGCGGCGCGGCGCCCAGCGCATCCTCGCTTTCGACCGTCTGGCCGACCCGGCGCGTGACGACGTTGCCCGGTTCGACAAAGGCGATATAGCCATCGTCGTCCGATGGCGCGGCCGCATCGGGCGCGCGGTCCATCATGGCGTGGCCCAGGCGGATGAATTCATCGATGTAGAACTGATAATTGGTAAACAGGACGAAGTTCTGGAAATGCTGCGGCGACGTGCCGCTGTAGTGGCGCAGGCGCTGCAGCGAGTAATCCACGCGCGGCCCCGTGAACAGCGACAGCGGCTGCGCTTCGCCATGCGCCGGTTCGTGCGTGCCGTTGGCGATGCCGTCGTCCATGGCCGACAGGTCGGGCAGGTCGAACAGGTCGCGCATGGCCAGGCGGCGGCCCGCGTCCATATTGCCTTCGATATGGTCATGCTCGGCGAACGAGAAGTGCACGGGAATGGGCTGGGCGCTCACGCCCACTTCCAGGTGCACCTTCTGGCCGCTGTTATGGTTTTTCAGCAGCAGGGTGAACTGGTCGAGGTAATAATCGCCGAACAGGTCGGGGCGCGTCAGGGTGGTTTCAAATACGCCGGGGCCGGCGACAAAACCGTAGGCCAGCGGCGAGTCGGCGCGCGCCACGGTGTCCGTCTGGATGCGCACGAAGGGGTAGCAGGCGCGCACTCTTTCGTGCATGTCTTCGCCGGCGACAAAACGCTGCAGCGCATCGCGCAAGTGTTCGATGCTGCTGCGGTAGATGGCTTGCACTTGTTCCAGCGCCAGGCGTGGATCGTCGAAGCGGGAGGAGGCGATGAAGGGGGGCGTAAGCAAGCGGATTCTCCTTGTGGCGGTTCGTGCATACCATTGTAAGGCAGCGAGGCAACTCTTGTTTGTCCCGTCTTCGCCGAACGGGAGCGCTTGACGGATTCAAATAGAATCTGTATTCTATTTGAATGGTCAGACTAGCCAAATTCAACGAAAACAACTTCATCGACAGCGCGATTGCCGTCGCCGCCCAGTGCGGCGTGGGTGCCGTCTCGATGGCCGCCATCGCCGTCAAGGCCGGTGCGCCCATCGGCTCCGTGTATCACCGCTTCGATTCGCGCAACGCCATCCTGGCGCGCGCCTGGCTGCGCGTGAAGAGCGACTTCCGCGAGGAAGTGGCCAGCCGCTGGCTCGGTGGCGACACCTGGGCCGGCGTGCACGGCTTGCTGGACTGGTGCCGGCGCAAGCCCGTGTATGCGCGCTTCCTGCTGCAATGCGCGGATAGCCCCGATTTCAGCAGTGGCCTCAGCGAGGAGTTGCTGGCCGCCGTCGAAGAAGAGCAGGCCGCGCTCGACGCCTGCTTTGTCCGCTGCGCCGAAGCCATGCCCGCCACCACGGAACTGGACCTCGATCACATGCTGCTCAAATTCGTCCTGATCGACGCCCCCGTGGCCGTCGTCAAGCCTTACCTGACCCAGGAGCGGCCGATACCTGCCAGCGTCGACGCCATGCTGCGCGCCTCGCACGATGCCGTGCGCGGCTGGGCCGCCCACACCACACACTAACCAAGAAGAAAACCATGCGCTATTCCACCCAGCTTGAACACGGCAAGAAAATCCCCCTGCACGACGAAGAAGGTTTCATCGGCATGCGCGCGGCCGGCCGCATCGCCGCCGACACGCTCGACTACATCGCGCCTTTCGTCAAGCCTGGCGTGTCGACGGCCAAACTCGACGCCCTGTGCGAAGAGTTCATGCGCGCCGCCGGCGCCATCCCCGGCACCATCGACTACCACGGCTACAAGCACGCCAGCTGCATCTCCGTCAATCACGTGGTCACGCACGGCATCCCGTCCGAAACGAAGATCCTGAAAGTGGGCGACATCCTCAATATCGACGTGACGCCGAAGTTCAACGGCTGGTTCGGCGACACCAGCCGCACCTTCAAGGTGGGCGCCGTCTCCATCCTGGCCAACCGCCTCGTCAACACGGCGTACGAAGCCATGATGGCCGGCATCCACACCGTGCGTCCCGGGGCTACCTTGGGCGACGTGGGCGCCGCCATTGAAGCGGTGGCCAAGGCGCAGGGATTTTCTTCCGTGCGCGATTTCTGCGGCCATGGCGTGGGCCAGGTCTTCCACGACACGCCGCAAGTGCTGCACTATGGCCGCGCCGGCACGGGCATCGTGCTGGAACCGGGCATGATCTTTACCATTGAACCGATGCTCAACGTGGGCAGCTACCAGGTCAAGGTCTTGCCGGACAAATGGACGACGGTGACGAAAGACCGTTCGCTGTCGGCGCAGTTCGAACACTCGTTGGCCGTGACGGAAACGGGCTTTGAAATCTTCACCCTGACCGGTTCGACCGCGCCGCTGGTGTAAGCATGGATGACGCGCGCCGGCAGCAGCTCACCGATATCGTCGCCGCGAAAGCCGGCGTGGATGTCGCTTGCGCGGCGCGCCACCTGGCGCTGCATGATGGCGACGTGGCGGCCGCCCTGCGCGGCATCGACGTGGAACGCTACACGCTGACGCAGCGTCTGCTGAACAAGTACCGGCGCGATCCGGAAGACGCGCTGCAGCACGTGGCGCTGGCCGTGCTGCAGCACGAAGGCATCCGCAGCGACAGCGTGCTGCGTGCCGAACGTATCGCGGCCCTGGCGCCGGAAGTGGCATGCGTGCTCACGCTGGCCGAGTGGCTGGCCTATGTGGACTGGGAAGGCTTCGACAGCGCCCTGTACGCGAATATCGACGCGGTGGCGGCGATCATCGCCGGTGCATTGGGCCTGCCCGAGGTGGCCGCCAACCTGCTGCAAACGCGCGATGAAGCCGTGTTTGAAACGCAGCGCCCCGCGCTGGCTGCCGCGGCCCTGCTGTTTATCGAGCGCCACACTACGCAGTTTCCCTGACGGCTGGCGCTTTGCCGCCGGGCGGCGCGCATCTTACAATGGTGGCAAGCACTGTTGCCCCATTTTGAAGATTTCCGCATGAGCGATTTTCCCGAAGATATCTATACCGAGCCGTCCGCCGACGTGCACACCCTGAACAACCTGGGCCCATTGACCGGCATGGCCGGCATCTGGACAGGCACGCGTGGCCTGGACGTCAAGCCGAAGGCCGATGGCCCGCGCAAGCAGGCTTTCGTCGAGCGCATCGAACTGCAACCGATCGACCCCGTCACCAACGGCCCGCAACTGTTCTACGGCTTGCGCTACTACATCCACATCACCAAGCCGGATCAGGTCAAAACGTATCATGAACAGGTGGGCTACTGGCTGTGGGAGCCGGCCACGGGCGCCGTGATCCAGACCCTGGCCATCCCGCGCGGCCAGATCGCCATGGCGTCCGGCACGACGACGGCGGACGCCACCAGTTTCGAACTGGTGGCCAAGCGCGATTCGACGGCGTACGGCATCTGCTCGAACCCTTTCCTCGAACATGCGTTCACCACCGTCGAATACCGCATCAAGGTCGATATCCACGCCGATGGCACCTGGGGCTACGACGAAGACACGGTCATGCTGATCCGTGGCAAAGATGAACCGTTCCACCATACGGACCGCAACCTGCTGACCAAAGTCGGCGAGCCGACGCCGAACCCGATGGCCCTGCAGGCGCTGGCGGCGGTGTAAAAATCAAAAAGCGGCGACTTTTTCCGCCGCTCTGCTGGAGCGCCTGAAAAATGCTCAGGGCTAGGCGCGTTGCCGCAGGCAGTACGAACGTACGGCCAGGCAACGCAACAACGCCATGGGCTTTTTCTCAGGTGCTCCTTAAGGCTGTCCCTGGGCCACGGCCTTGACCGCGCGCTCTTCGCCCATGGCGGCGGCGATCTTCCAGCGCTGCATGGCGCTGGCGCGGTCGGGGCGTTTCAAGCCCGCGCCTTCCCAGTCCATCAGCCCCAGGTTGTAGATGTCGCCCGCGCTGCCCTTGTCGGCGGCCAGGGTGAACCATTTGCGCGCTTCCTTGTGGTTGACGGGGATCTGGTAGCCGCGCACATGGTACAGCCCCAATAAGTGCATGGCTTGCGCATTGCCCTTGTTCGCGGCCTGTTTCAGCAGGTCGAGTCCGCGCGCCATGTTGCGCGGTTCCTGCCAGCCCTCGGCCAGCATCACGCCCTTCGCCGTCAGCGCATAGCTGTCGTTCTTCACGAGGCCCTTGCCGATCAGGGGCTTGGCGGCCACCTGGCGCGCTTCGCGCTGCTGCGCCGTCGGTGCCGTGACGGGGCCGGGCTTGCCTTCGCCCATCAGCAGCATCCAGCCATACAGGCCATACGCGCCGGCGTCGCCCTTGCCGACCAGGCTTTCCAGCATGGCCAGCGCCTGCGCCTTGTCGCCATTTTCGTACAGCTTGACGGCTTTGGCGCTACTGGCGTCCGGCGGCACGGCGGCCGGCGCATGGGGCGCGACAGGCACGGACGCCATGGCCGCCTGTGGCGGCGCGGAAACCGGGCGCACGCGCACGGGCAAGCCATAGCTGGCGGCCAGCACGGCCAGGCTGGCGGGAACGAGGATCAGCACTTGCGCCAGCTGGTTGCGGCGGCCCTTGCCGGCGATGCCCATGGCGCGTTCGGCTTGCTGTTCGCCGCCCAGCGCCTCGCTGAGCACGGCCTTCACCTTGCGGTTGAACAGCCAGTAGCCGGCGCCCGTGACGAGCAAGCCGGCGATGGCGGCCGCACCGCGACCGGCGAAGAACCAGGTGGCGATGGCGGCGGCCAAGGCGGCCAGCGCGCTTTTCCACCAGAATTGCTTGGCCAGCCGCGTGTAGACCTGGCGCAGGGCGCCGAGCACGCAGGTGCGCACATTCTGCGCATAGTCGGCGGAGACGACATCGACGTGCGCGTGGTCCGCGTCGCCGCTGAGGACCGATTCGATCACGTCCGCATTCAGTTCCGAGGCGGCCACGTCGCGCAGCGGCGTCAATAAACCCTGCACGTGGGCCGAGAACAGGCCGTCGTCGGCGCTGCCGGCCAGCGCATCGCTGAGCGCCTTGAGGTCGCCGCGCAGCAGCTTTTCCACGATGTCGTCCAGGGTCAGCCAGCGCAAGTCCGTGCCGTACGCCACCAGGTGGTGCTTTTCTGCGTTGCACGATGCGTCCAGGCGCACGATGCGCAGCTTGGCCGCATACAGGGCGTCGACTTCCTGCGGCTGGTCTTCATTGTAAATGCTCACTTTCGCCAGGGCCAGGCTGCTGGCGATGGCGGCCAGTGAGTGCACGCTTTCCTTGTCGCGGATGCGGCGCGCGTCGTCGGGCGCCTGCTTGGGCAGGCTGACGCTGTAGCCGGGCGCCACGTGCACGTCGACCCAGGCCGCCTTGCCCACCTTGCCGGAGCCGTCGCAGGGGTTGCAGCGCAAGTCGCCCACGCCGCTGCAGGTGCGGCAGGTGACGCTGCCGCTGGCGCGGCAGGTGGCGCAATTGATGTTGCCGGACCCATGGCAGGTGCTGCAACTGACCTTGCCGTAGCTGCAATGGTAGCAAGAGCGGTATTCGGTGCGGTACTGGGGCCGCGTTTCGCTGTGGTAGCTGGTGTGCGAGCTGCCGTTGCTGTAGGTGGTAGTGGGCACTTGCACCGTGATGTAGTCGGTGACCTGCTCGGACACCGTGCCGCTGCCGCTGCAATACGAGCACGATACCTTGCCGCTGCCGTAGCAGCCATAGGCGTCGCAGCTGACGGTGCGCCCGCCGTGGCAGCTCCAGCAGGTTTCCGTCGTCGCGCCGTGGCAGGTGTGGCAGCTGATGCGGCCTTTGCCGATGCAGTTGCTGCAAGTGTCCAGGTGCCAGTACTTGACGGCATGCGGCAGGTAGACGCCCGCTTCGACGCCGTTGTAGGCCTGGCCCGCCTGGCGCAATGCATTGTCGAGCTTGCCCGCCGCGCGGCGCAGCCGTTCCTTTTCCTGCGCGTGAGCGAGTGCTCCCACCTCGTGGGAGCCACAGTGGCAGTCATTGCCCGCTGGCGCGAAATAGCCATTGATGACGCGCTGCTCGAAGCGCGCTTCCAGTGCGTAATTGGCTTGCAGGGAAAAATCCTGCAGCACGTCTTCTTCGCCCAGCGGCGTGATGTCGTGCGGCTCGAAACGCGTCTTGTCCTGCACCAGGCTGCGCAGCTTGCCCAGGACGGTGGGTATCTCTTCCTTGTCGAGCTTGATGGGCGCTGGCGCCGTTACGGCCGTTGCTGACGCCTGGGGCATGTCCTCGCTGCCTTGGGTATCGGTGGCCGTGTCGGTGCTGGGGTTCATGCGCGTCCTTTTGCTCTCTGGAAAGATGTTTGAATTTTAGCATCCCCATATGACAAAGCCGACAGCCCTGGTCCGCTTTTTCAGCGCAGGCCGCGGCGGAACTGGTCGGGCGTGCCGCCGCTCTGGCGCCGGAACATGGCGATGAAAGCGGAAGCCGTGCTGTAGCCCAGTTCCAGCGCGATCGCTTGCACGGTGTCTCCCTGTTCCAGCAGGGGCAGGGCGGCCAGGAAGCGCTGGCGCTGGCGCCATTCGCCGAACGGCATGCCCAGTTCGCGCTGGCAGCGCCGGGCCAGGGTGCGCTCCGTGACATGCAGTTGCGCGGCCCACTCTGCCAGTGAGCGGTTACTGCCCGGTTCCGCCTGCAGGGCCGCCAGCAGCGCTGCGATGACGGGCTCGTCGCTGCCCGGCAGGTAGTTGCGGCTGCACGGCGCCAGCTGCAACTGGTCGACCAGCACTTGCGCCAGGCGCTGGTCGGCCAGGGTGGCGGGCGTGGTGACGCCGCGTTCGGCAAAGTCGCCGAGTATGGCTTTGAGCAAGGGACTCAATACCAGCGCGCACGGCTGCGCCGGCAACTGTGCGCACAGGCTGGCATCGATATAGGCCGAGTGAAATACGACATCCTGGCGGATATAACCGTCGTGCAAGGTCTCGGGCGGTATCCACACGGCGTACTGGGGCGGCGACAGATAGCGCTGGCCCGCCACCATGATCTCCATCACGCCCGTCGAGCAATACGTGAGTTGGCCCCACGGATGGCTCTGGTAATCGAATTGCTGGTGCGCGTGATAGTCGTCGAGACGGAAATACACGGGATAGGGCAAGGCGTCGGAAACGGCGGGGAAATGCTGGTTGCTGGCCATGGTGTCTTTGTCCTGTTCTTCGCATCATTTGTCCGGTATTCATTATATCCATGGAATCAGACCATGCGAAAATGACGGTCTTGAATATTGGAGTTCTTTGCATGCAAACCAGGCATTACCTGTTTCCCGTGATCGCCGTGCTGATCTGGGCCATCAATACCATCGTCAGCAAGATGGCCGTGGGCGTGATCGATCCGGCCGCCATCTCGTTCTACCGCTGGCTGCTGGCCGGCGTGCTGCTGGCGCTGGTCTTCAGCCGCGCCGTGTGGAAGCAGCGGGCCATCGTAAAACAGTATCTGGGAAAACTGTTTGTGCTGGGGATGCTGGGCATGGTCATGTACCAGTGCCTCGCCTACATCGCCGCGCAAACGACGACGGCGACGAATATGGGCATCCTCGCCTCCCTGATGCCGCTGCTGGCCGTGGGCCTGTCCGTGCTGTTGTTGAAAGAGGCGCCCACCGTGGGCGGCGTGTTTGGCGGCCTCGTGTCGCTGCTGGGACTCGGCTATCTGCTCAGCCATGGCGATCCGGCCGCCCTGATCTCCCATGGCGCGGCCGTTGGCGACGCCCTGATGCTGCTGGCCTGCCTGTCGTATGCGGGCTATGGCGTGCTGCTCAAGCGCTGGAGGATTCCCCTGAATAACTGGCACTCGCTGCTGATCCAGGTGTGGTGCGCCGTGCCCGTGCTGTTCGTGTATTACCTGAGCCAGTCCGCGCCGCCCGTGACCGGCGCCGGCTTGCCGCTGGTGCTGTTTGCCGGCATCCCCGCGTCCATCATCGCGCCGTTCTTGTGGATGCATGGCCTGGCCAAGCTGGGACCGAGCCGCGCCACGACGCTGATGAATCTGCTGCCCGTGTTCACGGTCATCATCGCCATGCTGTTCCTCGGTGAAACCTTGCACAGCTACGATGTGATCGGCGGCGGCGTGACCCTGCTGGGCGTGGTGATGGTGCAATATCTGAAGCGCCCCCTGCGCCGTGCCAAAGCCTAGTTTTCTTGCTATGCTGATGCTTTGCACAAGGAGGCGGCATGCACAGCATCGATACCCTCGATACCCTGTTAAGCGAACTGGAAGCATTCGGCAACGCCAATGACGCGGCGCATGTGGAGCGGGCCAGCCGCATGCTCAATATCACGCGCGACACGGGCGAATTGCTGGCCGTGATGGTGCGCGCGCGCGGTGCGCGGCGGGTGCTGGAAATCGGCACCTCGAACGGTTATTCCACCCTGTGGCTGGCGCGCGCGGTACAGGCGCTGGGCGGCAGCGTGGTGACGGTGGAAAAGGCGCAGGACAAGTTCGACATGGCGCATGCCAACTTTGTGCGCGCACAATTGCAGGGCGTGATCGGGCAATTGCTGGCGGACGCGGGCGACGTGCTGCGCGATGCGGCCGACGGCGCCTACGATTTCATCTTCCTCGATTCCGCGCGCCAGCAATATGAGTCCTGGTGGCCGCAGCTGGACCGCGTGCTGGCGGCCGGCGGCGTGCTGGTGGTCGACAACGCCAGTTCGCACTACGCGGACATGGCCGGTTTTATCGAGGCCATCCGCGCCGACAGCCGCTACACGGCGTGCCTGGCGACGGTCGGCAAGGGCGAATTCATCGCCGTCAAGGCGGGCAACTAGTTAATTACTCGGCGACGATAGCCGCTTCCAGCACGCGCACCAGCGATTCGACGCCTTGCGCGTCGACATCGTCGAAGCGGCCGGGCAAGGGGCTGTCGAGGTCGAACACGCCGATGATTTGACCCTGCGCAAATACGGGCACCACCAGTTCAGAACGGGAATTGACGTCGCAGGCGATGTGGCCGGGAAACGCGTGCACATCCTGCACGACGATGGACTTGCCTTCGACCACGGTGGTGCCGCACACGCCGCGGCCCTTCTTGATGCGGATGCAGGCCGGCTTGCCCTGGAACGGTCCCAGCACCAGTTCCTCGCCTTTCAGGAAGTAAAAGCCGGCCCAGTTGAGGCCCGGCATCGTGTTGAAGACCAGCGAACTGAAGTTGGCCGTATTGGCGATGAAATCGCTCTCGCCCGACAGCAAGCCTTGCAGCTGGGAGCGCAGGTCCGCATACATGGCTTGCTTGGCTGCGGGAGTATCGGTGCCGTAGGCGGCGTCGCTGATGGTAAACGTCATGGTCTTAGTGGCGCTCGAAAATGGGGAAGGCGCCATGGTAGCGCGTCTGGCGCATCCGTGCCCGGCCCTCATTTTTTCAGATGTTCTTGCGCCAGCTGGCGCAGCAGGGGCAGGGCCGCATGGCCGTGCTCTTCCCGCCAGGCCAGGCCGATGCCGGCCGCCAATTCCTCGCCTTCCTGCAATGGCCGGTAGACCACGCCGGCCAGGCGCAGCGCGCGGAAGGAATCGGCCAGCAGGGCCATGCCCTTGCCGGCTGCCACATCGCCGAGCAGCACATGGTGGTCGGGGGCTTCGCGCAGGAATATCGGCGCGAAACCATGCCGGCGGAAAACTACCTGGCAATGGTCGAAGAAGGCGGGCTGGCGCGCCCGTTCGAACCAGTAAATCGATTCTGCCGCGATGTCGGCCAGGCTGAGCTTGCGCTTTTTCGCCAGCCGGTGCCCGGCGGGCAAAGCCAGCATCATGGGCTGGCGCGCCAGCGGCTGCACGGCCAGCTCGAAGGTGGAGCTGGGTAAGGCTAGCAGGGCCGCGTCCAGCTGGCCCTTGCGCACGGCCGCGACCAGGCGCGGCGACGGTGCGGCCGTCAGTTCCAGGCGTATATTGCCCAGTTGCCCCTCCAGCGCCGCCAGCAGCGGGCGGAACAGGCCGGCCGCCACGGCACTCGTCAGGCCCAGGCGCAGGCGCGCGGGCGCGCTGTCACGCTGCAGCGATTCTTGCGCCGTCTCCAGCAAATCGAGGATGTGCAGCGCCTGCGGCAGCAGGGTGCGGCCCGCCTGCGTCAAGGCCACGCCCTGCGTGTCGCGCTCGAACAGGCGCGCGCCCAGCCGCTCTTCCAGCCCCTTGATGGCGCGCGACAAGGGCGGCTGGGTCATGTGCAACTGTTCCGCTGCCTGGCGGAAGTTCAGGCAGCGGGCGACGGCGCAAAACAGGGTCAAGGCATGGGTGTCGAGGGCTCTCATACCAGAAAGGTATCACGAAATCGCGCATTCCCTTGCCAGCCGGTGCGGCCTAGACTGGCTGCATTGAGTCAACGTGAGGGAGATCTACATGCAACTGCAACAACGACGGATCGGCCATAGCGGCTTGACCAGCTCGGCATTGGGCCTGGGCTGCATGGGCATGTCGGAATTCTATGGCGCGACGGACGAGGCGCAATCGCTGGCCACCCTAGAAGCGGCGCTGGCGGCGGGCGTGACCCTGTTCGACACGGCCGACGCCTACGGTTTCGGCCACAACGAGCAATTGCTGGGGCGCTTCCTGGCAGCCCATCGCGGACAGGCCCTGGTCGCCACCAAGTGCGGCCTGGCGCGCGAGGCGGGCAGTTATGCGCGCCGCGTCGACAATTCCCCCGCCTACATCCGCCAGGCATGTGTAGCGTCGCTGGCGCGCCTGGGCGTGGAGAGCATCGACCTGTTCTACCTGCACCGCCTGAACCTGGAGACGCCACTGGAGGAATCGATGGGCGCGCTGGCGCAGCTGCTGCAAGAGGGCAAGATCCGTGCCGTGGGCCTGTGCGAAGTAAGTGCCGCCACCCTGTTGCGCGCGGCGGCGCTCTGCCCCGTGGCCGCAGTGCAGAGCGAATATTCGCTGTGGACGCGCGAACCGGAGCAGGGTGTGCTGGCCGCCTGCCGCGAAGTGGGCGCCAGTTTCTTTGCCTACAGCCCGCTGGGGCGCGGTTTCCTGACGGGTGCCATTGCCGATGCGGCCAGTCTCGACGCGGGCGACTTTCGCCAGTTCAATCCCCGTTTCGCGGCCGGGAACCTGGCGCGCAACCAGGCCATCGTCGCGCAAGTCAAGGGCATCGCGCGCGCAAAAGGCTGCACGCCGGCCCAGCTGGCGCTGGCCTGGCTGCTGGCGCAAGGCGACGACATCATTCCCATTCCCGGCACCAAGCGCATCGCCTACCTGCACGACAACCTCGGCGCGCTGGCCGTGCATCTGGACGGCGCCGAACTGGCGGCGATGAATGCCGCCTTTCCCTTGGGCATGGCAGCGGGCGCGCGCTACACGGAGGAAGGGATGAAGGGCGTGGATGCCTGAAAAAGATGGCGCAGTGTACGCCAGCGTACCTAACTGATACTTTCCATGCGGGATAATCGCCAGTGATCTGCTAGCATTTGGCAGTGCTGCATGGTGTGCGTTGCACTGTGTTCAACGGTCTGGTATCCGATGAGGTGGATGTTGTTAGATGACGATATTTTCGATATAGAACTGAAGTTATTGCTTGAGGGAATACTGCTGCGGTATCAGCACGATTTCCGCGACTATTCCGTCGCGTCGCTGCGCCGGCGCATGCGCCAGGCCATGGAGCGCTTTGGCTGCGCCAGCCTGTCGCAATTGCAGGACCGTATCTTGCACGAGCCGGCCATGTTCGCGCAGATGCTGCAGTTTTTCACCGTGCAAGTGAGCGAAATGTTCCGCGATCCCGCATATTTCCGCGCCTTGCGCGAAAAAGTCGTGCCCATCCTGCACACCTATCCCTCCATCAAGATCTGGGTGGCCGGCTGCAGCAGCGGGGAAGAAGTGTGGTCGCTGGCCATCTTGCTGGAAGAAGAGGGCTTGCTTGAGCGCAGCATGATTTACGCGACCGATATCAATGTGGAAGCGCTGGCTGCGGCCGAAGCGGGCATCTATCCGATCGAGCGCATCGCCCAGTTCAGCGAGAATTACCAGCTGGCGGGCGGCAAGCGCTCGCTGTCCGACTATTACACGGCCGCCTACAAGGGCGCCATCTTTGAGCGGCGCTTGCGGCGCCAGTTCGTTTTCGCCGACCACAGCCTGGCGACGGATAGCGTGTTTTCGGAGGTGCACATGGTTTCCTGCCGTAACGTCATGATTTACTTCAATAAAGACTTGCAAGACCGCAGCCTGGGCCTGTTCCACGAAGCGCTGGTGAACCGGGGCTTCCTGGGCCTGGGCATGAAGGAAAGCCTGCACTTCAGCCGCCATGCGGCCAGCTTCAACGAGCTGAGCCCGGCTGAACGCATCTTCCAGCGTGCCTGACATGTTGCCGACCAGCGACGTCGCGCCACCACCCGCCGGCCTGCGCCTGATCGCCATCGGCGCCTCGGCCGGCGGCGTGGAAGCGCTGGGCATCGTGCTGCGTGCCTTGCCCGCCACCTGCCGCGCAAGCGTGGTGGTGGTGCTGCACCTGGCGCCGGGCCGCTCGAGCCAGTTGCCGCATCTGTATGCGGAACGTTGCCACTTGCCCTTGCGCGAGGCGCAGGACAAGGAACCTCTGGAGACGGGGGTCGTGTATTTCGCCCCACCCGATTACCACCTGCAAGTCGAACCCGATGGCTGTTTTTCCCTGTCGCAGGAAGCACCCGTGTATTTTTCGCGCCCGTCCATCGATGTCTTGCTGGAAACAGCCGCGTACGCCTACCGGCGCGCCATGCTGGCCATCATCCTGACGGGTGCCTCGGCCGATGGCGCGGCGGGCCTGGCGCGCGTGCGGCAGCTGGGCGGCAGTGCCTGGGTGCAAGACCCGCAGCGGGCCAGCTATGGCATCATGCCGGCCGCCGCGCTCAAGCGGGCCGGCGCCG
This sequence comes from Janthinobacterium sp. BJB301, assembly GCF_002735685.1. NCBI lineage: Bacteria > Pseudomonadati > Pseudomonadota > Betaproteobacteria > Burkholderiales > Oxalobacteraceae > Janthinobacterium > Janthinobacterium sp. BJB301. The sequence goes on along the minus strand of NZ_PDZJ01000002.1, from coordinate 152,620 downwards.
ACCGCGTGCTCGATTTGCCGCAGATGGCCGCCAGCCTGGCTCTGCTGGACAACGGGGAGGACAAGTGAATGGCGGCATGACAGTGCGTGTAATATATATGCAAAGACTGAAACAATATTAATTTCCATATCAAAACATTATGGCATTTTGCCGTGACGATGCCTGAAGACCGATCCGTGACCGCTCCTATCCATATCCTCGTCGTTGATGACATCGCGCAAAACCTGGTCGCCGCCGAAGCCGTGCTGGCACGGCCCGGTATTATCATCCTGAAGGCCAGCTCGGGCGCGCAAGCGCTGGAATTGCTGTTGACGCATGAAGTGGCGCTGGCCCTGATCGACGTGCAAATGCCGCAGATGGATGGTTTCGAGCTGGCCGAATTGATACGCGGCAGCGAGCGCACGCGCAGCATTCCCCTAATTTTCCTCACGGCCGCGTCGCGTGAACCGAGCTACAGTTTCCGTGGCTACGAGGCGGGCGCCGTCGATTTCCTGTACAAGCCCATCGACGTGAAAGCCTTGCAAAGCAAGGTGGCCGTGCTGGTCCAGCTGTACCAGCAGAAACGCGAATTGTCGGCCCAGCTCGACGAGCTCAAGCATGCGCTGCACCTCAATGAACTGTTCACGGCCGTGCTGGGCCACGACTTGCGCACGCCCCTGTCGGTGGTGATGAACGGCGCCATGCTGTTGCCGATGATGAGCGACCACCCGAAAGTGGTCGTCACGGCGCAGCGCATCGAAAGCAGCGCCAAGCGCATGGGCCGCATGGTCGACCAGTTGCTGGACCTGGCGCGCATCCGCTCGGGCACGATGGAGTTGCGCAGCAGCACGCACGACTACTTGGCGCTGGCGCGCGCCATCGTCGACGAGTTCGAGACGGCGGGCCAGGCCCCGCTGGTCGAGATCAGCAGCGTGGGCGAGCTGCACGGGCAATGTGATGCGGGCTTGTTGTCGCAAGTCATCTCGAATCTGTTATGCAATGCCATCACGCATGGCGAGGCGGGCACGCCGGTGCAACTGGCCCTGGACGGACGCGACGCCGACAGCATTGAATTGCGCATCGCCAATCGTGGTGTCATCCCTGCCGCCTTGCTGCCGACCCTGTTCGAACCGTTCCAGCAGGCGGGCGAGAAACGCAGGACGGGGCAGGGCCTGGGGCTGGGCCTGTACACGGTGAATATGTTCGTCAAGGCCCACGGTGGCACGGTCGAGCTCAGTTCGACGGCGACGCAGGGCACGGTGGCGACGGTGCGCATCCCGCGCCAGTGCCAGGTGCGCGTGCAAGCGGGACTGTCCACATGAGCGCGCCAGCCTGGCCGCGCGGCGGCGGCAGCATGGGCGAGCTGCTGCGCCGGCGCGACTGGTCCGCCACCAGCCTGGGCGCCCTCGATGGCTGGCCCGCGAATTTGCGCACCAGCGTCGACATCGTGCTCCATTCGCCGATGGCGATGGTGCTGATGTGGGGGCCGCAGCACGTGATGATTTACAACGACGACTACATCCAGATCGCCGGGGAGCGCCATCCGGCTGCGCTGGGCGGCACGGTGCCGGCCGTCTGGCCCGAGATATGGGACTGGAACGCGCGCATCCTCGAAGCGGGGCTGCGCGGCGAGACGCAGGTGCACCGCGAGTGCTGCCTGCCGCTGTTGCGTGACGGACAGCGCACGGACGTCTGTTTCGACCTGTATTACACCCCCGTGCATGGCGCCGACGGCCAGGTGGATGGCGTACTGTGCACGGCGCTGGAATTGACGGCGCGCATGGAGGAGGGGCGCCAGCTGAAGCTGGCCACGGCCGAACTGGGCGAACTCAACACCACCTTGCAGGCCGAGGGCGAGGCCGTGCGCGAGGCCAACCGCCGTCTCGCCGAGGAGCGCGCGCTGCTGCGCGCCCTGTTCCAGCAGGCGCCCAGCTTCATGGCCATGCTGCGCGGGCCGCAGCACGTGTTCGAGCTGGCGAACGAGCATTATCTGCGCCTGGTGGGGCACCGCGATTTGCTCGGCAAGACAGTCGAAATGGCCTTGCCCGAAGTCAAGGCGCAAGGTTTCATCGAGCTGCTCGACCAGGTCTACCGCACGGGCGTGCCCTTCGAAGGGCGCCAGGTGAAGGTGGATTTGCAGACGGCGGACGGGCTGACGGGCCAGCGCCATATCGACTTCGTCTACCAGCCCATCAAGGATGACGAGGGCGTGGTCACGGGCATCCTCGTCGAAGGCATCGACGTCACCGAGCGCATGGAAGGCGAGGAGCGGCTGCGCCTGGCCCAGCAGGCGGGCGGCATCGGCACCTTCGAATGGTTCCCCGATACGGGCGCGATGGTGGTGTCGCCTACCTTCCGCCGCCTGTGGGGCATTGCCGACGAGGAAGTGGTGACGGAACGCCTGCTGGTGAGCCTGGTCGATGCGCGCGACCAGCAAAAGGTCGGACCCAGCAAGCTGGATCTGGCGCCCAATCCCCTCGAATACGTGGAGTACCGGATCCGCCGTCCCGCCGATGGCGCGCTGCGCTGGATCGCGCGCCAGGGCGAGGTGGTGGCCGGCCGCGTGCCGGGCCAGCGCCGCTATGTCGGCGTGTCGTTCGACGTGACGGAGCGGCGCCACATCGAAGATGAACTGAACGCCAGCCAAGAGCGCATGGCCGCCATTTTCGGCCAGGCCTCGGTGGGCTTGTCGGAGCTGGGCCTCGATGGCCGCTTCCAGCGCGTCAACGGCGCCCTGTGCCGCATGCTGGGCCGTTCCGCCGAAGAACTGCTGAGCTTGAACATGAACGACATCATGCATCCGGCAGACGTGCCTGGCAACGGCGTGCTGTTCCAGCGCCTGGTGGAAACGGGCGAGTCGTTCTCGCTGGAAAAGCGCTACCTGAAGCCCGATGGCTCGCAAGTGTGGGTGTCGAGCAATGTCAGCCGCCTGGTCGATGAGCAGGGTCATACGCGTTCCCTGATCGCCGTCAAGACGGATATCACGGACCGGCGCCGCGTGGAAAAAGCGCTGCATGAATTGAACGAAACGCTGGAACACCGGGTCGAACAAGAAGTGGGTGAGCGCACCAAGGCCGAAGACGCCTTGCGCCAGGCACAAAAGATGGAAGCCGTGGGCCAGCTGACGGGGGGGATCGCGCACGATTTCAACAATGTGCTGCAAATCATTTCCGGCAATTTGCATTTGCTGCATCACCTGGCGGGCACGGATGGCTTGATGCGCCAGCGCCTGGACACGGCGATTGCCGCCGTCGAGCGGGGCGCCAAGCTGTCGTCGCATTTGCTGGCATTTGCGCGGCGCCAGCCCTTGCAACCCGTGGTGGCCGATCTGGCGCGCGTGGTGCGCAACATGGATGCGCTGTTGCGGCGCGCCCTGGGCGAAGCGATCGACATCGTGCTCGTGGGCGGCGGCGGACTGTGGAATACCCTGATCGACCGCAGCCAGATCGAGAACGTCATCCTCAACCTGGCCATCAATGCGCGCGACGCCATGGATGGCGTGGGCAAGCTGACCATCGAGCTTGGCAACGTCGTGCTCGACGAACAGTATGTGCATAATCTGGTCGACGTGCCGGCAGGCCAGTACGTGATGCTGTCGGTGACGGATACGGGCCGCGGCATGAGCGGCCCCGTGCTGCAGCGCGCGTTCGAGCCGTTCTTCACGACCAAGCCGGAAGGCGCAGGCACGGGCCTGGGCCTGTCGATGGCGTATGGTTTTGTCACGCAAAGCCGCGGCCATATCCGCATCTACAGTGAACCTGGCGTGGGTACGGGAGTCAAAATCTATTTGCCCCGCTCGCTGATGGCGGAAGCGGACGAGGAACTGGAGCTGAGCGGCGTCGTCACGGGCGGCACGGAAACGGTGCTGGTGGTGGAAGACGACGTGGGCGTGCGCACCACCGTGGTCGACATGCTCGGGGCGCTCGGCTACAAGGTGCTCAAGGCCGAGGATGGCGAAAGCGCGCTGGCCGTGCTGCACAGCGGCGCGCAGATCGACTTGCTGTTTACGGACGTGATCATGCCCGGTCCCGTCAGCAGCACGGAGATGGCGCGCCAGGCGCGCGAGTTGCAGCCCGATATCGCCGTGCTGTTTACCTCGGGCTACGCGCAGGATGTCATCGTGCACGAAGGGCGTCTCGATGCGGGGGTGGAATTGCTCAGCAAACCGTACCGGCGCGAAGAGCTGGCGCGCAAGCTGCGCCATGTGCTGGCCAACCGCCAGCAGCAAATGCGCGCGCGCCAGTTTGAACGGTCCGGCGCGCCGGTGGCCGGCAGCACCTCGGCCAGCGTGCGGGGAAGCGGCACGCCGGGGCTGGACTTGACGGGCCATGCGCCAACACCGCAGGGTGACATGCCGACATCGATGAAAATACTCGTGGTGGAAGACAATCTCGATTCGCAGCTGATGGTGTGCGAACTGGTGGGTATGCTGGGCCACACGGTCAGCGGCGTATCCGATGGCGAGGCGGCGTGGGATCTGCTCAACGAGCAAGACTTCGATATCCTGTTTACGGATGTCAGCCTGCCCGGCATGTCCGGCATCGCATTGGCACGCATGGTGCTGCGCGATAAACCGGACATGCGCATCATCTTTTCCACGGGCTATGGCAAGGAATCGATGGATGAGCTGGGCTTTTCCGCCAGCGTCTTGCGCAAGCCTTATGATTTGATGGAGTTGCAAGCGGCACTCGACCAACCCTGACGGGCATGCGCCGGCACGGCTTGCCTGTCTCACCCGCAGAGGTAAAGGATGACCCCTGAATTGACGATGCTGGCCTGTACCTTGGTGCTGGCGCTGCTGCAAATCCTGCTGCCCGCGCTGTTTCGCACGCGCGAAACAGGCACGACCTATAACGTGAGCGCGCGCGATGGCGACGGGCCGCCCGTGGGCAAGATCACGGGCCGCTTGCGGCGGGCCCAGGCGAACCTGTTCGAAACCCTGCCCCTGTTCGCCGCCGCCGTGCTGATCGCCCACGTGACGGCGCAGGAAAGCGCGCTGACCCTGTACGGCGCCGCCCTGTACCTAGCCGCGCGCGTGCTGTATTTGCCCCTGTATGCGTTTGGCGTGCCTGTCGTGCGCACGCTCGTCTGGTGCGTGTCGATTGCCGGTCTGCTGATGCTGTTCTGGGCCATCCTGTTTGCTTCCTGAATTCCTACGCCGGCTGTGGCGCCCGTCCTATGGCGGTGCGCCAGGCCCGGCCGTAAAGTAGCTGCACCTGGGCGCTGGGGCGCCGGCATCGCAGTGTTACTTTCGGGACGACAATGATGAGCAGTGCAGCGAACCAATCCGGCCAGCCCGGCAAGCCCGGCAAGCATATCCAGCGCCTGCTGCGCTCGGTCTTTGGCGTGGCGCGGCTGCGCACGGGCCAGCAGGAAGTCATCGACAGCGTGCTGGCCGGGCGCGACACCCTGGCCATCATGCCCACCGGCAGCGGCAAGTCCCTGTGCTACCAGTTGCCCGCCGCCCTGTTGCCCGGCGCGACCCTGGTCGTGTCGCCGCTGATTTCGCTGATGAAAGACCAGCTGGAAAAGCTGCAAGAACTGGGCATCACAGCCGTGCAGCTCAACAGCAGCCTGTCGCGCGCGGAAGAGGACGAGGCCATCGCCCGCATCGGCCAGGGCGGCAGGATCATCATCTTTTGCACGCCGGAACGCCTGACCAGTGCCGCCTTCCTGTCCCTGCTGGGAGCCTCGCCGCCCAGCCTGGTCGTCATCGATGAAGCCCATTGCATCTCCCAGTGGGGCCACGACTTCCGTCCCGCCTACCTGGAAATCGCGGCCGCCCTGCGCGCGCTGGGCCGTCCGCCCGTGCTGGCGCTGACGGCCACGGCCACCGGCGAAGTGGTAGACGATATCGACGCGCAACTGGAAGCGCGCAAGCTGCAGGTCATCAATACCGGCATCTACCGCGCCAATTTGCGCTACCGCGTGATCCAGGTCACGAATGCCGGAGAGAAACAGGACGAAGTCTTGCGCCTGCTGCGCGAGACGGCGGGCGTGGGCATCGTGTATGCGGCCACCGTCAAGGCCGTCGAGGACCTGGCGGCGCGGCTGGCGGAACTGGGCGAGAGCGTTACGTGCTACCACGGCAAGCTGGCGGCGCGCGAGCGCAAGCACAACCAGGATTTGTTCATGAATGGCGAACGCCGCATCATGGTGGCCACCAACGCCTTTGGCATGGGCATCGACAAGCCCGACACGCGCTTCGTCATCCACTTGCAGGTGCCGGCCAACCTGGAAGCGTACTACCAGGAGTCGGGCCGGGCTGGGCGCGACGGCTTGCCCGCCGACTGTACCTTGCTGTATTTCCAGGAAGACAAGCGGGTGCAGCAATTCTTTCTGGCGAAGCACTATCCCACGGCCGGGGAGCTTGCTGCCATCGTCGCCGCGGCGCAAGACTTGCCAGCCACGTTTGCTTTCGCTGCGCTGGCGTCCAGCCTGCCCGAGTTTTCCGACGGCCACCTGAAGGTGTGCCTGAAACTGTTGAAAGACGGCAAGCTGCTGCGCCAGGACCGCAAGCTGGGCTACAGCTTGAAAGCCCCCTCGGCCGCCACGCCCTCGTTTGCGCAGCTGGCGCAAGTCTATGTCGACAAGCAGGAGCGCGACAAACAGGCGCTCGAGCAGATGGTGGCGTATGCGCAAAGTGGCCTGTGCCGCTGGAAACTGCTGCTCGATTACTTTGGCGATGCTGGCGATTTCGAGCGCTGCTGCACTTGCGATAATTGCCAGTCGCCGCCCGCGCTGGCCGCGCCCATCACCCTGGACGAGTTGCCGCCGGCGCCTGTCCAGGTACCTGTGCCGGCACCGGCGCCCCAGATCGCCGTCGGCAGCCGCGTGCGCGTGCCCCGCTACCAGATCGGCACCGTGCTGTCCGTGGCGGGCGACCAGGTCACCATTGCCTTTCCAGAAAACACCACGCGTACCTTCATGGCGGAATTTGTTGTCCCCGCATGAAGCCATGGTGCGCTGCCGAACAGTGATCTGGCGCAAGCGCGCTAGAATCAGCCCATTCCAACGCGCTTTTTTAACGCAGGGAGCAGGGCATGGCAGACATGGTGGTGGTGCGCAAGGAAGGCTTGTATTGTGTGCCGGGTCAGTTCTACATCGACCCATGGCGCCCCGTCGAGCGCGCCATCATCACGCACGCGCACGCCGACCATGCGAGAGTCGGACACCGGCATTACCTGTGCGCCGCTCCCGGCGAGCAGGTGCTGCGCGCGCGCATGGGCGCCGTTTCCATCCAGGCACTCGCGTATGGCGACACGATCGAACACCACGGCGTGCAAGTGTCGCTGCATCCGGCCGGCCACGTGCTGGGCTCGGCCCAAGTGCGCATGCGGTACGGCGGTGAAGTGTGGGTGGCGTCCGGCGACTACAAGCTGCAGCCCGACCCCACCTGCGCACCGTTCGAGCCCGTGCGCTGCGATACATTCATCACGGAATCGACCTTCGGCCTGCCCATCTACCGCTGGCAGGCGCCGCAAGAGGTTTATGACGATATCAACCAGTGGTGGCGCAGGAATGCGGCCGAGGGACGCACCAGCGTGCTGTTCTGCTATGCCTTCGGCAAGGCGCAGCGCATCCTGGCGGGACTGGACGCGACCATCGGTCCCATCATCTGCCATGGCGCGGCGCAGGCATTGACGCAGGTCTACCGCGAGTGCGGCGTGGCCTTGCCCGCCACCGTCATGGTCGATGAGGTCACGGACAAGGCGGCCATGAAGACGGCGCTGGTGATCGCGCCGCCATCGGCCGCCGGCTCGCCATGGATGAAGCGTTTCGGCGACTACAGCGATGCGTTTGCCAGTGGCTGGATGCTGCTGCGCGGCGCGCGCCGGCGGCGTGGCGTGGACCGGGGTTTTGTCCTGTCCGACCATGCCGACTGGCCCGGCCTGATGCAAGCCATCCGGGCTACGCAGGCTGAACGCATCATCGTCACGCATGGCTCGATTCCCGTGATGGTGCGCTGGCTGCAGCAGAACGGCTGGCAGGCGGGCGGCTTCGAGACGGAATATGGCGACGACGAGGCCGATGACATTGCGCCCGGTGCGTCCACGGCAGCGGAGGACGTCACCCATGCGTGACTTTGCCCGGCTGTACGCGGAACTCGACGAAACCACCTCCACCAGCCGCAAGCTGGCGGCGCTGCAAGCCTATTTTCGCGGCGCCTCGCCGGACAATGCGGCGTGGGCCGTGTATTTCCTGGCCGGCGGCAAGCCGCGCCAGGCCGTGCCCACCAGGTTGTTGCGCGAGTACGCGACCGAGCGGGCGGGCCTCGATGCCTGGCTGTTCGACGAGGCCTACCACGCCGTGGGCGACCTGGCCGAAACCATCGCCCTGATCCTGCCCGCGCCCGTCAGGCGCAGCGACATCGGCCTGGCCGAGTGGGTCGAGCAGCGCATCGCACCGTTGCGCGGCGCGGCGCCCGACACCATCCGCGCCGACTTGCTGGCCTACTGGGACGAGCTGGAAACGCGCGAACGGTTTTTGTTGATCAAACTGATAGGCGGCGGCTTTCGCGTGGGCGTGTCAAAATTGCTGGTGACGCGCGCGCTGGCATCCATCGCGGCCGTGGACAGCAAGCTGATCGCCCAGCGCCTGATGGGCTGGACCGATGGCAAGGTCAGCCCCACGGGGGCGGGCTTTCTCAAACTGATCGCCGCGCAGTCGGAGGGCGAGCATGCGCTGCGCGGCGGCCAGCCTTACCCGTTCTTCCTCGCGCACCCGTTGCAGGCGGGGCCGGAGACGCTGGGCGACATCGGCGGCTGGCTGGCCGAATGGAAATACGACGGCATGCGCGCCCAGTTGCTGCGCCGCGAGGGCGTGAACTGGCTGTGGTCGCGCGGCGAGGAATTGATCACGGAGCGCTTTCCCGAACTGGCGCAGCTGGCCTTGCCCGAGGGGACCGTGCTCGATGGCGAAATCCTCATCTGGCAGCCGGGTGACGTGCCTGCGCCATTTGCCGACTTGCAACAACGCATGGGCCGCAAGACGGTGTCGCCCAAGCTGCTGACCGAGCTGCCTGCCGTACTGGTGGCCTACGATGTGCTGGAAATCGATGGCGTCGATGTCCGCCAGTTGCCCCAGCTGGAGCGCCGCGCGCTGCTGGAAACCGTGGTGACCGGCGTGAATTCTCCCGCGCTGCGCCTGTCGCCGCGCATCGAGGCGGCAAGCTGGGAGGCGCTGGCGGCCATCCGCAGAGAATCGCGGGCGCGCGGCGTGGAAGGCTTGATGCTCAAGGCCGTGTCGGCCGCGTATGGCGTGGGCCGCACGAAGGATGTGGGCACCTGGTGGAAGTGGAAGATCGACCCGTATGCCATCGACGCCGTGCTGATCTACGCCCAAGCGGGCCACGGCCGGCGCGCGTCGCTGTACACGGACTACACGTTTGCCGTGTGGGATGAGGATGGGGGCGAGGAGCGCAAGCTGGTGCCGTTCGCCAAGGCGTATTCCGGCCTCACGGATGCGGAGATCGGCCAGGTCGATGCCGCCATCCGCAAGACGACGATAGAAAAATTCGGTCCCGTGCGCAGCGTGCGGCCGACGATGGTGTTCGAGATCGGTTTCGAAGGCATCGCTGCGTCGAGCCGCCACAAGGCGGGCATCGCCGTGCGCTTTCCCCGCATCCTGCGCCGGCGCGAAGACAAGGCCATCGCCGACGCGGACACGCTGGCCACCCTGAAGGCCATGCTGGCCCAGGCCACATGAGCAAGCGATGAGCACGCTGGCGCAGCGCATCGATGCGTGGTTTGTCACGCGCGGCTGGACGGTGTTTCCGTTCCAGCGCGCCGTCTGGCGTGCTGGCGCGCAGGGCCGTTCCGGCCTGCTGCATGCGAGCACGGGTTCCGGCAAGACGTATGCCGTGTGGTTCGGCGCCTTGCTGCGCGCCGAGCGGCTGGCGCGCAAGGGGAGAAAGCAGGGCTTGCGCGTGCTGTGGATCACGCCCATGCGGGCACTGGCCGCCGACACTGTGCGCGCGCTGCAAGGTTCCAGCGCGGAGCTCGCTCCCGGCTGGCGCATCGAGGCGCGCACGGGCGACACGAGCGCGGCGCAGCGGGCGCGGCAGGCGAAGGCCTGGCCCGAGGTGCTCGTCACGACGCCGGAAAGCCTGTCCCTGATGCTGAGCCAGGCGGACGCCCGGGAACGTTTCAGCCTGCTGGAAACCGTGATCGTCGACGAGTGGCACGAATTGATGGGCAGCAAGCGCGGCGTGCAGGTGCAGCTGGCCCTGGCCCGTTTGCGCCGCTGGCAGGAAGACCTGATGACGTGGGGCTTGTCGGCTACCCTGGGCAACTTGCAGCAGGCGCAGGACGTCTTGCTGGGCGAGGAAAACGCCGGCGTGCTGGTGGAAGGTAAAATTAAGAAGCGCATCCTTGTCGACAGCCTGATCCCCGTCAATCCCACGCGCTTTCCCTGGGGCGGCCACCTGGGCATCCAGATGCTGCAGCCCCTGATCGCCGAGATCGAGGGCAGCGCCACCACCCTGGTATTCACCAACACGCGTTCGCAGGCCGAGCTGTGGTACCAGCATTTGCTCGATGCGCGGCCCGACTGGGCGGGACTGATTGCCCTGCACCACGGTTCGCTGGACCGTGAAGTGCGCGAGTGGGTCGAACAGCACCTGAAAACGGGAGAACTGAAAGCCGTCGTGTGCACGTCCAGCCTGGACCTGGGCGTCGATTTTCTGCCCGTAGAACGGGTCTTGCAGGTGGGCAGCGCGAAAGGCATCGCGCGCCTGGTACAGCGGGCCGGGCGCAGCGGCCACGCGCCGGGACGCATCTCGCGCGTCACCCTGGTACCCACCAACAGCCTGGAATTGCTGGAAGCGGCCGCTGCCCGCGCCGCCCTGGCGCAGGGCCACCTGGAAGCGCGGCCCGTGCCGGACAAGCCGCTCGACGTGCTGGTGCAGCACCTGGTGACGATCGCGCTGGGTGGCGGTTTCCAGTCGGCTCAATTGTATGAGGAAGTGCGCGCCGCCTGGTCGTATCGCCACCTGACCCTGGATGAGTGGCAATGGGCGCTCGACTTCGTTGCGCGCGGCGGGCAAAGCCTGACCGTGTATCCGGAATACCGGCGAGTGCTGCCGGACGATGAGGGCGTGTACCGCGTGCCGGACGTGGCCCTGGCGCGGCGCCACCGCATGAGCATCGGCACCATCGTGTCGGAGGCGGCGATCCAGGTCAAGTTTCTCGGTGGCGCGCGCATCGGCAGCATCGAGGAATCGTTCATCGCGCGCCTGAAGCAGGGCGACCATTTTTTGTTTGGCGGGCGCATCCTGGAATTCGTGCGCGTGCACGAGATGACGGCCTACGTGCGGCGTGCAACAGGCAGCCGCGGCGCCGTGCCACGCTGGCAGGGCGGCAAGATGCCGCTATCGTCGGAACTTGCGCATGCCGTGCTGGACCAGTTGCAGCTGGCGCAAGAAGGGAAGGCCAGCGGGCCGGAAATGCGCGCGCTGGCGCCGCTGCTGGCCATTCAGCAGGCATGGTCGAGCCTGCCCACGCGCGCCAGCCTCTTGCTTGAAACCTTGTCCAGCCGCGAAGGCCATCATCTGTTCGTGTATCCGTTTGCCGGGCGCTCGGTGCACCTGGGCCTGGCGTCGCTGCTGGCGTACCGCATCGCGCGCGTACAGCCGGCGACTTTGTCGATTGCCGTCAACGACTACGGCTTTGAATTGCTGGGCGCGGACGACATCGATTATGCGCCGCTGCTGGCGGCCGCCAGCGGCGCCGATATTGCCCTGTTCAGCACGGACAATCTGCTGGAAGACGTGCTGGCCAGCCTGAACGCGACGGAATTGTCGCAGCGGCGCTTCCGCGAAATCGCCCGCATCGCCGGCCTCGTGTTCCAGGGCTATCCGGGCCAGCCGAAAAGCGCGCGCCAGCTGCAGGCGTCTTCCTCGCTCTTCTTTGAAGTGTTCCGCAAGCACGACGCGGCCAATTTGCTGCTCACGCAGGCGCAGCGCGAAGTGCTGGAACAGGAACTGGAATTGACGCGCTTGCGCGCCACCTTGCGCGAGTTGCATGGCCGGCAGATTTCCCTGCAAGCGCTGGAGCGGGCATCGCCCTTTGCCTTCGGCCTGATGGTCGAGCGCTTCCGCGAACAGCTGACGACGGAAAAGCTGTCGGACCGGGTGGCGCGCCTGGTCAGCGCGCTGGAAAAGGCGGCCGCATGAGCGGCCCGCAGCAAGCGCACTGCGTGGTGGAACTGGCCGGCGAGATTCTGTGGCTGCTGGCGCACAAGGCCGTGTATTGGCCCGCGCGCAGGATGCTGGTCATCGCCGACATCCATTTCGGCAAGGCGGCCGCGTTTCGCGCGCTGGGCGTGCCCGTGCCGCGCGGCACCACCACGCAAAACCTGCTGGCGCTCGACGCCTTGCTGGCCAGTTACGCTTGTGAGGAAATCGTCTTTCTCGGCGATTTTTTGCACGCGCGCGCCGCGCACGGGGCCGCCACCGTGGCCGCCATGCTGGCCTGGCGCGCGCGCCATCCGGACGTGCGATTGACGGTGGTGCGCGGCAACCACGATGCGCATGCGGGCGACCCGGCCGCCGCGCTGGGGATCCGCATGGTCGATGAGCCGCATCAGGTGGGCAATCTGTCGTTCTGCCATCACCCGGACATCGCCGCGCCCGGTTATGTGCTGGCCGGCCACGTGCATCCCGTGTTTCACTTGCGCGCTGAAAGAGGCGGCTTGCGCCTGCCGTGTTTCCTGCTGGGCCAGCATCGCGCTATCCTGCCCTCGTTTGGCGCATTCACGGGCGGCCATGCGGTGCGGCCAGCCGCTGGCGAGCGCGTCTACGTGACGGCCGACGCGGCGATTTTCGCACTACCCGCTAACTGCTGAGTGTCTGGTACTTTTGGTGGAAAACTGAAAGTAACTGCGTTACCGTAGGCGGGACACATCCTACATACGCTCTTGCCATCCTCCTATTTCTTGTGCCCCATGTGCGCACTAAGATGACTGTTCCCTTGCCATGCGAGGGGGAAGAATTGCATGGTTTGCACTGTTTCTGATTCCATCGATCAAGGAGATCATCATGGCCACATCGAGCGACAATAAACAGCAAGGTAGTAAAACCAGTAGCAGTAGTAGCGGCGGCAACAAGCAAAGCGATACCAGCAAACGGGGTTTCGCTTCCATGGACCCCGCCCAGCAGCGCGAAATCGCCAGCGAAGGGGGGCGTGCCGCGCATGAAAAAGGCACGGCGCATGAATTCACCTCGGAAGAGGCCCGCCGCGCAGGCAGCCAAAGTCACAAGAACGATGCCAGTCGGCAAAGCGCAACCAGCTCCAGCGGCTCGCGCGACAATGCCAGCATGAACCAGGAAGGCAACCGCGACAGTGGCAACAAGCAAAGCGGCGGTTCGGGATCGAGCTCGGGCTCGCGCAACAAGCAGTAGTGCAAGTAGTAGTCATGAGCAGTAGCAAGTGATCATGGCCAGCGGCAGGCAGGCACGCCGCTGGCCATGGCCGCATCTGTCCGGCAGCCGCAAAATTTTGATGCAATGCAGCAGGCATGGACTATGATGAATGAGCTGCGCCGGCAATGTGCGATCACCTGGCAATCACCTCGCAGTCAACCGCATCGATGATCAGGGAGAAGATAATGGGCAACTCGAATACGCCGCAACCGGGCAATAGCCAGGGCGGCACGCCATCCACGGCGGGCAGCAAGCAAAGCACGGCCGACTCGGCTGAAAACTTTGTGCTGGTCGATAGCGAGCAAGGTCTCGATATCGGCGACGATCTGTTTTCCATCGGCGAAGTGCGGCGCGCCGACCGCTTGCCCCATCACCAGTCCGGTTCCGCCGGGCAAAGCAGGCAGAGTGCCGACGATGGGCCGGATACCACGGGCAGTACCGGCGTCTGAGCTTCCCTTCTTGACTGTCTGGTAATCCCCGCAGGGCCAGCCGTTGGACGTGTTCGCGCACGCCGGCTGGCCATTCCTCCATACGGGGAGTAACGCCGGCTGCTTGCCGGCGCGGGTAACATTGGCGACTCGGCTACAGATCGACCCTGCCGTGTTCGCCCAAGTCCTTCGGCGGCTCGCCCGTAATGGCGGCCTTGGCCATTTCATAGAATTGCATCATCTTGCTGGCGCTGCTATCCCAGTATTCTGCCGACTGGATCGTCACCTTGATCAGCGACAGCTTCGGATCGTCGAGTCCGCCCGGGAACCAGGCTTTGACCAGAGGGTTCCACAATTCCTCCGCCTTGGCGCGGTCCTTCAACAGCTGCGCGTGGCCGCAGACGGATACATACAGGCTGTCGCCCGTGTCGACAAAGCTGACATTGACTTGTGGATTGTTCAGCAAGTCGCGCGTGTAGGCGGCCTCATCCGAGACAAAGAACCAGATTTGCCCTTCCTTGTCGACCTGCTGCTGCGTCAGCGGCCGGCTGGTGAGGGTGCGCATGTCGTCGCTGGTGGTCAGCATGCCGAATTTGACATCCTTGATCTTGGCCGCGATGCTGGCCAGTTGTTCGCTGGAATACGCTTGCATGTTGTGCTCCTGTTTGATTGTCCTGAACAACAGCATAGGCGGGCATGGCTCGCGGCTCTGTACGGCAGCTTACGTAGCGGCGCGCATGGCCCTGTCGTGTTGTGCATGTTTCAAAGCTGTTACAAAACGCTGGCCCGGCGGGGCGCCCCATGTATTGACTTAATAAATGATAATCATTATCATTTGTTTGAAAATGTCGGCATGAACTTTGATTGAAGGATGGGAATGAAGCACACTGACTTGTCGCGCCACCTGGCACGCTCCTTGCCGGGAGCGGGCTATGGGTAATGCGGGCGCCGCAGACAAGGCCAAGAACAACGCCAGCCGCGCCGTCTGGCTGAAGAACTTGCATCAATGGCACTGGATCAGCTCAGCGCTTTGCCTGCTGGGCATGTTTTTGTTCGCCATCACCGGCATCACCCTGAACCACGCTGGCCAGATCGAATCCAAGCCGGCGATCACGCGCCAGAAGGCGGCGTTGCCGGCACCCCTCGTCACGGAACTGGCCGCGTATGCCGCCAAGCATGATGGCGCCAATGCGCCCATGCCGGCCGCCGCCGAAGACTGGCTCAAGCAGCAATGGTCGCTCAATGCGGGCGGCCGTCCCGCCGAATGGTCGCTCGACGAAGTGTATCTGCCGCTGCCCAAGGCGGGCGGCGATGCCTGGGTGCGCATCGGCCTGGAAGACGGGGCCGCCGAATATGAATTGACGGACCGGGGCTGGGTATCCTGGCTCAACGATGTCCACAAGGGCCGCAACACGGGCGTGGCCTGGAGCTGGTTCATCGACATCTTTGCCGGCGCCTGCATCGTGTTTTGCCTGACGGGGCTATTGATTTTGAAGTTCCACGCGGCCAACCGGCCATTTACCTGGCCGATGGTTGGTCTCGGTATCTTGATACCTTGCGCGATCGCCTTGCTGTTTATTCACTGATCGTTTTTATTTTTCCTTTTTACAGGCACACCATGAAATTACGCTACTCCCTGGCGCTTGGCCTTCCCCTGATCGGCACTTCGGCGATGGCGGCCGACCTGGCCCTCAAGATTGAAATCCCGCAACTGAACGTGGCGGAGTACCACCGTCCCTACGTGGCGGCATGGCTGGAAACGGCCGATCAAAAGGTCGTCGGCAATCTGACGGTGCTGTATGACGTGAAAAAGAAGGACAAGGCCGGCGAAAAATGGCTGAAGGACATGCGTCAATGGTGGCGCAAGAGTGGCCGCGACCTGGCCATGCCCGTTGACGGCGTCAGCGGCGCCACGCGTGCGCCGGGCGAACATACCCTGACTTTCCCCGGTGCCAAGGCCTTGCTCGACAAGCTGCCGGCCGGCGAATACCAGGTGGTGGTGGAAGCGGCGCGTGAAGCGGGTGGACGCGAGCTGGTGCGCGTACCGTTCCAGTGGCCGCTGAAGTCGGCCCAGTCCGTGCCTGCCAAAGGCAAGGAAGAACTCGGCAATGTCGTCGTCCAACTCAAACCATAAGGCGCACATCATGTTCAATCGATTCAACCAATCCCTGATCGCCCTGGCCCTGGCCGGCCTGGCCATGAACGCCCACGCCCACCGCGGCTGGATGGTGCCATCGAGCACGATGGTGGAAAGCAAGGACGCCTGGGTGACGGTGGACGCAGCCGTCTCCGACGGCCTGTTCGAGATCGACCACCAGCCGCTGCGCCTGGACGCGCTGCAAGTCACCGGTCCGGACGGCGCCAAAGTCACGCCGGCGAACACGGTCACGGGCCGTTTGCGCAGCGTCTTCGATGTGAAAATGGAAAAGCCTGGCACGTATAAAGCGGCCATCGTGTCGCAAAATGTGATGGGCAGCTACAAGCTCAATGGCGAGCAGAAGCGTTTCCGTGGCAACGAGGAAACGTTCAAGAAGGAAGTGCCGGCTGACGCGCAAGAACTGAAAATCACGCGCACGGCAGCGCGCCTGGAAACCTTCTTCAGCAATGGCGAAACCAGCACGGAAGTGTTCAAGCCGACAGGCGTGGGCCTGGAATTCGTGCCGGTGACGCACCCGAACGACTTGCGCGCCGGCGAGAAAGCCACCTGGCGCTTCCTGGTCGACGGCAAGCCGGCGGCGAACCAGGCCTTCAGCCTGGTGCCAGGCGGCGTGCGCTACCGTGGCGTGCTCGGTGAAATCCGCCAGAGCACGGACGCCAAGGGCGAAATCACGTTTACGGTCCCGGCGGCCGGCATGTACTACCTGAGCAGCACCTGGCCAGCGGCCGCACCGGCCGTGGCCGGCCAGCCGCCAGCCATGCCCGAGCGCCGCATGACGTACGCGGCCACCGTGGAAGTGTTGCCGCAGTAAGCGGCGGCATCTTCGCGAGCGAGAGCGCCGATGCGCCGGGTCCTGCTGCCGCAGCATATTTCCGATCAGGTCGCGCCGCCCGGCGCCGCGCTCCGGGACTTGCGCGGCCTGTCGATGGGCACCAGCTGGTCGGTGCGCTTGCTCGAGTCCGCCATGCCGGGACGCGCGGGCAGCGCCGACTTGCAGCAGGGCTTGCAACAGCAGCTGGATCTTGTTGTAGCGCAAATGAGCCACTGGAGCGACGAGTCCGACCTGGGCCGCTTCAACCGGGCCGAGCCTGGCAGCTGGCACAGCCTGCCCGCCGCGTTTTGCGAGGTGCTGGGCTTTGCCATGCACGTGTCGCAAGCGTCCGGCGGCGCGTACGACCCGTGTGCGGGCGCGCTCGTCAACCTGTGGGGCTTCGGCCCCCGCAACCGTTATGACGAGCCTGGCTTCCTGCCGCCAAAAGACGATACCGTGGCGCTGCTGCTGGCGCAGCGCCAGCGCCGTCGCCTGGAGCTGGACTTGCCGGCCCGCCGCGCGCGCCAGCCGGGCGGCTTGCAGCTCGATTTGTCCGCCGTGGCCAAGGGTTACGGTGTGGACCGCCTGGCCCGCTACCTGGAAAGCCAAGGCATCCACCATTACCTGGTGGAAGTGGGTGGCGAGCTGCGCGGCGCCGGCAGCAAGCCCGATGGCCAGCCGTGGTGGGTCATGCTGGAGCAGGCCGATGGCGCCGCCGATAGTGCCGATAATGCACAGCATCCGGCGGAAATGCTGCTGGCGCTGCACGGCTTGTCCGTGGCGACCTCGGGCGACTACCGGCGTTTCTTCCAGGACGGCACAGTTCGCTTCTCACACACCATCGATCCGCGCAGCGGCATGCCGATCGCCAACCAACTCGCTTCCGTCACCGTCGTGCATGCCGAATGCATGGCGGCCGATGCCTGGTCGACGGCCCTGACCGTGCTGGGGCCGGAAGCCGGCATGGCGCTGGCCGAAGAGCAGGGCCTGGCCGCGCGCTTCCTGCAGCGCGACGGCGAGGGCTACCACGAAACGCTGAGCAGCCACATGCTGGCCATGCTCGACGAATGAACGATTGATTTCATGATTTTTACGCACGATACGACGCGGCTGGCCTTGCTGGCGGCCCTGTCCCTCAGTTATGCGGGCGTGTGCCTGGCGCCCTGGCTGCGCGCGCGCGCCAAGCGCCGCGCGTCCGATGCCGCCAGGGCGGCGCTGGCCAACAATCCTGCCTGGCTGGTGGCGTATGCGAGCCAGACGGGCAATGCCGAGGAACTGGCCACGCAAACGGCGCAGAGCCTGCAACTGGCCGGCATCCCCGTGCGCCTGTGTGCGCTGGCCGACCTCACGGCCATTGATCTGCAACAAGCCGAGCGGGCCCTGTTTTTGGTCAGCACGTATGGCGAAGGCGACGCTCCTGACAATGCGGCCGCCTTCATGGGCCGCCTGATGACGGGCGAGCTGGCGCTGCCGCAATTGCATTACGCCGTGCTGGCCCTGGGCGACCGCAGCTATGGCCATTATTGCGGCTTCGGCCGCGCGCTCGATGCCTGGCTGGCGGCGCAGGGCGGGTTGCGCCTGTTCGAGCGCATCGAAGTCGACCGCAGTGCCAGCGCCGCCATCGAGCAATGGTTCCAGCACCTGAGCCACCTGGCCGGCACCAGCGACGCGCCCGACTGGAGCGCGCCCGCCTTCGGCGACTGGCGTTTGACGCAGCGGCGTCACCTCAACCCTGGCAGCGCCGGCGGCGCCATCTACCACGTGGAACTGGCGCCGGTGGCGGGCAGCTTGCCTGACTGGCAATCGGGCGACCTGGTGCAGGTGACCGCCCCGGCCGACCCGTCGCAGCCGCGCGAATACTCGATCGCTTCGATTCCGCATGATGGCAGCGTGCACTTGCTGGTGCGCCAGCATGCGCATCCCGATGGCAGCCTGGGCCTGGCCTCGGGCTGGCTCACGGCGCAGGCCAAGGTCGGCGACGTGGTGCAGTTGCGCCTGCGCCAGCACAAACGCTTCCGCCTGGAAGACAATGCCCGGCGGCCATTAATTCTGATCGGCAACGGCAGCGGCATCGCCGGCTTGCGCGGCCACCTGAAGAGCCGCGTGATGGCGGGGCAGCGGCGCAACTGGCTGATCTTTGGCGAGCGCAACCTGGCCCACGATTTCCATTATCGCGATGAAATTGAACAGTGGCACGCCAGCGGCGACTTGCCGCGCCTGGATCTGGCGTTTTCGCGCGACCAGGCGGAGCGGACCTACGTGCAGGACCGCCTGCGCGGCAATGCCGACGAGGTGAAACTGTGGCTGGAGCAGGGTGCCGCCATCTACGTTTGCGGCAGCCTGGCTGGCATGGCGGGCGGCGTCGACCAGGCCCTGCAGGAAATGCTGGGCCGGCCCGCGCTCGACGCGCTGGCGGCCGAAGGGCGCTACCGGCGCGACGTGTATTGAGTTTTTGACGCCGCCAGCGCGTTCGCGCACACACGGCTATCATGATTGTTTCATCCGAGGAGACACATCATGAGCGACAGCATTTACGACATTCCCTTGCGCCGCATCAATGGCGAACCCACCAGCCTGGACGCTTATCGCGGCAAGGTCGTGCTGGTGGTCAATGTGGCCTCCGCCTGCGGCTTGACGCCGCAGTACGAAGGACTGGAAAAACTCTACGCCGACAAGCAGGCCGAGGGCCTGGTGGTGGCCGGTTTTCCCGCCAATGAATTCGGTGCGCAGGAGCCGGGCACCAATGCCGAGATCGCGGACTTTTGCCGTGGCACGTTTGGCGTGCAATTTCCCATGTTTGAGAAAATCGTCGTCAAGGGGCCGGGCCAGCATCCGCTGTACCAGCGCCTGGTGCAAGAGCAGCCGCGGGCGCAGGAAAAGCCGGGCAGCGATTTCCGCGCCAAGCTGGCCGGTTACGGCATCACGCAGGAGCAGCCGAGCGACGTGCTGTGGAATTTCGAGAAGTTTTTGATCAGCAAGGACGGCAAGGTGGTGGGGCGTTTTGCGCCCGACACCACGGTAGATGATGCGCTCTTGCGCGAAGCCATCGCGCGCGAGTTGCAGGCCTAGGTTTTAGTCGGAGGCGTCCAGTGCGGCTGGCTCCATCTCGCCACTGACTTCCTGCAAGCCGCGCGCCAGGCTGGAAATGCTGGGGTTGTCGATGAAGACGCAGCGCTTGCCCGTGCGCTTGCAATAATCCTTGACGCGCCAGTAGGCGCTGTGGCTGATGCAGCCCGTCTGGCAAATCACCAGGTCGGCCGCTGCCAGGCTCGAATCGAGCAGGTTGGCATTGTCTTCCAGGCCGCCGTCGTGGTGGGCGAACTGTGCGCCGACCCGCTCGATCAGGGCGCGGTAGGTGGCGACATTGCCGCTGCGCCCACCTACGCACAGCACGCTTTGGTCGACCAGGCGGATCGGCATTTTCAGCTTGCCGCCGGTCGGTACTTCCAGCTTCGGCGCCGGTGGCGGCACGGCCGCGCTTGGGCGTGGCTGAGCCTGTTTCAATTCCGCGATTTGCTGGCGCAATTCCTTTTCGCGCTCATCCATTTGCGCCAGGCGCTCGACCAGGCGCGTGCGCGATTCCAGCGCCGGGATGGCGGCCTGCAATTGCGCCAGTTCCGCGCGCAAGCCATCGATCACGCTATCCTTGCCGATGGCCTCGGCACGCGTGCGCAGCAGCATGGCTTCCTGGCGCTCCAGCTCGCCCGTTTTTTCCATCAGTGCGGCCTGGCTGCGCTGTTGCAGCTTGGCCAGTTCGTGCGCCAGGCGCGCGTTTTCTTCCTGCAAGGCCGTAAATTTGCCCATGTCGGCGCGCACGCAGGCGCCGGCCTGGTGCTGGATCATGTGCAAGTCTCTGCACATCTGCTCTTCCAGCTCGGCATCGCAGCGCGGGTGCGTCAGGCCAGCCCAGAAGGCGCCCGACACGTCGCCGTTGGCGACGGCCGTGCGCCACAGTTGCGCTACCTGCTCCGTGGTCTTGGCGCCGCGAAAGCGCAGGATGACGGGAGCGTAGCGGCGTTCGAGTTCCTTTTGCAGCGCTTCGGACAGGCGGTTGCGCGCGCCGCATTCCGTCACGGCGCCCACGTGCACTTCGTAGTCGTCTGCCAGCACGCGCCCGCCCGTCATCTTGCCCACCAGCTTGCGCAGGTAGCCCAATGGCAAGCCCACGCCGACCAGAGGACAATGGCAGGTATGCGACAGTTCCCACAGCCGGCGGCGGCGCGAAGCGAGCGCGGCCGTTTCGGCTCCGTCGCTGGAACAATTGCTGATGACGGGCAAGGACTGGTCTTTGTCACACATGGCGGTATCCTGTTGGGCGGTGGCAGTGTTGAAGAGAAATTATTGTGGCAGGGGCGAGGCAGGGCGCTTGGCGCTCAGCATGCGTGCCAGGCGCTCGAGCAATGTGGTCTTCGGCGGCGCGGGCCGGTGCAGCGCCACCACGGCGGCCCACTGCTGCGACAGTTGCTGGCACGTCGCTTGCAGCACGGGGCCCAGGCCGGGCGAATTCGACAGCACTTGCAGATGGCGTTCGATGACACCGGCCAGTTTCTCGCAGGGACTGCCCGCATGGTAGTGCGACATCAGATGCAGCACGGCCGACAGCAGCAATTCAGGCTGTTGGCCTTGCGGGGAAGGAAACGTCGTGGAAGGTCGGTCGTTCGCCATCAAACACTCCTGTGCGGTGGTTTGGCTGGCTGCGCGCACGGAGCGCGACTGGCTGGCGAGTGTGGTGACTGGCTGCCGTGCTGCTTCAGGCAGTCAGGATCAGCTTGTTCAACTGGGTGACGCGCAGGCGATAGATCTTGCCGCTGTGCTCAATCTCCACTTCGCGGCCCTGCTGCAGCAGCGCTTCGCTGGTGATGCGGCGCGCCGGCTGGGCCATGCTGACGGGAGGACGGACGTGGGCGGTAGCGGCATCCTGGATCAAGGCTGGTTTTGAGCTTTGCATGTTGGGCTTTCTTTATCTCAGTTGAGAATGATTCGTATTTGCATTATTGTTGAATGTGGCCCGAAAAGCAAGGCTTATTTGTGTGGAATCCGCGCTTTTTTGCGGCGAGATGGCAGCGTGGAAGATGCTGCTGCGCAAAGGTGGCCGCTGGCGCGGCGCGGAAGGGGAGTGGCCGCAAAAAAGACCCGGCAAGGCGTTGCGCGCCTTGGCCGGGCCAAGCCTGTGCCAAGCTTGAAGAAATCGGGATGGCGCTAAATGGTGGCCAGCAATTGCGCCGAGGCGGTGGCGGCCGCGGTGGTATCGGCCTTGAGTTTGGCGGCGGCCAGCTGCTTGGCGCGCGAGCGCGACGGCGGCAGGCGGCGCAGGGTTTTCAGGGCGTCCGGATCCTTGATGCCGATGGTGCGCTGGTCAACCGTGATGAGGCCAATTTCATTGAATGCGGACAAGGTGCGGCTGACCGTTTCCAGGGTCAGGCCCAGGTAGCTGCCGATTTCATGGCGCGTCATGCGCAGGTTGAACAGCTTGCTCGAATAGCCCATCTGCGCGAAGCGGTCGGCCAGCGAGACGAGGAAGCGCGCCACGCGGGCTTCGGCGCTGAGGGCGCCCAGCATGCCGATCATGGCTTGCTCGCGCACGAGTTCGCGGCTCATCACGCCATACATGACGTTTTCCAGTTCCAGGTGCACCCTGCCCAGCGCCGTCAGCTTCTTGAACGGCAGCAGGATCAGGTCGCAGTCGGACAGGGCCACCGCTTCCGAGGAGTAATGGCGCGAGTGGATCCCGTCGACGCCCAGCATGTCGCCCTTCATGGGGAAGCTGAGTACCTGCTCATTGCCGAATTCATCGATGAGCACGGTTTTCAGGAAGCCCGAATTGACGATGTACAGGGTGTCGAACGGTTGGCCGATGGTATGCACGCGCTGGCCCGTCTTGAATTGCACGTGCTGGAACAGCAGTTCGTCAGCGGCGATGGTGCAGGCGCTGGAGATATGCAGCAGGTCGCACACCTCCTTCAGGTTCGACCAGAGCCGGCCCTGGCGCTGGCGTCCCGCTTCCATCGGGGAGGAGGGGGCCAGCGACGGTGAGGCAGCGCGGGTGTCGGGCGTTTGCGTGGACAGCATGTTCATCTCCTGGTGACAGGTAGTTCAGAGTTGAATGACGGGGTGCTCGGGGCGGCGGGCGGGCAAGGGTCGGCGGCGCGCGTCCAGGCAGGTAATGCTCAATTCGCTGAAGACTTGCTGTGTGATGAAATAACTTTCCAGCAACTTGATGACTGGTTTCAGTATGCCAACAAGCGTATGCAATTAATATCAGCAGTGGCTGAATATGGCAGTAGGAGCTGCGGTAGGTGAGGTAGGATTGTTCCTACAGTTGGCGCGCGGGCGCGCGCCAGGAGGATCACGTCTTGAAGGGCGATAGCAGGCGGTGCGCGACGGCATACTGGACCATTTCCGATAGGGAACTCATGCCCATCTTTTGCATGATGCGCGTCTTGTGCGTACTCACCGTCTTCACGCTCAGATGCAGGTTGTTGGCAATTTCCGTGATCGATTTGCCGGCCACCAGCAGGGAAAAGACTTCGAACTCGCGGTCCGACAACTGTTTATGCAGCAAGCTTTCATTCGGCATCATGATGTTGAGCACGAGCTGCTCCGCCACCTCGGCGCTGATGTAGGGGCGTCCCGACGCCACCTTGTGGATGGCGCCCACGAGCTGGGTGCCCGCGCTTTCCTTGGTCAGATAGCCTTGCGCGCCGGCGCGGATGGCGCGCACCGCATATTGCTCTTCCTCGTGCATGGTGAGGATCAGGATGGACAGCTTGGGCGCCTCGCTGCGGATTTGCCGGATCAGGTCGACGCCGCTGCGGCCCGGCATCGACAGGTCGAGCAGCAGCAGGTCGAAGCCGCCCTGGCGCACGTGGTTGAGGACTTCAAACCCGTCGATGGCCTCACCCACGATGTCGATATCCGGCGCGCCGTCAAGGATGCGCTTTAATCCTTCACGCATGATGGTGTGGTCGTCGGCAATCACAATACGTATCATAGGCGGGCAATCTGGTGGCGTGTAATCTGCTGTGTCCGTTACCGGACAATCAAATGTTAAGAAACGAGAAATGTTGTCATTTTAACTGAAGTGGCCGCACGTTTGCCTTTTTCTTGCTGTGCCGGCAACGGCGGCCTCCGTGGCCATGTGACCCCTTATTTTGCCGGGGGTTCCTTGATCAGCCTATGCACGAGCACGGGCAATTTCGAGTGCGACAGCACCTTGTTGGTGACGCTACCCAGCAGCAACTGGCCCCAGCCGCTGCGGCCATGCGAGCCCATGAAGATCAGGTCGCATTGCTGCAATTGCGCCACTTCCACGATTTTCAGGGCCGGGCTGTCGGAAAAGGCCGTCAAGCCCGTCGCCTGCAGGCCCCGCTTGGCAGCCGCGTCGAGGATGGGCTGCCAGTGGTCGGCGCCCGCCTTGCGCATGGCGATGCGGTATTCCTCTTCGCTGGGATAGCTTGGCGGAATGATTTCGATATACACCGGGTACTGGTACTCGGGTGCCACGTACACGGCAAGGATGTCGGCGTGCATCTGTTCGGCAAAGGCAACGCCGGCGCAGGCCGTCAAGTTGGAGACGGTGGAGCCGTCCGTGGCGATCAGAATTTTCTTATACATGGCAGGTCCTTTGGCGATGACTCAGCGCGCGCAACGCCTCTTATTGTAGACGTGGCGGCAGCATTGTATTCATGTAAAGACTTGATAATTGTCAATACTACTGCACCTTCAGTATAGACAACATTGGCAGAAAGATCGTGTTTAAGGTGCAACGATGTCCCAGCGATATCCATATGGCGCTGTTGCGCAGGCGCCCGCGGGCAGGATTTCTTGTGCGGCGCGTGGTCTTGCACGCACGCCAATGGTAGTATTTCAAAATACAACAGCAGGAACACTTATTTCCTGGCGGAAAAGCTCTTGTGGGCCAGCTTTGCACCGGGAAGCGCGTTTTGAGATTTACCAACAGGGCGGCGCCCTGCTACACTCGCACCATCGCAGCGGTATTGCCTCAAATCATCTTAATCGAGAAATTGTGGGTATCAGTCTGTAAAACGCACAGTTCAGGCGGAATTTTGACAAATTATGGAGAAGCAGGGATATGACCAACGCCGCTGATGATTTCGATGCATTATTCGATGAAGTATCCGCGCAAAGCGCGGCCGCAGCCACGCCGGCGCCTGCCGCCGCGCCCGCTCCCGCCGTGATCGCGGATGACGATTTTGACGCGCTGTTCGACTCCGTGTCGGCCAGTGCCGCCGCACCGGCAGCCGCAGCGGCGCCGGTGGCTGCCGCGCCAGCCGCAGCGGAAGCGGCCCCCGTGGCCGGCGCCGACGCGCCTGGCGAAGCGGCCGATCCGGTCGACCAGTCCGACAAGCCGATGTTCGAGCGCCTGGGCGGCATCGTGCGCCTGCTGCACGACTCGCTGCGCGAACTGGGCTACGACAAGGCATTGACGGAAGCGTCGTCGCAGATCGTCGACGCCCAGGACCGCCTGGAATATGTCGCCACCCTGACGGAGCAGGCCGCCAACAAGGTCCTGAATACGCTCGACGAAGGCATGCCGGCGCAAGACGTGCTGTCGAAGAAAGCCAAGGACATGGACAGCCGCTGGACAGCCTTGTTCGATGGCAAGCTGAGCCTGGAAGAATTCAAGGCCCTGGCCGGCGATTCACGCCAGTTCGCGCAAGCCGTTGCCGAAGCAACGGAAGCGGAAAAAGCACGCTTGCTGGAAATCATGATGGCCCAGGACTTCCAGGACATCACGGGCCAGCTGATCAAAAAAGTGGTCAACATCACCAAGACGGTGGAGCACGAGTTGGCTCAGCTGCTGCGCGACAACGCGCCGGCCGAGGTGCGCGAAAAGCTGGCGCAAAAGCCGGTGCCGCTGATGCAGGGCCCGTCCGTGCCGTCGGTGGCGCTGGACCAGGATAATGTAGACGACCTTCTTGCGGATTTGGGATTCTAATGGACGATATGCTCAAGGATTTCGTCGTTGAGGCGATGGATCTTGCGGTTAATGTTGAAGAGCACTTATTGCGCCTCGAGCGTGATCCTGACAACAAGGAAACACTGAATGCCGTGTTTCGTTCTTTCCACACCATCAAGGGCGGTGCCGGCTTCATGGGCTTGCCCGCGCTGGTGGCGGCCTGCCATCTGACGGAAAACCTGTTTGACGCCTTGCGCACGGGCGCCGCGCCGGTAACCCCCATCGCCATCGAGGCGGCGCTGCAAGCGTCCGGTTTCGTCGCCGACCAGCTGACGGAACTGGCGAATGGCGCCGCGCCGGAAAGCTTGCCGGCCATGCCGGAAGAGCTGGAACATATCCTGACGAACGCCATCGAAGGCAAGGGCATGGACGCGCCTGCGCCGGCCGCCGCCGTGGTGGCGGAAGCGGCCGTGGTCGTTGCCGAGGTCGCAGAAGTTGCCGTGGTCGCGCCCGCCGCCGCCGTTTCCACCGCCGGCGCCGATGGCCTGGACTGGGAAGGCATGTATAACGCCGTCGTGCCCGAGGGCAGCCGCGTCGCTGCCGCGCCGGTGTCCGCCGTCGCCGCTGCCCCTGCCGTCGTGGCCGCCGCGCCGGCCGCTGCCGCTGCCGCCAAGCCGGCCGCCAAGAATTGGGATGGCGCCGAACGACGCGAAGAGCGTCCGGAAGTGCGCCATGCCGCGCCCGTCAAGGAAGACAGCATCCGCGTCGACGCCGTCAAGCTCGACGCCCTGCTGGAAGTGGCCGGCGAATCCGTGCAGGCCGCCAACCAGGCTGCCGTGTTGCTTGAGCGCTTGCTGCAATTCAAATTCGAAGGCCAGGCCGCTACCCTGATGGCGACTCTGGCGGAAACCCTGGAACGCGCTTCGCGCTACTCGACGGAACTGCAGCGGGCCACCCTGGCCACGCGCATGCAGCCCGTGGGCCGTCTGTTCCAGAAATTCCCGCGCCTGGTGCGCGAGCTGGCGAAAGACCTGGGCAAGGATGTCGAGCTGACCATCGAGGGCGCGGAGACGGAAGTCGATCGCGTGGTGGTCGACAGCTTGTACGATCCGCTCGTGCACATGCTGCGCAACTCGCTCGACCATGGCGTCGAATCGCCGGAAGCGCGCCTGGCTGCCGGCAAGCCTGCCAAATCGTATATTTCACTGAAGGCATGGCAGGAAGCCAACAGTGTCATGATCGTGCTGCAGGATGACGGCAAGGGCATGGATCCGGCCTTCCTGCGCAGCAAGGCCCAGCAAAAGGGTTTGATCAGCGAAAACGCGCAATTGAGCAACGACGAATGCTTCCAGCTGGTGTTCCTGCCGGGCTTCTCGACCAAGGAAGTCGCGTCCAGCGTCTCCGGCCGTGGCGTGGGCATGGACGTGGTGAAAACGGCCGTGGAGAAAAACCGCGGCGCCATCCATATTGAGTCGGCGCTGGGCAAGGGCACGAAATTTGCCATCCGCCTGCCGATCGAACTGTCGATCGTGCCGACCATGCTGGTGTCAACGTCGGGTGCCGCGCTGGCGCTGCCGATGGCGGTGGTGCAACGCGTCGTCGAATTGCCGGAAACCTTCATGGAAGTGGGCGGCGCGCCTGTGCTGAAAGACCAGGGCCGTCCATTGCCCGTGCGGTCGCTGGCCGGCTCCCTGGGTTACGAATCGTGCAGCGAGCGCGTCGGCATCGTGGTCGCCGCGCCACAGCCTTACATTCTGGCCGTGGAAGCCGTCGATGGCACGGCCGACCTGGTGATCAAGCCGATGACGGCCATCACCGTGGAAGGCATCACGGGTACGGCCCGCTCGGCCGAGGGCGAGCTGGTGCTGGTTGTCGGCCTGTCGTTCCTGATGGATGGGTGCCGGGGGAGCGTGCGTTTGGCTGCATGAGAGCACCTGACCAAACCTACTGCGCGTCGGTATAGGCGGCCTGCGATGCTCACCGTACTAGAGTACGGTTGCGCTTCTTAGCCACCTCTCCCTTCCGCTCGCTACGGTTTTGTCAGGCTCCGTAAGTAAGTATTTGCTTTATTCATTGAAAGCCCACTATGCGTAGTGGGCTTTTTCATTGGGTAATCAAACGCCGCCGGGGCGTAAAGTTCCCCCTTCAAGCCAGCGCTGCACGCGCAGCACTTCCTGAGCGCGCTCCGCCTCGTCCTTCGGTGGCGGCAGGTAGATATCGGGCATGATGCCATCGAGATCCACCTGCAGCTGCGGCAAGCGGGCCGAGCGCGAGGTGGCGTATTGCAGGTGGCGCTGTCCCGATGGCAGGGCGTGCAGGCGCAGGTTGGAATAGTCGAGTGCACCGTAACTGTTGCGGCCGATTAATTTCACATGAAAACTTTGCCGCGCCGCCAGCAGGAATTCTTCGCAGGAGCTGGCGCAGTCGCGGTCGACCAGCACGGCCACGCGCGCCGGCCGGCGCGGTTCCGGCGTGTCCGCGCGCACATAGTTGATGGTGCCGCTACCGTGCTGCGGCGCGTATTGGCCCGGCTTGACGCTGCGCATCTGCGTCACGGCCTGGGCCGCAAAGGCGGCGCATGCCTGGTCGCCGGGCGCCAGCAGCGCGCAGACGTTTTCCTGGCCTGCGATATTGGCCGGCGTGGACAGCCATTCGGCGCCCATGCGGACGATCTCTCCCGAACTGATCCAGGATAGCAGCGGCGCATACGTGCTGTCGCTGCCGCCGCCGTTGCGGCGCACGTCGAGGATCCAGTTGGGGCGCGCCGCCAGTGCCGCGCGATGCGTATCGAGCAGGGCGGCCATGGCGGCGCGGTAGCTGCCGTGAAAGCTGGGCAAGGTCAGCAGCAAAGTCGAGTCCGACAATATCCGCAGCGCCGGTTCCTTCGATGCTGCCGCCTGTCCCGGCGCGGCGGGCCGTGCCGGCGCCGGTTTGGCGATATCGAGCGCGCTGCCCGGCTTCACATGCAGGTGGCCCTTGCGCCACATGCGCGCATAGTTTTCCAGGACCGCATCGCAGGCCTGGCCATCGGCCGCGCCGGCCGCCGCCGTGGTGGCCGTGGCCAGCGCCAGGTCGAAATACGCCTGTCCCTTTTGTTCCAGGTGCTGGCGCGCGCCCGTGTCATTTTCCAGCAGGAAGGGCGCAATGGCGCGCAAGTCCTGTACGCATGTTTCTCCCGGCGTGGCGGCCGCCGCATGGGCGCCGGCCAGGGTCAGGGCGGCTAGTGCCAACAAGTTCAGTTTCATCGAAGTCCCAGTGTGGTGGCGCGCGTGCGCCGGTCATTATTGTCGAAACACAATACACGAAAGATTGAGGAAAAAAACATGCCTTTCTGCCGCCGCCGTCAGTCCTTCGGCAAGCCGCGTGCGGATGGGCTTGTGATGGCGCTGATAAGCCGATATCGGCAATTTCCAGCTCATATCGAACAATGCGGCCAAACTTTGTATCGCCAATCCCACGCTTTTGCCTGTTTCGGTTCTGTATTCCCCAATATATGGCATAATCCTTGTGGATCACCGTATGACCTGGTATCACTTGATCACTTAAACAGGCTGTGGCAACGCTGCATAAATCATGATGAAGACGCTTTACGACAAACTTTGGGAATCCCACGTTGTTCGGGCCGAAGATGATGGCACGACAATTCTGTACATCGACCGGCACCTGCTGCACGAAGTCACCAGCCCGCAAGCCTTCGATGGCCTCAGCGTGGCGGGCCGCCAGCCGTGGCGCATTTCCGCCAACCTGGCCGTGGCCGACCATAACGTGCCCACCACCAGCCGCGTCGATGGCATTGCCGACCCGGTCTCGCGCCTGCAGGTGGAAACGCTGGACAAGAACGCCAAGCATTATGGCTTGACCTACTTCAACATGAACGACAAGCGCCAGGGTATCGTGCACGTGATCGGCCCCGAACAGGGCGCGACCCTGCCCGGCATGACGGTCGTCTGCGGCGACTCGCACACGTCCACGCACGGCGCCTTCGGCGCGCTGGCGCACGGCATCGGCACGTCCGAAGTGGAACACGTGCTGGCCACGCAAACCTTGCTGCAAAAGAAATCCAAATCCATGCTGGTGCAAGTCGACGGCGCCTTGCCTGCCGGCGTGACGGCCAAGGATATCGTGCTGGCCATCATCGGCAAGATCGGCACGGCCGGCGGCACGGGCTACTGTATCGAGTTCGGCGGCTCGGCCATCCGCGCGCTGTCGATGGAAGGCCGCATGACGGTGTGCAACATGGCCATCGAGGCGGGCGCACGGGCCGGCATCATCGGCGTGGATGACACCACCATCAATTACGTCAAGGGCCGTCCGTTTTCCCCGGCCGGTCCGCACTGGGAGCGCGCCGTGGCCTATTGGCGCACCCTGCATTCGGACCCTGGCGCCCGCTTCGACCTGGTCGTCACGCTCAACGCGGCAGAAATCGTGCCGCAGGTGACCTGGGGCACCTCGCCCGAGATGGTGATCGGCGTCGATGGCCGCGTGCCGGACCCCGACCTGGAAAAAGACAGCGTCAAGCGCGATGCGATGGAAAAGGCGCTGGTTTACATGAACCTCAAGCCCAACACGGCCATCGAAGACATCCGCATCGACAAGGTATTCATCGGTTCCTGCACCAATTCGCGCATCGAGGATTTGCGCGCGGCCGCCGCCGTGGTGCGCGGCAAGTACCGCGCCTCGAACGTCACCCTGGCGCTGGTGGTGCCAGGTTCCGGCCTCGTCAAGGACCTGGCCGAGCGCGAGGGACTGGACCGCATCTTCAAGGATGCCGGCTTCGAATGGCGCGAGCCGGGCTGCTCCATGTGCCTGGCCATGAATGCGGACCGCCTGGAGCCGGGCGAACGCTGCGCGTCTACGTCGAACCGCAACTTCGAAGGCCGGCAAGGGCAGGGCGGCCGTACCCACCTGGTGTCGCCCGCGATGGCGGCGGCGGCAGGCATCGCCGGCCACTTTGTCGACGTGCGGGGATTGCGATGACGGCAGGGACCGGCGCCGCTGGTTTACACTAGCGTTCCCGGTCCCTTACTTACTATCAAGAAATCATCATGAAAAAACTCTTCGCCCTCCTCATCGCCACCGTCATCCTGTCTGGCTGCAACACCGTCTCCGGCATCGGCCGCGATGTGCAGAAAGTCGGCCAGGTCGTCACTGGCGCCGGCGGAAAATAAACCGCGACGTGCCGGCGCCCCGCGCCGCGCGTCCTACCGAGTAGAAACAGCATGGATAAATTTACGATTTACGAAGGCCTGGTCGCCCCGCTGGACCGCGCCAACGTCGACACCGACGCGATTATCCCGAAGCAATTCCTGAAATCGATCCACCGCAGCGGCTTCGGCCCCAACCTGTTCGATGAATGGCGCTACCTCGACCATGGCGAGCCTGGGCAGGACAACAGCCGCCGTCCGCTGAATCCGGAGTTCGTGCTCAACGAGCCACGCTACCAGGGCGCTTCGATCTTGCTTACGCGCAAGAACTTCGGTTGCGGCTCCTCGCGCGAACACGCGCCGTGGGCGCTGGATCAATATGGCTTCCGCGCCATCATCGCGCCATCGTTTGCCGATATCTTCTTCAATAACTGCTACAAGAACGGCTTGCTGCCCATCGTGCTGTCGGAAAGCCAGGTCGAGCACCTGTTCAATGAAGTCAAGGCTTTCCCCGGCTTCAAGCTGGTGGTGGACCTGGAGCAGCAATGCGTGCGCACCAGCAACGGTTCCGTCTCGTATCCGTTCGAGATCGACGCCTTCCGCAAATATTGCCTGATGAATGGCCTCGACGATATCGGCCTGACCCTGCGCCACGCCGACGATATCCGCGCCTTCGAAGAACGCCATCTTTCTGCTCAGCCCTGGCTGGCCAACGTCATTTAAACGATTAAAATATGAAAATTGCAATCTTACCCGGCGACGGCATCGGTCCTGAAATCGTCGCGCAAGCCGTCAAGGTCTTGAATGTGCTGGGCGAATCGTTCGAGCTGGAAACGGCGCCCGTGGGCGGCGCCGGCTATGCGGCCCATGGCCACCCTTTGCCGGAAGGCACCCTGGCCTTGGCGAAAGCGGCCGATGCCGTGCTGTTCGGCGCTGTCGGCGACTACCAGTACGACAATCTGGAACGCCAGTTCCGTCCCGAGCAGGCGATCCTGGGCTTGCGCAAGAACCTGGGCCTGTTCGCCAACCTGCGTCCGGCCATTCTGTATCCGGAGCTGGCGGGCGCCTCGACCCTGAAGCCGGAAGTGGTGTCCGGCCTGGACATTTTGATCATCCGTGAACTGACGGGCGACATCTATTTCGGCCAGCCCCGCGGCGTGCGCGAGTGCCCGGATGGTCCGTTCAAGGGCCAGCGCGAAGGTTTTGACACCATGCGCTATGCGGAAGGGGAAATCCGCCGCATCGCCCACGTGGCTTTCCAGGCCGCGCAAAAGCGCGACAAGCGCCTCACCAGCGTGGACAAGGCGAACGTGCTGGAAACCTTCCAGTTCTGGAAAGACATCGTCACCGACGTGCACAAGGAATACCCGGATGTGGCGCTCGATCACATGTATGTCGACAACGCGGCCATGCAGCTGGTGCGGGCGCCGAAGAAATTCGACGTCATGGTGACCGGCAACATGTTCGGCGACATTCTGTCGGATGCGGCCGCCATGCTGACGGGCTCGATCGGCATGCTGCCGTCGGCTTCGCTCGACGCCAACAACAAGGGTCTGTACGAACCGTCGCACGGCTCCGCGCCCGATATCGCGGGCAAGGGCATCGCCAATCCGCTGGCGACGATCTTGTCGGCCGCCATGATGCTGCGCTATTCGCTCAACCGCGAAGAGCAGGCAAGCCGCATCGAGGCTGCTGTCAAGCAAGTGCTGGCGCAGGGCCTGCGCACGGCCGACATCCATGAAGCGGGCACGACTTTGGTCGGTACCGAGGCGATGGGTGATGCAGTTGTAAAAGCGCTGGGATAAAATAGTCTAATGACGGCAGTCGCCGTCTCATCTTGAGGAATGGTAATGAAATTAGTTGGCTTGGTAGGTTGGCGCGGTATGGTCGGTTCGGTCCTGATGCAGCGCATGCAGGAAGAGGGCGATTTCGCCCATATCGAACCGGTGTTTTTCACCACTTCGAACACGGGCGGCGCGGCGCCGGCCATGGCGAAGAATGAAACCATCCTCAAGGATGCCAACAACATCGCCGAACTGTCCAAGTGCGACATCATCATTTCCTGCCAGGGCGGCGACTACACGAGCGCTGTCTTCCCGCAGCTGCGCGCAGCGGGCTGGAATGGCTACTGGATCGATGCGGCATCGACCTTGCGCATGGAAAAAGACGCCGTCATCGTGCTCGACCCCGTCAACCTGCACGTCATCAAGGATGCGCTGGGCAAGGGCGTCAAGAATTACATCGGCGGCAACTGCACGGTATCGTGCATGATGATGGGCCTGGGCGGCCTGTTCCAGCACGATTTGATCGACTGGATGACGTCGATGACCTACCAGGCGGCATCGGGCGGCGGCGCGCAGCACATGCGCGAACTGCTGACGCAATTTGGCACCATCAACGGTTCCGTCAAGGCGCTGCTGGACAACCCGGCTTCCGCCATCCTGGAAATCGACCGCCAGGTGCTGGCCACCCAGCACGGCTATTCCCCGGATGAAATCAAGCAATTCGGCGCGCCGCTGGCCGGCAACCTGATCCCGTGGATCGACAAGGACCTGGGCAACGGCCAGTCGAAGGAAGAGTGGAAAGCGGGCGCGGAAACGAACAAGATCCTGGGCCGCGGCATCGACTTTGGCACCAAGGAAATTCCGGTGGACGGCCTGTGCGTGCGCATCGGCGCCATGCGCTGCCATTCGCAAGCCTTGACCATCAAGCTGAAAAAAGACGTGCCGCTCGATGAAATCAACGACATCATCGCCAGCAACAATCAATGGGTGAAATTCGTGCCGAACACGCGCGAAGCGTCCGTGCGCGACCTGTCGCCGGCGGCCGTCACGGGCAGCCTGACGATTCCTGTCGGCCGCGTGCGCAAGATGAGCATGGGCGGCGAATACCTGTCCGCATTCACCGTGGGCGACCAGTTGCTGTGGGGCGCGGCCGAGCCGCTGCGCCGCATGCTGCGCATCCTGCTGGACGCGTAATGGCAATAAATTGCTGATCCAGATCAAGCCGGGGCTGTTTTCCCGGCTTTTTTTTCGTCCTGAGCCCCTCAAGGCTCAACCATGCGGAGCTTGCATAGCTCTGGGCATGATGATATGTTGATACCTCTGGAAAAGTAACAGTTTTCCCATGTCAACTAAGATGCCGCCAACTATGCCTGTACACACTCGTCCCCGGGTCGCCTCCCTTGCCATTAAAACACTCAGCAGCGCTGTCGCCTGTGCGGTGTTATTGTCACCGGCGGCATCCGCAGCCGAGCTGGGCAAGATCACGGTGCTGTCCGCCGCCGGCCAGCCGCTGCGCGCCGAGGTCGAATTATCGGCCGTCAAGCCAGGCGAGGCCGCGAACCTGCTGGCCAAGCTGGCGCCGCCGGACGCCTACCGCCAGGCCAACGTGGAATTCAATCCCGCCCTGAACGCGCTGACGTTTGCCGTGGAAAACCGCAATGGCAAGCCCTTCATCCGCATCAGCTCGGCGCAACCGGTGGCCGAACCCATGGTGGATCTTTTGCTGGAGCTGAGCAGCAAGAGCGGTCGCCAGGTGCGCGAATATGCGTTTGTGCTCGACACGCCCGAAGCGCGCCAGACGCGCGGCGCGCAAGTGACGGCGCCAGTCGAGCCAGGCAAGGCCAAGCCGGCTGCCGCCGCGGCCGATGCTGCGCCACCGGCCGCGAAAAAGGCGGCAGGCGAATACAAGGTCAAGGCGGGCGATACCCTGAGCCGCATCGCCAGCGAGCTGAAGCCTTCGGGCGTTTCGCTCGACATGATGCTCGTCGCCCTGTACCGCGCCAATCCCGATGCCTTCAAGGGCGAGAACATGAACCGCATGCAGGCCGGACGCATCCTGGCCGTGCCGGGCGCGGATACCGTGCGCGCCACGGGCGCGGCTGAAGCGAAGGGCATCGTGACGGCGCACGCCATCGATTTCGAAGCCTACCGCAACAAGCTGGCGGGCCAGGTGTCGCAAAGCAAGCCGGCCAAGGCGGCGCAAGCGACGCAAAGCACGGCTGGCAAGATCGGCGCGACGAAGGTGCAGGAAAAGCCGACGGCCGTGAGCGAGTCGCAAGACAAGCTGAAACTGTCGAAGGCGGAGCCGGCGGCCAAGTCGGCCGGCAAGAGCACCGTCGCCAGCGAGGAAGACAAGATCGCCAAGGCGAAGCAGGTCGATGAAGCTGCCGCACGCGTCAAAGAGCTGGAAAAAAACGTCAGCGACCTGGAAAAGCTGATGGCGGTCAAGAGCAAGGCCATGGCGGACAAGAGCGCCCCGGCGCCCGCCAAGCCGGCCGAGACCGCTGCCAGCGCACCGGCCAGCGTTCCTGCCCCGGCCGCCGAGGCGCAGCCGCCCGTGCCGAAGGCGAAACCGGTGCCGCTGGTGAAAAAACCGTCGCCGCTGGAACCGACCTTCGCCGACAAGTTCAATGACCATCTGGGTGCCATCGGCATCGGCCTGGCCGCGCTGCTGGCCGCCGTGGCCGCGCTGGTGATCGCGCGCCGCCGCAAGGAGACGCCGCCGCCCGCCGACAATGTCGCCCCCGTGTTCGAGCCGGAAGCGCCTGTGACGCCGCCGGCCGGCCTGGCGCCGGAAGACCAGCAGTCCGAAGCGAGCAACCACCTGTTCGGCACGGGTGCCGCCGCTGCTGGCGTCGCCGCCGTAGCGGGCGCCAGCATGCTCGATGCGAATGAAACGGACCCGGTCGCCGAAGCGGACGTGTATATCGCCTACGGCCGCGATGGCCAGGCGGAAGATATCCTCAAGGAAGCCTTGCGTATCCACCCGGAGCGCCATGCGGCCCGCCTGAAGCTGCTGGAAATCTATTCGGCCCGCAACGACGTGCGCGCATTTGAAGACCAGGCCAGCGAGCTGTACAGCTTGACGCGTGGCCAGGGCGAAGAGTGGCCGCAGGCGGCCGCGCTGGGCCTGGCGCTCGATCCCACCAATCCCCTGTATGGCGATACGGAAGACGATGCTGTCGTTAGCCTGAGCAAGGCTGCGGGCGACGACTTGCATGGCCAGAGCATGGACTTGTCCGACGATCTGTCTGCTCCTGAGTCAGCGCCGGCGGCCGACCTGGCGCCCGCCGAGCCCGTGTCCTCCGTGACGGCCCGCGATACGCGCGCGCCCCTCGACTTCGACCTCGACAGCCTCGATTTCGAGCCCGTTTCCACCAGCGACCCGATCGTCATGCCGGGACCGGACAGCAAGCCGGTCTCCGCCGCGCAGGATGCGCAGTATGACGCCAGCATGGATTTCGGCCTGGATCTGGAGCCGCCAGCCGGTCCCGTAAATGGCGTGGGCGCCGGCTTGACGCCTTTGCCTGATCCATTGAAGGATGTCGATCTGGCCCATTTCGACCTCGACGAGCCCGTGGCGCCCGCTGCCGCGCCGGTCGCGGCGGCCGAGCCTTCCCTCGACAGCCTGTTCGACGACGCGCAAACGCCCGCCACCTTGCCGGAAGCCATACCGCCGGCACAGGAATTCGACCTGTCCGGCATCGACCTGGACCTCAACGACGGCAAGACGGCCAGCGTGGGCGTGGACGACCCGCTGTCGGCCATCCACATGGAAATGGATACCAAGCTGGACCTGGCGATCGCTTACCAGGAAATCGGCGACAAGGAAGGCGCGCGCGAGCTGATCGATGAGGTCATCAAGGGCGGCAGCGAAGAGCAGGTGAAGAAAGCGAATACCATGAGAGCTTTGCTGAGCTAAGCACCTGATACGACGTCCATGGCTGCGTTGCACGGTCTCGCCGAACTGGTCGTACTGTCTTCGACCGTGCGCCTTGCCCTGAACGCCGTCTCAGGCGCTTGCGTCGTCGGGAGGCGGGGCCGTCTGCGCGCCGGTATAATGCTTCGATGCAAAATATTACGACAGCAACGCCATTGAAGCGTATCGTCCTCGGCCTGCAGTACGACGGCACGGCCTGGCATGGATACCAGAAACAGGAAGACGGGCAAACGGTGCAGGACCAGCTGGAAAACGCGCTGGAACAGTTTGCCCGCGTGCGCCTGGCCACCACGTGCGCCGGCCGCACGGATACGGGCGTGCATGCGCTCGAGCAAGTCGTGCATTTCGATACGGAATTGAACCGCGACGTGCACTCGTGGGTGCGCGGCGTCAACGCCTTCCTGCCGAAATCCATCGCCGTGCGCTGGGCCAAGGAACTTGAAGGCGATCCGACGGTCAATGACTTCTTCCACGCCCGCTTCAGCGCCCGCGCGCGTACCTATCATTATGTGTTGTACAACAACGCCACCCGTTCGCCGCTGGTGGAAGGGCGCGCCGGCTTCTTTTTCCGTCCGCTGGACGTGGAACTGATGCGGCAAGCCGTGCAGCCGCTGCTGGGCTGGCACGATTTCACGGCTTTCCGCGCCGCGCAATGCCAGGCCAAGTCGCCCGTCAAGCTGATGCATGACATCCGCATCGAGCGGCGCGGCGATTGCGTGATTTTTACCATTACGGCCAATGCCTTCCTGCACCACATGGTGCGTAACCTGGTCGGTTCGCTCGTCTACATCGGTACGGGGCGCGAAAAGCCGGACTGGCTGGGGCAATTGCTTGAAAGTAAAGACCGCCACGCGGCGGCGCCCACCTTCATGCCGGACGGCCTGTACCTGGCACAGATCGATTACGATCCGAAATGGGCATTGCCGCAAGACAGTAGTAGCGCTTTGCCCTGGTTTTGATCTGCATCAAATCAAGTAAAGGATTGCCATGCCTCGCACACGCATCAAGATCTGCGGCCTGACCCGCGCCGAAGACATCCAGGCCGTCGTGGCCGCGGGCGCCGACGCCATCGGCTTCGTGTTTTATCCGAAAAGCCCCCGTTACGTCACGCCGCAGCAGGCCGCCAGCCTGATCGCCACCATGCCGCCCTACGTGACGACGGTGGGCCTGTTCGTCAATGCCACGCTGGACGAGGTGCGGGCTACGAGGGCCGTGGCGCCCTTGTCCCTGCTGCAATTTCATGGCGACGAGACGCCCGAACACAGCGCCGCGCTGGCTGGCGCCGTGAATACGCCCTTTACGCAAGTGTTCCGCGTCAAACCCGACACTTCCTTTGAAGATTTGCTAGAATACGAACAGCGCTATCGCGCCGCCAGTCCCTTGTTCTCCAGCCTCTTGCTCGATACCTATGTGGATGCCTACGGCGGTGCAGGAAAGGTATTTGATTGGTCCCTCATTCCAAAAGAACTCGCGCCTCGGGTCGTTTTAAGTGGTGGCTTGAGCGTACAAAACGCGACTGACGCAGTGGTGCGCGTGCGCCCTTACGCCGTCGACATCAGCAGTGGTGTCGAAGCGTCCAAGGGCATCAAGGACGCATCCCGAGTCCGCGCGTTTATCGCCGCGGTGCAGGATGCCGATGCCATCATTGCCAGAGGAAACCACCATGAATGACCACACCACCGCGCCCGGCGCAGCCGCCGCATTGTTCCACGCCACCGATTACCCTTTTCCTGACGTACGCGGCCACTTCGGCCCCTATGGCGGCTCGTTTGTTGCCGAAACGCTGACCCACGCGCTGGCCGAGCTGAAAGACGCTTACGCGCGCTACAGCGCCGATCCAGAATTCCTCGAAGAATTCCGCTATGAGCTGAAACATTTCGTCGGCCGTCCGTCGCCCATCTACCACGCCAAGCGCTGGTCCGAGATGGCTGGCGGCGCGCAAATCTATTTCAAGCGCGAAGACTTGAACCACACGGGCGCGCACAAGATCAATAACGTGATCGGCCAGGCCCTGCTGGCCAAGCGCATGGGCAAGCCGCGCATCATCGCCGAGACGGGCGCCGGCCAGCATGGCGTGGCCACGGCCACCATCTGCGCCCGCTTCGGCCTCGAATGCGTGGTCTACATGGGCAGCGAGGACGTCAAGCGCCAGGCGCAGAACGTCTACCGCATGAAACTGCTGGGCGCGACCGTCGTGCCCGTCGAATCCGGCTCCAAGACCCTCAAGGATGCGCTGAACGAAGCCATGCGCGACTGGGTCACGAATATCGAAAACACCTTTTATATCATCGGCACCGTGGCCGGCCCCCATCCGTATCCGATGATGGTGCGCGACTTCCAGTCCGTGATCGGCGAGGAGTGCCTGGTGCAGATGCCGGAAATGACGGGCCGCCAGCCCGACTACGTGCTGGCCTGTATCGGCGGCGGCTCGAATGCCATGGGTATCTTTTACCCGTATATCGACCAGA
This sequence comes from Janthinobacterium sp. BJB301, assembly GCF_002735685.1. NCBI lineage: Bacteria > Pseudomonadati > Pseudomonadota > Betaproteobacteria > Burkholderiales > Oxalobacteraceae > Janthinobacterium > Janthinobacterium sp. BJB301. The sequence goes on along the minus strand of NZ_PDZJ01000002.1, from coordinate 113,565 downwards.
AAGACGTGAAACTGATCGGCGTGGAAGCGGCCGGCGAAGGGCTGGACACGGGCAAGCACTCGGCTTCGCTGACGGCGGGCTTCCCTGGCGTGCTGCACGGCAACCGCACCTACCTGCTGCAGGATGAAAATGGCCAGATTATCGAGACGCATTCCGTCTCGGCCGGCCTCGACTATCCGGGCGTGGGCCCGGAACATGCGTGGCTGAAAGACTCGGGCCGCGCGCAATACGTGTCGATCACGGATGACGAGGCGCTGCAAGCGTTTCACGATTGCTGCCATATCGAAGGCATCATCCCGGCCCTGGAATCGTCGCACGCGCTGGCCTACGCGGCCAAGCTGGCGGCCACCTTGCCGAAAGACAAAATTGTACTGGCCAACCTGTCGGGCCGTGGCGACAAGGACATGCATACCGTGGCGGAACGCATGGGACTCAATTTCAACTAACAGCGTGTCAACGGGGTCAGACCCGCCGGGGGAGTGCGCGCCAGTGGTGCGCATTCCGATCCCGCAGGGACTGACCCCAGCCTTTGCTTTGGGTTGAAATTATTCCATCTATCCATCATTAAGAAAGCTCATCATGTCCCGTATCTCCGCCACTTTTGCCAACTTAAAATCCAACAACAAGACCGCCCTGGTCACTTTCATTACCGCCGGCGACCCCGGCCCTGACGCCACCGTGCCCCTGATGCACGCGCTCGTCGAGGGCGGCGCCGACGTGCTGGAGCTGGGCGTGCCGTTTTCCGACCCCATGGCCGAAGGCCCCGTCATCCAGCGTGCCTGCGAACGGGCCTTGAAATTCAATGTGGGCATCCACGATGTGTTCGGCTATGTGCGCCAGTTCCGCGCAACGAACCAGACGACGCCCGTCGTGCTGATGGGCTATGCGAATCCTATCGAGCGCATCGGCAGCGCCGCGTTTATTGATGCGGCCCAAGCGGCCGGCGCCGATGGCGCCATCGTCGTCGACTATCCGCCGGAAGAGTGCGAGGAATTCGCCGCCGCCATGCGCGAGGCTGGGCTCGACCTGATCTTCCTGCTGGCGCCCACCTCGACCGAAGAGCGCATTGCGCAAGTGGCCAAGGTTGGCGGCGGCTTCAGCTATTATGTGTCGCTGAAAGGCGTCACGGGCGCCGGCAACATTGATACGGAACAGGTGGCAGAGCGCCTCGCGGCCATCCGCCAGCATGTAAAATTACCTATCGGCGTGGGCTTCGGCATCCGCGATGGCGCCACGGCCAAGGCCGTTGCCAAGGTGGCCGATGCCGTCGTGATCGGCAGCCGCATCATCCAGGAGATTGAAAATGCCCCGGAAGGTGGCGCCGTCGACGCCGTGCGCAGCTTTACGGCAAGCATCCGCGCCGCACTGGACGCCTGAGCAAGCTTGTTGTTTACGCAAGCTCGGGTGGCGGCAAAGTTCGACAGCCCGGCGATAAACGGCTACACTTCGGCCACTGATTTGCCTGTTATTGTGCAATAGATAAAATTTTTGGTGGCGCCCTGCGGGGCGTCGCCGTTTACCGTCTGCCGGGGGCGTCCACCGACGCTACCCCTACAAGGGCCCAAGGAGAAAATATGAGTTGGTTGGAAAAACTGCTGCCACCGCGCATCCAGCGTTCTGATGCCGCCGCGCGCAAGACCATGCCGGAAGGCCTGTGGGTCAAGTGCCCGTCGTGCGAAGCCGTGCTGTACCGTACGGACCTGGAATCGAATTTGCACGTGTGCCCGAAATGCGACCACCACATGCGCATCCGCGCGCGTGAACGCCTCGACAGCCTGCTCGACGCGGGCGGCCGCTATGAAATCGGCCAGGAAATCCTGCCAGTCGATACCTTGAAATTCAAGGACAGCAAGAAATACCCGGACCGCCTGAAGTCCGCCATGGAAGCGACGGGCGAGACGGATGCGATGGTCGTCATGGGCGGCGCCATCATGAGCCTGCCGGTTGTCGTGGCGTGCTTCGAATTCGAATTCATGGGCGGCTCCATGGGCTCCGTCGTGGGCGAGCGCTTCGTGCGCGGCGCGCAGATCGCGCTGGAACAGAAGGTGCCGTTCATTTGCATCACCGCCACCGGTGGCGCGCGCATGCAGGAAGGCTTGCTGTCGCTGATGCAGATGGCGAAGACCACGGCCATGCTGACCAAGCTGTCGGAAAAGAAATTGCCATTCATCAGCGTGCTGACCGACCCGACCATGGGCGGCGTATCCGCCTCGTTCGCCTTCATGGGCGACGTGGTCATCGCTGAACCGAAAGCGCTGATCGGCTTTGCCGGCCCGCGCGTGATTGAAAACACCGTGCGTGAAAAACTGCCGGAAGGCTTCCAGCGCGCCGAGTTCCTCGTCACCAAGGGCGCCGTCGACATGATCGTCGACCGCCGCAAGATGCGCGAAGAAATCGCCCGCCTGCTGGCCTTGTTGCAAAACCAGGCCGTCGAAGTCTTGGCTTAACGCCAAAGTAACAGGCTGGGCGGCGTCCGAAGGACCCGCCCGGTTGCCACGCCACACCGTCTCCGCGCTTCGCGCACTGTCTCCTCATCAAGAAGTCTCCCATGCAAAACCTCCCCACCACCTTGCCGGACTGGCTCGCCATGCTGGAAACCCGCCATTCGGAAACCCAGATCAACATGGGCCTGGACCGCGTGCAAGCCGTCAAGGCGCGCATGCAACTGGCGTTTACTTGCCCCGTGATCATGGTGGCGGGCACGAATGGCAAGGGGTCCACCTGCGCCATGCTGGAATCCGTGTTGTTGCGTGCCGGCTACAAAGTGGGGCTGTACATCAAGCCGCACTTCCTTGATTTTAACGAGCGCGCCCGCGTGCTGGGCGAGATGGCCAGCGACGAACAGCTCGTTGCCAGCTTCAACTTTGTTGAAGCCGTGCGCGGCGACACGCCGCTGACGTATTTCGAATTCACCACCCTGGCGATCCTGCACCTGCTGTCGCAGGCCAAGCTGGACGTGGCCATCCTGGAAGTGGGTCTGGGCGGGCGCCTCGACGCCGTCAACGTGATCGACGCCGACGTGGCTATCGTCACCAGCGTCGATATCGACCACACGGATTACCTGGGCGACACGCGCGAAGCGATCGGCTTTGAAAAGGCGGGTATCTTCCGTCCGGGCAAGGCGGCCATTTGCAGCGACCCCGTGCCGCCGCAGTCGCTGATCGACCATGCGGAAGCCATCGGCGCCGACCTGTGGCTGATGGGCCGCGATTTCAATTATTCGGGCGACAAGCAGCAGTGGAACTATGGCGGGCGCGAGCAGCGCCGCAATTCGCTGGCGTATCCAAGCTTGCGCGGCGCCAACCAGATCCTCAACGCGACGGCCGTGCTGGCCGCGCTGGAAGTGCTGAAGCTGAAACTGCCCGTGGGTGCGCAGGAAGTGCGCACGGGCCTCGTGACGGTGGAGCTGCCAGGCCGCTTCCAGGTCTTGCCTGGCCGCCCCAGCGTGATCCTCGACGTGGCGCACAACCCCCATGCAGCCTCGGCGCTGAATCAGAACCTGGGCAATATGGGTTTCCACCCGTACACGTATGCCGTGTTCGGCTCCATGCTGGACAAGGATATCGATGGCGTATTGGCCGCGATGAGCGAGCACGTCGACCACTGGTGCCTGACGGGCCTGCCTTCACCGCGCGCGGCCACGGCCTCCGAGCTGGCCGCCAAGGTGCAGATCATGCTCGAAGACAAGCCCGACAGCAGCGAACATACTGTGTCTATTTTCGATGATCCGGCACAAGCTTTTGCAAATGCAATGAGCCGGGCCGGTGAGAATGATAGAATTGTGGTCTTTGGTTCTTTCCTCACCGTTGCCGGCGTGATGAAGGCCCGAAAATCCTCACTTCACTGAAACGCACTCGACTGAAAATCACGCATGGGCTTGTTCTCGAAACTGTTTAAAAACAAGCAAGAATCCTCTGGCGAAGACAGCGGCTTTTATGTCCCTGGCGAAGCACAGTCGCCGACCCGCAAGCGCGCAGCCAACACCTCCGGTGGCGGCGGATCGCGCCGTGGCGGCAAGGAAGCGCCGGATCCGGTCTTGCCTGAAAAGAAGCGCGCACGCCGCCGCCTGGTCGGGGCGATTGCCCTGGCCTTGGGCGTAGCTGTCGGCTTGCCGATGCTGCTCGATTCCGAGCCGAAGGCGCCCTTCAACGATATCGCCATCGACATTCCGTCGAAGGAAAAGGCCGCCGCACCTGCACCGGCGCCCGTGCCGGCCGTTCCGGCCCAGGCCGCAGCGAATGGCCTGGACCAGTCCGAGGAAATCGTCGATGCGCCGCTGCCGCCTGCGGCCAAGCCGACGCCTGCACCGGCACCCGTGCTGGCCGCCGTCCAGCCTGCAACGGTCAAGCCGACCTATGTGGAACCGAAACCTGAGCCCAAGCCTGAGCCCAAGCCTGTCAAGGTGGAGCCGAAGCCGGAAGCGAAGCACGAACCCAAGCCTGAGCCGAAACACGAGCCCAAGCCCGAGCCCAAGCATGAAGTAAAACCGGAAGCCAAGCCCGAGACTAAGCCTGCCAAGCCGGCGCAATCGGCCGACGATGCCGCGCGCGCGCTGGCTATCCTGGAAGGCAAGCCGCAAGAGAAAGTACAAGACAAGGCGCATGACGCCGGCAGCGGCAAGTTCGTGGTGCAGGTGGCGGCCTTGGCGACGCAGGACAAGGTCGATGAATTGCAGGACAAGCTGCGCGAAGCGGGCATCAAGTCGTACACGCAGAAAGTCTCCAGCCCGGCGGGCGAGCGCATCCGCGTGCGCGTGGGCCCGTTCGGCAGCCGCGAAGACGCCGAAAAGACCCGCGCCAAGCTGCAAAAGCTGGGCCTGGGCGGCAGCCTGGTACCGGCGTGATGTTGCAAGGCTGAGCGCGCGTGACGATCTTCGATTACCTGGTGCTGTTCGTGCTGGTGACGTCCGTGCTGATCAGCATGATGCGTGGCCTGGTCAAGGAAATACTGTCATTGGTCAGTTGGATCGTGGCTTTCGTCATTGCCAACGCCTATGGCGCCACGCTGGCGAAATTCCTGCCGGAAGCCGTGCCGGGCGAAGCCGTCCGTTTGTTGCTGGCTTTCGTGGTGCTGTTCATCGGCGTACGCATTTTGATGGGATTGCTGTCCATGACGGTCGACGCGCTCGTCAAGGTGACGGGCCTGAGCCTGGCCGACCGCACCCTGGGCAGCCTGTTTGGCGTGGCGCGGGGCCTTGTGATCGTGCTGACCGCCGTCATCTTGTGTGGCATGACTTCCATACCGCAGCAGCCATTCTGGAAAAACGCGCAGCTCAGCCCGCTCGCGGAGCAGGGCGCGCGCGCCATCAAGCCTTATCTGCCTGCCGCTTACGCGCAGCATGTGAAATTTTGAATTTTTTTTAAAATCAGTAGCACAGTTTAGGAGCACACCATGTGTGGCATCGTCGGCGTCGTTTCCCATCAACCTGTCAATCAATTGCTCTATGATGCATTGTTGCTCCTGCAACATCGCGGTCAGGACGCGGCAGGGATTGCGACCAATCACAGCAGTATGTTTTCCATGCACAAAGCCAATGGCCTCGTGCGTGACGTCTTCCGTACGCGCAACATGCGTTCGCTGCAAGGCACGACGGGCATCGGCCATTGCCGCTACCCGACGGCCGGTTCGTCGAGCGAAGAGGAAGCACAACCGTTCTATGTGAATGCGCCGTTCGGCATCACCCTGGCGCACAATGGCAACCTGACCAACTGGGAACAGTTGAAGCTGGAAATGTTCAAGAACGACCGCCGCCACATCAATACCGATTCCGATTCGGAAGTGCTGCTCAACGTGCTGGCGCATGAAATCCAGGAAGCGACGACGGGCCTGAACCTGGACCCGGAAGCCATCTTCAAGGCCGTTACCGTGCTGAACCGCCGCGTCAAGGGTGGTTACGCCGCCGTGGCGCAGATCGCCGGCGTGGGCTTGCTGGCCTTCCGCGATCCGCACGGCATCCGCCCGCTGTGCCTGGGCATCAATGAAACGGAGCAAGGTCCGGAATACCTAATCGCTTCCGAATCCGTGGCCCTGGAAGGCATGGGCTTCCGCTTCGTGCGCGACATCGGTCCCGGCGAAGCCGTCTTCATCGATGCTGACAAGCAATTGCACAGCGCCCAATGCGCCGACAATGCCAGCCTGAACCCGTGCGTGTTCGAATTCGTCTACCTGGCCCGTCCCGACTCCGTCATCGACGGTGCCTCCGTGTACGCCACGCGCCTGAAAATGGGCGAGTACCTGGCCGAGAAGATCCGCGCCGAATTGCCAGGCGTGCATATCGACGTGGTCATGCCGATTCCCGATTCCTCGCGTCCGGCCGCCATCCAGCTGGCCATGGCGCTGAACATCGAGTACCGCGAAGGCTTCATCAAGAACCGCTATATCGGCCGTACCTTCATCATGCCGGGCCAGGCGGCGCGCAAGAAATCCGTGCGCCAGAAGCTCAACGCGATCCCGTCCGAATTCAAGGACAAGGTCGTGCTGCTGGTCGACGATTCCATCGTGCGCGGCACCACCAGCCGTGAAATCGTGCAGATGGCGCGCGAAGCAGGCGCGACGAAAGTCATCTTCGCCTCGGCTGCGCCGCCGGTGATCTACCCGAACGTGTACGGCATCGACATGCCGACGCGCGACGAACTGATCGCCTATGGCCGCACGACGGAAGAAGTGTGCCGCGAAATCACGGCCGACTACCTGGTGTACCAGGATATCGGCGCGCTCAAGCAGGCCATCGCCGACGTCAACCCGGCCCTGACCAACTTCGAAGCGTCGTGCTTCGATGGCGTGTACGTGACGGGCGACGTGTCGCAGGAATACCTGGACCGCCTGGAATATGCGCGCCACCATCCGAAGGCGGCAGCGCCCGAAGATACGCCGCGTTCCCAGCTGAACCTGAACCTGGCGACAACAGAAGCGTAATTATCTTGCCCGGCTAGCGCCGGGCTTTTTTTGCTCCGCGATCATGAACGATAAAAAAAACTACGGCTTTACCACCACCATCCTGCATAACGACCGCCGCAAGGGCATCGAGCACGGTTCCCTGCACAAGCCCGTGCATACTTCCGTTGCCTTCGGCTACGGCGATGCGCGCCAGCTCGCATCCGTATTCCAGGGCAAGGAGCCCGGCTTCCGCTACGGCCGCCAGGGCAATCCGACCGTCTCCGCGCTGGAAGACAAGGTCAACAAGATGGAAGACGGCGTCGCCACGCTGTGCTTCGCCACCGGCATGGGCGCCATCGGCGCCGTTGTGCAGGCGCTCTTGCGCGCGGGCGACCATGTCGTGTCGTCGGCCTTTTTGTTTGGCAACACCAACAGCCTGTGGCAAACGGTGACGGGGCAGGGCATCGGCGTGTCGTTCGTCGACGCCACCGACGTGGCCAATGTGGCCGCCGCCATCACGCCGCAAACGCGCATCGTGTTTGTCGAAACCATCGCCAATCCGCGCACGCAGATCGCCGATCTGGCGAAGATCGGCGCGTTGTGCAAGGAACGCGGCATTTTGTACATCGTCGACAATACGATGACGACGCCCTACCTGTTCCGCCCGAAAGCCGTGGGCGCGGGCCTGGTGGTCAATGCGCTGACAAAATCCATCGGCGGCCACGGCAATGCCCTGGGCGGCAGCTTGACGGACACGGGCGTGTTCGACTGGACGCAGTATCCGAATATTTTCGACAATTACAAGAAGGCGGCGCCGGCGCAGTGGGGCATCGCGCAAATCCGCGCCAAGGCCTTGCGCGATTTCGGCGCATCCCTGGGGCCGGAAGCGGCGCACCATATCGCCGTCGGCGCGGAAACCATGGCCTTGCGCATGGACCGCACCTGCTCGAACGCCCTGGCGCTGGCCACCATGCTGGCCGCCGACCCGCGGGTAGCGGCCGTGCATTACCCGGGCTTGGCCGCGCATCCGCAGCACGCGCTGGCGACGGATTTGTTCCGCAGCTATGGCTCGCTGTTCAGCTTTGAGCTGAAGGATGGCATCGATTGCTTCGATTTCCTCAATCGTCTCAATCTTGCCATTCCAGCGAGCAATCTCGGCGACACGCGCACCTTGGTCATTCCCGTCGCCCATACGATCTTTTACGAGATGGGCGCCGAGCGCCGCGCCAGCATGGGCATCGCCGAATCCCTGATCCGCGTCTCCGTCGGTATCGAGGATGAGGCGGACTTGCTCGAGGATTTCCGTAGCGCCCTGGACGCATAAAACGCCTGGGCAATAAAAAAGGGCCGCAACAGTCATGCTGTTGCGGCCCTTTTTACATGCGGTGGTTCAATGCCAGCTGCGCATCAAGCCTACCGCCAAACCTTCCAGGGCGAATTCATCTTCCGGCGATACGGTGATGACCTTGAAGTCGGGGTTTTCCGGCAGCAATTCGATGACGGAACCCGTTTTCTTGTAGCGCTTGACGGTGACTTCGTCGCCGATGCGGGCGACAACGATCTGGCCATTCTTGGCGCTATCGACCTTCTTGACGGCCAGTAAATCGCCATCCATGATGCCGGCGTCGCGCATGGACCAGCCGCGTACCTTCAGCAGGAAGTCGGGCTTGGCCGAAAACAGGGCGGGGTCCACGTTGTAGCTCGCTTCCAGGTTTTCCTGTGCCAGAATGGGCGAGCCTGCCGCCACCCGGCCGATCAGGGGCAGCGACATCAGCAGCGCTGCCGGCACTTTCGATGGCAGGGCTTCAGCGGCCGCGCCGATCAGGCGGATGCCGCGCGAGGTGCCGGGAGAAATCTCGATCGCGCCCTTGCGGGCCAGGGCCTGCAAATGCTCTTCGGCCGCGTTGGCCGATTTGAAACCCAGTTCATTGGCGATTTCGGCACGGGTGGGAGGAAAGCCCGTGTTTTCAATCGCGTCCTTGATCAGGTTCAGGATTTGTTCTTGTCGTGCTGTCAGCTTGATCATGAGCGGTGGGTGCATACTAAAATGCTGTCTATATGAACAGTCTGTATTTTTGTACAGTATCGCCCACTATGCAAGGGGATTTCCGTGTTTTGGGCGAATTTCGCAAGAAATACTTGTCCAGGGGCGGAAAGCACGGTGGCGCGCGGGCTTTTCGGGCGCTGGTGGAAGGAATGATTGAAACGTTTGCAAAAGGCGGTTATAATCTTCGGCTGACCTTCCCACACCCGTCTTGACGCCGGGGTGGGCGATTATCAATCCGACCTGAAGGAGTTTGCATGCGTCATTATGAAATAGTCTTTATCGTCCATCCGGACCAAAGCGAGCAAGTGCCCGCGATGATCGAACGCTACAAAGCCAGCGTAACCACCCGCGGCGGTTCGGTTCACCGCGTGGAAGATTGGGGCCGCCGTCAAATGGCTTACTCGATCCAAAAGCTGCCTAAAGCACACTACATCTGCCTGAACATCGAGTGCGACAACGAGACCCTGGTCGAGTTGGAAACAGCATTCAAATTCAATGATGCCGTGTTGCGTCACCTGACCGTTAAAATGAAGAAAGCTGAAACAGCTCCTTCGCCGATGATGAAATCGGTACAACGCGAAGACGCGGCCAAAAGCCACCGCACCGAAGCACCAGCAGCCGCTCCAGCCGCAGCAGCAGCTTAATTCTTGACCAGGATCGTGCGCTGAACCAGCTACAAGTAACCGCCATCATTGCCGAGCGCGAAATATTGCGCTATACCCCGGCAGGGCTGCCGATTGTGAATGCAGTATTGCAACACAGTTCGCAGCAGATGGAAGCAGGGATTGCCCGTTTGACCGAGTTTGATGTTGCCGCGCTAGCCGCTGGCGAAATTTCAGGCAGGTTCAGTCAGGCAAGCTTGAGCGGGGTGTATCAGTTCACGGGTTTCCTGGCCAGGAAGAGCCGCAACAGCAAGAGTTTGGTGTTTCACATCATTGATTTTAGTGCAGTCAATTCTGACTAGCGCATTTTAGATACAGGAGCCTGACATGGCATTCGGTAAAAAGTTCGACAAAAATAAGCTCAAGCTTAAAGAAAAACGCAAACAGCAAAACCCGTTGTTCAAACGCAAGAAGTTCTGCCGCTTCACCGCAGCTCACGTTGAGCAAGTCGACTACAAAGACGTCGACACGCTGAAAGACTTCGTCCAAGAAAACGGCAAGATCATGCCAGCACGCCTGACCGGTACCAAAGCGCACTACCAGCGCCAAGTTGACACCGCAATCAAGCGCGCTCGCTTCCTCGCGCTGCTGCCATACACCGATCTGCACCACGCTTAATCGGTCAGATATTCCTGGAGAAGAACTATGCAAATCATTCTGTTAGAAAAAGTTGTTAACGTCGGTAACCTCGGCGAAGTCGTCAAAGTCAAAGACGGTTACGCACGTAACTTCCTGATCCCGCAACGCCTGGCACGTCGTGCTACGGCAACCGCTGTGGCTGAATTCGAAGTCAAGCGCGCCGAACTGGAAAAAGCTGCTGCCGCCAAACTGGCCGCATCGCAAGCCCAGGGCGAAAAACTGAGCGGCCTGACCGTTCAAGTTGCTCAAAAAGCTGGTGTTGATGGCCGTCTGTTCGGTTCCGTCACCAACTTCGACATCGCTGAAGCGCTGACCAAGCAAGGTTTTGCTGTTGAAAAAGCACAAATCCGCATGCCTACCGGCCCGCTGAAGATCGTTGGCGAGCACAACGTTTCGGTTGCTCTGCACACCGACGTGGTCGTGGAAGTTGTTATCGCTGTCGTACCAGACGCGAACGCGTAATCGTCTGCGGGCCTGGCCCGCAAGCGTTGCCGCACTATGAAAAGCCGGGTTCGCCCGGCTTTTTTGTGGCCTTTTTTTCGCTCAATTTCAGCCCTTTATTTTTGCCAGCACGCCGAAGCGGGTATAATTCGCGCCATGAACGCCCCCTCTGATCCGCAACTGGATTCCCTCCGTATTCCGCCGCATTCGATCGAAGCAGAACAATCCGTTATCGGTGGCCTGCTGCGCGACAATGCCGCGTATGACCGCATCGCCGACTTCATGCATGCGGAGGATTTCTATCGCTATGACCATCGCATCATCTTCGAGCAAATCGTCAAGATGGTTAACGCTTCCAAGCCAGCCGATGTCATTACTGTTTTTGAAACCCTGACCCAGCTCGGCAAGGCCGATGATGTGGGCGGACTCGCTTACCTGAACGCCATGGCGCAAAACACGCCATCGGCCGCGAACATCCGGCGCTACGCCGAGATCGTGCGCGACCGCGGCGTGCTGCGCAAGCTCATCACCGTCGCCGACGATATTTCCGGCACGGCCTTCAGCCCGCAAGGCAAGGAAGTCAAGCAGATGCTTGACGAGGCCGAGTCGAAGATTTTCGCCATCGCCGAAGAAGGCGCGCGCGGCGCCCAGGGCTGGACCGCCATCCAGCCCCTGCTGACCCAAGTGGTCGAGCGCATCGACGAACTGTACAGCCGCGACAACCAGAGTGAAATCACGGGCGTGCCCACCGGTTTCATCGACCTCGACCGCATGACCTCCGGTCTGCAGCCGGGCGACCTGGTGATCGTGGCGGGCCGTCCGTCGATGGGCAAGACGGCGTTTTCCGTCAACATCGGCGAAAACGTGGCCATCGACAGCGGCTTGCCCGTGGCCGTGTTCTCGATGGAGATGGGCGGCGCCCAGCTGGCCATGCGTATGCTCGGCTCCGTCGGACAGCTCGACCAGCACCGCCTGCGCACGGGCCGCCTGAACGACGAGGACTGGCCGCGCCTGACGAATGCGATCCAGAAGATGAACGACGCGCAGTTGTACATCGATGAAACGCCGGCGCTCAACTCGATCGAATTGCGCGCCCGTTCGCGCCGCCTGTCGCGTCAATGCGGCAAGCTGGGCCTGATCATCGTCGATTACTTGCAGCTGATGTCGGCCAATACGCCGGGCGACAACCGCGCCACGGAGATTTCCGAGATTTCACGGGGCTTGAAAGGCCTGGCGAAAGAACTCGGTTGCCCCGTGATCGCGCTGTCCCAGCTGAACCGCTCGCTGGAGCAACGCCCGAACAAACGTCCTGTCATGTCCGACTTGCGCGAATCGGGCGCTATTGAGCAGGATGCCGACGTGATCCTGTTCATTTACCGCGACGAGGTGTATAACCCCGACTCGCCAGACAAGGGAACGGCCGAAATCATCATCGGTAAACAACGTAACGGTCCAATCGGCAGCATCCGCCTCACCTTCATGGGGCAGTACACCAAATTTGGCAATTACAGTGGTGGCCTGGCGCTTTACCAAGGCGACTAACACAGCAGCACTGATATTCCATTGGCCGCCCCTTCATCAAAAGGGGCGGCTTTCTGTAGTAAATAACACGACTCAATGCTTAACGGAGAATGACATGTTTGGACGCTTGATGCCCACTGAGGGCAAGTTTTTTGAATTGTTTAACCAGCACGCGGAACTGTGCGTCAAGGGCGCCAAAGAGATGCTCGGCCTGATGACCAATTTCGACGACCTGGAAAACCGCGTGCATGCGATCGAAAGCATCGAGAAACAGGCGGACAAAGTCACCTACGCCACCGTGGAAATGCTGCACAAGACCTTCATCACGCCGATCGACCGCGACGACATCCATCAGCTGATCACGCGCCAGGACGACATCCTCGACCTGCTGGAAGATGCGGCGCAAACCGTTTCGCTGTACGACCTGAAAGCCGTCACGCCGGAAGCCAAGCGCCTGGCCGAACTGGTGCTGGCCTGTACCGAAAAAGTGCGCGACGCCGTCGCCATGCTGCACAACATGGACAACTCGCGCAAGATCGTCGCCATCTGCGAAGAGATCGACCGCCTGGAATCGGACGCCGACCACGTGATGCGCGCCGCCATGTCCAAGCTGTTCCGCGATGAGCCGGACGTGCGCAACCTGATCAAGCTGAAAGCGATCTACGAAATTCTGGAAACCGTGACCGACCGTTGCGAAGATGTGTCCAATATTATCGAAGGCATCATCGTCGAAAACGCGTAAGCGTTGGGCCTGTCCTGAACCAGAATCAGAAAAGAAACTACAATGACCATACAAATCAGCATCTACGTGCTAGGCCTGTTGATCGTCCTCGCGCTGCTGTTTGACTTCATGAACGGCTTCCACGATGCCGCCAACGCGATCGCCACGGTGGTCTCGACGGGCGTATTGAAACCGCAGACCGCGGTTGCCATGGCCGCCACGTTCAACTTCGTCGCCATCTTCGTGTTCCACCAGCTGACCGTGGCCGCCACGGTGGGCAAGGGCACCATTGACCCGGCGGTGATCGACCAGTACGTGATCTTCGGCGCGCTGATGGGCGCCATCTTCTGGAATTTGTTTACCTGGTACTACGGCATTCCTTCGTCGTCCTCGCACGCGCTGATCGGCGGCCTGGTGGGCGCCGCTGTCGCCAAGTCCGGCACGGGCGCGCTGGTCGCGGCCGGCCTGTGGAAAACCGTGGCTTTCATCGTCATCGCACCCGTGCTGGGCTTTGTGTTCGGTTCGATCATGATGCTGCTCGTGTCGTGGATTTTCGTGCGTTCGACGCCGCGCAAGGTCGACAAGTGGTTCCGCCGTTTGCAGCTGGTATCGGCGGCCGCCTACAGCCTGGGCCACGGCGGCAACGATGCGCAAAAAACCATCGGCATCATCTGGATGCTGCTGATCGCCGCCGGCTACTCGAGCGCGGCCGATGCCATGCCGCCGATGTGGGTCATCATCTCGTGCTACACGGCCATCAGCTTCGGTACGCTGTTCGGCGGCTGGCGCATCGTCAAGACCATGGGCCAGAAGATCACCAAGCTCAAACCGGTGGGCGGCTTCTGCGCCGAAACCGGTGGCGCGATCACCCTGTTCGTCTCGACGGCGCTGGGCATTCCCGTGTCGACCACGCACACGATCACGGGCGCCATCGTCGGCGTCGGCTCGTCGCAAAAAATGTCGGCCGTGCGCTGGGGCGTGGCGGGCAATATCGTCTGGGCCTGGATCTTCACGATTCCTGCCTCCGCGTTTGTTGCCGCAGTCGCCTGGTGGATTGGCCACCACATCATGTAAGGCGCCTCTGCAAACCTACTGCGTAGCCCCCTATCGAATCTCCGTTGCTCACTGTACTAAAGTACAGCTCCGCTACTCAATCCGATATCGGGCTTGCTCGCTACGGTTTTCAGAGGGCCTTGGGCCAATTGGGCACATTCAAAAAAAGGAACCGCAAGGTTCCTTTTTTTTATGCGCCGGCCAGTTCCACCGTCAGCCCCTCGTAGGCGAGGAACACCTGCAGGCCGGCCAGGCGGCTCGCATAGCGGCCCATCACGTCGGCAAACACGGCTTCGAGCTGCTCGTCGCTGCGGGTCGGCTCGTGGTGGGTGCAGTACAGGCGCCGCGCGCCGCAACGCAGGGCCAGGTCGAAGGCGGCGTCGAAGGTGCCGTGGCCCCAGCCCTGCTTGCCCGGATATTCCTCGCGCGTGTACGAGCAATCCATGATCAGCGCGTCGACGCCGGCGACCAGTGCGTCGATGCCGGCCTGGCGCTGTGCATTGCGCGCCGCGCAGGCCGCATGCTCGGCATGGCCGGGCGGATGCAGGTTGTAGAACGGTTCATGGTCGCCACTGAAAAACAGCGCGGCGCCGCCGCAGTCGATGCGGTAGCCGAGGTTGACGACGGGGTGGTTCATTTCCGCGCCGCGCACCTGCGCGCCGCCTACCTCGACGGCCTCGCCGGGCGCCAGGGTGCGGTACTCGATGCAGGCCGCCATGGCCGCTTCGCTGACGGGAAAATAGCTGTTTTGCAGTTGCACCGCCATCACGTGCTCGATGCCGCGTCCGGCGACGGCATCGTGGGCGCCGTACAGGCGCATGCGGTTGCCGGCCACGAACAGGGGCGAAAACATGGGCAGGCCGTGGATGTGGTCCCAGTGGCTGTGCGTGATGAAGACGTGCGCGTCGACAGGCTCGCCCGGCGGCAGTTGCTGCGCCAGCGAGAAGATGCCGCTGCCCGCATCGAGAATGATCAGGCTATCGCTGTCGGTGCGTACTTCGATGCACGTGGTGTTGCCGCCATAGCGCGCCGTGCGCGGGCCGGGAGAGGGGATGGAGCCGCGCACGCCCCTGAACGTGAATTTCATTCAGTACCTTGTTACGGTGTAATTATTGTTGATTCTATTCTAATTAATGAGATTGGCGGCAACATTTATGCGTGTTGCGATACGGAAAGTTATTTCATTTTGTTGTAACTAAGTAATGTACAGTGCGCAGGGTGGCCGTTACACTGGCGCTTGCCGACTTCCCTTTTTTGCTTGCCCATTACCTGATTGCCGCCAACATGCCTCAGCTGCACCCTGAGAAAATCGCCCACAGACTGGAGCAATTGACCGAACTCAGTGTCGCGCTCGGCCATGGCCTGGGCGGCGAGGGGCACGATATCGGCGCGCTGTTGCAGCGCATCGTGCTGCTGGCAAAAAGCATGAGCGGCGCCGATGGCGCCACCCTGTACCGGCCCATGGCCGGTGGTCGCCAGCTGGCGTTCGACATCAGCGTCAACGACAGCCTGGGCATCGCGCAGGGGGCGGACATGGGCTTGCCCGGCGTGCCCCTGTTCGACGCTGCCGGCCAGCCGAATCTGGCATCGGTGGCCGCGTATGCGGCGAACCTGCGCCGCAGTGTGAATATCGCCGACGTCTACCGCGACGAGGGCTTCAATTTTTCCGGCATGCGCGAGTTTGACCGCCACCACGGCTACCACACGCAATCGATCCTGACGGTGCCCATGAGCGACCACGAGGGCGACTTGATCGGCGTGCTGCAGCTGGTCAATGCCAAGGATGGGGAAACGGGACAGGTGCGCGCCTTTTCCTCCACCGACCAACGCTTCATCGAGGCGCTGGCCGCGCAGGCGGGCGTGGCGCTGACGAATCAACTGCTTATCTCGCAGCTGGAAGAGCTGCTTGAATCGCTGGTTACCCTGATCAATATCGGCATCGATGAAAAGTCGCCGTACACGGGGCGCCACTGCCAGTTCGTGCCCGAGCTGACGATGCTGCTGGCGGACGCCGCGCATGCGACGGACACCGGGCCGCTGGCCGATTTCCGGCTCAGCGACAATGAGCGCAAGCAACTGTGGCTGGCCGGCCTGCTGCACGATTGCGGCAAGATCACCACGCCCGTGCACGTGGTCGACAAGGCGACCAAGCTGGAAACCATTTTTGACCGCATCGCCCTGATCGATACGCGCTACGAAGTGCTGCTGCGCGACGCCGAGATCGCGGCCCTGCGCCAGCAGGCGGCGCAGCCGCAGCAGAAAGATGCCATTGCCCGCGCGCTGGCGCAGGAGCAGGCCGCGCTGCGCGAAGAGCGCGACTTCATCCGCAGGGTGAACATCGGCGGCGAAAGCATGGCGCAGGCGGACCAGGAGCGCGTGCGGCAGATCGCCAGGCGTCGCTGGCGCGCGGCCGATGGCGAACTGCGCGATTTTCTGGACGCCGACGAGACGGAAAACCTGACCATCCGCGCCGGCACCCTGACGGCGGCCGAGCGGGCCATCGTCAACAACCATATCAGCGTGTCGATCCGTATGCTCGAAGCGCTGCCGTGGCCCAAGCACCTGCAAAAGGTGCCCGAGTATGCGGGCGGCCACCACGAGCGCATGGATGGCAAGGGCTATCCGCGCGGGCTGACGAAAGAGCAGATGTCGGTGCCGGCGCGGCTGATGGCCATCGCCGATATTTTCGAGGCCCTGACGGCGCGCGACCGGCCCTACAAGAAGGGCAAGTCGCTGTCCGAATCCCTGCGCATCCTCGGCAATTTCAGCCTGAACGGGCATATCGACCCGGAGCTGTTCGACGTCTTCATCCGCAGCAAAGTCTATCTGACCTTCGCTGAAAAGCACATGCATCCGAGCCAGATCGATGCCGTCGACGAGGCGGCCATTCCAGGCTATACCCCTTGAAGTCCTCGCTGGCCTTGCGCAAGCATGGGGCGCGTTGCTTGCTGGGCATACTGCTGACGCTGGCGGCGGCCTTGCTGTGCCTGGCCGGCAACGACAACATCGCGCGGCTGGACGCCATGCTGGGCGACTGGCGCATGCGCGCGGAAAAGCCGCAGCTCGACCGCCGCATCGTCATCGTCGACATCGACGAGCAAAGCCTGGCCCGGGTGGGCCGTTTTCCCTGGAGCCGCGATATCCAGGCGCGTCTGGTACGCCAGCTCACCGGCCATTACGGCGTGTCTGCGCTGGGCTTCGATATCGCGTTTCCCGAAGCGGACACCAGTTCCGGCTACGCCGTGCTGCAAGGCCTGGCGCATGGCGAACTGGCGGGCGTGGCCGGCTTGCCGGCGCAGCTGGAAAAGCTGCGCCCCGCCATGGATTACGATGGCCTGTTTGCCGAGGCCATGCGCGGCCAGCCCGTGGTGCTGGGCTACAGCGTCTCGGAGCAGCAAAGGAAGGGCGTGCTGCCCAAGCCGGCCTTCACCGTGGCCGATTTGAACGGGCGCAGCGTCACGGCCTACGTGGCGCGCGGCTACGAAGCCAATATCGCGCCCCTGCAGGCGGCCGCGCAAGGCGCCGGCATCTTCACGGCCCTGACCGACGCCGATGGCGTGGTGCGTTCCTCGACCCTGTTGCAGCGCATCGGCGACGGCTATTATCCTTCGCTGTCGCTGGCCACCGTGGCCGTCTACCTGCAAGCGCGCGCCATCGCCCCCCGCTTCACGGGCACGGCCGACACCCTGTCGGCGCGCGAACTGGCCAACGGCGGACTCGAACACCTCATGCTGTTCACCCCGCGCGGCGCGATGGCGATCCCCGTGGGCGAAGCCTTGACGACCACGGTGCAGTACCGCGGCACGGGCGGCCCCGATGGCGGCGCCTTCCGCTACGTCTCGGCGTCCGACGTGCTGGCCGGCACGGTCCCGCCCGCGCTGCTGAAGGGCGCCATCGTGCTGGTGGGGACTACGGCGCCCGGCTTGAACGATATCCGCGCCACGCCCGTGAATGCCGAGTATCCGGGGGTGGAGGTGCACGCCAACCTGATCAAGTCCATGCTCGACGGGCGCTTCAAGGCGCGGCCCGACTATGCGCTGGCATTGGAACTGGTGCAGATCGTGCTGTGTGGCCTGCTGCTCGCGGGCGCCCTGGCAGTGCTGCCGCCGGCCGGCGTGATGCTGGCCACCGTGGGCGCGCTGGCGGCGGCCATCGGCATCAACCTGTACCTGTACGCCGCGCACGATCTGGTGCTGGGCGGCGCCGTGCTGCTGCTGCTGATCCTTGCACTGTTCATCGCCAACCTGGCGTGGGGCTATTTTTTCGAGGTGCGCAAGGGACGCGCGCTGGTGGCGCGCTTCGGCGAATATGTGGCGCCCGAGCTGGTGGCCGAGATGGCCGACGATCCGCAGCGCTATACCATGGAGGGCGAGAACCGCGAACTGACGGTGCTGTTTGCCGACGTGCGCGGTTTCACGGCCATTTCCGAGCAGCTGGCGCCGGCCGCGCTGCGCGAATACATCAATGAGTACCTGACGGCCATGTCGGAAGATATCCGCGACAGCCATGGCGGCACCCTGGACAAATACATCGGCGACGCCGTGATGG
Organism: Janthinobacterium sp. BJB301; assembly: GCF_002735685.1. NCBI lineage: Bacteria > Pseudomonadati > Pseudomonadota > Betaproteobacteria > Burkholderiales > Oxalobacteraceae > Janthinobacterium > Janthinobacterium sp. BJB301. Next base: position 95,057 of record NZ_PDZJ01000002.1, on the reverse strand, counting down.
CGTTCTGGGGCGCGCCCGTCGCCTTTGGCGATCACGCCAGCCGGGCCGTGGCCAGCGCCTTGCTGATGCAGGGCAGCGCGGCGCGGCTGAACCGGCAGTTTTGTGCGCGCGGCTGGCCGGCGCTGCGCATCGGCATCGGCATCAATACGGGATCCATGCATGTGGGCGACATGGGCTCGCGCATCCGCCGCGCCTATACCGTGATGGGCGACAGCGTCAACCTGGCCGCGCGCCTGGAAGGCGCCAGCAAGCTGTATGGCGTGGGCATCGTGGTGGGCGAGGTCACGCGCGCCGCCGCCCCGGATTTCCTGTACCGCGAGCTCGATCGCATACGCGTGCTGGGCAAGCAGGAAGCGGTGGCCATCTTCGAGCCGCGCGGCCTGCTGGCCGACGCCGGCAAAGCGGAGCTGGCGCAGATGGAACGCTGGCATGCGGTGCTGGCCAGTCTGCGCGCGCGCGACTGGGAGCAGGCTGGCGCGCAGCTGGCCCGCTTGCAGGCGGACTTTCCCGATGACGGCCTGTACCGGCTGTACGCGGCGCGCCTGGAGCAGTACCGCAACGCGCCGCCGCCTGCCGACTGGGATGGCGTGACAGCATTGCACAGCAAATAGCCCGCCATCGCGCCCGAAAATGCAAGCGATGGCCGCATTTTTCACCCTCGCCGGCGCACGGTTTGTTGCGCTGCGATAAAAATCAGGGAGAAATGTTAGAAATTTCTGACTGGAAACTAAAAGCCGTCTAAAATTTGTCTTCAATCCATTGCCGGACATGCTGGCGCCTGCGGGCCGCGCGCTTGTCCGGTTACACAAGAAATCCTTCACATGACATATCGTTTGGTGCACCTGCTTGCGGGTTCCGCGCTGCTGTTCGCCGTCGGCGCCGCCGGCGCTGCCGTTCCCATGGATGACGTTGCTCCTGCGATGCAGGAAGACGGCGTGCCGCGCTTCGAGATCCGCCGCTTCGACGTCCAGGGCAATACCCTGCTCACGTCCGCGCAGGTGCAAGCCTTGCTGGCACCCTACACGGGCGCGCAGCGCGATTTTTCCGACATCGCCCGCGCCGTCGAGGCGCTGGAAGCGGCCTACCGCGAGCGCGGTTACAGCGCCGTGCAGGTGCAATTGCCCGAGCAGGAACTGGAACGGGGCGTGGTGCGCCTGAGCGTGCTGCAAACGCCGCTGGGCAAGCTCGCCATCAGCGGCAACGAGCATGTCGACGAGGCCAACGTGCGGCGCGCCCTGCCGTCCCTGCGCGAAGGCGAGACGCCGAACGTGCCGGCCCTGTCGCAAAGCCTGAGGCTGGCCAATGAAAACCCGGCGCGCAAGATCGAAGTGCGCCTGCAAGCGGACGAGCCGGCGGGCGCCATCGACGCCATCGTCACGGTGGCCGATGAAAAGCCCTGGAAAGCCATGCTCAACGTCGACAATACGGGCAATGCGCAAACGGGCAAGACGCACGTGGGCGTGGTGCTGCAGCATGCCAACCTGTTCGGCCGCGACCATGTCGCCAGCCTGCAATACACGAGCAGCCTGGAAAAGCCGGACAAGGTGGGCGTGTATGGCGCCGGCTACCACTTGCCGCTGTATGCGCTGGGCGACTCGATGGATTTCTTCGCCAGCTATTCGAACGTCGATTCGGGCAGCGTCTCGGCCGGCATCTTCGACCTGGCCGTCAGCGGCCAGGGCAGCATGGCCGGCATCCGCTACAACCAGAACTTTGCCCGCAGCGGCGATTTCGAACCCAAGCTCGTGTACGGCGTCGATTACAAGGCTTACCGCAACAGCGTGCAGCTGTTCGGCATGGAGCTGGGCGCCGACGTCACCGTGCATCCGCTCAGCGTCAGCTACATCGGCAGCTGGACCTTGCCCACGGGCGAGACCAGCGTGGCGGTCACCTTCGCGCACAATATCCCTGGTGGCAAGCATGGCGCGCAAGCCGATTTCGACCGCGTGCGCGCGCATGCCAAGGCGGCCTACAACACCCTGCGCCTGAGCGCCAGCTCGGGGCGCGTGCTGGCCGGCGACTGGCAATGGCGCGCGCTCGTCAACGCGCAAGTCACGCCCGACGCCTTGGTGCCGGGCGAGCAGTTCGGCGCCGGTGGCGCCGCGTCCGTGCGCGGCTTTGCCGAGCGCGAGGTATCGAATGATTCGGGCGTCAACCTGAACCTGGAACTGTATACGCCGAACTGGTGCGGCCAGGCACTCGGCTATCAATGCCGCGCACTGGCGTTCTATGACACGGCATGGCTGCGCCGCAACCATGGGCTGCCCGGCGAAAGCGCGTCGCAAGGCATCAGCAGCGGCGGCCTCGGCCTGCGTTTACTGCTGAGCCGCTATGCCAATCTGCAACTCGATTACGCCCATGTCGTCAATGGCGGCGACACGGGACAGCGGGGCGCCAACCGCCTGCATTTCCGCCTCGCCTTGGCCTACTAGTATCAGGATGAACACCATGCACAACCATGTCCAGCACGCCTCCGTTTTCATCCTGACGCCATCCTTTTCGTCACCCTTTGCGCTGCCCCTGCGCCGCACGGCGCTGGCGCTGCTGCTGGCCGGCTGTTTCGGCGCGGCGCAGGCCAACCCCGCCTTGCCGCAGGTGGTCAACGGACAGGCGACGTTCAACCAGCAGGGCAACATCTTCTCGATCACGAACACGCCCAACACCATCATCAACTGGCAGAGCTTTTCCATCCATGCGGGTGAAATCACGCGTTTCATCCAGCAGAACGGCAATAGCGCCGTACTCAACCGCATCACGGGACAAGACCCCAGCAAGATCCTGGGCGCGCTCGAATCGAACGGCAAGGTCTTCCTGATCAACCCGAACGGCATCGTCTTTGGCCAGGGCGCGAAAGTGGACGTGAACGGGCTGGTGGCGTCCAGCCTGGGCATGACGAACGAGGATTTCCTGGCCGGCAAGCGCCAGTTCACGGCCGGCGGCGTGGCAGGCGGTGTCAGCAATGCGGGCCTGATCCAGGCGGGCAAGGGCGGGCAAGTGCTGCTGATCGCGCCGAACGTGGAAAACACGGGCATCATCACGGCGCCAAATGGCGAAGTGATCCTGGCGGCCGGACGCAGCGTGCAGCTGGCCGACCCCGGCAATCCGCAATTGCGCGTGCTGGTCTCGGCACCAGCGGACCAGGCCCTGAACCTGGGCCAGATCATCGCCCAGGGCGGCAGCATCGGCATGGCCGGCGCGCTGGTCAGCCAGCGCGGCGTACTCAACGCCAACAGCGCCGTCGTCGGCGAGAATGGCAGGATCGTGCTCAAGGCCAGCGGCAAGGCGTTGCTGGAGGCGGGCAGCGTTACCAGCGCCACTGGCGCGGTGGGCAAGGGGGGAGACATCCAGGTGCTGGGCGAGCAAGTGGGTTTGCTGGGCAATGCGGCAATCGACGCCAGCGGCGCCACGGGCGGCGGCACGGTACTGCTGGGCGGCGACTACCAAGGCAAGAACGCGGCCGTGCAGAATGCGCGGCAGGTGCTCGTCGGCAAGGACGCCAGCGTCAATGCCGATGCCGTCCATGGCGGCAACGGCGGCAAGGTCATCGCCTGGGGCAATGAATCGGCCCAGGTACACGGCAGCATTTCCGCGCGCGGCGGCGCGCAGGGCGGCGACGGGGGCTTCGTGGAAACATCCGGCCATTACCTGGCCGTCGATGGCATCCGCGTCAATACCAGCGCGGCGCATGGCAAGCGGGGCAACTGGCTGCTCGATCCTTACGATATCACCGTGGTCGCCGGTTCGGGCGGCCAGCTGAGTTCCTTCGATCAATTCGCCGACTCTCCGGCCACCGGCAACGCCAGCATCGGCGCCGACCTCATTTCCGGCGCCAGCAGCAACGTCACGCTGCAGGCCCTGCACCGCATCAATTTCAACAGCGCCATCAACATCGCGCAGCAAGGCGTGGGCTTGACGGCGCAGGCGGGCGAGATCATCAATGTCAATGCGCCCATCACCACCAATGGCGGCCATATCACGCTGTCGGCCAATGATGCGGCCGCTGGCATGGCCTATGGCGCCGGCTCGAATGTGAATCTGAACGCGGCGCTCGGCAGCGGCAATGGCGACGTACGGTTGTCCGGCGCCGGCGTCACTTTCGGCGTCGGCTCCGTGAATGTCGGCAACGGCAATTTGACCTTGCGCGCGAATGTCGCCGGTGGATCCATCGACCTGACGGGCAGCGGCGATCAGCTGCTGGGCAGTGGCGTCACCGGTCAGACGGTGCTGCTGGAGGCGGACAACATCAGCATCAACGGCGCCATCAATGTTGGCGGCGCCGCCGGCAATGCCGGGGTGACCCTGCAAGCGTTCAGCGCGGGACGGCAGATCGCGCTGGGTGACAAGCCCGGCAGCGGCCTGCGCCTGACAAACGCCGAACTGAACCGCATCGCCGCCGGCAGCGTGCATATCGGCAGCGCTGCAGGCGGCGACCTGACGGTGGAGCAGGCGATCGACCTGGCAACGGTCGCGGCGGACGGCGGCGTGAAAAACCTGGTGCTCGAAAGCGGCGGCAATGTGCTCGTCTCGAACACGCTGGCGCTGCGCCAGGACGGCAGCAGTCTCACCGCCACGGCCGGTGGCTTGCTGTCGCTCGCCAGTGGCGGCGGCTTGTCCGCCGGCGCGGTCAATCTGGTTGCCGACAATATGAGCCTGGGCGGCGGCGCGCAATCGATAGCGGCCACGGCGGGTGGTACCGTCAGCCTGAACCGCCGTTCCAGCGTGGGCGCCATCACCCTGGGCACGGGCGCGGCGGACAATGCCGGCAGCCTGGGTTTGAGCGAAGCGGAATTGAAGACCATCAGCGCCGGCACCGTGCAGGTGGGCGGCGACAGTTTTGCCGGCGTCGTCAATCTCGTGGGCGCGATGGACCTGGCGTCGCAAGGCGAGTTGAACCAGCTTGTGCTGCGCACGGGCGGCAATATCAACCTGAACGGCCCCCTCAGCGTGGCCAAGGGCTTGACCCTGGCTTCCGGCAATAACATCAGCGCGAGCGGCGCCGTCAGCGTGGGCGGCGACTTCCTGCTCGATGGCGGCCGCTGGGTGCAGAACAGCGCCAGCCTGCCCGCGTTTTCCGCGCGCGGTTTCAGCATCGCGCAGGGGAGCTTCCTGCGCGCGGCAGGCGGCGACGGCGGTTCGTCCTCGCCCTATCTGATCGCCGATATCCATGGCTTGCAAGGCATCGGCAGCCTCGGCCTTGGCAACAGCTATCGCCTGGCGGGCAATATCGACGCCAGCGGCACCGCGAACTGGAACGATGGCCAGGGTTTTATGCCGATCGCCGGCAGCGGCAGCGGTTTTTCCGGCGTGTTCGATGGCGCTGGATTTACTCTCAGTAACTTGAAAATCGACCGCAGCCTGGCGTCCGGTTCGGCGGCAGGCCTGTTTGGCACCGTCCAGGGCGGCACCTTGCGCAACCTGACCCTGAGCGGCGGCAGCGTCACCGGTACGGCCAACGTGGGCGCGCTGGCGGGCGAGGTCGTCAGCGGCAATATCGATGGCGTGAACAGCAGCATGGCCGTCAGTGGCCAGCGCAATGTTGGCGGCCTGGTGGGCAGCAACGGGGGCGCCATCACGCTGTCCGCCAGCAGCGGCGCCGTCACCGGCATCAATGCCGATGGCGGCGGCGCCATCGGCGGCCTGGCGGGATTGAATGCGTCCGGCGCCAGCATCACGACCTCGTACGCCACCGGCGTAGTGACGGGCGCGCGTGAAATGATCGGCGGCCTGGTTGGCAATAACCAGGGCGCGCTGAGCCAGTCTTATGCCACCGGCAATGTCACTGGCGCGCGCAGCATCGGCGGCCTGGTGGGCCTGAACGGCGGCAGCATCGATGATGCGTATGCCAGCGGTGCCGTGGGCCGGGCCGGCGTTGCCGATCCCATTCTCGCCTGGGAAAACATGGGCGGGCTGGTCGGCGAAAGCACGGGCAGCGTCAGCCATGTCTTCAGCAGTGGCGCCGTGACTGGCAGCGGCTATGCGGCAGTCGGCGCGGTAGCCGGCCGCGTGTCTTCCGGTTCCAGTTTCAGCTATGGTTTTTTCAATTATGAAACATCGCTGGTGCTGATGGATGGCGGTGGTTCCAGCGGACGCAGCACGGCGCAGATGAAGCAGCAGGGCATGTTCAACGACTACAATTTCAGCAGCGTGTGGCGCATCTACGATGGCTACACGACGCCGATGCTGAAGGCTTTCCTGAAACCGCTGCAAGTGAACCTTTCTGGCAATGCTGCGGGCAAGGTCTACGATGGCCAGCTGGCTGCCTTCCTCGGTTCGATCGGCTATGTGGGATTGATCGACGGCGACACGGGCGTAAATGGCAGCCTCGGCTACGGCAGCAACGCGCGCAATGTGGGCAGCTATGCAGCGACAGGCCTGTGGTCGACCAAGTACGACATCAGCCTGGGCGGCACGACGACTTTCGCCATCACGCCGCGCGCGCTGACGGTGAGCATCGGCGGCAATGGCAAGATCTATGACGGCACCCTGGGTTACGACGGCGCCAATTTCGTGCTGGGCAATGTGGTGGCGGGCGACAACATCAGCATCAGTGGCAGCGCCGCCTTCCTCGACAAGAATGCGGGCAACGGCAAGGCCGTGCATGCCAGCGGCCTGGCCCTGGGCGGCAATGAGCTGGGCAACTACAGCCTGGCCGCGACCACGGCGGACGGCACGGCGGACATCAGCGCGCGCGTGCTGAACTATGGCGTCACGGGCGCGCAAAGCCGCGTCTATGACGGCACCTTGCAGGCTGGCCTGAACGGCTACTTCGAAGGCCTGGTGACGGGCGATCAGGTCAGCATGGCCGGCTTGCAGGGCAGCTTCCGCGACAAGCATGTCGGTACTGGCAAGGTGGTCGATTATCAGGTGGCGACGGGCCAGCTGACGGGCGCCGATGCGGGCAACTACGTGCTGAATGGAAATGCGGGCAGCACGACGGCCGACATCACGGCGCGCATGCTGAACTATGGCGTCACGGGCGCGCAAAGCCGCGTCTACGACGGCACCTTGCAAGCTGGCCTGAACGGCTACTTCGAGGGCCTGGTGACGGGCGACCAGGTCAGCATGACCGGCTTGCAGGGCAGCTTCCGCGACAAGCACGTCGGCACCGGAAAATTGGTCGATTACCAGGTGGCGACGGGCCAGCTGACGGGCGCCGACGCGGGCAACTACGTGCTGAATGGAAATGCGGGCAGCACCACGGCCGACATCACGGCGCGCGTGCTGAACTATGGCGTCACAGGCGCGCAAAGCCGCGTCTACGACGGCACCTTGCAGGCGGCCCTGAACGGCTACTTCGAGGGCCTGGTGACGGGCGATCAGGTCAGCATGGCCGGCTTGGAGGGCAGCTTCCGCGACAAGCATGTGGGCACCGGAAAAGTGGTCGATTACCAGGTGGCGTCGGGCCAGCTGACGGGCGCCGATGCGGGCAACTACGTGCTGAATGGAAATGCGGGCAGCACGACGGCCGACATCACGGCGCGCGTGCTGAACTATGGCGTCACGGGCGCGCAAAGCCGCGTCTACGACGGCACTTTGCAGGCTGGCCTGAACGGCTACTTCGAGGGCCTTGTGACGGGCGACCAGGTCAGCATGACAGGGTTGCAGGGCAGTTTCCGCGACAAGCATGTGGGCACTGGCAAGGTGGTCGATTATCAGGTGGCGACGGGCCAGCTGACGGGCGCCGATGCGGGCAACTACGTGCTGAATGGAAATGCGGGCAGCACCACGGCCGACATCGCGGCGCGCACCCTGAACGTGAGCTTCAACGGCGTCAACAAGACGTATGACGGCACGACGGGCGCGCAAGTGCACTTTGGCGACGACCGCATCCAAGGCGATGCCCTGACGGTGGCGGGCAATGCCGCGTTTGGCAACAAGAACGCGGGTACCGGCAAGGCCGTCAATGTCACGGATGTGGCCTTGAGCGGCGGTGACGCGGGCAACTATGTGCTGGGCAGCAATGCGGGTAGCACCACGGCCGACATCACGGCGCGCACCCTGAACGTGAGCTTCAACGGCATCAACAAGATGTATGACGGCACGACGGGCGCGCAAGTACACTTTGGCGACGACCGCATCCAGGGCGATACCCTGACGGTGGCGGGCAATGCCGCGTTTGGCAACAAGAATGCGGGTGCGGGCAAGGCCGTCAATGTCACGGATGTGGCGTTGAGTGGCGGCGATGCGGGCAACTATGTGCTGGGCAGCAATGCAGGCAGCACGACGGCCGACATCGCTGCGCGCACCCTGAACGTGAGCTTCAATGGCGTCAACAAGACGTATGACGGCACGACGGGCGCGCAAGTGAATTTCGGCGACGACCGCATCCAGGGCGATGCCCTGACGGTGGCGGGCAATGCCGCGTTTGGCAACAAGAACGCGGGTGTCGGCAAGGCCGTCAATGTCACGGATGTGGCCTTGAGCGGCGGTGACGCGGGCAACTACGTGCTGAATGGAAATGCGGGCAGCACCACGGCCGACATCGCGGCGCGCACCCTGAACGTGAGCTTCAGCGGCGTCAACAAGACGTATGACGGCACGACGGGCGCGCAAGTGCACTTTGGCGACGACCGCATCAACGGTGACGCCTTGACGGTGGCGGGCAATGCCGCGTTTGGCAACAGGAATGCGGGTGCCGGCAAGGCCGTCAATGTCACGGATGTGGCGTTGAGCGGCGGTGACGCGGGCAACTATGTGCTGGGCAGCAATGCGGGTAGCACGACGGCCGATATCGCGGCGCGCGCGCTGAACCTGTCTGGCGTGGTGGGCAGCAAGGTCTACGATGGCACGACGGGTGCGCAGCTGAGTCTGGGTGATGACCGTATCGCTGGCGACAGTTTGACGGCCTCGGCGGTGGCCAGCTTTGCGGACAAGAACGTGGGCGCGGCCAAGGCCGTGCAGCTCAGCGGCGCGGCGCTGACGGGCGCCGATGCAGGCAATTACTTTATCGTCTTGCCGACGGGCTTGTTGGCCAGCATTACACCGGCCAGCCTGACCCTGGCAAGCCTGAGTGCCGCCGGCAAGGTGTATGACGGAACCACTTCCGCGGCGGTCAGCGCGTCGGCGAACGGCGTGCTGGGCCAGGATGTGGTCAGCGTGGTAGGCGGCAGCGGCAGCTTTGCCGACAAGAATGCGGGTACGGGCAAGCTGGTGACGGCCAGCGGTTTCCGCCTGGCGGGCGCCGATGCGGGCAACTACACCCTGGAAACGACGGGCGGCACGGCGCAGGCATCAATTGCTCAAAAACAATTGTCCACCTGGGTCGGCAGCGGCAGCGGCTTGTGGAGCGATGCCGCCAACTGGGACGGCGGCGTGGTGCCGGAAGGCGCGAACGTGCTGGCGGTCGACTTCAGCAACAGCAAGGGCATCGTCACCTACAGCGCGGCGGCCGGCAGCACCATCCTGAAAAACCTGAACTCGGCGACGGGCTTGCTGTTGACGGGCGGCAGCCTGACCTTGGGGGAAAGCGCGCTGGACCTCTCCGTGCTGAGTGGCCTGGCCGGCCTGGAAATCAACGGCGGCAGCTTGCTGCTGAACGGCAGCCTGTCGGCGGAGCGCTACGCGCAAGGCGGCGGGCTGCTGAGCGGCAACGGCAACTTGCTCGTCGCCAACAGCTTCAGCCAGGCGGCCGGCGCCATCCGGCTCGCGGGCCAGCTGGCCATCACGCAAGCCAATGGCAACTTGCGTTTCGCCAGCCTGGCGGCGAACGAAGTGAAATTGAGCGCCCTGAACGGCGCCATCGGCCAGGACGGCGCGCTGCTCGCCAGCAGCCTGGCTGCGCAGGCGCGCGATGGCATCGTGCTGGACAATGCGGGCAACCAGGTGGGTAGTTTTACCGCCAGCAATAGTGCAGGTGGCGGCATTGCGCTGAACAATACCTCGGCGCCGGGCACCTTGACCTTGGGAACGCTCACCACAGGCGCGGGCAATATCGCCATCGACAACACGGGCGGTGTCGCGGCAGGCAATATCAATGCGAACGGCGGCAACGTCAGCGTGACGGCGCACAGCCCCGTCACTGTCAACGGCAAGATCGAGGGCAATGATATCGCCCTCAATGCCAGCACGGACGTGCTGCTGGGCGATGGCGCGCAGTTGGCAGCTGCGCGCCATGTCAGTTTGACGGCGGGTCGCGACATCCATGTCGGCGGCAATGCGCAGATTGTTAGTGGTGGCAATTTTGCCGCCACCGCGGAAGGCCATGTGCGCTTTGCGGACACGGCAAGCGTCGCTTTGCCGGCAGTGTCCAGCATGAGCGTGCTGGCGAAAACGGGCAGCATCACGGGCGACACGGGCGTGCGCATCAACCGCCAGCGCAGCGGCGTGATTCTGCTGGCGCCGAATGGCACGGTGAGCATGGCGGACGCCATCTTCCTGCCAGCGACGACCATCGACAAGCCCGTGATCGATGCCGCCACGAGCGCGGCCATCGACGATGCCTTGCGCATCATCAAGCAGGCTGACCGTGCCAACGATACGCTCGCGTCCACGCCGCCAGCCAAGCTGGACGACAAGAAGCCGGACAGCAAGGATGTTGCCGATGCCACAGATAAACCCACAGGATACAAATTCGATGACCCTGCTAAAAAAATGTACTGCAATTAAGGCCCTGCTGTGGCTGGCCCTGATGTGCGTGGGTGCGCACGCCTGGGCCGGCCAGGTGGCCGGCACGGTGATGCAATTGAGTGGTCCGCTGATGGCCAAGAAGGCGGATGGCAAGGTGAAAATCCTGGCCATCAAGTCCGAAGTCGAGCAGGGGGACACCTTGCTGACGGAAAAGGAGACCTATGCCTTGATCAAGCTGATCGACAATAGCGAAATCACCCTGAAGCCGAATACCAGTTTCGTGATCGAGCAATTCAGCTACACGGCCGAGCAGCCCGATGGCGACCATGCGATCTTCAGTTTGCTCAAGGGGGGCTTGCGTTCCGTCACGGGATTGCTGGGCAAGCGCAACAAGGAGCGCTTCGAGATGAAGACGCCGGCCGCCACCATCGGCATCCGCGGCACGACGTTTGTTGCCAGTTACGTAGCACCGTCGGCACCGGCGCTGCCAACGGTATCGCCGCCAGTCGGGGTGGCGAGGGCGCCGGGCTTGTATGTGCAGGTGCTCGATGGCTTGATTCATGTCACCAATCCTGCCGGGACGCAAAATTTTGCTGCCGGCCAGTTCGGTTTTACGCCCAGCTTCAAGCAGCCGCCCGTGATGCTGCCCGTCAATCCCGGCATCCCGTTCACGCCGCCGCCGGCGTTTTCGGCGCCACTGTCCAGCACGGGCGCCGGCGCCAACAGCGGCAAGCCTGCCGCCATCGACTGCGTGGTGCGTTAAGCATCCGCAAACAAGCCCGCACACTTTGCAAATAGGGCTTGACCTTCCCATCGTTGGATAGCAGATCCTGACCCTATTCGTTAATCTTTCGTACAGGATCTGCCATGAACCAGAGTGCACTCGTCCCCGCCGCTTTCCCTCCCGACGCCGCGCATGCGCAGGCGCTGGCCATTGAAGGCATGAGCTGCGCCTCGTGCGTGGGCCGCGTGGAAAAGGCCCTGGCCGCCGTGCCTGGCGTGAGCCAGGCCAGTGTCAACCTGGCCACCGAAGTGGCCAAAGTCACATCCAGCACGCCGATTCCCCTGGCCACCTTGCAGGCGGCAGTGGAAAAGGCCGGCTACACGGTGGCGCAGCGCGAGATCGACCTGAGCATCGCCGGCATGACGTGCGCCTCTTGCGTGGGCAGGGTGGAAAAAGCCTTGCTGAAAGTGCCAGGCGTGCTGGCCGCCAGCGTCAACCTGGCCACGGAAAGCGCGCGCATCAAGGTGGCGGGTGGCCTGGAAGCGGGCACCCTGATCGCCGCCATCGACAAGGCCGGCTATGCCGCCAAGGTGCCCGTCGCCAGCCAGGCCAGCGCGCCCGCTGCCGCACCGAACCGCGACGGCATGAAAGTGGCGTTCGCGGCCGTGCTGGCTTTCCCCTTGATGCTGCCCATGCTGCTCGAGTGGGCCGGCATCCATTTGATGTTGCCAGGCTGGCTGCAGTTCGCGCTGGCCACGCCCGTGCAGTTTTACTTTGGCGCGCGCTTCTACAAGGCGGGCTGGAAGGCGGCCCGCGCCGGTAGCGGCAACATGGACTTGCTGGTGGCGCTGGGTACGAGCGCCGCGTATGGCTTGTCCGTCTACCAATGGCTGACGGCGGGCGAGATGCTGCCGCACCTGTATTTCGAAGCGTCGGCCGTCGTCATCACCCTGGTGCTGTTGGGCAAATGGCTGGAAAGCCGCGCCAAGCGCCAGACGGCCTCCGCCATCCGCGCGCTGCAAGTCTTGCGTCCGGAATCGGCGCGCGTGCGCCGCGACGGTGTGGAGCTGGACTTGCCCGTGGACCAGGTGAAAGTGGGCGACCTGGTGGTCATCCGTCCCGGCGAGCGGGTAGCCGTCGATGGCGTGGTGGTGGAAGGCGCCAGCCAGATCAATGAATCGCTGATCACGGGCGAAAGCTTGCCGGTCGATAAGCACGTTGGCGACAAGGTCACGGGCGGCGCCATCAATGCGGACGGCTTGCTGCTGGTGCGTACGCAAGCCGTGGGCGGCGAGACGACCCTCTCGCGCATCATCCGCCTGGTGGAAGATGCGCAGGCGGCCAAGGCGCCGATCCAGCATCTGGTCGACAAGGTCAGCGCCATTTTTGTGCCCGTGGTGCTGGTGCTGGCGCTGCTGACCATGCTGGGCTGGTGGCTCGCTACCGGCGAGCTGGAGAACGCCATCATCAATGCCGTGGCCGTGCTGGTCATCGCCTGTCCATGCGCGCTGGGCCTGGCCACGCCGACGGCCATCATGGCCGGCACGGGCGTGGCTGCCCGCTACGGCATCCTGATCAAGGATGCGGAAGCGCTGGAAGTGGCGCACGCCGTCAATACTGTCGTGTTCGACAAGACGGGTACCCTGACGGTGGGAAAACCGGCGCTGGCGGCCCTGCATGCGCACGGCATCGAGGATGCGCGGCTGCTGCAGCTGGCGGCCAGCATCCAGCGTGGCAGCGAACACAGCCTGGCGACGGCCGTGCTGGATGCTGCTGCCGCGCGCCACATCGCCCCCTTGCCAGCTACGGCCCTGTCGGCCTTGCCGGGCCGCGGCCTGGCGGCCCACGTCGATGGCCTGGAATTGAAGCTGGGCAGCACGCGGCTGATGCAGGAGTTGAACGTGGACATGACGCCGCTGGCCGCGCAGGCGCAGGAACTGGAAGCCACGGGCAACACGATTTCGTGGCTGGCGACGGGCACGCAATTGCTGGGCCTGTTTGCCTTCAGCGACCAGGTCAAGCCGAACGCGCAGGCGGCCATTGCCCATTTGCACAGCCTGGGCATCCGCACGGTGATGCTGACGGGAGATAACCAAGGCAGCGCCGACGCCGTCGGCAAGCTGCTGGGCATCGACACGGTGGCGGCGAAAATGCTGCCGGCCGATAAAACCGCTAAAATTGTCGCGTTGAAAGGCGAGGGCGCGAAGGTGGCCATGGTGGGCGACGGCATCAACGATGCGCCGGCGCTGGCGGCCGCCGACGTGGGCATCGCCATGTCGACGGGGACCGATGTGGCCATGCATGCGGCCGGCATCACGCTGATGCGCGGCGATCCGGCCCTGGTGGCGGACGCCATCGATATCTCGCGCCGCACCTACAGCAAGATACGGCAGAATCTGTTCTGGGCCTTCATTTATAACCTGATCGGCATTCCGCTGGCCGCTTTCGGCTTGCTCAACCCCATGGTGGCGGGCGCGGCGATGGCCTTCAGTTCGGTCAGCGTGATCAGCAATGCCCTGTTGCTGCGCCGCTGGAAAGCCCGCAGTCATGCAGGTAGTGCGCATACCAAGGAGCAATAAGGATGAATATCGGCCAGGCGGCAAGCGAAACGGGCGTATCGGCAAAAATGATACGCTACTACGAGAGTATTGCATTGTTAAAACCCAGCGCGCGCAGCGACGCCGGTTACCGCATCTACACGCCGAACGACTTGCACGCCTTGCGCTTCATCAAGCGCGGGCGGGGTCTTGGCTTTTCGCTGGAACAGATCCGCGAGCTGCTGTCGCTGTGGCAAAACGACCAGCGCGCCAGCGCGGACGTGAAAGGCATCGCCCTGGCCCACGTGGCCGAGCTCAACAAGCGCATCGCCGAACTGACGGAAATGCGCGATACCCTGGCCCACCTGGCGCAATCGTGCCACGGCGACGACAAGCCCGATTGCCCTATCCTGCAAAGCCTGGGGTTGGCTGGTGACACGGACGCGAAAGCATGTTGCCATTGATGTGAATCAACGGAGGGGCTATGGCGTATGAACTGTATTACTGGCCCACGATACAGGGGCGCGGCGAATTCATCCGGCTGGCGCTGGAAGAGGCGGGCGCCGACTACCGCGATATCGCCCGTTTGCCTGAACGCAAGGGGCAAGGCGTTCCCGCCATGCTGGCCTGCCTCGATGGCGACAGCATGCCACAGGCGGCCTACGCACCGCCCGTGCTGCGCGATGGTGACGTGCTGATCGGCCAGACCACGAATATCCTCTTGTACCTGGGCCGGCGTCTGGGGCTGGCGCCGCGTACGGAAAGCGGCCGTTTGTGGCTGAACCAGCTGCAACTGACGATGGCCGACTGGCTGGCGGAAGTGCACGACACGCATCATCCGCTGTCGATGAATCAATATTACGAAGAGCAACGGCAGGCGGCCATGCTGCGCAGCGCGGATTTCCGCGAAACACGTTTGCCCAAGTTTCTTTCCTATTTCACGCAAGTGTTGTTGAATAATCGCAGCCGCGGCCAGTACCTGGTGGGTGCCAGACTCACGTATGGCGACCTGTCGCTGTTCCAGATGCTGGCCGGCCTGCGCTATGCGTTTCCGCAAGCCATGGCGCGCCTGGCGCCGCAGTATCCAGCCCTGTTTGCGCTGCACGATGCGGTGGCGGCGCGGCCGAATATCGCCCGCTACCTGAAGTCGAAGCGCAGAATCGCCTTCAATGAAGAAGGCATCTTCCGCCATTACCCCGAACTGGACGGATAAAAAAACAGCCGGCGCAAGGGCCGGCTGTCTTGGTGCTGCTCTGCCGTTATTGTGCGCTGGTGACGGGGTAGCCCGCATCGACGATGGCGGCGCTGATGGCGCCCAGTTCGGCGGGTGACTCCACCGTGACGCGCTTGCTGGCCAGGTCGATCTGCACCTGTGCCGCAGGATCGATCGTCTGCACCGCTTTCGTGACCGAGCCGACGCAATGGCCGCAACTCATGTTTTCAACTTGTAACTGATACATGACAAGCACTCCTTGAATGATTAAGTGCATCCACTGTAATCCTTACCCCGGTGGGAAGGTCAAGCGGAAGCGTTGCGGCGTTTTAATGGAGCAGGAAGTCGACGGCTTGCATGGGCGGCGGCACGTTTTCGTCCTGCACGGATTCGCGCAAGCTGATGTCGATGGCGCGGCACATGGCCGATAGCGGCAGATCGTTGGCATCTTCGCCGAACGGCTCCTCGATCTCGTCGCCCAGCGCATCGAGGCCAAAGAAGGTGTAGGCGACGATGGCGACGACGAAGGGCGTCATGAAACCGAGCGAATCGACCAGGCCGAAAGGCAGCAGGAAACAGTACAGATAGGCCGTGCGGTGCAGCAGCAGCGAATACGAGAAGGGAATCGGCGTGCTGCGGATGCGCTCGCACGAGGCGCCTGCCGCTACCATGGCCGAGACCGTGTTATCGATCTGCGTGGCGAGGATGCTGTCGATGCGGCCTTGCGCGATGCAATCGGCCAGGTCGTGACCCATCTGCAGCATCAGGTAGTCGGACGGGTTCGCCGCCTTGCAGGCCGCTTCCCATTCGGCCGGGCGCAGCAGCGGCTGCAAGTCGGCCGGTCCACGCGTGTCGCGCAGCTGGTGGCGCAGCGCGTGGCAAAAGGCGATGGTACGGTAAATCATGCGCACGCGCACATCGTCCAGCCCCAGCCTTGCGTGGGCCGGCGTGTCGCTGCGTATCATGGTCTGGCACTGGCGCGAGAAATTACGGCTGCGCAAGACCAGTTCGCCCCACAGCTTGCGCGCTTCCCAGTAGCGGTCATAGGCGGCCGTGTTGCGAAAGCCCAGGAAGATGGCCAGTGGCAAGCCGATCAGGGTAAATGGGATGGTGGTGAGGATGACCTTGTGGTCGAACAAGGTGCCGTGGCACCAGGTGACGAGGGTGGCGATCAGGGTATTGACGATGAGCGTAGTGCGGATGCGTGGCAGGACGGAGCCGCGCACCACGAGGAACAGCCGTAGCGCCGATGGACGCTCGCGCACGATCATGCTGTACTCCCGGTTTGGGGCTGGGCTGGCGGGGAAACGCGCACCTGGTGATCGGTAAGAGGGGAAAGGCAGAGTGGCAATTGCCGGGAACAAAAAGCCCGCGATATATGCGGGCTGAGCAGGGTGTGCATGGGAAGCAAAGTAGGGGAGACGGCATGAGTATAGGCCGCAGGCCCGCTTCCAGCCAATTCACAGTGATAATGGGCATTATTCATTTCATGAATGAATATTTCATTTGTAAGTATTCGTGTGAATTTCAGTTGTCCGGGTTCTGCCCTTGCCTGATCTTCTTGCGATGTGCCGCCTGCTGCTGTTTCAATGCCTTGCTTGTCGTATAGCCATTGCGAAACCAGCTTGTCTGCTTATGCTGACCCGGCCAACTGCAGTTCAGTACATTTGCCACGTCGGCGCAGTCGCAGGCGCAGTCGACCAGGGGCACATCGCAGTCGCAATACCCCGCCTGTGCCTGCCTGCGCGCACTGTGCCGTGCCGGTGGCTGCAGCGCGCCGTGCTGGCGATGGCGTTCGCCGCAGGCGCGCAGGCGGCGTTGCAACAGCGCCAGTCCCGGACGCAAGCCGTGGCGCGCGATGACCTTGTAGCCATAGGCGGAACAGCTGTCGCGGCCTGTCAGCACGCGGTGGGCGCAGGAATAGCCTTTATAGGGCGACAGGTAGCGCTGGTAAGCGCGAATGGCCAACAGGGCCAGGCGTTTGCCGCAAGTGTCGAATGAGAAAATGCCAACTCCTTTTTTCTATGCCATCAAGTCACTGGTGCGAGCATACGTTAGGTATCCCGAAAATAATAGCGTCAGCAGGCACAAACTATCATGGTGATAAATGGAGAGAATTATGCGTGACGCGTCTGCTAGGCTGGGTGGGCAAATTTGAAATATTGTCTAAAAAAATTATCCCATCCCGGTAGCCGCCGCCAGGGGCATGGCCAAGCTGGTTTATCCTTCCTGTGAAAGTGATCTGCATGTTTACAGTTTCCAGCATCTGCCTCGCCACGTTGATCCTGTTGCAAGCGCCAGCCGGCTGGGCTGGCCAGCCGGCGCCCCTGAGCCAGCAGCAGCAAGCGCTGGCCGCGCAAATCGACGCCAGTATCGCTCCCTATTACAAGGCCACGGAACCTGGCGCCGTCGTCATCGTCGTCAAGGATGGCCAGTCCCTGTTGCGCAAGGCGTATGGCCTGGCCAGCGTGAAGGATGGCCAGCCGTTGGCGCCTGACATGTCGCTGCGCCTGGGTTCCATTTCCAAGCAATTCACGGCCGTCGCCATCCTGCTGCTGGCCGACCAGGGCAAGCTGGCCATCACCGATGACATCACGAAATTCCTGCCCGACTATCCGACGCATGGCAAGAAAATCACGATCGAACAGCTGCTCGCGCATACGTCCGGCATCCACGACTACACAAGGAAGCCGGAATTTGTGCCCAACAGCACGAAAGACTTGAGCGTCGCGCAGATGATCGATTTCTTCAAGAACGATCCGCCCGACTTTGAGCCGGGCACGCAGTGGAGTTACAGCAGTTCCGGCTATTTCCTGCTGGGCGCCATCATTGAAAAGGCATCGGGCCAGCCGTATGCCACGTTTGTGGAACAGCAGATCTTCGTGCCACTGGGCATGAACGATACGGCATATGAAGGCCACGAGCGCCGGCCGGCCAAGCGCGCGGCCGGGCATATCCGTTCGGGCGAGACGTATGTGCCGAACCTGCCCCTGAGCATGACGCAGCCGTATGCGGCCGGCGCGCTCGTGTCCACGGTGGACGACCTGGCGCGCTGGGACGCGGCCATCTCCGACGGCAAGCTGCTCAAGGCTTCCACCTGGCAGCAGGCGTTCACGCAGGCCAAGCTGAACGATGGCAAGGCGACCCGTTCCGGCTTGGGCTGGAAGGTGGGCACCTGGCAAAACACGCCCGTCATCCACCATAGCGGCGGCATCAATGGTTTTGCCACGTATGCGATGCGTTTGCCGAAGGAAAAAGTCTATGTGGCCGTGCTGGAAAATTCGGATACTGGCCTGGTCAATCCCGACGTGGTGGCGCGCAAGGCGGCTGCTGTCGCCGTGGGCCGGCCGTATCCCGAGATCAAGGTCATCACGCTCAAGCCCGCCATCCTCGATGCGTACGCGGGCGTGTACGCCATCAACGACAAGGCCGGCTATACGATCCGTAACTTCGAGGGCAACTTGCTGCTGCAGCGCACGGGCCGTCCCGCCCAGCGCATGCTGGCGTACTCGCCAAATGGCTTTCTGATCGAAAATACGCTCACCACTGCCGAATTCGAGCGGGGACCGAAGGGCGAGGCGCAGCTGATCCTCAATGACGGCGGCGAATCGAAGTCCGTGCACGAACGCGCCAGCGCCGCCAAGCCGGCGCGTACGGTGGTTGCCATGACGACGGCGCAATTCGATGCCTACGTGGGCAGGTATGCGCTGGCGCCCGAGGTCTACCTGGAAGTGACGCGCGAAGGCGATAAATTCTTCGCCCAGGTGACGGGTTTCCGCAAGCTGGCCATGCTGCCGATGAGCGAGACGGCTTTCTTCTCGAATGAAGTCGATGCGGAAGTGCGTTTCAGCAAGGATGCCGATGGCAAGACGCAACAACTGGTGCTGCGCCAGGAGGGGCAGGATATGCCGGCCAAACGCGTGAACTGATCGCCGCAGTACAGCGCATGCCTGCCGGCCAGTCGATACTGCCGGCAGGCATTATTTTTTCGTGTCCAGCCTGACCGATTCGCATTCTCAAGGCACCTGCTAAGTAAGGGAATCATTTCAGCAGTCCATTTGAGAGGCTTTACACCATGTCCGTTCGCCGCAAGCAGCGCTACTATATTTCTACACCGCAAATCCTTCCCATCGCCCGTGCCGTGTCGCTGGCCGTGTGCAGCCTGGCGCTGTACCCCGCCATGCCAGCCCTGGCGCAGGCGCAAGCGGCCAATGCCCAGCAGGCTGGCGCCATGCGCCTGGCCTACGACATCCCTGCCGGTCCGCTGGCGCCCGCGCTGCGCAGCCTGGCCAGCGCGGCGAATGTCTTGCTCAGCTACACGCCAGACCAGGCCAGCGGCAAGAGCACGGCCGGCCTGCAAGGCCAGTACACGCCGCAGGCTGCCCTGGCCGTCTTGCTGACGGGTACGGGCTTGCAGGCGGTGGAACTGGAGGCGGGCAGCTACGTGCTGCGCGCCGCGCCTGCCGTGGCCAGCACGGCGCCCGACGCCGTCATGCCATTGATTTCCATCATGGCAGCGGCTGACGCGGGCGAGGGCACGGTGTCGCGCGGCTACGTGCCCATCAGCGTGGCCGCCACCAAGATGGGCACGCCATTGCTCGAGACGCCGCGCGCCATTTCCGTTGTCACGCGTGAACAGATCAAGACGCAGGCCCCGAAAAGCATCGAACAGGCGCTGGCCTATACGGCGGGCGTGCTGACGGACGTGACGGGTGCCGACGTGCGCATGTCGGGCGCCACCATCCGCGGCTTCAGCGATGGCAGCTCGTACTACCAGGATGGCTTGAAGCTGCTGTCGGCGGGCAGTTATGGTTCGTGGAATAGCGAAATGGAAGACCTCGACAGCGTCGAAGTCATCAAGGGGCCCGCGTCCGTCTTCTACGGCCAGGGCCGCCCGGGCGGCATGATCAATGTCACTTCCAAGCTGCCGGGTGCAGACCACGTCAATAGCGTGGGGTTTTCCGCGGGACGCTATCACCGCTATCAGATCAATGCCGACCTGGGCGGCGCTGTCGCGGGCAACGATGGCTTGCTGTACCGCGTCACGCTGACGGGCCGCGATGCCGACGATCGTCCCATCGAATCGAAGAACAACCGCGTTTCCATCTCGCCCTCGCTGCGCTGGGACATCTCGGCGCGCACCAGCCTGACCGTACTGGGCACATATTCGCAAGAGCGGGGCACGCCGAAACCATGGTGGCCCAGCCTGTTTGTCCATCCGCACATCAAGGACTTGCCCGTCAGCCGCACGGCGGGCGACCCCTCCTTCGACTATTTCGACCGCGATACGCGCGCCCTTGGCTATATGTTCGAGCATGCAACAGGGAATGGATGGAAGCTGACGCAAAACTTGCGCTATGCGACCATCAAGGTCGATTACCAGCATATCTACGCCATGGATTTGCTGCCTGACGGGCGCACGGCCACGCGCGGCAGCCTGGCGGAAAAAGTGGACGGCAAGACCTGGACGGTCGACAGCCGCGCGCAAAAGGACTTTCGCTGGGGCGAGATCGAACACAGCTTCGTGGCGGGCATCGATTACCTGAAATACAAGGAAAACGATGGACTGGGCTTTGGCTGGGACGTGCCGAACCTCGATATCCATGCGCCGGTCTACCATCAATCGATCGCCGCACCGGGACTCGACTATACCGACACTGAACTCAAGCAGACGGGCATCTACACGTTGAACCAGTTCAAGCTGGGCGCATGGGTGGCGAACGCCAGCCTGCGCCACGACCGCGCGCGCAGCACGCAGCTCAATTCGGCGAGCACGCGCATCGACGACAATGCCACCACGGGCAGTGCCGGCCTGCTGTACCTGTTCGACAATGGCGTGGCGCCGTATGCCAGCTATGCCACCTCGTTCGACCTGGCCACGGGCCGCGACTTTGACGGCAAGGCTTTTCAGCCACGCAAGGGCAAGCAGGTGGAACTGGGTATCAAGTACCAGCCTGCCGGCACATCGACCATGTTGACGGCATCGCTGTTTGATCTGACGCAAACGAATGTCACCACGCCAGACCCGCTGCATCCGCGTTCGTCGCTACAGACGGGCGAGGTACGTTCGACGGGCGTGGAACTGGAAGGTACGTTCAAACCCTTGCCCGAGTTGAGCGTGCTGGCCGGCTATACCTATCTGGACCCGCGCACGACGAAGAGCAACCGCGACTACGAAATCGGCCGCCAGACCCTGCAGACGACGCGCCATGCGGCCAGCGTCTGGCTCGACTACCGGCCCATGGCCGTGCCCGGCCTGATGCTCGCTGGCGGCCTGCGCTACCGTGGCAGTTCGCCCTACAATGGCGCGGCCAATGCGCTGTACATGAATGATCCGTACACCCTGGCCGATATCGCCGTGGCCTACGAAACGGCGCGTTACCGCCTGGCTCTGAATATCGGCAATGTATTTGACAAGAAATACTTTGGCGGCATCTTCCGTGGCGCCGAACGCGAAGCCCTGCTGAGCATGAAGGTGAATTTCTAGCTGTAGCCAACTGGGGCCGTGCGATTACAGCCCCAGCGCGCGCCAGCAATACACGGCCAGTGCCGCCGCCCACGCCAGCAGGATCGCCAGCCCCGGCAGCAGCAGCCATTTTGCTGCCGTCTCTTCCCACGTCACATACGGCTTGCCGCCGCGCACGATGGCCAGCAGCGCCTGTCCCCCGTTCAAGCCGGCAAACGGCAACAGGTTCAAGGCGCACAGTTTCAACGAGAACAGGGCGAACACCAGCGCAAAGCCGTGTGTGCGGGCAAACGCCTCTCCATTGCCCAGCAATTCCTGCGCCGTCGACAGCGGTGCCAGCGCGCCGTGGACGATTTGCCCGAAGGCTGCGACAAAGCTGTCCCAGCCCGAGGCTCCCATGATGCCCAGCGACAATGCCAGCAGCAGTCCCACGCCGCTCAATGGCAGCAGCACCTGCTTCCACAGCGGCTGGAAGTTGTAGGCATCGAGGCAGGGATCGTCGTCATACAGTTCTTCTTCACGCGTATCTTTCAGCACCAAGCTGCCGGCCAGCGGCAGCAGCTTGACGTAGACTTTTCCCCAGGTCAGCACAGTCGGTCCCACGCCATAGCTGACGCTGCGCACCGTGATGCCGGACAGCCTGGCGCAGGCCGCCATGACGGAAATGTGGATGAACATGAAGAGGATGAAGCAGAGCAACAACTGAAAGGCGGGATGCATCGGGCAATGTGTCCAGAAGGAAAGGAGCGGTATTAGAACATGCCGCCATGAAAAGTCGCGCACATGAAAAAAGCCCCGGCTGCATCGCTGCAGCCGGGGCTTCAAATGACTGGGCAGCTCGCGCCGCCCGCTATCACTTACAGTACTTCGCTGGCGTGGTCGGCCAGGCGCGAGCGCTCGCCGCGGGCCAGGGTGACGTGGCCGCTGTGGGTCCAGCCCTTGAAGCGGTCGACCACGTAAGTCAGGCCGCTCGAGCCTTCCGTCAGGTACGGCGTGTCGATCTGCGCGATGTTGCCCAGGCACAGGATCTTCGTGCCGGGACCGGCGCGCGTCACGAGGGTCTTGACTTGTTTCGGCGTCAAGTTTTGCGCTTCATCGATGATGAGGAACTTGTTCACGAATGTGCGGCCGCGCATGAAGTTGAGCGACTTGATCTTGATGCGCGAGCGGATCAGGTCTTGCGTTGCCGCACGGCCCCATTCGCCGCCATCGGAGTCGGACTTGTTCAGCACTTCCAGGTTGTCGTCGAAGGCGCCCATCCATGGCGACATCTTTTCTTCTTCCGTGCCTGGCAGGAAACCGATGTCTTCGCCCACCGGTACCGTGACGCGGGTAACGATGATTTCATTGTAGAGCTTGGTTTCCAGCACTTGCGCCAGGCCGGCGGCCAGGGCCAGCAGGGTCTTGCCGGTACCGGCCTGGCCCAGCAGGGTGACGAAGTCGCATTCCGGATTCATCAGCAAGTTCAGCGCGAAATTTTGCTCGCGGTTGCGCGCCGTCACGCCCCACACATTGTTCTTCGTGTGGCTGAAGTCGCGCAGGGTTTGCAGCACGGCTGTCTTGCCGTTGATCTGTTTCACCTGGCCGTAGAACGGCGTTTCGCCGTTTTTCGGTTCCAGGTAGATGAACTGGTTGACCAGCAGCGACGGGATGAACGGGCCCGTCACGCGGTAGAACGTCGAGCTGTAGCCGTTCTTGCTTTCCTGCCACGATTCCATGTCCTTGCCGTGCTTGTTCCAGAAGTCGTCCGGCAATTGCACGATGCCCGAGTACAGCAAGTCCGTGTCTTCCAGCACATGGTCGTTGAAGTAATCTTCGGCCGGCAGGCCCAGGGCGCGCGCCTTGATGCGCATGTTGATGTCTTTCGACACCAGCACGACAGGGCGGCCTTCCTGTTCCGATTCCAGCGAGCGCACGACGGCGAGGATCTGGTTGTCGGCCTTGCCCACTGGCAAGCCAGCCGGCAAGTCGGCGCTTTGCAGGCGCGTCTGGAAGAACAGACGGCCCTTGGCATCCTTGTTGCCCAGCTTGGACAGCAGGATGCCGTGTTCGATGGCGTCGTCATCCGTGTTGCTGATCAGGGCGTCGAGCGTGCGCGAGACCTGGCGTGCATTGCGCGCCACTTCCGTCATGCCCTTTTTATGGTTGTCCAGCTCTTCCAGGGTCATCATCGGCAGGTACACATCGTGTTCCTCGAAGCGGAACAGCGACGATGGATCGTGCATCAGCACGTTCGTGTCGAGCACGAACAGCTTGCTGATGCCGCGCTGGTCGGCGGCGCGGCTGGCGGAGGACTTGAGCTGCACTTCGACAGCCTTGTGCTTGGCCGGATGTGGCTGCTCGGCTTGCTTGACGGGCTTGATCGGCGTGACCTTGCCTTTTGCCGCCGGCTTGGCTTTCGCTGCAGGCGCAGCAACGGGGGCAGGCGCGGCCGCGACCGGCGCCGGTGCAGCAACGGCAGGCGCCGGCTTGGCGACCATCAGGGCCGCCACTTGCTTGATCTTCGTGGCCGCATTGCGGACCGGCTTGGCAACTTCGGCGATCGCCGCTTCAATAATTGGTGCAGCCACTTTCTTGGCTGCCGGGGTTTTGGTGGCCGGGCGCGCTGCGCCTGCGGTTGGGTAATCTTGGGTGGCCAGGATGGTGGCTGGCTTGCTCGGTAATTTTGGCAGTGGCATCAGGATCTCAATCAAAAAATTTCTGGAATGAATCGCCCATGGGCAGCCAGCTTCTGGCGGCACTTCTCATGGGGTGGATGCGGGGGAACAACAATGCTACAGGACGAGTAACTGCCGGAAGGCCGGCAGCATGGCCGGTCATGGACGCCATCGACGGGCTGCATGCCCGCCTGGCGGAGTGGATGGAGGCGCTTCGTTGACTCAAAATGGCGATAGGTACCGTGAACTGAACTGCGGTTGAACCAGGCTCGCTGGAAGCCGACAACGCGCATTGGATCAAAAATGGACGATCAATTCAGATGCGCTACGAATTCCAGCACTTCTTCCACGTGAGTTGCGACCTTCACGCCTCTCCATTCTTTCACCAATCGGCCCTGGGCGTCAATCACAAACGTACTGCGCTCGACGCCACGGACCGTCTTGCCGTACATCTGTTTCATCTTCATGACGTTAAACAGCAGACAAACGGCTTCGTCCGGGTCGGAAATGAGCTCGAACGGCAGTTCCAGCTTGGCTTTGAAACTTTCGTGCGAGCGCAGGGAATCGCGGCTGATGCCGTAGATTTCCACGCCGGCTGCGACGAATTGCGAATACGCATCGCGGAAGGCGATGTTTTCCGTGGTGCAGCCAGGGGTGTTGTCCTTCGGATAGAAAAACAGCACCGTAGCCTTGGCCGGACGGCCCAGCAACTGAAAGGTCTTGCCGCTGGTCATGGCGGCGCTAAAGTCGGGTATGCTAACGAGGGATTGGCTATCAGCCACAGGTTCTCTCCTGAACGGTGATCATCAGCGCTGTTTTTAATCTGGCAACGCATCCAGATGCAACAATACAGCATTCAGGCCGCTTTGCCCTGCACAATCAGGCGTCCCGAACGGCCTGGCAACTCATCCCAGGTGACGGGACAAACGGGCAAGTCCGTATTTTTTATCTTTTCATAATAATCGCCCATCGCTGCAAACTGGTAGCCCTGGGCTTTCCAGCCAGCCAGCAGTTGCTCGAAAATGGGGGCGAGTTTCTGTCCTTCAAGTTCCGCATGCAAGGTATATACGTGATCGCGGGGATTATCCGCCGTCAGCGACAATATATGCGCGGCAACATTGCTCGTTGTGATCAGTTTGCCGTCGATTTCGCAGCCCAGCAATTCATCCAGGGTGGGCAGGGTGGTAGGCAATTGCACGCATTGCAGGATGGTGTTGCCGTTGCGCACGCGGTGTGGGCCATTCGTGGCATGCACCATGGCACCGCGCGCGTCGAGCATGGCGCGGCCATCGGAGGCAAAGCGGTAGCCGGCCGTGTCGTGTTCGACAAAGGCGCTGACATTCATTTGCCAGCCGGCCGCGCCGTGCGTGTGCGGCTTGGTGCCAAACACCTGTTCGTAGCGGTTGGCGGCCTTGCGCATCATGTTGATGGTCCAAGCAGCGTTGCGCTTGGCCACGTTGTCTTGCCACAGGGTGTGATCCCAGGTGTGGATGCCGCACTCGAAACCGGCATCGCGCACGGCGCGCAATTGCGCCGCGCACAGCTTGCCGATATCGGGTCCCGGCAGCAAGGTGCCGTACATCAATGTTTTCAAGCCGTAGTGTTCGACCACCGAGGTGCGCGACACCTTGCTGAAAAAGCCGGGCCGCAAGGCGCGCCGCAGGGCCCAGCCCGTGTGGTCGGGGCCCAGCGAGAACAGAAAGGTGGCCTTGGCCTGGTGCGCGGCCAGCATGCGCACCAGATTGCCCATGCCTTCGCGGGTGCCGCGATAGGTATCGACGTCGATTTTCAGGGTCAGGAACGGCTTGCTCAACATTAATCCATCAGGGCTTTGGCTTGGGCTACCTGGCTGCGGTAGGCGTCGAAAATATTGCGCAGGGAATCGGCCATAGTGGTGGTCGGCACCCAGCCCAGCTCTTCGCAGGTATTCGTGATTTTCGGCACGCGGTTTTGCACGTCCTGGTAGCCGGCGCCGTAGTAGGCGCCCGAGGTCGTTTCCACGATTTTCACGTGTTTCGCGCCTTCGGCGTATTCCGGGTATTCGGCGGCCAGGGTCAGCATCATGCCGGCCAGGTCGCGGATCGAATAGTTATTGATCGGATTGCCAATGTTGTAGATCTTGCCGCTGGCGATGCCGTTCTTGTTGGCGATGATGCGCATCAGCGCATCGATGCCGTCGTCGATGTAGGTGAACGCGCGTTTTTGCGCGCCGCCATCGACCAGCGAAATGTTCTCGCCGCGCACGATATGGCCGAAGAATTGCGTCACCACGCGCGAAGAACCTTCTTTTGGCGTGTGGATCGAGTCCAGGCCGGCGCCGATCCAGTTGAATGGACGGAACAGGGTGAAGTTCAAGCCTTCCATGCCGTAGCCCCAGATCACGCGGTCCATCAGCTGCTTGGCGTTCGAATAGATCCAGCGCGGCTTGTTGATCGGGCCGCAGATCAGTTCCGAGTTTTCCGGATCGAATTCCTCGTCATGGCACATGCCATACACTTCCGAGGTCGACGGGAAGACCAGGTGCTTGCCGTACTTGGCGGCCGAGCGGACGATGGGCAGGTTGGCTTCGAAGTCCAGTTCGAAGACGCGCAGCGGCTGCTTGACGTAGGTCGACGGCGTGGCGATGGCCACCAGCGGCAGGATCACATCGCACTTCTTGACGTGGTACTCGACCCATTCCTTGTTGATCGTGATGTCGCCTTCGAAGAAGTGCATGCGCGACTTGTAGTTGTCATCTTCCAGCAATTCCGTGATGCGGTCCGTGTTCATGTCCATGCCGTAGACATGCCAGTCGGTGGTTTCCAGGATGCGCTTGGACAGGTGGTGGCCGATGAAGCCGTTGACGCCTAAGATGAGGACTTTTTTCATGTGAGATTCTCTTGAGTGATATCAGTGTGTGCTGACGCGGGTGGTCAGACTTGCTTGCAATTGCTGAGCCGAAATCGGCTCCCCGGCAGCCCTCAGCGCGGAAATGGCCAGCATGCGGCCGTCTCCGCAGACGCCAAAGATGCAATTATCCACTACCGCCAAGCCCGGTGGCAAACTTCCTGCGGAATGCTTGCTCAAGCGGGCTTTTTCGATGGTGTAAATGACATCGTTGACTTCGGTGAAGGCGCCGGGATAGGGCGGCGCGACGGCCCGGTGCAGGTTGTACACCTGCTGCGCGGGTAACTTCCAGTCGATGCGGCCGTCTTCCGGCTTGCGCCCGCCAAAGTAGCCGCCCTGGCGCAAATCGTTGAGCTGGCGTGGCGCCGTGCCGTCCAGCAATGCCGGCAGCACGTTCCACAGGGTTTGTTCCGCCGCCACGGTGACCTTGCCGAAGACTTCAAAGGCCGTGTCATCGGGCAGGATGGGCACGGCCGTTTGCGCGACGATGGCGCCGGCATCAGGCTTGACCGTCATTTCATGCAGGGTGGCACCCGTTTGCGGGGCGCCATGCAGCACGGCCCAGTTGACGGGCGCGCGGCCGCGGAACTGCGGCAGCAGCGAGCCGTGCATGTTGTAGGCGGGCGCGACTTCCAGGATGCTGGCGGGCAGCATGTGGCGGTAGTAAAAGCTGAACAGCATGTCCGGCGATGCCGCCCGCACCTGCGCCAGCAGCTCGGGCGCGCGCGGATCGCCGGGCGTGATGTACGGGATGCCTTCGGCTTGGCACAGGCTGGCGACGGACTCGAACCACAGGTTTTCCGTGGGGCTGTCTTCGTGCGTGACGACCAGGGCGATATCGACGCCACCGGCCAGCAGCACCTTGATGCAGCGCACGCCCACATTGTGGTAGCCGAAGACGACGGCGCGCGGGGCGCCCATCAGCGGCCCACCTGGCGCTTTTCCAGGCGCACGTACGATGGCGCCTCGGCTTCCGCCTGGGCCATGCCGTCCTGCAAGATGGTTTGCACCACGTAGCGGGGACGGGCGCGCACTTGCTGGAAGATGCGTCCCACGTATTCGCCCACGAGGCCGATGCCGAACAGGATCACGCCCATCAGGAAGAAGGCGATGGCGAACAGGGTGAACACGCCCTGCGCCTCGGCGCCGAACAGGAAGCGGCGCGCCAGCAGATAGATCACCAGCAGGGCCGAACTGAGTGACAGCAGCATGCCCAGCATCGAAAAGATTTGCAGGGGAATCAGCGAAAAGCCCGTGACCAGGTCGAAATTGAGGCGGATCAGGCTGTACAGCGAGTATTTCGACTCGCCGGCCGAGCGTTCCTCGTGCTCGACGGTAATTTCCGTGGGCTTGCGGGCAAACGTGTAGGCCAGGGCGGGAACGAAGGTGTTGACTTCGGCGCACTGGTTGACCAGGTCGATCACGTTGCGGCCATACGCGCGCAGCATGTTGCCCTGGTCCGTGATCTTGATGTTGGTGATGCGCTCGCGCAGCCGGTTCATCATTTTCGACGCCAGGGTGCGCCAGGCGGAATCTTGCCGCTTGCGCCGGATCGAGCCCACGTAATCGTAGCCTTCGCGCATCTTTGCCACCAGGTTGCCGATTTCTTCGGGCGGATTCTGCAGGTCGGCATCGAGCGTGACCATGATTTGCCCGCGCGAAGCTTCAAAGCCGGCCAGAATGGCCATGTGCTGGCCATAATTACCGTTGAACAAGACTACGCGCGTGACGTCGGGGCGCTGGCGGAACTGTTCCGCCAGGATGGCCACCGAATTGTCGCGGCTGCCATCATTGACAAAGATGATCTCGTAGCTCGTCTGCAGGGCATCGAGGGCCGGATACAGGCGGGCGAACAGGCTGGCCAGGCCATCCTGCTCGTTGTAGATTGGAATGATAATGGACAGTTCAGGTTTCATCGGCGCGCTGCTCATTTGATGAGAATGGATTTGACGGTGGCGACGGCGCGTTCCACGTCCTGTGTTGTCATGGCGTAGAACATCGGCAAGGTCACGGTCAGGCGGCCGATCTTTTCCGAGACGGGGAACATGCCTTCGGTAAAGCCGCGTTCGCGGTACATGGTAAACAGGTGGATCGGTGCGTAATGATAGCCCGTTCCCACGTTCTGCTGCGCCATTTGCTGCATGAAGGCGGCGCGCGTGCCGGGACCGTTGTCGGGCAGGATGATCTGGAACAAATGCCAGTTGCTGTTTTCAAAGTCCTGCACGGGCAGCTGGGCGCCGCTCTGCGCTTCGAAGTCGCTGCCGAATTGCGCGAAATAGTGGCGTGCCAGCGCGCGGCGGTGGGCCGTGATCGCGTCGATATTGGCGAACTGGCCCAGGCCGATGGCGGCCATGATGTCGCTCATGTTGTATTTGCCGCCCAGTACATCGACGTCGATGCCGTCGACGCCGCTGCGCGTGACGCCCTGTAGCCGGTATTTCTCGGCCAGCTTCGCTTCTTCCAGGTTGTTGAGGACGAGGCAGCCGCCTTCACCCGTGGTGATGTTCTTGTTGGCCTGGAAGCTGAACGAGACGAAGTCGCCAAACGCGCCGATGCGCTTGCCCTTCCAGGTGGAGCCGAACGCTTGCGCCGCGTCTTCCACGACCCTTAAATTGTACTTTTCAGCAATCGCGTACAGGCGGTCCATGTCGACGGGCAAGCCGGACAGGTAGACGGGGATGATGGCCTTCGTACGCGGGGTGATGGCCGCTTCCAGCTTGTCGAGGTCGATATTCCGCGTGACGGGGTCGATATCGGCAAACACGGGCGTGGCGCCCACTTCGATGATGACGTTGGCTGTCGCTACCCACGACACGGGCGTGGTGATGACTTCGTCGCCGGGGCCGATGCCGGCGATGCGCAGCGCGATTTCCATGGTGCACGTGCCCGAATTGAAGGTGCGCACGGGACGCCCGCCGAAATACTCGGACAGCTGGGCTTCGAATGCCTGCACTTTCGGGCCGCTGGTGATCCAGCCCGAGCGCAGCACTTCGCCGACGGCGGCGATGGTCGCTTCATCGATGGTGGGTTTGGAAAATGGCAAAAAGGGCAGGGTAGAGGTCATGGGGCGCAGTTCTTGGATCTGTATTGTGTCAGGGTATCGGCGTTGCTGAGGCTCCCAGTGCGGTGAATGGCCGCTGGCAGGCATGGCTATTTTATATCGTCAGTACGGCGGCGCAGCCGGTTCAGCGGTGAAAAATCCTGCTGATGCGGGGGCGGGGCAAGCTGGCCGGGGGCGCGATCCATACTGCCTCGCGCCCCTTTAAACATTTATTTGTTGGCAATGACCATGCGGCGCGCATCCTTGGCAATCACACGCATGGGCACGCCACGTTCCTGCAATTCCTTGTAACGGTACAGGCTGATAATGGCCATGTCGCGTACGCCGGCGTTGGCATCGTTCGTCCATTGCGTGATGAAAGTCTCGACGCTCGGCATGGACAGCTCGGGCTGCTGTTTCAGGCCAAACGTGAACTCATCCCAGTAGTCGACGAGGATTACTGGCCGCTGCAGGTAGTACGTCAGCGACTGTTCATAGATGCCGACCGAATAGAGCTTGGTATCGGCCGTCAGTTCGGCCTGGATCTGCGGCAGCATGTCGGTGCCCGCGCGGTTCTGGCCATACAGTTCGGAGCCGGCCAGGATGCAGTGCGTGGCCAGGAAGCCGGCGCCGGCGATGGTCAGCACCGTCATGTCGCGGCGCAGCTGGCGTGCATGCAGCAAGGCCAGGGCGCCACCGGCCAGGGCGAAGAAGCCGGCCGCCATCAGCCATGGCTGGTATCCCTTGAGCGCGATCAAGGCTTCCGCGTCGCGCGCGCTGGCCTTGCCAAAGGCGATCGGTCCGCCGATCAGGACGGCCGCGCCCAGCACGCACAGCAGGCCTGCGGCCAGCATGCGCTGGCGGCGCGAGGCCGATTCCAGGTACAGCGCCACCAGCAGGGCCAGCGCCGGGAAGATGGGCACGATGTAGCCAGGCAGCTTCGAGGTCGAATAGCTGAAGAAGAAGAAGATGAAGACGGCCCAGACCAGCAGCATCAAACGGGGCTGGAAGGCGCCTTCCTGGCGCTGGAAGGCGGCAGCCAGGCTTTGCGGCAGCACGCCTATCCACGGCAGGATGCCGGGAATGAGCAGCACCAGGAAGTAATACCAGGCGCCTTCGCGCTTGTGGCCCTTCATCAGGAAGCGCTGGAAATGCTCATGGATGAAGAAGAAGTGCGGCTGTTCCGGATTGCGCAGGGCGACCAGCACGAACCACGGCGTGGCGATGGCAAAGAACACCAGCAAGCCCTTGACCAGATGCAAACGCGTCCAGATGCGCCAGTCGCGCGCACACAGCGAATACAGCACCAGCACGGCGCCCGGCAGCACGATGCCGATCAGGCCCTTGGCCAGCACGGCCAGCGCCATGGCGGCCCAGCAGGCCAGCATCCAGTTGCGCCGTTCAAGTGCCGTGGCGTCGTCGCGCTGGGCGATCAGCAGGCTGCCCATGGTGAGGGTCATCATGCCCGACAGGCCCATGTCCAGCGAATTGATCTGGCCGGAAGCGAGCCAGAACAGGCTCGACGCCAGCACCAGGCCCGCATACAGACCCACGCGCGGGCCGAACACTTTCTTGCCCGCGTAGGCCGTCATGCACACGCCGATGATGCCGCACAGGCCCGTCCACAAACGGGCTTGCCATTCGCCCAGGCCGAAGGCGGCGAAGGTCAGCGCATTCATCCACGTTTGCAGCGGCGGTTTTTCAAAGTACTTGATGCCGTTCAGGCGCGTGGTGATCCAGTCGCCCGTGACGAACATTTCGCGCGCCATCTCCGCGTAGCGGCCTTCGTCGGGCGGCACCAGGGTGCGCACGCCCAGCGCATACAGGGTGACGACGATGAAGATGCCCAGCAGCGACCACATCAGCACCCGCGACGAGTGCAGCTCGTTGACATTGATTTTCATGCGGCCTTGCCTGCAGCCGGGGCCAGGATCAGTGCCAGGGTGACTTTGCGGCCTTCGCCCATGAGGATATTGTAGGTGCGGCAGGCAGCCTGGCTATCCATGCATTCGACGCCGATGCGGCGCATGGTCAGCGCGGCCGTCAGCTTCGGGTGCACAAAGCGCTGGCGCTCGCCCGTACCGAGGATGACCACGTCGGGCGCATCGGCCAGGATTTGCGCGAAATGCGCCTCGTTCAGCTGTTCGAAACTGTCCACCTCCCACGCCCGCGGGGGCATTTCCGGCATGACGATCAGACTATAGTTATACGGCTGGGCATTGATCTCGACGCCGTTTTCGTCATAGCCGGTGACAGTCTGGTATTGTTGGGTGCTGCTGGCATGGAGTTTCATGGCGATATCGGGGGCTGGTCGTGTCGGTTGATCGGTGCGCGCGCGGCCAAATTGCGTGCCGCGGCCAAGGGCGTAAGCATGCCATAAATGACAGAAAAGAGCGACTGAAAAGCAACATCCTTTCCAAATTGCAATGTTCGGCGCCACAGTGGCGATGCCTGCTTTCGCCATGGTAATGCTGCAAGATTAAGGGAAGATGAAGATGGCGCCCGCCCGATTGTCGTCAGGAGGCGCCGGCGTGGCAGAATCGGCGTCAAATGCTGGGGTTGGCCATGTTTAATTTGATAAAATGGCCTGTTTTCGGCGAGAATGGTTGTTTTCGCCTTGCAGTCTTTCGCATTGCAGTTTCACGGGTTCATAGTTCTGGCGCGGCTATCATGCTGCAAGTTCTGGTCACCGCGCCGCATCACGACAGGGATTTATTTTGCGACCGATTCAGAAATCGAATAAATTGGCGGACGTCTGCTACGACATCCGCGGCCCGGTCCTGGAAAAATCCAGGCAAATGGAAGAAGAAGGCCACAAGATCACCAAGCTCAATATCGGCAACCTGGCCGTATTCGGCTTCGATCCGCCCGACGAGATCGTGCGCGACATGATGCTCAATCTGCAGAACGCGGCCGGCTATACAGATTCGAAAGGCATGTTCGCGCCGCGCAAGGCCGTCATGCACTACACCCAGGGCAAGAATATCGCCGGCGTGACCATCGATGACATTTATCTGGGCAATGGCGCTTCCGAACTGATCGTCATGTCGATGAACGCGCTGCTCAACAGTGGCGACGAAGTGCTGGTGCCGGCGCCCGATTACCCGCTGTGGACGGCCGCCGTCAGCCTGTCGGGCGGCAATCCCGTGCACTATGTGTGCGACGAGCAGAACGAGTGGTATCCCGACATCGAGGACATGCGCCGCAAGATCACGCCGCAAACGAAAGCCATCGTCGTCATCAACCCGAATAATCCCACGGGCGCGCTGTACCCGGTTTCCGTGCTGCTGCAGATCGTCGAACTGGCGCGCCAGCACCAGTTGATCATTTTCGCCGACGAGATCTACGACAAGGTGCTGTACGACGAAGCCGAGCACGTGTCGATCGCCTCGCTGGCCGACGACGTGCTGTTCATCACCATGAACGGCCTGTCGAAGAATTACCGCTCCTGCGGCTACCGTTCCGGCTGGATGGTGGTCTCGGGCGAAAAGCGCCACGCAAAGGATTACATCGAAGGCCTCAACATGCTGGCCTCGATGCGGCTATGCGCCAACGCGCCGGGGCAATTTGCCATCCAGACGGCGCTTGGCGGCTACCAGAGCATACAAGACCTGGTGGGGCCCGGCGGGCGCCTGTTGAAACAGCGCGATCTGGCGCACAAGCTGCTGACCGATATTCCGGGCGTCACCTGTGTCAAGCCGAAGGCCGCGCTGTACATGTTCCCGCGCCTGGACCCGGAGATCTACCCGATCGCCGACGACCAGCAGTTTGCCTATGAATTACTGGCCGAAGCCAAGGTCCTGATCGTGCAGGGCACGGGGTTCAACTGGATCGCGCCCGACCATTTTCGTGTCGTCTTCCTGCCCAACTCCGATGACCTGACCGAGGCCATGGGGCGCATTGCGCGCTTCCTCGAAGGTTACCGCAAGCGTCACGGCCGGGGCTGAATCAGCCAGCAGCAATCTCGATCAACCTGGCGCCGCCCAAGGGGGCGCCACTTATGAGCAGTCAAGCACAACTATGAAATCCATCAAGATCGGCCTGCTGGGCCTGGGCAATGTCGGTTACGGCACGTTCAGTGTCCTGAAACGCAACCAGGAAGAAATCAAGCGCCGCGCGGGCCGCGGCATTGAAGTCGTCGCCGTCGCCGTGCGCGACGTGGCGCGCGCCGAAGCGCTGGTCGCCGGCGGCTGCAAGGTCGTCAATGACCCGATGCTGATCGTCAACGATCCCGAGATCGACATCGTCGTCGAACTGATCGGCGGCTACGACCTGTCGAAAACCCTGGTGATGCAGGCGATTGCCAACGGCAAGCATGTGGTCACTGCCAACAAGGCCCTGCTGGCCGTGCACGGCAACGAAATCTTCGCCGCCGCCCAGGACAAGGGCGTGATGGTGGCCTTCGAAGCGGCCGTCGCCGGCGGCATCCCCATCATCAAGGCGCTGCGCGAAGGCTTGACGGCCAACCGCATCGAATGGATCGCCGGCATCATCAACGGCACCACCAATTTCATCCTGTCCGAGATGCGCGACAAGGGCCTCGATTTCGCAACCGTGCTGAAACAGGCGCAGGAACTGGGCTATGCGGAAGCCGATCCCACCTTCGACATCGAAGGCGTCGACGCCGCGCACAAGGCCACCATCATGTCGGCCATCGCCTTCGGCATCCCGGTGCAGTTCGACAAGGCTTACGTGGAAGGCATCAGCAACCTCAATGCCGTCGATATCCGCTACGCCGAGCAACTGGGCTACCGCATCAAGCTGCTGGGCATCACCAAGCGCGCCACCGTCAATGGCGTGGAAGGCATCGAGCTGCGCGTGCATCCGACCCTGATCCCGGCCAAGCGCCTGATCGCCAACGTGGAAGGCGCCATGAATGCGGTGCTGGTGCATGGCGACGCCGTCGGCGCCAGCCTGTACTCGGGCCGCGGCGCGGGCGCCGAGCCGACCGCCTCGTCGGTGATCGCCGACCTGGTCGACATCACCCGCCTGGCCACGGCCGACCCGGAACACCGCGTGCCGCACCTGGCGTTCCAGCCGAACGCGATGACCGATATCGCGATCTTGCCGATGTCGGAAATCACCACCAGCTACTACCTGCGCATGCACGTGGCCGACCAGCCGGGCGTGCTGGCCGACCTGACGCGCATCCTGGCCGAACGCGGCATCTCGATCGACGCCATGCTGCAAAAAGAGCCGGCCGAGGGCGAGACGCACACGGACATCATCATGCTGACGCACCAGACGCAGGAAAAGAACGTCACGGCCGCCATCGAGAAGATGGAAGCGCTCAACAGCGTGGTGGGCACGGTGACCAAGATCCGCCTGGAAAACCTGAGCTGAGCGTTTTCAGCGATCCATGCAAAACGGCGCCCGCGGGCGCCGTTTTTTCATCCGATGGCGGTCTTAATGCTGCGGCACGTCGGGCGCGCCGACGGGGCCTACATCCATGCCGTCATAGCTGGCCAGCTGGTTGTCCTGCGCAAACGCCATCAGTTCGCCATTGCGCGCGTGCAGACTGTCGACGCCATGCACTTCGGCCTTTTCCACATGCAGCACCCACACGGGCGGTGCTGCCGGATCGTCGAGTTCCGGCTGGTACAGTTCCACCGGGCGGTAGCCCTGCAGCGCCAGCAGGGTGGCGGCCTGCTCCAGCGGTTCGGACGTGGGGTTGGTGAAGTAATAGCCCCACAGCAGCGGCTGGGACAGGTCCCATGGCGCGTTCTCGGCGATATTGGCAAACAGTTCGCTTACATCTTCTTTGGTCATCATGGCGGTGCCTTCCTTAAAATCTCAGGGCGCGATCTTAGCATCCATGCCGCCTGCTTGCCATTCACCCATAAAAAAACCGGCTGCATGGCCGGTTTTTTTATCAGCCGCTAACAACGGCTTGATTCTGATTCGCGCGAGCGTGAATTAGAACTTGTAACGCAGGCCGATCGACAGCAGGTCGGCTTTCAGTTTCATGCCATCCTGGCTCATCGTTTTGCCGAAGTTTTCATATTCAGCAACGGCCGACAGGTTTTTATTGAAGTTATAAGCAGCACCGATGCCAAACAGGGCAGCGGTTTTGTTTTTCGATTCGCTGGCGCTGAAACCGATCAGGTTCAATTTGGCTTTGGTGTGGTTTTGAGTAACGCCAACTTTTGCAAACAGCGAGAATTCAGCGTTCAGTGGCAAGGTGCCGGTGGCGGCTGCGTAGATTGCGCTGGTTTCCATGCTCAGCGATTCCTTGCCTTCGCTTTCTTTCAGTTTGCCGAAATTGACATAACCGGCTTCCGCGCCGAAGTTAGGCGTGAAGTCGTAACCGGCATAAACTTTAAAACCGGTTTTGTTTTCTTTGCCCGAAGCGACATCGCCCGACAATTTCAATTCCGAACGGCCGGCATTCGCGCCGACATAAATGTTTTCAGCTTGTGCAAACAAAGGGAATGCCAGAGCGGCGCCGACGACTACTGCAAACAATTGCTTTTTCATATTAATCCTAGATAATTAATGCGGAGAGACTGTCTCGCCGCTTAATGGGAGCCGAATTGTATAGGGATGAATATGTTTATGTAAGGCAATTATTTTAAAAATATTAGAAATAAATCATTTGTTGTTTTTAAGCAACGTAACATGTGAACTGCTTGTCTGCGCAATCCGTCATGCGGCACCGCTGAAATGCACGCTGACTTTCAGTCCATGTCCATTCGCCGCCGTCGCCAGTTCCAGCCGGGCGCCGTGCAGGGCCGCGATGTCGCGCACGATGGCCAGGCCCAGCCCGGCGCCGCCAGGATTGCTCTCGAGCGCCGCGCCGACCCGGTAGAACGGCGTCAACACGCGCTCGCGCTCGGCCGGCGGGATGCCTTTGCCGCTGTCTTCCACTTCCAGCACGGCGCCGTGTTCGTGTCCGTTCCCCGTCTGCGCCGCGCGCACGCGCAGGATCACGCTGCCGCCCTGCGGCGTGTAGCGCAGGGCGTTGTCGACCAGGTTGGCCACCAGTTCATGCAGCAGCAGGGCCTGGCCATGCACGGGTGCCTCGTCGGGCGCTTCCAGCGACAGGTCGATATGTTTGGCGACCGCGGTCATGGCCATTTCCAGTCCCACCTGCTGCGCCACGTCGCGCAGCGCGACGGTATCCATCGCCAGATTCTCGCCGCCATGCTCGATGCGCGCCAGGGTCAGGAGGCGGTTGGCCAGCAGCACGGTCGAATCGGTGGTGGCGGCGATCGAGCGCACGATGTCGCGCAGGGCGGCGATGTCCGGCGGCGCGCCCGCCTGGCGGTCGCACTCGCGCATGGCCAGTTCGGCCTGGGTTTTCAGCACCGTCAACGGCGTGCGCAACTGGTGCGAGGCGTCGGCGATGAAGCGGCGCTGGCTGGCGATCAGCTGCTGCAGGCGCGACATGGAGCCGTTCATGGCACTGACCAGCGGGCGCATTTCCTTGTGCACGAGGGTGGGATCGACGTCGGACAAATCGGACAGGGTGCGCGTCTCGACTTCCGTTTTCAGGCGCATTAGCGGACGCAGCACCAGGCGCACGGCAAACCACACGAGGGCGCCCATCACCAGTATCATTGCCGCCTGCCAGATCAGGGTGTCGAACAGGATCTGGTTCGACAGGCCGCGCCGCGCGTCCAGCGTCTCGGCCACCTGGATCAGGGCGATGCCGCGCATCGAGTCGTCATACACGGGTTGCAGCAGGGCGGCGATGCGGATCGGCTTGCCGTGGTAGTCGGCGTGGTAGAAGCGCACCAGGGCCGGATAGTTCTGCGAGCGTGGCACGTTTTTCGGCACGGGCGGCAAGTCGCCATAGCCTGACACCAGCTCGCCATTGATGCCCGTCACCTTGTAGTAGATGCGGCCCAGGGTGTCGGTCTCGAAGCTGTCGAGCGCCACGTAAGGCACTTCGGCGACGACCTTGCCGCCGACGATGGAGACGCGCTCGGCCAGCGCCCGCGTCGATGCCAGCAAGGAGCGGTCGTAGGCCATGTCGGCCGCGTCGAGCGCGTTGCGGTAGACAAAAACGGCATCGAGCAGCACCAGCATCACCAGCGGAATGAGCAGCCAGCGCAGCAGCTGGCTGCGCAGGCTGCCCAGCGGCCGGCTCTGCGCCCAGCGCCGGCGCAGGCGTTCGAGCAGCGGCAGGCGTGGGGAGCGCACGGTCATTTTGGCGCAGCCGGCGCCATCGCGCTGCGCGGCTGCAGCAGGTAGCCGATGCCGCGCAGGGTGGTGATGACGGCGCCGTCGGGCGAGCCGCTTTCCACGCCGCTCTCGAGTTTTTTGCGTACGCGGTGGATATACAGTTCGATGGCGTCCAGGTTGGCGTCGTCGGCCAGCGCAAAGACTTCGTCAAACAGCTTTTCCTTCGACACGGCCCGCCCCGAGCGCGTGATCAGCGCTTCGAGCACCGCGTGTTCGCGCGGCGTCAGCGCCAGCGCCGCGCCGCCATAGCTGAACATGCGCGTGACGGTGTCGAAACTGAGGGCGCCGCAGGTGTGCACGAGTGCCTCGTTGCCCTGGCTGCGGCGCAGCAGGGCTTTCACGCGCGCTTCCAGTTCGGCCAGCTCGAACGGCTTGGCCATGTAGTCGTCTGCGCCCAGGTTCAGGCCCTGCACTTTTTCATCGAGGCCGCCGCGCGCCGTGAGTATCATGACGGGAGTCTTGCCGCGCGTGCCGCCGCGCGCGCGCAGGCGGCGCAGCACGTCCAGGCCATCCATCTTCGGCAGGGTCAGGTCGAGCAGCACCAGGGAATATTCCTGCGTATGCAGCAGGGCGTCGGCATCGGCGCCGTTGTGGGCGGTCTCCACCGTCAGATGCGCGTCGCGCAGGGCCTTTGCCAGCCAGTGCGACAGCTCCAGATGGTCTTCCACTAATAATATGCGCATGGTCTCCGCCATTCGTTTGAATTGGTGCAGTGTAAGCCTGCCGGCGCCGCGCCGACAGGGGCGGCGATGAATATGTTTGCCCTCCTTGTGGCTGGCGGACGACACCTGTCAGTCTGAAAGCGAATTGAAAGGATCGCGCTCATATAGTGTGATCCTGATTCATGAAAATGATCAGGCATATCACTAATAACTATATCTAAGGGAGACACTCTACATGAAGAAAACTGCATTCTCGCTGGCCGCCATGGCGCTACTCGCCGCAGCCGGCGGCGCCCACGCCCAGTCGAACGTCACCCTGTACGGTCGACTGGACGCCGGCATCAGCAACACCAGCAACGCCGGTCCGAACAAAAGCTCGATGACGCAAGTCAGCTCGGGCGGCATGAACACCTCGCGCTGGGGCATCCTGGGCAGCGAAGACCTGGGCGGCGGCCTGAAGGCCGTCTTCAATCTGGAAGGCGGCATCCTGGTCGACACGGGCGCGGCCGACGGCGCGCTGTTCAAGCGCCAGGCCAACGTGGGCCTGGAAGGCGCGTTTGGTCGCGTCGTGCTGGGACGCTCGTTCACCACCGTGTATGACTTCGTGCTGCCGTTCGATCCGATGGCCTATGCGCCGTTCTACTCGTGGGCCACTTCGGCCCACGCGACGGGTCCGAGCAAATACGGCATGACGACGGCCTTCGACAATATGGTCAAGTACTCTGGCAAGACGGGCGACTTCAGCTACGGCGCATCGTACGGCTTCGGCGAACAGTCGACGGGCAATTCGGACAGCGCCAAGCTGTCCACGGCCGTCACCTACAAGACGGGTCCCGTCAGCCTGCTCGCTACATATGAACAGGTGAACGGCAATGCCATCGCTGGCGGCGCGCGCGACAAGACCACCGTCTACCACCTGGGCGCCATGTATGACGACGGCCCGTGGAAAGTGCAGGCGGCGGCGCGCGACTACAAGCTCGATCCGGCTGCCGCCGGCAAGGCCGACGTGCGCGGCACCCTGTACTGGGGCGGCGTCAGCTACAAGACCACGCCAGTCGTCACCCTGACGGGCGTGATCTACTACCAGGACGTGAAGAACGTGGCCGCCAACCTCGATGCCGATCCGATCATGTACGTGGCGCGCGTGCGCTATGCCCTGTCCAAGCGCACCGACCTGTACGTGGCCGGCGCCTACGCCAAGGCCAAGCACAAGCAGCTGGTCAGCCTGTCGCGTGACGATGCCGGTTTTGGCGACACGCAGCGCGGCCTGATCGCCGGCATCCAGCACCGCTTCTAAGGCATGACCATGCTGCGCACCGCGTTCCTGTCGCTGCTGCTGTTGTCCGCGCTGCTGCCCGCGCTGGCAAATGCCGCCGCGCCTGAAGTCGACTGCGTGGTGCCGTCCAAACCGGGCGGCGCCATGGACCTGACCTGCAAGCTGGCGCAGAAAGGCTTGCTGCAGCCCGATCCTGCGGCGGCGGCACCGTTCGCGTCCTCGGTGCGCATCAGCTATCTGCCAGGCGGCATCGGCGCGGTGGCGTGGCGCTCGATGGGCTCGCAGCGCCGGCGTGCCGAAGCAAACACCCTGGTGGTGTTTTCGGGCGGCTCGCTGCTGAACCTCGCGCAAGGCAAGTTCGGCAACGCCAAGACGGGCGACGTGCGCTGGGTGGCGGCACTGGGCGCCGACTACGGCATGATCGCCGTGCGCAGCGACTCGCCCTACAAGACCCTGGCCGACCTGATCGCCGCGCTCAAGCGCCACCCCGACAAGGTGCTGATCGGCGTGTCCGGCACCATCGGCAGCCAGGACTGGGTGAAGATGGCGCTGGTGGCGCGCCGGG
Source organism: Janthinobacterium sp. BJB301 (assembly GCF_002735685.1). Classification (NCBI taxonomy): domain Bacteria; kingdom Pseudomonadati; phylum Pseudomonadota; class Betaproteobacteria; order Burkholderiales; family Oxalobacteraceae; genus Janthinobacterium; species Janthinobacterium sp. BJB301. The sequence goes on along the minus strand of NZ_PDZJ01000002.1, from coordinate 54,278 downwards.
CCGGCATCGACCCGAAAGTGCTGCGCTTCGTCGCGCTGGAAGGCGGCGGCGAGATCTTCACGGCGATGCAGGCCAATTACGTGCAGGTGATGTCGGGCGACACGTCGGAAGCGACCCTGAACGCGGGCGACAGCCATGCGCGCGTGCTGGCGGTGCTGTCGGAAAAGCGCCTGCCCGGCGTGCTGGCCAGCGTGCCGACGGCGCGCGAGCAGGGCATCGACGTGGTGTGGCCCATCATCCGCGGCTTGTGGATGGGGCCGCAGGTGCCGGAACAGGATTACCAGCGCTGGGTGGCCACGTTCGACCGTGCCATGGCCACGCCGCAGTTTGCCCAGTGGCGCACGCAGGCAGGCATGTATCCGTTCGCGCTGACGGGCGACAAATTGACGCAGTACGTGAACCAGGCGGTCGAACGCTACTCCAGGCAGGCGGCCGAATTGGGCCTGATGCGCTGAATCCATTAGCAAACCATACAACAATCACAGACGGAGACAAACCATGCAAACCAAGACCATTCTCGCCATCGCCCTGGCCGCCGCTTTCGCCGGTACCACCGGCGCCGCTTTCGCCCAGGTACCGGCAGGTTATCCGGCCGACTACCAGAAGATCATCGACGCGGCCAAGAAGGAAGGCAAGGTGGTGATCTACAGCGCCACCGACAGCAAGGCCGCCGCGCCGCTGATCAAGGATTTCAGCGCCCTGTATCCCGGCATCTCGGTCGAATACAACGACATGAATTCCACCGAAGTGTACAACCGCTTCATTTCCGAAGTGGCCGCCGGCGGCAACACGGCCGACGTGATGTGGTCGTCGGCGATGGACTTGCAGATGCGCCTGGCCTCGGACGGCTATGCGCTCAAGTACAAATCCGTGGAAGCGTCCAAGATCCCCGGCTGGGCCATGTGGGACGACCAGGCTTACGGCACCACGTTCGAGCCGGCCGCCATCGTCTACAACAAGCGTTTGCTCGATCCGAAGGAAGTGCCGAAGAACCACGACGACTTCGCCAAGCTGATCGCCACGCCGAAATTCAAGGACAAGGTCACCACCTACGACATTGAAAAGTCGGGCGTGGGCTTCATGTTCATGTCGCAGGACGCCAAGGAGTATCCGAAATTCCTGGCGCTGCAAAACGCGTTTGGCGTGGCCAAGGTGCGCGTGCAGTCGTCGACGGGCACCATGATGGAGCGCATTTCGTCGGGTGAAAACCTGATCGGCTATAACGTGCTGGGTTCCTACGCCCTGGTGCGCGCCAAGACCGACCCGTCGATCGGCGTGGTGCTGCCCAAGGACTACACCCTGATCCTGTCGCGCGTGCAGTTCATCAACAAGAACGCGAAGAACGTCAACGCCAGCAAGCTGTGGCTCGACTACATCCTGTCGCACCGTGGCCAGACCATCATCGCCAACGGCGCCAAGCTGTACGCGATTCGCGCCGACGTCACGGGCGAGACCACCTCGGCGGACCTGATCAAGGAAATCGGCGCGGCCAACGTCAAGCCGATTCCCGTGCATCCGATCATCCTGCAATTTTTGGGACCTGCCAAGCGCATGGCCTTCTTAAAGCAGTGGAAAGAAACAGCCGGCAAAAAATAGGAACATCCGAAAAACCTACTGCGCGTCGCGATTTGCGGCCTCCGATGCTCACTGTGCATTCGCACAGATCCGCTTCTCAGCCACAACTCACTGCCGCTCGCTACGGTTTTATCGGAGTTCCTTGGCCAGCCGCGGGCGTTCGCCGGCGGCTGGATGCCGCACCCTTCATTCATTGGATTCATCATGCAAACTGCTATCTTGCCGCTGCCTGCACGGTCGCGCTCTCCCTTGTCGCGCCTGAACTGGTCGCGCGGCGTGGTCGTGGCGATTACCCTGGTCGCCATTTTCCTGCCGCTGTTCCTGATTTTTTACCAGAGCTTTTTGAACGCGCCCTTCTTCATGCCGGTGCGCGAATTCGGCTTTGACTCCTACCGTTTCATCTTCGATGATCCCGATTTCTCGATGGCCTTCAAGAATGGCCTGATGCTGGCCTGCGGCCTGACCGTGATCGCCGTGCCGCTGGGCGGCATGCTGGCCTTCCTGATGGTGCGCACGGATTTGCCGGGCCGCGGCTGGGTGGCGCCCATGCTGCTGGTGCCGATCTTTGTGTCGCCGATGGTGATGGGCTTTGGCTACGTCGTGTCGATGGGGCCCGTGGGCTTCTATTCGATCTGGGCCAAGGAGCTGTTCGGCTTCGTGCCCTGGAATATCTATTCCTTCACCAGCATCGTCATCATCGCCGGCCTGACGCACGTGCCGCACGTCTACCTGTATGCCTCGTCGGCCCTGAAAAGCCTGGGCTCGGACGTGGAAGAAGCGGCCCGCGTGGCCGGCGCTTCGCCGATCCAGGTGATGCTGAACGTGTCGCTGCCGATGATCATGCCGGCGCTGGCGTATGCGGGCGTGCTGGTGTTCTTCCTCGGCTTCGAAGTGTTCGGCCTGGTGCTGGTGCTCGGCGATCCGGAAGGCCACCTGGTGCTGCCGACCTATCTGTACAAGCTGACGAACAAGCTGGGCACGCCGTCGTACCACCTGATGGCCGCCGTCGCCGTCTGCCTGGTGATGGTGACCATGCCGCTGGTGATGATACAGCGCTGGCTGCTGAAATCGGCGAACAAGTATGTGTCGATCAAGGGCAAGGGCGCGCGCAGCAAGGCCATGCCGCTGGGCCGCTGGAAGTGGCTGGCGTTTGCCTTGCTGGCCGGCTGGCTGATCTTCACCATCATCCTGCCGTTGACAGGCATCGTGCTGCGCTCCTTCGTGCAGTACTGGGGCGAAGGCGTGCACCTGGCCGACGTGCTGACACTGCAGCATTTCCGCGACATTTTTGACCAGCCATCGCTGGTGCGCGGCATCGTCAACACCATCCTGATCGGCGTCGTCGGCGGCGCGCTGGCCGTGGGCTGCTACAGCTTCATCGCGCTGGCCATGCACCGCAAGCAGGACGGCATCACGCGTCTGCTCGATTACAGCGTGCTGGTGCCGCGCGCCGTGCCGGGTCTGCTGGCCGGCCTGTCGTTCCTGTGGGTGTTCCTGTTCGTGCCGGCCTGGCTCGACGGCATATTGAAAGGCATGGACAACGGCGTGGCCTTGTGGCTGAGCGGCCATGTGATTCCCGTGCTGCGTGAAGTGCGCTCGACGATCTTCGCCCTGTGGCTCGCGTATTCGGTGGTGTGGATGGCCTACGGCATGCGCCTCATTTCCACGGCGCTGCTGCAAGTGGGGCCGGAGCTGGAAGAGGCGGCGCGCGCCGTCGGCGCCAACCGCGGCCAGGTGACGCGCGATGTGACCCTGCCGCTGATCAAATACGGCTTGCTGGGCGCCTGGCTGATGGTGTTCCTGATCTTCGAGCGCGAATATTCGACGGGCGTGTACCTGCTCTCGCCGGGCACGGAAGTGATCGGCGCCATGCTGGTATCGCTGTGGGCAGGCGGCTCGACCGACCTGGTGGCGGCGCTGTCCTTCATCAATATCACCCTGGTGGCCATCGGCCTGGGCATCGCGCTGCGCTTCGGCGTGAAGTTACACAACTGAGTTGCATAACTAAATACAAGAACTGAGACCACATCATGAATGAATTGACCGTCAATGAGCTGTACCTGGACTACGGCACCGGCGCCGCCGCCAACCAGATCCTGAAGGGTGTCTCGATGCACCTGAAAAAAGGCGAAGTGGTCGCCTTGCTGGGGCCTTCGGGCAGCGGCAAGACCACCTTGCTGCGCGCCGTCGCCGGGCTGGAAAGCCCGAAGGCGGGCACCATCCAGATCGGCGAGCGCAATGTCTTCGACGGCGCGCAGCATTTCGAAATGCCGGCCGAGCATCGCAATCTGGGACTGGTGTTCCAGTCGTATGCGCTGTGGCCGCACAAGACCGTATTTGACAACGTCGCCTACGGCCTCAAATTGCGCAAGATGGGCAGCACGGAGATCGCCGCGCGCATCAAGGAAGTGCTGACGCAGCTGGGCCTGGGGCACCTGGGCGAGCGCTATCCGCATCAGCTGTCCGGCGGCCAGCAGCAGCGTGTGGCGATCGCCAGGGCGCTGGTGTACAACCCGCCCGTGATCCTGCTCGATGAACCGCTGTCGAACCTGGACGCCAAGCTGCGCGAGGAAGCGCGCGCCTTCCTGCGCGAACTGATCGTGCGCCTGGGTCTGTCGGCCCTGATGGTGACGCATGACCAGGGCGAGGCGATGGCCATTTCCGACCGCATCCTGCTGCTCAATAACGGCAAGATCGAGCAGCAGGGCACGCCGCAAAGCATGTATGAAACGCCGGACACCCTGTTCACGGCCGAATTCATGGGCAGTAACAACCGCCTGCCCGGCAAGGTGGTGCAGCGCGAAGGCAATCAGGTGCGCCTGCTGGTCGATGGCGCGTCCATGCAGGGCGTGGCGCGCGGCGCCAACGTGGGCACTGAAGTGACCACCATGATCCGCGTCGAGGAAGTGAAGATCAGCGCCACGCAGGTCGACAACGCCATCGAGCTGCCGCTGCTGACGTGCATGTACCTGGGCGACCGCTGGGAATGCCTGTTCGAGCGCGGTGGCGCCGAGAACATCAGCCTGCGCGCGTACTCGCGCCACAAGCTCGAGGCGGGCAAGTACTGGCTGCATATGCCGGCCGATAAGCTCTGGGTGTTTTAACGGTACCGTGGTGGCCACCTTGGCGCGCAGTCTGTGCCACGCTGGCCACCCGTTTTGCATGGGCCCCATATTTCACGGTGTCCGTGCTGGCCTTCCTCATTCTCCATATGCCGTGATCGCCGGCGCTGTGCGGTTCACGCAGGCGCCATGCCACCACCTTCTTTGCCATGGCAGCGGATGGCACTGCTGACCGATCCATTCTTTTCCCTGCTGACAAGACAAAGCCGCCAGAGTTGAATCGGTCGGCTGGAACTGGCATAAAGCAAACGCTCTGTATTGTCCTTGCCGCGCACCCGCTTTAATCCTCGTCGCCGCCATGCGTGGGTAATATGTGGCTATCCGTATTTCGGGTCTTTCCGCTTCGGCGGGGGACTGGCCAGCCATGCCGGATGACTGCGTTTGCCGCGCCTTTGCGCGATGCAGCGAGTGTTATCTAAAAACAACGCTCTTTATGACGTATGCGCAGCTTGTTTTGATCATTGATAAAAAAGCCAGGTCAGGGAATGCCGACGGTTTGCCGGAGGATGCTGATTTTTCTATCGGAAGATAATGGATGCAAGTGTTACAAATAGTAACTAAAGCGGAGAATTTTTTAAAAGACGGGTTTTGTCTTTGTATTTAAAAAGTTGCCTCACGGCCATTTATTTTAGTTATTTTTACTTCCATCGTTTATAATTTGAAAAGAACGCCGGCGAGGCTTTTTGCGCAGTTTTGACGTGAGTTCGCCCTTTTTTTGAGCTCAGGAAGATGCGTATGCGCACCGATGGTGTCTGTTTTTCAATTGTCAGATATGCCGGATGGGCGCCAGGCCTGGAAACGCCGCAGCAATGGCAAGCGTGGGCGCAAAGCGCTTTGCCCGTCGCGCCGATTGCCGCTGGCAGCGAGCCGGGCGTGCGTGCCATGGCGCCGATGCTGCGCCGCCGCGCCGGTCAGCTGGGCAAGATGGCGCTCGAAGTGGCGTACGCCTGCCTCGGCGAACAGCGCGATATTCCGCTCGTCTTTTGTTCCCGCCACGGCGAGGTGGCGCGCGCCGTCGAACTGTTGTCGGCGCTGGCCCAAGGCGAACCCCTGTCGCCGACGGCATTCGGCATGGCCGTGCACAATGCCAGCGCAGGCTTGTTTTCCATCGCCCGCGCCGATACGGCGAATCAGCTGGCCATCGCCGCCGGTGCGGCCAGCCTCGAAGCCGCGGTGATCGAGGCGTGCGGCTTGCTGGCCGATGGCGCGGCGCAGGTATTGCTGGTGCTGGCGGAGTGTCCCTTGCCAGTGCCATTCGAAGCTTTTGAAGACTGCCATGAGCAGTCGCATGCGTTTGCCTGGCTGATGCAGGCCGAGGCTACCCCAGGCGCCGCTTTCAGCCTGACCTGGCGCGCCCGCGGCAGTAATGATGCGTTGGCGGTTGCCGCCGGCGCCATGCCGGGCAGCCTGGCCGTGTTGCGATTCATGCTCGGCGATGCCTGCACGTTCGAGCATGCAGCCAACCGCCAGGCATGGTGCTGGAGCCGCCATGCATAAGCTGGAGGCTGTGCGCGCCGGCATATCGATAGGCTGGCGTACCATCGCGACGGCGTTCAGCTTTGCCGCCTTCGGCCTCGGTGGCTTGTTGCTGCGCGTGCTGGTGTTCCCCGTGCTGCAGGTGCTGGTGTGGCGGCGCGAAACGCGCATCGCCTGCGCGCGCGCGATCATCCGCTGGAGTTTTCGCTTGTATATCGGCCTGATGCGTTTTCTGGGCGTGCTGCGCTACGACTTGCGCGGTCTCGACAAGCTGGAACGCGGCGGCTTGCTGATCCTGGCCAATCATCCGACCCTGATCGACACGATTTTCCTGATGGCGTATGTCAAGCAGGCCGATTGCATCGTCAAGTCCGATTTGTGGAATAACCCGTTTACGGGCGGTCCCGTGCGCGCGGCTGGCTATATCAATAATACGGGCGGCGCCGAACTGGTGGACGCCTGTCTGGCATCGCTGGAGCGCGGCAATAACCTGATCATTTTCCCGGAAGGCACGCGCACGCCATGCAGTGGCGAGGTCGTGCTGAAGCGGGGCGCGGCGAATATCGCCGTGCGCGGCCGCCGCGACGTGACGCCCGTGCTGATACGTTGCCTGCCCAGGACCCTGGGCAAGGGCGAACCATGGTGGCGCGTGCCGGCCCGCCGTGCGCATTTCGAGATCGCCGTACAGGACGACCTGGTGATCGGCGAGTTTACCGGCGGTGGCGCCAGCGACGTGATGGCGGCGCGTACCTTGACCACTCATTTGCAACATTACTTTAGCGGGAAACAGGAACAACATGCTTGAACAAGAAGTGAAGGAACTGATCATCGAGGCGCTGCAACTGGAAGACGTGAGCGCTGCCGATATCGATACGGATGCGCCCCTGTTTGTCGAGGGCCTGGGACTCGATTCGATCGATGCGCTGGAACTGGGCGTCGCCCTGCAAAAAAAATATGGCATTTCTCTGTCGGCCGATTCGGCCGATACGCGCCGCCACTTTGCCTCGGTACGGGCACTGGCGGCGATGGTTGACACTCACAGAAAGAAGTAAGGAGCAGCAAAATGGTAGATATGAGCGCAATGAGCCGCAATGAATTGTACGCATGGGTGGTACAGCTGCTGGCCGAAATGTTCGAGCTGGATCCGGCGGCGCTGACGCCTCAGTCGAATCTGTATGCCGAACTCGATATCGACAGCATCGACGCGGTCGACCTGGCGGTCAAGCTGAAGCAGCTGACGGGCAAGCGCCTGCAGCCGGAAGTATTCAAGACTATCCGTACGATCGACGATGTGGTCGAAGCGCTGCGCGCGATGTCGGTGTCAGAACAGGCGGCATAACGCGTGCTGCTCAATGCCGTCGCGTTGCTGTTGACCGTACTGTATCCGCTGGCGATCTGGTTCGGCCACGGTCAGGTCGAGCCGCGCTGGCTGGCGCTGCTGCTGCTGCTGGCTGTCGCCTGCCGCCTGCCTGCGTTGAGGCTGCAGCGCGCCGCGCGCTGGTCGGTGGCCGCCGCGCTGCTGCTGGCCGCCATCGCTCTGTGGAGCAACCTGCTGCTGCCGCTGAAACTGTATCCGGTATTGGTCAACGTCGTCTTGCTGGCCACCTTCGGCTACAGCCTGTGGGCGCCGCCATCGGTGGTGGAACGCCTGGCGCGCTTGCGCGAGAAGGATTTTCCGCCCGCCGCCGTGCGCTATACGTGCCGCGTGACGCAAGTCTGGTGCGGCTTTTTCATCGTCAATGGCGGCATTGCGCTGGGTACGGCACTGTGGGCCAGCGAAGCCGTCTGGTCGCTGTACACGGGCGTCATCGCCTACATCCTGATGGCCCTGTTATTTGGCGGCGAGTATCTCGTCCGCCTGCGTTTTAAGCGTTTGCACCATGCCTGAATCCTCGTTGCCGCAAGCTCCCGTGCCTGACGCACATCCGCCGATTTCCTCGCTGGCGCGCCTTGCGCTGTCCATGCATGGCCGCCCGCCGGCCATGACCGTCGGCTGGCGCGATGGCGCGGTGCTCGATTACGCGCACTTTGCGGTGCGCATGTCCGCCTGGGCCGGCTTTCTGGAAGGTCAGGCAGGACGCCATTTCGCCCTGTACCTGGACGATAGCATCGAGTTTGGCGCTGCCTTGCTGGGCGCCTGGCAGGCGGGCAAGACCGTCTGGCTGACGGCCGATACGCTGCCGGCCAGTTGCGCCTCGCTGGCCGCGTCCGTCGATGGTTTCCTGGGGCAGTTCCCGGCCGCGCAGGCACCGCTACCCCGGCCAGCGGACAGCCCGGCCGGGCGCGAGTGGAGGCAGCTCGCTGACGATTTCCCGGCGCTGGTGGTGTACACCTCCGGCAGCACGGGCGCGGCGCAAGCCATCCCGAAAAAACTCTCGCAACTTGCCAGCGAGGTGGCCACGCTGGAGCAGCTGTTTGGCAAACACGCCGATGGCGCGGCTGTCGTCGCCACCGTCTCGCACCAGCATATCTACGGCTTGCTGTTCAAGGTCCTGTGGCCGCTTGCCGCCGGGCGCGCCGTGCATGCGCACAGCGTCGATTATCCGGAGCAGCTGGCGGTATTGCTGGCGCGCGGGCCATGCGTGCTGGCCGCCAGTCCCGCGCACCTGAAGCGCCTGCCGGAACACATCGATTGGTCCGGCGCGCGCGCGCAGCTGCGCGCCGTGTTTTCCTCGGGCGGGCCGCTGGCCCTGGACAGCGCGCTGGCGGCGGGGCAGTTGCTTGGCTGCGTGCCGCGCGAAATCTATGGCAGTTCGGAGACGGGCGGCGTGGCCTGGCGCCAGCGCGCGTCAGAGCAGCCTGACGACGAGAGCTGGCAGGGCTTTCCGGGCGTGGACTGGCGCTTGCTGGATGGCGGCGCCCTGGAAGTGCGTTCGGCGCACCTGGCCGATGAGGGCTGGCTATGCCTGGCCGACCGCGCGCGACAGATGGCGCCGGGACGCTTCCAGCTGCTGGGGCGTAGCGACCGCATCGTGAAGATTGAGGAAAAACGCATTTCGCTGAACGCCATCGAGGCGGCCTTGCTTGCCACGCCGCTGGTGCTGGAGGCGCGCGTGCTGCTGTGCGACGCGCCGGCGGGCGAGCGCCAGAAGGTGGCCGCCTTCATCGTCTGCAGCGCCGCCGGCCGCACGCTGCTCGACGCCGAAGGCAAGCTGGTCCTGAATCGCCAGCTGCAACTGGCGCTCGGTGGCCAGGTCGACACCGTTGCCTTGCCGCGCCGCTGGCGCTACCTGGAACAACTGCCCATCAATGCGCAGGGCAAGACGACGCAGGCGCTGCTGCTGGCCCTGCTGGAGAAACCCCGGCTGCCGCATGCGCAGCTGCTCGAGCGCTCGGCCGAAAGCGAAACGCCATGGCTGCTGTTTGAGCTGCGCGTGCCTGCGAATCTATTTTATTTCGACGGCCATTTCACGGGCGCGCCCTTGCTGCCTGGCGTGGTGCAGGTGGAATGGGCACTGCACTTTGCGCGCCTGCACCTGGACTTGCCCGCGCATTTCCGCGCCATGCATGCCCTGAAATTCCAGCAGCCGGTGCTGCCGGACCGGCCCGTGCGGCTGGCGCTCGAGTATGACGCGCTCAAGACCAGCCTGCAGTTTCGTTATCTGTCGGACGCTGGCCAGCATGCCAGCGGCCGCATCCTGTTTCACCCGAATGCCGTTGCCGTTTCCGGTGGCGGCGCCGATACACCCACTCCAGCAGCGAGCGCATGTTAGATAAAAAATTCTCACCCGAACGCCAGACCGCCTTTGCCGCCCGTTTCGAGGCGCAAAAAATCGCTTTCGGTCCCGTCGTCTTTCAATGCGTGCGCTATGCCTGGAAGCGCGGCATGCTGCAGGCGCTGGCCGACACGGGCCACAGCGGCCTGACGATTGCCGACATGGCCGCCAGCGGCCGCTGGACCGAGTATGCGCTGAAAGTGGCGCTGGAGTCCTGCCTGTCGGCCGGCGTCGTGTCGCTGCGCGAGGGCGCGTATGTGCTCGACAAGGTCGGTTTTTGCATGCTGACGGACAGCATCACCCAGGTCAACCTGGATTTCATGCATGACGTCTGCTACCAGGGTTTGTTCGACCTCGATCGTTCGCTCGACGCCGAGCAGCCACTGGGCCTGGCCGCGCTGGGCGACTGGCCCACCCTGTACCAGGGCCTGTCGGCCCTGTCGGAACCGGCCAAGGGCAGCTGGTTCGCCTTCGACCACCATTATTCGGATACCTCCTTCCCCGAGATCTTCCCGGACGTCTTCGCCACGGCGCCGCGTCGCATCATGGATATCGGCGCCAATACGGGCAAGTTCGCCAGCGCAGCGCTGGCCTACCATGCTGGCGTGGAACTGCACCTGGTCGACCTCGAGCGCCAGCTGGCGGTGGCCGAGCGGACACTGACTGACGGTGGCGTGCGCGAGCGTGCCCATTTGCACGCCTGCGACCTGCTCGACGACGCGGCGCCGCTGCCGCCCGGCATGGATCTGATCTGGATGAGCCAATTCCTCAGCTGCTTTTCCGAGCCGGCCATCGCCAGCATCCTGCGCCGCGTGGCGCAGGCGCTGGGACCGAACGGCCAGGTGCTGATCATGGATACCTTCTGGGACCGCCAGCAATACGATATCGCTGCCTACTGCCTGATCAACACGTCGCCATACTTCACGGCCATGGCCAGCGGTAACAGCAAGATTTACCAGAGCGCCGACTATATCCGTCTGGCGCAGGAGGCTGGCCTGGAATTGCTGACGACGCGCGACGGCATCGGTTATTGCCACTCGCTGCTGCGCTTTGGCCGCGCCGGAGCACGCGGTGACTGAAGTGCGTTTTCACCCCTGCATCGTGATCCCCGTGTTCAACCATGAACACGCGATCGGCGCCGTGGTGCAGCGCCTGCTGGCGCACGGCGTGCCGCTGATCCTCGTCGATGACGGCAGCCTTGACGCCGGCGCGCGCACCCTGGATGCGCTGGCCGCGGCGCATCCGTCGCGCGTGACCCTGCTGCGCCATGCGCACAACCAGGGCAAGGGCGGGGCGGTGCTGACGGGCTGCCGCCACGCGCATGCGCACGGCTACAGCCACGCGCTGCAGATCGATGCCGACGGCCAGCATGAAACGGACGACGTGCCGCGCTTCCTGGCGCAGGCGCAGGCCGCGCCGGCGGCGGTGGTGGTCGGCTATCCCGTGTACGATGCCACGGTACCGAAGGCGCGCTACTACGGCCGCTATGCGACGCACGTCTGGGTGTGGATCAATACCCTGTCGCTGCAGATCCGCGATTCCATGTGCGGCTTTCGCGTCTATCCGCTGGCGCCTTTCATGGCGCTGGCAGGGAAGCGTCAGCTGGGGCAGCGCATGAACTTCGACACCGATGTGCTGGTGCACCTGTACTGGGATGGTTTGTCGATGGCGAATCTGCCGACGAAGGTGAGTTACCCCAGTGACGGCGTCTCGCATTTCGAGCTGTGGCGCGACAACGTGCTGATCTCACGCATGCACTCGCGCCTGTTTTTCGGCATGCTGTGGCGCGCACCGCGCCTGCTGGCACGCCACTGGCGCGCGCGATGACGACGGCCTCGCAGCAGGCGCGCGGACACTGGTCCGGCTTCAACGAAGTCAGCTTCGTGGCCGGCATGCGCCTGCTGTTCTGGATTTGCCGCGTGTTCGGCCGCTGGCCGTTTCGCATCGTGCTGTATCCGGTGCTGGCCTGGTACGTGCTGACGCATGCCCGTGCACGCCGCGTCTCGCGCAGCTACCTGCGCCGCGTCGCGGCCTGCGGCGGCCCGGCGAATCTGAGCGTGCTGCGGCACTTCGCCGCGTTTGCGGAAACCATTCTCGACAAGATGCTGCTGTGGGGCGGCTTGTACGACACGCGCGACGTGAGCCTGCACGGCGTCGATGGCGAAGACGGCGTGTATCGCTGCCTGGAGGAGGGACGCGGCGCCTTGCTGGTCTGCGCCCACCTGGGCAACCTGGATCTGTGCCGCGTACTGTCGCAGCGCAATACGCGCCTGAAGCTGACGGTGCTCGTGCATACGCGCCATGCGCAAGCGTTCAATCGCATGCTGGAGCGCCTCAATCCCGATAGCCAGCTCAATCTGATGCAGGTAACGGAAATCACGCCTGCCACGGCCATGCTGCTGGCCGAGAAGGTGGCGCAGGGCGAGTTCGTGGTGATCGCCGGCGACCGCATTCCCGTCTCGCCCCAGCCGCGCGTCGCCGTGGCGCCGTTCCTGGGCCAGGCGGCCGCATTCCCGATCGGCCCGTATGTGCTGGCCAGCGTGCTGCAATGCCCGGTGTACCTGCTGTTTTCGATGCGCATCGGCCAGCGCTCGGAAATACACTTCGAATTATTCCGCGAATCGCTGCACCTGCCGCGCAAGGCGCGCGAGGCGATGCTGGCCGAACTGGCCACCGCCTACGCGGCGCGCCTGCAGCAGCATTGCCTGCGCGCGCCACTCGAGTGGTTCAATTTTTACGATTTTTGGCAACTCCCCGATACTTCAAGACTGGATATTCCCGATGCACCTCGCTGACCTGAAAAACACCCGGCGCGCCGTCCGCTTCGACCGCGAACGCCTGCGTGTCGAAGACATTACCGATATCGCGCATGGCCGGGCCAGCGCCGAACTGTCGACCGATCCGGTCTTTCGCGCGGCGATCGCGCGCGGCGCCGATTTCCTCGACCGCCTGCTGCGCGAGGATGGCACCATCTATGGCGTGACCACCGGCTACGGCGATTCGTGCACGGTGACCGTGCCGCCGGAACTGGTGGCCGAGCTGCCGCATCATCTATATACGTATCACGGCTGCGGCCTCGGCGAATTCTTCACTCCGGCGCAGACGCGCGCCATCATGGCCACGCGCCTGGCGTCGCTGAGCAAAGGATTTTCCGGCGTCAGCGTGGAGCTGCTGGCGCAGATCGCGCGCCTGCTCGACGCCGGCCTGCTGCCGCTGATTCCGTCGGAAGGTTCGGTCGGCGCCAGCGGCGACCTGACGCCACTGTCCTACCTGGCGGCGGTGCTGTGCGGCGAGCGCGAAGTGTGGCGCGATGGCGTACAGGTGCCGGCGGAACAGGCGCTGCGCGAAGCGGGCATCACACCGCTGCGCCTGCGGCCGAAGGAAGGCCTGGCGATCATGAACGGCACGGCCGTCATGACGGCGCTGGCCTGCCTGGCGTATGAGCGTGCCGAATACCTGACGCGCCTGACGACGCGCATCACGGCCATGGCTTCGTTCGCGCTCGACGGCAATGCGCATCACTTCGATGAAACCCTGTTTTCCGTCAAGCCGCATCCGGGCATGCAGCAGGTGGCGGCCTGGCTGCGCGCGGACTTGCCCACCGATTCCTGGGAACGCAACGGCAAGCGCCTGCAGGACCGCTATTCGATCCGCTGCGCGCCGCACGTGATCGGCGTGCTGGCCGATGCCTTGCCTTGGTTGCGCTCGTCCATCGAGAATGAGCTCAATAGCGCCAACGACAACCCGATCATCGACGCCGAAGGCGAGCGCGTGCTGCATGGCGGCCATTTCTACGGTGGCCATATCGCCTTCGCCATGGACAGCATGAAGAACACGGTGGCCAACCTGGCCGACTTGCTGGACCGCCAGATGGCCTTGCTCGTCGACAGCCGCTACAACCAAGGCTTGCCGGCCAACCTGTCGGGCGCCACCGGCCCGCGCGCGGCCATCAATCACGGCCTCAAGGCATTGCAGATCAGCGCCTCCGCCTGGACGGCCGAAGCGCTGAAGCTGACCATGCCGGCTTCCGTGTTTTCGCGCTCGACCGAATGCCACAACCAGGACAAGGTCAGCATGGGCACCATCGCCGCGCGCGACTGCCTGCGCGTGCTGGAACTGTGCGAGCAGGTCGCGGCGGCCCTGCTGATTACGGTGCGCCAGGGTGTCTGGCTGCGCTGCAAGGTCAATCCCGACGTGCCGCCGCAAGCGGCGCTGGCGGCGATGCTGGAGACGCTGGCGGCCGACATCGCGCCCGTCGAGGAAGACCGCCGACTCGACCCGGAACTGCGCGTGCTGCTCGAACGCATACGTGTCCAGGCCTGGCCATTGTACGGAGCCGGGAATGACTGAGACGCATAAAGTGCGCGGCAAAAAGGCCACGCCCAGCCGCTGGCACGCCGAAGTCGAGATGCAGGTGCAGTTCTTCGACCTCGATCCAATGGAAATCGTCTGGCACGGCCGCTATGTGAAATACCTCGAAGTGGTGCGCTGCGCGCTGCTCGACAGCATCGGCTACAACTACGTCGACATGAAGGCGTCCGGCTATGCCTGGCCCGTGATCGACATGCATTTGCGCTACGTGGCGCCCGCCACGTTTGGCCAGCGACTGACCCTGCGCGCCGACCTGGTGGAGTGGGAAGACCGCTTGAAGATCGAGTACCTGGTCAGCGACAGCGCGACGGGCAAGCGCCTGAACCGTGCCAGCACGACGCAGGTGGCCGTCGATATCGCCAGCGGCGAGATGTGCTTTGCCTCGCCGCCGATACTGTTTGAAAAATTGGGATTGAAAGCCGTATGAAAAAACAATTCAAAGTCTTGCTGGCGAGTTTGTGCCTGCTGGCGACGCTGCCGGTCAATGCGTCCGCGCCTGTGGCGAAGATCGAGGCCATGCTGGCCAAGCCGCAGCAGCTGTGCGGCCGCTTTGACCAAAGCAAGCAGCTGGCTGGCATGAAAAAGGCTCTGGCGTCGAATGGCCGCTTTTGCGTGGTGGCTGGCAAGGGCGTCTTGTGGCGCACCTTGCAGCCGTTTCCGAATACCCTGCGCCTGACGCGCGACGAGATCGTGCATTTCCAGGGCGAGCGCGTGGCCATGCGCCTCGATGCGAAGACGGAGCCGGTGGTCAAGATGATCAACAGCGTGCTGTTTTCGCTGCTGGCCGGCGACCTGGCGCAACTTGATACGCTGTTTGAAGTGGACGGCAGCATCGATGGCGGCACCTGGCACGTGGCGCTGAAGGCGCGCCAGCCGGCGCTGGCCAAGGCCATCGGCAGCATCCGCCTCGATGGCGGTGCCTTCGTGAAAAACATCAGCATCAGCGAAGCGAGCGGCGACCGCACCAGCATCGTGTTCTCGGCGATTGAAACGGGACCGGCCGCCATCACGGCGCAAGAGGCGGCCCTGTTTTGATTTCCCTGACCAACCGCGGCCGCCAAGCCGGGCGCCTGCTGGCCATTGCCTGGGCGCTGGTGGTGGCGCTGCTGCTGGCGCATAACGCCTATCTGTGGCTGGGCAAGCGCATCGCGCCCGAAACCGACATTCTCGCCTTGCTGCCGGTGCAGGAGCGCGATCCGGTGCTGCAGGCGTCATTTACGCACATGGTCGACGCGGCGCAGCAGCGTCTGGTGGTGCTGGTCGGTGCGTCCGACTGGAGCGAGGCCAAAAAGGCGGCCGACGCCTACGGCGCCGTGCTGGCGCGCCATGCAGGCCTGTTCCACTCCACGCCGCTCGACGAGCAGACGCAGAACGACTGGCTGGCGCTGTTCCAGCAGCATCGCCTGACCTTGCTGACGGCGCAGCAGGAAACGCAGCTGCGCCAGGAAGCGCCCGCATTCTGGCGCGACGCCGCGCTGAGCCAGCTGTATAGCCCGTTCGGCGGGCCGAAGCTGGGCGCCTGGCAGGACGATCCCTTTGGCCTGTTCGGTGGCTGGGTGCAGGAGCGTGCGCAGGAAACGCCCGTGCGTCCGCGCGACGGTCATCTGTTCGTCGCCGACGGCGAGCGGCAGTATGTGCTGCTGCCGATGACCTTGAGCCTGCCCGCCTTTTCGCTGGGCGCGCAGGAAAGCGTGCTGCCGGTGCTGGCGCAAGCCGAAGCGGCGGCGCGGCAGGCCGTGGCCGGCGTGGAAATCATCAGCGCCGGCGTGATCCTGCATGCTGCGGCCGCCAGCAGCCAGGCGGCGGGCGAAATGTCCACCATCGGCCTCGGTTCGCTGGCCGGCATCATCCTGCTGACGTGGCTGACTTTCCGCTCGATCAAGCCGATTTCGCTGATCCTGCTGTCGATCGGCATCGGCTGCCTCGGTTCCCTGTCCGTATGCTGGCTGCTGTTCGGCAAAATACATCTGATGACATTGGTGTTCGGCGCCAGCCTGATCGGCGTGGCGCAGGATTACGGCATCTATTTCCTGTGCAACCGCCTGGGCGCCGATCCTGCGCTGGACTCGCGTACCTTGCTGCGCCGCTTGCTGCCGGGTCTGTGCCTGACCTTGCTGGCCGCCGTTATCGGCTATATGGGGCTGGCCCTGACGCCATTCCCGGGCCTGCGCCACATGGCCGTGTTTTCCGCCCTGGGCCTGGTATTCGCCTGGTTGACGGTGGTGTTCTGGTTTCCTGCCTTGATCGGTGGCGGCACTTTGAAAAGCGGCGCCCTGGTTGAACGCTATGGAGAGGCCCGCGCGCGCTGGCCGCTGCTGCGCGCCAACCGCGCCACCCTGATTGGCGGCGTGTTGTTCGTCCTGTTCGCGGTATTCGGCATCAGCCGCCTCGGTGTCAACGACGATATCCGCTTGCTGCAAACGCCGCCCGCGCACCTGATACGCGACCAGATCAAATTGAGCAAGCTGCTGGACGGACCCACGCCGGTGCAGTTCTACCTGGTGCGCGGCGATAGCGCGGAAGCCGTGCTGCAGCGCGAGGAAGCGCTGAAACAGCGGCTGCTGCCGCTGATCGCTCAAAAGCACATTAGCGGCTACCAGGCCATGTCGAACTGGGTGCCGTCGCTGCAAACGCAGGCGGCGCGCCGCGCGCTGCTCGATGCGGCCATTTTGCAACCGGGCGCCGCGCTCGACCTGCTGGCGCAGTCGGTCGATGAGGGGCCGGAGTGGGCCGGCAAGGTACGCGCGCAGCAGGCGCGGGCGGGAGCGCCGCTGTCGATAGACGCCTTCCTGGACGTGCCGGCCAGCGAGCCGTGGCGCCATCTGTGGCTGGGCAAGGTGGAAGGCGGCCATGCCTCGATCGTCGCCTTGCGCGGCATGCAGTACGCGGCCATCCCGCTGCTGGCGCGGGCGGCCGACGGTTTGCCGGGCGTGCAGTGGGTCGACAAGGTGGCCGAGATTTCCTCGGTGCTTGGCCGCTACCGCGTGTACATGGGCGCCGTCGTGCTGGGCGCCTATCTGGTGGTCTTTGGCTTGCTGCTGCCCCGCTACCGGCGCCGCACCTGGCGCGTGCTGGCGCCCACGGCCCTGGCCAGCGTGGCGGCCCTGGCCCTGCTGGGCTATCTGAATCTGCCGCTGCAGCTGTTCCACGTGCTGGCGCTGATGCTGCTGCTCGGCGTCGGCGTCGACTACGGCATCTTCATGCAGGAGCATCCGGACCGCCGCAACAACACGCCGTGGCTGGCCGTGGGCCTGTCGGCGGCGAACACCATTCTGTCTTTCGGCTTGCTTGCACTGAGCAAGACGGCCGCATTGCAGGCGTTTGGCCTGACCATGCTGATCGGCACGGCGCTGGTGTGGCTGCTGTCGCCATGCTTTGCCGAAGCCGAAAACCGTAGCGCGGCCGATGCCGCAGGAGAACTCTGATGTTTTTGCACTGTCAACGATGGGCGCCGGCGCTGCTGCTGGCATTGGCCGGCTGCGCCAGCGCGCCGTCTTCCACGCCGGCGCGCCTGGGCCTGAAACTGGCGCCGGCGGCGCTGGATGCCACGGTCAGCGTGCAGCAGCACCTGGTCGTCGAACGGGCAGGGCGCATCGACGAACTCGATGCGGCGCTGGAAGTGGAACCATCGCACCTGGACCTGGTGGGCCTGGCGTTCGGCCAGCGCGTGCTTTCTCTGCATTACGACGGCAAGGACATGACCTCGTGGCGCCACCTGATGCTGCCGGCGCAGGTGCGCGCCGAGGACGTGCTGGAAGACATGCAACTGACCCTGTGGCCGCGCGAGGCGATTGCGCAAGCACTGCCGGCCGGCTGGCGCATCGAGGACAGCGGTTTGCGCCGCACTCTGTTCCTGCATGACGAAGCGGTGACGGTGATCGAGTACAGCGGCATGCCGCGCTGGAGCGGCACGGTGGTGCTCGACAACCTGCGCTACCGCTATCGCCTGACGATACAGAACGCCCCGGAAGGTAGTTGAATGACTGGCTTGACTGTGTACCTGAATGAATGCGGCATCGTCTGTGCGCTGGGCGCCAGCCGCGAAGAAGTGCGCGCGCGCCTGTTTGCCGCGCACAGCGGCGTGGTGCCCGTCGATACCTATACGCCGGGAAGAGTGCTGCCGCTGGGCGTGGTCGCTGCGGCCTTGCCATCGGTGGCGCAGCACGGCATCGCCGCGCGCAGCCGCAATAACCGCATGGCGCTGGCCGCGCTGGCGCAGATCCGCCCGGCCGTGGAACAGGCCATCGCCCGCTACGGCGCGGACCGAGTGGCCGTGGTGATCGGTACCAGCACCTCGGGCATCGCCGAGACGGAAGGCGCGATCGGCCAGCATGTGGCGGGCGACGGCTTGCCGGACGCCTTTCATTATGGGCAGCAGGAGATGGCATCACCGGCATTGATGCTGGCCGAGGAACTGGGCATCGACGGACCGGCCTTCGTGCATTCGAGTGCCTGTTCGTCGGGCGCCAAGGCGATGGCCAGCGCGGCGCGCCTGATCCGCATGGGCCTGTGCGACGCCGTGCTGACGGGCGGCGTCGATACCCTGTGCGGCTTTACCGTGGCCGGTTTTTCCGCGCTGGCGTCTGTCAGCGCGCGGCGCTGCAATCCGCTGGGCGCGAACCGCGACGGCATCAATATCGGCGAAGGTGCGGCCCTGTTCCTGATGACGGCGGAACCGGCCACCGTGGCCTTGCGCGGCTGGGGCGAATCGTCCGATGGCCACCACATGTCTGCCCCCGATCCGGAAGGCGGCGGCGCGCGGCTGGCCATTGCCCAGGCATTGGCGCGCGCGGGCATCACGGCGTCGCAAGTCGACTACGTGAACCTGCACGGCACGGCCACGCCGCAGAACGATGCGATGGAAGCGCGCGTGGTGTTCGACCTGTTCGGCGCCACGGCGATGAGCAGTTCCACCAAGCCGCTGACGGGCCACGCGCTGGGCGCGGCGGCAGCTATCGAGGCGGCGCTGTGCTGGCTGGCGATGCAGGACGATAACGCCGAGGGGGTGCTGCCGCCGCACCTATGGGATGGCGTCCCTGACGAGTCCCTGCCGCTGCTGCGCCTGGCCCTGCCCGGCGCGCGCCTGGGGCGTCCGCTCGCCTGGGCGCTGAGCAATTCGTTTGCTTTCGGCGGCTCGAACGCCGCCCTGTTGTTCGGGAGGAGAGCATGAGTTTTCCAGCTATCCGCGAGCTGGTGCCCCATTCAGGCGCCATGGTGCTGCTTGACCGGGTGCTGTCGGCCGATGCCGACAACCTGTGCGCCGAAGTGGCCATCCATGCCGACAGCGTGTTTTATGACGCGCCGTCGGCCGGCGTTGGCAGCTGGGTCGGCATCGAATACATGGCGCAGGCGATCGCCGCGCATGCGGGCTACCTGGCGCGCCAGGCCGGGGCACCCGTGAAGATCGGTTTTTTGCTGGGGGCGCGGCGCTATGAAGCGCAGGTGCCCGTATTTGCCGCTGGCAGCGTGCTGCAGGTGCATGTGCAGCAGGCCTTGCAGGGCGAGAATGGACTGGGCGCGTTCGAGTGCCGTATCGAGATGGCGGGTGCCGTCCTGGCGCAAGCGACGATTACGGTATTCCAGCCCGAGGATGCAAAGCAATTTCTGCAGGAGAGTATGAATGGAGCGCAGCATGAGTAAAAGTGTATTGGTGACGGGATCGTCGCGCGGCATCGGCAAGGCCATCGCCTTGCGCCTGGCGCGCGACGGTTTTGACGTAGTGCTGCATTGCCGCAGCGCGCGCGGCGAAGCCGACGCGGTGGCGCAGCAGGTGCAGGCGCTGGGACGCGTGGCGCGTGTGCTGCAATTCGATATCGGCGACCGTGCCGCGGCAGCCGCCGCGCTGGAAGCGGATATCGCCGAACATGGCTGCTACTACGGCGTCGTGTGCAACGCGGGCGTGGCGCGCGACAATGCGTTTCCCGCCATGTCGGGCGAGGACTGGGACATCGTCCTGCAAACGAACCTCGACGGTTTCTACAATGTGCTCAACCCATTGGTGATGCCGATGGTACAGCGCCGCAAGCCCGGGCGCATCGTCACCATGGCCTCCGTCTCGGGCCTGATTGGCAACCGGGGCCAAGTCAATTACAGCGCGGCCAAGGCCGGCATCATCGGCGCCACCAAGGCGCTGGCGCTGGAGCTGGCCAAGCGCGCCATCACCGTCAACTGCGTGGCGCCGGGGCTGATCGAGACGGACATGATCAGTGACGTGCCGCTCGACGAAGCGCTGAAGATGATCCCCGCGCGCCGCGTCGGCACGCCGGAAGAAGTGGCGGCCGCGGTCAGTTTCCTTGTCGGCGAAGAGGCGGCCTACATCACGCGCCAGGTCATTTCCGTGAATGGAGGCATGGCATGAGCCGCCGGGTAGTCGTGACCGGCATGGCCGGCATCAGCCCGATCGGCAACGACTGGCCGGCCATCCGCCAGCGTCTGGGCGAGTACCGCAATGCCGTCGTGCGCATGGACGAATGGGCCGACTACGAAGGCTTGAACACGCAGCTGGGCGCGCCGGCCGCGCCGTTCGCGCTGACGGACCGCTACAACCGCAAGGCCGTGCGCAGCATGGGACGCATCGCGTTGATGGCCACGCGCGCCAGCGAACTGGCGCTGGAACACGCGGGCCTGGCCGGGCACCCCGTGGTGAAGAGCGGACAGATGGGTATTTCCTTTGGTTCCTCGGCCGGCACGCCCAGCGCCATCGGCGACTTTGGCCGCATGATGGAAGAGCGTACCACCAAGGGCATCAACGCCACCACCTACATCAAGATGATGGCGCATACGGCGCCCGTCAACATCGGCGTGTTCTTCGGCGTCACGGGCCGCGTCATCACCACCTCTAGCGCCTGTACCTCGGGTAGCCAGGGCATCGGCTACGCCTACGAGGCGATCGCCGGCGGCAAGCAACTGGCGATGATCGCCGGCGGCGCCGAGGAGCTGTGCGCTACCGAGGCGGCCGTCTTCGACACCCTGTTCGCCACCAGCACGCGCAACGACGCAGGCCATACGACGCCGCGCCCGTTCGACGCCAGCCGCGATGGCCTGGTCATCGGCGAGGGCGCCGGTTGCCTGATCCTGGAAGATTTCGACCATGCGCAGGCGCGCGGCACCGCCATCCACGCGGAGCTGGTGGGCTTCGGCACGAACAGCGATGGCTGCCACGTGACCCAGCCGAACGCTGTCACCATGCGCCAGGCGATGCTGCTGGCGCTGGCCGACGCAGGCTTGCAGCCTTCCGATATCGGCTACATCAATGCGCACGGCACCGGCACGCAGCAGGGCGATATCGCCGAGTCGCAAGCCACGTTCGAGGTGTTTGGCGACCGCACCCCTATCAGTTCGCTGAAAAGCTACATGGGCCACACCCTGGGCGCCTGCGGCGCGCTGGAGGCGTGGATCAGCATCGAGATGATGCGCGAAGGCTGGTTTGCGCCCACCATCAATCTGCAGCAAGTCGACCCGCAATGCGCAACGCTTGATTACATCGCAGGCGAAGGCCGGGCCATCGAATGCGAGTACGTGATGTCGAATAATTTTGCATTTGGCGGCATCAACACGTCGCTGATCTTCAAGCGTTATCGGCCGTGAAGCCCGCTGGTGCGGGCGCAAGTGGCAAGTGTGGCTCCTTTTGTACTATCTTTAATTTATCGAGGAAAACAGCATGAAAAAAATGATGATCCTGGCGGCGCTGAGTGCAGCGCTGACGATTGCCTTGCCGGCACAGGCAGGCGATACCAAACACATGATGTCGATCGCCAATGCGATGTCCGCCAACGACGCCCAGGCCCGCCTTGGCGATACCGTCAAATTCTATTTTGGCGACCAGGCAACGCCCCCGATTGCCACGCGCATCAGCAGCGACAAGACCAGCCAGAAAACCAATGGCGTCGGCAAGTCGGCAGAAACCTCGTGCAACTGGGCCTTCCTGTCGGCCATGCTGTCGTTGCAAAAGCGCGCCCAGTCGGTGGGCGCCGATGCCGTCGTCAATATCGTCAGCAATTACAAAAACATCGAAAATTCCAGCGCCACGGAATTCGAGTGCCATGAAGGCACGATGATGACGGGAGTGGCCTTGAAGGGCGAGTTCGTGAAGTTGAAGGCAGATAAGTAAGTAGCAGTAGCAGGAAGCAGCAGGGAAGTCCACCCCATCGGTAACCAGCGCAATCAGATGCAGCGATCGCGTCCGGAAGCCATTCCAATAAAAAGTAGAAAGAGAATATGCAAAAAGTATCGAAAACTGTCATCCTGGCCGGTGCACTGCTGGCATTGACCATGTTGCAAGGCTGCGCCACGCGCATCAAGGCATCATCGACAACCAATCCGCCGCCGAGCGAGGCTTTCTCGTCGTTTGGCCGTATTGAAGTCAAGCCGACAGTCTTTGCGGAAGGCTACAAGGGCAACCAGGCCGGCATGGCCAAAATCGACGAGAACATCCGCAAGGACCTGGCCGAATCGCTGACCAGCTGGAATGCCGCCCCGGCCAATGGCCGCGTGCTGATCATCGAGCCTATCGTCGAAGAAATCCAGTTCAAGAGCGGCGCCAAGCGAGTACTGCTGGGACCATTGGCCGGCAGCTCGGGCGTGCGCATGCGCGTCATGATCCATGACAACAAGGGGGCCCTGGTCGCAACGCCAGAGTTCTTCCAGCGCGCGGACGCGATGGCGGCAGGATTCACGTTCGGCGTGCACGATAACCTGATGCTGACCCGCATCGCCAACCTGACCAGCGCTTACATCAAGGCCAACTATGTACGTGCCGAAGGCGGCCCGACGGGCGCCGATAGTAAAGCGGTCGAAGCAGCAATGACGAACTAAGACGGGCGTGGCGCGCAAGCGCCTGCAGACCTGCGGAGAATGGCAGCGATGGGCAACCGCGCTGCCATTTTTTTTGCCGCATGCATACTGGCAATTTGTGGCAGACTGCGCCTTTGTCTATCCCGATCTTGTCATGCCACCAGCCTTGCCCAGTACCGGCGCCAGCATCTGGCTGCTCGATTCCCGCAGCATTGATCTTGCGCAGAGCAGCCAGTATGAAACGTGGCTGGGTGGGGCGGAAGCGGCCCGCTACGCGCGCTTTGTGCGGCCGTTGCGCCGGCGCCAGTTCCTGCTGGGGCGCGCCCTGCTGCGCACGGCGATGGGGGAAATGCTGGAAGTGGCGCCGGAGTCCATCGCGCTGGAAGAGAGAGCAGGCCAGGCGCCGCGGCTGCTGGCGCCAGCCGGCGGTCCCTATTTCAGCATTTCGCACAGCGGCCATTGGGTCGCCTGCGCATTGAGCGGTACTACGCAGGTGGGACTCGATATTGAGCTGCGCGACCCGCGGCGCGACGTGCTGGCGCTGGCGCGCCAGGCGTTTGGCGCAGATGTGGCCGCCGAGCTGGAAAGCATGCCGCTTGAAGCGCGGCTGGCGGCGTTTTACCAGCGCTGGAGCGAGGCGGAGGCGCGCTACAAGCTGGGCCTGGACGCGGCAAGCTGCGTGACCTTGGCGCATGCCGAGTTGTCCATCGTGCTGTGCAGCGCGGCGCCGCTGGCGCAGACGCCCGCCTTGATCGTGCCGGGCCTGGTGTCGGACTAATTCCCCCGCACGACGATTTCCTGCACCTTCGGTTCGCGCTGGCGCATGAAGCGCACGATGGAGTCGACGGTGACGACATCGATCTGGCGCGTCATGCGGCGTTCGAACGGGTGATCGTCAAAAGCGATATTGGCGCGGAACATGCGCGCGCCCAGGCGCGTGGCGGCGGGTATGCTGAGCGTTTGCGGCGCGTAGCTGGCGCTGCGCAGCCAGCCTTGCGCTTCGGCGCGCGTTTCGATCTTGCCCGGCTCGTTGCTGGCGGCGGCCAGGGTTTCCAGCACCCACTGATTCGAATTCTGGTACTTGGTGGAAAACGGGTAGGCCAGCATATTGTAGTGCGGCTCATGCAGGCGCTTGGGCGTGTTCGACGTCAGCAGGCGCACCAGTTGCTGCTGCGTATCCTGGCCGGGAATCAGGATCAGGGTTTCATACATGAACACATCATCCATGAAGAAATTGCCCAAGCCTTCGTTGTACAGCGACGATTGCGCCGTGCCGCATTCATTGAGTTCATGCACCACCAGCCAGCGGCCTTTCGGGTGGTCGCGCCAGGCCAGCGCCATGTGCGAATAGCGCAAATTGTACTTCGACAGGTCTTGCCCGGCGCGCGCCACCAGCGCCACCTGCGCGCCCGAGCCATCGAGCGCCTGCAGGGTCTTTTGCGCCAGGTCCATCGATTTGACGAGGGTGCTCGCATCCGTTTGCTTTTCCTCGCACGAGCGTCCCGCATGGGCGGCGCCGGCCAGGGCCAGGCTGATGACAATCACGGTCAGGCGTTTCATGGGGTTCACGCTTTCGAATGGTAGAGGATGGCCTGGCCGGCGGCGTTCGGCACATAGGCGATGGCCTTGCCCGACAGCACCAGCATGTGGCCCGTCGACACGGCCACCACGTTGACGACCGTGCCGGCCGCCAGCGACAGGCCTTGCGTGGCCTTCTGGCTCAGCTTGACGGAAGCCGTGGCAGCCTGCGAGGCGCCCCGGGCCGTGCTTTTCAGTACGAGGACGCTGCCGTCGGCCACGTCTTCCACCTTGTCGATGACAACTTCACCGGCGGCGGCCAGCACCGACATGGAGCCGACCAGGACGATGGCCGAGGCCATGCTGGCGTTGTCGGACGCGTTGGTGGTGTCGGAATTGGCGGCCTGGGCCAGCGGCGCCAGGCTGGCGGCGCACAGCAGGGCGGTGGCGAGCAACTGTTTCATGGGATGTCCGTTCTTCATTGGTGCTTACGCTTTGGAGTGGTGCAGCAGCGCCTTGCCCAGTTCGTTCGGGATGAAGGCGATGGCCTTGCCGGACATGACCAGCATGTGGCCGGTGGACAGCGCCACCACGTTGACCACGGTGCCGGCTGCCAGCGACAGGCCCTTGGCCGCTTGCGCGCTCATCTGGATGGAAGCGCCGCCCGCTTCGGACGCGCCTTTCAGCACGATGACGATGCCTTCGCCCACCGTTTCCACGCTGGCGACGACCACCTGGCCGGAGGCGACCAGCATCGACATGGAACCCGCGACGACCACGGCGGAACCCTGGCTGAGGTTTTGCGAACCTTTCGACAGGTTCTCGGAGGCGGCGGCGTGGACCAGGCCGGGAGCGGCTACGGAGAGCGTCAACAGCGACAGGGACAGGCAGAGGGGCAGCAGGCGTTTCATGTGTTTCTCCTTCAAGTGTGCCAAGTGGCAACGCCATCATTGTAGACTGTGGGCAATTGGTCAATGAAAACGCTACTCGTAGCGGGCAGGCATACCGCAGGTAGCGTATTGCGCTACTTTTTTGCCGCTGGAACCGATGCTATTTATATAAAGGAAGTGCATGCCACAAACCCACGCCTTGATCGAAGCCTTGAAACGCCTGTTGAAAGCGCGTTCCGTCACGTATGCCGAGCTGGCCCAGCGCATCGGCGTATCCGAAGCCAGCGTCAAGCGGATGTTTTCGCAGAAGCAATTTACCCTGCAGCGGCTGGATCAGATCCTGGTGGCCATCGGCAGCGATTTCCAGCAGCTGGCGCTGGCCGTGCAGTCAGCCCAGGCCGCGCCCACCCTGATCACGGGGCTGACGTATGCGCAAGAAAAGGAAATCATCGAGGACACCCGGCTGTTCGTGGTGGCCGTGTCCGCCCTGAACCTGTTACCGCTGGAACAGATCGTTGCCATCTACGACATCAGCGAAGCGCAAGCCGTGAAATACCTGCTGCGTCTCGACAAGATCGGTTTTCTGGAACTGCTGCCGAATAACCGGGTCAAACTGCTGGTGGCGCGCACGTTTGCGTGGATACCGAACGGTCCCATCCATACGTATTTCAAAAAGGAAGCCTATGGCGACTATTTGAATTCGCAATTCGATGGTGAAACGGAATTGCTGCGCCTGGTGAACGTGATGCTGTCGAAAAAGTCCACGGCGGCCTTGCTGGAGCGCCTGAAGCAAGTCGCGGTGGAATTCTCGCAGCAACACCAGGAAGATGCGCGCCTGCCTGGTGAGGAGCGCCTGGCCATCAGCTTCATGCTGGCGGCGCGGCCGTGGATGCCGCAGACGTTCAAGGCGCTGCTGCGGCAGTGAGTCGGCAAGCTACGCGCTCAGGCGGCTAATGTTCCTGCTTGTCGCTACTGCCTTGTTCCTCTTTCATCTGCGACAGCAAACGCCAGGCAAAAAAGCCCAGCACGCCCACGCCCAGCAGCAGGGCCGCCCATAGCGCGGCCAGGCGCCACGGCGCACTGGTGCCAGCCGGTGCCGGCGCGGCGTCGCTTGCGCCAGCGCGCGCCGTCAACGCGCCCAATGTGGCCATCGGCAGCGCCTGCAATTCGCCGTCGCCATAGCCGGGCGCCACCTGCGACAGCGGCTGCGCCACCGGCTGCGCGTCGGTTTTGCCGAATGCCAGGCGATATGGTCCCTTGCCGCCGGCCAGGAACACCAGCGTTTCCGGCGTCCAGCCAAGGCGCAACAGCGGCGCGCTGGTCGGCATCGCCGTACTTTGCGACTCGGGCCGCAGCACCCATTGCGTGGTCTGCACCACGGGCATGGCCAGGTCGCCGGAGACGCGTTCCTTGCCAGCCTCGCTGATGCGGTAAAAGCTGGTGGTCAGCAGCGGCTCAAAATATTCGCCATTTGCCGGTCGTGTTTGCCGGTGCAGGGACAGGCGGCGCTGCGGCACATAATGACTTTGGCGATACACGCCCAGCGTGACGGGCAGCACCACATTGCGCTCCTTGAATTGCAGCGCAATGCTGTCGGCGGGAATGGCGATCGGCGTGGCATACGCCCAATCGCCAGCAAGTTTGCCTGGCGCACCGCGCAGCACGATGCTCGCGCGTGGCGGCGCCGCCTCGGTTTCGCTGACGGCTTGCGCCGCAATCGATGCAAACACCAGCGGCTGGCCTTCCTGCCAGCTCAGGCGCGCGTAGCGGAAAGCGCGTGGCGCAAAAGCGATGCTGTCGTTGGCCAGCGTTTGCGTGTCACTGTTGCTGAGCCAATTCAAGGTGGTGGTGCCGATGGCATCCCATTGCTTCAGGTCGTCGCTCACTTCCAGCAGTACTTGCGCACTGTAATTTTGCGTGCGCTCCGGTGGCGTGAAGCGCAAGGCGGCGATGCGCCTGTCTTGCGTCTGCTTGCCCAGGTCGAGTATCAGCGCTTGCAGCGCCGCCGTGGCCGCTGCTGTGCCGGCGCGGGTGCTGACCGACAGCAAGCGGCCATCGTCCGCCGTGCGGATGTCGATGCCTTGCAAGCCGTCGCCAGTTGCCGGCGCGCCCGTCACGGGGAAAATGCGAACGGGAATGGCTGTCCGCTGCGTCGCCGATTGGGCGGGCGGCGCGCCGATGGCATAGGCCAGGCGCTTGCCGTCGGCATCGAACAGCCGCACGTCGGCCAGGCTGGCCGAACTGGCGTGCAGGTAGACTTCCTTGGGCAATGCCAGCTTGACGATGCCCGCGCCGGCCGGCACGGTCACCGGCATGCTCCAGCCATATTCCTGTGGCCTGTCCTGGCCAGGAGCGGCCAGCGCGGCGCCTGCCAGCAGCAGGCTGCAGCAGATCAATGAGTGTTTCATGCTGCTCCTTGTTGCGGTTCGGCTGGCGCTGGCGCGGCAGCCTTGGGGAAAGGCGCCAGGTAGCCGATCAAGACCATCAGCAAGCCGACACCGACAAAGGAGATGATGCGTTCGATGCCGCCCACGTTCGACAGATCGATCAGGAACAGTTTCAAGACAACCAGTCCCAACAGCACAGCGCCCATGCTCCATTGCTGGCGCCGTTGATGGCGCGCCGCGTGGCGCATCAGCAGCAGGGCCGTGATGCTCCATACCAGCGACAGCATCGCTTGCACGAATTGCGAGGCCAGCATGGCGTCAAAGGTGTACGGCACGCCGACATAGTGCGATACCGTGCGCAGCAGCATCAGGTTGAACCACACATACACGCAGCAGGCGGCCACGGCAGGCAGACGTGCTTGCCACAGGGCAGGCAGGGGCAACTGCTTCGCCGGCAGCAGGCGGTAGCTGGCAATGGCCAGCAGGATGGCAAAGCCCGTGCTCAAGTCCAGCGGATTGAGCAGCGGCAAGTAGGGCAGCGGTGCCATGGCGCCATCGTCGAAGATATTCCAGGCGGCAATCAGCAGCAGCGACCAGAGTGCGCCTAGCGGTATCAGGGTGCGCTGGTACCACTCTGCAATCGGCGCCACCGGCCAGGCGCCCGCGCGGCAGCGGCGGATCAGCAAGGCCAGCACCAGCATCATGGCCCAGGCCGGCAAGTAGCGGGCCCAGGCCGGGCTGACGCGGTCTTCATGCTGTGCCAGCCAGGCGTTGACATGCATGGCGCCGACCGGCCACAGCATCAGCCATGGCGCGGCAGTGCGCAGCGTATGGAGCAGGCGCTGCGCCCGCAGGCCGAGTTGCCAGCCAGCTTGCGGCCAGGCCAGCAGCAGGTATTCGCCGGCGGCCAGGGCGCTGCCCAGCGCCAGCCAGCTCAAGCCGGTCGGCAGGTAATCGCGCAGGTACAGCGCCAGCAGCATGTTGGCGCTCCACAAGCCCAGGCCGAGCCAGGTGGCGACGGTGAACCAGCGCAGCTGCGGCCAATCGAGGCGCCGCGCCAGGATGGCGAACGCGGGCGTCGTGACGCACACGGCGATCAGGTACAGCGCCAGCCAGTGCTCGCCCGCGTGCGGCTGCATGCTCGGATCGCCGTCGATCAGGCGCAGCAGCCAGCTGACGAGCGGTACGAGGATGGCGGCAAACCACAGCAAGCCGCTCCAGACCAGCAGGGGGCGTGCTGCCAGAGCCAGCAGTTCGTCGCCGCCGCGCGCGCGCAGCGCAAGGAAACGGGCGCTGGCGAAGGCGGCGGCGCCCAGCAGCAGCGCGCTGAGGAAGGAACCGTCGAACAGGCTGGCCGGGTGCTGGTCCCAGGCCCAGCTGGCGCGGCTGAGCATGACCATGCCGGCCAGTACCTGCACGGCCAGCAGCAGCGCGCGCGGCGCATGCCATTGTTCGCGCCGCGCCAGCGCCGCCAGCAAGGCGGCCACAGCCAGCGCGCTGACTGTCAGCAGGTTCAATTGCGTGGTGGCATCCGTGCGCAGCAGGATTTCGCTCCAGATGCCGCCCAGCAGCCAGGCTGCGGCGGCCGTCAGGAACAGCACGGACAGGCTGCTCATGAACTCCGGATGCAAATGGCTGGCGTGGCGGCGGAAATTGTAGGCCATCACCAGCGCGGCGGCGGCCAGCAGCGCGCAGCCGAGCCAGATGTTGGCGTGCAGGGCCGCAGCCGTATCGAGTTCCTGCATGGCGATCAGGAAGGCAATCCAGGCGGCCCCCTGCACCAGCAGGCCGAAGGCCCAGGCCAGTGTCTGGCGCTGGCGCAAGCCGACCCAGACGATGCCCGCGCCTTCCAGCGCCCACGCGGCGGAGGTCCAGCGGCCATCGAGGGCGAACGGAATGGCCAGGGTGCCGAAGACGATGCCCAGCGCGAGGAAGGCTTCGGCCAGCAGTTTGAAACCTGCGCGGCGCCACAGTGCCACGGCCAGTCCCGTGTAGCCCAGCCCGGCAATCAGCGCGGAAAAGGCCAGGCCGAAGTGAAAGTGCTGGACCAGGCCGTATTGCAAGCCCATGGCCGCCAGCGGCGTGCCAAAGACGAGGGTGCCATCCACGTAATGCTTGAGGCGCGGCGCTTGGCGCGCGCAATAGGCGATGGCGATGCCGACGTAGAACAGCACGAAGAGGATCAAGAACAGCTGCGTCGACAGGTAGTGCTCGGGCGTGTAGCGCAGCAGGCCCCAGGTGGTGGCGACGACGAAGGTAAAGCCAAAGCTCAGCACATTCAGGACGCGCCAGGCGCGTTTCAGGGCGATGGCGAAGACGCCCGCATTGAGCAGCGCGTAATAGCTGAACAGGCCGATATGGTTGCCGCTGCCCGTCGACACGAGCAGCGGCACGGCAAAGCCGCCGACGATGCCGAAGACGGCCAGCCAGACGGCGTTTTGCAGCACGGCCAGCAGACAGGTGAACGCCGTCAGCACGAACAGCACGGCAAACGCCAGGCCGGCCGGGATCAGTTCATACAGGCGGAAGGCGCCAAACGTCACCAGCATCAATATCGCCAGCGCCGTGCCCTGCAGCGGCAGGCTGATGCCGGGACGGCTGAGGCGGATGCGCCAGGCCCAGGCCAGCAGGGCAATATCGGCCAGCGCGATGCCGGCCAGGCGCAGTTCGATGGGCAGCGTGACCTGCGCCGACACGTACTTGAGCAGGAAGCTGACGCCGAGGAAGAGAATCAGCAAGCCCAGCTTGGCGACCAGGTTGCCCGTGAATAGCCAGTTCTTTGCCTTGGCAACGAGGCCGTCCGGGTGCGCGATCCAGGAAGGGGTGTTGGGGACGGCAGGAACGGGCCGGGCTGGAATCGGCGGGGCTGGTTTTGGCGGCACGGGCGCGGCGGGTGCGGGAGCTGCTGCCGGCGCGGCCTGCGCCACTTCGGCCACCTTGAGCGCGGCCGCCTGCGGCACGGGGGCGGGCGTGGGCGGCGGCATGGGTGCAGGCACTGCCACCGGCGCCACGCTAGCGGGTACGGAGGGTGCTACGGCAACGACGGACGTAGCCGCAGGCGCTTCGGCCTGGCCTTCCAGCGCCCGCAGGCGCTGCTGGATGCCGTCGACTTCCTTGCGCAAGCGCGCCGTCAGCAACTCCAGATCCGCTACTTTCCTGCGGTGCTGCAGCACCAGCACGAAGGCGGTGACCAGCAAGGCCAGAATGGTCAATGATGTGAATCCAGACATGGAGGCAGCTTTCCGGAAGGGGCGGGCAGGGGCGCCAGCGGTATGCGCACATTACCTTATTATCAAGAAACAAGCGATTTCTGTTGTGTCAGGGTAAGTGCCAGCCAGCGCATGGAGCGGCAAGGCGAGCATGACGCGGCATGCTGCTTTCGGTATTGATGCCAAGCAAGATGTCGACATTCAGATTGTCGTGCGCAAGATAGTGCTGTATTTTAGCAATTCCTTAATTGCCAGTTCCCCATGCCATGAGTCAAAGCAGCCAGTTTTCCTTATTGTCGCAGCGCCGTTTCGGGCCCTTCTTCTGGACCCAGTTCTTTGGCGCCTTCAACGACAATCTGTTCAAGACGGCCTTGATGGTGATCCTCGCCTACGATGCGCTGAGCTGGACCACGCTCGATCCGTCCACCATCACCAACCTGATTCCCGGCCTGTTCATCCTGCCCTACGTCGTGTTTTCAGCCACGGCGGGCCAGCTGGCCGACAAGTTTGAAAAGGCGGGCCTGGCCCGTTTCGTGAAATGGATGGAACTGGCCATCATGGCCGTGGCCGCCGCTGGGTGGATGACGCATACGCTGTGGCTGCTGGTGGCGGCCGTCGTCGGCATGGGCGTGCATTCGACCCTGTTCGGCCCCGTCAAGTATGCGTACCTGCCGCAGCAGCTCAAACCCGAGGAACTGGTTGGCGGCAATGGCCTGATCGAGATGGGCACGTTTGTCGGCATCTTATTGGGCGAAATCCTCGGTGCCGTGCTGATCGTGCACAAGCCGCTGGGCGTGGAACTGGTGGCCGGTGCCACCATCGCCGTGGCCGTATTCGGCCTGGTCGCCAGCTACCGCGTGCCGCGCACGCCGGCGCCGGAGCCGGACTTGAAGGTGAGCCTGAATTTTGTTGCCGAATCATTCCGTAACCTGAATTTTTCGCGCAAGAACCGTCCCGTCTTCCTAGCCATGCTGGGCAATTCCTGGTTCTGGTTCTATGGCGCCCTGATCCTGGCGCAGTTCCCCGTGTACTCGAAGGATTTCCTGCATGGCGACCACAGCGTGTTCGTGCTGCTGCTGACGGTGTTTTCCGTCGGCATCGGCACGGGTTCCTTGCTGTGCGAACGCCTGTCCGGCCACAAGATCGAGATTGGCCTGGTGCCGTTCGGCTCCATCGGCCTGTCGCTGTTCGGCATCGACCTGTATTTCGCCAGCAATGCGTATGCGAATACGCAAGTGGTCGATGCGCTGGCGTTCGTCAGCCAGGCGGGCGTGCCGCGCATTTTGATCGACATCGTCATGATCGGCGTCTTCGGCGGCTTCTTCATCGTGCCCCTGTTCGCCCTGATCCAGACGCGCTGCGACCCGAAACACATTTCGCGCACGATCGCCGGCATGAATATCCTCAACGCCCTGTTCATGGTGGCGGCGGCCGGCGTGGCCATCGTGCTGCTGGGACAAGGATTTACGATTCCGCAGCTGTTCCTCGTCACGGCCATCCTGAACGCGCTGGTGGCCGCCTACATCTTTTCGCTGGTGCCGGAATTTCTCATGCGTTTCCTCGCGTGGATACTCATCCAGACCGTGCACCGCGTCAAAGTGGTCGATGGCGAACGCATCCCTACGGAGGGGGCGGCCGTGCTGGTATGCAACCACGTCAGCTATGTGGACGCCATCGTCATCATGGCGGCCAGTCCGCGCCCCATCCGTTTCGTCATGGACCACCGCATCTTCAAGATGCCGCTGATGGGCTGGATCTTCCGCACGGCCAAGGCCATCCCCATCGCGCCGGCCAAGGAAGACCCGTTCCTCATGGAAAAGGCTTTCATCGATATCGCGCAAGCGCTGCACGAAGGCGAGCTGGTGTGCATCTTCCCGGAAGGCAAGCTGACGCGCACGGGCCAGATCAGCGAATTCAAGGGCGGCATCGCCAAGATCGTCGAGCGCAGCAAGGTACCCGTGATTCCGCTGGCGCTGCGCGGCTTGTGGGGGCATCTGCTGAGCCATCGCAATGGCCATTTGTTCGAGCGTGCTTTCAAGGCGGGCTTGCGCTCGCGTTTGTCGCTGGCCGTGGGCATGCCCGTGGCGCCCGAGGCCGCCACGCCGGAATTGCTGCAGCAAAAGGTGCAGGAATTGCGCGGCAAGTGGAAATAAACGCTATTTTGTCCGCGTAGCTGTCCCCGTCCGCCGCGCCAGGTGCTGTTCCAGCAGGGCGGCGATGGCGGCGAAATCCACCGGTTTCGTCAGATGATGGTCGAAACCGGCTTGTTCCGTGCGTGAGCGCGCCTCGCCCTGGCCCCAGCCCGTCAGGGCGATCAGCAGCACTTCGCGCCCCTGCGCACGCTGGCGTATCTGGCGTGCCGCCTCATAACCATCCATGTCCGGCATGCCCAGGTCCATTACGATCAGTTGTGGCCAGGCCATATCGACGGCCTCCAGCGCCTGCGCGCCGCCATACGCGACATTGGCGGCATAACCTTCGAGCTGGAACAGGCTTTGCAAGGAATCGGCCGCATCGAGGTTGTCATCCACCACCAGCACTTGCACGGGCGGGTCCGCGCCGGTGGGCGCCTCGCCGCTGGCCGCCGCCGGGGTGGCCGGGGTGGCTGTCTGGGCGTCGCCGGCGCTGGCCGGCAAGGTGACGATGAAGCGGCTACCGCGGCCGGGGCCGTCGCTGTACGCGTCGATGCTGCCGCCATGCATCTCGGCAAATTGGCGCGCCAGACTCAAGCCGATGCCCAGGCCGCTGGCCATCTGGCCTTCCACCGTGCGTCCCTGTTCGAACATGGAAAAGATGCGCGGGATGGCGTCCGGCTCGATGCCGATGCCATTGTCTTCGACCGTCACCTGCAGCTGCCCCTGCGCCAGGCGCACCGTGATGTGGATGTGGCCGCCATCCGGCGTGAACTTCACGGCATTCAAAACAATATTGGCAAAGATCTGCACCACCCTGGCATAGTCGGCGTGCAGCGTGATGGCAAGCGGCGGCAACGCCCGCGTGATGCTGATGTGCCGGCTGTCGGCTGCGGGCTGGCACAGTTCGATTACATGGTCGAGTACTTGCTGTAATTCAATATTTTCGCGCTGCAGCAGTACCTTGCCGCTGGTGATGCGCGCCACGTTGAGCAAGTCATCCACCAGCCGCGTCAGATGCGTCACCTGGCGCTCGATCACGCCGCTGACCTTGCTGACCTGCTCCGAGGCCGGATACAGGTGCTTGAGCAGGGCCACCGAAGTCTTGATGGGCGCCAGCGGATTGCGCAGTTCATGTCCGAGGCTGGCAAGGAATTCGTCCTTGCGCCGCTGCGTCTCGCGCACCTGGTACTGGCGCTGGCGCGCGCGCAGCATGGCGTGGGCCGAGGTGATCAGGGTCAATATGTGCACGGGGCGTTCCAGCAGGGTCAGGTTGCCCAGGGTGGCGACGGCTTGCCGCAAGGGCAAGGAGTCGAGTCCCGCATGCGTCAGCAGGATGATGGGCAAATCGGACCAGTCCGGCTGCTGGCGGGTGTAGGTGTCGAGCACGGCGTAGACGCCTGCATGCAAGGCCTCGTCCACCGTCAGCACGCCGCCGGCGCCCAGCGCCAGCTGCTCGGCCAGCTCGCCGGCGGAGCGGCAGGCGTGGCTGGCGATGACTACGCTGGCGAGTACCCTGGTGGTCAGGGAGGCGTCCTGGCCGCCAGGCGCGTAGATCAGGATACGCTGCTCCATGGCATTCCTAGGGGAAGGGCGTGCCGCCGACGGTGGGCAAGCCGGACAGGATGCCGTGAAAGCCGGCCAGGGCCGGGCCGATGCGGATGCCCTGCGGACTGATCTCGAAGCGGCGGATGCTGCGCTCGTGCGCGCTGCCGCGCTTCTTGAAGACGGAAATGGCTTGCCGCACCTCGCCTTCCGTTTCGTAATAGCGCAGCATGATGACGCCGTCGGCCAGGTAGCTGGCGTCGGCCGAAGTTGTCATCGCGGTGCCCAGCATGTTTTGCTGCACGCCGACGAGCAGGGTGGCCACGCCGCGCTGGCCCAGGTAATTGAGCAGTTCGTGCAGATAGGTGCTCTGGAAGCGCTCGTCGGGCACCGCGTGCATGTAGCCGTTCAGGCTATCGATGACGATGACCCGGGCGCCCCGTTCTGCCGCGTCGACCACGGCCTGGGCGAATTCTCCCGGGGTCAGCTCGGCCGGATCGATCTGCTGTGCGCTCAGCAGGCCGGAGTCGAGCGCCGCCTGCAGGCGCATGCCCACGTTGTCGGCCCGGTTCAGCAGCTTGCTGCGCGCTTCCTCGAACAGGAACATGGCGCACGGTTCGCCGCGCGCCGTGGCCGCGTGCACGAATTGCGCCGCCAGGGTGGACTTGCCGCTGCCGGCCGGGCCGGAAATGAGCGTGCTCATGCCTTCTTCCAGGCCGCCCCCTATCATGGTGTCGAGTTCGGGCACGCCGCTCGACAGGCGCCGATGGTCGCCATCGCGGCGCGTGTCGGCCGCCACCAGGCGCGGAAAGACGAGCAGGCCGTCATGGGCGATCTTGTAGTCGTGGGTGCCGCTGCGAAACGGCACGCCCCGGTATTTCACCACCCGCACGCGGCGCCGGTCATTGCCATAATCCTGGTTTTGCAGCTCCAGGGAAATGACGCAGTGGGCTACGCTACGCACTTGCAAGCCGTCGTCCACCGCGGAACGGTCATCGATCAGCAGGGTGGTGCAGTGCCGGCTGGCCAGGTATTGTTTCAATGCCACGACCTGGCGCCGGTAGCGCAGGGGGTTTTCCGCCAGTAGTTGCAGTTCGGACAGCGAGTCGAGCACCAGGCGGGCAGGGCGGTGCTTTTCGATGGCGGCGAGGATGCGCTGGTTGGTCGATGCCAGTTCGATTTCCGACGGGTGGAAGATGGTGTACTGGCGCTCGGGGTCGAGGATGTCGTCGTTGGGCGCCACTTCTTCGATGGCGATGCCGGCCAGGTCCCAGCCATGCGACAGGGCCGCGCCGCGCAGTTCGATCTCGGATTCCGCCAGGGCGATATACAGCACGGGCACGCCGCTGCGCGCGCCTTCGGCCAGAAATTGCAGCGCCAGGGTGGTCTTGCCCGTGCCGGGGACGCCTTCGACCAAGTACAGGCGCTCGGCCAGCAAGCCGCCCGAGAGGATGGCATCGAGGCCAGCGACCCCCGTCGACAGCAGTGGCGGCGTGTCCGGGCCGCTGGCGCCATCCTGCCGCCGTGTTTTTCGCGCCTGTGATGTCATCGTTGCGCCCCCGCTTTGCCACGCTGTGGAGACTATACTAGCGCGTTCGCCGCGGCATGTCTTTTCGATACCATTGGTAAATGTTCATGGCGGCCGGCGGCCGCGCGTGGGGCAGTGTTGCGCGCGCGATCAAGGCTTCAGCAAAAAACGCATTACCCTGCTACAGTATTCATTCAATCCAACTTTCCCGCATTGCCGTTTTGCCGCCGTCCGCTAGCTTCCTGTTCGAATTGGCTGACGTGCAGACGCTGTCGCTGTCCTCATTTTATTGCTTCATTGATAATTTAATTCGCTTGATAGTTACTATGTTTCAATTGTAACGATGCTTGACGATTTTAGAATGATCGTTCATTCTTTGATCTGCGTTAATAAATTTAGTCATTTCTAACGACACTAGCCAGCTTCTTTTTCAGAAAGTCCAAGATGCAACCAACTTTTTCCCTGACGTCGCCGCGTACGAGCGGCGCTATTGCCGTTCTGTGCGCCACTGTAATCATGGCCGGCTGCAGTAAAAAACAGGAAGCACCTCACGCGCAGCAAGCGCCACAGGTGGTCGTGTTTACTGTTAATCCGGCCGCGTTGCCGATGAGCGCCGAACTGCCCGGCCGCACGAATGCCTACCAGGTCGCCGATGTGCGCCCGCAAGTCGGTGGTTTGATCCAGAAGCGCCTGTTCGTCGAAGGCAGCGATGTGAAAGCAGGCACGGCCCTGTACCAGATAGATTCCGCCACCTATCAGGCGGCCTACAATTCGGCCAAGGCGGCCTTGTCGAAAGCCAAGGCCAACCTGCTGACGGCCGGCCCGAAAGCATCGCGCTACAAGGAGCTGGTCGCCATCGAAGGCGTGAGCCGCCAGGAATACGATGACGCCGTCGCGGCGTTCGAGCAAGCGAAGGCAGACGTCGAGTCCGCCACAGCGGCGCTGGAATCGGCGAATATCAACCTGAAATACAGCACCGTGACGGCGCCGATCAGCGGCCGCACCAGCCGCTCGACCGTGACGGCCGGCGCGCTGGTCACGGCGGGTCAGGCGGAAGCCCTGACGACCGTGCAGCAACTCGATCCGATCTACGTCGACGTGACACAGTCGAGCACGGATCTGCTGCGCCTGAAGCGCCAGATGGCCGACGGTTCGCTGAAAAAAGTGGGCGAAGGCCAGGCCAAGGTCGACCTGATCTTGCCGGATGGCAGCAAGTACAGCGAACCGGGCAAGCTGCAGTTCGCTGGCGTGACGGTCGATCCGACCACCGGCAACGTGGTCTTGCGCGCGCTGTTCCCGAACCCGAAAGGCGAATTGCTGCCAGGCATGTACGTACGTGCCCAGCTGGAAACGGGCGTCGATGAAAAAGCCATCACTGTGCCGCAAGTGGGCGTGACGCGCAACCAGAAGGGCCAGGCAACGGCCCTGATCCTGAACAAGGAAAACAAGGTCGAGCAACGCGTGCTGACCACCAGCGGTACGGTCGGCAACGACTGGCTGGTGACGTCCGGCCTGGCCGCAGGCGATCGCGTGATCGTGGAAGGCTTGCAAAAAGTCAAGCCAGGCGCACCAGCCGTTGCCGTGCCGGCCAAGGCGCCTGCCGCGCCTGCCGCTGCCGCCTCTGCCGCAGCATCGGCTGCCAGCGCCCACTAATTCAGGAGAATATTAATGGCCCGTTTTTTCATTGACCGCCCGATTTTTGCCTGGGTGGTCGCGATCGTCATCATGCTTGCCGGCGTGATTTCGATCCTCAGCCTGCCGATCGCGCAGTACCCGAGTATTGCTCCGCCGTCGATTTCGATCAGCGGCTCCTATCCTGGCGCCTCCGCCAAGACCGTGGAAGACGCCGTCACCCAGGTCATCGAACAAAAGATGAAGGGTATCGACGGCTTGCGCTACATGGCTTCGTCGAGCGACGCCACTGGCGGCATCAGCATTACGCTGACGTTTACCAGCGGCACCAATCCCGACATCGCCCAGGTGCAGGTACAGAACAAGCTGCAGCTGGCCACGCCACTGCTGCCGACGGCTGTCACGCAACAGGGTCTCGTCGTGTCGAAGGCCACCAAGAACTTCCTGATGGTGTTCGGCTTCATTTCCGAAAACGGCAAGATGGACCAGACCGATTTGAGCGACTATGTGGCCGCCAACGTCGTCGACCCATTGAGCCGTGTTGCCGGCGTGGGCGATGTGACGCTGTTCGGTTCGCAGTACGCCATGCGTATCTGGCTCAATCCGGCCAAGCTGCAAAGTTTCAACCTGACCCCGGCGGACGTGATCACGGCCGTGCAGGCGCAGAATGCGGAAGTGTCTGCCGGTGAACTGGGCGGCACGCCGTCCATCAAGGGCCAGCAGCTGAACGCTACCGTGTCGGCGCAAAGCCGTTTGCAAACGGTGGAGCAGTTCGGTGCCATCTTGCTGAAAACCACGACCGACGGCGCCATGGTGCACCTGAAGGACGTGGCCACCATGGAGCTGGGCCGCGAGAACTACAACACCGTGGCCCGCTACAACGGCCATGCGGCAACCGGCGTGGCGATCAAGCTGGCGACGGGCGCCAACGCGCTCGATACGGCCAATGCGGCGAAAGCCATGCTGGGCAACCTGAGCAAGCAATTCCCTGAAGGCATGAGCTACCAGGTGGCGTTCGACACGACCCCGTTCGTGAAACTGTCCATCGAAGAAGTGGTCAAAACCCTGGTCGAAGCGGTCATTCTGGTCTTCCTGGTGATGTATCTGTTCCTGCAGAACTTCCGCGCTACCCTGATCCCGACCATGGCCGTGCCGGTCGTGCTGCTGGGTACCTTCGGCATTCTGAATGCATTCGGTTACTCGATCAATACCCTCACCATGTTCGCCATGGTGCTGGCCATCGGTTTGCTGGTCGATGATGCGATCGTGGTGGTGGAAAACGTCGAGCGCGTGATGAGCGAAGAGGGCTTGTCGCCGCTGGAAGCGACGCGCAAGTCCATGACGCAGATCACGGGCGCGCTGGTCGGTATCGCCATGGTGCTGTCGGCCGTGTTCGTGCCAATGGCCTTCTTCGGCGGTTCGACGGGCGTGATTTACCGCCAGTTCTCGATCACGATCGTCTCGTCGATGGTGCTGTCCGTCGTCGTCGCGCTGGTCTTTACGCCAGCCTTGTGCGCCACCTTGCTGAAACCGGTCGAAAAGGGCCATCACGCGACCAACAAGGGTTTCTTCGGCTGGTTCAACCGCAGCTTCGATAGCAGCAGCAACAAGTACCAGGGCCTGGTCGGCAGCATGATCCGCCACCGCGCCCGCTCGATGCTGCTGTATGTGCTGTTGCTGGCCGGCCTGGTGTTCATCTTCATGCGCTTGCCGACCTCCTTCCTGCCGGAAGAAGACCAGGGCATCCTGTTTACGCAGATTCAATTGCCGACGGGCGCCACGCAAGAGCGCACCCTGAAAGTGATCGAGCAGGTCGAAGACCACTTCATGAACAGCGAGAAAGATAACGTCGCTTCCGTGTTTGCCGTGGCCGGTTTCAGCTTCGGCGGTAACGGCCAGAATACGGGTATCGCCTTCGTGCGCCTGAAAGACTGGTCGCTGCGCAAGGACGTGGCGCAAAAAGCGCCGGCAGTGGCGGGCCGCGCCATGGGCAAGTTGTTGCAGATCAAGGATGCGATGGTGTTTACGTTTGCACCGCCTGCCGTGCTGGAACTGGGTAACGCCACCGGTTTCGACATGCAGCTGCAGGATATCGGCGGTGTCGGCCATGACGCCCTGATGGCGGCGCGTAACCAGTTGCTGGGCATGGCGTCGCAGAATCCGGCCATGGTCGGCGTGCGCCCGAACGGCCAGGAAGATACGCCGCAGTACAAGATCGACATCGACCAGCAGAAGGCAACGGCGCTGGGCTTGCAGATATCGGAAATCAACCGCGTGCTGAGCGTCGGCTGGGGTAGTTCGTATGTGAACGACTTCCTCGACCGTGGCCGCGTGAAGAAAGTATTCATCCAGGGTGACGCCAGTTCGCGCATGCTGCCGGAAGACTTGAACAAGTGGTTCGTACGCAATACCGCTGGCCAGATGGTGCCGTTCTCGGCCTTCGCCACCGGCAAGTGGATTTACGCGTCGCCACGCCTGGAACGCTACAACGGCTTGCCGTCGGTAGAGATCCTGGGTACGCCGGCGCCGGGCCAAAGCACGGGCGCCGCCATGAACGCGATGGAAGAAATGGTGGCCAAGTTGCCGCCTGGCATCGGCTTCAGCTGGACCGGCGTGTCGCTGGAAGAGCGCGAATCCGGTTCGCAGACGCCGCAGCTGTACGCGCTGTCCCTGCTGATCGTCTTCCTGTGCCTGGCCGCGCTGTATGAAAGCTGGTCGATTCCATTCTCCGTGCTGCTGGTGGTACCGCTGGGCGTGATCGGCGCCGTGCTCGGTACGTGGATGTTCGGCCTGTCGAACGACGTGTACTTCCAGGTGGGCTTGCTCACGGTGGTGGGCCTGTCGGCGAAGAATGCGATTCTGATCGTCGAATTCGCCAAGGAA
This sequence comes from Janthinobacterium sp. BJB301, assembly GCF_002735685.1. Lineage (NCBI taxonomy): Bacteria > Pseudomonadati > Pseudomonadota > Betaproteobacteria > Burkholderiales > Oxalobacteraceae > Janthinobacterium > Janthinobacterium sp. BJB301. The sequence goes on along the minus strand of NZ_PDZJ01000002.1, from coordinate 13,501 downwards.
ATGCAGGAATCGGGCATGTCGCTGCTGGACGCGACCTTGCACGCGGTGCGTCTGCGTCTGCGTCCGATCCTGATGACCTCGATTGCCTTCGGCCTGGGCGTGTTGCCACTGGCTATTTCCAGCGGCGCCGGCTCCGGCAGCCAGAACGCCATCGGTATCGGCGTGCTGGGCGGTATGTTGACGGCCACGTTCCTCGGTATCTTCTTCGTGCCGGTGTTCTTCGTGCTGGTGCGCGGCTTCTTCTCGAAGCCGGACGCGCCAACCACGCCGGCGACGCCTGGTTCGCCAGCCGTCACGCTTTCCAAGGATGCACATTAATATGAAAAAATCGCTACTCTCCATGGCGGCACTGGCCTTGCTGGCCGGTTGCAGCCTGGCCCCTACGTATGAGCGTCCGGCAGCGCCGGCGCCCACAAGCTGGCCGACCGGTCCTTCCTACAAGGCCGACACGGCCGCCGCCGACGCCAAGCCGGTGGCGGACGTCGCCTGGCGCGAGTTCTTTGCCGATGCGCGCCTGCGCCAGGTACTGGAACTGGCGCTGGCCAACAACCGCGACCTGCGCGTCTCGATCCTCAACATCGAGAAGGCGCGCGCCACCTACGGCATCGAACGCGCCGCGCTGATCCCGACCCTGTCGGCGTCCGGCGGCCAGTCGGCCAGCCGCGTGCCGAAGAACGCCAGCGCCAACGGCGAAGCGTCCATCAACCGCCAGTACACGGCGAACCTGGGCGTGTCGGCGTACGAGCTGGACTTCTTCGGCCGCGTGCGCAGCCTGTCCGACAGCGCGCTGGAACAATACCTGGGCACGGAAGAAGCACGCCGTGCACAGCAGATCAGCCTGGTGGCCGAAGTGGCCAGCACCTATCTGAACCTGGTGGCCGACCAGCAGCGCCTGCGCGTGGCGCAAGATACCTTGAAGAGCCAGCAGTCGTCGTATGACCTGGCCGTGCGCCGCTTCAGTGCCGGTGCTACCTCCGGCCTGGACAAGTACGATGCCCAGACCAGCGTCGAGTCGGCCCGTTCCGACGTGGCTGTCTACACGAGCCAGGTTGCGCTGGATCAAAACGCGCTGGTCTTGCTGGTGGGCGGCCCCGTGCCGGCCGATCTGCTGCCGCAAGGCGAGTTCGGCGCCGTCACGGCCCTGGCGGAGATTCCGTCCGGCTTGCCGTCGGACGTGCTGCAACGCCGTCCCGACGTGCTGGCGGCCGAGCGCACCTTGCGCGCTGCCAATGCCAACATCGGTGCGGCGCGCGCGGCCTTCTTCCCGCGCATTTCGCTGACGGCCACGGCCGGTTCGCTGAGCGACAACCTGTCGGGCCTGTTCAAGGCGGGCAGCGGCACGTGGAGCTTCATTCCGCAGATCAGCTTGCCGATCTTCGATGGCGGCGTGAACCGCGCCAACCTCGATATCGCCAAGGTGCAGCGTGAAATCTCCGTGGCGCAATACGAAAAGGCGATCCAGGTCGCCTTCCGCGAAGTGTCCGATGCGCTGGCCCAGCGCGGTACCATCGACGAGCGCCTGCAATCGCAGGTCTCGCTGGTCGAGGCGTCGACGAAGAGCTACACCATCCACGACGCGCGCTACAAGCAGGGCGCCGAGTCCTACCTGAACGCCCTGGTGGCCCAGCGCGCGCTGTACACGGCGCAGCAGAGCCTGATCACGGCGCGCCTGGCCAAATCGACCAATCTGGTGACCTTGTACAAGGTGCTGGGCGGCGGTTGGCAGCCTGAGCAGACAGCCGTCGCGGCGGCTGGCGGCGCCCAATAATCACGGGGACGCCGACGCCGGCCTTGCCCGCAAGGGCAGGGCCGGCGCGCTACTGGAAAATCATGAACCAAGTTGAAAAGAAGCATCCGGACCCCGAGCGCGCCAACACGCGGCGCAAGCAGGTGCTCGATGCGGCCGAAAGCTGTTTCAGCCGCCGTGGCTTCCACGGCGCCAGCATGGCCGAGATATCGAAAGCGGCCGGCATGAGCGCGGGCCACATCTATAATTATTTTGACAGCAAGGATGCGATCATCGCCGCCTTCGTCATGCAGAATACGGAGCGGGTGTCGAACCTGATGCAGGACCTGGCGCAGCGCGAAGACCCGCTGCAGGCCGTGATCGACAATGCGGGCGAGCATGTGCTTGAAGCGCTGGACCCGAAAACGTGGATGATGCCGCTGGAAATTTTTGCGGAAGCATCGCGCAATCCGGTGATCGCGGAAATGCTGCAATGCTCGGACCAGCGTTCGCGCCAGTTGTTTCTCTCCATCATCCGCGATGCGCGCATCAAGCGCGGCTTGCCGGCCGATGAAGAGATGCTGGAAGGCCGCCTGAATGCCCTCGTCGCCATTTACCAGGGCTTGCCCGTGCGCCTCATTCACAATCCGGACGTGAAAGTCGAGCCGTTGATCGCGGGCTTCCGCATCGTCCTGACGGCGCTGCTGCTGAACGAATAGGCCGCTTGCCAGGGCCATGCAAAAAAGTTTGCGCAGTTCGATATGAATCACGCGCAAAGCATGGCAAAAACCTAAAAGGCTCTGCTATAATTCCCACCTCGTCGGGGCGTAGCGCAGCCTGGTAGCGTACATGCATGGGGTGCATGGGGTCGGAAGTTCGAATCTTCTCGCCCCGACCATTAGATTCAAGGACTTAGGCCACTCTTCGGAGTGGCCTTTTTCTTGGGTGAGAGTTTTTATCCCTGCATTTACCCCTACGAAAACATGGGCTTGTTTGCAATCATTTGGCATGGGTTGAAACAGGTTTTTCCTGCTGACGATTCTTTCCCAGGCCCGAGCATGTTTGTTTGCTGGCCGAATTGACCAGGCCTACTTGACGGCCCTCCATGTCCTCGCGAACGCCGCGACCCTGTCGTAAGCCCCCCATCGAACCCCAACTCTTTTAAGTCCTCGTGGAGTCCAGCCTTTCGGCGCATCCTGGTTCATGTCACCGGCGAGTGAGATTTCGTGTATTTTCCAGCTAGACACTGAGCCCTCCTATGCGGAGCGGCGATCAATTAGCGGATTAGACAAATACTCGGTGCAGCTATCCGGCTGGCTCAAGGCCGAGACGACTAAGCCGCGTAAGCAGCGGCGCAATTTGAAGCAGATCCATGAAGACCTGAAAGAGCTGGGCTACGTAGGGTCATACGACTGCGTGGCAGCGTTTGCCAAGCAGTGGAAGGCGGGTCAAACAGAGTGGGTCAATTCTGCGAGCAAACGAACACTGCGCTCGTCAGTCTTCGTTGGGAATCAGCATCAGCAGGTCGGTGGCGCCGATGTCGATGCTGCTTTGCGACAGCAGGGTGGTGGCCTGGCCCCGGTGATGCGTCTGGTGATTGAAAAAATGCATGATCAGGCTCGAATAGCGTTTGCGCGACACCATGCCTTTCATGTTGGCGTAGCCGAGCGGCTGTTCCAGGTCGTCTGGCGTCAGGTCGGCGGCCCAGCGCTGTATGGTCTGGTCCAGCGTATGGCGCAGCCTGAGCAGGCCCGTCAGGTCTTCGGCCTGCGGCTGGTTCAGCGCCGCCGGAGCGGCCGCCGCGCGGATGGCGTCGAGCGCCGGCTGGCGTGCCGGATGTCCGCAGAAACGCTTGAGCCAGATCGTATCGGCGACGACAAGGTGGTTCATCGTGCCGAAGAGGGAGCCAAAAAATGCCTTGCGGTCGGCAAAGAGCTCCTCCTGAGATAGTTGCCCAGCTGCACTATACAGTTTCTCGTTCATTACTTCATTGTAGGCGGCCATTCGGACGATATGGTCACATGTGCTCATGAGTGCTCTCTCCATGTCAGGGCTGAATTACTGCACGCAGATAGTGTATGGTTTTGCAAGAATTGGCAAGCGTGCTACGTCCGCTCGGGTCACGCCATCGGGCCATCGTGCCAGCGTCTTGCGCTTGCTCAATTCTTGCCTCCCGCATTTCATTCCCCGCTACAGGCATTCTGTTCCCCCGTTTCCTGATTTGGTCATTGTGATCAGCCTGGCAACAGCCGTTTGGCCTATGATGGCCTGGCACATGCACGTGTGAAGTTTCCCTTCATTCATCAACCATGAGGTGTCCATGATCCGTTATGCCCTGCCTGCCCTGTTGTTTGCCGCCGCCCTGCCGGCGCACGCCCAAGCCCCTGCCAATGACACGCCGCTGATCGAGCGGGCGAAGATTTTTGGCAATCCCAGCAAGTCCGGCGGGCGCATCAGCCCGGATGGCAAGTGGCTGTCGTGGATCGCGCCGCGCGACGGCGTGCTCAATGTGTGGGTGGCGCCGGCCAGCGACCCGGCGCAAGCTCGCCCGCTGACGGAAGAAAAGGTGCGGCCCATCCGCAGCAGCTTCTGGTCGCCCGATTCGAAAACCCTGCTGTTCATCCAGGACAAGGGCGGCGATGAAAACTTCCTGCTATACGGCGTGAACGTGGCGAGCGGCAAGCAGATCAACTACACGCCGTTCGAGAAGACCCGCGTGCGGATAGTCCAGATCAGCAGCAAGGTGAAGGACCGCATCCTCGTCGGCATCAATAACCGCGATGCGCGCTGGCACGACGTGTACAGCCTGGACCTGGCCAGCGGCAAGCTGACCCTGGTGCAGCAGAATGATGGCTATGGCGGCTATGTCGCCGATGAACTGCTCAACTTGCGCATTGCCAGCAAGGCGCGCGCCGATGGCGGCATGACGTATTTCCGCCTGGCCGATGGCAAGGTCGAGAGCACGCCGCTGGCCGAAGTGGGCCTGGAAGATGCGCAGACCACGTCGCCGCTGGCGTTCACGGTCGATGGCAAGACCCTGTACTGGAACGATTCGCGCGGCCGCAATACTTCGGCGCTGCTGGCGCAGGACGTGGCCAGCGGCAAGAGCACGGTGGTGGCGCAAGACCCGCGCACGGATATTGCCGATGCACTGTACGACACGCGCACGGGCCGCGTGCAGGCCTACACGGTCAATTTTCTGCAGCAGGAGTATCTGCCGCTGACGAACGACCTGAAAGCCGACCTGGCCTTCCTGAAAAAAAATACCCAGGGCCAGTTCACGGTAACGTCGCGCACGGATGCCGACGATAAATGGCTGGTGGCCGTCGATGCCGTCACGGCGCCGCCATCGAGCTGGCTGTACGAACGCAAGACCAGGAAGCTCACGCGGCTGTACGTGACGCGTCCGGAACTGGAAGGCGCACCGCTGGTGCCCATGTATCCGCAGCAAATCAAGGCGCGCGACGGCCTGAACCTGGTGTCGTATCTGACCCTGCCGCAAGCATCGAAGGCGAGCGCCGGCGGCACGCCATCGCAGGCGGTGCCGATGGTGCTGCTGGTGCACGGCGGCCCGTGGGCGCGCGATACGTATGGCTACAACGGCTATCACCAGTGGCTGGCCAACCGCGGCTACGCCGTGCTGTCGGTGAACTTCCGCGGCTCGACGGGCTTCGGCAAGCAATTCATCTCGGCCGGCGACCTGCAGTGGGGCCGCAAGATGCATGACGACTTGCTCGACGCGGTGCAATGGGCGGTGAAAAGCGGCGTGACCACGGCCGACAAGGTGGCCATCATGGGCGGCTCGTATGGCGGTTATGCCACCCTGGCCGGCATGGCGTTCACGCCGACGACATTTGCCTGCGGCGTCGACATCGTCGGCCCGTCTAACCTGTTTACCTTGCTGCAAACCATACCGCCGTATTGGGAAGCGGGCAAGCAGCAGTTCTACAAGCGCATGGGCGACCCGACCACGGAAGAGGGCAAGGCGCTGCTGAAGGAGCGTTCGCCGCTGAACTTTGCGCAGAATATCCAGCGCCCGCTGCTGATCGGCCAGGGCGCGAACGACCCGCGCGTCAACGTGGCTGAATCGGACCAGATCGTGGCGGCCATGGCGGCCAAGAACATCCCCGTCACGTATGTGCTGTTCCCCGACGAGGGCCATGGCTTTGCCCGGCCCGTGAACAACATCGCCTTCAATGCGGTGACGGAAAACTTCCTGGGGCAATGCCTGGCTGGCCGCGCCGAGCCCATCGGCGCCACCCTGAAGGCGTCCACCGCGCAGGTCAAGCATGGCGCGGAGTTTGCACCGGGCTTGAAGCAAGCACTGCAGTAAAGCTGACGACAGGTGGCATGGCCAGCGGGCAACATGCCGGGCAGGCCATGCTGCCCGCTGGCAAGAATTTCTGCGCGGGTGGCTTGCAAGGTGACAGCGTCCGGCGTGGCGTGCGTGCAACTGATGGCAGGGTACGCGAGGCCGTATTCGATGCGGTCGCTGCTGCTGCAGCGGCAAGCATGCGCCGCCAGAATTTCCCCATGCAAAGCCGTCTTCCTGTTGGCGCACCGAGCGTACTCGACAGGGAAAATGGGCGGCAAGCCCTTGCTGTTGCCCATGCAGGCTAGCGTGATGCCGCGTTCGCATGGCTTACGGCGAGCAGGTCAATATAGCCTCCCACGCAGGTTTCTTTTCCATAATTGTTGTTGAATAAATACACTATTTTAATAGCAATTGATTTTTATTAAAAAACTTCCCTATTTGATAATATTTTATAGTTGCTTTCTTTGTAAGCCGTAGTAGCATAGATTGACTTAAAGCAAGGTTTAATCATGCTGGGAAGCCACCTTGAGTCCTGTTGACGGTAGTTGTCATCGGCGTGCAGGTTTGCCTTGACCGTTATCTGCAATAGCTCCAGCGCCAAGATAAATGTATTGAGGGAAGACAAATGTTTCTGAATTTCACGAAATTTGGATGGCTATCCACGCCTGTCCGGAGTGTTGATGGCTTCATTGCCAGGGCCCATGGCGCGCAGCCTGTCCAAGGCTTGCTGCCATCGTGGCTGATGCGTCTGGCGGGAACCCTGCTGTTTGTCTTGCTATCCCTCTTTTCCAGCCAGGCTTCCGCCGCCAGTGCCTGCCCGAGTCCGCGCAACATCAGCGTGGTGGCGGGGCAAGAGTATTACGAGGATTATTCCAATTCGGCTTGCTCCCCTTTCGGCCTGACGGGCACCCTGGTGCCGCCGCAACACGGCACGCTGGAGGATTCGAACCAGACGAATGCCGTGCGCTACAGGAATACGAATCTCAGCGCGACCTCCGATACCTTCACCGTCAAGGACGATGTGGCGCAGCCCATCGTGTACAACGTCACGATCACTTCCGCCATCGTGCTGTCGCCTGCCACCGTGCCGACTGCGACGGTGGCCCAGGCTTATCCGGTGACGGCCTTGAGCGCGACTGGCGGCGCGGCGCCCTACACCTACGCGGTAACGGCTGGCAGCTTGCCTGCAGGCATGAGCCTGTCCGGCGCCGGTAGTCTGTCTGGCACGCCGACGGCGGGAGGCACGTTCAATTTCACCGTGCGGGCCACGGACTCGCTGGCTGCCAATGGCACGCGCGCTTATGCGCTGACGGTCAATGCGCCAACCATCACCGTCGCGCCGACGGTCATGCCGGCAATGACCGTCGGTCTTGCCTATAGCCAGGGCATCACTGCGGCGAACGGCACGGCCACCTATACCTATGCCATCACCGGCGGCAGCCTGCCCACGGGCTTGAGCCTGGCCGCGAACGGCACCCTGTCCGGCACGCCCACGGCGGCGGGACCGTATAACTTTACCGTCAGCGCGACCGACAGCAGCGGCGGCAGCGGCCCCTACACGGGGTCGCGCGCGTATTCCGTCACCGTGGCGGCCGGCGCGCCCGTGGCCGGCGCCGCCAGCGCCACCGTGGCCTACGGCAGCAGCGCCAACCCGATCACCCTGAACCTGAGCGGCGGCGCGGCGACGTCGGTGGCCGTGGCCTCCGCTGCCTCGCACGGCACGGCAACGGCCAGCGGCACCAGCATCACCTACACGCCGACGGCCGGCTACGGCGGGCCGGACAGCTTCACTTACACGGCTACGAACGGCATCGGCACCTCGGCGCCCGCCACCGTGACGATCACGGTCGCCGGTCCCACCATCACGATTGCGCCAAGCACCGTGCCAGCAGCAAGCGTTGGGGCGGCCTACAGCCAGAACGTGACGGCCGCGAACGGTTTCGCGCCGTACGGATATGCGATCAGCGCCGGCGCCTTGCCGGCCGGCCTGACCTTGAATGCCTCCACCGGCGTGCTGTCGGGCACGCCAACGGCGGGCGGCAGCTTCAACTTCACCGTGCGCGCCACGGACAGTTCGACGGGCAGCGGCCCATACTCTGGCGCGCGCGCCTACTCGATGACGGTGGCAGCACCAACGATCAGCATCACGCCGACGGTCATGCCGGCCATGACGGCCGGCGTCGCCTACAGCCAGTCCATCAGCGCCGCCGGCGGCACGGCCACGTATAGCTATGCCATCACCGGCGGCAGCGTCCCGACGGGCCTGAGTCTGGCGGCGGACGGCACCTTGTCCGGCACGCCGACGGCGGCGGGGCCATTCAACTTCACCGTCACCGCGACCGACAGCAGCACCGGCAGCGGCCCCTACACGGGATCGCGCGCGTATTCCGTCACCGTCGCGGCCGGCGCGCCCGTGGCCGGCAATGTCAGCACCAGCGTGGCCTATGGCAGCAGCGCCAACCCGATCACGCTGAACCTGAGCGGCGGCGTGGCGACGTCGGTGGCCGTGGCCTCCGCTGCTTCGCACGGCACGGCGACGGCCAGCGGCACCAGCATCACCTACACGCCGACGGCCGGTTACGGCGGACCGGACAGCTTCACCTACACGGCATCCAACGGCGTGGGCACCTCGGCGCCCGCCACCGTGACGATCACCGTCGGCGGTCCCACCATCACGATTGCGCCAAGCACCGTGCCAGCAGCAAGCGTTGGGGCGGCCTACAGCCAGAACGTGACGGCCGCGAACGGTGGCGCGCCATACACCTACGCCATCAGCGCCGGCGCCTTGCCGGCCGGCCTGACCTTGAATGCCTCCACTGGCGTGCTGTCGGGCACGCCGACGGCGGGCGGCGTCTTCAACTTTACCGTGCGCGCCACGGACAGTTCGACGGGCAGCGGCCCATACTCTGGCGCGCGCGCCTACTCGATGACGGTGGCAGCACCAACGATCAGCATCACGCCGACGGTCATGCCGGCCATGACGGCCGGCGTCGCCTACAGCCAGTCCATCAGCGCCGCCGGCGGCACGGCCACGTATAGCTATGCCATCACCGGCGGCAGCTTGCCGACGGGCCTGAGCCTGGCTCCGGATGGCACTCTGTCGGGCACGCCGACGGCGGCGGGACCATTCAATTTCACCGTCACCGCGACCGACAGCAGCACCGGCAGCGGCCCCTACACGGGTTCGCGCGCGTATTCCGTTACCGTCGCGGCCGGCGCGCCCGTGGCCGGCAATGTCAGCACCAGCGTGGCCTATGGCAGCAGCGCCACCCCGATCACGCTGAACCTGAGCGGCGGCGCGGCGACGTCGGTGGCCGTGGCCTCCGCTGCTTCGCACGGCACGGCGACGGCCAGCGGCACCAGCATCACCTACACGCCGACGGCCGGTTACGGCGGACCGGACAGCTTCACCTACACGGCATCCAACGGCGTGGGCACCTCGGCGCCCGCCACCGTGACGATCACGGTCGGCGGCCCCACCATCACGATTGCGCCAAGCACCGTGCCTGCGGCAGCCGTGGGTAGCGCATACAGCCAGAGCGTGACGGCCGCGAACGGTACCGGGCCGTACGGATATGCGATCAGCGCCGGCACCTTGCCGGCCGGCCTGACCTTGAATGCTGCCACCGGCGTACTGTCGGGCACGCCGACGGCGGGCGGCGTCTTCAACTTTACCGTGCGGGCCACGGACAGTTCGACGGGCAGCGGTCCGTATTCCGGCGCGCGCGCCTACTCGATGACTGTCACTGCGCCGACGATCACGGTGGCACCAACGGTGATGCCGGCGATGATAGCCGGCGTCGCCTACAGCCAGGGCATTGCCGCCGGCGGCGGCACGGCCCCGTATAGCTATGCCATCACCGGTGGCAGCGTGCCGACGGGCCTGAGCCTGGCGGCGGACGGCACCTTGTCCGGCACGCCGACGGCAGCGGGGCCATATAACTTCACCGTCACCGCGACCGACAGCAGCACCGGCAGCGGCCCCTACACGGGATCGCGCGCGTATTCCGTCACCGTAGCGGCCGGCGCGCCCGTGGCCGGCAATGTCAGCGCCAGCCTGGCCTATGGCAGCAGCGCCAACCCGATCACGCTGAATCTGAGCGGCGGCGCGGCGACGTCGGTGGCTGTGGCCTCCGCTGCCTCGCACGGCACGGCGACGGCCAGCGGCACCAGCATCACCTACACGCCGATGGCCGGCTACGGCGGGCCGGACAGCTTCACCTACACGGCATCCAACGGCGTGGGTACCTCGGCGCCCGCCACCGTGACGATCACGGTCGGCGGACCCACCATCACGATTGCGCCAAGCACCGTGCCTGCGGCGGCCGTGGGTAGCGCATACAGCCAGAGCGTGACGGCCGCGGACGGCACCGGGCCGTACACCTACGCCATCAGCGCCGGCACCTTGCCGGCCGGCCTGACCTTGAATGCTGCCACCGGCGTACTGTCGGGCACGCCGACGGCGGGCGGCGTCTTCAACTTTACCGTGCGCGCCACCGACAGTTCGACGGGCAGCGGCCCGTATTCCGGCGCGCGCGCCTACTCGATGACTGTCACTGCGCCGACGATCACGGTGGCACCAACGGTGATGCCGGCGATGACAGCCGGCGTCGCCTACAGCCAGGGCATTACCGCCGCCGGCGGCACGGCCCCGTATAGCTATGCCATCACCGGCGGCAGCGTGCCGACGGGCCTGAGCCTGGCGGCGGACGGCACCTTGTCCGGCACGCCGACGGCAGCGGGGCCATATAACTTCACCGTCACCGCGACCGACAGCAGCAGTGGCAGCGGACCCTACACGGGGTCGCGCGCCTACTCCGTCACGGTGGTGGTGGCACCCCCAGTGGCCGGCGCCGTCAGTGCGACGGTGGCGTATGGCAGCAGCGCCAATCCGATCACCCTGAACCTGAGCGGCGGCGCGGCGACGTCGGTGGCGGTGGCCTCCGCTGCCGGCCACGGCACGGCGACGGTCAGCGGCACCAGCATCACTTACACGCCGGCGGCAGGTTATTCCGGGCCGGACAGCTTCTCCTACACGGCCAGCAATGGTGGCGGCACGTCGGCGGAAGCCATCGTGACGATCACGGTAACGCCCAGCGTGCCCGTTGCCGGCGCCGTCAGCGCGACGGTGGCGTATGGCAGCAGCGCCAATCCGATCACCCTGAACCTGAGCGGCGGCGCGGCGACGTCGGTGGCGGTAGCCTCCGCCGCCGGCCATGGCACGGCGACGGTCAGCGGCACCAGCATCACTTACACGCCGGCGGCAGGTTATTCCGGGCCGGACAGCTTCTCTTACACGGCCAGCAATGGTGGCGGCACGTCGGCGGCTGCCGTCGTGACGATCACGGTGACGCCAAGCGTGCCCATTGCCGGCGCCGTCAGCGCCAGCGTGGCATATGGCAGCAGCGCCAATCCGATCACCCTGAACCTGAGCGGCGGTACGGCTACGTCGGTGGCGGTGGCCTCCGCAGCCGGCCACGGCACGGCGACGGTCAGCGGCACCAGCATCACCTACACGCCGACGGCAGGCTATGCCGGGCCAGACAGTTTTACCTATACGGCCAGCAATGCCGGCGGCACGTCTGCGTCAGCCACAGTGACGGTCACAGTAGGCAATCCTAGCGTCAGCCTGACTCCGGCCACCTTGCCCAATGCGACGGCGGAGGCAGCCTACACTGCGACCCTGGCGGCGACGGGCGGCACGGCGCCGTATACCTACAGCGTGACCAGCGGCACCTTGCCCGTCGGCCTGAGCCTGAACGCAGCCACCGGCGTATTGTCCGGTACGACCAATGTGGCCGGCAGCTTCCCTGTCAGCATCAAGGTTGCGGACAGCAGCACGGGCGCGGGGGCACCGTTCAGCGCCAGCAACAGCTATACCTTGATAGTCGTTGCCCCCGTAATCTCGGTGACGCCAGGTTCGCTGGCGGCGCCGAAAGTGGCCACGGCGTATAGCCAGCAATTGTCGGCCAGCGGCGGCGTCGCTCCCTATGCCTACACGGTGTCGGCCGGCAGCCTGCCTGCGGGCCTGACGCTGAGCAGCAGTGGTCTGCTCAGCGGTACCCCAACGGCGGGTGGCAATTTCACCGTGACCGTGCAGGCGGCCGATGCGCACCAGTTCACCGGCACGCAAAGCTATACCCTGGTGGTGTCCTCGGCCACGGTCAGCCTGACGCCGGCTACCTTGCCGAATCCAACGGCGGAAGCGGTCTACACTACGACGCTGACGGCAGCGGGCGGCACGGCGCCGTACACCTTCAGCGTCAGCAGCGGTACCTTGCCCGCTGGCCTGAGCCTGAATGCGGCCACGGGCGTACTGTCCGGCACGACGAATGTGGCGGGCAGTTTCCCGTTCAGTATCAAGGTCACGGACAGCAGCACGGGCACGGGTGCGCCGTTCAGCGCCACCAACAGTTATACCGTGCCCGTCGGCGCGCCGACGATCACGCTCACGCCGGCCACCTTGCCGGCGGCGACAGTGGCCACGGCGTACAGCCAGCCACTGTCGGCCAGCGGCGGCGTGGCTCCCTATGCCTACACGGTGTCGGGCGGCAGCCTGCCAGCTGGCCTCACCTTGGGCAGCAGCGGTTTGCTGAGCGGCACGCCAACGGCAGCCGGCAGTTTTACCTTGACCGTGCAGGCGGCCGATGCGCACCAGTTCACCGGCACGCAAAGTTATACCCTGGTGGTGTCTTCGGCCACAGTCAGCCTGACGCCAGCGGCCTTGTCCAATCCGACGGCGGAAGCGGCCTACAGCGCGACCCTCTCGGCAGCGGGCGGCACGGCGCCGTACACCTTCAGCGTCAGCAGCGGTACCTTGCCCGCTGGCCTGAGCCTGAACGGGGCCACGGGCGTACTGTCCGGCACGACGAATGTGGCGGGCAGTTTCCCGTTCAGCATCAAGGTCACCGACAGCAGCACGGGCGTGGGTGCGCCATTCAGCGCGAGCAACAGCTATACCCTGGCAGTGGCGGCACCGGTCCTGACGCTGACGCCGGCCAGCCTGGCGCCGATCCGTGCCGGCGACGCATATAGCCAGACATTCACGGCGGCCGGCGGCATCGCGCCGTATGCGTACTCCGTGAGCAGCGGCGCCTTGCCAAGCGGTCTGGTGCTCAATGCGGCGACCGGCATCGTCAGCGGCACGCCAACGGTGGCCGGCAGCTACAACTTCACCTTGCAAGCGAAGGACGCGCACCAGTTCACGGTGCAGCAAGCGTTGACCCTGCAGGTGAACCAGGCGCCGCCGCCGGTGCCGAATGAAACGGCAACGACCTCGGCCAACCAGGAAGTGAGCCTGACCATCGCTTCCACGGATGGCAGCCCGATCACGGATGTGACCATCGTCACGCCGCCGCAGCATGGGCGCGTCACGGTGGTGGCGAGCGGCGCGGCGGGGGGCGGCAGCGGCCGCTCCTTCAAGGTGACGTATGTGCCGAATGCGAACTACTTCGGTCCTG
>NZ_PDZJ01000024.1:0-552 GCF_002735685.1 Janthinobacterium sp. BJB301 | reverse complement strand
ATATCCGCAGCTTCGGTGACTGGCTTAGCCCCGTTACATCTTCCGCGCAGGACGACTCGATCAGTGAGCTATTACGCTTTCTTTAAATGATGGCTGCTTCTAAGCCAACATCCTGACTGTTTTAGCCTTCCCACTTCGTTTTCCACTTAGCCAATCTTTGGGACCTTAGCTGGCGGTCTGGGTTGTTTCCCTCTTGACGCCGGACGTTAGCACCCGACGTCTGTCTCCCAAGCTCGCACTCATCGGTATTCGGAGTTTGCAATGGTTTGGTAAGTCGCAATGACCCCCTAGCCATAACAGTGCTCTACCCCCGATGGTGATACTTGAGGCACTACCTAAATAGTTTTCGGAGAGAACCAGCTATTTCCAAGTTTGTTTAGCCTTTCACCCCTACCCACAGCTCATCCCCTAATTTTTCAACATTAGTGGGTTCGGACCTCCAGGGCGTGTTACCGCACCTTCATCCTGGCCATGAGTAGATCACTTGGTTTCGGGTCTACACCCAGCGACTGATCGCCCTATTCGGACTCGATTTCTCTACGGCTTCCCTAT
>NZ_PDZJ01000023.1:0-558 GCF_002735685.1 Janthinobacterium sp. BJB301 | reverse complement strand
ATCAAAGTGTGTTTGCTCACTCCCCGCAGCTTATCGCAAGCTACTACGTCCTTCATCGCCTGTAATCGCCAAGGCATCCACCATGTGCACTTATTCGCTTGTCCCTATAACGTTAGCCTCTGATAACCGAAATCATCAAAGAGCGCTACAGGGATAAGAAAGTACAACGTTGTTGCTTGTTTGTTGATACATACAATCATTACCCATCGATTTACCTTTTACGGCAAACCGATCAATAAATAATCTTTACTTCTTCCAGATTGTTAAAGAACATACAGCACTTGATCTCGAAAAGACCAAACCTAAATTCAATCACCAGTGTGATCAACTTACGTTTGAACTTTTGGTGGAGGATGACGGGATCGAACCGACGACCCCCTGCTTGCAAAGCAGGTGCTCTCCCAGCTGAGCTAATCCCCCAATGGGTAATACAGACTACAGAAACTGGTAGGGCTGGTTGGACTCGAACCAACGACCCCCGCGTTATCAACACGGTGCTCTAACCAGCTGAGCTACAGCCCCAAATGCTGTTCTTTATATTAACAGCCGATAAGTGTG
>NZ_PDZJ01000022.1:0-571 GCF_002735685.1 Janthinobacterium sp. BJB301 | reverse complement strand
TCGGCTGTTTAATTAAGAAGAAACAGTAGTCGTAGTAGTTCCGCGTTGGGGCTGTAGCTCAGCTGGTTAGAGCACCGTGTTGATAACGCGGGGGTCGTTGGTTCGAGTCCAACCAGCCCTACCAGTAAAAATTCCCGGGGGATTAGCTCAGCTGGGAGAGCACCTGCTTTGCAAGCAGGGGGTCGTCGGTTCGATCCCGTCATCCTCCACCAAAGTTTTACTCGAAAGTGCAAACGTAAGCCAGTCAAAAAGACTTTGGTTTAGGTTTGATCTTTTAGCGATCAAAGCTGTTTCGTTCTTTAACAATCTGGAAGAAGTAAAGATTATTTATTGATCGGTTTGCCGTAAAAAGCGAATCGATGGGTAATGATTGTATGTATCAACAAACAAGCAACAACGTTGTACTTTCTTATCCCTGTAGCGCTCTTTGATTACCTAGTAATCAGAGGCTAACGTTATAGGGACAAGCGAATAAGTGCACATGGTGGATGCCTTGGCGATTACAGGCGATGAAGGACGTAGTAGCTTGCGATAAGCTGCGGGGAGTGAGCAAACACACTTTGATCCGCAG
>NZ_PDZJ01000021.1:0-581 GCF_002735685.1 Janthinobacterium sp. BJB301 | reverse complement strand
TTTGCCAGAACTTGACCACGTTGCACGTCTTCACGCTTGGTGCCGCGCAGCAGCAGACCAACGTTGTCGCCAGCTTGACCTTGGTCCAGCAGTTTGCGGAACATTTCCACGCCGGTGCAAGTCGTTTTGACGGTATCGGTGATACCGACGATTTCGATCTCTTCGCCGACTTTAACAATGCCGCGCTCGATACGACCGGTCACAACGGTACCGCGACCCGAGATCGAGAACACGTCTTCCACTGGCATCAGGAAAGCACCATCAACAGCGCGCTCTGGCGTTGGGATGTATGCATCCAGCGCATCGGCCAGACGCAGCACTGCGTCAACGCCCATTTCGCCTTCTTTGCCTTCCAGCGCCATACGTGCCGAACCTTTGATGATTGGCAGGTCGTCGCCTGGGAATTCGTACTTCGACAACAGCTCGCGCACTTCCATTTCAACCAGTTCCAGCAGCTCTGCGTCGTCGACCAGGTCGCACTTGTTCAGGAACACGATGATGTATGGAACGCCAACTTGGCGGGCCAGCAGGATGTGTTCGCGGGTCTGTGGCATTGGGCCGTCAGCTGCGGAGCACACCAG
>NZ_PDZJ01000020.1:0-604 GCF_002735685.1 Janthinobacterium sp. BJB301 | reverse complement strand
CTCTCAAGCGCCTTAGAATACTCATCTCGCCCACCTGTGTCGGTTTGCGGTACGGTCTCGTATGACTGAAGCTTAGAGGCTTTTCTTGGAACCACTTCCGATTGCTTCGTGAACAAGTTCACTCGTCTCAACCCCTTGAATTCCGTACCCGGATTTGCCTAAGTACCTTCTATGAGCCAAAAACCAACTATTCCAACAGTTGGACAACCTTCCGCGATCCGTCCCCCCATCGCATCATACGACGGTGCAGGAATATTAACCTGCTTCCCATCAGCTACGCATCTCTGCCTCGCCTTAGGGGCCGACTCACCCTGCTCCGATGAACGTTGAACAGGAAACCTTGGGCTTACGGCGTGGAGGCTTTTCACCCCCATTATCGCTACTCATGTCAGCATTCGCACTTCTGATACCTCCAGCATCCTTTACAAGACACCTTCGCAGGCTTACAGAACGCTCTCCTACCATATCCAATAAAGGATATCCGCAGCTTCGGTGACTGGCTTAGCCCCGTTACATCTTCCGCGCAGGACGACTCGATCAGTGAGCTATTACGCTTTCTTTAAATGATGGCTGCTTCTAAGCCAACATCCTGACTGTTTTAGCC